>CAVSZE010000013.1:0-276770 GCA_963732375.1 uncultured Gammaproteobacteria bacterium
TACATCTGGCCGTGCACGACATTCTGCACGAGCGTGTATCCGGCGTGTTCTGGGTCGGCCAGGAAGAACAGGTAATCATCGGCTGGGTTGGCTGATGGACCCTCCGGGTGCTGCACGCGGCCGAACACCGACACGCGGGCGGCGCAGTTCCCATTGCCGATGTAGTACTTCTCACCGCTGCGCGAAGGTCAGCCGGTGCCGTCCTGTGTCAGCACCATGTCGGTGGAGTAGATGTCGGCACCGTGTTCGCGCTCCGAGAGTCCGAAAGCGAACAGTCCGCCCTTCGCGAGCAACTGGCCGACCAGATGCTTGGCCTCGGCATTCCCGCTCGTCCAGACCGGCCCCAGGCCCAGCACGGTGACCTGCCAGGCGTACCAGTGTTCGAGCGAATACCAGGCAAGCAGCTGGCTCAGGTCGTTGTTGCGTGCGGTGTCCCAGCGGGCAGTCGTCGCGTCGCTTCCACCGATCAACTTTCCGACCGCGGCCGGCGTGCCGAACCGGGCGAAGACGCCGTCGCGGGCGATCATCTCCAGGAAATCGTCATACCAGGTCGCGTCGTGGCTTTCCGCCTTCAGGGCTGTGTGACCCTTGGCCTCGAAGAACCGCCTCACGGCCAGCAGTGCGCGGCGAAGTCGGGCTCGTTCGGTACCAGCAGCGTCGTAGGTGGAGGGGTTGAAGAGCAGCAGAATCAGTGACTCCGGGCGGCCGCGCCTGTCTTGACTACGCCGTCATGCTGCACATCCGCGTGCGAGCATTTGCGCGGTACAACGAGACAGTGAATCTCGATGTCGAGGCGACGCTTGCTTTCCCGCCGGGCAACCCGCGTGCTCAGGGGCGACTGCATCCATCGCGCAATGCATCCCGCATCAGGTACGAACCGATGCCCCTACCCTGCCCGGCGGAGTGCAGCGACGACGAACTGCTCGGTGTGAGCAGCCTGTCACCTCTCGCGAACAGACGTTATTCTGAACGCGGCAAGCCGTTGAGCGAAGTGTGAACCGGGAAATGACCCCAGGGTCCGCAGCTGCGCTGTCAGATCAGCCTGGTGCGGAGCTTCTGGTATTCCGCGTCGGTGATCGAGCCCTTCGCCTTCAGTTCGTCGAGCTTCCGGATCTCATCGGCGGCGGCGGCGCTGAAGCCGACGATGTTCCGCATCTCCTCCCGCGCCTTCGTCGCCTGAGCCTGGTTGCGCTCGGCCATGCCGCCGCCCTGGGTGAGCAGGTATGCGAAGACGCCGACAGAGGAACGATGATCAGGAAGATTACCCAGATCACCTTGGCCCCGCCCGAGATGTCGTCACGACAGAAGAGGTCGCTGAACACCGAGATCACAGTGATATCCAGAGAACGAACATGAAAATGACAAACACATCGACCAGGAACGTCCCGAACTGCACGCCGCCCATGTGCATTGCTGCTTCCCCGTCCATGTCGCTTCTCCTTGCTATGTGTTGTGAAGAACTGACGCCGGCGCAAGTATAGGATGGATTACTCTCGTCCAGGACCGATGCGTGCACTTCTGGCAGCGGCCCTGAGGCAGGAGGCGGATTGGGCGGGTGATGGGAATCGAACCCACGTGGGCCGCCCTATCGCGTTCTGCAGATCAATAACTTACAAATGGCTACGGTCCTGCGTGTGATTGGCGTGTGACGCTGCAGCAGGTTTCCACCACAAGGATTGCGCCGACCTGTTTCCCGCGCATCGGAAGCGGACACTGGCACGGTGAAAGCCGACCCTGAAGAGCCGTTCGCCATTCGAAGTGTTGATGCAGCCATCTACGCGAAAGCCGCCACTCGCGACGTCCCGCGATCTTCGGTATTTCCGCGGGAGCCAGTCCTCAGCTACTCCGCCTTTACGATCGGCGGTACGTAGATTCACCGACAGGACTTCCTTCTTCGGCACATAATGCGCAGGTTAAGGGTGGTACGGCTTGCCTTTCGGGCATGGCAACCAATTTGATTCCGGGCGTCCTTCGGGAGCTCGGATGCCAGATGCAGTTTCAGGGAGCCATCCCGTCGTACTGGAGCTGGACCGTTGTTGAAGTCGAACCGGTCCAGCCTGTCGGAGACCACCCGGTAATCCGGCAGGGACATCGACGTCGACAGACCAATAAGCATCGACGTGCTCTCCGGCAGGTTCTCCGGTTTGAAGTCAAGGACATATGCATTGTCTGCCATTGAGCGGACGCCGGTGTCGTCCGTTTCGCCAATGAATAAGACGACCTCCTGGTCGTTGTTCCACAGATGCCAGCGAAGCTGGCAGCGGTACGCGAACCAGAGTCCCTGCCGAAACCCGTCTCCTTGCCGGTCGTCGCGGTCCAGCCGCGCGCTTGTCGCCGTAGCTGCGGATCGATTGCACGAGGCTCGGTTCTCCCTGTGCTTGATCATCACGTCGATGGCGGCGCGATTGCTCCCGCCTTTGCAACGAAGGCAGCTATGTCGCGGGCCTGCTTCTGCATGTCCGGCGCCAGTTTCATCTTGTCCGGCGACTGTTCATTTACCTGATCAGCATGGGTTGCGAGAACGCGTCGACCGTGATGGGTTCTTTCTTCTGGAACATCGGAATTTCCACGCGGAACGACCTCGGGTCCCGGACATCGATCAGCTTGGACTGATGCTGCCGGCCACGGCGCCCTGGTCGTCGCCCTTGCGTTCCACCCGAGCCAGCGTCTTGCCTTCCTCGACGGCAGGTCGATGCGCGAGGCTCCGGTCGGGAATGTCGGGTTGGATTCGTCAGGCACAGCGCGAACCGGCCGTTCGGACGGTCAGGAACATTCGTTCGTTGATGTTGAGAGGATGTCCGCCCATTCATCCACGATTTGCGCGGTGTAGTAGCGCCCTTCCACTTCGGCACCTCCCAAGGACGATTGGGTCGATCTCGTCCACTCGAAGGTCCACGCCTCGAGGTACGCGACATCGAGATTCGGTTTGCGAACTTCGCCTTGCCGAGTTCATTGAACTTGATCACGTTGTAGTGGAACCGCTTCCTCGCACATGTCGATGTGTTCCTGGCGGAATCACCAGGTAGCGATCGAGGACGTAGATGTAGGTATCGACCACGTCCGTCTCGGTAAGGCCCAGTCTGCAAGTGCATTGGTGGTTGATGATTTCTCCGGAGCGTGGTCGGATTCGATCGCGATGGTCTAAAGCGATGCCTTCAATTCCCTGTCGGACACCTGAAAGCCGAATCGATGAACTTGTTCATTTCACAGTGCGATGACGGGTAGTACCCAGCTGCCGTCGAAGTGTAGGGCTGGGTCGGGCCGTAGAGATGGGAAGCAAGTAATGAGCCTTTGCCAGGGATCGTCTGGATCCAGTTCGAGGCCGGTTTTCGCTCGGCGCCTTCGGTAATTCCTCAAGAGAGGTCAACCGGTCGTCGGCGTTCTTCACGATCTTGTCGCGAGACAGCGAACGATCCGGCTGGTCCGTGTCCACGGACACCACGTTTCATTGTCATAGACGGTAAACGACAGACCACTGTGTCCACGGGTCATCGGGTGTCACGTGCAGTTGATAGTTCTCGCTGCCATTGAGCCAATGCCCATCGGCTGTCCTTCTGCGATTCCAGATCCACCTGGCCGACTCCCGACCATGCGCCCCATCATGCCGACAACCACACCCCCGCCTCGTAAAACCAGGCATGCGCGGGCGTCGGTCTAGTTGCGTATGGTGCGGGGCCTCCTTATTGGTCTCCTGCAGGGACGGCGAAGATCCCACTGTCGTTCGGCCAGACCTTCGCGCCCTCGATGCGCTTTTCGTAGCCGATCGTGCGCGCCATCACTTCGCCGACGCGGGCCGCCTCGATGAGCGTTCTGCTTCTGACGGTCCTCCGGTTGAAGGGCTTGCCCTTTTCAATCCCCAAGCGGCTGGCATTTCCATGATCATCCGGTCGCGCTCGTGCACGGGCTCCTCGTTGATGATGCTGGACAGCCCTTCCCAGTACGCCAAGTCCTCGTGGCTGTGTTCCGCTCCCACTTGCGACCGTTGGGCCGGATGAGGGCACTGGTGGCGGGTTGTCCGCGCTGGCTGTAGGGATAGAGGCATATTGCAGCCACCAGCGCCATGGCCTTTACCGGATCGGGCTCCGGAGACGCGGTGCGCCACCCGTAATGCTCCCCACTTGTGGACGAACGGAAGAGGGTAATAGCCGTCCGGGCGCATGTCCGGGTCGTCCGGTCCAGGATCAGGTACTTGCCACCCGCCCCTGTCGGGTCGGTTTGCCGGAGTTCGTGATGGGCCGCTCCCAGAAAATCAACAACGCCACGGCGGTCGGGGCCTGCCGGAATTCCATCACGAGCCGGGCCCGTGCCCTTCATGCTCGGGAACGCCATGATGTAAGGCGTCGTGGCGTTGGCGGTGAGCAGGGCCAAGCTTGTCTTCGGACGTCAGGTAATGACGATCCGATTCCCCGCACGAACTGTCGCGGTCTTCTGCCTGCCACTGTGCATGGCCATGACGGGCAGCGCCCAGAGGTACGCCTGGCACGCGCGCTCGAAATCGATGTCGTCGAAGATCTTTTGAACGTCGCCGCGTGGGTAGCCGTCGTCGCTGAGCTTGCCGAGCCGGGATTCGACGATGCCGCTGGTGCGCGATTGCTGTTCTTGCGTGTTGCTGATGCGTGCCTCCAATTTGTTCCGAATCCGGCAATTCCAGCCAGGATCAGTGGACCTGACGGGTGCCATGCCGCGTTGCGTCCACGATCTACTCGGTTGCCGTGACGTTGCAGAAGTCTTCACCGTGGCTATCGAGTCGATCGCAATTTCGCTATGCTGGCGACCTTGCTCTTCACAGGACCGCTGCGATGCCGATTGACCTCGACTGCTTCGCCAGGCGCAGGCCCTGGCCGAACACGAAAGCTTCCGCCGCGCCGCGGAGTCGCTGAAGATCGCGCAGCTTCGCTGAGTCGAGGCATCAAGGAACTCGAAGAGCAAGTCGGGCTGCCGCTCTTCACGCGCAGCCGAACGGGTCACGAGCCCACCGACTTCGGCCAAGTGTTCGTCCAGCATGCGATCGCCGTGCTGGTGGGCCGGCCTGGTGACTGGATCGCGCAGATCGCGATGGCCAGGGCCTTGCAGCGGGCGAGATTTCCGTCGGCATGCGACCCTGTACGTCGCCGAGATCCTGGCGCCCTGCGCGGCCCGGTTCTGTGCCGCTCATCCGGCCATGCGCCTGCGAGTCCTGATGAACGACCCGGCGGCCGCCTTCGATCCCTTCGCGCCGGGACGGCGACCTGGCCATCGCCGGCACAGCGTGCTGGCGAGCGACGTCCCCGCAGTTCATCGCCAGGCCCCGCCGATCGACGGATTCGTCGTTGTGTGAGCCGGACAATCCGCTCACGGAAATGCCGGCCGTCGACATCTCGACTCGCTGACTACCCCTCTCGCGCAGGTCGTGATGCTGCCGCCACGCGTGTGAGCCCATCTCGCCGCCCGCACTCCACGTGGCGCGCGACGCAAAGGCCTCACCGCCCTTTCCGGCAGTGCAGTGCCCCACAGCCCATCTCGCGTTACGCATAGTCGCGAGCTCGAACGCATTCACGTTCGCGTTCTTCGGAGATGGTGCGCGATTGAGACTCAACGGCGCGAGGTCGTCCCACTTTTCCGGGCGCCGTTCGATGCGCGTCGATCGATCTCGTCCGGTCGCGGAAGCGGCTCGATGTCGCCGGCGATGAGCGCGCCAGCTTAAGAGATCCAGCGGACACATTCCGAGGTGCTGCGAGAGGAGCAATGCTCGGCGAGCGTCGGTTCCGATTGCCCGATGCAGCGTCCCGCCGTCGAAGAAGCCCCCGACCGTCGCAAGCCGGCCGATATACCTTTTGCTGGAGATCGCTGACGCTGGCTGATTTTGGCAAGGAATTGGAGCGGGTCATGGTAATTGAACCCGCGTGTCGTCACCGCTTTGTCGCACCAGATGGGGTCGAAGACCTGTCGCGAATCGAAGTGCCTCGACCAACAATGCAGACGCCGGCACCGGCTGCCGGCGACTGGGGTATAAAGGTGATATCCCGGAACGGTCGGCACCAGTCGCCGAGTACCCGGCACGCAGTTGCCCGGCCTCCACGTCCGCGCGCACCAGGTCATCGGCACGAAGGCGATGCCGAGACCATCGCGGGCCGCACGCAAGGCCATCGTTATGTCGTTCACGGTGACCTGGCCTTCGACCCGGACCTTCAGGTCGCGCCCGCCTTTCGCGACTCCCATGCGTAGAGCTCCACCCGCTGTCGGCAGGCGCAGGTTGATGTCAGCGGTGGTCAGCGAGTTCCTGCGGCGCTTTCGGCAGGCGCAGGTTACTGAAGAACGCGGCGATCCGATCGCAGCCAGTGCGTATGGGCACAATTGACACAGCGACCATGTCCTTCGCTACTTGCTCACTATCCGGATACGGCATCGAAGCGTTCGGCAACGTTCGTCAGACCGTAGTGATGCGCGATCTCGACGTTGATGTCGGAGAGTGCCGGTAGGGATTTGGCTGAGGACGGGAAGCAGGATCGTCTGCGCAGCGTGCTCCGCCGTGGTGATCCGGATCGAGTCCACCGGCTTGTCGCGACTCGCTCAGCGACACAATTTCGTCGTCGATTTCATCGAGGGCCGGCCGCAGCGTCCGGAGCAACCGCTCGCCGGCCTCGGTCGGGGCGACACTGCGCGTCGTTCGTGACAGCAGTCGCACGCCGAGGCTCGCCACCCTCCAGGCGTCGCACCAGGTGACGGAGCCGATGGATCGGGTCATCCAGCTCCGCGGCAGCACGCGTAAAGCTCCGCTCCTCGGCCACCGCCGCGTATGCCATCAGCTCACCCAGTTGTTCGCGCCGCATTAATGCTCTCAGTTCATAAGTCCATGCAATTGTAGCGGCTAGTTTGTTGGCCCTGTCGCGCATAACGTACGCTCATCCAATGGCGTAGCGATCTCGGAGGGCACGATGCAGAAGCGGAACTGGGTAGGTCTGGATGGAGGTTTCAGCGTTCGGCCTGGGTGCATGGGCCTCAGCTTTGAGGAATACGGGCCAGCCACCGACCGAGAGCAGGCGATCCGGCTGATCCGCGCCGCATTCGAGCGCGGCGTCACCTCTTTGATACGGCCGAGGCGTACGGGCCATTCACGACGAGGAGCTTCTGGGCGAGGCGGTCGCTCGTTCCGCGACAAGGTCGTCATCGCAACCAAGTTCGGTTTCAAGGACGGCAACGCTACGCTGGGCCAGGACAGCCGCCCCGAGCGCATTCGTGCCGTCGCAGACGCCGCGCTCACGCGACTCAAGACCGATCGTATCGACCTCTTCTACCAGCACCGTGTCGACCTGAACGTGCCGATCGAAGACGTCGCCGGCACCGTGAAGGGACTCATCCACGAAGGCAAGGTGAAGCACTTCGGTTTCTCTCGGAAGCCGGTACACAGACGATCCGTCGCGCTCACGCGGTCAGCCGGCGGCCGCACTGCAGAGCGAGTACTCGCTGTGGTGGCGGGAGCCGGAGACCGAGATCCTCCCGGTGCTCGAGGAACTTGGCGTCGGATTCGTACCGTACAGTCCGCTTGGCAGGGGCTTCCTGGGCCGGAAGATCGATGAGACGACGAAGTTCGACAGCACCGACTTTCGCAACATTGTCCACGCTTCGCCGAGGACGCGCGCAAGGCGAACAAGACGCTCCGTCGACCTGCTCGCCGCGATCGCCGCGCGACTGGACACGCAACTCCTGCGCAGCTGGCGCTGGCCTGGCTGCTCGCCCGCAAGCCCTGGATTGTCCGCGATCCCGGGAACCACCAAGCTGCATCGCCTCGAGGAGAACCTGGGGGCCGCGAGCCTCGAACTCAGCGCCGACGACCTCGAGGCCATTGATGACGCCGCGGCACGCATCGAGGTCCAGGGCGACCGCTACCCGCCGCACCTCGCGGCCCGCGTCGGCCGCTGACACCAGCCATCGGCATGAGCAACATACTCATCCTCGGGGCCAACGGCTCGATTGCACGACTGGAAGCCATGGCTCGAAGCATCGTTGGCGCCATGACGGCGGCGAGCGTACGTGACCCGCCTGGCGCTTTCCGCCGAACGGTCACTGCGGCAGAGCCTGGGTCTCAGCAAGGCCGAGCAGCCGAACTCGTGGCGAGCTCGCCGTCAAGTCAATCACGTGGCCCAAGTGCCACAGGAGCATGAGGCATGATCAAGGTAAAAGCTTACGCGACGCAGTCCGCGAGCACGCCGCTGGCCCCTTTCGACATCGAGAGGCGCGTTCCGGGCCCGGATGACGTCCAGATCCAGATCCTCTACTGCGGCGTGTGTCACTCCGACCTGCACACCGCGCGCAACGAGTGGAAGAACACACTGTACCCGTCGGTACCGGGGCACGAGATCGTCGGCCGAGTGGTCGCGGTCGGATCCCAGGTGAAGAAGTTCAAGGCAGGCGACATCGCGGGCGTGGGCTGCCTGATCGACAGCTGCGGCCACTGCCCGTCCTGCGGCGACGGGCTCGAACAGTACTGCGAGAACGGGTTCGTCGGCACCTACAACGGCCCGGCCTTCGGTGGCGAGAACACCTACGGCGGCTACTCGCAGACGATAGTCGTGAAGGAGTCGTTTGTGCTGACGATCCGGCACGACGAGAAGCACCTTGCGGCGGTGGCGCCGTTGCTGTGCGCCGGGATCACGACATACTCGCCTTTGCGCCATTGGCATGCCGGTCCGGGCAAGGCTGTAGGCATCGTGGGCCTCGGCGGCCTCGGCCACATGGGCGTGAAGATCGCGCGGGCGATGGGCGCACACGTCGTGCTGTTCACGACCTCGCCAAACAAGATCGACGATGCGATACGCCTCGGAGCCCACGAAGTCTGCATCTCGACCGACCCGGCGCAGATGGCCCGACTCTCGAACAGGCTTGATCTCATCGTCGACACGGTTGCCGCTTCTCACTCGCTCGACGCACTGCTGGCGCTCCTGAAGCGGGACGGCACGCTCACGCTCGTCGGTGCTCCGGAGAATCCGCACCCTTCGCCCCACCCGTTCGGACTGATCTTCAAGCGCCGCAGCATTGCCGGCTCGCTGATCGGCGGCATTCGGGAGACTCAGGACATGCTCGATTTCTGCGCAGAGCACGGCATCGTGTCGGACATCGAGACGATCCGGATGGACTACATCAACACCGCCTACGAGCGGATGCTGGAGAGCGACGTCAAATACCGGTTCGTGATCGACATGGCGACTCTTCGGTGAGCACGATCGGACGGCGGCTGACCGCCGCCCGGCTGCCATTGTCGGCCTTGCGAAGGATTGGAGCGGGTGATGGGAATCGAACCCACGTGATCCGTCCTGCCCTGCTCGCCGGATCAATCACTTACGAACAGCGACGGTCCCGCGTGTGATTGGTGTGTGATGCCGCGGCGAACTTCCACCACGAGAGGATGCGCCGTCCTGTTCCCCGCGCACCGCAAGCGGACGCTTTACGGTGGAAAACGAGCCTTAGCGGCCAGTCGTGCAAAAGGAAGAGCGGGCCGTCGTGGACAGCGCTGGTTGACCTGCAGCGCTTACGCGAGTGGCGTGACGCAGGCCCGATGGGCCGCAGGGTATAATTAGCAAACGGCGACACCCCATTTCGGGTCACGGCGAGATAGTGCAGTGCCAAGTACCCAGACACCGCAGCAGAACCACCTGTTGGACGCGCTGTCCGACGTTGAGCGCGAGCGCATTCTCCCGCATTTGCAGCTCGTGCCTATGCCGCTCGGCAAGGTCCTGTACGAATCTGGCGACACGTTGCGGCATGTCTACTTTCCGATCGATTGCATCGTCTCCCTGCTCTATGTGATGGAAGACGGCGCGTCCGCTGAAATCTCAGTGGTGGGCAACGAGGGGATCGTCGGCATCGCCCTGTTCATGGGCGGCGAAACCACGCCGAACCGGGCCGTCGTGCAGAGCGCTGGCCATGCCTACCGCCTGATCGGACAGCGCCTGAAGGATGAGTTCCACTGCAGCAGCGAGATGCAGCACCTGCTGTTGCGTTACACGCAGGCCCTGCTCACCCAAATGGCACAGACGGCGGTCTGTAATCGCCACCACACGGTGGATCAGCAGTTGTGTCGCTGGCTGCTGCTCTCTCTGGACCGGCTTTCAGATAGCAATCTGATCATGACGCAGGAACTCATCGCCAACATGCTGGGCGTGCGCCGCGAGGGCGTCACGGAAGCCGCCGGGAAACTGCAGAAAGCCGGGGCGATCAAGTACAGCCGCGGGCACATCACGGTGCTGGACAGGCCGCAACTGGAATCGCTCTGTTGCGAGTGCTATGCGGTCGTGAAGAAGGAAGAGGATCGGCTGCTGCCGCACCGCGGCACGCCCCCCCCCCTCACTGAATCAGCCACCATCTTGGCGGCCGCGACCGGGCTAGTCGCGCCGATAAGCGATACCGTTCGGCGTGCCGACCGGAGCCGAGTTGGCAGCTCTGTCGCGAGGCTGCTTGGTCCGCGTCAGCCAGACTTCGAATGGTTCCCAGGACGCTGCCTGCGTGCGGGGAAGGGCAACTCCGTCAGTCGTGGCGTGTTCGAGCGATGCGACGGTAGCGTTGCCTTTCAACGTGTCTGCCCAATTCATGTCGTACTCCAGGGTCGTCGCGGTCGCTAGTCAGCGGTTTGACTGCAGACCGGGAGGGGAGCCTGGCGCGGGCTGCCCACGTCATCTGTACGCTGCCGAACACGAGTGGCCTTTACGCGCGATGTCGCGCAATCCGGACAGACCACACTCGAGGAGTGGCGGCGCCGTTCGGTGAACCGACGCGCCACAAAGTGGTTGTTCTGCTACTTGCGGTGCCGGGCTCTGGGCAAAAAACAAAGGGCCCACTGATACGGGGGCATCACTGGGCCACTAATGAGCACCCGGCATAGCGGGGGGTCGAGCACTCATCAATACGATCGCCGAACACAAGGACGCGATCTGTGCGATAGCGAACACCGCGCGCTTGGCGAAAACGCCGCCCTTCGACTTTTCCTTCGCGATGTCCGCCTCGGTGATCTCGGACCCAGGTGCCTTACCAACGTCCCGGTGAAGTTGGTCTTTCTTCAGGTGCAGTTTCATGGCTGCGCGTGTCATGGCATCTCCTGGCGACTACGTGATCGTCTCATTGCAGGGCTGAATGGCGAAGCCGGACCGAACACCATCAAGAACCGCCGTGTCGATCCCGACGCTGCCGCGCCGTTGACTGCACCACGCCCCATCGACGTTGAGCGGCGGGATCTACTTCCAATCCTTGACCGCCCGCGAGCGCGGGAGGAGTCCAGGAAACGTCCACATCACGCGGGTTTTGCGATGTCTTTCACGTCGTGCCTGACGTCACCGTACTTGGCCTGAGTTTTGCCGAGGTTCTTCTGAACCTTGCCCTTTTCCTCCATCTTCTCGTTGCCGACCAGTGCGCCGGAAAATTCCTTGATCTTGCCTTCCGCTTCCTTGACGCGGCCCTGGATCTGGTCTTTGTTGACGCTCATGCCTTGCTCCTGACAACCGACGCCGGAAATCGTCCGGCACACCGTACTGGAATATGCGCGCGAGATATTCCGGAGCGACTCATTGAGTTTTCAGCCGATGCAGGAATCTCGGCGCCCAGTACTTCAGCGGGTTGGTGCCGTCACCGGGCTGCCAACCACAACAAGCGTCTATGCCTGCGAGACACAGTTCGTTGTTGGCGAGTGACGCGACCAGGCTGCCAGTTGTACAGACCCCGACACCGCGTCTGCGTGCGCTATCGCGCAGACGGACTGGTGGTCGGCGTGGTCGAATTACATGGTCGGAGAACCACAGGAGATCCACATGTACATCGGCGGCGGCATACTCGGCGCGATTCTTGTCATTGCTCTGATCGTCTATTTCGCGCGTCGCATCTGAGGCGACTGCGAAGGTGGAGGACTGTGGCGCCGTCTCGGCCGCGGCGACGACCAAGCGCGACGCCTGCGTCGGGGTCTCGAGACAAAAAAGAAGATACGTTGACGGAAGGAGGGCGCGCGGCGTGACCGCGAGGGCTGCTGTGTCTGGGACAACCGACGTCTCAGGGCGCTGACGCGCCGCACCGGAAACTTCACTGACTCACACAACCGCGCAGCGCTCGCAGTCGGCGTACGATATCGGTAGGCCGCTGTTGCTTCAGCGGTCGTATGACACTGTAGAACGAGGAGAACATCATGTCTGTCGCGAAGATTTCGGAAATCACCTCAACCTCGAAGACTAGTTTCGATGATGCCGTTGCAGATGGCATCAAGCGTGCGAGCAAGACCATCCACGGAATTACCGGTGCCTGGGTGGCCGATCAGGAGGTCGTCGTGAAGTCCGGCAAGATCGTTGAATACAAGGCTCGGCTCAAGCTCACGTTCGTGCTTGACGACAAGGTGAAATAGCGCGGTGCAATCGGGTCTCGGGGATGCGGTCCCCGGGACATAGGCGAACGTGCTGGCGGGCCCGATGGACGAGACCCACGACGGGCCCGGTGATCCGCGGCACTCCCTGGAGAAGTCGAACAGCTGCCCGATTTTTCTGGCTACTTGAAGTTCGCGAGTCATCCGGCGTGGCTCAGGATCCAGCTCGATGTCAGCTGACTTCCGGCCTGCAAAACCCGCTCGACGACGCGCTGGCGATGACAGCGCGTCGAGGTCGCGTACGCGACCGTTTCCACGTTCCGATCTCCCGCCAGCGTCCCGCCGCGCCTGCATTTTCCGCAATATGCGGCCATCCTCGCCGGGCACAGAATTCTGGCGAGGCGCCACGCCATGGCCGAACTCAAGACCGGTATTGGATTTGTCCGCGCTAGCGTAGCTGCAGTGGCTTGTATTGCCTCACTGCTGGCACTCAGCGGCTGCGTCGGCAGTGGTCACGCAACTCGTCCGGACAGTCCAACTCCCGCGACGCGAACGGAGGTGGCGCCGCAGACCACGACCGATCACGCCTGCCCGGACCTTGCCGGCCGATACCGGAACACTGGTCGGCTCGCGCCCGATACGCCGCCTGAACTCTGCAAGAGCGCCCTGCATTCCTCGAAGTACCGAATGATCGGCGACTGGGAATGCGATGTGTCCCTCACTTCGAACTTGGCCGGAATGGACGCGAGTAGTGCATGGGTCGAGGTGCGACAACCCGATGACGACACGCTCGTTGTTTCCTGGGCCAACCCTTCAGTGCCATTCGTGGAACTGCATCGCTCCAAGAAAGATTTTGATTGCACGGCTGAGGGGCTGACCCGTGACCTGAAAGCCTCGATAGAGAGTCAAGGCAATGACCAGGGCCAGGAGAGCGCGGCCCTGAAAACCTACAACGCCGTTAATACCGTGGAAATGTTGCTACTCGCTTCGGGCGGCGTGCAGACGCTGCATCGCACGTTTTCTAAAGCCGCGAACGGCTCGCTGCTGATGCACGTCGAGCGCACCACGCGCGGCGTGTACCTCCTCGTCCTTCCGGTCGATAAGGACTACTCCACCTGGGTAACCTGGCCCCCGGAACCGCTGAAGGAAAATCCGCCGGAGCCGCCAACGCTGCCGCCTGGGCCACCAGACTGATCCGGTCGAACACCGCGAACTCTTGCGCGCACCGTATCTACAGCATCAGATGCAGAAACTGGTTGAACGCACTGCGCTCGTACTCTGCGAACGCTTCCCCGTCGACGAAACCCCGCCGCCGATAAAGGGCGAGGGCAGGTTCGAACGCAGAGCCACTCCCCGTCTCGAGGCTGAGCCGCGTCATGCCACGCGCCCGCGCAACGCCGATGATGTGCTCGAGAAGCGCTGCGGCAACCCCCTGCCGCAGAAAATCCGGATGCGTGCGCATCGACTTGATTTCCGCTGTTCGGTCGCCGAGATCCTTGAGCGCGCCGATACCCGCGACAGCGTCCCCGATCCACGCCGTCCACACGGTGACCCCGGGCGCCCGGAGCCCCGACAGATCGAGCGCGAAAACGCTGCCTGGCGGTGAGGTCGCATGCATGCCTTCCAGGTGTAAACGGAGCAATTCGCGCGTTGCCTGGCTCGAAAGTTCATCTTCGCGAATCGCGAATTCGCTTTTTTGCATGTCGTGTCCCGAGTCGCCTCGACGGGCTACATACAAAAGCGACAGGTCCCCGCTGCGCCTCGATTCGCAGGCTTCCCTGATCTCTCTAGTCCACGCAACCGGCTGCCTGCCGGCAAGACCACCGCGCTGAAGCGCGGCTCTGAAGACGGCTCGCGCGCGAGCCGTCGAGCTGCTACGCGGCGTCTGCCTGCTATCGGACTCCGGAAAGCGGACCTTCCAGGGCCGAGAACGACCCATATCGGCCATATGTATGCTGAACAAGCGGACACTAGCGGACTACGGTCGGCCCGCGCCACAGTAGCCAACTCGAACGGCGCAACGGACTGGCGTTGCATGCGGGAGGTCATGATTGACTGAATTAGCTACCGTGCTGGCTGCGCCCCATTTTGCGCTGCAAGCAGCGCGCGCTGCGCGGGACCATTTGCGATCTTCACATACGCGGGGAGCATGTCTTCTGTCGCGAGTTCGAGCATGACTCGGTTCTCGACCCAGAATTCGTACAGCTCGAACAGGCGCACCCCAGGCGGGCCGCGCCAGAAATGCTGTGTCCGCCAGCCTTCGCGTGAGCCAATGCGCTCAATCTTGTCGCGATTGGCCTTGACTGAAATCAGAGCGTGGAACGCTACCGCCGTTGGAGGCTCGCCAAGGCAGGTTGCTCCCATTGCGTCGCCATCGCCCGGAACGAGCGTCGTCCGTTCACTGTAGACTTCGATTCCGCTGCCGAAGCCATCCTCCTCATAGACGACCCAAGCCCCGGGAATCGGGCCGACGAACGGCCCGGCGTAGCCGCCTAACAGCTCGGCCAGTACTCGCGCAACATGCTCCGGATCCCGAGCCGGAATCGACACATGATGAATCATGAGTTATTCTCTTAGTCAGTTGTCCTGACCAATATAGTCAGTCCGCCTTACCATTAATGTCAAGCACATCCACTGGATCTTCCAAGGGGCCCCGTCTCGGATCACTCCTGCGTCTCGCCTCCCAGGTATTGAACGACCGGTTTACCCGCTGGATTGCGGCATCCGGCTTCGAGGGCGTGCAGCCGGCACACTCCGCCGCGATTCGCCCGCTATGGGAAAAGCCGACGGGTGCGCGAATCACCGACCTTGCGCGTGCATCTCGCATCACTAAGCAATCGATGAGCGCCTTGGTCTCCGATCTCGAGGTGGCGGGCTACGTCGAGCGAGTCGCGGACCCGGCCGACGCCCGTGCTAGCCGCGTGCGTCTCACGTCCCACGGACGTGCATACGGTCGAGCCGTACGTGCTTTCGCGCGTAGCCTCGAAGCGGAGTGGGCCTCGCACGTCGGGGCACAGCGAATTGACGAGCTTTGCTCCACGCTCGAGGAACTGCGATGCAAGGTGTTTCTCGCCGAGGACTAGGCGGCTGCCGAATTACTGCGCCCAGGGAGTTATTACCCGCTGCTCGCCCAGTGTCCGCTTGGGGCGCTGTGACCTCGGAATGGCTGCTTCTGGGGCCATTTGGCTGACGGAAGTGACCGACTGCTCCTGGCCGATTTTACGCGTACACGAATGTCTGCATACCGCGCCACGACAGCATCCGGCCAACGCCTGCCTAAATCAATATCCGTTCCACTTAATCCAGCGACACCTGATCGTCGCGCCGGTCATACAGCCCGGTGGTGCGTGCGGATTCATGATTGGCCATGCGCTGCGCGATTGCGGAGCCTGACCTGGCCCTCGACGTGAACCGCGATGGCCGCGGCGCTCCCGAAATCAGGCGCATCGGAATGTGCATGATCTAGTCGGGCCGTCCGTGGCCCGCTGGCAGGTTATTGAAAATCGGCATCTCAACAGCCTGCTAGCGATGACTGCCAATGGTTGGGAGTCGATAGGAAGACCTATCAGAGCACATCAGTCTTTGCCATGGACGCAGCGCCAGCGGCGATGCGAGCATTTAGCTTCAGGACACGAAGATGCACTAGGAGTGCGCCGGTCCACGGGACGGGACATGGTCAGCAACAGCGACACTGACGACACTGAAGCGACGGGTTCATGGCTGGAGCGCGCTCATGCAAATGGCGTGGTGAGTCCCGGCGCGCGTGCAGAGTCGGACGCCGGTCTGGCGTCGGTCACCTCGAGCATAGGCTGGGATCCGTACCAGGTCTGGCTGCATTACATCGACCGACCTCGGCGGCAGCGCAACGCCGTACGGAGGGAGATCCAGTCGTCTTCCAGATACCGCGGGTCAGGGTTCGGTTAAACATTCCCACCCCCCGTTGAACTGACGCTGGCCCGACGATTGCCAGACCCCTGCGCTCGCGCGGGGACCATCGCCCCTGATTTTCAGCGCAGAAGGACATCTTCATGCGATTCAGTGCGTCACTCACCGCGTCCGTCATCATCGCCGTGCTCGGCTCGTCAGCCGCTCACCTTCACCCTGATCTCGGCAGCGAGTCACATGATTCCGAACTGCACGAGCACGATCACTGATACTTGATCTCGGACAATGCACTGAGTTGCAGCCGGCTGATGCTGCGGTCCCAGCGTGACACCCTTTCGGATTTCAGACATTGAGATTAGGTGGATCACACCATCCAGTGACTGCTTTCGGCGGGAATTCCCTATGACCGTTTGTGGCCGGTATTCGCCATTTGCGAATGTCCGCTCCCGCAATTGCGATCGGCTCACAAGCGGTCGCCATCAGCCGTCCCCGCGTGTGAAGCCAAAGCCGACGAATGCCGGCGTGAGCCCACTCCGGACAGAAGGAAGACGTGGGAACACCACGCGATCGATGCCCAGCGCGTTTTGAACACCCTGGCTGGAGCGGGCTGACGTCGCCTCGGCCCGGCGATGAAGTGGAGCGGGTGATGGGAATCGAACCCACAACGCTGCGGGATCGGTGTTCGCAAAACGGCTCAAAAAACAGGGTCTGCATGGCACAAGGTTCCGCATGAGGCTCTGCGTGTGATGGACGTGTGAATTCCACCTCACTCAGGAGGTCTGTTCACGTGCGCATTTGAAGCTAAATTATGCAATATGTGGCATAATCGGCCCTGCACGACTATGCTCGGACAATGAAACCCGTCGTCTGGCTCGGGAATTCCAAGGCCGACCTCACGGCCTTCCCGGCAACGGCGATGGACGACATGGGCCCCATCAACTCTTCCGGGTGCAGTGCGGACTCTACCCTGACGACTGGAAGCCGATGGCATCGATCGGGGCTGGTGTGCGGGAGATCCGAGTGCGTGATCCATCCGGAGGATTTCGTACGATCTACCTCGCGACGCGGCCGGAAGCGATCTACGTCCTGCATTGCTTCCGTAAGAAGACGCCGAAGACCGCCCGGCAAGACATCGATTTGGCACGACAACGGCTCGCCCGAGTTCCCAGGAGGGCACCCCATGGCTAGGAAGAAAGTGCGCAGCGTACTTCAGGATCTCTATCCCGAGGATCAGGCCGCGGAGATGGAGATGCGCTCGCTCCTTCTCCAGGGTCTTGGAGGTTGGCTGGCCGGCTCCGGCATGACTCAAGCAGAGGCGGCAAAGATCCTTGCGGTCACCCAGGCAAGGGTGTCCGACATCAAGCGGGGCAAGATCAGCTCCTTCAGCCTCGACTTGCTCGTCCGGCTCGCGGCAAGGGCCGGACTGAATCCGAAGTTGAAGCTGGTCGCTTGAGTGAATGCCATCCGCTGGCGCGTCGGGTGACGCAGAAGAGGCCAAGCGAAGAATGTGGAGCGGGTGATGGGAATCGAACCCACGTGAGCCGCCCTGCCCTGCTCGCGGGATCAATCACTTACCAACGGCTACGGTCCCGCGTGTGATTGGCGTGTGAATAACGGAGCGTCGGTACATCAGGCAGCCGTGAGGCGAGCCTTGGCAACGCGGCTCAGGTCCACCTGCTGTTTTGCGCGCCAGAGATCATGGCTGTACTGCATGGCGAGCCAGCTCTCCGGCGTCCGGCCCAGACACTTCGATAGCCTCAGCGCCATCTCCGGGCTCACCCCACTAGCGCCGGTCAGTACCCGATTCAGGGTCGAGGGCGCGACCCCCAGCTTGGCGGCCAGTTCACGGCCGCTCAGTCCATTGGGCTCCAGGTAAACCGCCGCGATGAACTCGCCCGGATGCGGAGGGTTGTGCATGGCCATCAATGGTAATCCTCGTAATCGAGCACGTACGCCTGCCCGTCGCGAAACTCGAATGTCAGTCTCCAGTTGCCGTTGACCCAGATCGACCACCGTCCGCGATCAGCGCCCTTCAGCGGGTGAAGACGGAACCCTGCAATGTCCATGTCCTCGATGACTTGGGCCGAATCGACGGCGGCCAACTGCATCCTCAGCCTTCGCGCATGCCGAGGCTGTATTCCGGCCAGGGACCCCGATTCGTAGAACCGCCGCAGTCCCTTGTGCCGGAGCGACTGGATCATGGCGGAAGTGTACCGTGTTGCGCGTCACGCAACAAGACCAGCGTTGCCCTCTTCCCCGCGCACCGAAAGCGGACTCTCCAGGACCGAGAACGACCCAAGGCAGACACTCGTCGTGAGCACCGACGACGCGCAAGTCACCTTCGCTTCAACAAGGCGTACGCGAATGATTGAGCGGTGCCAGCCGGTGTAAGGTGGCGCTCCGCCCGGGCTTGTTGAAGGAAGAAGGCGGGTGCAAATATCCGTGCGATGTCGTCGGCGGACCTGCGCGCGACGGGCAGACCGCTGCAGCGCTCGGGCCCATCTGGGGCAAAGCCAGCGATAAGTGCATATCCGCCGGACTTTGCGGCGCGAGCGGCCTGCTCTGCATATCTCGCCACGTCGTCCGTGTCCGTCAGGAAGTGAAATACGGCTCGGTCATGCCATAAGTCGAAGCTGCTGCAAGACAACGCCGCATCCAGCACATCGCCGACCAGCCAAGTTACCTCAAGGGCATGAGCCCCGAGCCGTGCCTTCGCGATCGCCAGCGCCTCGCTTGAGATGTCCAGGACGGTGACTTCCTTCAGGCCGCGATTCAGCAGATCGTCCACAAGACTTGAGGCGCCGCCGCCGATGTCAATCAGCCGAGACTGGCGCGACAGGCCCGCTTGTTCGAGCAACTCGATGGAAACATCCAAGTGCGGCCTGTACCAACTTACTGAGTCGGCCGATCTCGTCTGATACACATTCTGCCAGTGCATCTGCCGACCAGTGGATGTGTCGGTCAAGGCTATCTCCGCACATAAGCCGATCGCGTCTACATGATACTGCGACGCGGTGATCGGACCGCGTCCAGACATAGCTCGATGGACCGCTCCTGGCCGACTCTCGCCGTTCCGCGACGTCCGCTTTTGCGTGCGCCGGCTGCACTGGATCACGACGGCTGGCGGCGGCACCGCCGGGGCCCGTCCGGGCTCCCGCTCGCCGCCTGACTACGAATTCGCCACCAACAGGATCGGAATTAGGGTCGAGATACCGCGTCGATACCCAGAACGCTGGCATCTGCCGCCCCGTGTCCTGCCGAGATCAATTGGTCCATCCGTGCCGCAATCGCGGGCAGCGCAGCCATCGGCCGATCACCTGCCGTCTCGAGCATCAACCGGACATCCTTGCGCGCCATGGTCAACTCAAAACTTGGCGTGAAGTCGCCCTTGGCCATATTCAAGCCGCGGTGCATCAACAGAGCTTTCAAGTCGAATAGCCCGAGCAACTTGATGGCGCTCTCGCCGTCGACACCGGTGGCCTGGGCCAGAGTCAATATGTCCGCCATCACTGCTACGAGTCCGAGCAGCATGGCATTGCCGATCAATTTGTTGGCGGCGGCCAGGTCGGGGCGCTCACCCAGGTAAGCGACGCGTCCGGTCATCTTGGCAAGTTCCGGCTCGACGGCGTCGAATAGGCCTTTGGGGCCGGCCACCATCATCGAGCCTTGCGCGTCTCGGACAGCTTGAGGGCCCATGAAGACGGGACAGTGCAAATACTTTACGCCGGCCGCTTTCAACCGCTCCGCCCGTTTCACGGTTAGCTCTGGAAGTGTGGTGCTGTGGTCAATCAGGATCGTGTCGGTTGATAGACCTGAGCGTGCCGATGCAATGACCGCATCCACCACCGCGTCATCTTTCAGAATCAAATGAACCCGCGCCGCACCTCGAACCGCATCGGCTGGTGTAGCGGCAGCTTTTACGCCGAACGGAGCCAGAGCATGAACTTTGTCCATGGACCGATTCCATGCCGTCACCGAATCGCCGCGTATCGCCGCTGCTTCCGCAAAGGCGCTACCAAGTAAGCCGGTACCAAGAATAGCAATGTGTGCCATTACTGCCTCCTTTAGAATGTCTTGTGAATCAGGCGCCAGGCGCAAGCGAGCGCTTGCCATCCATGAATTCTCGCTCCTTGCCCTTGAGTGATCGCTGCCGTCGGCAGCGGCACTGCGGGGGCCCGTTCGAACTCCCGATCGCTCCCTGACTACGAATTCGCCACCGACAGGTTAATGCCAAGCATGTGTTATGCGCGCCGCATCGAGCGCCCAGTTGCCTAACGTGAAAGCTCAGCCGCGGCGAAGCCGTCGGCTTCAGCGCCCGGTTAGGCGCTTCACATAAACGCCTTGGTTCAAGCGATCGACGACTGCTTCTCGAGTTCATTCAATAGCTACCGCGGGAACGGTTTTCAGCACCTCGGCTTTGGTTTCATACTGGTACGTTCCGATCTGCCTTGCGCACTTGCCCGGCGGTATTTTTATTTTCCGACTGTCGTAATAAAGATCGCCATCATGGTTGACAAGCAAGGCGAGTATTTCATCTGGGTATTTGCCTGAGGTTGCCAGCGCAACGTTCGGCCTCAGTGTCTGGAAAATCTTCACTTCATTTTTCATTATGCAGCTTCCTTTTTCGGGAAGCATTGTCAGGCCGGCAAGGCTATCGCCAGATGTCAGTGTGGCACCCTGGTCTTGCCCAGAGGAAATCACAAACAACGACAATATCGTTGCCAATATTCCTACGATAAAGCCGCTCAAGAATTTCATGCTGAAAGCACCTGTGCGCTTTTGGGCGCCCAACTTCAGTCAGGCAGGAATATTAGGCCGCACGGCAAATCAGAAACCAAGCCTCTTCCCGCTGGCAGTTGCTTCGCCTCCACCTGCCATGACCTTCCCATCCTTGTCGAATAGTTCAAGGGTGATTCCGGATTCGAACGAGTTGCCGTCAGTGGACAAGGTGATCTTCTGAGTCAGTATCCCGTAACCACCTGGGGCCCAACCTCCGCCTTTGACAAGTTCATCGGCAGAAGACACAGCCTTGGATTGATAGAATCGATATTTTGCCTCGTACTTTCTGGCCGCAACCTTCTTCCAGACGCCATACGCCGGGGGCACGGGCGGAGCGGCGTCGTAATTCGAAGATTCAGTCATGGTTCCGCCGGCCATGAATGCGTACATGAACTCAAGGTCTTTAGTATCGGCAAATGCGCCCGTCTTGAACTGAACCTTTCCTTCCCAAGCTCCTGCCAAGTTGTCGCTGCCGTTGCCAGTTTGAGCTAGGCAGGGGCTTGGGCTCGCGGTTGCAAACAGGACGATTGCAGAGACGATCAGTGTTGCGAGTCTCGCAGACATTAGTGTTCCTTCAGGTGGTGGAGAAAGGTCGAGAGGATGTGTGCCGCCTAACTGCAATCAGGCCGACAGTTGTTATGCGTATCGCTTAGACGCCCGAGGTCTGGCGATTGCCGTTCCGAGGTGACTGCGGATACTCGCGTCATCGCAAGGCCCATTCCGTGGGACCCCATGACGGCCACTACAGCACCATCGCCGAGCATCGTCAAACCGCCCCGCCCTGCTCTCCCTGCAAAACCCCTCCGAGGCGCGATCAGTGATCGCGCGACAAAAATCGCGGGAACGATTTTTGAACCAGTGTCGTGACCGTGCAGTGTGTGCCACCGCCGACTGCGGCTGCCGGCCATCTCGCCGATACTCGTGGTCCGACTCCCCCGAAGGGCGAGGCCCAGGGTGAGCCGCATGCGGCGAACGCCAGCACACTGACGTGCTGGCCGGTCCGCAGCGGAGCATGGAAGCGCAGCGTTGCGGGGCCGAGTAACTCGCAATGCGGCGTCTGCCTTGATTCCCACTTCCGCCCCGGCAATCGTCCACCACCAGGACCCGGAGAGCCTGCGTCCACGAACCCTGCATGCGCCAGTGCGGGGACAGGAATATCGCCACGAGGTCCACCAGCGCCAGTGGGCAGGCAGGAGGTACAGGCACGACGGCCACGAGCGCCAGTGCGCAGTGGCACTCGCAGCAAACTCAACTTACTCCCCGAAAGCAGACCCTCAACCGAATGGAACCAAAGCGACCAGTCGAGTGATCAGCGTCGTCGCGCTGCCTCGATGGTGGCGATGTCGATCTTCTTCATCGGCATCATCGCTTCGAAAACACGCTTCGCCTCATCGCCACCCGCCGCCATCGCATCGGTCAGCACGCGCGGGGTGATCTGCCAGGAAAGACCCCAACGGTCCTTGCACCAACCGCAGGCACTTTCCTTGCCGCCATTGCCGACGATCGCGTTCCAGTAGCGGTCCGTCTCTTCCTGGCTATCCGTCGCGACCTGGAAGGAGAAGGCTTCCGTGTGGCTGAACACCGGACCGCCATTGAGACCGAGACAGGGAATGCCCAGCACCGTGAACTCCACCGTCAGCACGTCGCCCTCCCTGCCGCCGGGGTAGTCACTGGGCGCCTTGTGAACGGCGGTCACCGTACTGTCGGGAAAGGTGGCAGCGTAGAAGCGCGCCGCCCCGTGCGCGTCCGTATCGAACCAGAGGCAGATCATGTTCTTTGGTTTCATTTTCGTGTGCTCCTTAGGTCTGGTCAGCGCGAGCGCCGCGGCATCGGCGGCCTGGGGCATTGCAGTGATTGCTTCGGCAAGTGCACGCGAGTTTCGGACAGCTGAATGCTATCTACCAGTGCGAAGGTCTGCTTTCAATTGGTACCGGAGAACGCCCCCTTCCCCGCGCGGATAGCGGACGGTCAACGGGAAATCACCGCCTGAGCGCCGGGTACCCGGCATTCGGTCTTCCCAGGCGGGCTTGCCAAAGTGAATTTGGCCGACCACCATTTCCAGTCAATGCACAGCGCGAACGGTTCAGGTGCTCCATGTCGCTCACGCTCTACGCCCATCCCTTCTCGTCGTATTGCCAGAAAGTACTCGTTGCCCTCTACGAGAACGACGTGCCGTTCGAGTATCGAACGCTCGAAGACCCGTCGGCGATGACGGAATTGAAGGCACGCTGGCCGTTCGCGCGCTTCCCGATCCTGGTCGAGGATGGACGCACGATCGTCGAGTCGACCATCATCATTGAATACCTGATGCTCAGGCACGGCGGCCCGATTCGCTGGCTGCCCGAAGACCCTCTCGAAGCGCTGGAGGTGCGGTTCCTCGATCGGTTCTTCGATAACGATGTGATGTCGGCGATGCAGAAGCCGGTCATCGCAGCCATCAGGAAGGACGACGCTCGCAAAGATGAGGCCATGGCCGAGGCAAGCCGGGCACTGGACCTGGCCTATGCCTGGCTGGAGCAAAGACTTGAGGGACGTACCTGGGCAGCAGGCGAGACCTTGAGCCTGGCGGATTGCGCGGCGGCACCATCGCTCTTCTATGCCGACTGGGTTCACCCCATCGCACAGGCCTTTCCGACGTTGCGGGCGTACCGGTCGCGTCTTCTCGCCTGGCCCTCGTTCGCAAGGGCCGTCGACGAGGCGAGACCGTATCGGCACTACTTTCCACTGGGCGCGCCGAACCGCGACTGACCTGAACCGTCCCGTTAACCAGCCGGCCCGGCGGCAGGGAAACACGACATCGATCAAATGCTGGCGAGTCGCCAAACCCGTCGCGCCTGCGCGGATCCGAAGCGGCGCTACAACCGCGCCGCGAGCCGCCACGCAGCGTCTGCCCAGTGTCTTGATCGTGCGGCGCATAGCAGCGCCAGTGACGTGCCTGCGCCGCAAGTGCCACCGCGCACTGGCGCTATCGAGCATCGTGATCATATCTCCGTCTTGAGTCATGGCTGTCTCGCGAGTATTCCCATCAGCGTCGCGGGGCCGAGTAACTGCGTCGCAGCGTCCCCCACCAGGACCCGGAGAGCCTGCGTCCACGAACCCTGCATGCGCCAGTGCGGGGACAGGAATATCCCCACGAGGTCCACAAGCGCCAGTGTGCAGTAAAACTTGAAGCAGACTGAATTTACTCCCCGAAAGCGGACCCTTCAGGCCCGCAAACGACCCGGAGCGGACCCCCGACGAATGTACCGAATCCGGGGCTCGCTGGACCAGTCCACGTCGTAGCCATCGCGACCTTCTCTCGGCAAAGGACCTGAAAGACCACGCGAGTCCGAGCGCTAGGCGTTGCTAGAGATCCGTAGCCTTCTTTGGCTGAAGCGGATTGCCCGCAAGCGCCCAGATCAAGTGTGACATCGCCAAGTAGGCGAACAACTGAATCTGACCAATATTCATGGGCTGCTCGCGGACTTGCGGCAGGAGATAGCCTGCAATGGCAGGTTGGAGCAGTAAGACGCCAATGCACGCCGCGGGAGTTCGTCCTTCGTTGCGGCGATACCACATGAACCAGAACGCAACTTCAAAGAAAGCAAGCAAAGCCGGACCGATCGCGGCCTTTCCGACATTCCGCGGTGCATCGATTGCAGCTGGATCAAACGTGACTAGGAATGCAACACACACGCCCACGGTAATCCAACCCGCGACGACAAAATTCCACCGAATCAGCGAGCGCATAGACTTCTAGCGATTGGATTGCAAAAACATAGAACATCGAAACTAACGCGGTCTGAGGCCGAGCCGCCTCCGCTGCATGTTACGGCTTATGGCCGCGTGCGGCCCCTAGATTTGATCATCGCCGAGGTGTGGTGATACCGGGGAAGTGACAGGCGGTTCCCGACTCACCGCGGACGGTCAACAGCGAAAGACGCCCCAGAGCAGACCTGGCCGCTACGGCGCCGTAGTACCTTCGTGAGGAGTCGAAATGCGCTTCCTCAGGGCCTCCGACGCACCGGTCTTGTCCGCTATCGTCATCGCTTTTTCGTCAACGACAGCGCCCGCGTCCAAGAGCGCCTCGACTGTGGGCGTGTATCCGCAGGCCAACGCGTATTGCAGCGCCCCTTCGCCGCTCGTTACGTGAAGATTCGGGTTCGCGCCCTCGACTAGCAGCAGGCGCACGACCACCAGCCGGTTCGCGGATGCCGCCACCATCAATGGCGTGGCGCCGTAGGCAGTCTGGACATTCACACCGACATTCCGATCGACAAGATACTGGATCAGGGCGGGAGAGCCGAACATGGCCGCCCCATGCAGAAGCGTTCCGTCGCGGGTCGTCAATGGATAGCCCATCTGGGTGAACCGCTCTAGGGCCTCGACATCGTCAGCCATAACTGCAAAGTCAACAGGTGTAGCTCCGAGAGTGTCCTGAAGACCAGGTGACTGAACATCCTTCAACGCTTGCCGCAGAAAGTCACGGTGCGATTGCGTGTCGGATGGGAGGTCGCCGCAGGTCGGCCGTGCGCTGTAGTCCCCATCGAGGACGTAGGCCACCTCAGTTGCGCGCCGCCAATTGGTGCTGTCCGTGTCGTGAGCCGGCGCCGGCGGTACAACCCGTCGAAATCTAAACCAAGCCCCGGTCGCTACATCGTACGGCACGGCAGGGAACGTCAGGCCGTGAGAGCGGCCGACCCGTTTGACCAGGAGTTCGTCCCCGGCCGCACGATACAGATACACGAGCGTAGTGGATGAGTCGGACAGTGTCGCCTCACCGCCACCTTGGTACTCCGGGAATCGCAGTTGCAGCGATCCGTCGGCGAGGCATTCGCTAGAAGCGGCGGTCATCGGTGTTGGGAGAACCACCGGCGTCTCTCGGCTGACAGACACAGCGAATGGGTTTGGAACTATGGAGACACGACTTTTTGCACCGACTCCGACGACATCACTCCCGGCGCGTATACCTCCATTCTCCATCAGCGAACTGAGCCAGGGCGATGCTGACCTATCGGGCAGGGTCGTGGATACCGATTCATTCGCGTATGTGCCCGCAAGTGCGTCGCAGGTAGATGACGGCACAATGCGCGGCCAGTCCGTGGGAGGTACTGCCTGCCGTAACTGCGGATCGACGCAACCGGCGCAGGTCGTTACGAACAACAGGACGACGATATGCCTTGCTGTACCCATGATCGAGGCTATTTCACTTCGGGCTCCGGCTCCGAGGGACGGCCTCCGACCCAAATAGGTCACTGGCCGCGCGCTCGCTCCAACGCGTTATAGGACGATTACGTCTCACGACGAACTTCGCGCCTCGCGCTATGGCTCCTGGCAATCCTAACGCCAGCCTTACTCTAGTCGGGGCTCTCCCGCTGTTTCACCTGCCGACTCGAACATCGGGAACCTCGACCAGTCCCAGCCCGCTGCTACGAATGGAATAAACATGCCCACTCCGGCTCCGACCACGGACCGGCGAATCAGCAGCGATCCATCCGCGGCACGGCTGAGGTACAAGGTTGAATTCAACACGCCGACGACGCCTTCAGCACTGGTGGCACCAGGCGACTGCGGATCCGCGAGCTTGATCTCTCCTTTGTCGCAGGTCATTGGCCGCCGAATCGTCGTCGTGTACAGATCCCGGGCGCCGTCGCGTACCACGACCACGATCTCGTCGCCCGCCGCGCGTAGTTCGACCTGGCCCGCGGCGATGATCGCCTCGGCATCCCCGGTGGGACTCGGACGCAGGATGAAATATGCCAGCTTCGTGGGAACCTTGGTTCCCCCGCTTTCTCCAGCATATCCCGCGTTGGCAAAAATCCCGCTGATATCGGGACAGGTCGAGTCCGCCGACACCTCTCGAGGTGACCACTTGTCCGGATAGCTCTGCATATAGATGCATCCGGGCAGCGGCGCCACAATCATGACCAGCACGACCGCGAGTCCTCTGCGCACCTGACTGGCACCCATGAATGTCTGCGGATAGTCTCGGTCAGTGAACAATTTGCACGATTGGGTCAGCTCGGCTGGTGACCTGGACCCCGCCGTTCATAGACGCAAGAAGTTGGATGCCCCTAACACCAGTTACGTTCGATATTTGCGAGGGCCGTATGCCAGGAACCGTCCACGTCCACTCTCAGCTCAACTTGGCACGACGCCGATGTCCAATCGATGTTTACTTGATACGCCTGGCCCTTGTCCGGCACGAAAGTCAGGTCAAAAGAGCAGCCGCCCACACCAAACGCTGTGATGGGGGTATAGAGCGCTCGCAGTCCGATCGCGACATTTGCCGGGACTACTATCGCCGGTGGATTGTTCGTCTTCCCGACCGGCATGCCCTTAGAAATCCGAGCCATTCTCTGGGTCTTCATCATGCAGGCATGATCATCGGGGGACCCGCGTTTCAGCAAGTCAGCGCCGAAACCGAGCAGCGGGGGCGTCCCGGTAACCTGAAAAGACAATGTGGCCGTATCTGCTTCGGAAGCCGACGGCGCATACGTCGAGACACACGCCGTGGAACTGGCCACGCACATCAACAGCGAGAGGCGAATCACGTTTCGCCGCAGCAATGCGTCCTGAACGACGCGGAAGCCAAGTGCAGGCCATGCGCTGGTCCTTTGTAGGCCAGAAATGATTGTGCGTCCTTGCGTCACGACTAGGCCCTCCGTGTGAGTTCACGGGCGCGATTCCAGCACCATGGCAAGCGACGCGTCAATTCGGGGTATTCCACAAGAAGTCGGCCAACCCAGTCGGGATCGAATGCCCGCTTCCGGCAGGTTGCTGAAAGCGGGCTGATCCAAAGTGAACGATCGTTTCGCAGAGAAACAGACATTTGCCTTGTCGTTGGGCCGGCCTACGACTCGTCTCCGCATACCTTCTGCCGGAATCTGGGGTGCCAACGGCATCCACCTTCCTAGTTGCCATAGCTCTGAAAGACAAACTCCGGGCTTGCCTCACCTTCGGCAGTAGCTGCCAACCACACGCGTGCGCGGTCATCACCCTTGATGCACCGGACATAGTACTTGCGGTCGGCCTCGAACGTCCCTTCGTAGACCATGATGACCGACTGCAACGCCCCGAGGAACGGTGGGAGTCCGCTCGCATAGTTACAGGCCAGAGCGAATGAATGCGGCCCTGGTTGAACCCGCACTTCATTGTCTTCGTAGTGCAGAAGTTTGCCTTCCACACTACCGATCCAAGCCCTGCAAATGCGGCCCGATCCGGGGAAACCGCAGGTCCCCGCCGTGCCTATGACCGACCCCCAATTCACGACAGTCGCGGCCGGCTGGTCGGGCAGCGGCTGCGAATACAGCCTGTCGGCGGGTATCGAAGTGCATCCATAGGCCACAACACACGCCAGAATCGCGAGGACCGAACGAAAGCTACCGTGGAAATGTCTATCACTTGACTCAGTCATCATTTGGGCTCGCTCGACATTAACAGGCCAGTTCAGACTCGATGCTGTCCGGTGTCCACGCGTCTGGTGATGGCCGCCCTGAGTCCGACGCGAACGTCGGCCTTCCGCTGCAAACACGCGTGGCGTCGTCCGTAGTCAGGGGCGGTCCTCGCTGGCCTCGGCCGGCGCAGCGTCAGCGGTCGGTACCGTCACACCATCAATGAATGCCCGCGCACGCTGCGCGAAGTCGGGATCCGGTTCCGGGCCTCGATGCGAATATGAAATGGCAAAGCCCAAGGTCGGCTGCGTGGGGTGCCGACAGTAGAGTGAGTCAGCCTGCAATGTCAGAGACGCGTGCTGGAAATAAGAGACTCTCGCGTTTGTGTCGAGGGTCGTCACCTGATACCGCACGCATGGATAGCCTCGAGCGTCCGTGTATTCCAACGTGCCGCCGGTGGTCTTGAAGCGATCCGAAGAGGTGTCATTCTCGATACCGTGCCGGATCAAGGCCACCAATTCATCGCTGGTCGTGGTTTCGGCGAGAGCGAAGCCGGTCACGCTGGCGATATCGCTCGCGGTGGAGCTCTTACCCGGTCGGCCGAAGACCCAACTCCCCGGGGACGATTGCATTAACAGCCACCCGTCCGAGTCCGGCGCGCGTATATCGAGTACCTTGCCGCGGAATATCTTTCCAGGGGCCACTGGTGCGGGAGCGCTCCAGACAGCGATCGGCATCAAGAGCGCCAGCAGCGGCACGAATCGTGCCGGTCGCTGCCGACGTTGTTGGTTTCCACGTCCTTGTGTCATGGGCTAGCCAAATCCCTCGGACCCGTGGCATCGACTACAGCACCGATCTTGGGACCGGTCAATCGGTGGGGGGCCGTTCCACTTGAAGTCGAGCGTGACCGGCCGCTGCTGGCCGATTTTACCCCTACGCGAAGGTCTGCTTTCCCACTACCGTGGCGACCGAACGGGGAGTATCTGCAACAGGACCGTGAGTCGCAGTCGACGGTACCATCTGCCTCAAAGTCATGACACTGGCCGATTTCCCCCGTTCGCGAACGTCCACTTCTGTCGATAGCAGTCGTCACGCGCGACCTCGATCCCCTCCCGATCCGACCCCCTCCGCCGCTCCCCGACCGATCACTCACCCAAAAGCCGACCTCGTACGACGATAGACGACCCCTTATTTCTCGTTCAACGGGATCTCGGTTCCGTCGAGCAAGTCAGTCGAAGGCACGAATGTCGGGGAGTGCAGTCAGAATCGGCTGGTCCTTGAGCTGTTCATTGACATGTTCTCGAAAGCTCTTCTCAAACTCCGGCGAGAAGAAATTCCACCATTTCCGCCCTTGTAGCGTGCTCATCTCGCTCACGAGCGAACCTTGCACGTCGAGCCAGGATGCCTCGTCCATCGCCCCGGCTTGATATTGTCGCCAATTCGTTCGCCCCCTCTCCACCACGGCAAACAAATACGCGCTGAGGCGGACTTTCTCTGAATCCGTCAGGTTTGGATTCACAGTGCTCAGCCAGACTTCTGGCACGTTAACCGCCAGCTCGAGTTGAGCAGTCGCGTTTTCAAGGGCGGCCTGTCGGGAATTCGCTTCCAGCACTTGGGTGTTCTGCTGAATTTCGATGGTCAAGTAGACCAGCGTCGCCAGCACTGCTATGGAACTAGTGATTTCCGCGATTGCGGACAACCTCGTCAGGTTCATTGCCATCCCCGTCGTTACTCGGTCCGATTCCGACGAAGCTAGCACGGTAGTTGCATGGCTCCAACCAGCCGAACATTGCGTCAGGACACGGCCCAGATGTCCGCGCGTTGCCTCATTGGACTTATCGAGCCCGCGTCCCGACAGCAGACTGTCAACGGTGCAAACCGACCCGCAGCGGATCCCGCTGATTGGGCTACCTCCTGTGTGCCCTTGCAGCGCGTCTCAGGTGTCCCGCTACAAGGCGGGGATGAAATTCAAGGCGTACCAGGCCGTCAGCAAATACATGGCCGCAATGATGCCCAGCTGGATGCGTGGGGATTCGAAGATCCACGCTGTGACAATGAGACTGATCTGGGCGATTCCAAGCAACTTCACGGCCGACGATTGAAAGCCCGCCAGCATCAGGTTCGCGAGATGCCCAAGGATCAAGTAGAAAAGAAGGCCGGTCAGAAATTTGCGTCGTACGGCGGCATGGTGAGCCGCGAGATCAACCGGCTCCTTGATTTCAACCTCGGGCACGATCAGCCAGCAATTTACAAAGAGGATGGCACCGAGCAAGAGCAGGAAGCAGACGAATCCCAGCGACCACACGGGATCGTTACGCGCGTGCCAGACGGAGAACCAATAGTCGACGCACATGAACGCCATGAAACCGATCCATCCTACCAGTGGTATGGACCATCGACTCACGCCTGCCTTGATGATCTTCGTGATGCCGATCAATAGATGCGTGAGTGCCAGCGATATGACGATCGACAGCAGCACGCTGACGTATTCGAAAGGCGTCATTCAGCACCAGGAAGTGTCATGGAACTCCTCTCTCGACTCTACACCCGACGAGACCGCCGACATCTTCACAGCGTAGCCCAAGGGCGATCGACTTGCTCTGGACGAACAGGGGCTGAAGGGCCGCTACTGCCCGGAATCCCCGCCCCGACAGCCGACGTTCAACGGTGAAAAACGACCCATAGCGGCAGTTCGCTCGGGCGGCCATTCGAGCAACCCGGAGCGACTAGCGGCCCTTCTCACCTTCGAGAATACGGCGTTCGAGCCTAAGACTGCACGAAGGTCCGCAATGCGCGGCACGACGTTTCATTGAATGGCGCTTGCTCAGGGCGCGAGTTTCCCAGCTGCGAGGCGGTGGGCACCGCGTGCCATCAGCGCGACGAAGCGGGGATGCGCTCGGATCGGATCGAGGCTGTTGTCCCGCTGCATCCACACCAACCAGCCTTCGCTGACCCGGTCGATCCACGGCTCGATCAGGTCCACCGCGGTGTCTGCGTCCTGCAGCCTCGACATGGCGCATGCGAGGTTGTAATGCAGCCGCGCGTTGCCCGGATCGAACAGGAGCGCCCGCCGGGTCCAGTCGCGCGCGCGTTCGGCCTGTCCCAGTCCGGCGAGCGAGGTCACCAGGAACCCGAGTGCCCCACTGTGGTCGGGCTCGTCCGCGAGGATCTTCTCGCAGCGTGCAAGAGAGCGTCGCTCAGCGGCCGCAGTCGCGTCGCTTTCGCCCAGCGCCTCGTAGGCCTGCGACACCATCCCGGCCGGCCAGTAGGCGTCCGGGTCGAGTTCGATGGCGCGCTCCAGGTGCACGATCGCCTGCTCGTATTCACGCCGTCCGATGGCCACGGCTCCGGCGATGACGCGGGCGTCATAACAATCCGGATCGAGCGCCAGCGCGGTCGCGAGCACGTCGTCGACAGGCTCCTGGTCCAGCAGGCCGCGCACCATGCTTTCGGCGAGCGCGGCGTGCCCTTCCGCGACCGCGGGATCAGCCGCAATGGCCCGCTCGGCTGACGCTCGCGCGCTGGCGATGGAATAGCCTTCGACGCCGCGCTGGCTCAGTTCCGCCTCCGCGAGCGACATCAGCGCCCAGCCTTGGGCGAAACCAGGATCCAGTTCGACGACGCGGCGGCAGATACGCAGGATGACCGGCTTGAGCCGTTCGCTGCCCTTGCGCTGGAACCCCCGGGCCATCAGGAAGAGCTCGTACGCTTCCGAGCTGGTCGTGGACCGCTGCTCGATCGCCGCCTTTTCCGCCGGCAAGAGTTTGACTTTCAACGCCGTGACGATGGCCTTCGAGATGTCGTCCTGGATGGCAAAGATGTCGTCGAGCGTGCGGTCATAGCGCTCGGCCCAAACTTGCGTGTCGGTTGCCGCTTCCAGCAGTTGCGCCGTAATCCGGATGCGATTGCCAGACTTGCGCACGCTGCCTTCGAGGACGTGAGTGACCTTCAATCCCCGCGCGAGCTGCGCGGGTGCGACGGTCTTGCCCTTGTACGAGAACGCGGAATTGCGCGAAGCCACCGACAGGCCGGAGACGCGCCCGAGATCGGTGATGATGTCCTCGGTCACGCCGTCGCTGAAGTACTCCTGCTCCGGATCGCCGCTCATGTTCACGAACGGCAGGATGACGACCCCGGGCCGGGTGGGCGGGACTGGAGGGGACGGCATCGACGTCGTAGCGGACGGTGGTGCGGCGCCGGACTGCAGGATGCGCGGTGCAGTCTGGACCTCGATCAACCGCAGCACGTCGGAAACGAGTCCCTGCCAGGCCTTGTCCTCGTTGTTGCCGTGCCAATGCGAAAGGTCCGCGGTGTGTGTCAACTCGAAAATGATGGGCCGCTGGCACGCCTCGATCATCACCGGCACGAGCGTGCGATTGCGGTCCGCCTGGGTCGCCTCGGCTCGAACCCAGCGAGATGTAACGGAACTCGAGGACCAGAGCACCACAACGGCCTTGGCCTCACGGAGCGCACGCTCGATGCTTTCGTCGAACGCTTCTCCGGATCGGAGCGCATCGTCCCACCAGACCGTGAGGCCGGCCGACTGGAACGCATCGGCAAAGAGACGTGCGATCTTCGCGTCGTCCCGGGAGTAGGAGATGAAGACGTCGGCCATGTGCGCCTTTGGAAAGGGTCTTGAGTGACCTGACCAGCGAAGTCTACCGGGCCCGAGGGCAGTCCGCTCTTGGCGACTTTAGCCAGTCAACTACCCCGCCACCAGTAGCCCGGAATCTACCTTCACGAACCGCGTGAGCGCCAGCGCACGGTGGCTTCCGCAGCAAACTCAACTTACTCCTGCCAAACCCGCCGCGCCTGCGCGGCTCCGAAGCGCTGCCCAGCAGCGCGAGCTGCGACGCGTCGCAGCGTCTGCCCGGTTCCTGGCCCGGAATCCCTGCCCGAAAGCGGACCCTCTAGGACCGAGAACAACCCAAAGCAGAAGCTGGCAAGTACAAGAAGCAGACGTTCAACACGATCTATCAGCGGGACCAAGATTGCGGCCCCGATGCGCGGACCTGTTGGCCGACCTGCCTCATTGCACCAGTTCGATTTCGCTTGGCCGCCAGGTCTTGTTGATCCACGGCTCCAGCGGGCCGTACATGCGCAGGATGGTGAACCAGCTCTTGCCCGGTACTGTCTGCAGCCAATTGCCTTCCTGGCCTGCCGGCGCCTGCGGCGCGAAGTAGACATCGTACGAACCGTCGGCGTTCTTCTTCATGCCTTCAGTCTGGCTGCCGACCGTCGGGAAATTCTGGCTGGTTTGCAGTTGCGAGCGTGTCTGGGTGTCATACAACGTAACGGCCCAGAAATCGTTCACCGGCACATTCGGCGGCAGATGCAGCTTGTAGGTCTTCGCGCCGTCGAAGGCCTGCTGGCTGGCATCGAGCACCGCCAAGGCGTAATCGGAGCCTTCGCCGGCGCGGGTGGCGGCCATGGCAGGGGTCACGCCTCCTGCGTTGAAATAGTAGAGCACGCGCGCGTCGAGGCCCATCGTCCCGTCGGATTCGAAACTGGTGTTCTTGTTGGCGAAGGCCGTCGACCAGACGCTCTTGGGGTCGTCAGGATAGATCTTCACGCCGGCAATGCGCGGGTGATAGGTGATGGCCCGCGACGTGGCGTTGCCGAGCGTGGCGGCCTCCGTCAGCAACTTCTTCATCCGCGCATCGGGCTTGAACGGCTGGCCCTTGACGATGCCGATCGCGGCGATCGCGCCACGTACCTCGGGGCTGATGGCGTCGATCGGTTCGTCCTGGACGACGGCATTGAGGCGGTCGAAATAACTGAAGTCGCTGGGGAAGACCGTGTTGAAAGCCTTGCCGGACATGTCGACGAACTCGGTCGGCGCCGGCTTTGCCGCGTCCTTCAGCGGATAGACTCTCAGCTTCGAGGTGATGTTCTCTACTGCAGGCTTCAGGCCGTCCTTGATCGAACCACGCAGGAACAGGAAGTTCTTGTTCGTCGACGGCTTCAGCAGGAAATACCCTTCGGGGATCGCTCCGCTGTAACCCGGCGGCAGCACCAGGTACTTGCCACCCTGGCCCTTGTCCGGCCCGGTGACGCCCATGTTGCCGACGAAGCGCTGCCAGCCATCGTCGAGAAAGCCGAGCATGCCGGGCGGGATCTCGATCACGGTCGCGCCATCGTTGGCGAGATCGGTGCAGGAGTAGGCGTACAGGGTCGAGGTGTTGGCCGTGACCACCAGGGTCTGCGAATCCAGCAACTGTGCGAACAGGGCGATCCTGTTCGCGCCCTTGGCCCCGGCGTCGGCCAGGCCGGTGCACACGCTGTGTATCGACACCGCGCCGACATTGTCGAGAAACGCCACCGTGCCACGCATGCGGTCGAGGTTGTCATACACCTTCTCGACGGTCGCCTTGGCCGGCACGCCGTCGAAGAAATCGAGCTGGCCAATCGGGGTCTCGACCTTGTTCGGTATCGAGATCGACTTAAGCGTCTGCGGAGAGACCTGCGCAGACGCAGAGCCGCCTGCGGCGACGGCCAGCGCGCCGAGGACGGCAATGGCCAGGTGACGCTGCGTGAGTGAAAGATTCATTGAGACAGTCTCCTTGGAGGCGTGTTGTGTCGGCCCAAAAAATCGCGGGTGGGCCTGCAGGCCGGCTCATGGGAGCCGGCACCCTGGTCCGGAATCGAAGCCCGGTCACTTCACGAGTTCAATCTCGCCCGGCCGCCAGGTCTTGTTGATCCACGGCTCCAGCGGGCCGTACATGCGCAGGATGGCAAACCAGCTCTTGCCAGGAATGGTCTGCAACCAGTTGCCCTCTCTTAATGACGGCGCTTTGGGTGCGAAATAAACGTCATATGAGCCATCGGCGTTCTTCTGGAATCCCTCGCTCTGACTCCCGACCGAGGGAAACGGCTGGCTGGTCTGCAGCATCGAGCGGGTCTGCGTGTCGTAGATCGTGACCGCCCAGAAGTTGTTCACGGGAACATCGGGTGGCAGGTGTAGTTTGTAGGTCTTAGAGCCATCGAAAGCCTTTTTCTCGGAATCCCTGAAGGCGATGGCGTAGTCGGAGCCGGCGCCCGGATGCGTGACGGCCATGGCAGGTGTCACACCCGTGTAACCGAAATAGAAGCTGGTGCGGGCGTCCAGGTTGCGTGCGCCATCGGTTTCGAAAAACACATTCTTGTTGGCGAAGCCCATGACCCAGGAGCTATCGCTGTCGGGATAGATGAAATAGCCCTTCTCGCGTGGGCTATACAGCGCAGCCCGTGCCGTGGCATCGCCGATTGCCGCCGCTTCCGTGAGCAGACGCTTCATCCTCGCGTCGGGATTGAAGGGCTTGCCTTTGACGATGCCGATCGCCGCCAGGGCCCCCCTGGATTCAGTGCCCAATGCGTCGATGGGTTCGCGCTGGATGATCTTGTCGAGTGCCTCGAAGTAACTGAAGTCGCTGGGAGCCACCGTGTTGTAGCTCTTGCCGGTGATATTCACGAATTCAGTGGCGGGCGGGTTGCCGGCCGACTTGAGTGGATACACCTTCAGGTGATCCTTGATGTTCGTCAACGCCGGCGCCAGTCCGTCGGCAATGGAGCCGCGCATGAAGAACCAGTTGCTGTAGGTGGGTGCCTTGAGCACGAAGTAACCCTCCGGCACCTCGCCCGTATAACCCGGCGGCAGAACGAGATATTTTCCGCCCTTGCCCCTGTCCGGGCCGGCCACTCCGAAATCACCGACATACCGCATCCATGCATCGTCCAGCATGCCGAGCATGCCGGGTGGCACTTCGACCACGGTCGGCCCGTACGCGTCCAGGTCGAGATGACCAATGGAGTACATGGTGGATGTGTTTCCGGTCAGGTACAGCGAGTGCGAGTCGAGCAGCTTTTCAGCCACGGCAATCTGATTGGGCTGGCTCAGGCCGATTGAGGCATTGCCGGCAATGACGCTGTAGACGGATAGTGCGCCGACGTTGTCGAGGAACACTTCGACGCCGCGCATACGGTCGAGGTTGTCATAGAGCGTATCCACGGTGGCGTCGGTCGGTACGCCGTCGAAGAATTCCAGCTTGCCGATGGGCGTCTGGACCTTGTCGGGGGTCGAGATCGACTTCAGGGTTTCCGGCGACACCTGTGCCTGCGCCGCCTGCATGCCGGGCCAGGTCAAGACAACGATGGCCGCCAGGGCCGCCAGTGAACCGAGAGGCTGTTTCATTCGAATTCCTTCTATTTGCGAATCGCGAGGGCGGGCGCATGGCAGACTGGCCCGGCGTTTCCGCGCGCCCTGCAGCAAGCGATACATCAAGTGTGCCGTACCAGCATGCGTCAACCGAACCTCCGCGAGTCTAGGTTGGCCGGCGCGGCGATACTTTGCTATTTGTGACAATGAGCCAGCTTGCTGGCGTTCGCCCGTGCGGCAAGGCGGCGCCCATCGGTTCGTTTCGAATATCCAGTGACCACCACACCTTCCAAAGCGACCAGCCCTGCCGATGCGCCCCGTGTAGTGCCTGGCGGGTACGACCGCGTAGCATCGATCCTGGCATTACAGCCCTTGTTGCGCGATTTCGGCGTCGACCTGAACCAGTTGCTGGCGCAGTCTGGCTTGCCCGCCGATCTGTTCGGTCACCCCGACAACCTGATCCCGTTCAGGCAGGGCAGTCGATTGCTGGGGATGTGCGTCGATCTCACGGGCTGTGCTCATCTGGGTCTGCTGATCGGCCGGCACACCCCACTGGAGGCCCTGGGTGCCGTCGCGGAGCTGACCAAGGCAGCACCGGATGTGCGCAGCGCATTGAACCTGCTCACTCGCTATCTGACGCTCAGCGACGGCGGTGGCCTGCTGAGACTGAGTGAGGACGCGCGATTCGCAAGCTATGGCTATGCACTGTATGAGCCCGCCGTCGAGCGCGCCGACGTGGTCTACGACATCGTGCTGGCGTCGATCTGGAACGTCTTGCGCACCTTGTGTGGCACCCACTGGCTGCCGCACGAGATCCAGTTCATGCGCCGCCGGCCGCCCGACACCCGCCCCTACCGCAGCTTCCTGCGCGCACCGCTGCGCTTCGACTGCGAACAGGCCGCCGTGGTCTTCGACAAGGCCTGGCTCGACGTGCCGCTGCCCGGAACCGACGCGCAACGCTTGATGTCGCTGGAAGCACAGGCCCGCGCCAGCGAAGCCGAGGCAACTGGCGATTTGCCGGCTCAGGTGCGGCGCGTGCTTCGTCGACAGTTGCTGAGCGGCGGCACCTCGATGCACCAGGTAGCGGCCGAACTGGCCATGCACCGGCGCACGCTGGACCGCAAGCTGCAGCCGTATGGTGTCAGCTTCCAGGCGCTGGGCGACGAGGTCCGCCATGAAGTGGCACGCCAACTGCTGGGCGATACCGCGATGCCGATCACTGCGATCGCGCAGAGCCTTCATTTCGCGGATGCCAGTGTTTTCTCGCGTGCGTTCCGTCGCTGGTCCGGTGTGACGCCGTCGCGCTGGCGCGCCAAGTTCGCTGGTCGCAGCGGCGGCTCGGGCAGGTCGGGGCATGGCCCAGATGGGTAGCTTGCTTGCCGCCGCCGAGTACGTGCTCAAGCTGGACTGGGAGCACCTATCCAGACGCGAGCAGCCGCCGATGGTCAGGCTGGAGCTCGCCGGACGCTCAAACCGATCGATCGGGAGCGCCCGCTTCTGGCCGGTATTCGCCATTTGCGAATGTCCGTTTTCGCAATTGAGATCGGCTCACAAGCAGTCGCCATCAGCCACCCCGCGTGTGAAGCCAAAGCCAACTAGTGCCGGCGTGAGCCCACTCCGGACAGAAGTGAAGACGTGGGATCACCACGCGATCGATGCCCAGCGCGTTTTGCACATCCTGGCTGGAGCGGGCTCAAGTCGTCTCAGCCCGGCAGAGAAGTGGAGCGGGTGATGGGAATCGAACCCACGCGGGCCGACTTGCGTCGTGTGCAGAATCAGATGCTTGCAGGCGGCGGCGATCCTGCGTGTGGATGGCGTGTGATGCTGCGGCGAATTTCCACCGCGTGACATTCGCCGTCCTGGTCCCAATCTTTTGGCTGCTGGCGCCGGGGAAACGCTGATCGGCCTGGATCATCGAGCGCGTGCTGCTCGCAAGCGGCTTCGGAAATTACCTAGCCTCGGATTGACACACTCGGCTTCGCGCCGCGAATTGGGCGAAAATAGCTGCACGATTCCTACCACTGCACCCGCTGCGAGGAGCGTTCATGGCTGCACGCAGAAAGAAGACCGTCGCCGCCTCGCCCATCGGTAAGGCACGGGCCAGTGCCGCCAAGACGCAGGAGCGCATCCGCGACGCGTTCGAGTCGGCGGCCGACTCGATGCAGGACCGCGTGAGCAGCGCGCGGGACCAGGCGCAGGAGACCTGGGACAACCTCGAGGCGCTGTTCCAGAAGCGCGTGCACAAGGCGCTGCAGCAGATCGGCGTGCCGACGTCCGCCGAAATCGAATTGCTCATCCGCCGCGTCGCCGAGCTGAGCGCGGCGGTGACGGCGCTGGAACGCCGGCTGCCGAAGCCTCAGCGTGGCGCCGTGCGGTCGGCGACGAAGCGCCGGCGGCGCGCATAGCGCCGCAGGGTCCGTCATGCTCGACCTGCAGCCAGCCAGGAGCAAGCCGCCGCCGAGCAACGGCAAGTTCGGCCTGGCGCTTGCGGGAGGCGGACCGCTGGGCGCCTTCTACGAGATCGGCGCGCTGCACGCCATCGGCGAGGCGTTCGAGGGCATGGAGCTCACGGACCTCAACATGTACTGCGGCGTGAGTTCCGGAGCGATGGTCGCGGCAGGGCTAGCCAACGGCTTCGACACGGCCGACATGGGCGTCGTGTTCATCTACGACTGCTCACCGCAGCATTCCTTCAAGCCCGGCCAGTTCCTGCGTCCCGCGCTGCGCGAGTTTGGACGACGGCTCTCCCAGGTGCCGGGGCTGCTCCAGCACATCGCCGGCCTGTACCTGCGGGATCCCGGCAGGCCCTGGACGGAGGCGCTGGACCCGCTCGGCCACCTGGTGCCGAACGGCGTCTTCGACAACGGCCCCATGGAACGAGTTCTCGCGGACCTTTTCACCAGCGAAGGCCGGACCAACGATTTCCGCAAACTGCAGCCCAAGCTCTATGTCGTAGCGACCGAGGTGAGCACGGGTCACTCCGTGCGCTTCGGCGAACCAGGCCACGACCACGTGCCGATCTCGCGGGCCATCCAGGCGAGCACCGCGCTGCCCGGGCTCTACCCGCCGGTCGCGATCGACGGTCGTGACTACGCCGACGGCGCGCTGCTCCGGACCATGAACGCGTCGCTGCTGCTCGACGACGGCGCACAGTTCGTGATCTGCCTGAACCCGCTCGTCGCCTTCGACGCGTCGCGGGCGCCACGTCACCGGAATGACGGCTATTCGAGGCGCCACGACCTGTCGCGGTCCGGCCTGCCGACGGTGCTCAGCCAGACCTTCCGCGCGATGATCCAGTCCCGGATGCAGGTCGGCATGCGGACCTACAAGCTGGACTACCCGCACGCCGACGTGCTGCTTTTCGAGCCTGACTGCGGCGACGAGGAAATGTTCTTCCAGAACGTGTTCCGCTACGCGGACCGCAAGCGGCTCACCGAGCGCGCGTACCAGCGCACGCGGAGGGACATGCTCGCGCAGGCGGACGGCCTGGAGAAGATGCTCGGCCGGCACGGCCTCGGCCTGAGGCGAGAGGTGCTGCGGGACCGCTCGCGGACATTCGCCACGGCGGTGCAGGAACGGCGGCGGCGGCTCGAACCCGTGACCGGCCCGCTGCACCGGACGCTCGACCGGCTCGAGCACCTGCTCGCGGCGCGCAACTGAACCACGCTTGAAGATGCCCGGTGTCGAAACCAGCGGCGCGAAGCGCGAGCCGGGATCCTTGACCCACCAGAGAAACGGTAGCGGCTCGGAGAGCGGCTGAAGAGGCCTCGGATGGGCCGAAATCCATCAGGTCGTAGTGGGGTCAGCAGGGGAAAGTGGAGCGGGTGATGGGAATCGAACCCACGCTAGTAGCTTGGGAAGCTACAGTTCTACCATTGAACTACACCCGCGCCGGAAGGTGATTCTATGCAGGTTCCATAGGGTCGGCAAATCGGCGGCCCGACCCTGCCTAGACGTTCAGCAGCTTCTCGATGTGGGTCGCGGCGCTGGTGGCCAGCGCCGTCAGGTCGTAGCCGCCCTCCAGCGTGGATACGATCCTGCCCTTGCCGTGACGTTCGGCGACCGCGCAGGCCCGCTCTGTGATCCAGCCGTAGTCGGAGCGTGTCAGGCGAAGTTCCGCATAAGGGTCGGCGTCGTGCGCGTCGAATCCTGCCGAAATGAACAGCATCTGCGGCGCGAAGGCCTCCAGCGCGGGCAGCCACTGCTCCGTTATGGCCTTGCGGAACTCGTGACTGCCGCTGCCCGGCGGCAACGGGCAATTGACGATGCGGCCCGGCACCGAGGATGGGTTCATGTCGGGGTACAGCGGAAACTGGTAGCTCGAGCAGAGCAGGACCCGGTCGTCACCCTTGAAGATATCCTCGGTCCCGTTGCCGAGGTGAACATCGAAATCGAGGATCGCGATGCGCTCGAGTCCGTGGGCCTCCAGCGCATGCGCCGCGCCGACGGCAACGTTGTTGAAGAAGCAGAATCCCATGGCCTTGTCGCGCTCGGCGTGGTGGCCGGGCGGCCGGACGTTGCAGAACGCGCGGCGAACGGCACCTGACAGCACCAGGTCCACCGCCAGTACGTTTGCGCCAGCGGCACGCAGCGCTGCCTCCAGCGTCTCCGGGCACATCGCCGTGTCTGGGTCGAGATGCGCAAGGCCCTCCTCGGGCGACTTCATGCTGATGCGCTCAATGTATTCCCGCGGGTGAACGCGGGCCAGCTGCTCTACCGTGGCCCGCGGCGCATCGTGATGCACCAGCAGGTCGTAGAGGCGGCGGCCATGCAACTGGTCTGTAATGGCGCCGATCCGGGCGGGCTGCTCCGGGTGCCCCTCACCCATCCTGTGCAGGCTGCAGGCCGGGTGCGAAATCAAGGCAACAGGCATCGATATCCCCCCAATTGCGCTCACTCACAATGAATGTTCACCGACACAACGCTAGCATGCATAGTCCTGTCCTGCTGCCCCGAGGTCGAGTCGTGTCCAGAGCCCGGATCGCTGCCGTCTTCAAGCCTAGTTCGATTGTGCTGGTGGGCGCCAGCGACCGGCCCGGCACGCTCGGTGACATTATCCGGCGAAATCTCGAGGCGACCGGGTTCAAGGGCCGTGTGGAGTACGTCAATTCCGCTCACGAGCAAATTGCCGGACGACCGGCATATCGCAGCGTCCGGGACCTGACGCAGCCCACCGACGTCGCGATAATCGTGACGCCCGCGGCGACGGTCCCACAGATCATCACGGACTGCGGCGAGACGGGCATCCACGGCGCAATCATCGTGTCGGCGGGTTTCCGCGACGGCGATGAAGCGGGACGCGAGCTCGAAGCCGAAGTGAAGCGCCGGGCACGTCGCCACGGCGTCCGCTTTCTCGGCCCGAACAGCCTCGGGCTGATCCGTACCGACGTGGCGCTCAATGCCTCCTGCGGCCCGCGCCAGCCGCGCCAGGGACGGCTGGCGCTGGTTTCGCAGTCGGGTGCGCTCTGCGCAGCGGTCATCGACTGGGCGCGCGGCCGCCAGGTGGGCTTCTCGACGGTCATCTCGACGGGAATCGGTGCCGACATCACCTTGGGCGAGATCCTGAATTTCCTCGTCCAGGATGCGGCGACCGACAGCATCATGCTCTACACCGAGGGCGTCGATGACGCACGCGGGTTCATGAGCGCGCTGCGCGCCGCGTCGCGGGTGAAGCCGGTCGTGGTGATGAAGGCGGGCCGCCACGCGGGGCGCCCCGATGTCGCAGCCTTTCACACAGGATCGATGGTCGGGGCAGACGACGTCTTCGACGCGGCGATGCGCCGCGCGGGCGTGCTGCGGATCCGGGATTTCTACGACCTCTTTGCAGCGGCGGCTACACTGGGCGCCGGCGCGCGCGTGCACGGCCGCCGCCTTGCGATCGTATCGAATGCCGGTGGTCCCGGTGCGATGGCCGCGGACCATGCCGGCGATCGCCGGCTGCAGTTGCCGATGCTTGCCGAGGACACTGCGCGACGGCTGCAGGCGTTGCTGCCCACCGGAAAACCGCAGGTGAACCCGGTCTACGTTCGCGCCGACGCGGATGCTGAACTATTTGCGTCCGTCGCGCGCGTCGTCCTCGACGATCCCGGGGTGGATGCGCTGCTCGCGATCCTCACGCCCTACGCGCTGTCGGAGCCTGACACGCTCGCGACCGAGTTGGTCGCGATTGCCGGAGCGCAGCGCAAGCCCGTGTTCGCCTGCTGGATGGGTGGCGAGTCCGTGGCGTCGAGCCGCGACATCTTCGCGGCCAACAAACTACCGAACTACTCGACGCCCGAGTCGGCGGTCGATGCGATCGCCGCGCTTGCTCTGCATGCGGCGAACCAGGAACAGTTGCTGCAGGTGCCGGAACCCCTGGGGCCTGCGTCGGCTCCGGACCGGGCCGCCGCCCAGGTCATCATCGATGCCGCGCTGGAATCGGGCCAGGAATGGCTGGACCTCGCGCAGTCGAAGAGCGTCCTCACGGCGTTCGGGATCCCCGTCCTGCACAGCGTGCGCGCCGAATCTTCGTCGGAAGCGGCGAAGGCAGCGCGGCGCGTAGGCTTCCCGGTCGCGATGAAAATCCTGTCGCCGGACATCCCTCACAAGACTGATGTCGGAGGCGTTCGACTTGGCCTCGCGGACGAGGCGGCGGTCCGCAGCACCTATGCGGCGATGCTCAGGCAGGTTGCCCGCGCACGTCCGGACGCGGCGCTCGACGGCGTGTTGATCGAGCCCATGTACGGCCAGGGCCAGGGTCGCGAGGTGATGATCGGCGTGGTGCGCGACCCGGTGTTCGGCCCGGCGATCAGCTTCGGGCTCGGGGGGACACTCGTCGAGGTCATACGCGACCGGGCCGTCGCTCTTCCGCCACTCAACACCTTCCTCGCGCGCGACCTGATCAGTCGCACGCGCGCGAGCATCGCGCTGCAGCCCTTGCGCGGCGCCCCGGCCGCGGACCACGAGGCCGTCGAGAACATCCTGCTCAGGGTCTCCGAGCTCGTCTGCGAGATGCCGGACATCGGCGCGATCGACCTGAACCCGGTCATCGTCACGGAACAGGGCGCGGTCGTCGTCGATGCACGACTCGGCGTCCTGCGCAGCCCGCCTGCGGCACTGCCGTACGCGCACGTCGCGATCCACCCTTATCCGAGCGGGCTCGTGGAGCGCATCGAGCTCCAGGACGGCACGGCCGCGACGATCCGGCCGATCCGCCCGGAAGACGCGGCGATCGAGGTCGCATTCGTACACGGCCTGTCGGAGCAGTCGAGGTTCCTGCGCTTCATGTTCACCGTCCACGACCTGACGCCGGCGCAACTCTCGCGATTTACGCAGATCGACTACGACCGGGAAATGGCGCTGATTGCGGTGACCGATACGCCGGCCGGGGAGAAGCAGATCGGTGTCGCCCGCTACATCACGCTCTCGGACGAAGAGACCTGCGAGTTCGCGATCGTGGTCGGCGACGACTGGCAGGGCAAGGGACTCGCGCGCCGGCTGTTCAGCATGCTGATAGACACCGCGCGCGGCCGCCGGCTCAAGGTGATGACCGGAGTGACGCTGCGGGAGAATGGTCGAATGCTCGACCTGGCGCGCGCGAACGGTTTCGGAATCAAGACGGACGTGGACGACCCGTCGCTGATGCAGATGACGCTGGACCTGCAGGCGGCGTCGCCTGCCCGAACTGACATATGATCGGGGCTACGCCAGTTTGGGCGATCAGCAGCGGTAGGGAACGATGTCCACGCACAGCACGTACCTGCTTTACGGAGCCCAGTGCTCCGGCTATACGGCGCGGGCCCGCGCCTACCTGATCAAGAAGAACATCGCCTATATCGAACGCGTCCCGAGCGGCTGGACGTACCTGGTCACGGCCCGACGACGATTCGGGCAGGCGACGATCCCGATGCTGGTCACGCCCTCAGGGGAATGGGTGGTGGACAGCAGCCTGATCGTCGACCGCCTGGAGCAGGATTTTTCCGCGCACCCGGTGACCCCGACCGATCCCGTCCACGCGCTCGCCAGCATGCTGATCGATGCCTGGGCGACCGAGATGTGGCTGCCGGTCATCATGGGCACGCGCTGGCGCGAGGCCCAGATCAACTATCCGTCGTGGCGTGAGGAGATCGGCGAGGGTTTTTTCGTTGGACTGCCCAAGTTCATGAAGAACGCGCTGGTCGATCGCATCGCGCGCACCTTCTCTGGTTACCTGCCGATCCTTGGCGTGACCGACGAGACGTGGCCATTGCTCGAGACATGGATGTTCCGCATGCTGGACGCGCTGGACTTGCATTTCGCGGCGCACCCCTACGTGCTGGGCGAGCGCGCGACGCGCGCCGATTTCGGCCTGATGCTGCCGATGTACTGCCACCTCACCCACGATCCGAGCAGCCGCCCCTACGTGCAGCAGCGGCCACACGTTTACCGCTGGGTCTGGCGCATGCACCAACCCTATCCGACGGACGTCGCGCCGCCGCTGCCGGTCATCGGGACGCCGCTGCCTGCAACGCTCGACCCGATCATTCGCAGCATCGTCGATGACATGCTGCCGATGGCGGAGGCCACGCAAGCCGCGCTGCAGCCGGTGCTGGCCCGGTCCTCGCCCGGTGACAAGCTGCCCCGCCACCTGCCGAACGTCGAGTATCCGTTCGGAGGCGGCCGACACTGCCGACTCGGCCTCGTCATACTGCTGTGGTACCTGCAGCGGGCCCGTGACCTCGTGGCCACGATGCCACCGGCAGATGCCACGCGCTGCCGCGACTGGCTTTCAGCGATCGGTGGCGAGCGGCTGCTGGAGATGGACATTCCGCGACTGCGGCTGCTCGCTGGCACGACGCTGGCCCTGGCCTAGCGGCTGTCGCACCCCGGGGAGGCCGTCGCCACGAGGAACGGACGATGAAACTTACCGCGAATGATCTCGCAGCGAAAGACCCGTTCCCGCAGTGGCGGTTCCTGCAGCTTACGATGCTGTTCATCGTCTGGTTGCTGGTGTATCCGCGGCTCGAGCGCGCCTGGGTCGCACACGTGGTTTTGCAGATCCTGCTGTTCGACCTGCTGCTGGTGACGATCTGGGCGACGCCGCACTGGGGCCGGGTCCACAGGCTCCTGGTCGGATTCCTGCTGCTCTCGATCGGGGCATCGATCATCGCCCTGCTTCCCTTGCCGCAGAACTGGGCCCGGGTAAACGCCATGGTACAGGGCCTGCTGCACCTGCCGATCCTCGCGGCCTGCGTGACCGGGATACTCACGTTCGTTTTCCGGGCGGAGCGGCCGACGCTCGACGGCATATTCGCAACGGTCGTGGCCTACCTGCTGGTCACGATGATCTTCGGCCAGTTGTACGAGATCGCACTGGCCTGGAACCCGGACGCGTTGCACCTGACGGTGCCGCTGGACCAGATGACGCTGCAGGCACGGAGCGGTGAAGTTCTTTATTTCAGCATCGTGACCATGTCCACGGTCGGCTATGGAGACGTGCTGCCGACGTCGGAACTTACGCGGATGCTGGCTGCGGTCGAAGCTGTCTTCGGACAGTTCTACGTCGCGGTGATCGTCGCGGTGTTCGTCGGCATGTACGCGGCGCAGGCCCGGGACGAGATCAAGGTGCGCCGTGCACGCGCGCACAGCGACGACGACCAAGGGGACCCAGATGCGGCCAACTGACCGACCGGCTGGGGCCCGGACCTATTGCCCGGGCTCGCCCGCGAGCATCTTTGCGAGCACGTGCCAGTACTCGAGGCCGGCGTAGAACGATGCGACCGGTATCCGCTCGTTCAGCCCGTGGGAGAAATCGTCGCTGCCCTTGATGAACAGGCTGCTGACGCCATAGGTCGGGATGCCCGCCGCGCGGAAGCGTGATCCGTCGGTCGCATAGGCTGCCATTTCCGGTACGATCGGCACGCCCGGATAGTCCGCGTGCACGGCTGCCGTCACGGCGGCGACAACATCGGGTCTCATCGGCGACGGGTCGCTCGGGCGAGCAGTGCCGACCTGGGTCACTTCGACCTTTCCGCCAGCGAGGCGCTGCAGCGTGGCCTGGACGTCGTCCACCGGCACACCGGGGAATACACGACAGTTGACGGTTGCGGTCGCCGACTGCGGCAGCGCGTTCTCTGCGTGACCGCCCTTCAGCAACGTGGCAACGCAGGTGGTACGAACCTTTCCAACCTGCTGCGGATTGGCCGACAGCACGTCGGCGGCAGCCGTGTCGTGCGGGTCGGCGGCGAACTGCGCCATCGCCTCGCCGAGCGGGCCCGGTGTCACCTTCGCGGATTCCCTGAAGCTGCCTGTCGTCCAGTCGTTCCACATCACCGGGAACTGGTAGGCCTTCAGCGCCTCCAATGCGTCGGCGAGCTCATAGATGGCGTTGTCTGCCCGTGGCTGCGAGCTGTGGCCGCCGGGATTGTGTGTCGTCAGGTCGAAGCTCGCGTAGTACTTCTCGGCTCCCTGCAGGTAGTAGACCTCCGGCTTGCCGGTAATGTCGTTCAGCACACCCTGCCCGCCGTCACTGTTCAGCGCGAATTCCGCTCCCTTGAGCCGCACCGCGAGGTCGCCTGCGGTTTCCATCTGCGTCTCCTCGTCGCCGGAAAACGCGATCACCAGGTCGCGCGACGGCACGAAGCCCTCGGCCTTGAGCCGCAGGAACGTTGTCGTCAGCAACGCGACTTCCGGCTTCACGTCCTCGGTTCCGCGCCCGTAGAAGTAACCGTTCTCCTCGACGAGGGTGAACGGGTCGCGCTGCCAGTCGGCGGGGTTCGCCTCGACGACGTCCATGTGCGCAAGGAAGACGATCGGCTTCGCGGCGCGATCGGCGCCGCGGTAGCGAACCACCAGCGACGCCGTCTCGCCGTGCGGGATGATCTCGATATCCTCCGCCGCAAACCCGCCCGCCTGGAACCTGCCAGCCAGGTACCTCGCCATCACCGGCACCTGCCCACCACCCTCCACCGTCTTGAAGGCAATCAGCGTCTGGAATATTTCGCGCGCCTCGGCGCGAACGGACGCCGGCGTGGTGACGTCAGGATCTGCGGCCTTCGTGCCGTCCGCATTCGCAGCGCAGGCAAGCAGGGTTACGCAGGCGACCGATGCCGACGTCACGATTTTCGTCGCGCGCACCGTCATCTCCTCCCGCCGCTGCGGCGGCCCTGCGAGCGCTGGCTGTAGCCGCCGGCGCTCTGCGATTGCGCCGGCCTCGCGGGTCGCGACGGGCGCGCGGCATGCGGGGCAGCGTCGCTGGTGAACTTGATCCCCGAGCGATCGAGCGGCAGCACGTTGATCTTGCGGCCGAGCACACGCTCGATCGCCCGCAGGCGGTCGCGTTCGTCGCTCGAGACCAGCGACAGCGCGTGGCCCTCGCTGCCGGCGCGGCCGGTGCGTCCGATGCGGTGCACGTAGTCCTCGGGCACGTGCGGCAGCTCGTAGTTGACCACCTGCGGCAGCTCGCTGATGTCGAGGCCTCGTGCCGCGATGTCGGTCGCGACCAGCACCTGCACCTTGTTGTCCTTGAAATCGGCAAGCGCCTTGGTGCGCGCGTTCTGGGACTTGTTGCCGTGAATGGCCGCGCAGTTGATGCCGTCGCGCTCGAGTTGCTCGGCGAGCCGGTTGGCACCGTGCTTGGTGCGGGTGAACACCAGTGTCTGCGGAGTTGCCGCCTCGCGCAGCAGGTGGCTCAGCACCGCCCGCTTTTCGCCCTGCTCGACCAGGTGCACACGATGCTCTACCAGTTCGGCCGGGGCGTTGCGCGCCGCCACTTCGACCGTGAGCGGGTCGTGCAGCAGTCCTTTTGCGAGCGAGCGGATCTCTTCCGAGAAGGTCGCGGAGAAGAGCAGGTTCTGGCGCTTTTTCGGCAGCGCGGCCAGCACCCGGCGGATGTCGCGGATGAAGCCCATGTCCAGCATGCGGTCTGCTTCGTCGAGCACGAGGTAGCGGACCTTCGTCACGTCGATCACGCGCTCTTGGATGTGATCGAGCAGGCGGCCAGGCGTGGCGACGACGATGTCCACGCCCTGGCGCAGCGCCTCGACCTGCGGCTTCGGGCTCACGCCGCCGAAGACCAGGATCGTGCGCTGACTCAGGTAGCTGCCGTACTGCTGGAAGGCCTCGCCGACCTGGGCGGCAAGCTCGCGAGTCGGCACCAGCACCAGCAGTCGCGGTGCACGCGATCCGCGCGGGTTCGGGTGTTCCTCGTCGAGGCGCTGCAGCAGCGGCAGCGCGAATGCAGCCGTCTTGCCGGTACCGGTCTGCGCCGCGGCAAGCAGGTCGCGGCCGCCGTACACCGCGGGAATCGCGTTCAACTGGATGGGCGTGGGGGTCGTGTAGCCGCGTTCCTGCAACGAACGCAGCAGCGGGGCCGGAAGGCCAAGGGATTCAAAAGACATGCAAATACCATCGCGCTTCTCCCGCATGGCGGGAACCGGAGGAAGCGTCATTGATTCAATGACAGGATCGGGGGCGCGAAAATGCAGACCACGATGAGTCTGCAGGAGGAGCCGCGGAAAGAGGGGACATTCTCCTTTTTCGTTCGTGACGAAAAAAGAGAATGTCCCCTCTGTCGAAGAGCCTCGTGCGCAGACCGGACTGCGCGGCGGCAAACTTGCGGTGCATGTTGCCTGAAATGCCGGAGTATTGCCCGATTATCGCGGTTTTATCACCCGGATCAGAGGCTTACGTCCATCCGCAGGTGGCTGGACGGGTGGTGCAGGCAGCCGCCCACGGCCCCGCGGACGTCCGCCGGCGGCCGCTCATCAGGTGCCGACGAGCTTCGAAAACCACCCGCTGACCTGGCTCATGACGCCCTCGGAATTCATGCCGACTCGCAGGACAAGCCACAGCAGCGCGCCGATATACAAGGAGGAAATGCCGGCCACCACGTAGCCGATGAGCAACAACACTCCATCGCGCTCCGCCATGCCGAGGCACAACAGGATGATGGCGATGGCCGGTAGCGTGTTGGCCAACGGCACGAACGGCAGCGGCGCCATCAGCAGCAACACGGCGATCACGATCGTGACTCCGTGCAGCGAGTTCACCGGCGCCGATCCCGTCAGCAACAGCAGCCGAGGCTTCACCAGGTGTTCGATGCGCGCGCTTGCCCTCCGGGCCCGGCCCAGCACCTGCTGCACCGTCGCGCTGGGTAACTGGTGGTCAAGCAGGCGATCGGGCAACCACGGCAACCTGCCCAGGATGACCGCCACCCCGATCAGCAGCATCGGCAAGCCAAGCGCGGTGCTCATGAATGGAAGCGACACTGGAATAAGGAACGGCATTGCCAGGATGGCGCTGAACACCAGCAGCCCCTGCTCGCCGACGTGGCCCAGCAGTTCCCGCAGCGTGACCATGTGCCCACCCACCGCCGCAGCCGTGGCCGCCAGTGCGTCAGACAGTCGTACATCGGGGTTGCGGAACTGGACGGCGGTCATCGTTGTTGCCGGCTATCATTCGGGTCGGACGCCCGCACGTCAATCGAACCATGTCCAGAATCGACCCACACCGCCTCGATCCCTCGTACTACCCGGTAAAGGTCGCGATCCTCGCACGTTACGCGGACGTCGATCCCCTCTGGCACATCAACAACATCGCGATTGCGCAGTACTACGAAGAAGCGCGCGTCGCGGTGGGCGCGCGGATGCTGGGCGGCGTACGTATTCCGACGCCGGCCGGCGAGCGCGTGCTGATCGCGCACCAGTCCATCGACTACGTGCAGGAAGCGGGTTACCCGGGCACGCTCGAGGTCGGGGTCGGCGTGCTCAAGATCGGCACGACCTCCTGGACCTACGGCATGGGCATGTTCCAGCAGGCCCGTTGCGTGAGCGTCTCGAGTGCCGTCATGGTGCTTGCAGACGACAATGGTCCGATACGGCTGCCGGACATATATCGCGGGCGGCTGCAATCGTGGCTGCTTGACGCCGGAGTCGACGGCGAGTAATCGGGATCGAATGCACTGACAACCACGGAGTATTGCCGTGTCACGACTCACTGAGTTCCTGAAGACGACGCTGGTCGGCGGGTTGTTGTTCCTGGTACCCGTGGTGCTGGTCGGTCTCGTGCTGCGCCACGCGCTGCAGCTTGCCGGCAAGGTGGCCAGGCCGATCGTGGCGTTCTTCCCGTATAACCAGTTCGCCGGAATCGCGTTGGGCACGATCTTCGCCGCGCTGATGCTGGTCATGATCGCATTCCTGGCCGGCCTCGCGGCGCGCACGAATACCGGCCGGAGACTGACAGGCTGGGTGGAGCAGTCCTTCCTGGGCAACATGCCCCAGTATCGCGTCGTCACCAGCATGGCCGAGGGCCTGGCGAAGATCGAGCATAGCGAGGGCCTCGTTCCCGTAATGGTGAGCACCGACGGGTCATGGCAGCTCGGCTATGCGCTCGAGGAACTTGGGGGCGGCTGGACAGCGGTGTTCATCCCGCAATCGCCGACGCCGATGTCAGGCAATGTCCTGTTCGTGCCAGCCGCGAAGGTTCGACCGCTTGGAATTGGAATCCACGAGGCCATGAAACTGGTAAAGCGCATGGGCATGGGTTCGGCAGAAGCGCTGAAGGGCGTGGACTTCACGCCGCCTCGCGAGGCTTGAGCCATGCTGCGCTACCAGTCAGACGTGGTGGTGATCGGTTCGGGCATCGCGGGTGTGACCGCCGCGCTCGAACTCCTCGACCGCGGCCGGCGCGTGCTGCTCATCGACCGCGACATCGAGCAGAACATGGGCGGCCTGGCCAAGGAGAGCTTCGGGGGCATCTGGTTTGCCGGCACGCCGTTGCAGCGCCGCTATGGCATCCGCGACGGTGCGGAACAGGGGCTGCGCGACTGGCACGCATTTGCGGAATTCGGGCCCGGCGACCGCTGGCCGCGCGCCTGGGCCGAGGCCTACGTTCACCGCGCGAACGAGGAAATCTTCGACTGGCTGCGCGGAGTCGGCGTGCAGTTCATGCCGATGCCGCTGTGGGTCGAGCGCGGCCTGCACACGCCGGGAAACTCTGTTCCGCGCTGGCACATCGTATGGGGCACCGGCCACGAACTCGCGGTGGTGCTGAACCGCCGGCTGCTCGCGCACCCGCGCAGGAATCTGCTCGAACTCAGGTTCGGGCATCGCGTCGAGTCACTTACCGTCACCAATGGCCGGGTGACCGGCTGCCGCGGCCAGATGGAAAGCGCCGCGCAACAATTCGAGGTCGCCGCGGAGTCGGTCGTGATCGCCGCCGGCGGAATCAACGGCAACCTGGCTCGCGTCAGGGAGAACTGGCATGCGGACTGGGGCCGACCGCCGGAAACGATGCTGAACGGCTCGCACAAGTACGCAGACGGGCGACTGCACGACGCGGCATCGTCGATCGGGGCCAGCGTCACGCACCTCGACTGGCAGTGGAACTACGCGGCGGGCGTGCACCACTGGCAGCCACGCAAGCCCATGCACGGGCTGTCGCTGGTCCCGCCGAAGTCGGCGTTGTGGCTCAACTGGCGCGGCGAACGCATCGGCCCGATGCCGCTGGTGACGGGATTCGACACGCACGACCTGGTCGCGCAGATCTGCAGGCAGCAGCGTGCATACTCGTGGCAGTTGCTGAACCGCCGCATCGCGCTGAAGGAACTGGCGATCTCGGGCGGAGAATTCAATCCGGCATTCCGCGACAAGAAGCGACTGCACGTCGCGCGCGACATGCTGCTGGGCAACCGCTGGCTGTACGACCAGGTGACGCGCAATTGCCGGGACTTCGTGGTCGCCGACACACTGCCGGACCTGGTGGAAAAGATGAATGCGCTGGTGGGCGACGGATCCGTGGACATTGCGGCCGTCTCGGACGCAGCCACGACCTACGACTCGCGCATCGATGCGGGTCCGCGATTCCATGACGACGAGCAGTTGCGCCGTATCGAGTTCGCGCGTCGCTGGATCGGCGATCGACTGCGAACCTGTAAATTCCAGAAGATCCTGGACCCGAAAGCAGGGCCGCTGGTCGCAATCCGCGAGTTCATCATCAGCCGCAAGAGCATGGGAGGTCTCGTTACCGACCTCGAATCACGCGTGCTCGACGGTTCAGGCGAGCCGATACCGGGCCTGTACGCGGCCGGCGAGTCGGCCGGCTTCGGCGGCGGCGGCATGAACGGCAAACGCGGACTCGAGGGCACGTTCCTCGGCGGATGCGTGCTCGGCGGACGAATCGCCGGACGCGCGGCCTGAGCGAAAACGCCCGGTCAGCCCAGCGCCGAGAACTTGTCGGCAACACGCCCCGACATCTTCCTCACCCTGAGCCCGAAGAACACCTTCAGCGCACCGACCACGACGGCCCAGCACGCGATCATGTAGACGATCGAGACGGCGCCCGCGAGCGGGTTCCTGAACACAAGTCCGCCGAACAGCACCGAGAGAGCGCCCGCCGCATACAGGATCCATTCGCGGCTCGTTGCCTTGCGAACCTTGTAGCCCATGATCAACAGGAAGACGCCAAGCAGGATCGCCTGGATCGCAACCAGGAAGATCAGCGCCACCATGCTCACCGGCGGGTTGAGGAGCGCGTACGCGCCGACCGCGAGCCCGAGGATGCCCATCAGCAGCATCACCCACCAGCCGTCCTTCTCCCGGTGCTGCAATGCGCCCAGGGCGTTGAACGCCCCGTCCACCAGTATGGAAGCCGCGAAGAACATCGCCAGCACGAACAAGGCGAGCTTCGGGTTTACGAAGGCGAGCACACCGAAAATCACGCTGGCGACGCCGCCGACCACGAAGACCCACCACGTGCGCCGGCACAGAACCTGGGCACTGGCACCAAGACTCTTCATCATCGCGTCGCGGCTAGCCATGTCTCTCTCCCTGGCGCACGGTCACGCCGTATGATTGGTGTTCCCATTCGGTTACGGGACTTTATCGGCTTGTCACCCGCGATTCCAGAAGACTCGGCCGCCCAGGGCGGGCCGGAGGCCGCTGTGCTGCACCGCCGGGGCATAAAGAGCTTCGTGGCGCGCGCCGGCCGCATGACCACCGCCCAGGAACGGGCCTGGCACGAATTGTGGCCCCGCTACGGCGTCCTGGACCAGGTCGGCCAGCTCGACCCGCGCACGCTCTTCGGCCGCGAGGCGCCGCTCTCGCTCGAGATCGGCTTCGGCAACGGCGAGTCGCTGCTTGCGCTCGCTGCCGCGCAGCCGGAGGCGGATTTTCTGGGCATCGAAGTGCACCGACCCGGCGTCGGGCACCTGATGCTGCGCGCCGAGACGCTGGGACTCACCAACCTGCGGGTTGCCTGCCGCGACGCGGTAGAGGTACTCGACCAGCAACTTGGCGACGCCGCGCTGGACGCCGTGCTGCTCTACTTCCCGGATCCGTGGCCGAAGAAGCGACACCACAAGCGACGCATCGTGCAGCCGGCATTCGTCGACCTGGTGGCCCGCAAACTCAAGCCCGGCGGCCGATTCCGGCTTGCCACCGACTGGAAGGACTACGCGGAGCAGATGCTCGAGGTGGTCGGCGGGTGCGAAGCGCTTGAGAACGAGTTCGGCGCGGGCTACGCGCCGCGACCGGACAGCCGGCCGCTTACGCGGTTCGAGAACCGGGGACAACGGCTGGGCCACGGCGTCTGGGACCTGTCGTTCAGGAAGCCATAGCGCCCCGGATACCGTCGAGCACGAACTGCGAGGCGAGCGCGGCGAGCAACACACCGAGAATGCGGCCGAGCACGGCGCCGCCGGCCACGCCGATCACCCGCATCACCGGACCGGTCATCAGCATCAGCGCGAGCGTGATCGCGAGCACCAGCACGATGACGCCCACCTGGGCGAAGAACTGCAGCGACCCGGGCGACACGCCGGAGAACGCAAGCAGGATCGTCGCAATGGCGCCCGGCCCCGCGATCAACGGGAATGCGAGCGGAAAGACGGAGATGTCGCCACGGTGGTGGGCCTCTACATCCTCCCCGGGCGTGATTGACCGCACGCCGGAAGGCCTCGCGAACACCATTTCGATCGCGAGCAAGAACAACAGTATGCCACCGCCCACCTTGAACGCGTCAACGCTGATACCGAGTACCTGCAGCAACGTCGTTCCGGCCGCGGCGAACACCAGGCAGACGATGCTGGAGATACCGATCGCCTTGAGCGACATGCGGCGGCGGTAGCGGTCGTCGGCCCCGTCGGTCAGCCCCGCGAGCACGGGCAGCAGCGACAGCGGCTCCACCACCACCAGGAAAACCACGAAGAATTTGACGAGTTCATCGAACATTGGCAGTCCGCGCATTCCGCTACTTGAACTCACCTCCCGGCAGGACTACAAGTAAGGTGAGGTCGCACAGAGAATACACGCACAGCGATCGGCAGAGGTTGAGACCATGGCGAAACTCGCACCTGTCATAGGCCAGTGGTACAAGCGCCCCGGCGGGGATTCCTTCGAGGTGGTCGCCGTCGATCGCGACGATCGCACCATCGAGATCCAGTACTTCGATGGCACGGTCGAGGAACTCGAGATCGATGAATGGGTGGGCGATGACATCGTAGCCGCCGAGCCTCCCGAGGACTGGACCGGCTCGCTGGATGTCGAACCCGAAGATACCGAGAACGAATACGAAGCCGAGCCAGGCAATGCGCGGCCATGGAGCGACCCGCTGCAGTTCGTCGACCGCGGCGAAGCGGGCGGATTCTCCGAGATGGAACTGCCCGAGCCGGACGAATACTAGGGAAAGGCGGGGCACTTACCGGCCGAGGTCGGCCGGCTCCTCGAGCGGCACGCTCTCCTCCAGCATCACGTAGCCACGTTCGACGCGCACCGCGAGCGCGCGCAGGCCGAGCCCTTCGCAGGGTCCCGACACGCACCGGCCCGTCTCGATTTCGAACAGTGCGCCGTGCATAGAGCAGAGGATCAACGGCGCCTCCGGCGCGAGGAACGCGTGCGGACTCCAGTTGAGGGGAAATCCAGCGTGAGGGCAGTGGTTCACGTAGGCGCGCACCAGCGCGCCGCGGCGCACGACGAACCCGCGCAGCGGCCAGTCGCCGTTTCCCATCGTGAATCCCCTCGCCCCGGGGTCCTCCAGCTCGTGCAGCGCGCACACCACCCGCGTGAGGTCCACCACGTCCACGATGCGTTATCCGCCGGTCACCGGCAACTGTCGCTGGCGACGCGCCAGCAGGAAAAGCAGCACCAGCGCCGGCAGTCCAAGCGATGCGGTGTAGGCGAAGAAAGTCGGGTAGCCGACGGCATCCACGACAAAGCCGGAGGTTCCCATCAGCAGCTTGCCGGGCAGCGCGTACATCGAGGAGAAGAGCGCGTACTGCGTGGCCGTGTAGGACGCGCTGGTAAGGCTCGACAGGTAGGCGATCAGCGCCGTGCCCGCGATGCCCATCGCGACATTGTCGGCGCTGATGACGACGGCCAGGCCGGCGATGCTCGGCCGACCCATCCACGCGAAAACGGCGAACATAAGGTTTGCGGCGATGATCATCACGCAGCCGAGCGCCAGCGTCCGCATCAGGCCCAGGCGCGCGACGGCGACGCCGCCGACCAGCGTTCCCAGCAGTGACATGAACACGCCGAAGCCCTTGGCGACGGCAGCGATCTGCTTCAGCGAGAAGCCGGTGTCCAGGTAGAACGGGTTCGTCATCACGCCCATCGTGAAGTCCGCGAGCCGGTAGCTCGCGATGAAGGCGAGCATGAGGATCCCGAGCCGCGTGCCGTAGCGCGTGAAGAAGTCCAGGAACGGACAGACCACCGCGCCGACGAACCACGAACCGAGCTGCTGCAACGCCTGCGGCCAGTGAGCCTTGCGCTCGAGCCAGCTGATGACGCGTGGCTCAAGGTCTAGCGCCTCGCGCGCGACGCGCGGCTGCGGCTCGCGGATCACGAGCGTCGTCACGATGCCGATGCCCACCAGCACGGCCATCGTCGTATACGCAACCATCCAGCCGCGATCGGCTGCGATCCACAGCGCGCCCGCGCTCGCAACCATCAGCGCGACGCGATAGCCGAGCTGGTAGGCCGCCGCCATCGCGCCCTGCATCAGCGGCGGAGCGGCCTCGATTCGCCACGCGTCCACGGATATGTCCTGCGTCGCCGAACAGAAGGCGACCAGCAGCGCCAGCGCCGCGACCGTGCCGAGGTTTCCGGTCGGGTCCATGTGCGCCATGTTGGCGAGGCCGACCGCTATGCCCGCTTGCGCGACCAGCATCCAGCTGCGGCGCCGGCCCAGCAGCCGGCCGAGTATCGGCAGTTCCAGCCGGTCCACGACCGGTGCCCAGAAGAACTTCACCGAGTAGATGATGCCGACCCAGGAAAGCATGCCGATGGTCGCGCGCTCGATGCCCGCCTCGCGCAGCCACGCCGAGAGCGTCGAGAACACCAGCATGAACGGCAGGCCCGCCGAGAACCCGAGGAACAGCATCGCGAGCACGCTGGGATTGCGGTACGCGCGAACGGCCGTGAGCCAGCCGCGCCACCAGGCACCGCCGGCGGTCGCCTCCCCCGCGGCCACGCCATCCGTGCGGGTGGCCGGCACGCTCACAGCCCGTAGTCGATCACGAGGGGAGCGTGGTCGGAGAAGCGCTGTGCCTTGTAGATGCCGGCGCGCGCGACGCTGCCGCGCAGCAGCGGACTCGTCACCTGGTAGTCGATGCGCCAGCCGACGTTCTTCGCCCAGGCCTGCCCGCGGTTGGACCACCACGTGTACTGCTCGGGCCGCGGGTCAGCCTCGCGGAATGCATCCACGAAACGCGCCTCTCCAAAGAGCTCGTCCATCCAGGCGCGCTCCTCCGGCAGGAAACCGGAGTTCTTCTGGTTGGAGCGCCAGTTCTTCAGGTCGATTTCCTTGTGCGCGATGTTCCAGTCGCCGCACAGCACGTAGTCGCGTTTCTTGCGCGCAAGCAGGCGCAGGTGCGGCATGAACTCGGCAAGGAAGCGGAACTTGGACTGCTGCCGCTCCTCGCTCGAGGAGCCAGACGGAAGGTACACCGACACCACGCTCAGTCCCTTGAAACGGGCCTCGATGTAGCGACCCTCGGCATCGAACTCCCGCGAGCCGAAACCGACCACGACTTCGGTGGGCTTCTGCTTCGAGTAGATCGCCACGCCGCTGTAGCCCTTCTTCTCCGCATCCACGTAATGGCAGTGGTAGCCGTCGGGGTGGAATACCGGGTCCGCGAGCTGGTCGCGCTGGGCCTTCGTTTCCTGGATGCAGACCACGTCGGCATCCTGCCTTGCCATCCACTCGAAGAATCCCTTGCGCTGGGCCGAGCGGATGCCGTTTACGTTCAGGGTGATGATGCGCATGGCGGCGAAGTATAAAGTAGCCCCATGCACCAGCCAGATTTCATTCGACTCTGCCTCGACCTCGGTGTGCTGCGCTTCGGCGAGTTCACGCTCAAGTCCGGCCGTGTGAGCCCGTACTTCTTCAACGCGGGGCTCTTCAACACCGGTCACGCGATTGCCTCGCTCGGCCAGCACTACGCGCGGGCAGCGGCGCTGTCGGGAGTCCCGTTCGACATGCTGTTCGGGCCGGCCTACAAGGGCATCCCGCTCGTGACGACGACCGCCGCGGCGCTCGCCGGACATGAAGGCATGAACCTGCCCTTCGCCTTCAACCGCAAGGAGGCCAAGGACCACGGCGAAGGCGGCATGATCGTCGGCGCACCGCTTGCCGGTCGGGTGCTGGTGGTCGACGACGTGATCACCGCGGGCACGGCCATCCGCGAGTCGGTCGAGATCATCCGCTCCCACGGCGCGACGCCGGCCGGAGTGCTGATCGCGCTCGACCGGGAGGAGCGCGGCCAGGGCGAGCGTTCCGCGGTCCAGGAGGTGCAGGACACGTTCGGCCTGCCCGTCGTGAGCGTGCTCAGGCTGCGCGACCTGATGGACCACCTCGAGGCCCAGGGTGACGGCGGGACACTGGCAGCAGTGCGGGCGTACCGCGACCGCTACGGCGTATGATTTGCCCCGTGATTTGACATAGTTCACAAACTGGACGCGCGGAAATAGGCCGAAGAGCCCCGCCGGAGCAGAATCGCGACCATGGAAAGGCACAAGAGGCTGTTCGCCGTCGTCGCGCTGGTAGTACCGGCGCTGCTGCTGGCGTCGCAGGTGGAAGCCGCCGCCAGGAAAGGGGCCCAAGCGGAAGGCGCACGAAGCAGCTTACCGCTGCAGGGATGCGAACGGGCGGACCATTATCGCGCAGAGCATCCCCGCGGAGTGCATGGATGCGGACGTCGAGGTCCTCGACAACAATGGCCGGGTCGTGCGCATCATCCCGGGACGCGAAGCGCTCGCCGAGATCGAGGCACAGAAGGCCGCGCAGGCTGAAATAGTGGCCGCGGCGCACCGCGACAAGACACTGCTCGCGACGTACCTTTCCGTGGAGGACATCGAACGCCTGCGGGACCAGCGGTTGGAACTGCTGGTGCAGCAAGGCCGGGTCACCGACCAGTACGTCGTGAACCTGAAGGAGCGCGAGTCGCGGCTTGCGCTGGACGTGCAGCGATACCGGCCCTACAGCGACCGGAACAACGCCCCTCCGCTCCCGGACCACATCGCGGAAGACATCGTGAACACGGTCAACGGCCTGCAGGTCTACCAGCAGGAACTCGCGAAGAACCTGCATGAGCAGCAGGAACTGCGCAGCGAGTTCGATGCCGACATCACGCGCTTCAAGGAATTGAAGGGAATCAAGTAGTCCCGGAGCTGCCGAACCCCCCGGCGCCTCGGCGGCTCTCCGTGAAGCTGTCCACGACCTCGAAATCCACCTGCACCACCGGCACGATCACCATCTGCGCGATGCGCTCGCCCGGCGCGATGGTGAAACCCGCCTGCCCGCGGTTCCAGCAGGAGACCATCACCTGTCCCTGGTAGTCGGAATCGATCAGCCCGACCAGGTTGCCGAGCACGATGCCGTGCTTGTGCCCAAGCCCGGAACGCGGCAGCAGGACTGCCGCGAGGCCCGGGTCGTCGAGGTGAATTGCAATTCCGGTCGGCACGAGCTCGGCCTGGCCCGGCGCCAGCGTGAGCGGTGAATCGAGACAGGCGCGCAGGTCCAGCCCGGCGGAGCCTCCAGTCGCGTAGTGCGGCAGCGGAAACTCGACACCGACCCTGGGATCCAGGATCCGGACCTGCAGCGAACGCGCCTTGGGTTCAGGTTTCATCGCGCAACCACGCTGCCGGCCTCCGGCGCATCGACCGCGGCCCCGGCGCCGTACCGCACGGCAGCGAACCGCTCGGCAATCACGGCGACCAGGCGCGCCGCCAGTTCCGCCTTGCCGGCGCGCGGCAAGTCGCGGCGTCCGCCGGGCCAGTACACGGCCAGCGCATTGTCGTCGCAGTCGAAGGCGAGGCCGTCGCCTACCTGGTTCGCCGCGATCATGTCGAGGCGCTTTCCCTCGAGCTTGGCGAGCGCATTGCGCTCGACATTCTGTGTCTCGGCCGCGAACCCGACCACGAAAGGCCGGGGGCTGCCGGCCGCGACCGTCGCAAGGATGTCCGGTGTGCGCGACATGGCGAGCAGCAGTGAATCGCTGGTCTTCTTGATCTTCTCCGCGGAAACCTGCACCGGCCGGTAGTCCGACACCGCCGCCGCGGCGATGAACACGTCGGTGCCGGGCAGGTCCGCGTTGACCGCGGCCATCATCTGCTCGGCAGTCTCGACGCAGACACGGCGCACGCCCTGCGGCGCCGGGAGGTTCACTGGACCGCTCACCAGCACCACGTCAGCACCGGCGTCACGCGCGGCCTCGGCGACCGCGTAACCCATCTTTCCCGAACTGCGGTTGGTGATGAAGCGCACCGGGTCGATGCGCTCGCGCGTCGGCCCGGCGGTCAGCAGCACCTTGCGGCCAGCGAGCAGGCCTGTCCCTGCCGTCGTGCCCGCAGCTACCGGCGACTCCCCGGGCGCTCCGTCGGCGTTCACTCCGAGCACGGCGTCGGCGAGGTCCGCCGGCTCGAGCATCCTGCCCGGACCGGTCTCGCCGCAGGCCTGCTCGCCTTCGCCTGGACCCAGGATCGCGATGCCCCGCGAACGCAACAGCTCGACGTTGGCGCGCGTGGCGGCGTTGGCCCACATCAGTCGGTTCATCGCCGGCGCCACGGACAGCGGCGCGTCGCTTGCAAGACAGAGCGTCGTGAGCAGGTCGTCGGCGAGCCCGTGCGCAAGTCGGGCGATGAAATCGGCGGTCGCCGGCGCGACCAGGATTCGATCCGCCCAGCGCGCGAGTTCGATGTGTCCCATCGCAGCCTCGCTTGCTTCGTCCCAGAGGTCGGCACGCACGGGCCGGCCCGACAGCGCCTGGAATGTCAGCGGCGTGACGAAGTGGCGCGCGCCTTCCGTCATCACGACCTGCACCTCCGCGCCGCCCTCGCGCAGTCGGCGCACTATCTCGGCGCTCTTGTAGGCAGCGATGCCGCCCGTGACGCCGAGCAGCACTCTCATCGGTTCTGGCCTGCTCATGCCCGCATTATGGGACGGTGCCCGCGCTGGCCGCAAAGGACCCGGAGCGCGTTTCCGCACAATGATCTCAGGCCATAACCGGCCGTTAGCCCTGGCAGCTGGGGCAGAAATAGGTGGATCGCTGGCCCTGGACGACCTGCCGGATCGCGGTCCCGCAGCGCCGGCATGGAAGGCCCGAGCGTTCGTATACGAACAGATCCTGGCTGAAGTAGCCCGGCGCGCCATCTGCGTTCACGTAGTCGCGCAGCGTCGTGCCGCCGTGCCGGATGGCCGCCCGCAGCACCTCGCGGACCGCCACGACCAGCCGGTCGATCTTCTTCCGTGACACCCGGCCCGCGGCGCGGCGCGGATCGACCCCGGCCCTGTACAGCGCCTCACTCGCGTAGATGTTGCCGACGCCCACGACGATTCGCTGGTCCATCAGGAACTGCTTGATCGCCACCCGGCGCCCGCGCGCCTTCTCCACGAGATAATCCGCGTCGAAGTCACGCTCGAGCGGCTCGGGGCCAAGACTGGCGAGCAGCCTGTGCCGGGCAGGGTCACCGGTCACCCAGAGCAGGCAGCCGAAGCGCCTCGGGTCGTTGAAGCGCAGGCAGCTGCCGGAGTCGAGCAGCAGGTCGTAGTGATCGTGGGTGAGCGGTGGCGTCGCCGCAGGCAACACGCGCAGGCTGCCCGACATGCCGAGATGCGCGATCAGCGTGCCGCGCTCGAGATCGATCAGCAGGTACTTGGCTCGGCGCCGGACGTCCAGGATTTGCTGTCCCGCGAGCCTGCCCGGCAGCCCGCGCGGAACAGGCCAGCGCAGCCGTCGCTCGCGCAGAATCATGCCAGTGACCGAGCACCCGGCAAGCGCCGTGCGAATGCCGCGGCGCGTGGTCTCGACTTCTGGCAGCTCAGGCACGTGTGTATGCGTCTTTCGAGGTTGAAGCCGGGCGGCCCTCCCTGGTCGACGGGTACTGCAGCAAGATGCGGATTGCAGGAACGAAAAACCCGCCGGGTGGCGGGTTTTTCACGAGACCAGCAGGCGGCTGCGCCTTACTTGATCTTGGCTTCCTTGTAGGTCACGTGCTTGCGGACCTTGGGATCGAATTTCTTGACCTCGAGCTTCTCCGGGTGGAGACGCTTATTCTTGGTCGTGGTGTAGAAGTGGCCGGTACCGGCGGTCGAAAGCAGCTTGATCTTGTCACGCATGGCTCAGGTGCTCCTGCTCAGACCTTGACGCCCTGGGCGCGCAGCTCGGCTACGACGACCTCGAGGCCCTTCTTGTCGATCGTCCGCATGCCGTTGCCGGACACGCGCAGCGTGACCCACTTCTTCTCGGTCTCGAGCCAGAAGCGCTGGGAATGCAGGTTGGGCAGGAAACGACGGCGCGTCCTGTTGTTGGCGTGGGAGACGGTGTTACCGCTCATCGGCCGCTTGCCGGTGACCTGACAGACTTTCGACATGGCTTGATCCTCAAGGCGCGGGAGGCAGTGTCGCTCCCCGCGAAAACGAGCCGCGTTTTATACCAGCGACGGGCGCTGTAGGCAAGGCCAGGGGTGCCCGGGTCGGCAAGCCGGCGCACCTGGCAGCGCAGGGCGCGATGCATGCCCCGGCTGTCGGTCCGCTCCGGCATGCTGGTCACAACCTATTGTTAAGAAAGGTGTTTTTACAGTAACCCGCGTTCGGCAAACGAAACGCAGGCACCGTCGCCCACGACGATGTGGTCGAGCACCCGGATGTCCACCAGCGCCAGCGCATCACGCAGGCGGCCGGTGATCATTTCGTCGGCCTGGCTGGGTTCGGCGACGCCGGAGGGATGGTTGTGGGCGAGGATCACCGCCGCGGCGTTGCGGGTGAGTGCGAGCTTGACGATGTCCCGCGGGTGGACGCTGGCGCCGTCGATGGTGCCGCGGAAGACCTCGTCGAAGCAGATGACGCGGTGGCGGTTGTCCAGGAACAGGCAGCAGAACACCTCGTGATCCCGGTCGCGAAGGCGCGCCCGCAGGAACTCGCGCGTGGCGCGCGGATTGGCGAGCGCGGGCCCCATCTGCATGAGTTCGGCGTAGTGCCGTCGCGAGAGTTCGAGCGACGCCTGCAGCAGTGCGTACTTCGCGCTGCCGAGGCCGCGCACGCGGCATAGCGCCTGCCGCTCGGCGGTGAGCAGTCCCCGCAGCGACCTGAACTCGCCGAGCAGTCCCCGCGCCATGTCGAGCGCGGAACGCCCGGGCGTCCCGGTCTGCAGCAGTATCGCGAGCAGTTCCGCTTCCGACAGCGCCGCCGGGCCGCGCTTCAACAGCTTCTCGCGGGGACGCTCCGCCTCGGGCCATTCCAGCAGCGACATGGGTGTCGATCCTCCGCGGCCATGCTGGCCGCGGTGCGCGCTCGATGCACTGTGAGAATCGAACGCAAGCCTGCGGATTCGCGCCCGCGCTGGACGAACTCGCCAGGGGCCGAATTGCGGCCTGGCCGCGGCGGCTACTTTTTCGCGAAGTGGGCCGCGAGCGCCTCGGCCACCATCGGGTGCACGAATTCGCGCACATCGCCGCCGAAACCGGCAATTTCCCGGATCAGCGTCGAGGAGACGAAGTTGAACTGTTCCGTCGGAGTCAGGAACACGGTCTCCACCTTGTCGGAGAGGTGGCGGTTCATCGTGGCGAGCTGGAACTCGAACTCGAAGTCCGAAACCGCACGCAGCCCGCGCACGATGACATTCAGGCTGTGCTTGCGCGCGAACTCGACCGTAAGTCCCGAGTAGCCCGCGACCTCGACATTCGGCACGTCCGAAAGGACCTGCCGCGCCAGGTCCAGGCGCTTCTCGATTGGCAGCAGTGGCGTCTTGCCCGGGTTGGCCGCAATGGCCACGATCACGTGGTCGAAAAGCCGGCAGGCCCGGCGCACGAGGTCGTTGTGCCCGTTCGTGAAGGGATCGAAAGTCCCCGGATACATCGCACGGCTGCCCATGTGACCTCGCTATTCGCCGGCGGAAGGATCGCGACGCGCCAGATGATAGCCCACCTCGCCCGCGCGCTTGCTGCGAAGCAGTGTCCAGCCCACGGGAAGCACCGGCACCCCGGCCGTGGCAGTGTCCTCGAGGTAGGCAAGCCCGCCCATGCGCAGCCAGCCGCGCTCATCGAGGCGGCGGCAGGCATCTGCCAGCGCCCGTTCGGCAAACGGCGGGTCCAGGAACACGATGTCGAAGGACTGCGGGACGGCTTCGACGTAACGGGTCGCGTCCGAGCAGACCACCTGGCCACGGTCGCAGCCGAGCTGAACGAGCGTCTGCGACAGGTGCCGGCCAACCGCCTGGTCAACGTCCACGAACACCACCTGCGCGGCGCCGCGGGACAGTGCCTCGAGCCCGAGCGCGCCGCTGCCCGCGTAAAGGTCGAGGCAGCGCGCGCCAGCGATATCCTGCTGCAGCCAGTTGAAGACCGTTTCCCGCACGCGGTCGGGCGTGGGCCTGATCGCCTCGACCGGCGGAAACCGGATCTTCCGGCCGCGCCACGAGCCACCGATGATGCGCAGCGTGCGCCCCGGCCCCGCCTTCGCGGCGATGGATCCCGCCTTGTTCGGTTTGCCTGTCTTCATGAACGAGCGTACGCGGTCGCATTCGCCTCACGCCGTGACCGGGCTTGATCTTACCCGCGACCGACGCTCGCAACCCGACCCATCCGCTACAATCACGGCCCCGCACCGCGATCCTGGTCATGGCACTCTTCAGCTTCAAGACGAAAAAGGCCGACGAGGCCACACCCGAGAAGGTCGCGAAGCAGCCCGGCTTCATCGCGCGCCTGCGCTCGAAGCTGAACCGCGGCGACTCCTGGCTCACCTACGACCTCGCCAACCTGCTGCCAGGCGGCCGCATCGACGATGCCGTGCTCGACGAACTCGAGACGCGACTGATCTCCGCCGACGTCGGCATCGAGACCACCGAGAAGATCCTGGGCGGCCTGCGTCGCCAGGTATCGCGCAACGAACTCGGCAACCTCGATGCGCTGATCGGCGCGCTGCGCGAGTCGATGCTCGCGATCGTGACGCCGGTCGGCCGGCCGCTCGAAGTCGACGCCAGCAAGCGCCCATTCGTGATCCTGGTGGTCGGCGTCAACGGCTCTGGCAAGACCACGACCATCGGCAAGCTCGCGCGTCGCCTCACCGACGAAGGCCGCAAGGTCATGCTCGCGGCCGGCGACACTTTTCGAGCGGCGGCGATCGAGCAGCTTCAGGTCTGGGGCGAACGCGACGGCGTGCCGGTGATCGCGCAGGCCGCGGGTGCGGACCCGGCCGCCGTGATCTTCGACGCAATGCAGGCCGCACAGGCCCGTGGCACGGACGTGATGATCGCCGACACGGCCGGGCGACTGCATACGCAGAGCAACCTGATGGACGAACTCCGCAAGGTGAAGCGCGTGCTCGGCCGACTCGACCCCGACGCCCCGCACGAGGTGTTGCTGGTGCTCGACGCTGGCCAGGGCCAGAACGCCCTCGCCCAGGCGCGACAGTTCAACGAGGCGATGGGCGTGACGGGCCTGGTGCTCACCAAGCTCGACGGCACTGCCAAGGGCGGCATCGTGCTCGCGATCGCCGACGGGCTCGGCATCCCGGTGCGCTACATCGGGATCGGTGAATCGGCCGAGGACTTCGGTGTCTTCGACCCGGAGTCCTTCGTCGACGCCGTGCTGTCCCCGGCCCGCGCCGGCGGCGAGGTCGCATGATCCGCTTCGAGAACGTCTGGAAGCGCTACCCGAACGGGCGCGAGGCCATTTCGAACCTCTCGCTTACCGTGGATCGCGGCGAGATGGTGTTCCTGACAGGTCATTCCGGCGCGGGCAAGAGCACGCTGCTCAAGCTGGTCGCCGTGATCGAGCGCCCGAGCCGCGGGATGCTGATGGTGAACGGCCAGAACACCGCGACCATGCCGCGCTCGAAGATCCCGCCGTTCCGGCGCGACATCGGCATCGTCTTCCAGGACCACAAGCTGCTGATGGATCGCCCGGTGTACGACAACGTCGGCCTGCCGCTGGTGATTGCCGGCCAGCCGGAAAAGGAAATCGACAAGCGCGTTCGCGCTGCGCTCGACCAGGTGGGACTGCTCGGTCGCGAGCGCAACCGGCCTATCGAGCTTTCGACCGGTGAGCAGCAGCGCGTGGGCATCGCGCGCGCGATCGTCGGCAAGCCTTCGCTGCTGATCGCCGACGAGCCGACCGGCAACCTCGACCCGGACCTCGCGCTGGAGGTGATGAACATCTTCAGGCGGTTCAACGAAGTAGGCGTCACGGTGCTGATCGCGACGCACGACGTGCACCTGATCGAGCACTTCGGCGTGCGGCGCGTGGTGATCGAGGGCGGCCGCGTCGCCGGCGGCGACGACGCGCCACCGCCGCTGCCGTCCATCGTGGTCGCTCGCGGTGAACTCGCATGACGCGCTGGTTCGAACGCCACCTGCAGACGATGGTGGGCTCGCTGGGGCGGCTCTGGCAGCAACCTTTTGCGGCGCTGCTCACTGTGCTGGTCATCGGCATCGCGCTCGCGTTGCCGGCATGCCTGCACGTGCTGGTACAGAACGTCCGCGCTGCGAGCGGCGGCTGGAACAACGCGCTCGACGTTTCCGTTTACATGAAGCAGTCGGCAAGCCTCGACGACGCAAAGTCCGTGGCCGAGCGCGTGAGGAAGCGTCGCGACGTGGCCGAGGTGACGGTCGTGCCGGCCGACGATGCGCTCGAGGAATTTCGCCGCAACTCCGGCTTCGGCGAGGCCCTCGATGCGCTGAAGGACAATCCGCTGCCGCATGCGCTCATCGTCCGGCCTGCGGAGATGTTTCGCGATTCGGGACACGTCGAGACGCTCACCGCAGAACTCAAGTTGCTGCCTGGCGTGGACGTGGTGCAGCTCGACACCGAATGGGTGAGCCGCTTCAACGCGATCCTGGACGTGGTGCGCCGGATCGTGTTCCTGGCGGCCGGACTCTTCGCGCTCGGCATCCTGGTCATCGTCGGCAACACGATCCGCCTCGACATCGAGAACCGGCGCGGGGAGATCGAAGTCACGAAGCTGGTCGGCGGCAGTGACGCCTTCGTGCGCCGGCCGTTCCTCTACAACGGTGTGTGGTACGGCCTTGGCGGTGGCGCGATCGCCTGGCTGGTGGTGACGGTGGTGATCCTGATGCTCGGCGAACCGGTGCGGCGCATTGCGGGGCTCTATGGAAGCGGCTTCGCGCTGCACGGTCTCGACGCCGAATCCAGCCTGGTGCTGGTCGCCGGCGGCGCCGTGCTCGGTTGGCTCGGTTCATTCATCGTCGCGACCCGCGAGCTTCGGGGAATAGAGCCGAAGTAGCCTGCGGTGGCCACACGCCCGGCCGCCGCCATGGCCGTCAATGTAAGCAATAACATATTGATATATAAAGAATTAAAGAACCATCGGCGTCGGTTCTATCGATGAACTTTACGGGTATTTAGCACTCTAATGACGCGACTGCTAATATCAGCAGGCGCAATTAGGGAGCACCCTGAAAAGACATGACCACCACCGCACTCACACTCCGCAGTCCCGCTGAACTCGCCCTGACGGGCCCGATCGGCAGCCTGGACGCGTATTTCGACGCGATCGGGCGCATCCCGGTGTTGAGCCGCGAGGCTGAATCGGCGCTTGCCACGCGCTACCACGCCGAGGGCGACGTCGAGGCCGCGCGGCAGCTGGTGCTGTCGCACCTGCGATTCGTGGTGCACATTGCGCGCGGCTACATGGGCTATGGCCTGCCGATGGGCGACCTGGTCCAGGAAGGCAACGTCGGCCTGATGAAGGCGGTCAAGCGGTTCGACCCGACGGTGGGCGTGCGGCTCGTGTCGTTCGCCGTGCACTGGATCCGCGCCGAGATCCACGAATACGTGTTGCGCAACTGGCGACTCGTGAAGGTCGCCACGACCAAGGCGCAGCGCAAGCTGTTCTTCAACCTGCGCAAGTACAAGCGCAACCTCGGCTGGCTCACGGCCGACGAGACCCGGGCCGTGGCCCACGACCTCGGCGTGAGCACCAGTGAAGTCACGGAGATGGAGCGCCGGCTCTCGTCTCGCGACCTGTCATTCGATCCGGCAGCCGATGCCGACGAGGAAGAGGACGCATGGTCGCCGTCAGCGTACCTGCCGGCCCCCGACGCGGACCCGGCGCTCGCGGTCGAGCGTGCCGAGTGGGACGAAGACGTGAGTGACAGGGTGGCAGCCGCGATGGCGCAGCTCGACGACCGCAGCCAGGCGATCCTGCGCGCGCGGTGGATGGGCGAGTCCAAGGCCACGCTGCACGACCTGGCCGAGCAATTCGGCGTTTCGGCCGAACGCATCCGCCAGGTCGAAGCCAACGCGATCAAGAAGCTCCGCAAGCTGGTCGTCGCGGAATAATTCCTCTACTTCGCCTTGTTCAACTCGTCCTGGGTCACCGGGACGATCGTGATCTCGACGCGGCGGTTCTGGGCGCGCCCTTCTTCCGTGTCATTGGACGCGATCGGGTAGTCCGGACCGGCACCGATGGTGACCAGTCGCGCCGTCGGCACGCCACGGCTCTCCAGGTAGGTCTTCACGCTGTCGGCCCGCTCCAACGAAAGCTTCATGTTGTAGGCGTGGGTTCCGGTGCTGTCCGTGTGCCCGGCAATCTGGATCACGGTCTTGTTGTACTCGCTTAGCGTCTGCGCGAGCTTGTCCAGCACCGGATCGAACTGCGGGTTCAGTTTCGCGCTGTCGAAGGCAAAGGTGACGTTGCCGGGCATGCTCAGCGTCAGGTTGTCGCCCATGCGCACGACCTCGACGCCGGTGCCGGCCATCTGCTTGCGCAGCTGGGCTTCCTGCTTGTCCATGTAATTGCCGGCGAGGCCGCCGGCCAGCGCCCCGACGCCCGCACCGATCAGTGCGCCTTTCCAGCCGCCTCCCGCGATCAGGCCGATCGCCGCACCGCCGGCGGCACCGATGGCCGTGCCCTGGCGGGTCTTCTGCTTTTCCGGATTGCTGCCGAAGTCCTGGACCGACGCGCATCCGGCAAGCGCGACCGACACTGCTACGACCGACATGATTCCGACTCTGCTGCTGCTGCGCGTAGTCATACATCCACTCCAGGTAATTGTTGCAAGCGCTGCGAACCAGGGGTTGCATAGTATTGCATGGTCAATCGTGACCCGACCCGGGCCGGCCGGGCGCGTCCCGCAACCGCCCGCCAGCCCGCCGAATGGCCGACGCCGCTGCGGCGGTGGAAGCCGGCGGCGCCCTGCGGGAAATGGCGAATGCCCCCTCGTTCCCTAACAAGTAAGATACCGCGCGGCTGGTACCGCATCCTGAGACCGCGTTCCTCAACCAAATCGACGGGAGATCGTCGTGGCGACACCCTCTGCAAGCAGCCAACAGAAGAAATCGACTCGGGCGCTGAATCCGGTCGACCTGTTCGACGTCAGGGGCCTGCTCAGCGAAGAGGAGCAGATGGTGCAGGACTCTGTCGCCCGCATGGTGGACGACAAGGTCCTTCCGGTGATCCGCCAGCATTTCGAGGACCACACCTTCCCGCAGGAACTGGTTGCCGAACTGGCCGGGCTTGGATTGTTCGGTAGCTCGCTGGATGGCTACGGCTGCGCTGGCATGAACTCCGTCAGCTACGGCCTGATCTGCCAGGAACTGGAGCGCGGCGACTCTGGCCTCAGGAGCTTCGTCTCCGTGCAGTCGAGCCTGTGCATGTACCCGATCCACACCTACGGCAGCGAAGAGCAGAAGCAGGCCTACCTGCCGCGGATGGCGACGGGCGAAGTCATCGGGTGCTTCGGGCTCACCGAGCCCCACGGCGGATCCGACCCCGCCAACATGAAGACACACGCGAAGCGTCGCGGCGGCGACTGGGTGCTGAACGGCGCGAAGATGTGGATCACCAATTCGCCGATCGCCGACCTGTTCGTCATCTGGGCGAAAACCGACGATGGCATGCGCGGGTTCCTGGTCGAGAAAGGAACCAAGGGTCTCGTTGCGCCCGAGATCGAGAAGAAATTCTCGCTGCGCGCCTCGATCACGGGTGCGATTTTCCTCGAGGACGTCGTGGTGCCGGAGGCGAACATGCTCCCCGGCAGCACCGTCGGTATCAAGGCACCGCTCTCCTGCCTGACGCAGGCGCGCTACGGCATCAGCTGGGGCGTGATCGGCGCGGCGCAGGCCTGTCTTGCGCAGGCGCTCGACTATTCGCAGTCGAGGGTGCTTTTCGGCCGCCCACTCGCCGCAACACAGACGGTGCAGATCCGCCTCGCCGAGATGGCTCGCGGAATCACGACCGCGCAGCTCCTCTCGCTGCAGCTCGGCCGGCTCAAGGACCAGGGGAAGATGAGCCCTTCGCACGTGTCGCTCGCCAAGTGGAACAACTGTCGCATGGCGCTCGACGTCGCCCGCGACGCGCGCGACATCCTCGGCGGTGCCGGCATCAGCGCGGAGTACGTGCCGATCCGGCACGCGCTCAATCTCGAGAGCGTGATCACCTACGAGGGAACAGAGACGATCCACCAGCTCACCATCGGACGCGAGCTCACAGGGATCAGCGCGTTCTGAGCGGCGCTGTCGAAATCCTTTACGCATTGGCGCGAGCGGTGCGACTCCGGCCGTGGAGCGGCCGCGAATCTATCCGGCGCGAAACGCACAAGCCATTGATTCAAAAAGCTTCACTGGCTGCTGCAGTACAACATGGCACGGTCATTGCTTCTTCTTGACTGTCCTCGTGTGGTAGGTGACGAAGCGGACGATGACGCGGGGATTGGGGTGAGATCCCGCCGGGGGACGACGGGGTAGAGCGAGCCAGTACATGGAACAGACCGGACGCAGCAACCAGGGATGCGGGGCGCCAGGCAAGGACTCAGAAAAAAGCAGAACAAGGCGCACCGAAAAATAACGAACCCCGCAACAGCGGGGTTTTTTTTGCCCGCGAGTTTCGTACCGGTTACGTCTGCTGTGTGTCCGGGTGGACGAAACGCCGCGAACGTGAAGAGCCATGCTCCGGCGAAAAGCGGAAGGTACTCATCCGCCCACGTCGCGCTTCGCTGAATTCGCGAATCACGCGAGCACGAGGTCGCCGTTGCGTCACGCGTGACTGAATCTTTTGCAGGCGCGAATCCAGGCAACGTCTTCTCGCGCCGAGTGACAAACCAAGGCCCTCTGGACTCGCGCCGCGCTTGTAAGCACAATGCGCCCGCGCTTGGCCTCAACCTGCGCGATCGCTCCGCCGCGTCGTCCTCACCCTTTCTCGGGTTCAGTCCAACGGCGCGGCGGGGCGATGTCTTCCTCGGCCAAGGCACACTGCACCGCGCACACCAGGCCGAACCGACGTCGGATCCAGTGAACATGTCGCCAGGCACGAGCCTTCCCGAGATCATCGCGCACCGCGGCAACGCCATCGAGTTCCCGGAGAACACGCTGCAGTCGCTTGCATCGGCGGTGGAACTCGGGATCCGGCACATCGAGTTCGATGTCCAGTTGACCGCCGACAAGGTGCCGGTGGTCCTGCACGATGCCGACCTACAGCGCGTCGGCGACCGGCCTGACGTAGTGCACGACATGTCCTGGGCCCAGCTGTCCGAGACGCCGGTCGGAGAGAGCGCGCGCTTCGGCAACCGGTTCGCCTACACCTACCCGCCCTCGCTCGAACAGGTGGTCGAGGCGCTCGACGCCTGGGAAGGCGTGACCGCATACGTGGAGATCAAGCGCGCGAGCCTGCGCCGGTTCGGCCGCGAGGCGGTGCTGCAGCGTATCGCGCAGGTGGTGAAACCCGCGCTCGATCGCTGTGTGCTGATCTCATTCGACCTGCCGAGCCTGCGGATCATGCGGCAGATGATCGGCACGCGGATCGGCTGGGTAGTCGCGAACTACGACGACAGGGCCATTAGCGACGCGACGTCGGTCGCACCGGATTTCCTGTTCGCGAACGTTGATCGCCTTCCGGCCGGGCTCGAGTCGCTGTGGCCGGGACCCTGGGACTGGGCACTCTACGAAGTGCGCGACCTCGGGACCGCGCGGGCGTGCCAGTCCTTGGGCGCCCGGTACGTCGAGACCATGGCGGTGCGCGAACTGCGCGTTGCCTACGAGCAGAGCCAGCGCCAGTGACGACCCGGACCGCGCCTGGACTCGTCCTGGCGCTGGATCAGGGCGGGCACGGCAGCCGCGCCGTGATATTCGACGACTGCGGCAGCGAAGTTGCCGCATCGCACGTGCCGGTCGCAACCCAGCTCGGCGAGGACGGTTTCGTCGAGCAGGACCCGCTGGAACTCGTCCGCTCGCTCGAGCGTGCCGTGCTCGACGCCTGCAGCTCGCCCGTCGTCGCGGACCGGCCGATCAAAGCGGCAGGACTCGCCACCCAGCGCTCGACGATCGTCTGCTGGGAACGCTCGAGCGGGCGCGCGCTCACCAACGCGATCTCCTGGCAGGATCGGCGGAATGCGGCGTGGCTCACGCGACTCGAGCCGCGCGCGGAGGAATTCCGCAAGCTGACGGGCCTGGTGCTCTCCCCTCACTACGGCGCCAGCAAGCTGCGTTGGTGCCTTGACCACGTTGCGGCGGTGAGCCGCGCCGCCGAGCGCGGCGACCTGGCATTCGGGCCGCTTTCGAGCTGGCTGCTTCGATGGCTGCTCGACGAACATCCGGATGTCGTCGATCCGGCCAACGCATCGCGGACGCTGCTGTTCGACCCGGCGACGCTGGCCTGGTCGTCCACGTTGCTCGATGCCTTCGACATCGACATCGCGTGCCTCCCGACGTGCGTTCCGACCTGCCACGCGTACGGCCACTTGAGCGCTGGCACACGCAGCATTCCCGTCACTGCGTGCACGGGCGACCAATCCGCAGCGGCATTCGCGTTCGGCGCGCCCGACGCACGGATGGCGCTGGTCAATGTCGGCACAGGGGCTTTCGTGCAACGAGCTGCGTCACCAGGCACGCCGCTCCCGGCCGGACTGCTCCGCAGCGTGCTTCGCTCGGACAGTTCCGGCGCGGTCTACAGCCACGAGGGCACGGTCAATGGCGCCGGCAGCGCCATCGACTGGCTGCGCAGCCGCTCGGCAATCGACGTCGAGCGCGCGCTCGAATCGCTGGCCGTGCAGCCCGGCGAGGACGTGCCACTGTTCATGAACGGCGTCGGCGGGCTCGGCGCCCCATTCTGGTTGCCGGGATTTCCGGTCGAATTCGTCACCGACGGCGACGACAGGCTCAGGCTGCTTGCGGTCGTCGAGAGCGTCGCCTTCCTGTTGTGCGTCAACCTCGACGCAATGCGCGGTTCGGCGATCCTGGACGGCGCGAGGATCTCGGGCGGCATGGCCCGCTGCGACTATCTCTGCCAGGCTCTGGCGGATGTCTGCCGGCTTCCGGTCCATCGCCAGGCACAGCAGGAAGCGACTGCGCGCGGCGTGGCATTCCTCGCTGCCGGGCAGCCGTCGCAGTGGAAGGCAGTGCCCGTTGGGCGCAGTTTCCAGCCGCAGCCAAATGAGCCTCTCGACACGCGCTACCGTCGCTGGCTCGCCGAGATGGCCCAGCGCGGTGCGACCACGCCATAGTCACGCCCAGCGACGGGACGACTACGTCGCGCACAGCGTCGCGTAGATCTCGCGCTCTATCCAGGTTCCGCCGCGACCGGCGTCGTAGTAGCCGCAATGGCCGCCCTGCGCGGTGCGAGTGAGGGTCAGCGCCGGCGGGCGCGCGACTCTATCGAAGTCTTCGACCGGAATGATCGGGTCGTCGGCCGCCGTGATGATGCGCGTCGGGTGACGGATGGCCGCGAGCGCGTCGCCCGTGATGGCGTAGCCCCGCAGGTATTCATCGAGCGACGCATAGCCGCCGTACCTGCGCGCCAGGTGATCGGTCATGTCCGTCAGGTTGTCCATCGCCTTTATGTCGCCGAGGTCGTAGAGTCTTGGCCAGGCGGCCTGCTTCTGCTTGAGCGACCTTCGCCACTTCCGCACGAAGTAGCGGCGATACACCGGCCAGCCGCGCTCGAGCCGCACGAGCGTGTGCTGCGGGTCCACCACCGGGCACACCGCGACGACATGCTCGAGTTCGAGGCCCGCAGCGCTCGCCCGGGCCGCGACGCGCAGGAAGAAGTTCCCGCCGAGCGAGAACCCGACCAGGTTGAGGCCGAGCCCGGCGTTAAGCGCCTGGATGCGCTGCACGGCGCCGACCACCTCCTGTATGCGACAGGAATGGAAGATCTCCGGATTGAGGTGATGACTGCCGCCGTGGTCGCGCAGGTTGAGCCGCACCACGTCGAAACCCCGGGCCAGCAGGTACTGGCCGAGCGACAGCACGTACAGCGATTCCGAACTCCCTTCCCAGCCGTGCAGCAGCACCGCGACCCGCGAGGCCCTGGCGTACCCGGCGCGCTCGCAGGTCGCGTGATGCGCAAGCAGCCGTACCCCGTCGCCGCAGTCGAGCACCATCTCCCGCGAGGCGGCGACCAACCGGCGGCTGCGCCATGCGACCCCCGGACGCCTGAACGGAAGGCTGGAGAACACGGACTGGACGTGCGGACTCGACAGCCAGGACGGTGGCTTGAATTCGTGCCCGGACGTCACTCGGCGGGTACGACCCTGGTCTCGACCCGGTTGTTCTGGGCCGCAACCGTGTTCCACGCGCCGGCCGTGGTCGTTTCGGTCTGCTCGGGATACTCGACAGTGCTGCGCCGGCCGGCATCGACGGCATCCACGACGATCGCCCCGCCGCTGCGCCTGCGCAGGGTTGCCACGAAGTTGGCGAAGTCCACCGTTTGTCGCTGGGCCGGAGAAAGTGAGTCGTGGAACGGGTTGCCGACGATGTCGCATTTCCTGAGTGGCAGCGTCGGGTCTGCAACGCCGAATCCGTCCGTCGGGCTGCCGGTGAGGCAGAAGTCTCCAACCGAGTACTGGAGGACGATCTTCCCGTGGAAGTCCTGTGCCTGGAGCGTACTCGCCAGCGTGCGCAGGTGCTCGAGGCGCGTGCCGCCGAACGGCAGGTCGCCGTAGGGTACGTAATCCACCGGTGTCGGCAGCGGCGCAGGACCCGGTCCGGGCTGCGGCGTTTCCGATGCTGCCGGGTCCGGCGAAAATGTAGCCTCGCCGAAAGGTGCCGGTCCGGGCATGGTCGCGGCAAATGGCGAGGCAGCCGGGGGCGGAGCCTTGGCGAGGGCGCTCACCTGTTCCTCGAGACGCGTGACCTGGCGCCCGATCTCCCGGCCGGTCTCGAGCTCCTGCCAGTACATGAACCCCAGCACGCAGGCGGGAATCACCGCGAGCAGCCCGGTGAGGAACACCGGCCACCACTGGCGCCGCGGCGCCTCGGCAGGCGGCAGTTCGACGACCGCGGGAGGCTGCTTCTGCGCGTTCTCCTTCATCTCGGAGCCAAGGCGGCGCGCGAACGCCTCGAAGGTGGCGAGCACGAAGCGCCGCTGCTCGGCCAGCTGGTCCTTTACCAGTTGTTGCACCGACTGTCGCAGGCTGGCCGACAACTCGGACAGGGCAGCCGGCGACACTGCCGACATCGGCAACGCCAGGTCCGCCGATTCGGGCTGCGTCGTCGCCCGTTCCGGTGGCGCCGCCATGCCGGCTTGGCCATCCTGGGTAACGGTCTGCGCGGCGGCGGCGGGCGGCTCTGGCCGCCGGAACAGGGTCGTGCGGTCCTGCCTGCGATCCTGCAGCAGGTGAAGCTGGTAGAGCACGCGCGAGACGTCGGCCGGCCTGACCGTCTTCGGCAGCACACCCACCGCGCCCAGCGCGCGGGCCTGGCTCACGTACAACTCGCCTTCCTGGGAGGTGTACATGAGCAGGGGGATGGTTGCGGTCTGGGCGTCGCCCTTGATGGCCTGCACCGCCTGGAATCCATCCATGCCCGGCATCAGGTGATCCATGAAGATCACGTCCGGACGGTGCTGCTGCAGATACTCGAGCGCCTGCTCGGCAGATTCAGCCGTATCGACGGCCAGGCCGTACTGCTCGAGCATCCGGCCGAGGATGACCCTGGCCGAACGTGAGTCATCCACGATCAGGGCCCGTTTGCCCGTCGACATTCCCCTACCCCTCGGATGACGGCCCCCGGGGCCGCGCGTACAAGCTTTCTACCTTGATCCGGCGGTGAAGCCAATCCCGGCAAACGCCTCTGGCTCCCGGCGCCCTTGGGGTTATGCTTCCACAACGAAACGCAAGGACAAAGGAGGCAGCAAATGCCCTACTCGACCACAGACATCCGAAACATCGCACTCGTGGGCCAAGCCGGCGCGGGCAAGACACTGCTGGCCGAGGCCTTGCTCGCGCAATCCGGTGCGATTCTGTCCAAGGGCTCCCTCGCGCGCGGCACGACCGTGTGCGACTCCGACCCCCAGGAAAAGGCCCTGCTTCACTCGCTGGACGCCGCGATCTGTGGATTCGAGACCCAGGGCCGGCGGGTCAACATCATTGATACCCCGGGGTATCCGGACTTCCTGGGCCGCAGCCTCTGCGCGCTCGAAGCCGTCGAGACCGCGGTGATCGTGGTGAGCGCGGTGAACGGCATCGAGCCGATGACGCTGCGCATGATGGATTTCGCGAAGGCGCGCGGACTTTGCAAGCTCATCGTCGTCAACAAGATCGACAGCCGGGACGCCCGCACCGAGCAGGTGCTCGAGGACATACGCCAGAGCTTCGGCAGGGCCTGCCTGCCGCTGAACCTCCCCGCCGAAGGCGGCAATACGGTGGTCGACTGCTTCTTCCAGGCGGCGGGCAAGGCCACGGATTTCTCCTCCGCGGAAGCTGCGCACACCGAGATCATTGACCAGGTGGTCGAGGTGGACGAGAAGCTGATGGCGCTGTACCTCGAGCAGGGCGAGGAAATCTCCCCCGACCAGCTCCACGACCCGTTCGAGCAGGCGCTGCGCGAGGATCACCTCGTGCCGGTCTGCTTCTGCAGCGCCGAGACCGGCGCCGGTATCCAGGAACTGATGGACGTTCTGGTGCGGCTGGCGCCGAACCCGGCCGAAGGCAACCCGCCTCCGTTCCTGAAGGGCGAAGGCGACGCGGCAGTGCGCGTCAAGGTCGCGCCCGACCCGGACAAGCACATCGTCGCACACGTCTTCAAGGTCACCATCGACCCGTTCGTCGGCAAGCTCGGCATATTCAGGGTTCACCAGGGCACGGTGAAGGCCGGATCGCCGTTGCTGGTGGGCGACGCGCGCAAGCCGATCAAGATCGCCCATCTCTACCAGCTCCAGGGCAAGGAACACATCGAGGTGTCGCAGGCGGTTCCGGGCGACATCTGCGCCGTGCCGAAGATCGATGAACTGCACTTCGACGCGGTGCTGCACGACTCGCATGACGAGGACCACTTTCACCTCAAGTCCGTGAGCTTCCCGCCGCCGATGCTCGGCCTGGCCATCCACGCCGAGAAGCGTGGCGACGAGCAGAAACTATCGGAATCGCTGCACCGACTGGTGGCCGAGGATCCCTGCGTGCGGGTCGAGCATCACACCGCCCAGAACGAGACCGTGCTCTATGGCCTCGGTGACCTGCACCTGCGCGTGATGCTGCAGCGAATGACCGAACGCTACGGCGTGGCGGTCAAGACCGCGCCGCCCAGCATTCCCTACCGCGAGACGATCACGCGACCGGCTGAGGGCCACAGCCGCCACAAGAAGCAGACCGGCGGTGCCGGCCAGTTCGGCGAGGTGTACCTGCGCGTGGAACCGCTGCCTCGCGGTTCAGGCTTCGAGTTCGTAGACGACGTGGTCGGCGGCGCGATCCCCGGGCAGTTCATCCCGGCCGTCGAGAAGGGCGTGCGGCAGGTGCTCGTCGACGGCGCGATAGCCGGATTCGAGCTGCAGGACGTGCGCGTCAGCGTCTACGACGGCAAGCACCATGCGGTGGACTCGAAGGAAGTCGCTTTCGTCTCCGCGGGCAAGAAGGCTTTCGTCAGCGCGATCAAGGAAGCTGGGCCGATCGTGCTGGAGCCGATCGTCAAGGTCGAGATCAGCACGCCGTCGGAGTCGATCGGCGACGTGACCAGCGACCTGTCCACGCGACGCGGCCGCATCAGCGGACAGGACACGCTGCCGGGCGGGCGCTCGCAGATCTCGGCGCTGGTGCCGCTCGCGGAGCTGCAGGACTATCTCTCGCGTCTCAAGGCGATCACCGGCGGCGAAGGCACCTACACCATGGACCTGAGCCACTACGACCCGGTGCCCGCGCGCAGGCAGCAGGAACTGGCCGCCGCGTTCAAGCCGCAGGAAGAAGCGGAGTAGCCGACGCGAGGAACCGACGATGGGTGGTACGAGCGACATCACGGTCGGCGTGAAGACGTTCCTCCGGACGCCCAAGCTCCGCATGTGCCTCGAGTCGCTCACGAGGCACGCGTGGCGTGAGGTAATCGTCGCCGACGACGGCCCGATCGACGAGGAGCGGGAAGAACTCTACAAGGAGTTCGCCTGCCGCCTCCCGCTGGTCGTGGTCCGGTTGCCCTTCGACACGGGGCTCTCCGCTGGACGGAACGAGATAGTCCGTCGTTGCTCTACGGACTACCTGCTGGTGCTGGACGACGACCAGACCGTGCCCGACAACATCGGCGCGCTGGCCGATGTGCTGGATGAATGTCCCGACCTTGGCGGTATTTCCTGCGTCTGGCTCGAGAAGAGTGGGCGCAAGTGCACCGCCTGCGACCTGCGGGTCGAGGGCCGGACAATCTTCAAGCAGGCTCCCGCCGGCAAGGAGGAATTCGCGACACAGGGCGGGCACCGCTACGTCCGTTTCGACTTCGTGCCGAACTCGACCCTGTTCCGGGCGACGTGCCTGGCGGACCAGGCCTGGGATCCCTTCTACAAGATCGGCAAGGAGCACCTGGATTTCTACCTGATGCACCAGCGGCTGGGACGCTGGAAGTTCGCCGTGTCGCTGGACGTGGTGATCGGTCACCACCCCGAGGGAGCGTCATCGGACTACGAGGACTTCCGGCACGGCGAGCGCGTGCGAAAGTCGGAAAGGTACTTCCTCGAGAAGTTCGGCGTGGATGAGGTGGTCGAGGGCCGCAAATACGTCGACGAGCAGGGCGCGGTCGGAGCGATCCGCAGCCGCTGGAAGTCAATCTGGAAAGCGTAGGAAATTCACTGCTTCGCGAGCGTTCGCGCGTCGGTCGTTCGAGTTCCTCCTCCGGCACTGCTCGCGCAACGGCATTGCACCGTGCGCGGCTCAACCGTTGATCTCCAGCCACCGCGCGAGTACCAGCAGTGCCCACGGCTTCTCGAGACGATCAGGAATAGGACGCCGAAGGACCTGATGGTCCATCAGGGTCCGCGAGGCGGCGGCAATCAACGTCGGGTCTTCCGCGAGCCAGCGCCGGACGGGCAGGCCAAAACCCTGCTTCTTCCTGTCGAGGTGACCCGGCGGCAGCCGCTGACGCATCAGGTGGCGCAGTACCAGCTTGCCGTGTCCCGCCACCGGATCGACCAGCAAGTCGGGACTCAGCGAGAACGCGAATTCGACGATGCGGTGGTCAAGGAGCGGCGGCCGCACTTCCAGGGAATGCGCCATGCTCGTGCGGTCGACCTTCGTGAGCATGCGGTCGGGCAGGCTGGTGTTGAGGTCGAGCCACCGCAATGCTACAGCCGGCGGCAGGTCGTCGCGCCAATACTGCCGGTAGTGCCATAGTCGATCGTAACCGGGAGCCACAAGCGCGGGGTGCAGTAGAGCCTCGATTCCAGGCGGGCCGATGCCGCCAGCGCGAGCGGGTACCGGACCCGAGCCCGTCGGGCGGCCCTTGCCAGCCAGGCGCCGGAGCGCCACCAGCAGGCGGCTCGGGCCGCGACGCGGTTCTTTCCAGTACCGCCCATAGCCGCCGAACAGCTCGTCGCCGCCGTCGCCGCTCAGGGCGACGGTCACCTGCGTGCGCGCGAGCCGCGAGACGACGTAGTTCGACCATGCCGCGTCGTCTCCAAAAGGCTCGCCGAAGCAATGCGTCACCGTGTCGAGCGCGGTGCGCACGTCTGCGGACCTGGCGACGATTTCGTGGTGCTCCGTGCCGAGGTGGGATGCCGCGGCGCGCGCGGCGTCGGCTTCGGACCTGGACGGGTCGTCGAAGCCGAGCGTATAGGTGCGCACCTTGCCGGCATAGCAGGCGACCGTTGCAGAATCGAGCCCCCCGCTGAGGAAGACGCCGACCGGTACGTCCGAGACGAGTTGGGAGGGCACGACCTCGGCGAGCAGTGCGTCGAGTCCCTCGACCGCGACCCGCATATCGCGGACCCGCGGTTCGACGGGCGCGCTCCAGTAACGCTGGGTGCGCGGCTCACCATCCTCTACGACAAGCGTGTGGCCCGCCGGCAGCTTGTGCACGCCGCGATAGATCGACTTCGGGGCTGGCACGTAGCCGTAGGTCAGGTAGTCAACGATCGCCGTGCGGTCGACCTCGTTCTCCGTCGCACGCCGCATTGCACCGAGCTCGGAGGCAAACGCGAACATCCCTGGCCCGTGCGTGTAGTAGAAAGGCTTCAGGCCGACGTGATCGCGAGCCGCAAACAGGCGGCGGCGATCGCGATCCCAGATTGCGAACGCGAACATGCCGCGCAGCCTGTCGACACAGCGGTCGCCGTACTCGCGATACAGGTGCAGAAGGACCTCGGTGTCCGAGTGCGAATGGAACGGTCCCCGAAGCGTCGCACGCAGTTCGCGGAAGTTGTAGATCTCGCCGTTGTAGACCACGACCAACGGGCCGAGCTCCATCGGCTGGTGTCCCGCCGCCGAGAGGTCGAGGATCGAAAGTCGGGTGTGCCCCAGCACAGCCCCAGGCTCCGACCACAGCCCGCTGTCGTCCGGCCCGCGGTGCGCCTGAAGCGCCGACATGTCGCGCACGGCATCGACCTCCGCCCGGTCGCCGATGATTCCCGCAATGCCACACATTGCCGCTACCGAACGCCCGTCGCGGATTTCGAGGACGGAGGGACCCCGCTCTGCCGGTCCCGATACAGGCCCTCGACAAGTCCCAGCCATCCGTCCATGAATCTCTCGAATGTGTAATGCCTCGCCATCTCGCGGCCTGCCAGGCCATACCGCTCGCGCAGGTCGGCGTCCGACATCAGGGCCGCCATCTCCTGCGCCAGTGCATCCGGGTCGTCCGTGCCGGGCGCCAGCAGCCCGGTGACCTCGTCGACGATGAGTTCGTTGACCCCCTCGCAGCCCGCGAACCCGACGCAGGGTAGTCCGCAGGCCATGCCCTGCAGTAGCGCCTGCGGGAATCCCTCGTAGGCCGATGGAAACACGAGCATCTGGGACTGCAGGAATTCTTTTACGACCGAATCGGTCGGACCGGGCATGAATGTCTGCTTCGATACTCGCCGTAGCCGGACCAGGCCGTAGAAGTAGACGAGCGTGCGCAGGTCGTGGTGGTCTCCCCACAGCCAAAGCTCCCAGTCCGGGAACTTCCGACGGAGCCGGGCGAAAGCCTCGATGAGGATCTGTTGCTGCTTCTGCCTGCGATCGAGACGAGCGACATAGACGATCCTTTTCCTGCGCCCCTCGGCCAAGTGCCTGCCCGAGTTGTCCGCGGTGTCTGGAGGCACGCTGCACTGGTTCGGAATCACATGGCAACGCGCCTGCAGGTCGGTAGGAAGGGCCTGGCGGTAACTCGGCAGGAGCACGTGAATCCGATCTGCCCGGCGAAGATTCGCGAGCCGCGCATGCTCGGAACCGACCATCCTCGACATGTCGCGCGGATTGAGTTGCTCGGTGATGAGGACGTGCGGGCTGAGGTTCTCGACCTGCTCGAGCAGGTGCGCCGTCTTGCGCCCGTTGACGGTGATGACGATCTCCGGCCGGAACTCTTCGAGCAGCGGCCGCACTGACTCCTTCTCGACCTTCGCGAAATGAACCTGCGCCGACTCGTGCAGGGGAAACCTGGGCCTGGGACTGCGCCTGTCGCGTGCCGTGAGGAAGCGCACGCTGGCACCACGCTCAACGAGCGCGTTGGCGAGCAGGCAGTACCGCATCTCGACGCCCGCCCGGCGCTCGGTGAAACTCGGCGTGTAGATCAGGACCCGCATCGATGGCCGGGAATTGTACGCGCCGGACCACCGACGATGGTGACGGCCTGTCGGGACGGGCGTCGGCGCGGCAGCGCCCCGCAGCCCTTGCTAAGCCGTCACGGACCCGTGATCATCCATCGGTAACAGGACATTTCGCGGTCGACGACAGTCCGCCGCACCGCCTTCATTTCGGAGACCACCTTGGCCGGGACCGCTACGGGCGCAGTCGCCTACGACGACGACTTCTACCAGCGCTATGTCGAAGGCATGGCCAGTTCCGCAGCGCACGTACTGCGCCTCGTCTACAGCTTCTTCCAGCCAGCCTCGATCCTCGACGTCGGGTGTGGCCGCGGCGCTTGGCTACAGGCGGCCGGCAGGCTGGGGGCCGCCACGATGCACGGGATGGACGGGCCATGGGTCAAGGCTGGAGACCTGCTGGACCCGAGCATCGTCTTCACTCCGGTCGATTTCGAGAAACCCTTGCCCAGCCCGGGCCGGAGATTCGACCTCGCGATGTCGGTCGAGGTGGCCGAGCACATCTCTGAAAAGAACTCCGATGGATTCGTCGACGCGTTGTGCGCAGCATCGGACGTGGTGCTGTTCGGTGCGGCCATCCGCTGCCAGGGCGGCGAGCATCACGTCAACGAGCAGCGGCAGTCGTACTGGGTCGGCCGGTTCTCCGCCCGAGGATTCGACTGTTACGACGTGCTCCGAGCGGCTCTATGGGACGAGGAGGCCGTGAAGTGGTGGTACCGGCAGAACACGCTCCTGTTCGTCCGGAGGGGATCAACGGCGGTCGACGTCGAGACGCTGCGCGCTGCAGTGCGGCCGGTCATCGACATCGTCCATCCCGCGCTCTTCGAGTCGCGGGCGCTGAAGGCACGCCGCCTGGAGACCCCGACGCTCGGTGACTGTGCCAAGCTCATGCGCCGGTATGTGCGCAACGCGGGGCGCCGTGCGCTGGGACTCGGCGAACGCGGTTCCTGACGACTTCGCGATCGACGGCGACCAGCCCACTCTCGAATTCATCCGTGGGCATTCCCATGGCCGTACGGCGAGCGTGCTCGCCGTTGCCTCCGCCGGTCCTCCGCACCATGTGCTGCATGCTCGCGTATCATTCGCGTTAGACTTCGACGAAACCGAAGCATCGGTACCCTAGAATCGGTAGCCGAACTCGGCGATCTCGCGCGCGCAGGCGGTCGCAACGCGATCCCGTGACTGCTCCGTGTAAAGTTCCTGATACGGCCGGCGATCCCTGCGAACTCGGCGCTTCGCATCCAGCAGTTCAATCGGCTCGGGAAAACCGAGCCGCCGGGTCAGGTCCTCCAAACTCGCCTGCAGGTCCTCATACAGGTATACGCGGTCCACCGCGATTCTGCCGTCAATTGCGTAGTCATCGTAATTGGAGAGCAGACCCCTGCGCTCCAACTGGTCCATGAACCGGTAGAAATCCGGCAGCCTCTTCCTGCTGCGGTTCTCCCAGAAATAGGCCGAGACGACGCGGTCCCAGGGATTGCGTTCGAAGCAGAACTTGAAATACGAGTTCCAGGTCTGCTCGCCGACCTTCGCGCGCAGTTCGCTGGCCGGCATGTGGTTCCAGAACCGCTCCTCGGGGCCGCGCCGCCAGCGACGGATCCGGTCGAGCAGCGAGGTGCCCGCCGGCGCGAGGTTGTTCGCCGGCCCCTGGTAACCAAGCGCGGCACGCTTCGGTTCGTCGCGATGGCCGATCTTCGACAGGATGTCGTTGCCGTCGCAGTAGCGCGACAGCGCGATCTCGGTGCTGGTGCCGGCCGTCTTCTTGGTCTTCAGGAAGATGAACCGGTAGCGGTGATTGACGATCATCGTGCGCGCCCTCGCGTTGCGGCGGGCCGCAGCAGATGGCCTGCCTTCATGCCTGGGCTCCGTGAGACGAATGTAATGCACGCGCAAGCGGCTTGTAGAGCACGCCGCGCTTCACCGCCGCCAGCGACCTCGCCAGGATCCTGCGCTGCGGGGCCGGGATTCGGGAGCGCAGCGCTGCCACGTCCACATCGAGCGTCGCGCCGTACTGCGCCAGCTGGCGAGGGTACACGGCGTCGCGCACGTGTCGATAGAGCTTTTCGTCCTCCACGTGGTGCGCACGGATCATTTCCACGGTTCGCGGATCGCCGAGGATCTGCTTCCGTATCGAGCTCGAAGCCGCCACGTTCCTGGCTCGGTAGGCGGCGTCGAACGCCGGGTCCCCGACCCAGCGTGCCAGCATCACCAGCGATTCGTCGAATCGCTCCTGCAGTCCGACGAACCCGACATGGCGCTCGACTACGTCGATCGCCCGAGCCGCGTCAGCGCCGGTCGGCCAGGACCCGCGGGTCCTCAGCAGGAATCGTGTCTGGTAGTTGGCGTGCTTCTCGAGCCAGGGTTCGAAGTCCGAGGTTTCTTCCTTGTTGCGCCGGTACTGGTAGTGCGACACGCAACGTTCGACCGGGTCGCGCAGGAACAGGAAATAGCGAATCGAATCGCAGGCGGAAGCGAGGTCGCCGAGCGGAACCACGCCGTGTCCCGCGACGCTGCGCAGCCCGGGATAGAAGCGGCGCGCGAATCGCAGGTCGTCCTGCGTGGCCACGCCTGTCGCCTGCAGGTCGCAGTGCCTGCCCGGAAACGACTGCCGCAGGATGTCGCACATGGTCTGGCCGCCCGTCTTCATCACGTGCGCGTAGGCGATCAGGTCGCACCGCTTCGTCACGACGGGTCCCCCTCGTCGCCTGGTTCCGCGGACGGCACGCGCAGTTCGAGCCCCAGCGCGCGGCGCAGACGCCGCCACGGGCCGCGCCACGGCAGATTGCGGCGGCCCGGGTTCGCATGTGGCCAGGGTCGAGCGGGAACGGGCGCCTGGAGGAAAGCGCACAGGCGGTCCCAGCCCCGCTCGCGAGTAGCATCGAACTCGAGAAACTGGCCGGGCCGTGAGGAGAAGTACTCCCGCACGGCCTGGTTGTGCGCACGATACGCGGCGAGCCACGCCTGCCGGCTCTGCTCGTCCCGTGACGGGTCGGCGTGCGACCCGAACATCCAAGCCCGCATCGGGCGGATGCGCCGGTTGCGGTAGAAACCAGTGCAACTCGCGATCCAGGGCTCGTCGTCGCGCACCGTCAGTATGTAGCGCGCGTCCGGGTACATCGCGTGAATCTCCCGCCAGATCCGGAAGTACGGATTGTCGGTGAACGCGTCGAACATCTCGAAGGTCGGCAGGCGGAAGTCGCCGGCGTCGATCTGCCGGACCAGCGTCGCGCCGTCGTCGGCGCCTGGGTAGCTGCCGGGCGTGTCGCCGTTGACGGCGTGGTAGCCGAGAATGCGCAGCGCCTCGTAGAGCGAGGTCGTGCCGGTCTTGTAGAAGCCGATCCCGAACACCTTGCCGTCGTACTGCGTCATGCCGGTCGCTTCCGCTCTTTTGCCTGCGCGAGGCGCGCAAGCTCGTCGGCGAGCGACGTGAGACTGCGGCGCACTTTGACGCGCTGGTCCTGCGTGAGCGTTGCGTCGATTGCAGCGAGGAGTTCTATCGCTTCCGTGCGCCGGCGCTCGATCGCCGCGCGATACTGCGGCGTCCAGAGCTCGTCCGGGCGCGCGACCAGGGTCGTCATCCGTCGCGAGAACTCCTCGCCCGAGCCGCGGACAGCCAGCGCTGCCGCCAGCGCCTCCCGCCAGGCGCGGCGATTGTCCCGCCATTCCGCCATGAACGAACCAGCGCCGGCCGCCTGCGTGTCGACCAGCGCCCTCTGGCGAGCGTCGAGTCGACCGGTGAAGCGCTCGAGCGTGCGCCGCACCCGCTTCTGCCTGCGCTCGACCTGCTGCGCGGGCGTGTACTCGCCATACTCCTGCCATTCCTCCTCGTCCCGCTGCTCGAGATTCGCGAGCAACTCGACGACCTGCTGGTCGGTGAGCGTGCGCCCGATACCGATCGCAATGGGCGCCAGCCCGCTGCCGATTTCCTGCCAGAACACGTCGGTCTGCTTTATCGCCTTTTGCCACACGACGGCGTCGGCACTGGTCTCGACGGATCCAGCCAACCCATTCAGGAAAATCGCGTAACGCTCCAGCTCGGATGCGCGGTGCTGCTCCAGGCCCTGGGCGAGCAACCTGTCGAGCTGCCTGGACTGCGCGTCATCGAGTGTGACCAGTCCCTCCACGTAGTAGGCAGCGATGGTGTCGAAGCGCGGGTAGACGATCCCGAGTCCGCAGCCGGCGAGCGCGAGCAGCACGACAATGACCACGCTGCGCGACACGCGAGCGTTCCAGCGTCGAGTCGTTGCTTCTGTGGCGCGCATTGCCGGTGACTCTAGGCGGGGTCCGCCGCCGTGCCAAGCGGCTCGACCAGGTCGGCCCCCTGGTTGCGCGCGTCGTTCACCCGGCGGCTCACCGGTCGGACTTCGAGCCCGCCGCGCGACCAGGGAACGAGCGGCGTATCCATCACCGCGGCCGCGCCATCGGCGGGCCGCAGCCATTCGTCGCGTTGCGCCTCTGCGATGATCGCGGGCATGCGATGGTGGACATGCTCGAGTTCCGGGGAAGCCGGCACCGTGACGATGCAGCACGACTCGAGCGGCTCGCCGCTCGCCGGGTCGCGCCACGACTCCCACAGGCCCGCCATGCCGAACGGCTCGCGGTCCGCGAATCCTATGTAGAAAGGTTGCTTCACGGCGCCGCTTCGTTGCCACTCGTACCAGCCGTCTGCGAGCACCAGGCAACGGCGGCGCTTGTAGGCGCTGCGGAACGACGGCTTTTCACCCAGCGTCTCCGCGCGGGCGTTGATCATGCGCGCGCCGATCGACTTTTCCCGCGCCCAGGACGGCACCAGGCCCCAGTGCAGCATCGCGAGCGAGCGGTGTCCCGCGTGATCGGCGCGGACCGCTGCGATGAACTGAGTCGGCGCGATGTTGTAGCGCGGCTCGACCTGCGGCGCATCCGCGACGCCGAACAGGCGCACTACCGCCTCATGCGGAGAGTAGAAGGCGAATCGACCGCACATGGGCCGTGACTACTCCCGCGTCCCGATGCCCCGCTCCAGCAGCCAGACGCTGCCCGCAAACAGCGCAGCGGCGGCCCCGGACATGATTGCGAACGCGAAGCTGACGCTCACGTCCGACACACCGAGGAAGCCGAACCTGAACGAGTTCACCATGTACAGGACCGGGTTTGCGCGCGAGGCGTGCTGCGCCCATTCCGGGAGCATCGTGATCGAGTAGAACACGCCGCCCAGGTAGGTGAGCGGCGTCAGGATGAATGTCGGTATGAAGGTGATCTGGTCGAAGTTCTTTGCGAATATGGCATTGATCAGGCCACACAGCGAGAACACCAGCGCGGTCAGCAGCACGGCGGCGCAGACCAGCACGATGTGCTCCACGTGCAGCCGGGTAAAGAACAGCGCGATCACCGTCACGACCAGCCCGACCAGCAGGCCACGCATCATGCCGCCAGCCACGTAGCCCAGCACGATCAGCCAGTTCGGCAGCGGTGAGACCAGCAGCTCCTCGATGTGGCGGCCGAACTTTGCGCCGAAGAAGGACGACACGACGTTGCCGTAGCTGTTGGTGATCACGGACATCATGATCAGCCCGGGTGCGATGTACTGCATGTACGTGAAGCCGCCCATCTCGCCGATGCGACGTCCCACCAGGCTGCCGAAGATGACGAAGTACAGCGTCGCGGTGATCGCCGGCGGCACCAGCGTCTGTCCCCAGATCCGGACGATGCGGCTGAATTCGCGAATGACGATGGTGCGAAACCCGACCCAGCGCCGGTCGGCCGTACTTGCCAGGACCCAGGTTCCGGCGACCTTGCCCGTAGCCAGACTCATGCAACCACCGCGGTCCGGGCGAGCCCGGTCCCTGCATCCCTGCCCTCGACCAGGCGCATGAAGAGCTCCTCGAGGCGGTTGGCCTTGTTGCGCATGCTGACGACTTCTATCCCCAGTGCGGTCAGCGCGGCGAACAGGTCGTTCAGGTTCTGTTCCTTGCTCACTTCTGCCTCGAGCGAACCGTCGCTGGTCACCTTGAGCGCGTAACCGGGCAGTGCGGGCGGGCTCTCGAGCGGCTGGCGCAGGTTCAGAACGAACACTTCGTTGTGGAGCTTGCGCAGCACCGTCGTCATGCGGTCATGCTCGATGATCCGACCCTCGTCGATGATCGCGATGTTGCGGCAGAGGTGCTCGGCCTCCTCCAGGTAATGCGTGGTCAGGATGATGGTCGTGCCTTCCTCGTTGATCTGCCTGAGGAATTCCCACATGGAACGGCGCACTTCAATGTCCACGCCCGCGGTGGGCTCGTCGAGGATCAACAGCCGGGGCTCGTGGACCAGCGCGCGCGCGATCATCAGCCTGCGCTTCATGCCGCCGGACAGCGTCCTCGAGATCGCGTCCCGCTTGTCCCAGAGTTGCAGCTTGTGGAGCCAGTGCTCGACGCGACCCTTCGCCACGGCGCGCGGCATTCCATAGAAGCCCGCCTGGTTGATGAGGATGGTCGTGACCTTCTCGAACTGGTTGAAGTTGATTTCCTGGGGAACCAGGCCGAGACAGGCCTTGGCAGCCTCCAGCTCGGTGTCGATGTCGTGCCCGAAAACGAATGCCTTGCCGGCGGTCTTGGTGACCAGCGAGGAAACGATGCCGATCGCCGTTGTCTTGCCGGCACCGTTCGGGCCGAGCAGCGCAAAGAAGTCTCCCTGCTCGACGTCGAGGTCGATGCCCTTGAGCGCCTGCACGCCGGTCTTGTACGTCTTGGCGAGCTGCCGCAGTGAAAGTGCTTTCATGGGTGGCGCGTGGCGAGGCGGGGTGCGCAGCGTAACGGGGCACCGGGCCAGCGGCAACAAAGCCCATTCAGCACTACCGGTCCATGAGACAGATACCGGCGCAGTGTGCCCATTGCAGCGAGGTCGCCGAACCGGCCTGCGCGGCGCCGCGCAGCATCGACCAGAACTGCGAATGCGCGGGCCAGCGCGGCCCGACAACTCCGGGGCGGGCCGCAAGCAGCGCAATCCGGGTGGGGCCGGTCTCGTTGAGCTCGAGTTCCACGGTCGGGGACAGGCCGAAAGCGATGCGCGCGACCAGCGGCGCGCTTTCCGCCAGTCGCCATGCGGTAAAGAGCGCCCCGTGCGCGAACGCGACGCACCCGGCCAGGCGAGCGGCGCCCGGGCCGCCGCCGTTCGGCCGATCCTCCACCCTGTCCATATCGGCCAGAAATTCGGTGCCTGGCACCGAATTTCCGGTTGGAAGGCGCAACTCGAAGAGCGCGAACGGGCAACCGGCCATCCGCTCCCTGACGTCCGGGCCAGCACCCGCGATCTGCTGCCTCACGTCGTCCGTCCAGCCGAACAGGGGGTCCGAACAGGCGCCCGGTATCAGCCCCAGTTCCAGGTACTGACGATTCAGGTCCGTCAGGTCGCGGCGCACCGAGCGGGTGAATATTCCCTCGGAAGCAGGGGCGCCAGGGAGCCAGCCCTGGCCATCGCTTGGGGTTCGAGTCATGGCTTTATCCTCCAGATATGGTCCAAACGGACCATATTTGGTTATAGACTGCCATATATGGTCCTGTTGGACCATATATGGCGAAAACAACAAGATTTGGGGGACCGCCATGCGTATCACTGACTGTCGCTACGACCGCGACCGCCTGAGGCTCGCCGTAGCTTACCGACTGATCGCCCACGAGGCGCGCACGCACACGATCAGGCATTGCACCGGCCTGTCCGGAGACCGTATTCGCAAGCTGTATCGGCACTATGCGCTCAATTCCCACGGCCCTGCAGTTCGCCGGCGCCGGGGTAAATCGCCCCGCCAGATGTCCTATTTCCGGCGCTCGGTGGAACACGAACTGCAGGCCGCGACGCTGGCGACGCTTCTGGACCATTGCGGGCTGCTGCAACGCACCCAGCGCCTGCCCGCCCCCAGGATCGAGGACGTCGCGTGCTTCTGCGACGTCTACGAAGCCTTTCTCTGCGTCTGCCCCTTGTCGCTGATTTCGTTCGAGCACGCGTGGTACCTCGGGCAGTCCCTCGCGCGGCGCGACGAATTTGTACTGGCGCGCTGCCCGGACTGCTACGCGACCTGGATCCGCGACACGCTGGACCTGCTTCCCTGTAACTGCGCGAATTGCAGGTACGCGACAAGCCGTGCCGCAAGCGGGCCGGAGTCCCGCCGCGCGGATTGCTAGACTCGCGGCTTTCCGGAACGAGACTGCCCGTGCGACCGCCCAATATCTTCGCCGGTCCATACGTGGATCGCGCTGCCCACCTGCGCAAGGATCCCGCGGCGATTGCTGCGGCCCTTGCCGATCCGGACACCTGGGTACTGCCGGTCTGGGAGTCGCGCAACCTGGTGCGGCGCACCGCGCAGGGATGGACCGCAGGATTCGTCGGCGTTCGCGACGGGCAGGCCAGCCACGGCCGGCCCGAGGACTGGATCCTGCTCGGGCATTTTCACGGCAGGCCGTGTTTCGCCTGCGATGCAGCCAACGACGGAAGCCCAGCGACGGCGGCCGACACGTCATATGAAGACCTGCGTCGCACGGCCGGCGTGCTACCGGACGACGAGGCGGGGCTGCTGGCATATGCGCGTGCGATGGTGTCGTGGCGCCAGCGCAGCCGACACTGCGGCGCCTGCGGCTCGCCGACGTCGCGCACCAGTGCCGGGCACGTCGCCAGGTGCAGCAACGAAGGCTGCGGCGCAGAGCAGTTCCCGAGGATCGACCCGGCCATCATCGTGCTGGTGACCGACGGCGAACGCGCGCTGCTCGGGCGGCAGGCCGCCTGGCCGGCGGGACGCTATTCGACGATCGCCGGATTTGTCGAGCCAGGCGAAAGCCTGGAGGATGCGGTAGCGCGGGAGGTGCTCGAGGAGACGGGCGTCAGCGTGCAGGACGCAAGCTATCACTCCTCGCAACCATGGCCTTTTCCGTCGTCGCTGATGATCGGGTTCACGGCGACAGCGTCAGCCGCGGCCGTCGCGAAGCCCGACGAGGAACTCGAAGACGTTCGCTGGTTCACGCGCGAGGACATCGCGAGCGGTTATCCCGGCCTGCCGCTGCCGCAGTCGGTATCGTTCCGGCTCATCGAGGACTGGTACGACGCGGGCTCGAGTCTTCCGCTCCGCGCGACTCCCGGCGTGAAGCTGTGGGGCCGAGCGGACCGCTAGACGCACCGCCACGCACGTGTCGCCGGAAATCCCCTTCGTGCTCGCGGCCGCGTTCGGTGCCGGCGTCGTCGATGCGATGGCCGGCGGCGGCGGCCTGATCCAGTTGCCCGCGCTGTTCGCGGCGTATCCAGTGACGCCGCAGGCCACGCTGCTCGGCACCGGCAAGCTCGCCGGTCTCGCCGGCACCACCAGCGCGGCGGCGCGCTACCTGCGCCACGTGCGGCTCGACCGATCGCTGGTCATCGCGGCCGCGGCAGCAGCATTCATCGCGGCGCTCGGCGGCGCGTGGATCGCGACCCAGGTGCCGCCGCTGCGTTTCCGGGCGATGGTCCCCATGTTGCTCGCCGCGGTGCTGGTCTACACGCTGGTCCACCGGGACTTCGGTCGTGAGCATCGGCCGCGCCGCAACGGCAGGCACGGGCGAGCGCTTGCCGCGGCCGGCGCCGGCGCGATCGGCCTGTACGACGGCTTCTTCGGCCCGGGGACCGGCAGTTTCCTGATGTTCCTGTTCATACGCGTGTTCGGCATGGACTTCCTGCACGCGTCGGCCTCGGCCAAGGTCGTCAACGCCGCCGCCAACCTAGCGGCCATCCTGCTTTTCGGCCTGACCGGCGAGGTCTTCTGGCTGCTCGGGCTCGCGATGGCCGTGTGCAACGTGGCCGGCGCGCTGCTGGGGACTCACCTCGCGATACGGCACGGCAGCGGGTTCGTGCGCATTGTCTTCATTCTCGTGGTCGGCTGCCTGATCGCAAAGACTGCCTGGGACGCGTTCGCGACCTGATCCCGATTTGTGCGCCGAGGCCGGATGCGGCAGGATCGTTGCCTCCTGCCGCATGACCCGGCAACGCGAAGCACCCATGGACCTGTCGATCGAATCGCTGCTCAGCGTCGCGCTTGGGATCGGGCTGGCTGCCGCAGCCGGTTTCCGGATATTCGTACCGCTGCTGGTGGCGGGTATCGCCGCGCGCGCTGGCATCCTGCCACTCACTGACAGTTTCCAGTGGCTTGCCGGCACGCCCGCGCTGCTGATGCTGGGGACTGCCGCTGCATTCGAGGTGCTCGCCTACTACATTCCAGGCCTGGACCACCTGCTCGACCTGGTCGCCGGCCCTGCGGCGGTTGGTGCAGGCGTGGTCGCCAGCGCGTCAGTGATGGCGGACATCCCACCAGCCGTGATGTGGCCTGTTGCGATCATCGCCGGAGGTGGCGTCGCAGGCCTGACGAAAGGCACGACAGCGTTGCTTCGTGCGAAGACCGGGGCGATGACGGCCGGGCTGGCCAACCCGGTGGTGGCCACGGTCGAAACCGTGGGCTCGACCGGCATCGCGATCCTGGCCGTGGCAGTTCCACTGCTCTGCCTGGCCGCGATCGTCGTGCTGCTGTACTGGGCCACGAAGAAGGCGGGACGGCTGCTTTTCGGTCGCGGTCGCAAGCCGGGAGCAGCCGGGTCCTGACGCCGCAGCGTAGACGCGTTCCAGCGAGTGCGCTCCGCATACAATGCCAGCCATGTGCCTGATCGTGCTCGCCTGGATGAAGCACCCGCGCTACCGGTTGGTGGTCGCGGCGAACCGCGACGAGTTTCACGACCGCCCCGCAGAATCACTCGCGTGGTGGGGAGACGCAGTCCCCATGCTGGCCGGGCGCGACCTCGCGGCCGGCGGAACCTGGATGGGCGTCAGTCGCGGCGGACGCTTCGCTGCAGTAACGAATTTCCGTGAGTCGAACCAGGCCGCATCGCCGGATGCACCGTCGCGCGGGACGCTGGTGCCTCGATTCCTCGCGGGCGACACGGAGCCGACCGGCTTCATCGATCACCTGCGCAAGTCCGCGGCGGACTTCGCCGGCTTCAACGTGATCGCGGCAGCGTCGCGAAGTCTCCTCTACTTCTCTAACCGTGCCGCAGGCGTCCCCCGCGAACTCGAGCCGGGCGTCTACGGCTTGTCCAATCACGAGCTGGACTCGCCGTGGCCGAAGCTCACGAGGGCACGCGAGCGACTGGCCGCGCAGGTCGACAGAAGTGGCGAACCGGAAGTCGCGGCGCTCTTTGGCCTGCTTGCAGACCGCGAACCGGCCAATGACCCGGCGCTGCCGGTGACAGGACTGCCGATGGACATGGAGCGCGCCATCTCGGCGCCCTTCGTGCTGCATCCGCGATACGGCACCCGGTGCTCTACCGTACTGCTCGCAGGCCACGACGGGCGCGTGGTCACGACCGAACGGCGTTTCGATGCCCTCGGCCGGCTGACCGGCGCGACCCGCATCGAATTCGCGATCGACGAGCCTCGGTAATGTCCGTCGCCGCCATCGCGGGATCCCGGTGCGGCAGTCGCCTGCGCGGCTGCGCGTGTCTCGTGATGCTGTTCGCAGCCGCGACGGCAGGTGCCGCAGACACGATCCGCCTGGAAATCGACGGCGTGGACCGCGCGATGAAGGACAATGTCCGCGCCTACCTGTCGCTGGACAGGTACCTGCAACGCACGGACCTCACTGACACCCAGGTGCGTCGCCTCGCCGACCGTGCGGTGGACGAGGCGGCCGACGCACTCCGCCCCTTCGGCTATTACGAACCGAGGGTGAACAGCCGGACCACGCGCGACGGTGACACCTGGATCGTCCGACTCCGCATCAAGCCAGGTGAGCCGGTGCTGATGCGTGAGGTCGACGTCCGCATCGTCGGCGCCGGCGAAAACGACGGAAACATCCGCCTGGTCGTCGATGGCAATCAACTCAGGCCGGGAACCCGTCTCGACCACACGGTGTACGAAAAGCTCAAGAGCGACCTGGTCCGCACCGCGCTCGAGCAGGGCTACCTCGACGCCAGGCTGACGCGCCGCGAACTCAATGTGGACCCGCCGCAGCACGTCGCGGACGCCACGCTGGTGCTCGACACCGGCGGCCGCTATCGGTTCGGCAAGGTGACGATCGAGCAGGACGCGATCAACCCGGAGCTGCTCGGCCGATTCGTGCGCTTCACGGAGGGCGAGCCTTTTTCCGGCGCGGTGGTTCACAGCACGCAGTACGCGCTCGAGGACACCTTCTTCTTTTCGACGGTCAGCGTGACGCCCGGCGAACGTGATCCGCAGACGCTCACGGTCCCGGTAACGATCCACGCCGAACGCATCAAGCGCGACCGTTATGCGGCGAGCGCCGGGTTCGGCACGGACACCGGGCCGCGGGGGCAGTTCGCCTGGGATCGCAGGCTGGTCAACGACTCCGGCCATCGCTGGCGGCTGCAGACGACGTTGTCGCAGGTCCTGCAGAACGCGACCGCCAGCTACATCATCCCGATCGGCGATCCTTCACTGGAGAAACTCGAATTCTCCGCTGGCTACATCAACCAGACGCTCGGCGGCCTCAACAGCGAGCGCTACGAGCTGGCAGGCGGCGTGACCCGGGCATTCGGTCATTGGCAGCGCGTGCTGTTCCTGCAATTGAGCCAGGAATTCACGCGGTTTCCAGACAGTGAGAACACACGGTCGCTGCTGCTGATCCCCGGCATCAGCTTCGCCACGCAGCCACCCAATTTCCTGACCGGCTGGGTGCGTGACGCCGCGTACTACTTCGAACTGTCCGGCAGCCCCGCAACGCTGGGCTCGGACGCGTCCTATCTTCGCTTTTATGCGCGCGGCGAGCGGGTGTGGCCGATCGTCCAGGGACCGTGGTACCTGCGACTTCGTGGCGAGGTCGGCACGAGCTGGGTTGCCGACTTCTCGCAGCTGCCCGGGTCGCAGCGCTTCTTCGCCGGCGGCGACCGCAGCGTCCGAGGCTTCGCGCTCGACTCGTTGAGCCCGCAGGACCCGAACGCCCCGCCGGGAAGCAGCAACAAGGGCGTAGGCGGCAAGCACAAGCTGATCGGCAGTATCGAAATCGAACGCGACCTGCCGCGCGACCTGCGCGGCGCGGTGTTCTTTGACACCGGCAACGCCTTCGACAACTGGAACACGCCGCTCGAGTACTCGGTCGGAGTCGGGCTTCGTTTAAAGCTGCCGATGCTGCTGATCGGAGTGGACATCGCCCAGGCGCTGTCGGAGCCGAACCAGAGGCCGCGGCTCCACCTCAACATCACGCAGGTGCTGTGATGAAGTGGCGGCAGATAGTGATCGCCGTGTTGCTCGCGCTGCTGCTCGCGGTGCCGGCGGTGCTGCTGCACCGACTGCTCTACACGCAGCAGGGGCTCGAATATGTCCTCTCGAAACTGCAGGGGATCGAGAACCCTCGCATCGAGTTGAGCGGCGTCGAGGGCACGCTCGCGGGACCGCTGTCCTTCGGCCACGTGGTCATCGACCACGACGCGGTGCGCATCGAGGCGGACGGGGTGCGCGGCATTCCGAGGGTGGCGGGCCTGCTCGCGGGCCGCCTCGGGCTCGACCACGCGAGCATCGACCGCGTGGAGATTACGCTGAAGGACCGCGGGCCGCAGCCGGAGTCGGAAATCCATTTCCTGCCGGCCTGGCTCGGTATTTCCGCAGACGACGTGATCGTGCGACAGGTCGGCGTACGCCTCAAGGACGGCACGCGGTTGCACGTCGCCTCGGTGCGCGCAGGCCTGCGCGTGACACGCTGGCGAATTGACCTCTCGCCGTTTGCCATCGAGGACGCAGCCGGGCGACTCGACGGCGAGGTGTACCTGCGGGGCACGAGTCCGCTGGGCCTGCGCGGCAACGTCGCCGGACACTGGCGGCTGCCGGACGGGCTCGAATATCGCTTTGCCGCCGCAACCTACGGCAGGCTCGATCGCATGGCGATCGACACGGTGCTGGTCTCGCCCGCGCAGGTCTCGTTCTCGGGCAACCTGCTGGACCTGCATGCCGAACCGCGCGCGGTCGGAACACTGCGCGCGATCGATTTCGACGGCTCGCCCTGGCTGTCGCCGGGACAGTTACCGGCCTTGAGCGGTTCGATTTCGGTGGACGCCGGCGCCCACGGCATCGGCATAGACGGAACACTCACCTCGCCAGCCGCAGGTGCCGAAGTGATCCGGGTCCACGGATCCGCGCGGTACGCCGGGGACACGCTCGACCTGCTGTCACTGCGCGCGTGGATACCGAGGACCGGAGCATCGCTCGCCGCCTCCGGCACTGTCGAGTTCGTCGAGCACGGGCCGCGGCTGGCCGTCGCCGGAGAGTGGACTGAGCTACGCTGGCCGCTCACCGGGGACCCGACGGTCACGAGTCCGTCGGGGTCGGTGCGGCTCAAGGGCGCAATGCCGTACGAGTTCGAGCTCACCGCGGTGGCACATGGCCTGGGGATGCCGGTCGCCGATTTCTCTGCCACTGGCCAGGTGGACCGCGAACAGCTTGCGATCGACCGCATCGATGGCAATTTCCTGCACGGCCGGCTCAGCGGGTCCGGGCGCGTGTCGTTCGGGGGCGACAAGGCCTGGCAGGCGATTGTGCAGGGACGCAGGCTCGACCTTTCGGGCGTACGCGAGGACCTGAGCGGGCTCATCGACGTCGATGGCCGGATCGAGGGCCGCGGTTTTTCCGCCGACGGTCCCTGGACGGCGCGATTGTCGAGACTCTCCGGCGAGCTTCGCGGACGAAAGCTCACCGGCAGCGGTGCGGTCAGCTACCTGAAGGGCACGTACGACCTCAAGGGCGTACGAATCGCAAACGCCGGCTCCCACGTCGACATCGACGGCCGCTACGGCGAGGTGATGGACCTGCGCTGGGACGCGAAAATCGAGTCGCTAGCGCTGCTGCATCCTTCGCTGGGCGGACAACTCGAGTCACGCGGTACCTTGCGCGGCACGCTGTCCCGGCCTGAGGTGGAAGGTGACTTCGATGCCCGGCGCCTGCATGCGGGAGGTGTCGAAGTGGAATCTGCGCAGGCAAGCGTGGACCTGGACCTTTCGGACCGGCACGACTCGCGGATCCTGGCCGAGGCGCGCGGCGTGCATTCGGAACAGTTCAGGCTCGACTCCGCACGCCTCGAGGCATCGGGCCTGGCGAGCAGGCACCACATCTCGCTCAAACTCGACTCACCCGGCATCGAGGGAGGTCCCGTCCCCGGTTTCAAGGCGACGCTGGCAGCCTCGGGAAGCGCGGATGTCGAGAAGCGCTCCTGGGCCGGGACGCTCGAGCAAGCATCGTTCGACTTTACCGACGGCAACGCGCGCCTTGCCAGTCCGGTGGCGCTGCAACTCGGGCCCGAACTGGCGGACGCGACACCGCTCTGCCTTGTCACGGACGACGCGCGCCTTTGCGCCGAGGGCGAGTGGCACCGCGCGACGGGGTCGTGGCGCGTGCTCTACAGCGCCCAGGACTGGCCGCTCCGGCGCCTGCTGACCACACTGCTCGGGCGGCGCGAGTTCGACGGTATGCTTCAGGCGAGCGGTTGGGCGGAACGGCGACCGGGCCACGACTGGGTGGGAGGGCTCGCGGTCGTCATCGACAAGCCGACGATCGAGATCCGCCGCAACCGGTTCCGCTCCGACACTGTCTCGATCGGCAGTGGCAGGCTGGACGTTTACGCAGACGAGGACGTGCTGCGCGCAGACGCGCAACTGGACATGGCGGCCAGCACCCGGCTGACAGGCCATGCGTCGGCTGAACGTCACGCCGGGATACCGCTGGCGCAGTTGCCGCTCGCCGGCGAGGTCCGCACAGAGTCAGCCGCACTGACGACGCTGCCGCTTCTCGTCCCGGAAATCGACCGCGCGGACGGACTGATGGAGGCGGTCGTGCGCCTCGGCGGCACGCTCGGGGACCCGACCGCGGACGGGGACTTCCACATTCGTGACGGTCGGCTGGACCTGTACCGGACCAACGTGTCGCTGACCAACGCCACTCTCGACGGGAAATTCGCCGGGGATACGGTTACGTTCGAGGGGAAGGCCACCACGGGCACGGGTCCAGTCGAAGTCGACGGCCAATTCAGCTGGCCTGACGGCGTGATGACCGGAAGCATGCGGCTCACGGGCAAGGACCTGCTGGTGGCCGATACGCCCGCCTACCGTGTCCACGCTTCGCCGGACCTGCTGATCAAGGCCGATGCGGACGGCTACCTCGTCACCGGGCAGGTCGTGATTCCGTCGGCGAGGATTTCCCCCCGCGACCTGGGCACTTCGGTAAATACGTCACCCGACGAGCACATCGTCGGCGCCGATACCGTCCAGGAGGCACCGGTCACGAGCCGGGTCCGCGCGCGGGTGACGATGACCCTCGGCGACAACGTCCGGGTGGATACCTTCGGGCTCAAGGCCCACCTCGGCGGCGAGGTTGCCGTGACCATGGACCCGGGCGAGGAAGCCCGCGGAACCGGCTCGATCCGTGTTATCGATGGTGAATACAAGACATTCGGCGTCTACGTGAAGATCACCAAGGGAGAACTGACCTACGCCGACGCCCCGCTCAATCTCCCGATGCTGGAACTGGTTGCGAAACGAGAGATCAAGGATGCCGACGTCGTCGTCACCGTCAACGTACGCGGCCGCATCGACAATCCGTACGTGACCATCACCTCCGAACCGGCCATGACGAGCACCGAGGCCCTTTCCTACCTGCTGACCGGGCGCTCGCTGAACACGCTGCAGTCGGGCGAGGCCACCTCGGTGAACCAGGCGGCCGAAAGCCTAGCCGTGAGCGGCGGCGCGCTGCTGCTCGGCAACGTCGGCAAGCGGATCGGGCTCGACGAGGTGTCGGTCGAGCGCGGCAACGCGAACGACACTCAGGTGGTGCTCGGCAAGTTCCTCTCGCCGAAGCTGTTCGTGAGCTACGGCGTCTCGGTGGCCGAGGCGATCAACACGATCAAGCTGCGCTACACGCTGAACTCCCGCTGGGCACTGAAGGCCGAGGCCGGCCTCGAACAGGGGGCGGACGTGGAATTCAAGATCGAGCGCTGAGCCGGGCGGCGTGGCTGCCCGGATAGCTGGCTATCCGGCTGTGCGGCTGTGTGCGTATGCGGCTATTCAGATGCACTGCTTGACAGTGTTTGCATAATTATGCACATTGTCGGTGTTTTTATTCATACACGCAGCCCGCGCCAGCATGGCCACCCACCTCGACGCGCAGAACATGAGACGGGACGCGATCGTCCGCATCCTGCGGCAGACTGCGGTCGGCCGCCAGGCGGAACTCGTTCGCCTGCTGCGCCGCGAAGGTTTCGAGGCCACGCAGTCGAGCGTCAGTCGCGACCTGCGGGAGATCGGCGTCGTGAAAGGTGCGGACCGCTACCTGCTGCCGGCCTCCGAGGACGCGCTGACGCCCAGCCACTTCGAGGACGTACGCACGTTCGTGAAAGGCTACCGCGGCGCGGGCGGCGCGCTCACCGTGCTCAGGACCACCGCCGGGACGGCGCAGGGCGTCGCGCTTGCGATCGACAAGGCACACTGGCCGGAAATCGTCGGCACGATCGCCGGAGACGACACTATCTTCATTGCCACGGTGGACTCGCGAGCGCAGCGGCGGCTGCACCAGCACCTCCGTACCACTTTCGGACGCTGAGACTCCCATGACCCAGACTCCCACGGGCGCAAAGCCCATCCTGCTCGCATTTTCCGGCGGCCTCGACACATCGTTCTGCGTGCCGTGGCTGGCCGAAACCCACGGTCGCCCGGTCGTGACGCTGACGGTGGACACCGGCGGCATCGACTCCGCGGCCGCCGCCATGCTCGAGGATCGCTCGCGGACGCTGGGCGCCGTGGCCCATCACCTGGTGGACGCGAGGCACGCGTATTTCGACCAGGTGATCCGCTTTCTCGTCATGGGCAACGTGCGGCGCGGCGGCCTATACCCGCTCTGCGTCGGCGCGGAGCGCGTGCTGCAGGCACAGACCGTGGCGCACTGGGCACGGAAGCTGGGCACCGATGTGGTCGCGCACGGCTCGACGGCGGCCGGCAACGACCAGGTGCGGTTCGAGGTGGCGCTGCGGACGCTCGCTCCCGAACTCGAGATCCTCGCACCGGTGCGCGACCATGCGTTCAAGCGCCCCGAGCAGCTCGAATACCTGGAGTCGCGCAAGCTCCCCGTACCGCCGTTCGGCGCGGCCTATTCGGTGAACCGCGGCCTGTGGGGCACGACGATCGGAGGGAAGGAAACACTCGTCTCGGACGGATGCATCCCGGACTCAGCCTGGGTGATGACCAGGGACGCGTTCACGAACCCGCAGCAGCCGGCACGGCACACGATCGGATTCGAGGCCGGCATCCCCTGCTCACTCGATGGCGAGTCGCTCGACCCCGTGACCCTGATCGAAAGGGTCGAGACGATCGGCGCGAGGTTCGGCGTCGGGCGCGGCATCCACCTCGGCGACACAATCATTGGATTCAAGGGTCGCGTCGCATTCGAGGCTCCGGCGGCAGAGGTGCTGCTCACCGCACATCGCGAGCTCGAGAAGCTGGTGCTTTCCGCGCGGCAGGCGCGCATGAAGGACACGCTGGCCGCGCCGTATGGTGACCTGGTACATGAGGGTCAGCACCTCGACCCCGTGTGCCGCGACATCGAGGCGTTCATGATTTCCTCGCAGCAGCGCGTTACAGGCGAGGTACGCGTGCTGTTCAGGCCCGGCGTCGTATTTGTCGAAGGCGTTGCGTCGCCGTACTCGCTGATGAAGGCATCGAAAGGCGCCTATGGGGAGTCAGCCGGCGAGTGGACGGCGGCCGAGGCGCATGGTTTCTCGAAGATGCTTGCGCTGCCCGGCATCTTCTATACCCGCGCCGGGCGGCAGCAGGAGGCCGACTGATGGCCGGGCACACGCGCACCGTCGTCGTCGACAAGATCGCCTCGATCGCGCAGGCCTGCGGCCTGAGCCACGAGATCCGTGTCGCCACCAGCGACATCCCCTGCGAGGAAGGGGTCGTGCTGGTAGTGGAAATCCTGAACAGCAAGTCGACCTACAACCAGATCGAGCTCACCAGCGGCCGCATGGCCAAGATGTCGCGCGGCGACGTGATGGTCGGCGCGCTCGGGCACCGGCAGGCGCTGTTCGGCTACTCGGGCCACATCCCCGAAAAGGTCGAGGTCGGCGACGTGCTGCAGGTGCTGAACATCGGCGGCGTGCTGGGCCTGTGTGACTCAGTGAATCCAGACAAGGGCAAGCCATTCGACTGCCGCGTGATCGGCTGCGTGCTGCAGTTCCCGTTCCTCGGCGAGCGCATCGGCGTGCCGGCCAAGGCCGGCCACAGGCGCCTCGACCTGCAGGCCACGCTCGACACGCACGGCGTACCGGTCGTGGCGCTGGCGGGCACCTGCATGGAAGCGGGCAAGACCGCGGCCGCGTGCGCGATCGTGAGCCGCATGCGCCACCGCGGGCTCGCCGTGCACGCATTCAAGGCAACCGGCGTGTCGTTGCGCCGGGATATCCTCGCCATGGAAGACTCGGGCGCGCGCCGCAGCATGATCTTCACCGACCTCGGGATCGTTACCACCACGGCAGCGTCCGGGCCCGCGCTCACGCGCACGATGATGACGGAAATGACGCAGGGCCGGCCTGACGTCGTGGTGTTCGAGCTGGGCGACGGGCTGCTCGGCGCCTACGGTGTCGAGGCCATTCTCGCGGCGCCTGACATCCGCCGCGCGCTCTCGGCCGTGATCCTCTCGGCCAACGACCCGGTCGCGGCCTGGGGCGGGGTGAAGCTGCTGCGCGAGCGCTTCGACATCGAGCCCTGTGCGGTGACGGGCCCGGCCACCGACAACGCAGTCGGCGTCAAGATCATCGAGGAACAGATGAACGTGCGGGCGGTGAACGCGATGACCTCCGGCGCCGAGCTCGGTGATCACATCATCGACAGCCTGGGTCTCGCCGCACGACCCTCCGGAGCGGCGCCGGAATGACCGCCCGCATTCCCGCGGTGGTGCTCGGCGGCACCGGATACGTGGCAGGTGAACTGCTGAGGCTGGTCTCCGCGCACCCGTACCTGGACATCGCAGCCGTCGCATCGGACAGCCAGCCCGACGAGCCGGTCGCGCAGTTCTTCCGTCACCTGCAGCCTGTGCTTCCACACCTGCGATTCGTCGGACACGACGAGGTCCTGGAGTACGTCGCCGCCAACCCGGTGACCGCGGTGTTCTCCGCAGCGCCGCACGGCGTATCGGCGGCGCTCGTAGACCGGTTGCTTTCCGCGGCGTCGCAGGCGGGTACGCATCCGCGCGTTGTCGACATTTCTGCCGACTTCCGTTACCGGTCCGCGGATGCATACGAGGCCGTTTACAGGCACCCGCACGGCGCGCCATCGCGCATCGCGGAATTCACCTGCGCAGTGCCCGAGCACCTGAATGCGCTGCACACGCCGCACGTCGCGCATCCCGGGTGTTTCGCCACGGCCGTGCTGCTCGCGAGCGTGCCGCTGCTCGCGCTGGGGCTGGCCGACCAGCGAGTCTTCGTCACGGGCGTGACGGGCAGCACCGGGTCGGGACGGCAGCCGACCACCGGGACTCACCACCCGCAGCGGCACTCCGACATGTACGCGTACAACGCGCTATCACATCGCCACGAGCCGGAGATCGCGGCGCTCGCGCTGGCGGCCACCGGTGTCGAGGCCGAGTTCAACTTCGTGCCGCATTCCGGTCCGTTTGCCCGCGGCATCTACGTCACGGTGCAGGCAGTCGCGCGCGACCCGCTCACGACCCACGAACTCGTTGCTGCACTCCGTGACTACTACGACCAGTCGGTGTTCGTGCGCGTCGGCGGCGAGCCGCCGCGGATCAAGGACGTGGTGGCAAGCAATTTCGCGGAACTCTCCGGCGTGGCGCGCGGGCGGAACGTCGCCGTGAGCTGCGCGATCGACAACCTGACGAAAGGCGCGGCCGGCGGCGCGGTCCAGTGGATGAACCGCATGCTCGGACATGAAGAGACCGCGGGCCTCATGGCTCCTGCGGCCGGCTGGACATGACGCGATGAGGCACGCAAATCCATCCATGAATGCGCCGCCGGCGTGGGCGCCGCCCGCGGACCACCTCGCGCCTGTCTATTCCCAGTGGCCGCTCGACATCGCGGGCGCCACCGGCGTGCACCTGCACACGCGTGACGGCCGCCGGATCCTGGACCTGTATGGCGGCCACGCGGTCGCCGCGCTCGGCTACTCGCACCCGCGCTGGGTCGATGCACTCGAGCGGCAGGCCAAGTCGTTGCTGTTCCAGAGCAACGCCGTGCCGCTCGAGGTGCGCGCACGCGCCGCGACGCGACTCGCGCGATTCGCGGATCTCGATCTCGGCACGGTGTTCTTCGGCAACACCGGCGCGGAAGCGAACGAGAACGCGCTGAAGCTCGCGCTGCGAATTACCGGCAGGCGCAAGGTCGTGGCGGTCGAAGGCAGTTTCCACGGCCGTACCGCGGCGGCGGGCGCGGTCACCTGGGGTGCCGCGTCGAAGTGGTACGGATTCCCTCAAGCGCCGTTCGACGTGGAGTTCATCCCGCGGGGCGACGTCGATGCCATCGCCCGTGTCGTCGGCACCGACACCGCGGCGGTGATCGTCGAGCCCGTGCAGGGAGTTGCAGGCGCGGTGGACCTCGGCGCGCCGTTCCTCGCCGCGCTCCGCGCGAGGTGCAGCGACACCTGTGCGCTGCTGATCTTCGACGAAGTGCAGTGCGGCATGGGTCGCACCGGGTTTCCGTTCGCAGCGAACATGCACTGCATAGCGCCCGACATGATCACGACGGCCAAGGCGCTCGGCGCAGGCTTCCCCTGCTCGGCGCTGCTGATGGCCGACCACGTTGCCGCGCACCTCGCGATGGATTACCTCGGCACGACCTTCGGCGGCGGCCCGATGGCCTGCGCGCTGATCGAAGCCGTGGTGGACATCATCGAGACCGAGGGCCTGCTCGCGAACGTGCGGCGTAGATCGCTGGAACTGCGCGAGACCTGCGTGGTGGGTCCGGTCGTATCCGTCCAGGGCGCGGGCCTGCTCGCCGGACTTCGGACCCGCCGGCCCGCAAAGGATGTGCAGCGCGAACTGCTCGAGCGCGACATCCTCACCGGCACCAGCGCCGACCCGCACGTCGTGCGCGTGCTCGCACCCTACGTGACCGAGGAGCGACACGTCGCCCAGCTTCGCGACGCGCTCGCTTCGCTGCCGGCCTGATGCCGCCCCGGATCCTGCCCAGGCCCGCCCAATGAAACAGTTTCTCGACCTCGCCGATTTCAGCCGCGACCAGGTGGACGACCTGGTCGGCCTGGCGCGTCACCTTCAGGCGCACCCGGAGCCGAGCGCGCTGGCGGGAAAGATCCTGGGCCTGCTGTTCATGAACCCGTCGCTCAGGACGCTCGCCTCGTTCCAGGCCGGCATGATGCGGCTCGGAGGGACCTCGTTCGTCGTGACGCCCGGCCAGGGCACATGGCAGTTCGAAACGCGCCTCGGCGCGGTGATGAACGGCGGCGCGGCCGAGCACGTGCGCGAAGCGATCCCGGTGCTTTCCTCCTACTGCGATGCGCTCGGCATCCGTTCGTTTGCCGAGGGCAAGGACCTGGCGTCCGACCTCGCGGAAACACAGTTCCTGGCGATGGCCGGCCTCTGCGACAAGCCGTTCGTGAACATGGAGTCGGCCGTCAACCATCCCTGCCAGGCGCTCGCCGACTGGAAGACGATGGACGATCTGGCCATACCGCGCGCTGGCAAGTTCGTGCTTTGCTGGGTGCACCACCCACGCGCGCTGCCGCTCGCGGTTCCGGCTGCCACCGTGCACATGGCCGCGCAACGCGGCATGGAAGTGGTGGTGCTGCGGCCGGATGGCTACGCCTTGCCGGACGCCGTAATGGCCAAGGCACGCTCGGCCGCGAAGGCCTCAGGCGGGAACGTGAGCGAAACGACCGACCGTGATGCCGCGCTGGCCGGCGCCAGCGTTCTCTATGCCAAGGAATGGGGATCGGCCGCCTGCTACGGCGATGCCGAGTCCGAGGCAAGGCTGCGCGAACCGCTCTCCGGATGGCAGGTCCGCGAGGACTGGTTCGGACCCGCACGGGCGGACTGCCATTTCATGCATTGCCTGCCCGTGCGGCGCAATGTCGCCGTCGCGGACGAGGTTCTCGACGGGCCACGCAGCCGCGTGGTCATGGAAGCCGCCAACCGGATGACGGTGCAGATGGCGGTGCTTTACAGGTTGCTCAAGGGGTATTCGGAATGATCGGACACAAGGGCGAACAGGCCGTGACCGTGCGCGCGCTGCGCGGTGCAGCGCCGTACATCCACATGTACAAGGGCAAGGTCTTCGTCATCAAGACGGGCGGTGGTGCATTCCGTGACGGCGCGGCCATGCGCAGCTTCATGGAACAGGTCGCGATCCTGCACCACCTCGGCATCCGCGTGGTGCTGGTGCACGGCGGCGGGCCGCAGCTCGACACGCTCACGAAAAAGCTCGGCGTCGAGACGCGCATGGTGCAGGGGCGCCGCGTCACCGACGGCGGCGCGATCGACGTCGCGTGCATGGTGCTGAACGGGCTCATCAACACGCGACTGCTCGGGCTGTGCCGCGAGTTCGGCATCGACGCGATCGGACTTTCCGGCGTGGACGCGGGGCTGGTCAAGGCGCACAAGCGTGCCCCGGTTACGCTCGCCAGTGGCGAAGTCGTCGATTACGGCATGGTCGGCGACATTGACGGCGTGGACGGCTCCGTGATCACGCGGCTGCTGGACGCGGGCTTCCTGCCCGTGGTGAGCCCGCTCTCGTGCGACGCCACGGGCCACCTGCTGAACATCAACGCCGACACGGTGGCCGCCGCGATCGGCGGCGCGATGGATGCCGAGAAGCTGATCCTCTGCACGGGTGCACCGGGCATCCTCGAACGACTCGACGACCCGCAGTCGCTCATTTCCTACACGGACGTGGCGGGCCTGCGGCGGCTGCGCGAGGAAGGAGCGCTCGCAGACGGCATGCTGCCGAAATCGACTGCGATCGAGACCGCGATCCGCGGCGGCGTGCGGCGCGTACACGTGATCTCGTATGCGGCGCCGGACGCGCTGCTCGCCGAGATCTTCACCAACGAGGGCACCGGCACACTGGTGGTCGCGGACACCAAGGCGCTGTCTCCCGCGGAGCAGGGAGCGGGCTGATGACCAGGCTCTGGGACAAGGGCGGTCCACTCGACGAGCGAGTGCTGCGTTACACGGCGGGCGAGGACCACGCGCTCGACAACCGGCTCGTCGCCTACGACGTGCAGGCATCGATCGCGCACGCGGAGGCGCTGCACGACTGCGGCCTGCTCGACGATGCGTCGCTCGCGGCGATCCGCGACGGGCTCACCGCCATCGGCGCGGCGCACGCGCGGGGCGAGTGGACCGTGACGCTCGAGCTCGAGGATGGCCAGACGGCGCTCGAGACCCTACTCACCCGGCGCATCGGCGCGGCGGGCGCGCGCCTGCACGCGGGCCGCTCGCGCAACGACCAGGTGCTCACGGCACTCAGGCTCTACCTGCGCGACGCAGTCGAATCGCTGGTGGAAGACGCGCATCGGGTCGTCGCGTCGCTCGAGTCGCTGGCCAGCGACCAGGGCGACATCGTGCTCCCGGGCTACACGCACATGCAGCAGGCGATGCCGAGCTCGGTCGCACTCTGGGCTGGCGGGTTCGCCGCCGAGATCCAGGACGACGCCGACGGGCTGCGCCACGCGCACCGCCGGATCCTGAAGAACCCGCTCGGGTCGGCCGCCGGCTACGGCACCCCGAACCTGCCGCTGGACCGCGCGGGCACCACTACCCGGCTCGGGTTTCCGGTGACGCACGAGCCGGTGACGGCCGTGCAGCTGTCACGCGGCAAGGCCGAGGCGGAGGTGCTGTTCCAGGTTACCCTGCTCATGCAGGACCTCGGACGCCTCGCGTCGGACCTGCTCCTCTTCTACACGCGCGAATTCGGCTTCGTCGCGCTCCCGGATGCATTCACGACCGGCTCCTCGATCATGCCGCAGAAGCGCAACCCGGACGTTTTCGAACTGGTGCGCGGCCGGACCGCAACGGCCCACGCCTGCCTCGTCGAGGTGCTCGGCATCACCGCCAAGCTGCCGTCGGGCTACCAGCGTGACCTCCAGCTCATAAAGGCGCCACTGTTCCGCTCGCTCGATATCTGCCACGAGACGCTCGACATCATGGCAGCAGCCATCCCGCAGCTTCGCTTCCAGCCGGACCGGATCCGCCTCGACCCCGACATCCACGCGGCCGCGGAGGCGAACGAGCTGGTGGCAAAGGAAGGGATACCGTTCCGCGAGGCCTACCGGCGGATCGGCTCCAGGCTGCGCGGGGAGTGACCGGGGTGAGGCAACTCAGGCACTATCCGCCGCACAGACTTGACGCGCGGCAGCCGTAGCGAGGTCGCGTGCAGGGCGTTCATCTGGACAGGTTTGCAGCATGACCCCCAGGGAAATCGGCCTGATCGTCGTCGCGTGCATCTTCGGCAGTGCGTTGCTGGGGCTCTGGCTGCGCAAGCTCCTGCCCGCCCATCACGTGGGCGACGACGCGAAGGATATGGTCAAGCTTGGCCTCAGCCTCATCGGCACGCTTGCCGCGCTGGTGATGGGACTGCTCGTCTCGTCCGCCAGCGCGTCGTTCAACACCGTCAGCAACGAGCTGACGACCGTGACCGTAAAGGTCCTGCAGCTCGATCATCTTCTCTACCAGTATGGGCCCGAGGCCAACGAGGTCCGAGGGCTCCTCGCAAAGAATTTCGGCACCACCGTCGACTTCATCTTCTCCAGCGACCCAGCGCAGCACCAGGCAATGCTCAATCCGAATGCCGCCTCCAGGCAGGACGAGGTCCAGGCCGGCATCCGGCGTCTCTCCCCCGGAACCGACGAGCAGCGCGAGCTGCGATCGAGGGCGCTCGACCTCGCATACGACGCGGGCGCGGAGCGTTGGTATCTCGTCCTGCAGCATGCAGGCACGATCTCGACTCCGGTGCTCGCGGTGCTGGTGTTCTGGCTGTGTGTCATTTTCTTCGGCTGGGGACTCTTTGCTCCGCGCCACGCACTGATGATGTCGGCGCTGTTCACGTTTGCCTCGTGTGCCACGCTGGCGATATTCCTCGTCCTCGAGCTGGACAGTCCGTTCGAAGGGTGGGTCAGGGTGTCCGATGCGCCGATGCGCATGGCGCTCGCACAACTCGGCCGGTAACAGCATCGACAGGCAGCGCCGCGCGTTCTGGCCTGCCGGCGCGAGCCGCCCCGCGGCGTTGACATTCGCGCCGGCGAGGTCATCCTTGCGGACGATTGCCGTCATCCGGGATGCACATGTCGCTTTTCGCAGAACTCAGGCGCCGTAACGTCTTTCGCGTCGCAATGTTCTACGGAGTCGCCGCCTGGGTCCTGCTGCAGGTCGGCGACCTGCTGTTCGGCGCGCTCGGCATCCCGCCCTGGGGCCTCAAGCTGCTGCTCGGAATGCTGCTGCTCGGATTCCCGATGGCGCTGGTGTTCGCCTGGGTCTACGAACTCACGCCCGAAGGCCTGAAGCGCGAGCGCGAGATCGAGCCCGGTGCGTCGGTCACTCACCAGACCGCAGGCAAGCTGAACGTGCTGATCGCCGTGCTGCTGGTCGTCGCCATCGTGCTGGTCGTGGCCGACAGGTTCGTCCCGCATGGCTCGCCAACAGCGCCCGGGACGAGCGTGGCGAAAACAGGCGCGCCGGCAGCCGCCGGCCAGGTCGCGACGTCCGTCGCGCCCCAGCACGTGGCCGAGGCATCGATCGCCGTCCTGCCCTTCGTCAACATGAGCGACGACAAGGCAAACGAGTACTTCTCCGATGGCCTGACCGAGGAACTGCTGAACGTGCTGGCCAACGTGCCGGGCCTGCGCGTGATCGCGCGCACTTCCTCGTTTTCGTACAAGGGCAAGGAGGTCAAGATCGCCGACGTCGCGCGTGACCTGAACGTGGACAATGTGCTCGAAGGCAGCGTGCGAAAGTCCGGCAATCGCGTGCGGATAACGACGCAGCTGATCCGCTCCGCGGACAGCTCGCACCTCTGGTCGCAGACCTACGACCGCGACCTGAACGACATCTTCGCCGTGCAGGACGAGATCTCGAACGAGGTGGTGGACGCGTTGAAGCTGCGGCTGCTGAAGCCTTCGGCGGTGGCGGAGTTGGGCGGTACCCAGGTATCGGCCGCTTACGAAGCCTACCTGCGCGGCAGGGCCGCCCGGCACGAGGGCGAAGGGGAGGACACGCTTCGCGCGGCGCTTGCGGCATTCGACGAGGCGATCAGGCTCGACCCCGGTTACGCGCGCGCCTACGCGGGCAAGGCCGACGCGCTTGCCACGTCGGCGTCCAACGCGTACCTGCCCTACGACAGTGGCTTTCTCGATTCTCGGCGAAACGTCGAGCACGCACTCGAGCTCGCACCCGACCTGCCGGAGGCGCTGCTGGTGCTGTCCTTCATCCAGTTGAGCGTGGACGCCGACCCGCGGGCGGCGACTGCCTCGGCCGAGCGGGCGCTCGACCTGAGCCCCGGCAGCTACGACGCGCAGTTCTACTATTCCGGACTTGAAGCGAGCTTTGGCGGGCACGACCGTGCCATTGCGGCAGCACGGAAAGCCGTCGAACTCGATCCGATCGCACCCGGCGCCTATGTCGGACTCTCGAACGTCCTGTATTTCGCGCGCCAGTACGGGGAATCCGAGACCGCCATCCGCCACGCGATGTCGCTGGCGCCGAGCCGACCGGGAGGCCACTACTACCTCGGACTGGTCCTGCTGATGCAGGGCCGCAATGACGAGGCGCTGGCCGAATGCAACCAGGAAAGCATCGGCTGGCAACGAATGACCTGCCGCGGACTCACCTATGCCCGGATGGGCAACGCGGACCTAACCCGGTCCGAAATCCGTGACTTGCAGAAGGACAGCGGCGATGCCGCTTCGTACCAGTTCGCCCAGATGTACTCGTTGCTGGGCGACCACGACGAAGCCTTCCGGTGGTTTGCGGTCGGTCGGCGCATCCATGATCCGGGCCTGATGGGACAGGTATACGTGGACCCGATGATCGACGGACTTCGCCCAGACCCACGCTACGACGCGCTGATCCGCGAGCTCGGCTTCAAGAGCGGAAAATAGGTCACTCCGCGTCAGGCTGGACGTCTGGCCTCGCGGCCGCGAAAGCAGGCAGTGCCTCCAGGTGGGCCGCGACTGCGGCGAGCCGCGGGAATGGCGCGAGGTCCAGCTGCACTCGCCGCGCATTGAACACCTGCGGCAGCAGGAACACATCGGCCAGCGTCACGCCCGATCCGTGGCAATGACGACCGTCACCTGAATACCGTTCTATCCATTGCTCCAGCGCCCCGAATCCGCCGGCGATCCAGTGCTGCGCCCAGCGATTCACCGCCTCGTCAGGCTGGCTCAACTCGCCGCGCAGGTACAGCAGCACGCGCAGGTTATTGAGCGGATGAATGTCGCAGGCGACCGCCAATGCCATCGCGCGAATCTGCGCGCGCTCCGCGGCGTTGCCAGGCAGCAGTCGCGGCTCGGGATGGATTTCCTCCAGGTACTCGCAGATCGCAAGCGACTGGGTGACCAGTGTGCCGTCGTGATCCAGCGCCGGGACCAGGCCCTGCGGATTCACGGCCAGGTAGTCACGCGCACGCTGCTCGCCGCCGCCGCGCAGCAGGTGTTTCGGTACGGACTCGTAGACCAGGCCTTTCAGGTTGAGCGCGATGCGCACGCGGAACGCGGCTGAACTGCGCCAGTACGTGTAGAGCTTCAGGGCCATGCGTGCCTCCGCGCTGTCAGACGATGGTCGTGCGCAGCGTGTCGAGTCCTTCGATGCCACCGACCAGGCTGTCGCCGCGCACCACCGGGCCGACGCCCGCCGGCGTGCCCGTGAAAATAAGGTCGCCGGGTTTCAGCTCGAAGAGGGCAGAGAGCTCGCTCACGATCTCCGGCACGTTCCAGATCATCTCGCAGAGGTCGGCGCGCTGTCGTGATTCGCCGTTCACCTCGATCCAGATTGCACCGCGCGAGAGATGCCCGACATCGGCGACGCGACGTATCGCACTGACCGGCGCCGAGTGGTCGAACCCCTTGGAGACATCCCAGGGCTGGCCTTTCTCGCGGGCGGCGAACTGCAGGTCGCGCCGGGTGAGGTCATTGCCGACTGCGTAACCGAACACGTGCGCGAGCGCGTTGGCCACCGGGATGTCGCGCCCCCCCTCGCCGATCGCGACGACGAGTTCGATCTCGTGATGCAGGTTCGAAGTGCGCGGCGGGTACGGGACGGCCGCGCCGTTCGCGGTTACGGCATCGGCCGGCTTCGAAAAGAAGAATGGTGGCTCGCGCTCCGGGTCCATGCCCATCTCGCGCGCGTGGGCCGCATAGTTTCGCCCGACGCAGTAGATCCGGTGCACGGGAAAAAGCGTTGCCACGCCATCGATCTCGACGGTCGGCGCCATCGGCGGTGCGAATTCGTATCTCATGCGGTACTCCCCGGCCGGATCAAAGCCCGGCCGTCATGAACCAGCGCCGGCAGGAACACTTCCTGGACCAGGATCGGTGCCACGGACAGTCGATAGACGGCACGGCGCGCCCATGCCGGGCGATCGAGGCCACCCGCCGCGACGGCGAGGTCTTCGTCCACCGCGATCTCCCGATACTCCAGTGGCTGCCGGCTGACGTCCGGCCGGCCGAGCAGCGACTCGCCGAGCGCGACATTGCCGAGTTCGGCGAGCCAGGGATGCAGGAGGACCGTGGAATCCGGGAACACTGATTGTGCGAAGACCCAGCGCGTATCTCCACAGGCGAACTCGATCTCGCGGACCAGGCAGCCGGTGTCGGCAACACCCATCCGGTGCGCGAGAGTCGCGGAAAGCGGCGATCGCTCGACGCGCAGCAGGCGAAATTGCGTTTCGCAGCCGCATGCACGACGCACCAGCGCCGTGAGCAGCCCCGGCTCGGCAAGCCACGGATGCAGCCCGCTCGGTGCCCGGTCCAGGCATTCGTCGAGGCACGCCCAAGCGCCCGGCGCGCCCGAGGGCGCGCGCTCTGGACGCTGGGCGCGGCCGGTCATCGCTCGATCAGAACGCGTCCGCTGCGAGCGCCATCGTCGACCCGCTGCCTGCGCGAATGGCCGCCGCATACGCGGTACAGCGCGGCATGACCTGCTCGGCATAGAACCGCGCCATCACCACTTGGGCACCGAGGAATGTCTTGTCGCCACCCGCCGCCAGCTCGCCTTCGGCGACCAGCGCGCCGCGAGCGAGCTGCCAACCACCGATGACGGTACCGAGCAGCATCAGGTAATTGAACGCGACCGCGCTCACCAGTTCCGGGTCGCGCTTCGCGCCTGTGAGAATGTACGTCGAGCACTCGACGAGTTCGTCCAGCGCGCGTGCGAGAGCGCTTCGCACGACCGCGAATTCCTCGCCTGCGTTCGCGAGCGGGGCGTCTACCGCCCGCATGTCGGAGACGAACGCGGACACCGTGGCGCCGCCGTCGCGCAGCAGCTTGCGGCCGACGAGGTCGATCGCCTGGATCCCGTTGGTGCCCTCGTAGATCGGCGCAATGCGCGCGTCGCGGTAGAACTGGGAGACGCCCGTCTCCTCGACATAGCCCATGCCACCGTGGACCTGGATGCCGTGCGATGTCACCTCGAGCGAGGCTTCGGTGGTCCAGGCCTTGGCGATCGGGGTCAGCAGGTCGGCGCGCGCCTCGTAGATCGCAGCAGCCTCGGCATCGGTGCCATGCGCCGCGCGGTCGAGGCACGCAGCGGTGTAGTAGCAGATGGCACGGCTCGCCTGCGTGAGCGCGCGCATCGCGAGCAGCATGCGGCGCACATCCGGGTGGCGGATGATCGCGACCTTGCCCTTCTCGCCCGGCGCGCGGCCCTGCGTGCGATCGCGGGCCCAGGCGACGGACGCCTGGTAGGAACGGTCCGCGAGGCCGACGCCCTGGATGCCGACGCCCAGTCGCATGTAGTTCATCATCGTGAACATCGCCGCCAGGCCTTCGTTCGGCTTGCCGACCATGAAGCCCTCGGCCCCGCCGTTGTCACCGAATGACAATACGCAGGTCGGGCTCGCGTGGATGCCCATCTTGTGCTCGACCGAGACGCAGTAGTTGTCGTTGCGCTCGCCGAGGCTGCCGTCATCGTTCACCTTGTACTTGGGCACCAGGAACAGCGATATGCCCTTCGTTCCCGGAGGCGCGTCCGGCAGGCGCGCGAGCACCAGGTGCACGATGTTCTCCGCCATGGGGTGGTCGCCCCAGGTGATGAAGATCTTCTGGCCGCTGACCAGGTAGCGGTCGCCCTTCGGCTCCGCACGGGCCGTCAGGCTCGACAGGTCGGATCCCGCCTGCGCCTCGGTCAGGCACATCGAGCCGGACCACTGGCCGGACACCAGTTTTTCAAGGAATTTTGCCTTGAGTTCCTCGGTGCCGTGGCGATCCATGGCCAGGATCGCACCCTGCGAAAGCTCCGGGCACAGCGCAAACGCCACGTTCGCTGCCGCCCACATCTCGTCGCAGGCAACCGCCAGGGTCTTCGGCAAACCCTGGCCACCAAATTCAGGGTTGCTGGCGATGCCCGGCCAGCCGCCCTCGCAGAACTTGCCGTAGGCGTCGGTCAATTCCGCCGGTACCTCGACACCGTCGCCGACCACCTTCACACCCTGCCGGTCCCCGATCACATTGGTCGGCGCCAGCACCCCACTGGCAAATTTGGCTGCCTCCTCGAGCACCGCCTCGACCATGTCGCCGTCCACGGACTGGAAATCGGGCAGCGCGCTGACGTCGGCGAAGTCCGCCAGGTGCTCGATCGTGAATCTCATCTGCTTCAGGGGGGCGTTGTAGTCGACCATCGGGGCGCTCCGGTACTTGATTTTGCTGTGCAGCAATTCTGCCCGTTCGGGACTCCCGCCGCCATTGGCATGGACCTCGGTGGCTGGACCGTGGTGGCGGGTACAATCCGGGTTTAATCGCTTCCCGACCCCGCCTGGCCCTGCCGGGCCCGACCTGGACAACCCCGGAATGAGCATCTGGTTCAAGCCCTTTACGCTGGACGAAATCCAGTCCTACTCGCGCGGCAGCATGGTCGAGCACCTCGACCTGCGTTTCACCGAGATCGGGCCCGATTTCCTGCGCGGCACGCTGCCCGTGGATTCACGCACGATCCAGCCCTTCGGCCTGCTGCACGGCGGCGCCTCCGCTGCGCTGGCGGAGACGCTCGGCAGCGTCGCAGCGACCCACTGCGTGGACATGAGCCGTTTCTACTGTGTCGGGCTCGAGATCAACTCGAACCACATCCGCTCGGCGCGCGCCGGGCGGGTCACCGGCACGGCCCGCCCGTTCCACCTCGGCGCACGCTCGCAGGTCTGGGAAATCCGCAGCGAGGACGACAAGCAGCGGCTCGTGTGCATTTCCCGCCTCACGGTCATGGTGCTGGAAGGCGCGGCGCGGGCGATGGCCGGCGGAGCACGCACATGACGCTCCGGCCTTTCGCGGCCGCCGCGGCCGTGGCCGTGCTGGGAGCCCTGGTCGCAGGATGCGGCTACAAGGGTCCGCTCACGCTACCCGAGAAGACCGGGCCGGTGGTCATCCGTCCCGCGCCAACTGTCACACCCCCGCCGACTGCTCCATCCGCCACAGCGCCCGGCGAATCGACGCCTGCGGCGGGCCCGACGACGACACAATCGCCGACGCCGCAAGAGCCTGAAGACGAGGAGAAGGCCAGGTCAAAGCCAGCCTCACCGGGTTCGGCCCCTGCGGCTCCGCCTGCGCCCGAAGGAACGCCGGCGGGTGGCTAAAGCCCACACACTGGTGCTGGTGGACGGCTCCTCGTACCTGTACCGGGCTTTCCACGCGCTGCCGCCGCTCTCCAATTCGAAGGGCGAGCCGACCGGTGCAGTGCTCGGCGTACTGAACATGCTGGCGAAGCTCGAGAAGGAATTTGCGCCGACGCTGGTCGGCGTGGTCTTCGACGCGCCTGGCCGCACGTTCCGCGACGAACTCTTCGCCGAGTACAAGGCGCATCGTCCACCGATGCCCGATGACCTGCGCTCACAGGTCGCACCGTTGATCGAGGCGGTGCAGGCGCTGGGCCTGCCACTGCTGCGAATCGAAGGCGTCGAAGCCGACGACGTGATCGGCACGCTGGCGCGGCGCGCGGCCGACGAGGGCCTCGACGTGGTGATATCCACCGGCGACAAGGACATGGCGCAGCTCGTCGATGGGCGCGTAAGGCTGGTCAACACCATGACCGGCTCGTCGCTCGACCGAGAGGGCGTCAAGGTCAAGTTCGACGTGTATCCCGAGCAGATCGTGGACTACCTCGCGCTGGTCGGCGACGCCTCGGACAACATTCCGGGCGTGCCCAAGGTCGGCCCGAAGACCGCCGCGAAGTGGCTCAACCAGTACACCACGGTCGACAACCTGCTCGCGCACCAGCTCGAGATCGAGGGCAAGGTAGGCGAGAGCCTGCGTGCCCACACCGACGATCTCGCGCTGTCGCGGAAGCTCGCCACCATCGACTGCAAGCTCGAACTCCCACTCTCGCCTCGCGAACTGGTGCCAGCCGAGCCGGATGTCGAGAAGCTGCGCGAGCTGTACTCGCGCCTCGAGCTCAGGTCGCTGCTGAAGCAGCTGCCCGGCGGCCAGGCTGCGGGCGCGCCTGCGACGGAACTGTCTGCCGCGCGGGCGCATGCTGCGGCCGAGACTGGCGAAGGCGTGTCGCCGTACCGGCGCGCGGCTGAAGCGGCCGCCCATCCGCCGACCGATCCCGGCCGGCGCGAGTACGAGTTGATCCTCGACCGGGCGGCATTCGATCGATGGATGGAGCAGCTCGAGGCCGCGGAACTGGTCGCCTTCGACACCGAGACGACTTCACTCGATTACATGCAGGCCGAGATCGTCGGCGTCTCGTTCTGCGTGGAGCCCGGCCGCGCGGCCTACGTTCCGCTCGCACACACCGGTCCCGGTGCGCCGGACCAGCTCGACCGCGGCAACATCCTTGCCAGGCTGAAGCCACTGCTCGAGGACCCCTCGCGCGCGAAGCTAGGCCATCACCTCAAGTACGACGCCCACGTGCTGCGCAACCACGGCATCGAACTGCGGGGAATGAAGTACGACTCGATGCTCGAGTCCTACGTGCTCGACAGCACGGCGACCCGGCACGACATGGATTCCGTGGCCCGGCACTACCTCGGCATCGAGACTATCCGCTACGAGGATGTGGCAGGAAAAGGCGCGAAGCAGCTGCCGTTCGCAGAGGTCCCGGTCGAGACCGCCGGGGAATACTCCGCCGAAGATGCCGACGTCACCATGCGCCTTCATCAGGCATTGTGGCCGCGGATCGAAGAGGTGCCGTCGCTGCGCAGGCTCTACGAGGAAATCGAGCAGCCGCTGGTACCGGTGCTGCTCGACATGGAGCACACCGGCGTGCTGATCGACACGGCCATGCTCAAGCAGCAGAGCAACGAGCTTTCGAAAAAGCTGCTCGAGCTCCAGGCCAGGGCGCATGCGGCCGCGGGTGGACCATTCAACGTCGATTCGCCGAAGCAGCTGCAGGAAGTGCTGTTCGGCAAGCTCGGCCTGCCGGCGCGTCGCAAGACCGCGACCGGCCAGCCATCGACCGCGGAGGACGTGCTCGAGGAGCTGGCCGACGAATACGAGCTGCCGCGCATCGTGCTCGACTACCGCGGCATGGCGAAACTGCGCTCTACGTACACCGACAAGCTGCCGGGACAGGTGGACGCGCGCACGGGGCGCGTGCACACCTCATATCACCAGGCGGTCGCCGCGACGGGGCGATTGTCATCCACCGATCCGAACCTGCAGAACATACCGATCCGCACGCCGGAGGGACGCCGCATCCGGCAGGCGTTCGTTGCGCCGCCCGGTCATTTGCTGGTCGCCGCCGACTATTCGCAGATTGAACTTCGGATCATGGCGCACCTCTCCGGCGACGAGGGCCTGCTGAAGGCCTTCGCGGCGGACCGCGACATTCACCAGGCCACGGCTGCAGAAGTATTCGGCGTCGCGGCGGACGAGGTTACGCCGGACCAGCGCCGTGCGGCGAAGGCGATCAACTTCGGCCTGATCTACGGCATGTCCGCGTTCGGACTTGCGCGCCAGCTGGGCATCGAGCGCGGGGCGGCACAGCAGTACGTGGATCTCTATTTCCATCGCTATCCGGGTGTGAAGCGCTACATGGAAGAGACCCGCGCGATCGCGCGCGAGCAAGGCTACGTCGAGACCGTCGCCGGCCGACGCCTGTACCTGCGGGAAATCCGCTCGAAGAACCAGCAGCTCAGGCAGTACGCCGAACGCAGTGCGATCAACGCGCCAATGCAGGGCACGGCCGCGGACATCATCAAGCGCGCGATGATCGACGTGCACCGCTGGCTCCGGGGCGACGCCGGTGCCCGGCTCGTGATGCAGGTGCACGACGAGCTCGTCCTCGAGGTGGCCGAAGAAGAGGTCGCACGCGTGGAGCATGGCCTGCGCGAGCGCATGTCGGCGGCGGCAACGCTCAGGGTAACGCTGAAGGTCCAGGTCGGGCACGGGTCGAACTGGGACGAGGCGCACTGAGGCACGGGCCCGCTGCAGTCCACACCCGCCACCGAAAGCGACCCGGCTGCCGCGCCCGGCCGTGCGGCGTGCGCACTTCTCCATGTTGCCTACGCTGCGGGACGGCGCCTAGCATTAGCCGGTTCCGACAGGATCCGCGGCACGTCGTCGCGCGAGCCCGCGCACCGATGCGTTGCCGCCCCTGAACCGGGAAATGGGGGCGTTATGAAACTCACGACAGCACTGGTCGTAGTAGCGGCCCTGGCCGCAGGATCGGCGTCTGCGGACGACCGCGGCTTTTATGCCGGCGCTGGCGTCGGCGGCAGCCAGATTTCGATCCCGACATCCGAGGTGACGAACTCGATTCTTTACAGTTTCGACTACTACGGATACCCGCTCGACAGCTGGTCCACGAGCTCGAGCAACACGACGATCATGTGGAGTGCGTTCGTGGGCTATCGCATCATCAAGTACGTTGCGGTCGAGGCCGGTTATCTCGACACCGGCAGCGCGTCCTACAAGCTCAAAGGAAGCACGACGGTGTTCGACGGCAGTCTTGACCAGTATGTCTCCGTGCCGATCAAGTCCAATTTCGACTGGGGCGCCACGGGCTGGCCCGTGAGCGTGCTGGGCATCTGGCCGGTCAACGATAACTGGGATGTGTTCGGCCGCGTCGGCGGATACTTCGGCGACGTCAAGGCAAACTATCGCCTGAGCCTCACCGATCCCAACAGCGGCGAGATTTTCAGCTCCAAGGTGCGCGATTCGTCGAGCACGAGCGAGTTCCTCTATGGCGTGGGCGTGGACGGCAGGTTCATGGAGAACTGGGCCGCTCGCTTCGAGTGGCTGGCCATACCGAACCTCGGGAACAACGACACAGGTTCGGCGGACTGGAACGGGTTCCAGTTCTCGCTGCTCTACCGGTTCTGACGGTCGGTCCCGGCTGCACCACCCGGTGCGGCGCAAAAGCGGGCTCACTCCCACCGAGGGGTGGGCCCGTTGGCTCTTGCGTCGTTAAATCCCTGCCCGGCGCCGCACCGGGATCTAGACTTAGTCTACTTTCCGCGGCGGATGTCACAATCTTGTCGTTGTATTGATACAACAATGAAACTTTTCCGTGACTGAATTGTCTCATTCGGCGGGATAACTGCAGTATCGGATGTTTTGAACGAGTTGCTTTTTTGCATTGCTGCGGTGTAGCATTTACTTACTGATCCGAATCGGTTGCCCCGAAGCGGCAGACTTATCGATCACCTCACGAACAAAGGACAACATTCATGAAGACCAAGATTGCATTGATTACCGCCATGACGCTGCTCGCCGGCTCGGCTGTCGCAGCCGACACTGGCTTCTACGTCGGCGCTGGCATGGGCTTCAGCAAGTGGGACGTCAACAAGAGCAAGTTCACCAGCAACCTCAATGAAGCCCTGTACCCGGATTTCGTAGTCACCGGTTCAAGCACGGACTCGAACGCGACGCCCTATACGTTCTACGTGGGCTACAAGTTCATGCCGTACCTGGCCGCTGAACTGGCCTGGCTCGACAACGGCTCGGTCTCCTACAAGGCGAACTTCGATTACAACGACCTCGAGGGCGGCCCGGCAGGGTCCCTGAAGGGCACCCGCAGTGCCAGCGGCTGGCCGGTGAGCCTGCTCGGCATCTGGCCGATCAACGACAGCTTTGACGTGTTCGCCCGTGGCGGCGTGTTCATTGGGGATGTCAACGCCAAGGCCAATCTCAAATACAGCAATGGCGACCCCATCGGCCGTATAAAGAGCAACGGGAACAGCACCACCAACTTCATCGGTGGCCTGGGCGCGGACTACAAGTTCATGGACACCTGGGGCGCGCGCGCGGAGTGGCAGTACGTGCCGAGCATGGGCAACAGCAACACGGGCGGCACTGGCGACTTCAACGTCTTCATGTTCTCCGTGAACTACAGCTTCTAACAGACGACCGTCTCCGCCGCTGGCGGCGTGACAGGATGGGCCCACCCGCAAGGGTGGGCCCATTTTTCTTTGTTTTACAGGGTCTTACGGGAATCCGTATTTTTGTCGCGGGCACCGTGAACTTTGGTTCGCTGGCCCGGTCTCTATCCATGAGCGGCATTGCGACGCTCGGTGCCCCGCCTACCTCCCTGGGCGCTGCACCTTCCCGGTCATTCCCCCAATGCCGGGTCAACTTCCCCGGTTGGATCCGCTGGTCCAACCGGGGTTTCTTTTTGTGCCCCCTGCCCAGCTGCCCGGCCGTCGAGCATGCGTTCGAGCGCTCGCCGCGCCTCGTCCACCCCGTCGCCACTGAGCGACGAGAAGAGCTGGACGCCGACGCCTTCACCCACCTCGCGGCGCACACCTGAGAGCGCCTGTCTCGCCGCCCCGCGGCCGAGCTTGTCGGCCTTCGTGAGCAGGATGTGCACCGGCACCTTTCGCGACAGCGCAAGTTCGAGCATGTCGCAGTCGTTCTGCGTCAGCGGGTGGCGCACGTCCATCACGACGATAGATCCACGCAGCGACTTGCGGCCCTGGAAATAACCGGACACCAGCTGGCCCCAGTGCCGGCGCATGTCGCCCGGCACGGCCGCGAACCCGTAGCCCGGCAGGTCCACCAGGCGGCGGCCGGGCTCCAGTTCGAAGAAGTTGATCAAGCGGGTCGCGCCCGGGGCCTTGCTGGTGCGCGCGAGACCCTTGCGGCGGGTGATCGCATTGATGGCGCTCGACTTGCCAGCATTCGAGCGCCCCGCAACCGACACCTCCGCCCCGGTATCCGGCGGAAGCTGGCCCAGCTTGTCGGCGCTGGTGACGAACCTGACCAGTGGATACGTGGACATGGGTAGAGCCGCTGCGGTGCGCCGGTGGGACCGTAGTGTACAATTTGCGGCTCGTTTGCCCCTCGTTCGGAGTGGTTATATGACCGCGAAACTCGTCGCCGCCCTCTCGCTGGCGGTCACCCTCGGCTGGACTGCGCCCACGCTCGCCGCGGGCTCGAAGGAGGCTGGCCAGGCCAAGGCCGCGACCTGCAGTGCCTGCCACGGCATGGACGGCAACAGCGTCAGCCCGGAGTGGCCGAACCTCGCCGGGCAGCATGAAACCTACATCCTGAAGCAGCTGAATAACTTCCACGGTGGCACGCGGCAGAACCCGCTGATGTCGCCGATGGCCGCCATATTGAGCGAGCAGGACATGGCCGACGTCGCGGCGTACTTCTCGTCGCAGTCGATTCGCGGCGGCGAGACCGACCCCTCGAAAGTGAAGCTTGGCCAGCGCGTCTATCGCTCCGGCAACGTCGAGGGAAAGGTCATGGCCTGCGCCGGTTGTCACGGCCCGACCGGCCGCGGCAACGCGCCGGCAGCTTTTCCGTCGCTCCAGGGGCAGCACGCGGCGTACGTGGCGATACAGCTTCGGGCCTACAAGGCCGGGACCCGTAACACGGATCCGAACCAGATGATGCGCGACATGGCCGGGGCGCTCTCGGAAGAGGAAATCGACGCGGTGGCCTCATACGTCCAGGGCCTGCGCTGAACCAGCAGCGCCCTCCACTGTCAGAGCCAATCATGAACAACACCATCACGCGCATTGCCCGGCCGCTGATCGCCGCCGGAATCCTGTTGCTCGCCGCGCGCGGCGCCTCGGCCATCGAAATCACCGAAGGCCAGCAGTACAAGCTGCTGAAGCCCGCCCAGCCGACCGACGTCGCGCCGGGCAAGGTGCAGGTCGTCGAGGTCTTCTGGTACGCGTGCTCCCACTGTTTCGCGATCGAGCCCAAGGTCGAAGCCTGGAACGCCAAGGGCAAGCCGGCCTACGTCGAGTCGATGCAGATGCCGGCAACCTGGAACGAGCTGCTAAAGACCCACGCGCGGGTGTTCTACACGGCCGAGCTGCTTGGCAAGCTCAAGCAGCTGAACGGCGACATCTTTCGCGAGATAAACGTCAAGGGCAACCGCATGGACACGCCCGAGAAGATCGAGGCGTTCTTCGTGTCGCACGGCGTGTCGAAGGCCGATTTCCAGAAGGCGTTCTCGTCGTTCGCGGTCGAGTCGAAGCTTCGCCAGGCCGAGGAGATGAACAAGCGCTACAAGATCACCGGCACGCCGACCTGGGTGGTCGGAGGCAAGTACGTCACGGACGTCTCGATGGCCGGCTCCGAGGACGCGCTGTTCGAAGTGCTGAACGCGCTCGCTGCGAAAGTGAAGTCGGGGAACTGAGCCTCGACAGGGGATTCCACTCCCGAAGGGCCGCCCGGCATCGCCGCGCGGCCCTTTTTGTTGCTGAACGCACCACGCGCAGCGCCACCGAAGCCCCGCTCCGAGCCGGGCTACTTTTTTCCGAAGCCCTCCTGCCTTGTCGCGCGACCATGTGCTAAAAGATCGGCCTTCTCACAGGGTTCCGGAATGCTCCGACTCCTCATCCCGACCCGCACAGGCTACACGTGGGTGGAACATGCGCCACCGGCGCCGTTCCCCGACGAGTTCCTGTGGGCGGACCTGTTCGAGCCCACGCCGGAGGAGGAGAAGGCGGTCGAGTCGCTGCTCACGGTGGACGTGCCCACGCGCGACGAGATGAAGGAGATCGAGACCTCGAACCGGCTGTACGAGGAAGGCAACGCCCTCTACATGACGGCCACGGTCGGCAGCAGGCTCGACTCGTTGACGCCCGAGTCGAGCGCGATCACGTTCATCCTGGCCAACGGCCGGCTGATAACCAACCGCTACGTGGACCCGACACCGGTGCGGCGCTTCATGCACTACGTGGAGCGCTCGCCCGCGGCCTGCACGTCGTCCGCAACGCTGCTCGCCGGGCTGCTCGAGTCGTTCGTCGAACGAATTGCAGACCTGCTCGAGCGGATCCAGGCCGAGCTCGACAGCGTTTCACACACGATCTTCCGGCGCAGCAACGCCACTCCGACGCACAAAGAGGCGCCGCCCACCAACAGCGACCTCCAGGCCATGATCGAGAAGATCGGCGCGAACGGCGACCTGGTGTCCAAGGCGCGCGAGAGCCTGGTGAGCTTCCAGCGCCTGCTGATGTACGTGCAGCAGGCGGCCAGCGTGTCGCTGTCGCAGGACCAGCGCGGACGCTTCAAGTCGACGATGCGCGACGTGCAGTCGCTCTCGGACCACGCGACTTTCCTCGGCAACAAGATCCAGTTCCTGCTCGACGCGGTGCTCGGGCTCATCAACCTCGAGCAGAACAACATCATCAAGATCTTCTCGGTGGCCGCGGTCATGATGATGCCGCCGACACTGGTGGCCAGTGTCTACGGCATGAACTTCCACTTCATGCCGGAGCTCGACAAGCCCTGGGGCTATCCACTGGCGCTCTTCGCCATGGTGGTGTCCGCTGTCGTGCCCTACCTGTATTTCCGCCGCAGGGGCTGGCTGTAGCGCCCCGTGTCGCCGACCGCGTTGCTGGCGATCTCCGCCACGGTGCTGGTCGCGGCGGTTACGCCGGGTCCCGCAGCGACCGCGATCGTGGCGCGCGCCATTGCCGACGGACTGCGCCCGGCACTGGCACTGGCCGCGGGCGTACTCACCGGCGACCTGCTCTTCCTTGCCGCCGCTGCCGCCGGCATGGCCGCAGCCGCGCATTCGATGGGCGAGTTCTTCACCGTGCTCAGGTGGGCCGGTGCAGCCTACCTCGCGTGGCAGGGCCTGGCCCTTTGGCGGGCGAGGCCGCGTATTCCGTCGGTGGGCCGGGCGGCGCACGAAGGGCACTTCTGGCGTAACTTCGGCGCGGGACTGCTGCTGATGATGGGCCACGTGCAGGCCATCCTGTTTTACGCGGCGCTGCTGCCCGGCGTGGTGGATTTCGCCAGCCTCACGCTCGTGGACCTCGCGATGGTCGCCCTGGTGCTGGTGGTGATCATCGGCGGCGTCAATACCGGCTACGCCATTCTCGCGTCACGCGCCCGCCGCTTCTTCACCGACGAGCGCGCGATGCGTACGGTCAACCGGGTGGCGGGAACCCTGATGTTTGCTGCAGCCGCGCTGGTCGCGACACGGGTGTAGGATTAGCTAATGGCAAAGCCCTCAATCAACAACATGGCCGTGTTCTGCGACTTCGAGAACGTTGCCCTCGGTGTTCGCGACGCGAAGTACTCCAAGTTCGACATCGGCAAGGTGCTCGAGAAGCTGCTGCTCAAGGGCAGCATCGTGGTCAAGAAAGCCTACTGCGACTGGGAGCGCTACAAGGAATTCAAGGCGCCGATGCACGAGGCCTCGTTCGAGCTGATCGAGATCCCGCACGTGCGCATGTCCGGCAAGAACTCCGCCGACATCCGCATGGTCGTAGATGCGCTCGATCTCTGCTACACGAAGTCGCACGTGGACACCTTCGTGATCGTGAGCGGTGACTCGGACTTCTCGCCGCTGGTGAGCAAGCTGCGCGAGAACAACAAGATCGTCATCGGCGTGGGAGTGAAGAGCTCGACGTCCGACCTGCTGATCGCCAACTGCGACGAGTTCATCTACTACGACGACCTGGTGCGCAAGGAAGAGCAGCGCAGCCGTCCCCGCAGGGCGCCGGCAAAGCAGGCGGCGCCCCGCCAGGCGGCCAGCAGCCCCGCGGCCAGTGCGCACGCGACCGCGGGCACCGATGCGCACGGCCCCGCGGAGCCGCCCGCGTCGCGCGCCAACCCGGCAAGCTCGGAGGACGAAAGAAAGCAGGAAGCATTCGACCTCGTGCTCGCCACGATCGAGGCTCTGGCAGAGGACCGCGAGGAGGACGAGAAGATCTGGGGTTCGATGATCAAGCAGGCGCTTAAGCGGCAGCGGCCCGGGTTCAACGAGACCTATCACGGTTTCCGCAGCTTCAGCCAGCTGCTCGAGGAGGCGCAGGCCAGGAAGCTGATCGACCTGGAGAAAGACGAGAAGTCAGGCGGCTACCTGGTCCGGTCCGTCACCGGCTGACGGCGTACCATGGGTCTCCACAGGGTCGGGGACCTGCCTTGACGCACTCGTCCCATTCCGCGGCGAATTCCTCGCTGCGCGAACTTGTGCATCCCTATGCCGTGGCCGATCGCCGCAGGGCACTCTGGCAACTCGCGAACACGCTCCCGCCCTTCGTCGCGCTCTGGGTGCTGATGGCCGCCAGGTTCAGCCCGAGCGGCGGCTGGTCGCTGCTGCTGTTGCTGCCGGTCGCGGGTCTCTACGTGCGCCTCTTCATCATCCAGCACGACTGCGGTCACGGATCGTTCTTCCCGGGCGCACGGCTCAACCGCGCGGTCGGCGCGGTGCTCGGGCTGATCACGCTGTTTCCGTTCGCGTACTGGCGCAAGACCCACGCAATTCACCACGGCACCTCCGGCAACCTGGACCGGCGCGGGCTCGGCGACATCCAGACCCTCACGGTGCGCGAGTACCAGTCGCTGTCGGCATCCGCGCGCCTCGGCTATCGCCTCTACCGCAGCATGCCCGTGCTGCTCGGAGTCGGCCCGCTGTACCAGATGCTGATCAAGCATCGCATCCCGTTCGACCTGCCGCTCGCCTGGCGCCGTGAGTGGGCGAGCGCGCTGTGGAACAACCTCGCGCTGGCGGTTGCCGCGGTCGCGCTGTGCTGGATCTTCGGCTGGAAGGCCGTGCTGGCCGTGCAGCTGTCGCTGATGCTCGTCGCCGGCGCGGCGGGCGTGTGGCTCTTCTACGTCCAGCACCAGTTCGAGCGTGCGTACTGGGCGCAAGACTTGCAGTGGGACGCGCAGGCGGCCGCGATGGCCGGAAGCTCGTTCTACGACCTGCCGCGCCTGATGCACTGGATCACCGGCAACATCGGCTACCACCACATCCACCACCTTTCGAGCCGCGTACCGAACTACCGGCTGCGCGAATGCTTCGAATCCGATCCCCGGCTGCGTGCCGCGCCACGGCTGACCCTCCGGGACAGCCTGGCCTGCGCCCGGCTCAAGCTATGGGACGAGGATGCGCGGCGGATGGTGCGATTCCCGCGGCGAGCCGGGGCCGCGTAGCGGAATCCGGCTGCAATTCCTGGGTGGCGCGCCCGACAGGATTCGAACCTGTGACCCCTGCCTTCGGAGGGCAGTACTCTATCCAGCTGAGCTACGGGCGCATCCGGGGCGCGGATGATAGACCGGCTGCGGAAAGGGCGTCCATCGCCTGACCGAAAACCGCCCCGGATCATGGGCTTGAGGCCGGCTACCGGCCGATCGGGGGTGGCGCTGGTCCGCGTCGTGCAAGGTATACTTCGCGGCCTCGTTTTCGGCGCCTATTCCGGGGATCCACAGTGAGCGCTTCGCACGACCGCAAGTTCTTCGACACCTTCCTGCTGATACTCGGCATCCTCGTCGGCATCGCGATAGCGCTGGTCGTCGTGGCCCGCATCATCGCGGCCAACACCTCGGTGGCGCGCCGGCAGGACGACCCGGTGTTCGCGCAGCAGGTCGAGGCGAGGATCCAGCCGTTTGCGCGCGTCGCGGTGGCTGGCAAGGACAACGCCGCCCTGGCGGTGCCGACGGCGGAGCCGGTCGCTGCGGTCGATCTCGACGGTGAGGCCGCGTTCAACCAGGCCTGCGTGGCCTGCCACGGGGCTGGCATCGCCGGCGCGCCTAAATTCGGCGACAAGGCCGCCTGGGCGCCGCGCATCGCGCAGGGCAAGGACATGCTCCACCAGCATGCGCTGCATGGCTTCCAGGGCAAGAACGGCGTGATGCCGGCCAAGGGCGGTCGCGCCGACTTCACCGACCAGTCGGTGATGAATGCGGTTGACTACATGGTCGCCGCCGGCCAGTGATCTGCCTCGGGCGGGTGGAGGTCAGTCCTCCGACTGCCTGAAGTCCACGCCGAGCGAGCGCAGCTTCCGGTACAGGTGCGTGCGCTCCATGCCGACCCGCTTCGCGAGCAGCCCGACCTTTCCGCCGCAAAGCTGCAGCTGTTGCGTCAGGTAGGCGCGCTCGAAGTGTTCGCGTGCCTCGCGCAGTGGCATGGACAGCAGGTCCTGCTTGACCAGCGGCTCGTCTACCGTGATCTGTGACGCTATCTCCCGCTCGATCTCGTCGAGGCCGATTTCCGGCTGCCCGCCCTGGATCAGCAGGCGATGCACGAGATTCTTCAGCTCCCGGATGTTTCCCGGCCACGGGTAGTTGCGCAGGCGATTCTGCGCTGCGACGCCGAAGCGACGGAATCCCAGTCGATCGTCGTCCACCAGCCTGTCCACGTAGTGGCGCAGCAGTTCCGGCACGTCCTCGGCATAGTCGCGCAGTGGCGGGATCCTGATCACCAGCACGTTCAGGTGCGACAGCAGGTCCACGCGGAACGGCTCCGCACCCTTCGTCTCGAAACCAGGCTGGGCAGAGGAAATCACGCGCGCCTCGAAGCGCACCGGCGCGCTGCCACCGACGCGATTGAACGTGCCGGCGTCGATTGCCGAGAACAGCAGCCGCTGCGCCGCCGGTCCGAGGTCACCGAGTTCATTGACGAACAGCACGCCTCGCTCGGCCTGCTCGAGCAGGCCCTTGCGAACCACTCCGCCGGACTCCGAGCCGTAGAGTGCCGCCTCTGCGCCTTCGCCGTTCAGCGCGCCGGCCACTGCCGTGACGAACGGGCTGTCGGCATGCGGACCGAGCGAGTGCATGTAGCGCGCGAATGCCTCGCGCCCCGTGCCGGGCTCGCCGACGATCAGCACCGGCGCTTCGTGTGGCGCAAGCTGCTTCACGTGATCGCGCAGCTCGCGCATCAGGCGGCTGCGTCCCGCCGGCGCGATCAGCGGCGGCACGATGTTGCGCGCCGCCTGCCGGCGCCGGCCGCCTTCCTCGAGCGCGCTGCGGACGGTGCGCAGCAGCTTGGCCAGCGACAGGGGCTTTTCGACATAGTCGAGCGCGCCGAGGCGCGTCGCTTCGACTGCCGTTTCCACCGTCCCGTGGCCGGACATCATGACGACCGAAAGCGAGGCGCCGAACGTCTGCTGCCACTCGCGCAGCAGCGTGATCCCGTCGGTATCCGGCATCCAGATGTCGAGCAGCACCAGGTCCGGCGGATTGCCGGCGCAGGCGGTCCTTGCCTCTGCGGCCGTGCCCGCAACCCCGACGCTGTAGCCCTCCTCGGTGAGGATCTCCTGCACGAGCTCGCGGATGTCCGCTTCGTCGTCCACTACCAGGATCCGCGCGTTACTCATGCCAGCTCTCTCCTTGGCTCGGGCCTGCGCTGCTCGCGCCGCGCCTGGCCACGCATTGATTCATTCACGGGCAGGCCGACACGCACGCGCGCACCGCCTTCCTGGCGGTTGTCGGCCTCGATGCTGCCACCATGCTCCTCGACTATCTTGCGAACGATTGCGAGGCCGAGTCCGGTGCCCCGTGCCTTGGTCGTTACGTAGGGATCGAAGACCTGGCCGATCAGCTCGCGGGGGAACCCGGGGCCATTATCCTCGACCACGAACTCGGCGACCTCGGCTTCGTCGCGGATCGCCAGGTGAGTCTGGACCAGGACTTCGCCGTCCGGGTGTCCCTCGAGCGCCTCGACGGCATTGGTGAGCAGGTTGTGCAGCAACTGCCGCAGGCGGCCCTGGTCGGCCACCACGGTCGTGAGCGCCGGATCGAGCGTGACCCGCAACTGCACGCCCCTGCCGGCAACCTGGGCGCGATACAGGTCGGTCACCTCGGTGACCAGCTTGTTCAGGCTGGTGTTCGCCATCTCGAATCGCGGCGCACGCGCGTACTCGCTGAATGCATTCACCATTTCCTTCATCGCCTCGACCTGCTGCACGATCGTCTCCGTGCCGCGATCGAGCAGCTGCGCGTCCTTCTCGTTCATGGACGGCATCAGCTTGAGCCGCATGCGCTCGGCCGACAGCCGAATCGGTGTCAAAGGATTCTTGATCTCGTGCGCGAGCCTGCGCGCCACCTCGCCCCAGGCAGCCTCGCGCTGCGCCTGCAGCATGGTCGTGATGTCATCGAACACCAGCACATAGCCGCCCGGCGCATCGCCTTCGGCGGGCAGCGGCGTGCAGGCGCACATGACGACGCGGCGGCCGGTGCCTGCCTTGAACGTGAGCTGCTCGCGCCATTCGACGTCGCCCGCGGCCAGCCTGCTGCGGCAGGCCTCGACGAACTGCCGCAGCAGGCCGTCGCTCGCCCCGACGTCGCCGAGTTCGGCCAGCCCGAGGCCGACGCAAGGCTCGAGGTCGTCACCCAGGATCATGCTGGCTGCGCGGTTTGCCGTGCGCACCCTCAGGTCGGGCTCCAGCGACACGACGCCGGTGGAAAGTCGCGCGAGGATCACGGCCAGGTTGGCTCGCTCGGTCTCCGCGGCCTGCTGGGCGCGCAACTGGTCCTCGCGCGCCCTGCGCAGCCGCTTGGTCATGTCGTTGAACGAATGCACCAGGAAGCCCATCTCGTCGTGCGAGGTGAGCGGCAGGCGCGTGTCGAGGTCGCCCTCGGCTACCGCGCGCGTGCCCTTCACGAGGTCCTGGATCGGCTGCACCAGCTTCTGCGCGGTGAAGATCGCCCCGTACCATGCGGACAGCAGCGACAGCAGCAGCACCACGGTCAGCGTCAGGATGAAGCTCGCCTTGAGCGGCTTGCGCATGTAGTCCTTCTCGCCGAACTGCTTGTACGCCGCCTGCACTGTGTCGGCCAGCGCTCCGAGCCGCTCTGCCACCGGGTAGATGGCCTGCACGACCAGCCGTTGCCGGCCCGGCACCGTGCTGCCCATCGGCACTGCAGTGCGCACCAGGTAGCCCCCTTCGGGTTGCGGCTCGAGGCTCACGAACGGCCGGCCCTGCTTCACCTGAAGCAGCACCTCGCTCGGGACCTCGTCCGGGACCAGTTCCGTCGACAGGCCCTTGCCGACCGCGATGACCGTCCCGGATTCCGTTGCAACGACGATGTCCAGCGCGCCGACCCGCTGGCGGAAGGTCTCGAGCAAGCCCGGCACCGGACCGCCATAGGAAGCAAGCTCGTCAGCCACGAGCTGCGTATCGGCAAGGTGCTCGCGCATCCGTGTCTCGAGCGCCGAGCGGCTGAGCACCAGCGCGTCGTCGAGGCTCTTCCGGATCTCGACGTTGAACCAGCTGTCGATGCCCTTGCTCAGGAACTGCACGGCGAAGAAGTACACCAGCAGGATCGGCAGGGTCGCGAGCACGCCAAAGGTCCAGACCATGCGGGCCTTGAGCCGGGACCCGATCACGTGGCCGCGGAAGTCGCGCACCAGTTGCGTGAGCTTGGTCGCGAGCAGACCCACCAGCATCACCAGGCCGGCGATGTTGATTGCCAGTATCCACGGGTGCAGGCGGCTGAACTGCTCGGAGTTCTGCGCCGTCTGCGCCATGAACAGGATAGCCGCGAGCCACAGCAGGCCGCCCAGGCCGATCAGTCCGACCGAAAATGAGCGCTTCAGTGGCGAAGCGACCATTCGAACCACTCGCTCTTCACGCTCCAGTCGTCGGTCCAGAACAGGATCCACCTGAGCGCGTCGGAACCGGTATTGAGGTCCACCAGCGCCCGGACCCCGACCTCGTACCGCCGGTCGGGTTCCACCAGCGCGGCGTCGATCACCGGCAGCCCATGAACCTCGCTGATTCGATCCAGCGCCGCCTGCAGCGTACCGAAGTCCTGCTGCTCACCGGTGTTCAGCTTGCGCACCAGGTACCGCTGGCTCAGCGCGTGGTAGCTCAGTTCGTACCTCTGCGCGAGTTCGGCGACGGTCGCGTCCAGCATGAAGTTCCGGACGCGCGTGAGCACGATCTCGTAGTCGAGCCGCATCGTGAGGCCCGCCTCGATTGCGTCGCGCGCTTCTTCCGGCAGCTGAAGGTTGAGTCGTGCATCCAGCTCGTAGACGTCCTGGTCCAGGGTCAGCGATGCGCTGCGAACCTCGACGCTCATCCCCTCGGGAGCCGCCGTCGCTATCGTCGTTGCCAGAAAACATACGAACAGCACGACGACTCGCTGCAGGAATTGCTGCGCGCCGCGACGTGATGGTCTCTGGCTGTTGCTCATTTCCAACGTCATGGGTGCTTGACCAGGCAAGCATAATAGAAGCCGTCCATATCGGCTTCCCCCACTTGTACCCGGTATCCAGGACCCGCCCCGCCCGGCCGCGCAGGCCAGCCGGCGCTGCGGCCCGGGGTTTCGTCGCTGGCGTCGCTGGTATTTGCGAGGAAGGCGGAGACGATCTGCTCGTTTTCGGCCCTCAGCACGGAGCAGGTCGTGTACAGCAGGGTGCCGCCTGGCCTGAGCAGGCGCCAGGCCGAGCGGAGCAGGTCTCCCTGCCTGCGCGCCAGGACCGGCACGTCCCGCGCCCGCCGGAGTACCTTGATGTCCGGGTGCCGGCGGATCACGCCGGTGGCGGAACAGGGCACGTCGAGCAGGATTCGGTCGAACGGCCGGCCGTCCCACCAGGAACCGGCCTCGGCAAGGTCGCCGGCCTGGACCCTGGCATCGAGCCCCAGCCGCCGCAGGTTGTCGCGTATCCGCTCCAGCCGAGGCTCCGCAATGTCGAGCGCCGTGACCTCGGCCCGCCCTGCGACCCGCTCCAGCAAGTGACAGGTCTTGCCGCCCGGGGCGGCGCAGGCGTCCAGGATGCGCTCACCCGGCTGCGGTGCGAGAAGTTCGACCGCGAGCTGGGCCGCGGCGTCCTGTACCGACACGCGACCCTCGGCGAATCCCGGCACCAGGCGCACGTCGGCCGGCGGGTCGATCCTGAGCGCGTCCGGGGCAAACGGGTGCCTCTGGATCGTCCAGCCCGCAGCCTCCAGCTCGGCGGCGCAACCATCAACGTCCGCACGCATGCGGTTCACCCTGAGCCACATCGGCGGATGGGCGTTGTTCGCCTCGAGCGTGGCCTGCCATGTATCGCGGCAATCGCGTCGGAGCGCCTCCACGAACCAGCGGGGGTGCGCCGTGCGGATCGTGATGTCGCGGTCCACGGCGGCCAGTACCGGCTCGCGCTCTCGCTGGAATCGCCGCAGCACGGCGTTGACGAAACCGCTGGCCCTGGCCTGCCCCATCACCTTAGCGGCGCCGACCGTCTCCGCGACGGCCGCATGTTCCGCAATCTCGCCCGACAGCAACTGGAACAGGCCCACCTCGAGCAGGGCGCGCAGTTCCGGCGCAATTCCCTCCAGCGGGCGATTGCAGAGCTGGCCGAGGATCTCGATCAGCCGAAAATGCCAGCGCAGCGTGCCGTAACAGAGCGACCGCTTGAGTCCTCGCGCGGAGCCCTCGTCCGTGTCGGCCGAGAGAAGCTCGTCGAGCGAACGGCCGCGATCAATGGCCTGCGACACCAGGCGCGCCGCCGATGCACGAATTTCCGCTGCGCTCGGTTGCGTGGCCGTCACCCCAGTTTCTCGCCCACGAGCGGGTTCGCGTTCAGGAACTCCGCGGCCGGCATGGCATTGCGGCCGGCGAGCTGCAGACGGTATACCTCGAGAAACCCTTCACCCGCCGAAACCACCAGCCGGCCCGGTCCGGCCTCGATCACCTGGCCCGGCGCACGCTGCCCAGCCGCGGTCCCGGACCCCGACACGCCGCCAGGGGCCTCCAGCAGTGGCCGCGCCTCCCAGAGGCGAAGCTGGCGGCCCTGCCAGCAAGTCTCAGCCACGGGCCACGGGTTGAAGGCACGCACCTGCCGGGCAATCGCTGAGGCCGGGCTGGCCCAGTCGACCAGCGCCTCTTCCTTGCGGATCTTGGCCGCGTAGGTCGCGCCGTCGGCCGGTTGCGGGACCGGCCGCAGGCTACCGGCCGCCAGGCCTGCGACCGCCTCGACCACCGCTTCCGCACCCAGCGCCGCAAGCCGGTCATGCAGGTCGCCGGCCGTCTCATTCGTGGCGATGCCCGCCTCGCGAATCAGCAGCATCGGCCCGGTGTCGAGACCGGCGTCCATCTTCATGATCGTGACGCCGGTGAGCGTGTCCCCGGCGAGAATGGCGCGCTGGATCGGCGCTGCGCCACGCCACCGGGGCAGCAGGGAGGCGTGGATGTTCAGGCACCCGAGCCGCGGCAGGTCGAGTACCGCCTGCGGAAGTATCAGTCCGTACGCCACCACCACCATGAGGTCCGGCGCAAGTGACGAAAGCAGTGCAGCGGCTTCGTCGGACTTCAACGACGGCGGCTGCTCGACACGCAGGCCGAGTTCCAGCGCCCGGCGCTTGACCGGCCCGATGCCGAGCGTGCGTCCGCGGCCCGCAGGGCGGTCGGGTTGCGCATAGACGGCCACGATTTGGTGCCCGGCGGCGTGCAGGGCATCGAGGGCCGGAACCGAAAACTCCGGTGTGCCGGCGAATACGATGCGCAGCCGGGAGGTCATTGGGTCGTGGTGGGCGCGGCCCGCTGCATGCGGGCCGGCAGTCCTAGATTACCGGCACGGAGGTGCGCTCGCGGCGCCCCCCGGTCGTACCGGTCTCGCGACGCTCTTTTTCCAGCTTCTTCCGGATACGCGTTCGCTTGAGGTCGGAGAGATAGTCGACGAACAGCTTGCCCTCGAGGTGGTCCATTTCGTGCTGGATGCAGATCGCCAGCAGGCCCTCGGCTTCCATCTCAAAGGACTTGCCATTACGGTCCAGCGCGCGAACCACGATGCGCGACGAGCGGGCAGTCAAGGTATCGAAAATGCCCGGCACGGACAGGCAGCCTTCCTCGGCCTCGACGGTGCCCTCCCGCTCGAGGATCTCCGGGTTCACGAACGCGAGCGGGCTCACCTGGTCCTGGGTCACGTCGACGACCAGCACGCGCCGATGGACGTCGACCTGGGTCGCGGCAAGGCCCACGCCCGGCGCCGCGTACATGGTTTCCAGCATGTCGTCGATGAGCCGGCGCACACCGTCGTCCACGACCGCGACCGGCTGGGCCACGTTGCGCAGGCGCGGATCCGGGAATTCGAGAATGTTGAGCTTAGCCATTGTTTGAGAAATGCTGCTAAAGTTAAGTCCGGCTTCGATTTAACAACTGCTGGACCGCCGCTGGACACCAAGTCGCCGTCCAGCGGATTGGTGCGACTGAGACGTGGTCGGCAGCGGCCCGATGCCCTGCCGGATTATAAGGCGACAGTCGCGACCCCGACACCCGCTGGAGATTAAGGGATGGATCGAATGCTGCGCGTCGCCTCGAACGCACCAACACGCCGGACCCGCTGGGCCCGTGCCATTTCCGTTTCGCTCGCCGTTGCCGGCACCTGCCTGGCGCTGGGGGCCGCAATTCCGACCCCGGCCACGGCGCAGGAGGCATCGGGCAAGTCGATGTCCGTGCCGTTGGCGCCAAACGCCCCGGACACTTATGTCGTGAAAAAGGGCGACACGCTCTGGGACATTTCCGGCGTATTCCTCAAGTATCCCTGGTACTGGCCGGAAATCTGGTACGTGAACCCCCAGGTTGCGAATCCGCACTGGATCTACCCGGGTGACGTCCTGCGACTCATCTACGTGGACGGCAAGCCGAGGATCACCGTCGGCACCGCCGGCGAGGTCCGTCTGTCGCCGCAGGTCCGCACCGACCCGCTGGCGCAGGCCATTCGCACGGTTCCGTACGACATCCTGATGAATTTCGTGCAGCGCCCGAGCCTGCTCACGAAGAAGCAGGTCGACAAGGCGCCCTACGTGGTCGGCTTCCGTGACGGGCACATCGTTGGTGCCAACACCAACGAAATCTATGCCACCGACCTCAAGAAGCCGGCCGTGGGCGCCGAGTACACGATCGTCCACCCGGGCGTGGAGCTTCGGGATCCTGACAACGGCGACCTGCTCGGGTACGTCGGTCACTACGCGGCTACGACGCGGGTGATCACGACCACCGACGCGAAGCACCAGGAGCCACTGACGCACCTCGCGGTCCTGGACAGCGGCCGCGAGATCCAGCAGGGCGACAAGGTCTTCCCGGCAGTGTCGACGTTCGGCGACGACCTGGTCCTGAGCGCCCCGACGGATACCAAGCTGAACGGGCAGGTGCTCGCGGTCGTGGACGGGCTGGCCGTGGCCGGCCGGTACCAGGTGCTGGCAATCAACCGAGGCAAGCGCGACGGCCTCAAGCCGGGCAACGTGGTGGCCATTTACGCGCGCGGACTGGAGGTCCCGGACTTCTACAGCCGCGGGCGTGACTGGACGAAATTCACCGCGAACTACAGCACCGTTACGCTGCCGAACGAGCGCAGCGGGACGATGCTGATCTTCACGGTGGAAGACCGCATGAGCTACGGCCTGGTGGTCGAGTCCATTGCGCCCATGCGGATCGGCGACTTCATAAAGCACCCCGACTTCGGTCACAGCGCGAGCGGCAGGGAAGACTTCATGCGCTGAACCGTTTGCGCGGATCTGCGCGAACACGCCAGATTGACGAAGAGCCTGCCGGGAGCAATCCCGGCAGGCTCTTTTCACATGGACGACCCGAAACCGTGGCTCACACTGGCGCGCGCTCCGGGCCTGCACGCAGGGATCCTGCGCCGGGCCGCTGAGGAAGACATCCAGCCACAGTTGCTGCCGTACGAGTCGCCCGCCGCGCTCGGAGCCCTCGGGCTCGGCAACGCAGCAGTCCGGGCGCTGCGCAACGCCTCAGCCGAGGGGCTCGCGGCGGACGAGCGCTGGCTCGCAGGGCCGGGCCGGCAACTGGTGACCTGGGGCTCGCGGTCGTATCCCACGCTTCTCGCCGAAATCCCGGACGCCCCGCTGGTGCTGTTCGTCGAGGGAGACTACACGTCGTTGTCGCTGCCCCAGTTCGCGATCGTCGGCAGCCGCAATCCGACGCCGATTGGGCGCGACACCGCCGCGCAATTCGCGAGCCACCTGGCCGCGGCCGGACTCGCGATCGTAAGCGGGCTCGCGCTCGGCATCGACGCGGCGGCGCATCGCGGGGCACTCGAGGGCGGCGGCCGCACGATCGCCGTGCTCGGCTGCGGGCTTGACCGCATCTACCCGCCCGAGAACGCCGCGCTCGCACGGCAGGTCGTCGCCTGCGGTGCGCTCGTGTCGGACCTGCCCACCGGCATGGCGCCAATCAAGCAGAATTTCCCGCGCCGCAACCGCCTGATCAGCGGCCTCTCGGTCGGGACACTGGTGGTCGAAGCCGCGTTGCGGAGCGGGTCGCTGATCACCGCGCGCCTCGCAGCCGAGCAGGGGCGCGAGGTGTTCGCGATTCCCGGCTCGATCCACAGCCCACTGTCTCGCGGCTGCCACCGGCTCATCCGCCAGGGCGCGAAACTGGTCGAGACGGCAGACGACATATTCACGGAACTGGGCGCGCTGCTTGCAGGCTTGCGCCCCGCGAGCCGTGCAGAAGCGCCTGACGCGCAACAGGATTCCGGGCGCGCGTTGGACAAGGCCTACAAAATCCTGTTAGATGCGCTCGGCTTCGAATCCACCACCGTCGACGATCTCGTCGCTCGCACCGGGTTCGAGGCCGGCGCGGTCTCTTCGATGCTGCTCATCCTCGAACTCGAGGGACGGATCGCACAGCAGCCCGGTGGAAGTTTCTGCCGGCGCCTGCCAGGGTAAAGGGAATGAAGGAAGGCGTCCTCGACATCCTCATCTATCTCTTCGAGAACTACTTCGACGGCGAGCTGGATGAGGGCGAAGAGCCCGACCGGGACACCTTGAAGCAGGAACTCGAGCATGCCGGTTTTCTCTCGGGGGAAATCGAGCGTGCGCTTTGCTGGCTCGAGGACCTCGCCGGTGATCCGTCGCGATCCGGGCCCGCGCCAACGCCGCGCGCAATCCGCGTATTCGGCGCGCTCGAGCAGGCCAGGCTCGACACCGACTGCCGCGGATTCCTGGTGCACCTCGAGCAGGTCGGCATCCTGTCGCCGACGCAGCGCGAGCTGGTGATCGAGAAGCTGATGGCGCTCGACGGCGACGACATCGACATCGAGCGTCTGAAGTGGGTCGTGCTGATGGTGCTCTTCACGCAGCCGGGGCAGGAAACCGCGTTCTCCCGCATGGAGGACCTGGTGTTCGAGGAGCATTCCGGTGCGGTCCACTGAGGCCGCCCTGGGCGGGATCGGGACGTATGCCGCGGCCCCCCGCGGCATGATCGTTTCTGGGCCAAGGGAAATCGCTGACATTCAATGAGCAGGAATCTCGTCATCGTCGAGTCGCCGGCCAAGGCGAAAACCATCAAGAAGTACCTCGGCAAGGACTTCGAGGTGATGGCGTCGTACGGCCACGTTCGCGACCTGGTGCCCAAGGAAGGCGCAGTGGATCCCACGCGCCAATTCGCCATGCGCTGGGAGCTGATCGACAAGAACAGGAAGCACGTCGACGCCATCGCGCGCGCAGTGAAGAAAGCCGACGCGCTGTACCTCTCGACCGACCCCGACCGCGAGGGAGAGGCTATTTCCTGGCACCTCTACGAACTGCTGAAGGAAAAGGGCGCGCTCGACGGCAAGGCCGTGCACCGCAGCGTCTTCTACGAGATCACGCAGGGCGCCGTGCAGGACGCCATCGACCAGCCGCGGGAGATCGCCGAGGAACTCGTCAAGGCCTACCTTGCAAGACGAGCGTTGGATTATCTTGTTGGATTCAATCTCTCGCCGCTGCTGTGGAAGAAGGCGGGACTGTCGGGAGCGTCGGCCGGCCGCGTGCAGAGTCCCGCGCTCAGGATGATCTGCGAGCGCGAAGAGGAGATCGCGGCCTTCAAGCCGCGCGAGTACTGGACGGTCGATGCCGACGCGGAGAAGGCCGGGCAGCCGTTCAATGCGCGCCTGACCGAGTTTGGCGGCCAGAAAGTCGAGCAGTTCACGATCACCAACGCCGGCCGCGCCGACGAAGTCCGCCGCGCGCTCGAGCAGTCCGCGGGCGGAGCGCTCGCCGTCGCATCGGTCGAAAAGAAGCAGCGCAAGCGCAACCCCTCGCCGCCGTTCACCACCTCGACGCTGCAGCAGGAGGCCGCGCGCAAGCTCGGCTTCGGCGCCCAGCGGACCATGCGCACGGCGCAGAAGCTCTACGAGGGCGTGGATTTCGGCGAAGGCCCGGTGGGCCTCATCACCTACATGCGTACCGACTCGGTGACGCTCGGCGCCGAAGCGGTGCGCGAAATTCGCGGCGTGATCGGCCGCCTGTACGGCGCCGAGGCATTGCCGGATGCGCCGCGCATGTACAAGACGAAGTCGAAGAACGCGCAGGAAGCGCACGAGGCGATACGCCCGACCTCGCCCGCGCACACACCGGAACAGCTCGCTGGCAAGCTCGACCCTGACCAGCACAGGCTCTATACGCTGGTCTGGCGGCGCGCGGTCGCGAGCCAGATGGAGGCGGCGGTGTTCGATACCGTCGCGGTGGATCTCTCGGCCGGCAAGGGTCACACGCTACGCGCCACGGGTTCGACGCTCGTGAAGCCCGGCTTCCTTGCCGTGTATCGCGAGAGCTTCGACGACGTCACGCTCGACGACGAGGACGACAAGCGGCTGCCGGCATTTGAAGTGGGCGACCAGGTCAAGCTGCTTGCGATCAAGCCGGAGCAGCACTTCACTGAGCCTCCGCCACGCTTCTCGGAGGCGAGCCTGGTCAAGGCGCTCGAGGAATACGGCATCGGCCGGCCTTCGACGTATGCGAGCATCATCCAGACGCTGCTCTACAAGAAATACTGCGAACTGCTTAACAAGCGCTTCGTGCCGACCGACCTCGGCAAGATCGTCAACCGATTCCTCACCGGGAATTTCGAGCGCTACGTCGATTTCAACTTCACCGCCGGGATGGAGGACGAGCTCGACAACATCGCGCGCGGCGAAGAGGAGTGGGTGCCCGTGCTCGAGCGCTTCTGGACCGGCCTCAAGAAACAGATCGACGACGTCGAGGCCAACGTCACGCGCTCGGACGTCGCCATGGCACGCGACATTGGCGTCGACCCCGTGTCGGGACGACCGGTCAGCGTGCGCTACGGCAAGTATGGTGCCTTCGTGCAGCTCGGCACGCGCGACGACGTCGAGAAGCCGAAATTCGCCAGCCTGCGCCCCGGACAGCAGATGGACGACGTCACGCTCGCCGACGCGATGGAACTGTTCAAGCTGCCGCGCACGCTTGGGCTATGGGAGGATGGCTACCCGATCAAGGTCGCGGTCGGCCGCTTCGGCCCTTACGCCCAGTACGGCGCGAAGAGATACGTCTCGCTGAAGAAGGAAGACGACCCGTACACGATCACGCTCGAGCGCGCGACGCAGCTGATCCGCGAAAAGATCGAGATCGAGGCCGCGCGTGTGATCCGCGACTTCCCGGAAGCTGGCGTCCAGGTGCTGAACGGACGCTACGGCCCGTACATCACCGACGGCAGCAAGAACGGCAAGATCCCGAAAGACCGTGACCCGAAATCGCTGGCGCTCGAGGAGTGCCAGGCGATCCTCGCCGCGGCGCCGGAGCGCAAGGGTCGCTGGGGAAAGAAGACGGCAAAGACCGCGGGCGCGAAGGCGACAACGACCGGGGACGCTGAGTCCGCGGGAAGCGCGGTCGCGAAACCCGTGAAGAAGAAGACCGCGCCGAAGAAGAAGGCCGCTGCGAAGAAGAAGTCTGCGGCGAAGAAGAAATCCTGATTTCCATGCGCTGTTCCGTCACGGTGACCGGCGAGTTACATGACGGGTGACTCCATGAACCACGAGACACGCTCCACCGCCGCCGTCATCGCCTACCTCCGCTCGCTGCACGACACGATCACGACGGCGCTGGAGGCGGCCGACGGCGGTGCGACATTCCGCCGTGACTCCTGGCAGCGGCCCGAAGGCGGTGGAGGCGAGAGCCGTGTGCTTCGCGACGGCGCGGTGTTCGAGCAGGCGGGGATCAATTTCTCGCACGTGATGGGCGGCAAGCTACCCGCCTCCGCCACTGCGCAGCGGCCGGAACTCGCAGGCGCGGGTTTCGAGGCGACCGGCGTGTCGCTGGTGATCCACCCGCGCAACCCTTACGTGCCGACCTCGCACGCGAACGTGCGTTTCTTAATCGCCATGAAAGACGGCGAACCCGCTGCCTGGTGGTTCGGCGGCGGATTTGATCTCACGCCCTACTACCCGTTCGAGGAAGACGTGCTGCACTGGCATCGCGCGTCGAAGGCCGCGTGCGACCCGTTCGGCGCCGACGTGTACTCAAGGTACAAAAACTGGTGCGACCGCTACTTCTACCTGAAGCATCGCGGCGAGCCGCGCGGTGTAGGCGGCTTGTTCTTCGATGACCTGAACGAGTGGGAATTCGAGAAATCGTTCGCGTTCATGCAGGCGGTTGGCGATGCCTACGCGCCTGCCTACCTGCCGATCGTCGCGAAGCGAAAAGACACGCGCTACGGGGAGCGGGAGCGGAATTTCCAGCTGTACCGCCGTGGACGTTATGTTGAATTCAACCTGGTCTACGACCGGGGCACGCTGTTCGGGCTGCAGACCGGTGGCCGAACCGAGTCGATCCTGATGTCGCTGCCGCCGCTGGTGCGGTGGGAGTACGACTACAAGCCGGAGCCTGGGACACCGGAAGCACGCTTGTACGAGGAATTCCTGCGGCCGAGGGATTGGCTGGGGGAATTGCCAGCGGCGTAGCAGGCCCTGCGCTACATCTGCGAGTCGCTGGGCAACGGATCCATGGCCCGCCCTTCCGGGCACAGCACCGGGCTGCCGCGCGAACTTGCGTGGTAGTCGAGCCGACGCTCTCCGGCCTGGATCTGGACGCGGTACCCGGGCACCAGGGCATCCGTATACGCCATACCCTCCTCGGGGCAGCCGACCGAACCATTCTGCCAGGTGACTGCCCGCGCCTCGATGACCACCAGCCTGCCGCGTTCGACTCCGGTCACCCGTGTAGCATCGGCAAGAGCCGCCTGTGTTACGGATTGCAGGTTCACGACTGCCACGACGGCCTCCTTTGGCGGCTGCGTTTGCGATACGACCGGTGCGCAGGCGGCAAGCATGACCGCCGCTGCGGCGAGTGCAGGCCTGTTTCGCGAGTGAAATCCGTCGCCAGGGCGCGAATCTAGTAACCTGTTCCTCATCGGACGTCCTCCGGTCTGCTACCAAACCCTCAATGAACTACCGCCACGCCTTCCACGCCGGCAATTTCGCAGACGTGCTGAAGCACGTGGTGCTGATGATGCTCGTCGGGCACCTGAAGAAGAAGCCCGCATCGTTTTTATTTCTCGACACGCACGCGGGCCGCGGAACCTATGACCTGAGCGAGGCGGAGGCCCAGCGCAGCGGCGAGTACCGCAACGGCATCGGGCGGCTGCTCGAACTGCGCGAGGCATCGCTGCCAGCGGAAGTCGCCGCCTATGTCCGGCTGGTGCGCGATGCAGCAGGCAAAGGGAACAGCGCCATCACGGCCTACCCCGGATCGCCCATCATCGTCTCCCGCATGAGGCGCGCTACCGACCGAATGGTGCTGGTCGAGAAAATGCCGAAGGAAGCCGATGCGCTCCGAGCGGCGCTGGGGCGCCAGCGGCTGCTCTCGGTCATCGACGGCGACGGCTACGCAGCGCTGAAGGCCCAACTCCCGCCGCGCGAGAACCGCGGACTGGTGCTGATCGACCCGCCGTACGAGTCGGACCTCGAGTTCGACAGCGTGCTCGCCGGCCTCGAACTCGCACACGAGCGCTGGCCGACCGGCACGTACTGCATCTGGTATCCACTCACCGATCGTGCCGGGCCCACGCGCTTCCACCGCGGGCTTGAGCGCTCGGGAATCCGCAGCGTGCTCGACGTGTCGCTCCGGATCCTGCCGCCCGACGCGCAGGTTGGCATGAGCGGCGCGGGACTTACGATCGTGAATCCGCCGTGGATGCTGGACGACAACCTCCGGGAACTGATGCCGCAACTGCATTGCCTGTTGTCGCCTGAGGGGCTCGGCGAGTTCGGGGTCGAGTGGGTCGTGGCGGAGTAGTTGTTCCCGTCAGCGCAGCTTCGCGCACTGCGCATGCCGGAAGCACCGGACCGCATGGTCGTTGACCATCCCGGTTGCCTGCATGTGGGCATAGATGATGGTCGAGCCGACGAACTTGAATCCGCGCTTCTTCAGGTCCTTGCTCAACGCGTCGGATTCGGCACTGGTCGCCGGGACCTGCTTCATCGACACCCACTTGTTCACGATCGGTTTGCCGCCGACGAATGACCACACGTGCCTGGAGAGCCCACCCACCTCGTCCATGAGCTTGAGCGCGGCCTTCGCGTTCCCGATCGCCGACTCGATCTTGAGCCGGTTGCGAACGATCGCGGGATTCTGCAGCAGCCGCTCGACCTTGCGCCTGTCGAAACGCGCGACCTTCTCGATATCAAAGTCCGCGAACGCCTCTCGGTAACCCGCGCGCTTGTTAAGAATCGTGGACCAGGATAGGCCTGCCTGCGCACCCTCGAGAACCAGGAACTCGAACTGGGTGCGGTCGTCGCGGACGGGAACGCCCCACTCCTCGTCGTGGTAGCGGATGTAGGCCTCGCTCATGCCGCCGAAGGTCCACTGGCAGCGCGGCCGGGAGTCGGGAGCGAAAGGATGTTTGACGGCCAATCAGTTGGGCCTGGCCGACCGGTAACGGACGTCCGGAAACCCCGCAAAGTCCGCGTCCTGCGTCCATAGCGTCGCGCCATGCGCCCGCGCGGTGGCAAGCATGATGCTGTCAGCCATCGGCAGCATCGCGCTTCTCGACAAGCGCGCCGCGTCGATAGCCAGTGGCGCCGTAAGATCGACGATCCTTCCCTGATGCATCAACGCGACCGCCTGCAAGGCAAGGGACTCGTCGCGCTGGGTCAGGACGCGCTTGAATACCTCGTAGATCGCCAAAGTCGGTACCAGCAGGTCCGTCGTGCCCTCGACGGCCGCCGAAAAGAAAGTGGCGTTCGGACCTCCGGCCAGGTACTCGAGCCACCCGGACGAGTCGACGACGTTCACGTGCGATCGTCCTCGCGCGGCACCGACGTGTCGATCCCCTTGAGCATGCCCCGGCTCTTGCGCATCTGCCGGACGGGAATCAGCTCAATTCGGTCGCCGTACTGGATCGCCTGAACTTTCTGCCCCGGCCGGATGCCCATGGCCTCGCGAATCGCGAGCGGGATGACGACCTGGAACTTGGGGGAAACGGTTACGGTGTTCGACATACGAAAACCTTATCGATCGCGCTACTGTAATACGGGCCAATGGTAGCAGCCAGGGTACTTCATGGGTGCACGGTTTTCGTGCGTGATTCGACAGAAATGCCGGGGCAAGGGCCCTGGCGGATAGGGGGACATTCTCCTTTTCCCCGCTTCGGGAAAAGGAGAATGTCCCCTAGTCCCTGTCCCTAGTCCCACTGGATGGCGTCGCGGACCAGCCCGGCTACCTGGTCGAGGTCTGCCGTCGGAGCGTGCCCGATCACCGCGATGCTGCCGGGGCCGGCCGGCACGATCGTGCCCGCGTAGCCGCCCTCGTCGAAATCCACCCGAGCAGCCACTTTTTCGTCCCGCAGCACCATCACGGTCATCGGACCGACGGCTGTCTGGACCACGAGGTGCGGCACCTTCTCGCCACGGAACGGGCAAGTGCTCGCATAGCTCACCGTGCCGACCCCCGGCTGCAGGTGCACGCCAGCCCGCGCGAGTACGGCCGCGACCTCGGCAGAATCGGCCTCGTGCGAAGTCGCAACCATCGCTTCCGGCTCGTGGCCCATGTGCTTGACGACGTCCTCGGCCAGCGACGCGCGCGGGCCGCCGATCCACAACAGCGACCCGATCGCGACGCCGCCCACGATGCTTGCGGCCAGCGCCATCCACCGCCGGGGCTCGAGCCCGGGGAATCGGGCGACACGGCCAGGTGAGCCGGCGTGACGGCTGCGATTCACGCCGAAGTAGCGGCCAACCGCAGTAGCGCCTTCACGCACGGAGTCCGGCACGGGCACCTGGAGCGCAGCCAGGATCTTCTCGTCCAGAGCCAGGGTCCGGCGCAGCGACTCGGCGCACGCCAGGCAGGCGTCGCGATGCGCGGCGGCTGCGGCGTTGAGGTGACGGGGGTCTGCGCCCGCCTCGCGCCTGAATTCGAGGCACTCCATGGTCAATCCTCCTCGTCCCCGGCCTCGCCAAGCGCCTCGCGCAGCTTCTGGCGCGCCCGGAACAGCCGCGTCAGCACCGCGCCCCGCGTGAGGCCGAGCTCGGTCGCGATTTCCTCGGTCGAATGCCCGAGCAGCACCTGCATCACCAGCGGCTCACGGTAGTCGTCCTCCAGGGCGAAAATCGCCCGGCGCACGTTCAGCACTTCCTGGTCCACGGCCGCGCCCAGTTCCACTGATTCACTGGCAATAAGTTCGTCCACTTGCACCGTCTTGAACCTCTTGCGCTCGTACAGGCGTGCGTGCTCCCGGCGCACGATCGTGAGCAGCCACGGCTTCGCGGCCGCCCCTTCCGCCAGGGCCTCGCGTGATCGCCAGGCCCGCAGCAGCGCCTCCTGGACCACGTCCTCGGCGACGTCACGGTCCCGCGCCAGCCAGAATGCGAAACGGAACAGGTCCGGCCGCAGCTCGTCGCAGAGCTGCGCGAATGCGGATTCCCCTCGCTTTCCGGCAAACGGCGCGTTCATGTATAAAGACCGGGCAATAAACGTCGTTGTTTCAGCTCGGCTGAGGCAGCCGGCAGCCGGCCCGACCCGAAAACCGGCAGGCACGCACCATAGCTTTGGCGCCGCGCCGGAGCAAACGGGGGGCCGCACAGCCCGGAGTCCGCAGATGACCCATCACCACACCCCCTCGCAGTTCCCGCGAGTCCGTATGCGGCGCATGCGGCGCGACGACTTTTCCCGCCGCTTGATGCGGGAGACGACGCTCACGGCCAGCGACTTCATCTACCCGGTTTTCGTGATGGAGGGATCGAAGCAGCGCGTGGCGGTGCCGTCGATGCCGGGCGTAGACCGCGTGACGGTGGACGAGCTGGTGCGCGACGCCGAGGACGCGGCGCGGTTGGGCATCCCGGCGATCGCGCTGTTCCCGGTCACGCCGCCCGAGGCCAAGTCGCTTGACGGTCGCGAGGCGTGGAATCCCGATGGCCTTGCCCAGCGCGCCGTGCGCGCGCTGAAGCAGGCGGTGCCCACGCTCGGCGTCGTCACCGACGTCGCGCTCGACCCGTTCACGACCCACGGCCAGGACGGCATCATCGACGAGTCCGGGTACGTGATGAACGACGTAACCGTCGAGGCGCTGGTGAAGCAGGCGGTTTCGCACGCCGCTGCCGGCGCCGACGTCGTGGCGCCGTCCGACATGATGGACGGTCGTATCGGCGCAGTGCGCGACGCGCTCGAAGCCGCCGGCCACGTCCACACGCGCATCCTCGCTTACTCCGCCAAGTACGCCTCCAGTTTCTACGGCCCGTTCCGCGACGCCGTGGGCTCGGCCGGCAACCTCGGCAAGGGAAACAAGTACAACTACCAGATGGACCCGGGCAACTCCGACGAGGCGCTGCGCGAAGTCGCGCTCGACCTCGACGAGGGCGCGGACATGGTGATGATCAAGCCGGGCCTCCCCTACCTGGACATCGTGCGACGGGTGAAGGACCGCTTCGGCGTCCCGACCTACGTCTACCAGGTGAGCGGCGAGTACGCGATGCTGATGGCCGCGGCCCAGAACGGCTGGCTCGACGAACGCGCAGTGGTGCTCGAGGCGCTCACGTCGATGAAGCGCGCCGGTGCCGACGGAATCCTGACGTACTTCGCGCGAAAAGCCGCGCAATGGCTCCGCGAATAGAGGTTGGTGACACCGTTGCCCGGCTCCGCTCCATCCGCTGATTCGCCGCACCCCGCGCCGTCCGTCTACGGTCTCTTCGGTTATCCCGTCCACCACAGCTGGTCGCCGTTCATCCACGGGATGTTCGCGAAGCAGGTCGGGCACGACATGATCTACCGCCTGTTCGAGTCGCCGCCGGAGCGATTCCGCAGCGAGGTGCTGACGTTCCTGGGCGGCGAGGGCCGGGGCGCGAATGTCACGCTGCCGCACAAGCAGGCGGCCACGGAACTCGTGAATGAACTCACGCCCCGCGCGCAGATGGCCGATGCGATCAACACTATCGTGCGCCGCGACGGCCGCCTGCTCGGCGACAATACCGACGGCGCAGGGCTGATGACGGACCTGACTTCGAACCTGGGCCTCAAGTGGTCGGCGCCGAAGATCCTGCTGCTCGGGGCGGGCGGCGCCGCGCGCGGCGCGATCGGACCGCTGCTGTCGCTGAATCCATCCGAGCTCGTGATCGCGAACCGCACTGCGGAAAGGGCATGCGAACTCGCGGCAGCGTTCGAGGACCTGGGTCCGGTGAGCGGCTGCGAATTCTCTGCGCTGCCGGACCGCAGCTTCGACCTGATCGTGAACGCCACATCGGCGAGCCTGCGCGGCGAGGTGCCGCTGATCCCGATCGGCGTCGTGGACTCAGGCACGACTTGCTACGACATGGCCTACGGCGTGGGCGACACGGCTTTCGTAGCCTGGGCGAATCGGCTCGGTGCCGGCCGCGCCGAGCAGGGCTGGGGCATGCTGGTCGAGCAGGCGGCCGAGGCATTCGAACTGTGGCGGGGCGTGCGTCCGCACACGGCACCCGTGCTGCAGGTGCTGCGGGCACGCTCCTCGAGAGTCACTAGTAGTCCTTCTTCAGGTTGACGTACCAGGAGGCCATGATCGGCACCCGCGCGGTCTCGGCGGGTTCGAGTTCCCGCACTCGCCGGGCAGGGTTGCCGAGGTAGAGCCCTCCGGACTGGAGACGCTTGCCGGGCGTCACCACCGCACCGGCGCCGACGGTCACGTCGTCCTCGACCACGACGCCGTCGAGCACGATTGCCCCGATGCCCACCAGCACCCGGTTTCCGATCGTGCAACCGTGCAGCACGACCTTGTGTGCGACCACGACGTCCTCGCCGATGATCAGGGGCCAGCCGCTGTCATTTCCGGGGTAGGGGCGGGAGACGTGCAGCACACTTCCATCCTGCACGTTGCTGCGCGCACCGATCACGATCCGGTTCACATCACCACGCACGACCGCCATCGGCCAGATCGAGACGTCCTGGCCAAGCTCGACGTTACCGATCACCAGCGCCGTCGGGTCCACGTACACGCCGGCGCCAAGCTCAGGATGCGCTCCAAGATAGGGCTGTATGGACATGCGGTCGCGCTCACGGAAATGGGACGTGTAGTCTAGACGCCGGGGGCCCACAGCCTGCAATCTTGCGTCACGGCGGCCTGCCTGCCGCCCGGGAGTACCTGGAATGATCATCGCCCTGCTGCTTTTCGTCGCGCTCATCGTCGTCGCATCGATCTACTTCGTGCGCATCTACAACGGCCTGGTCGTCCTGCGCGAAAACGTGCGCAAGGCGTGGGCGAACATCGACGTGCTGCTCACGCAGCGGCACGACGAGTTGCCGAAGCTGGTCGAGACCTGCAAGCGCTACATGTCCTACGAGCGCGAGACGCTGGAGCGGGTCATGCAGGCCCGCGCCTCGGTCTTCCAGGCGCAGGGCAAGCAGGACGTCGCTGCCGTGGGGGCCGCCGAACAGCAACTTCGCGAGGGGCTCGGCCGCCTGTTCGCGGTCGCGGAGAACTACCCGGCCCTGAAGGCCGACGAAAGCTTCCGGCACCTGCAGGGCCGCATCACGGTACTCGAGGAGAGCATCGCGGACCGGCGCGAGTTGTACAACGAGGCCGTGAACCTGAACAACATCCGCATCGGGACATTCCCTGACCTGGTCGTCGCGGGACTCTTCGACTTCAAGGCGGCATCGCTGCTCGAGTTCGCCGAGGAACAGAAACGCGACGTGGACCTGGGCAAGCTCTTTGGCTGATTCGTCCGATTTCGGGTTCTGGCTTCTGACGCTCGGATTCGCAGTCGTCGGTGGCGGCTGGCTCTCGCTGCGCTGGCTCAGGATCGCGCGAATGCTCGAGGACACGCCGACTTCGCGCATACGTTCCGCGGCCCAGGGCTACGTCGAGCTCGCCGGGCGCTGCCGGGCGATGGACGGCACCAACAATGCCGCCCCGCTCAGCCAGCGCCCCTGCGTCTGGTGGCGCTACAGGATCCAGCAGAAAAAGGGATCCGGCGGCAGCGGCCGCGAAACCTGGACCACGATGAGCTCTGGTCACTCCGCACTGCCATTCCTGCTCGAAGACGGTACGGGCGAGTGCATCGTGCAACCCGACGGCGCCGAGATCCTCACCGATGAGTCGACGACCTGGTACGGCGGGACGCCCTGGCCGACGCAGGCTCCCGGACAGGGCCTCGTGCACTTCCAGGAACAGAGCTACCGCTACTTCGAGGAGCGCATCTACGAGCACGAGCAACTCTGCCTGCTCGGCCAGTTCAGGTCCCACACATCGACCGGGAGCACCGACATGCAGGCCGAGATCACGGCACTGCTGGCGGAGTGGAAGGACGACCAGGCGGCGCTCACCGAGCGATTCGACGCCGACCGCGACGGCCGCGTGAGCATGGGCGAGTGGGAGCGCGCCCGCGAGGAAGCGAAGCGAGCGGTCGCTGAGCGCGAGTCGGAGCGGCCGCCCACTGCCGCGCTGAACGTCCTCGGCCGGCCCGACGGTGGGCAACTGTTCCTGATCGCTTCGTTCGCGGAGGGCGCCATCGCCAGGCGCTATCGCCGGCGGGCGATCCTGGCCTTCGCCGGGTTCGTGATGGCGACCTTCGCACTCGGATGGTTGCTGCAGCAAACGTTCCGCTGAGCCTAGAATACGCGTTCGTTCACGAGGATCGGACGGACGCGATGACCAATCCCCTGTTGCAGCAATGCGAGCTTCCCCGTTTTTCGGCCATCGAGCCCGCGCACGTCGAACCCGCAATCCGGCAACTGCTGGACGACAACCGCCGCGAGCTGGCCGCGCTGCTCGACGGCGGCGCGGAAGGCTGGGACGACCTGGTCGCGCCGATCGAGCGCATGCACCACAAGCTCTCCTGCGCCTGGTCGCCGATCGGCCACCTGAACGGCGTGATGAATGGCGATGAGCTGCGAGCTGCCTACAACGCCTGCCTGCCGCTGCTCAGCGCCTACCACACGGAGCTCGCGCAGAACGAGCGCCTGTGCGCGGCCTACCAGAGGGTGGCGGATCTCGAGGGGAGCCGCCTCGACACGGCCCAGAAGACGCTGGTCGAGCATGCGCTCCGCGACTTCCGCCTCTCAGGCGTCTCGCTGCCCGAAGACCGCAAGCAGCGCTTCGGCCAGGTCATGGAGCGCCTCTCGACCGTGCAGTCGAAGTTCGACGAGAACGTCCTCGACGCGACCAACGCCTGGTCGCGGCGCATCGACGACTCGGCGGAACTCGCCGGCCTGCCGGAAACCACCGTGCGACGCGCACGCAAAGCCGCGGAGGACGCCGGTCACGACGGGTGGCTGCTCGCGCTCGATGCGCCGAACTACCAGGCCGTCCTGACCCACGCGGAGCAGGCAGGGTTGCGCCGCGAATTCTACGAAGCCTGGACGACGCGCGCTTCCGAACAAGGCCCGCACGCCGGGCGCTGGGACAACACGCCGCTGATGGCGGAGATCATGGAACTCCGGCACGAGGCGGCCAACCTGGTCGGCTACGCGGATTATGCGCAGTACTCGCTCGCGACCAAGATGGCGCAGAAGACGGGCGAGGTGCTCGACTTCCTGCGCAAGCTCGCGCGAGTGAGCCGCCCCGCGGCGCAACGGGAGTTCGCGGAACTCGAGCTCTACGCCGGCCGCAAGCTCGAATCCTGGGACGTGGCGTTCTATTCCGAGCGGCTGAAACGCGAGCGGCTCGACGTGTCGGAAGAGGAGCTGCGCCCCTACTTCCCGCTGCCGCGCGTAATCGCGGGGCTCTTCACGGTCGTCACCAGGCTGTACGACGTGCGCATGGTCGCGCGCGAGGACGTGGACCTGTACCACCCGGACGTGCGCTATTTCGACATCGTGGACCGCGACGGCACCCCGCGCGGTGGCTTCTACCTCGACCTGTATGCCCGCCCGAAAAAGCGCGGCGGCGCGTGGATGGACGATTGCGTGGGCCGTATCCGGCTCGGCGAGGCAAGCGCGCTGCCGGTCGCCTACCTGGTGTGTAATTTCACGCCGCCGGTCGCGGATCGCCCATCGTTGCTCACTCACGAAGACGTGCTCACGCTGTTCCACGAGTTTGGGCACGGGCTGCACCACATGCTGACACGCATTGACTACCCGGGCGTGGCGGGCATCAACGGCGTGCCCTGGGACGCTGTCGAGCTGCCCAGCCAGTTCATGGAGAATTTCGCCTGGCGCAGGGAGGTGCTGCCGCTGATCTCCGCCCACGTCGAGACCGGCGAGCCGCTGCCGGCCGAAATGCTGGCGAAGCTGCAGGCGACCCGCACCTTCCAGGCCGGGATGCAGACGGTACGCCAGCTCGAGTTCGCGTTGTTCGATTTCCGCCTGCATGCGGAATTCACGCCGGGATCGCCGCCGCGCATTGCAGAGACGCTGGAGGATGTGCGCAGCGAAGTCTCGGTGCTGCGTCCGCCCTTGTTCAATCGCTTCCCGAACAGCTTCCAGCACATCTTCTCGGGCGGCTACGCCGCCGGGTACTACAGCTACAAGTGGGCCGAGGTGCTGTCGGCCGACGCATTCGGCGCCTTCGAGGAGAACGGCGTGTTCGATCGCGCCACGGCGCGGCGGTTCCTGCGCTCGATCCTCGAGCGCGGCGGGAGCCGCGATGCCATGGAGGCGTTCGTCGAGTTCCGCGGCCGCAAGCCAGAGATCGAACCGCTGCTGCGACAGATGGGCCTCGCCGCCTGAACAGTCACCTGTCGCGTCCAGCACGAGGGACGGCCATGCTCATTGCAACCTGGAACGTCAATTCGCTGCGCGTGCGGCTCCCGCAACTCAAGGAGTGGCTTGCAACCAACCCGGTGGAAGTCGTCGCGCTGCAGGAGACCAAGCTGCCTGACGCGGACTTCCCGCTGGATGAAATTCGCGAGCTCGGAATGCATGCCGTATTCAGCGGCCAGCGCACCTACAACGGTGTCGCCATCCTGTCGAAGCAGGAACCGACCGACGTGGTCGCCGGTATTCCAGGATTCGTGGACGAACAGCGGCGCGTGCTCGCCGCGACGGTGTCGGGCGTGCGCGTGATCAACGTCTATGTGCCGAACGGGCAGACGGTGGACTCGGAGAAGTTCCAGTACAAGCTGCGCTGGCTCGAGGTGTTGCGTGCCTACGTGACCGACCAACTCGAACGACATCCGCTGCTCGTCATGCTCGGTGATTTCAACATCGCACCCGAGGACCGCGACGTGCACGACCCGAAGGCCTGGGAAGGCTCGGTGCACGTGAGCGAGCCCGAACGCACCGCCCTGCGCTCACTGACCGCGGCCGGACTGGTGGACTGCTTCCGGCTGTTCGACCAGGCGGAGAAGTCCTTTTCGTGGTGGGACTACAGGATGATGGCTTTCCGGCGCAACGCAGGTCTCAGAATCGACCTGATCCTCGCGAGTGCGGAACTGGCGAAGAAATGCGGGGGAAGTCACATCGACAAGGCCCCGCGGCGCAACGAGCGTCCCTCGGACCACACTCCGGTACTCGCCGCTTTTGACATATAGGCCCTGCAGACAAAGTGTCGGATTTCTTTACTCTGGCGTTCCGGGCGTGAAGGACTACACTCGCGCGAATTGGGGCTGGTTGCGACGAATTGCGCCCCTGAGAACAAGAAACCGGACATGCGATACCGACGCAGCGACTTCGACGTAACGAACACCGTGCAGGTGAGTTCCGTCGCGTCGGTGCGGCGCGCAGTCGAGGAGATTTTCTCCCAGGCATGGCCCTCCGGCCAGGTCGATCGAGTCTCCGCGGCATTCGGTGATTTCGAGCGGCTGTTCACCGGGCAGTTCCCGGGTTACTTCGGCTGCGATACCGTCTATCACGACCTGCAGCACTCGCTCGACGACACGCTGGCGATGGCGCGACTGCTCGCGGGCTATGACCGTTCGCACGCGGCCGACCAGCGTCTCGGCCCGGAACGCGCCGCGATGGGAATCGTCACCGCGCTGTTCCACGACGCGGGCTATATCCGCCAGACCGATGACACGCAGCATCGTAACGGAGCGGAGTTCACGCTCACGCACGTCGGACGCAGCGCGCAATTCCTCGCGAGATACCTTCCATCCATCGGCATGGCTGAATGGGTGCCGGTTGCGACGCAGATCGTGCACTTCACCGGGTACGAACTTCCGTTCGACCAGATCCGCCTCGACGAGGCGCGTGACCGAAAGGTTGGCCACCTGCTGGGAACGGCCGACATGATCGCGCAGATGTCCGATCGCTGTTACCTGGAGAAGTGCCGCGACCGGCTCTATCCTGAATTCGTGCTCGGCGGCGTGGCTGTTTCGAACAGCGAGGAAGGTGGGCTCAAGGTCGTTTACGGCTCGGGCCTCGATATCCTCAGGCACACGCCCGAGTTCGTGGCGGAGACGATGCGCACGCGCCTCGACGGTGAATTCGGCGGCGCCTACCGCTACGTCGAGCCGCTATTCGGCGGCCGCAATCCCTACATGGAAGCGATCGAGCGGAACCTCGAGTACCTGAAACAGGTGCTGCACACCAAGCGGTGGTCGATGCTGCGCCGCGAACCGCCGTGTTTCACCTGGGAAAAGAATCCGCTGCAGAACATGCGGACACTGGTCATCGACCGCCTGAAGGCAGCCGTCGCCGCCGCGTAGGGGACATTCTCCTTTTTTCGCTTTTGGAAAAAGGAGAATGTCCCCTATGCCTGATCCCTACGCCAGTTCGTCGAGCAGCGCCGCATGGTCGCTGCCGACCCTGAGCAGTGCACGGTGCGCGGGTTTCACGAACCCCGAGGCGACCGCGCAATCCAGGTACGCAACCAGGTCGTCGTAGTACCCATTTACGTTCAGTAGGCCGTTCGGCTTCGGGTCGAGCCCGAGCTGCGACCAGCTAAGCGCTTCGAAGAGTTCGTCCAGGGTGCCGATTCCGCCCGGTAGCGTCAGGAAGGCATTCGCGAGCGCCCCCATCCGGATCTTGCGTTCCGTCAGCGTACCGACGATCTCGAGTTCGCTGAGGCCGTCATGCCCGACTTCCCATTCGTACAGGAACCTCGGGATCACGCCCACGACGCGCGCTCCAGCGGAGAGCGCTGCGTCGGCCAGCACGCCCATCAGTCCGACGCTGCCGCCGCCGTAGACCAGCGTCCATTCGCGGCGCGCGATCTCGAGTCCCACCGCGCGCGCGGCGGCCTCAAACGCGGGGTCCGCACCGACGGACGATCCGCAGAAGACGGCGATTGCAGTCAAGGCCTCAGCGCCTGGACGAAGCCCGCTGGATCCTCACCGCGCTCGAGCACCTCGACCAACGCCGAGCCCACCACCACGCCGTCAACGTGCCCTGTCATCCGGGCCACCTGCTCCCGGCTTCGGATGCCGAACCCGGCGCAGACCGGCAGCGGCGACACGGCACGCACGCGATCCATGTATCGGAGCACTTCGTCCGGCACGGCGACGCTCTTGCCCGTCGTGCCGGTCATGGTCACTGCGTACACGAAGCCCTGGCTCGCCTCGCACAGCATCGCGAGCCTCGCGGCCGGCGTCACCGGAGTGACCATCTGCACCAGCGCCAGCCCTGCGCGATCAAGCGCCTGGCGGATCTCCGCGCTTTCCTCGTACGGCAGGTCCGGAATGATGAACCCTGCAACGCCCGAGGACGCCGCCGCCTCCGGCAAGCGCTCGAGCCCGTAGGCCAGCAGTGGGTTCAGGTAGCTCATCAGCAGCAGCGGCGCCGTTGGCCGCGGCTGCATCGAGCGCAGCTCCTCCAGCAACCACGGCAGCGTGAACCCGCCCTGCAGCGCGACGTGACTGGCGCGCTGGATCGTCATGCCGTCGGCCATCGGATCGGAGAACGGCACGCCGATCTCCACCACGTCCGCGGCGGCTGCGATTGCAGCGAGGTTCCGCCGGAAGCCCGCGCGATCGGGGAACCCGCCAGTCATGAAACCGACGATGGCGGGACAGCCGGAGGCCGCCCTCGCGCGGATCGCGGCACTGATCGTGTCACGGGGCTTGCTCATCACAGCACCCCCTTGAGCAGCGTTCGCTGCAGCGTCGGCATGTCCTTGTCGCCGCGCCCCGAAAGGCCGATCAGGATGCGGCAGCCGGGATTCGACTTCGCATACCGCTTCGCACCCGCGAAGGCGTGTGCACTCTCGATCGCGGGCAGAATCCCCTCGGCCTGGCAGCACTCCGCCAGCGCCTCGAGCGACTCGCCATCCTCCGCGGCCTCGTAGGTCACGCGGCCGATCGTCGCGAGCAGCGCGTGCTCGGGCCCGACGCCCGGATAGTCGAGCCCCGCGGAAACCGAATGCGTTTCCTGCACCTGCCCGTGTTCGTCCTGCAGCAGCAACGAGTAGCAGCCCTGCAGCACGCCGGGCCGCCCGTAGGCCAGCGACGCGGCGTTCTGGCCGAGCCCGGTGCCGGTGCCGCCGGCCTCGAAGCCCAGCAGCTTCACGCCGAGGTCGCGGACGAACGGATGAAACAGGCCGATCGCATTCGAGCCGCCACCCACGCAGGCGACCGTGACGTCGGGCAGCGCGCCTGCCTGTTCGAGCATCTGCGCGCGCGCCTCCACGCCGATCACGGACTGGAACTCGCGCACCATGTAAGGGTACGGGTGCGGCCCGACAGCCGATCCCAGCAGGTAGTAGGTGCCGTCTGGATCGGACACCCAGTCGCGCAGCGCCTCGTCGATCGCCGCGCGCAGTGTCTGGTCGCCGCCGGTGACCGGCACGACTTCCGCACCGAGCAACTTCATGCGTCCGACGTTCGGCGCCTGCCGCTCCATGTCCACGGCGCCCATGTAAACGACGCAGGGCAGGCCAAGGCGCGCGCAGGCGGCCGCAGATGCAACGCCGTGCTGCCCCGCCCCCGTCTCGGCGACGATGCGCTTCGCGCCGAGTCGCTTCGCGAGCAGCGCCTGGCCGATGGCGTTGTTGATCTTGTGCGCGCCCGTGTGCGCGAGGTCCTCGCGCTTGAGCCACACCTCAGCGCCCCAGCGGCGCGACAGTTCGCGCGCGAAGGTGAGCGGCGTCGGTCGGCCCACCCAGGTGCGCAGCTCGGACTCGAGTTCAGCGCGAAATGCGGGGTCGGGAAGGATACTGCTCACGCCTTCCTGCAGGCGGTCCAGCGCGGGCACCAGCGTCTCGGGAACATAGCGCCCGCCGAACGGGCCGAAGCGCCCGCGCTGGTCTGGAAACGCTCCCGCGAGCGCCTGCGCGAGCAGTGCCTCGCGGTCCACCTTCAATGCCTCGATTCTCATCAGCGACTCTCCTCGACCACCGGGGCCCGGTCCGCCGCGCGGGCGGCCCCGATGAATTCACGAATTCTGTCCAGGTCCTTCACGCCGCGGGCCGATTCGACGCCCGAACTCACATCGACGCCGAATGGACGGACCACGCTCACCGCGTCTGCGACATTCGCCGCGTCGAGCCCGCCCGCCAGCACCAGCTGGGTGCGTCGCGCCAGCAGCGCCGCATGCGACCAGTCCGCCTTCTCGCCCGCCCCGCTCCGCGCTGCTTCCAGCAGCAGGCGCGTCGGCAGTGGCTCGGGCAATCGCGCGCCGCTGCGCACCACCGCCAGCACCCGCTGCGCGCGCGGCAGTTGCAATGATGCAAGGTCTCCGGCGTCCACCTGGATCCGGTCAGGCCGGATTGCGTCGATGACCGAATCGACCAGCACCTGCGACGGGTGCAGGAACACCGCGACGCGCTCGACTCCCGGTGGCACCGCATCCTGCAGCGCGCGGGCCTCGTCCACGGACAGGTTGCGCGGCGACTCCGCGTGGAACACGAATCCCACCGCGTCCGCGCCAGCCGCCGCTGCTGCCTCGACGGCTTCGCGTGACTTGAGTCCGCAGATCTTGATCCAGAGTCGCTGCACGGCCGCCTCAGCTGCGCGCCGCGCGGCCGGCAGCTACCAGCTCGCGCACCGCCTGCTTCGGATCGGCACGCTTCATCAGGCTGGTGCCCACCAGCGCGAGCCGGTACCCGAGCGATGCGACGCGGGCAGCGTCCTCGGGTACCAGCACGCCGCTCTCGGCAACGCAGGTCCAGTCGGGCGGCATCTTCCCGCGCAACTCCGCGAAGCGCCCGAAGTCGATTTCCAGCGTCTCGAGGTCGCGGCAGTTCAGGCCCATGAGCACCTGCTCGTCGCGACCCTCGCGCCCACGCGCGACCTCGTTCGCGGCGTGGAGGTCGCCGGCGCTGAATGCCTCGAGCAGCACGAAGAGTCCGAGCTCTGCGGCGCAGTCCATCATCGCGACCAGGCGCTCCCGCGGCACCATGCGCACGATCAGCAGCACTCCGGATGCCCCGTAGGCGCGCGCCTCTAGCACCTGGTAGGGATCCACCAGGAAATCCTTGCGCATCGCCGGGACGCCGTAGGGCTGGAGTACCTCGGCCGCGAGCCGGAGATGATCGAGTTCGCCGCCGAACCGATCGGGCTCGGTGAGGATCGAGCAGATCGCGGCGCCACCCTCGGCATAGGCCTCGAGCCGCTGCATCGGGTCGATGGTGCTCGCCGACAGGTCGCCCATCGAAGGCGAGCGCAGCTTGAGTTCCGCAATCAGGTCGAATCCCTCGCGCTCGAGCTTCAGTCGCGGCGGAACCGCGGTACCGAGCGCCGCGGCACGCAGCGCCGCCTCCGGTACGCGCTCGCGAGCCTCGGCGACGCGGCGGATGCTCGAGCGAACCATGTCAGAAAGAAGACCCATGCGAAATGATCGGCCGTGTGGAGTCAGCGGTTCGGAAGACGTTGCGTCGTGGTCAAGATTGCAGGTCTCGATGCTTCATGGCCGGGGCATCGGGCTAGCGAGAGGTGCTACCAAATTCGGCCAGTCGCGCGATCAGCCTGGCGGCGTCGCCGCGGTCGATCGCAGCGTGCGCGGCCGCGATGCCCTCGGCACAGGATGCCACGGTTCCCATCACCTCCAGCGCGAGCGCGGCATTCAGCGCAAGCGCATCACGATGCGCCCCGCGGTCCCGCCCCTCGAAGACCGCGCGCAGCGCAGCTGCGTTCTCGGCCGGATTGCCGCCGCCCAGGTCCACGGTCGCGCAACGCGGCACGCCCAGGTCCAGCGGATCGCGCTGCTCCCTGGACACGCTTCCCGGCCGCACATCGAAAAGCTCGAATGGTCCCACGGGCGTCGCCTCATCCCACCCGGCAGTACCGTGGACCACGAATACGCGCTCGATCGGCATCCCGGCAAGGGACTCGGCCATCAACTCGGCCGCCTCCAGGCTGTAGGCGCCGATCAGTGCGAACGGCGGGGCAGCCGGGTTGGTCAGCGGACCGAGCAGGTTGAACACCGTGCGCACGCCGAGCTCACGACGCACGGGGGCGATCTCCTTCATGGCAGGGTGGTAATGCGGCGCGAACAGGAACGTGAACCCCGTCGCGGCGAGACACTCGCCGGAGGCACGCTCGTCGAGCGGCAGCCCGAGCCCAAGCGCTTCGAGCATGTCGGCGCTGCCGGCGCGGCTCGATACCGACCGGTTGCCGTGCTTCACCACACGCACGCCCATCGCGGCGACGAGCAGCGCCGCGCCCGTCGAGATATTGAAGCTGCCCGACGCATCGCCACCGGTGCCCACGACGTCGATCGCGGGCGACCCCTTGGGCAGGCTGGGCCGACGCGCAAGGCGGCGCATCGCACCCGCGAAACCGCGCAGCTCGCTGGGCGTCACGCCCTTCGAGCGCAAAGCCGCGAGCAGCGCGCCAGCCATGGCCGGGGCGACGTTGCCCCGGGTCAGGTCGACGAGCAGTTCGCCGGCCTCCGCCTCCGCGAGCTCCTGGCCGTCGAGCAGTCGCTCGAGCGTGTCACGCAGCTCAGCCACCGGACACCGCCGCAGCATCGCGCCGCCGTCCGCCACGCGTGGCGAGGAAATTGCCCATGATGGCCGGCCCGTCCGGGGTCAGGATGCTCTCCGGGTGGAACTGCACACCGTCCATGGCGAGTTCCCGGTGCCGGACGCCCATGATCTCACCCTCCGCCGTGGCTGCCGACACCTCGAGCGCCGCAGGCAGCGTGTCGGGCTTGGCGATCAGCGAGTGATAACGGCCGGCCTCGAATGGCTGCGGCACGCCAGCGAAGATGCCGCGGCCGTCGTGCTCCACCATCGAGACCTTGCCGTGCATCAGCCGGCCCGCACGGACGATGTCGCCGCCAAGTGCCTCCACCAGCGACTGGTGACCGAGGCACACGCCGAACACCGGAATGCGGCCGGCGAAGGCCTTGATCATCTCGATCGAGACGCCCGCGTCGCGCGGCGTGCCCGGACCCGGGGAAATGCACAGGTGCGTGGGCTTGAGTGCCTCGGCCTCGGCCACCGTGATCGCATCGTTGCGGTGAACCAGTACCTCTGCGCCGAGCACCAGGAAGGCCTGCACCAGGTTGTAGGTGAAGCTGTCGTAGTTGTCCACGAGCAGCAGCCGCGGCGGACTCATCACAGTCCCTCCCGGGCAAGTTCCAGCGCGCCCCTGAGTGCCGCGCTCTTGGCGAATACCTCGCGGTACTCGTTGATCGGCACGCTGTCCGCGACGATGCCCGCACCCGCCTGGAAACTGTAGGTGTCGCCGTGGAAGACCATGGTGCGGATCGCGATCGCCTGGTCCATGTCGCCGCCGTGGCCGAAATACCCCACCGTGCCGCCGTAGAATCCGCGACGCACCGGTTCGAGCTCGTCGATGATTTCCATCGCGCGCACCTTCGGCGCGCCGACCAGCGTGCCGGCGGGAAAGGCCGCGGCGAACAGGTCGAATGCGTCGTACCCGGGCGCCAGCTCGCCGCGCGTTCCACTGACGATATGCATCACGTGGCTGTAGCGCTCGATCGAGCGGAAAGGCTCGACGCGCACCGTTCCAGCCGATGCGACGCGTCCCAGGTCGTTGCGCGCGAGGTCCACCAGCATCACGTGCTCGGCGTTCTCCTTCGGGTCGGCAAGCAGTTCCGCCTCGAGCGCGGCGTCCTCGGCGGCGTCCGCGCCGCGCGGGCGGGTGCCGGCGATCGGTCGCATCTCGGCCTGGCGGCCGTTCAATTTCACCAGCGCCTCGGGCGAGGAGCCGACCACCACGCGGTCGCCTAGTTCGCAGTAGTACATGTAGGGCGACGGATTCAGCAGCCGCAGCGCGCGATAAGCCTCGAAGGGATCGAGGTCGCAGCGGCCGGAGAACCGCACCGACAGCACGAGCTGGTAGACGTCACCCGCGGCGATGTATTCCTTGGTCCGCGCCACGCGCGCGAGAAAATCGTCCTCGGACAGGCTGGCCTCGGGCGGGCTGAATTTCGCAGCCCAGGCCGGCCCGGGCAGGCCGCCTCGCAGCGCGCGGATGACCTCGCGGCGCAGGCTCTGCCGCTCGTGCTCGGAACCTGCGTGCAGCAGCGCGGCGCGGCGCGTCAGGTGATCGAATACCAGCAGTGAGCGCGGCGCGACGTAGTGCGCGTCGGGGCAATCGTCATCGGCCCGGGCGAGCGACGGCAGCCGCTCGAAGTAGCGCACCAGGTCATAGCTCGCCACGCCGACCAGGCCACCGAGCAGCGGGAACCCGCGGTCGGCAACGTCCGCGTGCGGCGCAGCGGCAAGCGCCCGGCGCAGTGCTGCAAGCAGGTCGGCCTGGTTTTCCGGTCGAGGCAGCAGTTCCTGCCCCAGTCGCAGCCCCGAGGCGTCGAGCCTGAACTCGAGGCAGTCACCGAATCCAATGAAGGAATAGCGGGCGAGGCGTTCCCCGCCCTCCACGCTCTCCAGCAGGAAGCGCGGCCGGAACGGCTTCAGCTTCAGGTAGGCCGACACGGGCGTGTCGAGGTCGGCGGCGATATCGAACATTGCGGTCGTCACTTGCGGTTCCTCTGTCGCGAGGACCCGGGGACGCACAAAAAAACCCATCCCCGGCTGTCTCGCGGAGATAGGTCCTGGATTCCTGCGAACGAAACGTGCGCGTCCGGGCCCACTCCTAGGAGTGGCGCCACCACCAGCGGCTGTCGAGCGTGTTGTCCGGGCGCGTATTCATGTCGCAGCGCAGTATCCACGGGCGGCCGGGGAGCGTCAAGGAAGGGTGGGCGGTGCCAGGCGGACCCCGATCCATCATGAATGCTGCCCGATGGCGGGGGCGGAGGCGACCGGGCGGTCCGCGGCCTAGAATCACGGGTCACCGCAAGTCACGGACCAGCCACGTGTCGCAACCAGCAATGGGCAGCATCCCGCCCGAACGCATCGCCGAGGTCTTCGCCTCCGAGCAGGCACTCTACGTGCAGATGCACCCGCTTTCGATGCGGCGCGTCGGCACAGGCATCGCCGGGTTCTACGACGGCGTGCCGATGCACTGGATGCGGGACTGGTCGATGCCGTTCCCGTTCGTCGTCGAGCAGGCCCGCGGCGCAACGCTGCGCGACGTGGACGGCAACGAATACGCGGACTTCTGCCTCGGCGACACGGGGTCGATGTTCGGGCACTCGCCGCCCGCGGTAGCCGAGGCCATCGCCCGCCAGTCGAGCCGCGGGCTCACGTACATGCTGCCAACCGAAGACGCGCTCACCGTCGGGCGGCTGCTCACCGAGCGCTTCGGCCTGCCGCAATGGCAGATCGCGACCACGGCCACCGACGCAAACCGGTTCGCGCTCAGGGTCGCGCGAGCGGTGACAGGGCGACCGAAGATCCTGGTCTTCAACGGCTGCTACCACGGCACGGTGGACGAGACCTTCGTGCGACTGGTGGACGGGCGCGCCGTCAACCGTCCGGGGTTGCTCGGTCAGGCGACGGACCTCACGCAGCTTGCGCGGGTCGTCGAGTTCAACGACCTGCCGGCGCTCGAAGCCGCGCTCGCGCATGGCGACGTGGCCTGCGTCATCACCGAGCCCGTGCTCACGAACTGCGTGCATGGTGTTGCCCGAGCCCGGCTTCCACGCAGGGTTGCGACGCCTGACGCGCGACACCGGCACTCTGCTGCTGATCGACGAGACACACACGATCTCAACCGGTCCCGGCGGCTACACCCGCGCGCACGGACTCGAACCCGACCTGTTCGTAGTCGGCAAGCCGATCGCAGGCGGCGTCCCGGCAAGCGCGTGGGGATTCACCGACGAGGTCGCGCGGCGGCTCGATGCGGCGCGCTCGGCAATGCCGCCGGGCATTCCGGCATGGGCACGACGCTGTCGGCCAATGCGCTCTCGCTCGCTGCAATGCGTGCCACGCTCGAACAGGTGATGACCTTTGATGCCTACGCGCACATGGAAAGACTCGCGGCAATGCTTTCGGCAGGCCTCGAGGCGTCGATCGCCCGGCACGGCCTGCCCTGGCACGTGGTGCGTGTCGGCGCGCGCGTCGAGTTCATCTGTGCACCCGGCCCGCTGCGCAACGGTACCGACGCAGATGCAGCGCACGCGCCGGCGCTCGAGCGCGCAATGCACCTCGCGCTGCTCAATCGCGGCTGCCTGATCGCGCCGTTCCACAACATGATGCTCGCGAGCCCCGCGACAACCGATGCGCAGGTCGAATCATTCTGCCGGGCGTTCCACGAAGCGGCCGGGCGGCTGGCCGCGAAATGAGACAGCGTCGATGCAGGACGTTTCGCAGTCGCGACCGACGCTTGGGATTGGAGAGGCCCGCGTCGCGACGAATGATGGCGCGGGGCGTCGCGCGGCATGGACGCCGCGCGCGAGCCCCCAGGGACGGGTTCATGGCGTCCCCGCGGCGTCATTCGGCACGGCGCAGGCCGGGGCTTCCTTCGATCGTAGCTACAACGCGCCGACCGCCCGCGCGAGCCTGAGCTTCGCCAGTCCCGCGTCGAGGCCTGCGTCGTCGCGGTTCCGCAACGCCTGCACGCGCAGCGTCTCCGCCTCGAGCAGCTGCGTCTGCGTGCCGAGCCCCGCACCGTAGCGCTCGCGCGCGATCCGGAGATTTTCCTCGGCCTGTTCCACGGCACCCGTCGCGACGATCACGCGCTCGCGAGTTTCACCGACGTCCAGCCAGGTCTGGCGCACCTGCAACGCAATCATCGACTCAACATCGGCACGCTGCTGCCTGGTGGCCCGTCGCGTCCGGTCCAGCGCCGCGGCGCGCTTGCGGGTCTGGCCGCCATCGAACACCGACCACTGCACGCCGATGCCCACAGACGCGAATTCCTGGTCGTCGAGGAAGGTGTTCTCCAGGTAGTTGTAGGCGCCGGTAACGTTGAACTGCGGCAGCGCGCGAGCACGCTCCGCCTTTGCAAGTTGCCCGTACGCGGTCGCCTGTTCGTCGAGTGCCTTCAATTCAGTGCGGCGGTCGACGGCTTCGCGAACGAGGTCGTCCGGTTCGCCCGGCAGCCCCTGCGGAACCGGCAACTGTTCGTCCAGGTCGACCGGACGGGACAAGGGCTCGCCCAGCCGGCGGTTGTAGGAGGCCGCCGCAAGCTCGGCGGCGTTCGCCGCCTTGAGCCGGCCCTGCCGGGCATCTGCGAGCGCGACCTGCACTGCCAGCAGGTCATTCTTCGGCACGAGTTCACGCTCGAACATCGCGCTCACGTCGCCCTCCATGGACTCGAGCGTGCTGACGTTGCTCTCGGCGACCCCAAGCGCCTTGCGCGCGCGCAGCACGCCAACGTAGGCCTCGGCGACTGCGAGCTTCACGTCTTCCTGCGCGCCACGGGCCTGTGCACCCGCACCTCGTCCGCGCGCCTCGGCCGCCGCGATGCTGGACGAGATCCGCCCGCTGGTGAACAGCGGCAAGGTCAGCGTGGCGGCGCCCATCCAGAAGTCGTCACCGCCGAACAGCTCAGGCGGCGCGATCGGCAGCCCCGTGAAGCCGAAGTCGAACGCCGGCGCGTCGTCGAGCCGCGTGTATGCGCCACCGACCGCGAGCGTCGGCCAGCGCTGTGCCCGCGCAGCCCCGGCGTCGAGTTCGGCAGCCTCAGCCTGGCTGCGAACCGCCGCGAGACCGTTGTCCTGCGCATCGGCCAGAGCCCAGGCCTCGGCGAGCGTTTCCGCTGCCGCGCCCTGCGCGAGGGCCAGTGACCCTGTTGCCACCAACCCGATGCCCCACCAGCCTGCCGGACTCATCCGCGCACCTCCGTTACTGTTTCAGCGACTCGATGCCGATGGTGCTCAACACGTACTTCTCGTAGATCGGCGCGACCGAGCCGGTCTTCACCTTGCGCAGGAAGTATTTCTCGAAAGCCACCTTGGCGACATGCACCCACTTGCCCTGCTTCGCCCAGGTGACGTTGCGCGGCGGGATCTGCGGCAGTGCCACGAATGCCGCACCGGTGTCGCCGAAGTCCGCGAGGCAGATTGCGTTCCACGTGCCGCGTGCGGTGGCCGGCTTGCCGGCGATGTCCGCCGCGACGTTCTCGCAGATCGCGCTTACCATCGACTCGATCATGTAGCCGGTCTTCGGGGCGCCGGTGCCGACCGGCGTTACTTCGACCGGAGGAATGGCGACGCACACGCCGGCCGAGAAGATGTTGCGGTACTTCTTCGAACGCTGGTGTTCGTCGATCAGCACGAAGCCGCGCGGATTGCACAGCTCCGGCACGGCCGCGACCGGGTCCACGCCCTTGAACGCCGGCAGCACCATCGAGTACTTGAAGGGCAGCTTGTGCTCTTTCTTTACCGTGCCGTCGTCGTTGTGCTCGGCGACCGTCATCATGCCGTCCTCGACACCGGTGACCTTGGCGTTCGTGATCCAGGTGATGTGCCGCTGGCGCATCTCCGACTCCATCAGTCCCTTGCTGTCGCCGACTCCGCCGAGGCCCATGTGGCCGATGTAGGGTTCCGGCGTCACGTAGGTCATCGGCACGCGGTCGCGGATCTTGCGCCGGCGCAGGTCGGTGTCGAGGATCATCGCTGTCTCGTATGCGGGCCCGAAGCAGCTCGCCCCGGCCGCGGCACCGACGATGATCGGTCCGGGCGCCTGCACGAACTGCTGGTAACGCTCCCAGGCCTGCAATGAGTGGCCGTGGGTGCAGACCGACTGCGTGAAGCCCTTGGGACCGAGCCCCGGCACTTCCTCAAAGGCGAGCTTCGGTCCGGTGCTGATGACCAGGTAGTCGTAGGCGAGCGTCGAGCCGTCGTCGAGCGTTAGGGTCGAGCCCGGTGCATCGATCGACTGCACCAGCTTCGGAACGAACGCGATGTCCTTGGCCGCGAGCGGCTTGGCGAGATCGACGCGTGTCTGCGGTGCGGTACGCCAGCCGACCATCATCCAGGGATTGGAGGGCGTGAACTCGAAATATGGGCTGCTACTGACCAGCGTGACCTTGTGGGCCTTGCCGATTTTCTTCTTCATCTCGTATGCGCAGGCGACGCCGCCGAGACCCGCACCCATTACAACTATGTTCGCCACGTCTACCCCCTCCGCCGCCGTCAGGCGGGCTGCTTTCTGTGTCGATAGCTGAAGTAAAGGATCGGGATCAGCACCAGTGTCAGTACGGTCGACACCAGGATCCCGAAGATGAGTGACACGGCGAGCCCGTTGAAAATCGGGTCGTCGAGTATGAAGAACGCGCCGATCATCGCGGCCACGGCCGTCAGCGCGATCGGGCGCGCGCGCACCGCCGCCGCGCCGATCACCGCGTCGGCCAGGCTGCGGCCTCGCGCGATCTCGACGTTGATGAAGTCGACGAGCAGGATCGAGTTACGCACGATGATGCCGGCGAGCGCGATCATCCCGATCATCGAGGTGGCCGTGAACTGCGCGCCGAGCAGCGCGTGGCCCGGCATCACGCCGATGATCGTGAGCGGAATAGGCGCCATGATCACCAGCGGCACCGCGTACGACCGGAACTGCGCGACCACCAGCAGGTAGATCAGCACGAGTCCAACCGAGTAGGCGAGCCCCATGTCGCGGAAGGTCTCGAAGGTGATCTGCCACTCACCGTCCCATTTCAGCGTCGGCGTGTACGGATCGTCGGGGGCGCTGAAGAACCGCTGCTCGAGCTCGAGGCCGTCCGGAAGGCCCTTGCGCAGTTCGCCCACCACCTCGAACATCCCGTACAGAGGGCTGTCCGTGGCGCCTACCGCATCTGCGCTGACCCAGGTGAGCGGCAGCAGGTCCTTGTGGTAGACGGGGCCGTCCCACGGCTTCTCCTCCACTGTCGCGATCTCGGAGAGCTGGATCCGCGAGCCGCTCCTCGACCGCACCTGCAGCGCCAGCACGTCGGAGATCCGGGCCTTCTCGGGCACGTCGAGCTCCAGCCTGACCGGGATCGGGTCAGTCTCGTGCCCGGCCTTGATGTAGGTTGCGTCCAGGCCTCCCAGCCCCGCAGCGAGCACACGCACCGCCTCCGCCTGGTCGACACCGAGCAGCGCCGCCTTCTGGCGGTCGATCGCCACGACCATTCGCGTATTCGAGGACACGAGACTGTCGTCTACGTCCACGATGTCGGACTCGGCGTCAAATTTCTCGCGCACCAGTCGCGTCAGCTGCTGCTGGACGTCGCGAAACGGCCCGTAGATCTCCGCCACCAGTGGCGCCTGCACCGGCGGACCTGGCGGTACCTCGACGACCTTCACGGCCGCGCCGTGGCTGCGCCCGATCTCGGCCAGTGCCGGCCGGATCGCGAGCGCGATCTCGTGGCTCTTTCGGTCGCGGTGGTGCTTGTCGACCAGGTTCACCTGGATGTCGCCGAGCTCGGGCCCGCTGCGCATGTAGTACTGCCGCACGAGGCCGTTGAAATTGATCGGCGCGGACGTGCCCGCGTAGATCTGGTAGTCGGTGACCTCGGGCAGTTCAGCGATCCTCGCCGCGAGTTCATCCAGGACCCGTGCGGTCTCCTCGAGCGCCGTGCCCTCGGGCATGTCCACGACGACCTGGAACTCCGACTTGTTGTCGAAGGGCAGCATTTTCATCACCACCCACTGCACCACCACCAGCGACACGGCCAGCGCTATCGCAGCCAGTGTCCCCAGGTAGAGCCTGTGCCGGTTGCGCCGGGCATTGTCGCCTCGCAGGAACCGCGACATGACGCGCTCGAAGAACCTGAGCAGGCGCGTGCCGCCCGCGGCATCGGTCTGCGCCGCGTGCGAGTGCGACAGCATCCGCTTCGACAGCCAGGGCGTGAAGCTGAGCGCAATCGCCAGCGAGATCAGCATGCCCATGCTGGCGTTGATCGGTATGGGGCTCATGTACGGCCCCATCAGGCCCGAGACGAACGCCATCGGCAGCAGCGCCGCGATCACCGTGAACGTCGCCAGGATCGTGGGGCCGCCCACTTCGTCAACGGCGCGCGGAATGATCTCGGCGAGGCTGCCCTGCCCAAAGGCCATGTGGCGGTGGATGTTCTCCACGATCACGATGGCATCGTCCACCAGGATGCCGATCGCGAAAATGAGCGCGAACAGCGACACCCGGTTGATCGTGAAGCCCCACGCCCACGACGCGAACAGCGTCGCCGCCAGCGTGATGACGACCGCGGCGCCGACCACGATGGCCTCGCGCCAGCCGACCGTGAGCCACACCAGCAGCACGACGGACGCCGTCGCGAAGGCCAGCTTCTGGATCAGCTTCTGCGCCTTGTCGTTGGCGGTCACGCCGTAGTCGCGAGTGACCGTCACCTCGACGCCGTCGGGGATCAGAGTACCGCGGAGCTGCTCGACCCGGTCGAGCACGGAGCGGGTGACGTCGATCGCGTTTTCGCCCGGCTTCTTCGAGATCGCGATGGTGACGGCCGGCGCGGAGCCCGCGAGCTCGATGCCTTTCTGCGCGGCAGCCGGGCCGGCGCCGAAGCTCACGTATTGCTCGGGCTGGTCCGGACCCTCGCTCACCGTCGCGACGTCCTGCAGGTACACGGGCCGTCCTTCGTGCAGCGCGACCACGAGCCCGGCAACCTCGTCCCGGTTGGCCAGGAACTTACCGGCCTGCACCGGGACGTCCGCGCCGCCGGCGACCAGCGAGCCCGCCTGCTCGACGAGGTTGGCCGCCTGCAGCGCGCCGGCGAGCTCGGTCAGCGTGAGCCCGTAGCCGGCGAGCCGCTGCGGATCCAGTGTCACGTGCACGGTCTCGTCCGGACCACCGATCGAATAGACGTTGCGCGTGCCCGGCACACGCTGCAGTTCCGGCTCGATCGCGTGCGCGACCTGCCTGAGTTCGTGCGCCCCGCGCGCCGGATCCTTCGTCCACAGAGTCAGGCTCAGGATCGGTACGTCGTCGATGCCCTTGGGCTTTACCAGCGGCTGCAGCACACCGAGCCCAGGCGGGCGCCAGTCCTGATTGGAATAGATGGCGTTGTAGAGGCGGACGATCGCGGCGGTGCGCTCCTGCCCGACCTCGAACTGCACGGTGACCACGGCAACGCCGGGCCGCGAGACGGAGTAGATGTGCTTCACGCCGGCGATCTCGGCCAGCACCTTCTCCATCGGCGTGGCGACCAGGTTCTCCACCTGCTGGACGCTCGCACCCGGGAACGGCACGATGACATTGGCCATCGTCACGTTGATCTGCGGCTCCTCCTCGCGCGGAGTCACCAGCACCGCGAACATGCCTAGCAGCAGCGCCGTCAGCCCGAGCAGCGGCGTAAGTTCACTGTCCTGGAACAGCTTCGCAATCCGCCCGCTGAAGCCGAGCTTCTCAGTCATGCGCAGCCGCCTGCTGGCGAATCCGCGCCGCCGCGGCCGCTGGATTCACGGCAACTTCTTCGCCCGCCACGAGGCCAGCAAGGATCTCGATGGAATCGCCACGCGTCCGGCCCAGCCGCACCTGGCGCAGCGACACGCGCCCGTCCGCGGCGACGACGTACACGGCACGCATCTCGCTGCGCTCGACGATCGCGCCGCGCGGCACGAGCAGCAGGTCCGATTCGCCGGTGACGAGTCCGACTTTCACGAACATGCCGGGCGCGAGCCCCGATGCGTCGTGCGGCAGGTCGACACGGATACCGAATGTGTTGGTTTCGGGCCGGGCGGACGGGTACAGCGTGAGCCCGGTCGCCTCCACGCGCCTGCCGTCCACGTAGACCACGGCCTTGCGGGCCTTGCGTACCTGCGCAACGACACTCTGCGGGACTTCGGCGACTACCCGCAGCGCGTCGAGCGACGCGACGACCATCAGCGGCGTGCCGGGAGCGACGGATTCGCCGACCTGCGTGAGCTTGCGCGTGACGACGCCGGCATAGGGCGTGCGGATCTCAGTGTAAGCGACACCCTCCCGCGCAGAGTCGCGGCCAGCCTTCGCGGCATCGAGCCGTGCGACCGCTGCATCGCGCGCGGTGGTTGCCTCGTCGAAGGTGGCGCGCGCGACGACCTTGCGCTGGTACATGTCCGAGATGCGACGGTAGTTCGCCTGCGCCTCCGCCTCGCGTGCCGTCGCTTCCTTCAGCGCGGCCTGCGCCTGCGTGAGGCCCGCGACCTGCTCGGTACTGCGGATGCGTACGATGACCGCGCCGGCGGGTACTCGGTCGTCCACGTCGAAGTCGATCGCGGCGATGCGACCGGCGGTCTGCGCCGACAGCGTGGCCTGGTTGACGGCCTCGATCGTGCCGTCGAGCATGCGCTCGGACGGGACCGCCGAAGCCGTGACCGTGAAGGTCGCGAGCGCAGCCGGGGCCGCGGCCGGCTTATCAGCGGCGGCTTCGGCTACCGTCGTTCCGACTGCCGCAAGCACGCACAGCGACACAAATACGCGGGTTGCGGTCGCGGCTGGCCTCATGACGCGCTTCCTTTCAGCGAAAGGCGGCGCCGGGCTGCACGCCCAGCTTGCGCAGGATGACAGCCAGCGGGCAGAAGCCCGAAAAGGCTGACTGGAACAGGTTCGCCCCGACGAAGGCCGTGAACCAGAACCAGTACGGGCTCACGTAGATCCCGAGAAGCAGGCTCGCCAGGATCATGGCGCCGGCGAAAGCGAGGACGACTCGATCGATGCTCATGCGGAATCTCCGTTCGTTGGGATCAACGTCGGCCGTCGTCTACGACGCGGCCGGTCTGTGGGTCGATGCGTATCAGCGGCAGTCCGGCCGTCTTCCATGCTTGAAGCCCGCCCGCGAGGTGCGTGACCTCGTGGTGCCCGGCGGCCTGCAGCTTGTGGGCAGCGGTCAGCGAGCGCCGGCCACCGGCGCAGTGGAGCACGAGTCGTCGCCCGTCAGTCGGGAGCGTCCCCGCGTCGAACGTCGACAGCGGATAGAGCAACGCCCCGTGAATCCGCTCGAACGCGTATTCGTTCGCCTCACGAACGTCGACGAGCAGGATTTCTCCGGCCTTCAGCCACGCATTGACCTGCTCGGGCGTGGCATCGATGACCTGGGCATGGTGGGTCATTGCAAACTGATCCTTGGTAAGGGAGGAAGTGGCAGCGGTCACAAGGGGCGACCCAGCACGTTCAGCGGGACCCTGAGGTAGCTCACACCGTCCGCTTCCGCCGGTGGCAACGCGCCGGCGCGGATGTTCAGCTGCACCGACGCGATCAGCAGGTTCGGCACGTCGAGCGTTGCGTCTCGCGTGCGGCGCATTTCGACGAATTCCTGCTCGGTCACGCCGTCGCGTACGTGGATGTTCGCGTCCCGCTGCTCGCGGATGGTCGTCTCGAAGCGCGCCTCGCGACCGCCCGGTGAGTAATCGTGGCAGACGAAGACCCTGGTCTCCTCGGGGAGCGCGAACATGCGCTGGATCGAGCGGTACAGCTCGCCGGCATCGCCGCCCGGGAAATCGCAACGTGCGGAACCACTGTCCGGCAAGAACATGGTGTCGCCCACGAACAATGCGTCGCCGAACAGGTACGCGACGCTGTCGTTGGTGTGGCCGGGAGTCGCGATGACGCGCCCCCGCAGCGAGCCTGCTTCGACCGTGTCCTCGTCATCGAGCAGCCGGTCAAACTGGCCGCCGTCAGTGGCGAAATCCTCACCGAGGCCGAAGATTTTCTTGAACGCCGCCTGCACCTTGCGGATGCCCTGGCCGATTGCGACGCGGCCACCGAGCCGGCCCTTCAGATACGGCGCGGACGAAATGTGGTCGGCGTGCGCGTGCGTCTCGAGGATCCAGTGGACCTCGAGCCCGGTCTTGTCGCAGTGGGCCGCGACCAACTCCGCGGAACGGGTGCCAGTTCGCGCCGAACGCGAGTCATAGTCGAGGACAGGGTCGATTACGACCGCGTCGCGCGTGCGTTCATCTGCGACGACATAGGTCCACGTGCCCGAGGGCTCGTGGCGGAATGGCGTAACCATGGGTCGCATCGGTCTTGTCCTGGCCGGGTACTGCCGGATATCGTATTAGCTATTGCTAATTTAGTCAATGCTGAATTAAAATCCGCGTAACCCACGCAACGTACCGGTCATGCCACCCGCCACCCACCGCCGTCCCGAGATTCCCATGGCAGCCGAAGAGATGAAGGCCCACGCCTCCGATGCCGCGCGCCTGATGAAGGCCCTCGGCAACGAGCAACGGTTGCTCATCCTCTGCAACCTGCTGGAGGGACCGATGTCGGTGGGCGAACTCAATGCCCGCGTGGCGCTCAGCCAGTCCGCGCTTTCGCAGCACCTGGCCCTGCTGCGCGAGGGCGGACTCGTGGAGACGCGACGCGATGCGCGGTCCATCCACTACTCGCTGCCCGCCGGTCCGGTGATGAGAGTCATGGCAGTGCTGCAGGACATCTACTGCTCCACGGAGCCGCTCGCGGGGCGAGTCGGCGGCCGCGGCATACGCAGCGCACCCTGCAAGAGCTGACCCGGCGGATCACGACTTGCTCCTTGCACTGGTCGGAGCACTCGCGATCGGACTCAGTCTCGGGCTGCTGGGTTCGGGCGGGTCGATCCTCACCGTTCCGGTCCTTCACTACCTTGTCGGCCAGCCCGACAAGCTTGCGATCGCCGGTTCCCTGCTGGTCGTCGGCCTGATCGCGACAGCAGGCTGCGTACCGTATGCGCTGCACCGGCAGGTCGACTGGCGCAACGCGGTGCGGTTCGGGTTGCCCGGCATGGTGGGCGCCTGGATCGGCGCCACGCTGGCGCACTGGGTTCCAGGGGTGGCGCAGCTGGCCCTGTTCGCCGGCGTCATGCTGCTGGCTGCCTGGCGGATGCTCCGAGGCGCGACCGTGGCCGCCGCCGATCACGAGCCGCGCGCGTCGGCTGTCATCGGCGGCGGTTTCGGAGTTGGCGTGTTGAGCGGGCTCGTCGGTGTCGGCGGTGGTTTCCTGATCGTTCCAGCACTGGTGCTGCTTGCCGGCGTGCCGATGTTGAGCGCGGTGGGCACCAGCCTGGCCGTCATCGCGCTGAATTCCTTCAGCGGCTTTGCCAAGTATGTTGCGGTCCTCAAGCACCAGGGCCTCGCGCTGGACTTACCCATACTGCTCGTCATCGCCGGCGTAGGTGTTATTGGCAGCTTTGTCGGCCACCGGATCGGACGAAGACTGCCTCAAGCAGTCGTGCGGCGGATGTTTGGCGGCTTCCTGGTCCTGATGGGAATGTTCATCGCTTCTGACGTGGCGCGACGAATGCTCGGCTGACCGACGTTCCGTCGGACTGCACGATCGCGGCGCGAATCAATACAGCAGCTTGATCAGCAGCATGCTGATGATTCCCACGATCAATGCCGAGACGAGACCCAGGCCGAGCGGCTTGAAGCCGATGCTCCTGAGTCCCTTGATGCTGGTGCCGAGGCCGACGCCCGCCATCGCCACGCCGAGGCAGATGGACGACGCCCGTGCGGCAACGTGCAGCAGGCCGTGCCACTGTTCCAGCGAGAGCAGTCCGAACGGCCGCTGGCCGATGTCGCCGATCGTTCGCAGCGCACTCATGCAGCCGAACGCGATGACGAAGAGCGGAATCATGGTCCACCAGGCCGGCGGCGCAGCTCCCTCGGACGAGCGGCGGTGATAGAGAATCGCCATCAGCGGTATCACGACCAGCATCGAGAGATTGCGCTCGAGCTTGGTCACGGTCGCGACGTTCATCGCCTCGGGTGCGTGGTAGTAGTCCTGGTACACCATCCCGGCTCCGGCCACCTGCGAGGTGTCGTGCACGGCGGAGCCGAGGAACAGCCCGGCCCGGAAAGGATCGCCGTCAAAAAGCCAGTGCGCCAGGAACGGATAGGCCAGCATCGCAAACAGGCCGAAGACGGTGATGCAGGCAACCGCATAGCTGGTCTCCTCTTCCTTCGCTCCGATCGTGGGCGACACGGCAACGATGGCCGTGTTGCCGCAGATGCCCGTGCCGACCGCGATCAGCGTCGCGAGCCGATCCGTCAGGCCGAGCCGCCGGCCGAGGAATGTGACGATGAGTATCGCAGCGGGAATCGTCACCAGGATCACCGGCAACGACTTCAGGCCGATCGAGCCGACCTCGACGATGCTCAGCTTGAGGCCGAGCAGCACGATGCCGATCCGGAGCACCCGCATTACGGAAAAATCAATGCCCGGCTTCAACGCCGCGGGCAGCTTGAACAGGTTGCCGAGCGCAAGACCGAGCAGGATCGCGACCATGATGCCGCTGATCGCCCCCGGACCGAGGCCGAGCGACAGCGCGAGCCAGTCGGCAATGAAGTTGCCGAGGGTCGCGAGCGCTAATGCGAGCAGCAGGCCCGGTACGACTTTCATTGCAGGTTGCCCGTGCTCACGACGCCGCAACACGGGACGATGGTGCGGTAGGTTTCACGTGCCGTAGGTTTCCATCGCCCGCTACTCCCGCCCCTCCAGCTCGGCGAGCCGCTTCTCGAGCGCGGTGAGCTTGGCGCGCGTGCGCTTCAACACCGCCGTCTGGACGTCGAACTCCTCGCGCGTCACCAGGTCGAGCTTCGCGAGCCCCCCGGCCAGCACGCCCTTGAAATTCTGCTCCAGGTCGCGGCGCAGCGCGGCGACGCTTTCGGGCACGGATCCGGCCAGGCGTTGTGCGAGGTCATCGATGAGTCGGGGGTCGAAGGCCATATGGGGAGCGACTTGTGACTGGGGACAGGCGGTAGTTTAGAAGGAAGCCGGCCCTTGGCCAGCATCGCGCGGCCGCTGACCCGGAAACTCGCCACCGGACGCTCCGTCGCGAGGCGCGCGACCTGGCGGCCGCCCCAGGATGGTGCATCCGCGGGTGCCCGCCCCAACCAGGCACACGACATGCCGCCGAACCCGTCCCGGCCCGGTAGTGGCACGCTTCCTGCATCGAGGTCCCCGCAGCCATTTGCCACAGCTTGAGGACCGCCACCGATGAAGCTCATTACCGCGATCATCAAGCCGTACAAGCTCGATGAAGTGCGGCAGGCCATCGCCGACATCGGGGTGCAGGGCGTGACCGTAACGGAGGTGCAGGGCTTCGGACGGCAACGCGGCCACACGGAGCTTTATCGGGGCGCCGAGTACAGCATCGATTTCCTGCCGAAAACCCGGCTCGATATCGCAGTGGACGACGACGTCGCGGAACAGGTGATCGAAGCAGTGTGCAACGTGGCCCGCACCGGAAAGATCGGCGACGGGAAGATCTTCATGACCGCACTCGACCAGGCCGTGCGCATTCGCACGGGCGAAAGCGGAGCCGAGGCCGTCTGAGCCAAGGCCACCCGCTTGGATATTCATTCAGACAGACTGACAGGAGAACGCCAGTGAACATGCTGACTGCCGCGCGGAGCCGCCCCTGGGCCATCGCGCTCGCCCTGGGCGCCTTGCTCGCACCCACGCTCGGATTCGCGGACAACCCGGTGCCCGACAAGGGCGACACGGCCTGGATGATGACGTCCACGATGCTGGTGATCCTGATGACGATCCCGGGCCTCGCGCTCTTCTACGGCGGCATGGTCCGCTCGAAGAACGTGCTGTCGCTGCTGATGCAGGTGTTCATGATCTTCTGCCTGGTCTCGATCTTGTGGGCCGTATACGGCTACAGCATCGCGTTCACGCAAGGCAACGCCTTTTTCGGCGGGTTCGACCGCCTGTTCATGCGGGGGCTCACGTCGGAGTCGCTGGCGGCGACGTTCAGCAAGGGCGTCTACATCCCCGAGTACGTGTACTTCGTGTTCCAGATGACCTTCGCGTGCATCACGCCCGCGCTGATCGTCGGTGCCTTCGCCGAGCGCATCAAGTTCGGCGCGGTGCTGCTGTTCGTCGTGCTGTGGTTCACGTTCTCCTACCTGCCGATTGCGCACATGGTGTGGTTCTGGGCCGGCCCGGACGCCTACACCGACGCTGCGGCCGGTGACGCGGCCACCGCAACTGCCGGATTCCTGTTCCAGAAAGGCGCGCTCGACTTCGCGGGCGGCACGGTCGTGCACATCAACGCGGGCATCGCGGGCCTGGTGGGCGCGCTGATGCTCGGCAAGCGCGTCGGCTTCGGCAGCTCGTCGATGGCCCCGCACAACGTGCCGATGGTAATGATCGGAACCTCGCTGCTGTGGGTGGGCTGGCTCGGCTTCAACGTGGGATCGAACCTCGAGGCCTCGGCCTTCGCGGGCCAGGTGTTCGCGAACACCATGCTCGCGACCGCAGCCGCCGCGCTCGCCTGGTCGTTCGCCGAGTGGATCCACCGCGGCACGCCGACCATGCTCGGCGCAGCCTCAGGCGCCGTCGCCGGCCTGGTCGCCATCACGCCGGCCTGCGGCTGGGTGGGACCGATGGGCGCGATCGCGATCGGCATCATCGCCGGCCTCGTGTGCCTGTGGGCCGTATCGAGCCTCAAGAAGAAGCTCGGGTACGACGACTCGCTCGACGTGTTCGGCGTGCACTGCGTGGGCGGAATCCTCGGAGCGCTGTTGACCGCCGTGTTCTGCGCCCCCTCGCTCGGCGGAACCGGCGTGTACGACTACGTGGCGAACGCCGTCGCTGACTACTCCATCCTCGCCCAATTGAAGTCGCAGGCCATTGCGGTGCTGTTGAGCCTCGTCTGGTCGGGCGTGGTTGCCGCGGTATCGTTCAAGATCGTGGACGCCGTGGTCGGGCTCAGGGTCGCGGAAGACCAGGAGCGCGAGGGACTCGACACCGTGTCGCACGGGGAGAGGGCGTACAGCTAAGGCAGCTTCCCGGCGCGCGGGCGCCGGGAAGCCACAAGCAAGGGGCGGCCGGGATCGAACCGGCCGCCCTTTTTCATGGGCTGGGTGGCCGACATTGACGCTGGCTGCCCGATGCTTCACATAATGGCCGTCGCGACCCGGTGGCGAGGGCCATGGCTCGCGATGCGAGCCGCCTCACGGTGTTCCCTGCAGCCGGCCTGATACACTTGCCGCGCGACAATGGAGACACCGAGCATGAAACAGGTTGCAGTGGTCCTGACAGGGATTCTGCTCGCGGGCGCCGCCGGCGCGGGCGACGTCTATGTCACCAAGGACGCACAGGGGCGCACAGTCTATACCGACACGCCACAGACGCTTCCGGCGGAGAAGGTGGCCGTTCAGGGCCAGGGCAGCAGCCAGCCGGCAGCTGCGCAGCAGAGCTCCTCCGAGATGCAGCAGTATAAGGCGCAGGACCAAGCCTACGAGAAGTCACAGGCGCAGCAGGCCGAGGCCAAGAAGGCCACGGAAGACACGGCTGCGGACCTTGCCAAGCGCTGCGCCGACGCCCGCCAGCAATACCAGAACGTGATGAATTCGCACAGGTTCTACGAAGAGGGCCCGAACGGCGAGCGTACGTACCTCACGAGTGAGCAGATCGACAAGGCACGTGCGGACGCAAAGCAAGTAATGGACCAGTTCTGCTCGGGCAAGTGACGTGACGCAAGCCGTCGGCTTCATCGGCCTCGGCGCCATGGGCCGGGGCATGGTTCGCAATCTGCACAAGGCCGGCCTGCTTAAGTCCATCTGGAACCGCAGTCCGGACGTCGCCGCAGAACTGGCAAAGAGCCTGGAAATGGACGCTGCCAGCAGCCCGGCCGATCTGGCTGCAGCATGCGACGTGGTCGTACTCTGCGTCGCGGCGGACGCAGACGTGCTGGAGATGGTGGATGCGATCCTGCCTGGCCTGCGACCACACTCAATCGTCATCGACTGCTCGACTGTGAGCGCAGCAACCGCCCGGACCGCCGCAGCCCGCCTGGCCGTCCGTGGCTGCGAGTTCCTCGATGCGCCGGTGAGCGGCGGGGTCGAGGGCGCGCGGGATGGCACACTAGCGATCATGGTCGGCGGCTCGCCCGAGACCTTCGCGCAGGCCGAACCCGTGCTCGCAGCCATGGGGCGTACCGTCACGCACTTCGGGCCGAATGGCGCCGGGCAGGCGGCGAAGGCTACCAACCAGATCATGTGCGCCGGCATCATCCAGGCGGTCGCGGAGGCCATGGCATTCGCGAAGGCGGAGGCGCTGCCGCTCGAGAAGCTGATCGACACCCTCGGCAAGGGGGCCGGCTCGAGCTGGTACTTCGTAAATCGAGCACCGAACATGGTCAAGGGCGCCTACCCAGCCGGATTTCGCGTGCGACTGCACGAGAAGGACCTGCGTATCTGCCGCGACATGGCGGCACGCCATGGCGTCGAGCTGCCGGTGGTCGAGACGACGCTTGAGCACTATCGCCGGTTGATCGAGCAGGGTCACGGCGACGAGGACATCTCGACCATTTTCCGCTTCAAGGACAAGCTGTTCGCGCGGGACCCCGCGCGCACCGACAAGTGACCGACGGCAGCGAACCACCGGCGACCGGGCCCGCGAACGAGGCCACACGACTCACCGGCGGCCCCTATGCGCGCCTCGGCGGGCTGTTGCTGCTGGCGCTGCTCGCGTACGTCGTTTGGCGCATCGTCGAGCCGCTCTGGCAGCCGCTGGTGTGGGCCGCGTTGCTCGGCTCGCTGCTCGCGCCGCTGAACGCGCGGCTCAGCAATCACCTGGGCGGCCGGGCGCGGCTCGCGAGCGGAATCACCACGCTGCTCACGGTGCTGCTGTTCCTGCTGCCGGTCGCGATCATCGCCGGTACAGTCGCCGCGCAGTCCGCGCAGTTGCTCAGCCGCCTGAATACGCAGGCTCCGCAGCTCGCAGCCAGTTCGCTCGACCTGGCGAGCATTCCGGTGCTCGCTGGTCCGCTCGAATGGATCGGCAGCCACACGACGGTCACCGTTGACCAGATGCAAGTCTGGATCATCGCGGAGACGAAGCGGGTGCTGCAGTCGCTGGCATCGACCGGCGGCAACTTCGTTCTGGGCGCGCTCGGTACCGCGGTCAGCTTCGGGTTGATGCTGTTCGTGCTGTTTTTCGTTCTGCGTGACGGGCCGGCGCTGGCCCAGAAAATCGTGCGCATGCTGCCGATCGAGGAGCGGCGCCGCTCGCGCCTCTGGCTCCACCTGGCCGATGTCACGCGCGCAGTCTTCATGGGCATCGGGCTCACCGCGCTGGTGCAGGGCGCCCTGATCGGGATCGGCTTCTGGATAGCCGGCCTGCCGAGCCCGCTGGTATTCGGCGTGCTGGGCGCGCTGTGCGCGCTGATCCCGCTGGTTGGCACGTCGCTGGTCTGGATACCGGGTGCTGCGTTTCTCGCTATCCACGGCGACTACGGCCACGCAGTGTTCCTCACGGCCTGGGGCGTCCTCGTGGTGGGGTCCGTGGACAACTTCCTGCGGCCAATGCTGATTTCAGGTCGTTCCGAATTGCCTACTCTCGCGGTCTTCATCGGCGTGATGGGCGGGCTGTCGGCCTTTGGTTTCATCGGCCTTTTCCTCGGCCCCATCGTGCTCGGCCTGCTCGTCGCGCTGTTCCGATTCGAGAACGAGCGACTCGAGGCCGCGAGTCGCGCCACCTGACAACAAACGCACTGGAGTCCCGGTTTGTCGAACCCGATACGCATCGCAACCCGTCGCAGCACGCTCGCCCTCTGGCAGGCCGAACACGTCATGGCGCTGCTTCGCGCCGCACATCCGCAGGTCCCGGTAGAACTGGTGCCGATGAGCACCCAGGGAGATCGCGTGCTGGACCGCGCGCTCGCGGAGGTCGGCGGCAAGGGGCTGTTCGTGAAGGAACTCGAGGTCGCGATGCAGGACGGCCGAGCCGACATCGCAGTTCACTCGATGAAGGATGTCCCGAGCGAGTTGCCGCCGGGCTTCCGCATCGTGGCCACCCTGCCCCGCGCCAATCCGCACGACGCCTTCATCTCGCTCAAGTACCGGCGATTCACCGACCTGCCGCAGGGCGCGCGTGTCGGCACGTCGAGCCCGCGGCGACAGGCCCAACTGCGCGCCGCACGACCGGACCTGGTGCTCGAACTGCTGCGCGGCAACGTCGAAACGCGGCTGCGCCGTCTCGAGGAAGGCAGCCTCGACGCGATCCTGCTTGCCTGCGCCGGGCTCGAGAGGCTGGGACTCGGTGAGCGAATCACCGAGGTGCTGGATGCCGATTTCTGCGTGCCCGCCGTCGGCCAGGGCGTGATCGGCATCGAGTGCCGTGACGACGACGCGCGCAACGCCGGCCTGCTGGCCGCGCTGCATCACGACGAGTCTTTCGTGCGCCTTTCGGCCGAACGCGCGTTCGCCCGGGCGCTCGGCGGCAGTTGCCACTCGCCGATCGCGGCGCACGCGACACTGGCCGCTGGCGTCCTCGCGCTGCGCGGGTTCGTCGGTGCGCCCGATGGCAGCGAGGTGTATCGCGACGGCGTTTCGGGGCCCGCCGCCGACGCCGAACGCCTGGGGCTCGCGCTGGCCAACCGCATGCAGGCCGCCGGCGCCGGGCCGTTGCTCGACCGCCTGCGCAACGAGGCGGTTCCGCCACCGTGACCGGCTCGCTCGCGGGCCTGGCCGTCATCGTGACGCGGCCCGCGCGCCAGGCGGCGCGTTTCGTGGAGCTGCTCCAGGAGCATGGCGCAACCGCCATCGCGTTTCCCACGCTTGCGATCGAGCCCGTGACGCTCGACGACGTGCAAAGGCGAGCATGCATGCTCGGCGCCTTCGACTGGATCATCTACACGAGCGCTAACGCGGTGGAGCACTCGATCCCCCAGCTCGGACGACCAGCGAAGTCCCGCGTCGGCGCGATCGGGCGCGCCACCGCACGGGCACTTGCCGACGCCGGCATCACCGTGCATGCGGCGCCTGATTCGGGGTCGCCATCGGACTCCGAGGGTCTGCTGGCGCACCCCGGGCTGGCAGGGCCTGCAGGCCGGCGCATCCTGATCGTCAAGGGCGTCGGCGGGCGCGACGTGCTTCGCGCCGGACTGGTGGCCAGCGGCGCCGAAGTGAACACGGCCGAAGTCTACCGGCGCGTCCGGCCCGAACCGTCCAGGCAGGCGCTGGACGAACTCGGCCGCGCAAATGAGGCCGGTGCAGTCGTCGCCACGGTCACCAGTTCGGAGGTACTCGAGTCGCTGCTGGCGATGGCACCCTCGGAGCACTACCCCTGGTTGCGCGACGCCCCGCTGCTGGTGCCCGGTGATCGAGTTGCCGCTGGAGCCCGCAGGCTCCAGTGGCGCGGCCCGCTGCTCGTTGCTGGCAGCGCGGAGGACGAAACGATGCTCGCCGCGCTGCAGTCGTGGGCGGCCGGGGACGGCCGCAGCGCGCCTGCGTGATACGATTCGAGGAAGTCGTCGGCGCAACCGCGCGAAGCCAATGTCCGCTGAAATCGAATCCCTGTCCAATGACATGAATTCCCGCCGACCCGGCGGCAGCGGGACCAATCCCATGTTGCTCGCGCTGGCCGTTGCCGGCCTGCTGCTCGCGATCTACGCACACTGGCGCATCGGGCAGTTCGACAACCGCATCGACCGCGTGCGCGGCCAGGTGGTGGAACTTCGCGCCTCGCAGGACCGGCTGTCGAGCCAGTTGACGACGCTCGGCACCCGCATGGAAACCTCGCAGCGCGCGCTGCGCGCGGAGCTGCGCAGCCTGCACGAGCTGCCTGCCCAGATCGCCGTGCTCGGACGCGGAGTCGAGGAACTCAGGGCCCGCACCGAGGCGCCGCAGCGCGCCTGGGCACGTGCCGAGGCCATGTACCTGCTCGACCTGGCCGAACGCCAGCTCAACCTGGACCACGACGTACGAACGGCGATCGCGGCAATGGAAGCGGCGGATGCGCGGCTCGCGTCCTTCAACGATCCGGCAACGACCGAGGTCCGCCGCCTGCTGGCCCAGGACCTCGCGGCGCTGCGCGCAGTGCCGCTGCCGAACCTTGGCGCGACGGTCGCGCGGATCGCGACGCTCGAGGATGCCGTGCCAACGCTCGCGGTGCTTGGCGTGCCCGACACCCGCGGCTCGAGTGCCAAACGGGAACCGGAACCGAAGGGCGCCTTCGGCCGCGCGATGCAACGAATCGGCGAAGCGCTCAGCGGCATGGTGACCTTGAAGCGGGTGGACCCTTCGACTTCACGGCTGGTCACGCAGCAGGAACAGTCGCTTCGACGCCAGCACCTGGATCTGCTGCTGTTCGCGGCACGCGTCGCAGCCATGCAACCGGACGGGGTGGCCTACGCACAGTCGCTCGATGCCGCGGCCACCTGGCTCACGCAGTTCTTCGATTCGTCCTCGGCCGGGGTCACCGCGGCGCTGGCCGAAATCCACGCGTTGCGGAGCATCAACGTCGAGCCCGAACAGCCGAAGATCGGCGCAGCAGCGCGTCAGCTGCAGCGCCTGATGGTCCCGGACGCGAGCGCGCCATGAGGGGTGCCACGCTCGTGGCGCTGGCGCTGGTCGGCGGTGGATTGCTAGCCCAGTTCCTGCTCGGCGACCCGGGCTACGTCGCCATCCGCGTAGGCCGCACACTTGCCGAGACCACGCTGCCCGTGTTCCTGCTGCTGCTCGTCGCGGCCTATTTCACGGTGCGCAGCATCGCCGGCGCAGTGGGCGCGCGCCAGCGCCTGGCGTCGCTGCGGGCGGAGCGTCGGCGCCGGCGCGCCCGTGACGACACACAACGCGGATTGCTCGATCTCGCGGCAGGCAACTGGCGCCGGGCCGAGGAATTGCTGACACGGACCGCGACCGACTCGGACTCGCCGGCAGCCAACTACCTCGTCGCGGCACGCGCCGCTGACCTGCAGGACGCCGTCGAGCGACGCGACGCATGGCTGGCCCAGGCCCAGGAAAGCGCGCCCGGCGAGCGGGCGGCGGCGCTGGTCACGCTGGCCGAGATGCAGCTCAGGCGCGGACAGGACGCGGCGGCCGTGCAGACGCTGGAGCAGCTCGATGCGTCGGGCGACTTGAACTCTCGCGGTCTCGAACTGCTCGCGCGCCTTTATCCCAAGCTCGGTCGCGGCGACAAGCTGCTGGCGCTGGGCCCGCGCCTGAAGAGCGCGAAGGAACTGCCCGAGGTGCAGGTGAGCGAACTGCTTGCGCAGGTGCAACTGGAGGAAGTCCGCGCCGCGGGCGAATCCGGCGACCAGTCGCGGCTGGAGAAGACGTGGTCCGACCTGCCGCGCGGCGTGCGCAAGCTGCCGAAATCCATCGTGACCTATGCGCGAGCGGCGATGGCCTGCAGGGACCATCCGACGGCCGAAAAAGTCCTGCGCGAACTGATCGAGCAGCAGCCGGACCCGGCGGCCATCCGGCTCTACGGCGACATCGTGCTCCCCGATCCGCTCGCACCGCTGGACCGGGCGGAAGCATGGCTGCGCAAGCAGCCCGAGGACCCCGAACTGCTCGCAAGTTGCGCTCGTCTCTGCCTGCGAGCCCAGCTGGTCGGAAAGGCGAGGAGCTACCTCGAGGCCAGCCTCGCGCGACGGCCCAGTTCGGAAAACAGCCTGATCCTCGCCGACCTGCTCGAGCAGATCGGCGAGCATGCGAACAGTGCAAAATGCCTTCGCGAGGCGGTCGCCCGCTCTGTCGGCCGCCGGCCGAACGTGCCGCGAGTGCGGCTCAGGCGCTACTGAATCCGCGTCAGGGTTGTGCAGCTCGCGCGCCCAGCTTCGCGAGCGTGTCCGGGGCATAGTCGAACGAGTCGAAGTGCAGCTGCTCGCGCGGCAGTCCTGCAGCAGCCGATCGCGCGCGGATGGCCTCGATCATCGCCGGCGGACCGCTCGCATACACGTCGAAATCGGAAAGCCCGGGATGGTCGGCAAGCATCGCCTCGTGAACGAGGCCGGCGCGCACGTCCCCTGCAGCGGTAGCTGCGTCCGACAGCACCGGGCAGTAGCGGAAGCCGGGCCGCTCGCTTTCAAGAGCGCGTAGCCACTCATGCTCGTAGAGGCCATCTGTGTCGCGAGAGCCCCAGTACAGCGTCACCGGCCGCCGGTCGCCGGTGGCGACCAGTTGCCGCAACATGGCCCTGAGCGGCGCATAACCGGTCCCGCCGCCCACCATCAGCGCTGGCCTCGGGCTTTCGGCCCTCAGCCAGAACTGTCCCAGCGGACCTTCGATGCGCAGCAGTGCCCCGGGGCGCAGGCTCTCGAAGAGTTGCGCCGTGAACCCGGTGGTCGACGCGCGACGGACATGCAGCTCGAGCAGCCGGCCGTCCGCCGGTGCGCTCGCGATCGAGAAGCTGCGACGACGACCCTCCGACAGCATGATGTCCAGGTACTGCCCCGCCCGGTAATGCAGCTCCTCGACGGCAGGCAATCGCAGGAACACCGCCATCACGTCCGGAGCGAGGCGGTCCTTGCGCTCGATGCGGCACGGCAGGCTCTTCACCTCGACGTCCGGCGCCGGTCGCACCTCGCGCGCCTCGACCTGCAGGTCCGAGAGCGCGCGCGCCTGGCATAGCAACGCAAGCCCTGCGTCCACCTCCTCCTGCGTAATGCCGGCAGGCCGCCCTCCCGGGTATGCGATCTCGCCGCTCACGATACGTGCGATGCAGGATGCACAGTGACCACCCTTGCAGCTGTGCGGCAGATTGAGGCCCGCTCGCAGCGCGCCTGCGAGAACGGTTTCGCCGCCCTCGACGGTGAAATCCTGGCCCGACGGGATAAGCGTGACCTGCGCCATGCGCGCAGGATGCCATGAAGAAAGCGGCCACGCGGAACCGTCGACCGCGGGTATCCTTGGCTACATGGACCGGAGGTTCCTCATCGCGGGATGCGGCTACGTCGGCCGCCGGCTGGCGGCACGCCTCACCGAGTCGTGGCAGGTCGTCGCCGTTGCCAGGTCACCGGGAACGCTCGCGGACCTCCGGACGATGGGCGTCGAGGCAATTTTCGCCGACTTCGACGCGACCACGGCGTCGCCGCTGCCCGGCTCGATCGCCGCCGACGCGGCCGTGGCCTACCTGGCGCCACCGCCCGGAACCGGCGCCACGGACCCGCGCCTCGAACGATTCCTGGCGTCGCTCGGCGACTCGCGGCCGCGGGTCTTCCTGTACATGAGCACGACAGGCGTCTACGGCGACACCGGCGGTGCCACGGTCGACGAGCGCAGCCAGCCCGCGCCAGCGAACGACCGCTCGCGCCGCAGGCTCGCGGCGGAAAGAGCCGCGCAGCAATGGTGCAGCGCCCGGGACACGCGCTGCGTCGTGCTGCGCGTGCCGGGGATCTACGGGCCGGACCGCCTGCCCCTCGAGCGGCTCAGCCGCGGCGAGCCCGCGATCAGGCCCGAGGATTCCGGCCCCGGCAATCGCATCCACGTCGATGACCTGGTCTCGACCTGCGTGGCAGCCGTCGAGAAGCCCGTGAGCGGCATATTCAACGTGGGCGACGGCGACCACGCGAGCACGACCGAATTCCTGTTGAAGACAGCGTCGCTCGCCGGGCTCAAGCCGCCCCGACTCGTGTCGCTGGCCGAGGCACGGGGCCAGCTGAGCCCGGGAATGCTCGAGTTCCTCATCGAGTCGCGTCGCGTCGACACGACGCGCATGCGCGAGGAACTCGGCGTGATCCCGAGCCACGCAAACCTCGAATCCGGAATCGCGGCAAGCCTCGGGGAAATGCGCGCGCAGCGATGCTGAGCGTCGGATATCCTTAGGTCCATGCGGCTCGCCTTCACGAAGATGCATGGACTCGGAAACGACTTCATCGTCTTCGATGCCCACGGGCCGCATCAGCTGCCCTCAGCGGAGACGCTGCGCCGCCTCGCGGACCGTCGCACCGGCATCGGCTTCGACCAGGCACTGGTGCTCGAACCGCCGCGGCGCGAAGGCACGGACGTCTACTACCGGATCTTCAACGCGGATGGCTCGGAGGTCGAGCAGTGCGGCAACGGCGCGCGCTGCATTGCTCGCCTGGTCGCGACGCGCGCCTCGCGCCAGGACCGGCCGCTGCTGATGGACAGCCCGGGCGGCGTGGTCGAAGCCCGGTTGCGACGCGACGGCCAGGTCGCGGTCGCGATGGGCGTGCCGGACTTCTCGCCGGCGTCGCTGCCCTTCCTCGCGGACCATGAGGAATCGAGCTACCGCATCGACCTGCCCGGCGGGCCGGTGGAATTCGGCGCGGTTTCCATCGGAAATCCCCACGCGGTGATCCGTGTGCGCTCCGTGGATGACGCTCCGGTGGACAGCGTGGGACCCGCAATGGAGAATCACGCACGCTTTCCGCGACGCGTGAATGTCGGTTTCCTCGAGATCATCGCGCCCGACCATGTGCGGCTGCGCGTATTCGAGCGCGGCGCCGGCGAAACGCGAGCCTGCGGTACCGGAGCCTGCGCGGCGGTTGCCGTCGCTCGAAGGCACGGGCCGCTGGCCGAGGAAGTCCGTGTCGACCTCCCCGGCGGGCAGCTCACGGTGCAATGGCCGGGGCAGGGCCGGCAAATCTGGCTGACCGGCCCGGCGGAAACAGCATTCGAAGGCCACGTGGACGTCCCGGGCCGCGCCTAGGGGAGATGAAGTTGAGCAAGCAACCCGTTCGCGGAACCCAGCTGGAGTCCATCGCCGAGGAGCAGGTCGCTGACTACCTGCTCGCACACCCGGAGTTCTTCGAGCGTCACGCGGGCGTGCTCGCGAGGCTTCGTCTCCCGCACCAGCGCGGCAGCGCAGCCGTGTCGCTTGTCGAGCGGCAGGTGCTGGTGCTCCGCGACAAGCACGGCGCGCTCGAACAGAAGCTCCATGAACTGATCGAGAATGGCCGTGCCAACGACGCCATCGCCGACCGCATGCACCGCTTGACGCGCCGTCTGCTGCGCGCGCGCGACCTCGACACCACGCTCATCGGGCTCGAGACCTCGCTCAGGGAGGAATTCGGCGCCTCGCGCTGGCTCGTGCTGCTGACGGACGCGTCGCTGCCAGGACTGTCTGGGCACCAGAACCCGCACGTGCGGGTCGTGCCGCGTGGCAGCGCCGAACTCAAGGTCTTCGAGACCTTTTTCGAGTCGGGCCGGCCGCGCAGCGGCCAGATCCGCGACACCCAGCGCGACTACCTGTTCGGCAACGACGCGGGTCCGGTGGGCTCGACCGTGCTGGTCCCGTTGGGCGATCGCGCATCGCTCGGCCTGCTAGCGATTGCGAGCAACGACACCGAGCGCTACCTGCCGACCATGAGCACGGATTTCCTGGTCCGTATCGGTGAGATCGTCACCGAGGCGATCACCGCCCGCGCCGCATGAGCGAGGCGCTCGCAGGCGACGTGACCCGTTTCCTGCGGAGCCTTCGTGACGAGCGGCGATTGTCGCCGCACACCGAGTCCGCGTACGCGCGCGACCTCGCCACACTGGTCGAGTATTGCGACTCGCAGGAAATTCCCAGCTGGGATGGCCTCGACCCCCAGCACGTGCGGAATTTCGCGGCGCAGTGCCATCGTCGCGGCCTGGCACCGCGCAGCATCCAGCGCCGCCTGTCGGCGGTTCGCAACCTGTTCCGTTACCTCACGCGCGAGGGAAAACTCAGCCGCAACCCGGCTGCCGACGTGCAGGCACCGAAGGCCCGCAAGCGCCTGCCGGTGACACTCGATGCCGATACGATGGCACGGCTGCTCGAGTTCCGCGCCGATGATCGCCTCGGCCTGCGGGACAAGGCGATCATGGAACTGCTCTATTCGTCGGGTCTGCGGCTCGCGGAACTGCTCGGGCTCGACCTCACCGACCTGGACCTGCGAGACCGCACGGTGCGGGTGCTGGGCAAGGGCCGCAAGACGCGCATCGTGCCGGTGGGCAAGCATGCGGCGACGGCGCTGTCGCGCTGGCTGGGCGAGCGTGCGGGATTCGCCGCGGTCGGAGAGACCGCGGTGTTCGTCGGGGTCAATGGCAGGCGGCTCGGCCCGCGCATCGTGCAGCGGCGCATCGCGCAATGGGCGCGGCTGCAGGGCCTGCCCGAGCACGTGCATCCGCACATGTTCCGCCACTCGTTCGCCTCCCACCTGCTCGAGTCCTCCGGCGACCTGAGGGCAGTGCAGGAACTGCTGGGACACGCCAACATCAGCACCACGCAGGTGTACACACACCTTGATTTCCAGCACCTTGCCCGGATATACGATCAGGCGCACCCCCGCGCGCGACGCAAGTCGGCCGGCGGGACGGCGCGCGATCCATCGGGTTCGAAACAGGGCTGACTACCGCATGAGCGAGCAAGCGCCGGGCTTCGACCCGCACGGCACGACGATCCTTTGCGTCAGGCGCGACGGCCTGCTCGCGATGGGAGGCGACGGCCAGGTGACGGTCGGCAACACCATTATGAAAGGCAACGCCCGCAAGGTGCGCCGGCTGCACGACGGACAGGTCATCGCGGGGTTCGCCGGCGGCACCGCCGACGCGTTCACGCTGTTCGAGCGATTCGAAGGCAAGCTTCAGCAGTACGGAAACCTGACCCGTGCCGCGATAGAGCTCGCCAAGGACTGGCGCAGCGACCGCAGCCTGCGGCGCCTCGAGGCGCTGCTGTGCGTGGCAGACGCGGTACATTCCTTCGTGATCTCGGGCAATGGCGACGTGATCGAGCCCGAGCACGACCTGATGGCGGTCGGTTCGGGTGGGCCGTTCGCGCACGCTGCTGCGATTGCGCTGCTCACCAACACCAGTCTCGATGCGCGCACGATCGTCGAGAAGGCACTCGGCATCGCGGCGGACATCTGCATCTACACCAATCGCAATTTCACGATCGAGACACTCGGCAAAGCATCGGGCGCGTAATACACGCCCCTCCCCGCCATCCAACGCCACGCCCAACGCCCCATGTCCGCCATGACACCCCGTGAAATCGTCCAGGAACTCGACAAGCACATCGTCGGGCAGGGCGCCGCCAAGCGCGCAGTCGCCATCGCGCTCAGGAACCGCTGGCGGCGCATGCAGGTGGACGAGCGCCTGCGCGCGGAGATCACGCCGAAGAACATCCTGATGATCGGGCCCACCGGCGTGGGCAAGACCGAGATCGCGCGGCGCCTCGCCCGGCTCGCGGGTGCGCCGTTCGTCAAGGTGGAGGCAACCAAGTTCACCGAAGTCGGCTACGTCGGTCGCGAGGTCGACTCGATCGTGAAGGACCTGGTGGACGTGGCGGTCAAGATGACGCGCGAGTCCGAGGTCGAGAAAGTGCGGCATCGCGCGATGGACGCCGCCGAGGAACGCGTCCTCGACGTGCTGCTGCCGCGGCCCAGGGCCGTCGGTTTCGGCAACGAACCCGAGCCGGATCGCGACGGCGACACACGCCAGCGTTTCCGCAAGATGCTTCGCGAAGGCGCGCTCGATGATCGCGACATCGAGATCGAGCTGCGCGCGGTGCCGATGGGCGTCGAGATCATGGCGCCGCCCGGCATGGAGGAGCTGTCGCAACAGCTGCAGGGCATGTTCTCGAACCTCGGCGGAGACCGCGCCCGCACCCGCAAGGTGAAGGTGCGCGAGGCCTTCAAGCTGCTGACGGACGAAGAGGCCGCGAAGCTCGTGAACGAGGACGAGCTGAAGGTCCAGGCGCTTCGCAATGCGGAACAGAACGGCATCGTGTTCATCGACGAGATCGACAAGATCGCGCGCCGGCAGGAAACGTCCGGTGCCGACGTCTCGCGCGAGGGCGTGCAGCGCGACCTGCTGCCGCTGGTCGAGGGCTGCACGGTCAACACCAAGTACGGCATGGTGAAGACCGACCACGTGCTGTTCATCGCGTCGGGTGCCTTCCACATGTCGAAGCCCTCGGACCTGATCCCGGAGCTCCAGGGACGGCTGCCGATACGAGTTGAACTCGACGCACTCGGCGTCGAGGATTTCGTGCGCATCCTGACCGAGCCCGATGCCTCGCTCTGCCGGCAGTACGCCGCCCTGCTCGAGACCGAGGGTGTCCGCGTCGAATTCACGCCGGAGGGCGTGCGCAGGCTCGCGGAAGTCGCCTGCGACGTGAACCAGCGCACCGAGAATATCGGCGCGCGTCGGCTGCACACGGTGATGGAGCGGCTGCTCGAGGGCTTGTCCTTCGAGGCCTCGGATCGCTCCGGCGCGACGGTCGTAGTGGATGCCGGCTACGTCGACCAGAATGTCGGCGAGCTCGCGCGCGACCAGGATCTCGCACGCTACATCCTCTAGCCGAAAACCATCCATGAACGACCCACGCCCGACGGACATCAAGCTGCGCACGCGCTCGCGGGTTCTCGAAGTCGCCTTCGACGACGGCGAGCGCCACGAACTGCCGTTCGAGTACCTGCGCGTGTATTCACCGTCGGCTGAAGTGCTCGGTCACGGGCCAGGCCAGGAGACGCTGCAACTCGGCAAGCACGATGTCGGGGTCAAGGCGGTCGAACCGGTGGGCAACTACGCTGTGCGCATCGTTTTCGACGACGGCCACGACTCGGGGCTCTACACCTGGGGCTACCTGCAGGAACTCGGGCGAACCCGCGCCGAGAAGTGGCTGCGCTACCTCGAGCGGGTCGCGCAGCTGGGGTTGCCCTATCCGACGCCGGTGCCTTCCAAACCCCGCGGCTGAGTGGGCCGGGGGAGTGCCGTAGCACCCTCCCGGGGCGTCGCGCGGCATGGACGCCGCGCGCGAGCCCCCAGGGACGGGTTCACGGCGTCCCCGGGAGGGTGCTACGGCGCTCCCCCGACAGCATTGCACTCCACCGCGTAGAATGGCGGGCTCATGAGCGAAGCAGACCCCAAAACGCCGGCCCCGGGCGCGCCCGGCTCCGTGGACTTCGGCTACCGACAGGTTCCGGCTGCCGAAAAGGCAGCTCGTGTCCGCGAGGTATTCGACTCGGTCGCGGACAAGTACGACCTGATGAACGACCTGATGTCCGCCGGCGTGCATCGCCTGTGGAAGCGGTTCGCACTGTCCCAGACGGGGCTGCGGCCGGGCCAGTCGGCGCTCGACGTCGCCGGCGGCACCGGCGACATCGCGGCCGGGATGGCCGCGCAGGTCGGCGAGAACGGTCTCGTGGTCCTCTCGGACATCAACGCCGCGATGCTGGGTGTGGGCCGTGACCGGCTGCTCGATCGAGGCCTGATGCGCAACGTGCGTTTCGCGCTCGCCAATGCGGAGTGCCTGCCGTTCGCCGACGAGAGCTTCGACTGCGTGACCATCGCCTTCGGGCTGCGCAACGTGACGGACAAAGCCGCGGCGCTTGCATCCATGCGGCGTGTGCTCAGGCCCGGCGGCCGCCTGCTGGTGCTGGAATTCTCGAAACCCACGCTGCCGGGCCTCAAGAAGTTATACGACGTCTATTCATTCAGCGTGCTGCCCTGGCTCGGTCGCCGCGTGGCCGGGGACTCCGACAGCTACCAGTACCTGGCCGAGTCGATCCGCCGGTTTCCGGACCAGCAGGCGCTGCTCGCGATGATGCGCGAGGCCGGGCTCGAGGACTGCCGCCACCACGACCTGAGCGGCGGGATCGTCGCGCTGCACCGCGGCTTCCGCTACTGACATGCTGCTCGAGCGCCTCGAGGAAGCCCTGAACCGCAATGTCGCCGAGTCGCGCAAGGCGCAGGCCCTGTGCCGCCAGCTCGACGGACGGGTCGTCTCGCTCGCCGTCACCGGAACCCCGCTCGAATTCTTCGCGACCGCGCGGGATGGACGGCTGTCGCTCTCGCCGAGGAACGAGGGTGCCGCGGCCGACGCCTCGCTGTCGGGATCGCCAATCTCGCTTCTCTCGCTCGCCGGCCCGCGCGCCGAGGGCGCACTGCGCGGCGGCGGCGTGCGCATCGAGGGCGACGCCGAGGTCGCGGAGAAGTTCCGCGACCTGCTTAAGTATGCGCAGCCCGACGTCGAGGAGGAGCTCGCGCGCGTTGTCGGCGACGTTGCCGCACGAAACCTCGCAAACCTCGCGCGCGGATTTCTCGACTTCGGCCGCAACGCGGGCCGCTCACTGGCCGGCAATGTGTCCGAGTACCTGCAGGAGGAAGGCCGCGACCTGCCTACGCCCACGGAGGCCGAGGAGTTCCTGGCCGGCGTGGACCGCCTGCGTGACGACGTCGAGCGCTTCGATGCCCGGCTCGCGCGCCTGGGAGTGCCTGGCGCGAAGGGCGGTGTGAAGCGCCAACGGCTGGACCGCTAACGGCGCGCCGCTCCGCGCAGATCGATACCCCAGGCCACCAGTCACATCCCAATGCGTCTCCGAGTCATCGGTCGCCTTCTCCAGATCCAGCGCGTCCTGGTCCGCCACGGGCTCGACGAGATCGTGCTTGCGACCCACCTGTTCCGGCCGCTGCGTTACGTTTTCTACCTGTCGCCGGCGACGTGGTTCGAGCGCAGGCGTGGAGGTTCGCGCGGGGAACGCATCCGGCTCGCGCTGGAGGAACTCGGGCCGATCTTCGTGAAGTTCGGCCAGGCGCTGTCCACGCGTCGCGACCTGCTGCCGGCGGACGTCGCCGACGAACTCGAGAAGCTGCAGGACCGGGTTCCGCCATTCCCCGGCGCGGAGGCCCGCGCGATCGCGGAGCGCGCCTACGGCCGGCCGCTCAGCGAGGTGTTCGAGAGCTTCGACGAGCAGCCGCTCGCCGCCGCATCCGTGGCGCAGGTGCACGTGGCCCGGCTGCGCAGCGGCGAGGACGTCGTCTTCAAGGTGATTCGCCCTGGCGTGCGCGAGCGGATCGAGCGCGACATCGAGGTGATGTACGTGCTGGCGCGCCTGGCGCTCTCCTATTCTGCAGAGGGCCATCGGCTGCGCCCGGTCGAAGTCGTGCGCGAGTACGAGAAGACCATCTTCGACGAGCTGGACCTTATGCGCGAGGCGGGCAACGCCGCGCAGCTGAAGCGAAATTTCGAGGGCTCGGACCTGCTGTACGTCCCGACGGTGTACTGGGACTACTGCCGCCCCGAAGTCATGGTGATGGAGCGCATCCACGGCGTGTTGGTGAGCGACCACGACGAACTGCGCCGCCGCGGCACCAACATCCAGCGACTGGCGGAGAACGGGGTCGAGATCTTCTTCACCCAGGTGCTGCGCCACAACTTCTTCCACGCCGACATGCACCCCGGCAACATCTTCGTGCAGGTGGACGATCCCGAGCACCCGAAGTACGCGGCGGTCGACTTCGGCATCGTGGGTTCGCTGGATGCACGCGACCAGCACTACATCGCGGAGAATTTCCTCGCGTTCTTCGATCGCGACTACAACCGCGTGGCGCGGCTGCACGTGGAGTCGGGCTGGGTACCACCGGACACGCGCGTGGACGAGCTCGAGGCCGCGGTGCGCACGGTATGCGAGCCCATCTTCCAGAAGCCGATCTCGGAAATCTCATTCGCGCAGGTGCTGCTGCGCCTGTTCGAAACGGCACGTCGTTTCCAGATGAAGGTGCAGCCGCAACTTATCCTGCTGCAGAAGACCATGCTGCAGATCGAGGGGCTGGGCCGGGAACTCTATCCGCAGCTCGACCTGTGGAAGACCGCGCAGCCGGTCTTCAAGAACTGGGCCGCCGACCGGTTGAGCGGCCGCAACGTCGCCGAGCAGCTGCGCCGACAGTTGCCGGAGCTTGGCGAGGCGCTGCGCATGCTGCCGCAGGTGCTGCAGCAGTTCGTGCAGAAGGCATCCGAAGGCAACTTCCGCCTGAAGGTCGAGCAACCCGGCATCGGGCAGTTGCGCGACGAGATCCGGGCGAGTGCGCGGCGGCGAGACACGACCATCATTGCGGCCACGACGCTGCTGGGCGGGCTCATCTGGCTCGCGATCGGGGTTTCGCCGTGGCCCGGCGTGGCGCTCTGCGCAGCGGGGCTGCTCGGAATCGTGGTGGCACGTCGCGCCTGAACACGGCGGCTATCCCTGCGCCGCCTTCAACTCGATCCACGTCGCGCGGGCACGCGCGCAGAGTTCGCCTTCCTGGTCGAAGATCGCTGTGCCGGCGTAGTGCTTGCGCCCCTCTGCACCCAGCTTCCAGCCAATGACAGTGCAGGACTCGCCCACGCGGACGCAGCGATCGACGTGCGCGTGCATCTCACCGAGCACCATGGTGCGGCGACCAGCACAGAGCGCGAAGTAGCCGGGGCAGTCGAGCGCCGCCCAGTGGAACTCGACCGCGACCTTGCCGTCGCCGGCGTCGAGGTCGTCGGCCGGCAGCCACGGCGCCGCGACGATGCCGGTCTCCAGCATGCCGGGAAATATCCTGAGTCCCTCGCCGCGCCGGCGGTGCGGGCCGCACACGAAGCAGTCCGGAAACACGTGATGGTTGAATCCCGGATAGTGCTGGGACGCCCACACGGCCTGCACGTATGGCGGCGGCGGCGGCACCTCGAGCTCGAGTTTCGACGGCCGGCCGAGCGCGATCGGCCCGGATCCGGCTGCTGAAAGCTCCCAGTCCCCGCTGTCGAGCAGCGACACGCTGAGCGCCTGGTCCAACGGAGGCGGCGCCAGCAGCCGAACGCTCATGTCCACGCCTACAGCGACGACGAATGCCCCGCAGGCATAGCCTCCGTTCGCGGAAGCTGGCGGACCGTTGAAGCGGCGATCGATCGTGAGAGTCTTCACACGCCCTCCGGCCGGGATTCCATAGGCGCTGCGCAGTTCCAGCATTCGGAGAACTGCGGCTCGATTCGCTCGCCGCAGCGGGCGCAGGTCCACGCATCGCCGGTCGGCTGCGAATGGAGCGCCACGTCGATCAAGCCGCGCGCGCGCAGTTCCTGCCCTGATTCGCGGACCCACAGTTCGGGCCAACACTCGACGAACGGGATTTCGCCCACCACGCCGGACAGCCGGTCGTTCCTGACGATGCAGGCGATTCCCTCGGACTCGAGCAGGTTGCGAAGGTGCGCAATCTCGACGGCCGATTCTGCAGTATGTACCTTGCGCATGACGTGCGTCGCGGCGGGTCAACCCCGCCAGAACCGATCCATCTCGAGGTAGGTGAACGACACCGACCAGCCGATCAGCACCAGGCCTGCAAGACTCTCCATTCCGGTCAGTACGCGAATGTTGCCGATCGGCGTGAGGTCGCCCAGTCCCAGCGTCGTGTAACAGGTGGCAGAGTAGTACACATAGTCGAACAGGCCGACTGTGTGCGGCGCCAGCAACTGTCCGTGCTCCGCATTGTGTGCCAGCGCGAAGTACCCCAGGCCGAAGATCCAGATCTCGGTAACGTGGATCAGCAGGATCGTGAATATCATGACCAGGATGCGCGGCCGTGGCCGGATGCGGATGCGCTTCAGCCGCGCGGTCAGCCGTGAAAGCGCCTCGTAGTGGATCAGCACACAGATGACCACCAGCGCAATCGTGGACACGCTGACCACGCCGAGAGACAGATAGTCCGTCTGGTTCATTTTCCAGACGGCCCTGTCGCTTCCGGCCCGCCTATGTGCCCGCCTTCTCGGCAAACCTTGCTGCCCTGCGCACCCCCGGGTGTTGGTCGGTCCACCGCGAGTACAAAGCGCGTGTAGATTTCCGGAAGGCGCTCGAGCACCTGCGCCTTGCCGAGCATGTCGCTGGCCGCGACCGCGGCACGCAGCACCGGCAGGCTGAGCGACTCGAGCGCGGCCGAGGACACGGGCCAGTAGCTCAGGTGCCAGGGTTCGATGCCGGCGCCGCAGCCGGCCGATGCATAAGGCCGGTGAAAACCGAATCGCATCATGTTTGCATCGAGCCACGCGGCAAGCTTGCCGAACACTCCGTCCGCCGCATATTCAGCCGGCACCAGCTGCACCTTGTACCCGTCCGGCATGGCGGCCGAGTCGATTACGTCCATGTCGGAGCCCCAGTGGTGGCGGCTGCCGCCGGGGATGGCCGACCAGCAGAGGATCGCGTCCACCCTGTGCGCGTCGTCGAGCGACGCCGGATCGATGATCCGCCCGCCGCGGTCGAACAATGGCTGCTCGCCACTCCATTTCCGGTTCCACAGCAATACCTGCCGGTCGAAGTCCCGGAAGCTCGACGCCGCGACCAGGTCGATGCCGGCCTCCGCGGCAGCATCACGCATGGCGAGAAAGGACGTGACGACCTCGGCGTGCAGGACGCATCGTGGACGGTCGAGTTCCACGACGTGAGTCCTGGACCGGCCTGTCAGTTCGAGTTCATTCATGCGCGACGCCCCCGGATTCCAAGCATACCCGACTCCCAGGCCATGCCGGCCCCGCCTGGCAGTGTCGGAAAATTTTCCAATTCATCAAGCGCTTGGCATCACCGCAAGGGTCGCCCCGGGGCCTCGCCGAGTCTATGATGTCCTCGGGGCAGGCACTACAAGAACCAATCCAGGCTGGCTTCTGCCGGCGGTAAGTCCAGGCGGCACATGCGCGGGATGATTCTCAAGCATCGATACGTTCTCGCGATCATCGTGATCGGCGTACTGGTGACCGTGGTATTCAGCGAGACGGTGACCGGGGGCCGGATCTGGCTGGTGGTTGCTGCGGGGCTGATCCTGTCGCTTCTGGCCGGATTGATTGCGTGGCAACTCATCGCGCGCATCGACCGCGCGATCGAGTCGCTGGTGCGCAGTGCGGAGCGGATCGGCGGCGGGCACTACGCGGACCCGGTCACGACCAGCGGCGTTCGCGAGATTGCGCGAATCGAGGACGCGCTCGAGCGAATGCGCGAGGCGCTCGCCAGCACGACGATTTCCCGCGACTACCTCGGCATCCTGCTGAACAGCATGAGCGACGCCGTGCTGGTCATGGCGCCGGACGGCCGCGTGCGCACCGCGAACCGCGCGGCGGAGATCCTGCTCGGACACGAGCCCGGGCACCTCACGGGCCTCGTCCTTGCATCGCTGATCGCCGAGGAACACCGCGCGGCCTTCGACCCGGCCCGCGTTCTCGAAGCTCCAGGCGAAACCGTGGTCAGCACGGCCCGTGGCCAGACAATACCCGTGTCGGTTACGGCGTCCGCGATCTCGAGCGACGACCCCCGATTCCAGGGCAACATCTTCGTGCTGCGCGACGTCACCGATCGCAAGCGAGCGGAGCGGCGCATCCGTTACCTCGCGCGTTTCGACGCGCTGACCAAGATGCCGAACCGCATGCAGTTCCAGCACCTGCTGCAACAGGCGATCGCCCGGTCGCTGCGGCAAGGTCGATCGCTCGCCTTGCTGTACCTGGACGTGGACAACTTCAAGGAAATCAACGACACCTTCGGCCACGAAGCTGGCGACCGTGTCCTCGAGACGCTGAGCGAGCGCCTCGGCCGCATCCTGCCGCAGGAGTCGGTAGTCGGTCGCCTTGCCGGCGACGAATTCGCGGTATTTGCCGAGACCACAGCCAACAAGGGCGACCGGCACGAGCAGGCGGCGTCGCTCGCCCGGCTGCTGCTGACCGAGATCGCGCGGTCGCAGCACGTGGCTGGGCACGAACTCGAAGTTACCGCGAGCATCGGCATTGCCGCGTGTCCAGAGGATGGCGACAACGTCATCGACCTGATCCGCAATGCCGACGCCGCCATGTACTACGCAAAACGCGCCGGCCGCAATTGCCAGGTCTTCTATGCCCCGGAGATGAACGCGGCGGCTGTCGAGCGACTGCTGCTCAAGGCCAAGCTCAAGCTGGCCCTGGTCCGCGACGAATTCCACGTGCGTTACCAGCCCAAGATAGACCTCGCGAGCGGCCAGGTCATCGGCGCGGAGGCGCTGCTGCGCTGGCGGCTTCCGGGCCACGGCGAGATTGCGCCTGCCCAGTTCATCCCGCTCGCCGAGGAATCCCGCCTGATTCTCGACATCGGCGCGTGGGTGCTGAACCAGGTGTGCAGCGACTATGCGGCATGGCAGCGACGCGTGGCGGATCCGGGCATGGTTGCGATCAACCTGTCGCTTAAGGAACTGAACCATGCGAGCTTCATCCCACGATGCCGATCAGTGTTCGAGAAGCACGGCGTGTCGCCCAGCCGGGTGGAACTCGAGATCACCGAGACCACGCTGATGATGGACGCCGCGCGCACGCTCCCGCTGCTCGACGAGTTGCGGGCCATGGGCGTGCACCTTTCAATCGACGACTTCGGAACCGGCTATTCGAGCTTGAGCGCGCTGCAGCAGTTCCCGATCGGGACGCTGAAAATCGACCAGTCGTTCGTGCGCAACGCGGCCACCGATCCCGACGACGCGACCATCGTGCGCACCATCATCGAGATGGGCCGCAGCCTCGGCCTGCAGGTGCTGGCCGAAGGCATCGAGACCGAGGAGCAGCGGGCATTCCTGCTGCACAGCGGCTGCCAGTACGGGCAAGGGCGGCTGCTCGGCGATCCGATGACGGCCGACGACTTCCTGGACACGATGCTCAGGCAGGCGACTGGCCAGCACCCGGTGCTGCGGCTCCCGGCCTGAACCACCGAGACGCGCAGACCGTGACCTGGAGCGCGCGCGTCCTTGCGCGTGGTACTCTTTTTCCGCCATGACAAAACCCAAGCTGATTTATTTCGACGCTCCGGTCAGTCGGGGCGAGGAGTGTCGCCTCGCGCTGCATCTCGCCGGAATCGACTTCGACGACGTGCGCGTCAACCCTGCCGCATGGCCCGCAATGAAAGAGCAGATGCCTTACGGTGCGCTGCCTGTTCTCGAGCTGCCGGGAAAGCCGGTACTGGCCCACACCAACGCCATCCTGGTGCTGATCGGTCGCCGCCACGGCCTGCATCCAGCGGACGACTTCGAGGCAGCGCGCCACGAGGGAATGATGCAGCACGTGGAGACACTGCGCGCCGTTGTCTCGCCGACACTGCGGATGCCGGACGCCGAGAAGAAGGCCGCGCGCGAGGCGCTGGTGGCGGACTTCCTGCCCTCGTGGGCGAAGGCAGCCGAGAGGAACATCCTCAACACGCCTTTCTTCGGCGGGGAGACGCTGCAGGTCGTGGACCTCAAACTGCACATGGCCGTGCGCTGGTTCATCGGCGGAAAGGTCGATCACATTCCCGCCACGATCTTTGCCAGCTACCCGAGGCTCGTTGGCGTGCACGACGCGGTGCGTGACCACCCGGGCGTAATGGCCTGGTACGGGAAGCCCTGAGCGCCGCGGTACCGGGCCGATCAAGTGCTCGAACGGCCAGTCGATGACCGTAAAGCTGCGTGTCAAGGGCGAGGTGTCACTCGCCTTGAGCGGCACTGGCACCGGCTGGGACATCGGGGTCGCCGTGGGCAACTTCATCATTTCCCGAAGGTAGGCCATTGCGCCCGCCGGCGCGTCGGTTCGAGAAGAGCGGACGGTCGGCTATTTCCGTCGTCGGCCAGAAGCAGCCGTATGAGCGCTGTTTCAAAATCGGACGCTCACGATCTCCCTCGCTCCACTTGTCAGCATCGGGCGAGAATATTCCGCAGCGCTTACGCACTGCCCGCACGGATCAGTCTTCCTAAGGATCGCCTGTTCTCAATCGATATCCTATGCCAGGTTCGGTCACGAGAAACTGCGGGCGCCGCGGGTCAGGCTCGAGCTTGACGCGCAGCCCCTTGATGCACACACGCAGCGCGCCGGAGTCTCCAGTTCGGTCCGGACCCCAGACCTCGCGCAGCAATTGTCGCGATGTGACGATCATCCCGTCCTGACGCGCGAGGCACTCGAGGACGCGGTACTCCAGCGGAGTCAGGTGGATCGTGCCGGCCGGCCCGGTCGCGGCACGACGGGTTAGGTCGACTTGTGCCCGACCCAACGACAGCGCAGGAAGGGCACCCGCACCACGCGACGACCTGCGCAGACCGGCACGAACGCGCGCCAGCAGCTCGGGAGCACTGAACGGCTTGGTGACGTAGTCGTCGGCACCCGCGTCCAGCGCCGCGACCTTCTGTGATTCCAGCGTGCGAGCCGACAGTACGACGATAGGCACGGGAGACCATTTTCGGATGCGGCGGATCACGGTCACACCGTCTTCGTCTGGCAGCCCCAGATCGATCAGAAGCAGGTCGGGCTTGTGGGTGCGCGCCTCGATCTCGCCACGCTCACCGTCGCCCGCCTCGATGACCCGGTACTGTTCCGCCTCGAGCAGCAGGCGCAGGACCGCGCGGATGCTGGGTTCATCTTCGATGACGAGGATCTGGTGCATCGCCTGCGTCATAACACGGCTTCGGCGACCGGCAACGTGAACTCGAACCGGGCGCCGCCGTGCGTCCCGGGCCCCGCCTTGATCTCACCACCGTGAGCGCTCACGATTGCACGACAGATGGCGAGGCCAAGGCCCGCCCCGACGACGGCACTTTCCCGTCGCCCACGCTGGAACTTCTCGAACAGCAATCGCGGATCGCCCGGTGGCAATCCCAGGCCTTCATCCTCCACCACGACATGCACCATCGAGGCGTCCGCCATTGCTTCGATCCTGATCCGCGTACCCACCGGCGTGTATTTCACCGCGTTGTCGAGCAGATTGGCTATCACCTGTGACACCAGCACCGGATCCACGTTCACGCTGGGCAGATCCTCCGGCAGGTCGATCGATATGGGACGGCCGTGGAGCCGGGGCTCGAGTCGATGCAGGGCGGCTCCGACCAGGTCTTCGACGGAGTGCGCATCGCACCGCAACTCGACACGGCCGGACTCGAAGCGCATCAGGTCGAGAACATTGGATATGAGATTGGACATCTCCTGCGCCTGTTCTTCGATCGAGTGCGCGAGCGACTGGCGGTCGGCCGGATCCAGCGCCGAGCCGTGGCGGACCAGCGTGCTGGCGGCCCCGGCAATTACCGCCAGCGGTGTGCGCAGGTCGTGCGAAATCGACGCGAGCAGCGTGTTGCGCAGGCTCTCGCTCTCGGCGGCCACGCGCGAGGCCGCCGCTTCTTCACCGAGCGCGGCCCGTTCCCATGCCAGCGCGATCTGCCCGGCGAACGTCTCGAGCAGGTGCCGCTGCTCGGGCAGCAGGATGCGCCGCCGGTTGGTCGGCAGCACGGCGAGTACCCCGAGTGACCGCTGGGCACCGCCCAGGGGCAGGTAGACAGCAGGTGCCGCCGGCAGGGTGTCCGTTCCGAGACCGGCGCGCTGGCCATGATCGAAGACCCACTGCGCTATCGAGAGATCTGCGCCGCGGAACGAGCTGTCGAGTGGCGTCCGCCGGGGTAGCGCAGCCGACCCGCGGCATCCGGCGTCAACACGACGACCAGCGAGTCGAACACCTCGGCGACGTGCTTGACCGCGACGGCCGCCATAGCTGTCGCTGCCGCGCGTTCCAGCCAGTTCGCGGCTCATCGCATACAGCAGTGCGGTACGTCGCTCACGGGCGCCCGCGACGCGGTTCTGCTGCCGCACATTCGCCATCAGGTTGCCGATGATGAGCGTAACGGCCAACATGACCAGAAACGTGATCAGGTACTGCGCATCGCTCACCTGAAACGTGAACCATGGCGGCACGAAGAAGAAGTCGAACGCCGCGACGCCGGCGATGGCGGTCAGCGTCCCCGGTCCGCGGCCGAGCCTGAGTCCGGCAATCGTCGCACCCAGCACGTAGATCATGGCGACGTTGGTCTCGGTGAACGTCGGATCCATCAGGAACGCGATGCAGGTGCAACCCGCGGTGATCGCCGCCGCCCAGCCGTAGCGCGACCAGTGGCACCTTGCGCGACAGGTCCAGTTGGGGTTTCGCGCGTCCGGCCGAGTCCTGGCCCTGGTGCGACACGACCAGAACGTCGAAGCCCTGCGCGTGCTTTCACGAGTTCAGTGGCCGTCGAGGGCCGCAGCAGCGCCTGCCAGCCGCGTCGCTTCGGCTCGCCGACCAGTACGCGTGTGGCGCCGCGCGTGCGCGCGTACTCCATCAGGGCCGTTGCAGCGGTCGAGCCGTCCAGCGTCACGGTGCCGGCGCCCAGCGACTCGGCCAGGCGCAGGATGTCGATGCGTCGATCACGTTCCGGCGCCGACAGCCTCTGCAAGGCGGGCGTCTCGACGTAGACAGCCGTCCACTCGGCGTCGAGCGCATCGGCGAGCCGCTTGCCGGTGCGCACGAGCTGCTCCGCCTGCGCATCGGGACCGACGGCGACCAGCAGTCGATCGCGGGCAAGGTAGGCTCGCGATTGCGAGCCCGGATGGCCCTGCTCGCGTGCCGCCGCGTCGACACGGTCCGCGGTCCTGCGCAGGGCAAGTTCGCGCAGCGCCATCAGGTTCGGCTTGCGGAAGAAACGTTCGACGGCGATGCCGACCTGCTCGGACAGGTAGACCTTGCCCTGTCGCAGCCGCTGCAGCAGGTCGTCCGGCGGAAGGTCGATCAGCTCGATCTCGTCCGCCTCGTCGAGCACGTGGTCCGGGATGGTTTCGCGCTGCCGAATGCCGGTGATCTGCGCGACGAGATCGTTGAGGCTCTCGAGGTGCTGGACGTTGAGCGTCGTCCAGACATTGATGCCCGCGTCGCACAGTTCCGCGATGTCCTGCCAGCGCTTGGCGTGCCGGGGCGGCGGCTTGCCATCGACCAGGTTCGAGTGCGCCAGTTCGTCGACCAGCAGGATCTCGGGGCGACGCTGCAGTGCGGCGTCGAGGTCGAATTCGTGGCGAACCATGCCGCGATAACGGACCGCCTGCAACGGCAGGCTTTCCAGTGCCTCGACCATGCGTTCGGTCTCGCGACGGCCGTGCGGCTCGACGTAGCCCACGACCACGTCGGTTCCCGTCGCCCTGGCCGCGAGGGCGGCCTCTAGCATCGCATAGGTCTTGCCGACTCCGGCCGAGGCGCCGAAGAAAATGCGCAGTCGCCCGCGACGCGCCCGCGCTTCCTCGGCCTGAACCTGTGCGAGCAGTTGGTCCGGGTCCGGGCGGTCGTCGGTCATGCGTCGATTATCGCCCCGCGTCCAGCGCGAGGTTCAACTCCAGCACATTCACCCGCGGCTCGCCAAGGACGCCAAGCGTGCGTTCTTCCGTCGCTTCCGGACCAGCTGTCGCACCCTTTGCTGCGGCAGGCCCCGCTCGCGGGCCACCCGCGGCACCTGGAACTCGGCCGCAGCCCTGGAGATGTGCGGGTCGAGGCCACTGGCGGACGCGGTTACCAGGTCCACGGGCACTGGCCGTTCATTGCCCGGGTCCGCCGCCCGCAGCGCGACGACGCGGGCTTCGACGGCGGACAACAGTGCGCGGTTCAGGGGACCCTGGTTGGATCCGGACGACACTGCGCCATTGTTCGGCATCGGTCCCGTGGCCGAGGGCGGCCCCAGAAATACTGCGGCGAGGAAAACGACTGCCCGATCAGGCGCGAGCCGACCAACTTGCCGACCGCGTGGACCAGACTGCCGCCGGCCCGCTCCGGAAACGCCACCGCTGCGACCAGCGTCACCAGCCCCGGGTAGACGACGCCCGTCACGACCGTCAGCAGCAGGAACACGACTATCGCCACGCGAAGTTCACGAATCATTGTGCTTTCCTCATGCCAGACCGGTGGCCGTCAGCAGCAGGTCGATCAGCTTGATCCCAACGAACGGCACCACGAGTCCGCCGAGCCCGTAGACGAGCAGGTTACGGCGCAACAGGTGCGCGGCGGACGCGGCGCGGGTCTTCACGCCGCGCAATGCGAGCGGCACCAGCACCACGATGATTAGCGCATTGAAGATCACGGCCGCGAGAATGGCGCTCTCCGGACTCGCCAGTCGCATCAGGTTGAGCGCGTCGAGCTGCGGATAGGTCGTCGCGAAGGCCGCGGGAATGATGGCGAAGTACTTCGCAACGTCGTTCGCGATCGAGAACGTCGTAAGCGCACCGCGGGTCACCAGCAACTGCTTGCCGACGTCCACCACCTCGATAAGCTTGGTGGGATTCGAGTCGAGGTCCACCATGTTGCCAGCTTCCTTCGCCGCCTGAGTGCCGGTGTTCATGGCGACGGCGACGTCCGCCTGTGCCAGGGCCGGCGCGTCGTTGGTTCCGTCGCCGCACATCGCGACAAGGTGCCCTTCGCCCTGGTAACGCCGGATCAAGGCGAGCTTGGTCTCCGGGGTGGCCTCGGCGAGAAAGTCGTCGACCCCCGCCTCGGCCGCGATCGCGGCCGCGGTCAGCCGGTTGTCACCGGTGACCATGACGGTCTTGATGCCCATCTGCCGCAGTTCCGCGAAGCGCTCGCGAATCCCGCCCTTGACGATGTCACGCAGTTCGATCACGCCGAGCACGCGCTTGCCCTCGGCGACCACGAGCGGCGTCGCGCCGCCTCGCGCCACCGTCTCGACCTGTTGCGTTACCGCGACCGGCCATGCGCCGCCTTCCGCTTCCACGAATTTCCGTACTGCGTCCGCCGCGCCCTTGCGCAGCCTACGTCCCACCAGGTCCACGCCACTCATGCGGCTCTGCGCCGAGAACTTGTGGAATTCATGAGTCGTGCCGGCAAGGTCGCGACCGCGCAGCTGGAATCGTTGCTTGGCCAGCACGACGATGGAGCGTCCCTCCGGCGTCTCGTCCGCGAGCGAGGCCAGTTGCGCCGCGTCGGCGAGGTCCTGCTCCCTTACGCCCGGCGCCGCATAGAAGGCCGATGCCTGCCGGTCTCCCAGCGTGATCGTGCCGGTCTTGTCGAGCAGCAGCACGTCGACGTCGCCGGCCGCCTCGACGGCGCGGCCGGACGTGGCGATCACGTTCGAGCGGACCATGCGGTCCATGCCGGCAATGCCGATCGCGGACAGCAGCCCTCCGATGGTGGTGGGAATCAGGCAGACCAGCAGTGCGACCAGCACCACCGCGGTGACGGCGGTGCCGACGCCGGCACTGGCCACGGCGTACTCGGAAAATGGCCCCAGCGTGACCGTGGCGAGCAGGAACACCAGCGTCAGGAACGAAAGCAGGATCGACAGGGCGATTTCATTCGGCGTCTTGCCGCGCTTGGCGCCCTCCACCATCGCGATCATACGGTCGAGGAACGCCTCGCCTGGATTGCTCGTGACACGCACCACCAGCCAGTCCGAGAGCACGCGTGTGCCGCCCGTCACCGAGCAGAAGTCCCCGCCCGATTCACGCAACACCGGTGCCGATTCACCCGTAATGGCGCTTTCGTCCACCGCGGCCACGCCGTCGATGACCTCACCATCCGCGGGAACGACGTCCCGGGCTTCGACCAGCACGATGTCGTCGCGCCGCAGCGAGGAAGCCTGGACGAGCGTGTGGCCGTCCTCCGGGCGCCGGCTCTTGAGCTTCTTCGCCCGCACCTCCTTGCGCGTGGCCCGCAGCGCCGCGGCCTGGGCCTTGCCGCGACCCTCGGCCACCGCCTCGGCAAAATTCGCGAACAGCACCGTCAGCCACAACCACGCCGAGATCATCAGGATGAATCCGGGTCGCCCGGCCTCCGGTGCCATGCCGAGCAGCGCCGCGATACCCAGCAGCGTGGCGAAGATGCTGCCGACGTAGACGACGAACATGACCGGGTTGCGGACCTGGATCCGCGGGTCGAGCTTGGCGAACGAATCCCTGATTCCCTGCAGGACGATCGGCCGGGTCAGCGCAGTCGCGCCGGCTTGTGTCAGGGTCATTTCAATGGCTCCCGTAGAGCTGGAGGTGTTCGACGATCGGCCCGAGTGCGAGCGCTGGGACGAACGTGAGCGCACCCACCAGGAGCACGACGAACACCAGCAGCATGACGAACAGCGGCGTGTGGGTCGGCAGCGTTCCCGCCGTGACCGCTGTCGTCCGCTTTGCGGCCAGGCTGCCCGCGATCGCCAGCACCGGGATCATCAGCCAGTAACGCGACGCCCACATCGCTATCCCGAGCGCAATATTGTAGAAGGGCGTGTTCGCGGAAAGCCCGGCGAAGGCGCTGCCGTTGTTGTTGCCGGCCGACGAGAATGCGTAGAGGATCTCGGAGAATCCGTGGACCCCGGGATTGGCGACGCTCGCCGTCGCGGCCGGCACCATGACCGCGACGGCCGTGCCGAGCAGGACGATGGCCGGTGGCACCAGCAGCACGATCGACGCCATCTTCACCTCGTAAGCGCCGATTTTCTTGCCCAGGTATTCCGGCGTGCGGCCCACCATGAGCCCCGCGATGAATACGGCGACGACGGCGAACATCAGCATGCCGTAGAGGCCGCTGCCCACGCCGCCGAAGACGACCTCGCCGAGCTGCATGAGCCACATCGGGACCAGCCCACCCAGCGGGGTGAAGGAGTCGTGCATGGAATTCACCGAGCCGTTCGACGCGGCCGTCGTGGCCGTCGCCCAGAGCGCGGAATTGGCAATGCCGAAGCGGGCCTCCTTGCCTTCCATGTTGCCGCCGGCCTGTGTCGCCGAGGCCGCCTGGTCGACACCGAGTGCATCGAAGCGGGGATTTCCCGCCTGCTCGGCCGCAAGCGCGCCGACCAGCAGCGGCACGAAGATCACCAGCATTGCGGCGAGGACCGCCCAGCCCTGGCGCCTGTCGTTGACCATGACCCCGAACGTGTAACAGAGGGCCGCCGAGATCAGCAGGATCGACAGCAGCTCGAAGAAATTCGACAGTGGCGTCGGGTTCTCGAACGGATGCGATGAGTTGGCGTTGAAGAATCCGCCGCCGTTGGTGCCGAGCTGCTTGATCGCTATCTGGCTCGCCGCAGGGCCGAGGGGCAACGTCTGCTCCGTGACGGCTTCGTGCTTTATCACGGGCGCGCCGGCTGCATCGAACTGCGGCGTGCCGTCCGCATTGGTGGCCGGCACCTGCACGACCACTGGCTCGACGAGGCTCGCCGTCTGGTAAGGCGCGAAGGACTGCACCACCCCCTGTGAGGCCAGCACGACCGCCAGGATGAAGGACAGCGGCAGCAGGACGTAAAGCGTGCTGCGCGTGAAATCGACCCAGAAGTTGCCGATACTGCCGGACTCGCGACGGGTGAAGCCGCGGATGAGAGCGATAAGCACGGCGATGCCGGAGGCCGCCGACAGGAAGTTCTGCACGGCGAGCCCGAGCATCTGGGTCAGGTAGCTCATCGTCGCTTCGCCGCCGTAACCCTGCCAGTTGGTGTTGGTCGCGAAACTGACCGCCGTGTTGAACGACGAGTCGGGCGATACCGCGGCAAGGTGCTGCGGATTCAGGGGCAGCACGGCCTGCAGCCGCTGCAGCGCGTAGACCGCGAGGAAGCCCAGGACATTCACCAGCAAGACGCCGAATGCATAGCGCTTCCAGTCCGATTCATCGGCCGGATCGACTCCGGAGACGCGGTAAATCAGCCGCTCCACGGGCCCGAGCAGCGGCGCAAGGAACGTACGCTCGCCCTGGAAGACCTTGGCCATGTAGGCGCCCAGCGGCTGCACGAGAAGCACGAGCACCACGAGGTACAACACAAGTTGCAGCAGTCCCTGGCCGGTCATTGGAATTTCTCCGGGTAGAGGAGCGCGACCACGAGGTAGACGAACAGTCCCGCGGCCAGCACCAGACCGATGGCGTCGATGGCGGTCATGGCCGCTCCCTCAGCCGGTCGCACAGCTGGTACAGACCCCAGGTCGTGCCGCACAGCGCCAACGTCACCAGCAGAACGATGATTTCCATGCGTCGACCTCCGGTTACGGAGGCAATCTTAGGCAAACGGGTGTTAGGGCCGCGTTAGGAAATCAAGCGGCAGACGGGGTCGCGCGGGTCAAGCGAAGCGCATGAGGCTGGCCAGACCGCAGCGCCATCGCCAGCCCCATCGATTACCGAAACCCGACCGCTTCAGAGGTACGCGAACGGCCACTTGTTTGCAGCACGACAGCCCTCTCAGGGTCGTTCTCGGTCCTGGACGGTCTGCTTTCGGGAGTGAGTGACTTGAACTCATTGCACACGGCACCGTGCACTGGCGCTACTGCGCACTCCGACGGTACGTCCTGGAATGTGGAGTGAGTGAGAAGTGTGCGTACCGGCAGGTCCCGGAGGGGACGCTCGCGGCGCGGTTGAAGCGGCGCATCGTCAGGATGCGGCGGAGTACCGGCGGTGGTTGGGGGAGAGGCCCTGGATCGCGAAACTGTAGAGGGCGCGAAGGTGGGCCGGGCGTTCGGGCATGCCGGGTTGCCACGAGTTGCTGTCGACGAGACCAACCCGACCGCATTACGCCACAATCTCAACGTGGTGTATCGTCCCCGCATTCTTGAGATGAGAGCAACCGCCAGGGGAAACGGATCATGGATCGAGCGCTCCGGTTGAGTTACGCGCGGACGTTTTTCGCAGCGCTGGCACTGCTTACTGTTTTCACCGCAGTCGCAGCAGAGCTGCCGCGCTCGCCGGGCAGCGAGGCCGGTCACGAGGGAATTCGGGCGGTCGCAGATGACTACTGGGAGTTTTACCTCCGCGAGAATCCAGAGGCCGCGACTGCCCTTGGCGAGTACAGGTACAACGCCAGGCTCACCGACTATTCCCTGGCGCACGTCGACGTGGTGCGGTCTCAGGCTACGGAGCTGCTGAAGCGTGCGCGGGCCATCGACAGCGCGGCCCTTTCGGATGCAGACCGCCTTGATCAGCAACTGCTGGTGCGGACGCTGACCGATCGACTCGATTCCATGCTTCTCAGGAATCATGAGATGCCGATCAACCAGATGGACGGCGTTCATCTGACACTCCCGCAGATCGCAACCGTCGCCCCGTTTGACAGCGTCGAGCATTACCGCGACTACATTGCACGTCTGAACGCGATTCCGGCGGCCCTCGACCAGGTGATCGAGCGGTCCAGGGCGGGGCTCAAGGACGGATTGATCCAGCCGCGCTTCCTGCTGGAGAAGACCGTCACCCAGTGCGCCGCGCTGGCCGACGCGGGCGGCGCTGCCAATCCGTTCGCCGAGCCGGCGGCTCGAATCCCGGAGTCGATTCCGGCTGTCGTGCGCCGGGAACTCAGTGAAGAGATCATCGCCGCCGTGGATGGCAAGGTTCGCCCGGCCTACGCCCGGCTCGCGACGTTCATCGCCGACGAGTACGCCCCCAAGGGCCGCATCGAGCCCGGCATCTGGTCGCTGCCCGACGGTGACACCCGCTACCGCTTTGCGATTCACACGCAGACCACGACAGCTCTCAGTGGTGAGCAGATTCACGATATCGGCCTCGCTCAGGTCGCGGAACTGGAAAACCAGATCACGGCGCTCGCGAAGAGCGCCGGGTACGCCGATCGCGCGAGTTTCGAGAAGGCGGTTTATGCCGACCCGAAGATGCACGGAACCTCGCGCCAGCAGATCCTCGACCGCTTTACGCACTACATCGGCCAGATGGAGCCGAAGCTGCCGGAGCTCTTCGGACTCCTTCCGAAGAGCAAGCTGATCGTGACTAACGTACCCGGCTACATGGAGAAGGAGAGCAGCACGCAGTACATTCCGGGCACGCCGGACGGAGCCCGGCCTGGCCAGGTCTGGGTGGTCACGTATGACTATGCGACGCACGACATGCTCGACGACGAGGCCACCGCGTACCACGAAGGCGTGCCCGGGCATCACATGCAGATTTCGATCGCCCAGGAATTGCCAAGTCTCCACCCTTTCCATCGCACCCTGTCCTACAACGCCTACGTCGAAGGGTGGGCGCTGTATGCCGAGCGGCTCGGGAAAGAGGTCGGCTTTTACCAGGAACCCGCCAGTGACCTTGGGCGTCTCCGCAGCGAGCTCTATCGAGCCTTGCGCCTGGTGGTCGACACCGGCGTCCATGCAAAGCACTGGTCACGACAGCAGATGGTGGACTACTGGAACCTCCACCTGCCGCCGGCGTCCGACGCGGAAATGGACCGCTATATCGCGTGGCCAGGCCAGGCGCTGGGATACAAGCTCGGCCAGTTGAAGATCCTGGAGCTTCGTCAGCGCGCCCAGACCGAGCTAGGCCCGAAGTTCGACATCAGGGCGTTCCACGACGAGATCCTGAACGCCGGTCCGCTGCCCCTGGACATGCTCGAGTCCCGCATCCTGGAGTGGATTGCCCGGGTCAAGAGCACCTAGCTCGCCCTTGCGCCGAGGAGTTGCGTCGGATGAATCGCTATGGTCTTTTCGTTCCCTGCCTTCTACTGGCCACGGCCGGTGCCGGCTGCGCGGGCACGCCGGCACCTGACCACGTCGCGCCGCTGCAGCTCGTTGAACAGTGGCGCCTGGGCGGCAGCGGTGGCTGGGACCTGCTTGCGGTCGATACGGAGCGGCAGCGGCTGTTCATCACCCGCGGTGATCGCGTCGAAGTGGTGGACACACGCAGCGGCCAGGTCATCGGGACCATCGCCGGCACGAACGGTGTGCACGGTGTTGCCCTGGCGCCCGACCTGCGCCGCGGCTACACCAGCAACGGCAAGGCCAATTCAGTCACGGCATTCGATCTCGAGACGCTAAAGGTCATCGCGGAAGCGCCGATCCCAGGGGTCAATCCAGACGTCATCCTGTACATCCCCTCGACCAGGCAACTGCTCACATTCAATGGCCACAGCAATGACGCCACGGTTCTGGATGCTCGCACGCTCAAAGTCCTCGCCACGGTGTCCCTGCCCGGCAAACCGGAACTCGCCGTGGACGACGGCGCGGGACACGTCTTCGTCAACATCGAAAGCGACCCCGGTCAGCTCGTGAGGATCGACTTGAAGTCACTCACGGTGAACGCGACGTGGCCGCTGCCCGGTTGCGACGGTCCAACCGGACTCGCATTTGACGCCGCCCATCACCGCCTGTTCTCCGCCTGCGACAAGAAGGTCATGGCGGTCACCGACGCACTCGACGGTCACGCTGTGGCACAGATTGCAATTGGCGAACATCCGGACGGCGCCGGGTTCGATCCGGTCCGTCAGCTGGTGCTGAGCCCGAATGGCGAAGGCACGCTGACCGTCGCGCATGAAGACACGCCCGACACATTTGCGGTGGTGCAGACCTTGGAAACGCAGCGGGGTGCCCGGACGATGGTGCTCGATGAGCGTTCGAGCCGGATCTACCTGGTAACCGCCGACTACGGTCCAGTACCCGCCGCCACCGCGGAGCAACCGCGCCCCCGACCGCCGGTGCTGCCGGGCACGTTCCGGGTGCTGGTGGTCGAGTCGACGCCATAAGGGACGGACCAGTGGGAAAGCATCGGCTGGAAGCGTTCAGCGACGGCGTCCTGGCAATCCTCATCACGATCATGGTGCTGGAGCTCAAGGTGCCACACGGCATCGAGCTCGCAGCGCTGGCGCCGCTCATTCCCGTGTTCCTCACCTACGTCCTTAGCTTCGTCTACCTTGGCATCTACTGGAACAATCACCACCACATGCTGCACCTGTGCAGCCGGGTGACCGGGTCGATCCTCTGGGCCAACCTCGCGCTGCTGTTCTGGCTGTCTCTGGTGCCGTTCGCGACTGGGTGGATGGGTGAGAACCACTTTTCGGCCTGGCCGACCGCGCTGTACGGCGTCGTGCTGCTGATGGCCGCGCTCTCGTACACGGTGCTGCAGTCCATGATCATCCGCGCGGAGGGCCCGGCTTCCCTGCTGGCCCGGGCGGTCCGTGCCGACTGGAAAGGCAAGCTGTCACTCGCCCTGTACGCCGTCGCGATCATCCTCGCGTTGCGATTCGGCTGGCTGTCGCTCGTAATCTACATCGTGGTCGCGCTCATCTGGCTGATCCCGGACCGCAGGATCGAGAACCTGGACGCGCACGAGACGCGGTGAGGCGTCAACGTGCGCACGCAGCCGCTGAAAGCCGCCAGTTGCGGCAAACTCTGCGTCCAACTTGCGGAGGCATCTGATGCAGACGGTGTTCGACGTTCGGACCTCAGGTGCGGGGCTGCACGAGTTCACACCACCGAAGGGCCAGACGACATGCCGGCACACATCAAGGCAGCGCTTACCGCGGTGTCGCTGTCCATTCCGGTGACCGACGGTCGGCCGGCGCTCGGGACGTGGCAGGGGATCTACCTGTTCGAGCACCGCGACCGCGGACACACGCGACGGGTGGTGGGTCAGTTGAGCGGATGACGACTACAAGGCTGGACGCATCAAGGTTCAAATGAAAAGAAAACGTGTTGGCATTGTCCTGTTCGAGGACATCGAGGTTCTGGATTTTTGCGGACCGTTCGAGGTGTTCTCGGCAACGCGACTGAACGAGCCGAGCCGACGCGAAGAACCATCGCCCTTCGAGGTACTGCTGGTCGCAGAGAGTCCAGGCCCGGTTATTACAACAGGCGGCATGACGGTGTTGCCGCACTTCACGTTCGAGAACTGCCCACGGCTCGACGTCGTCGTGGTCCCAGGCGGGTGGGGTACCCGCAGGGAGTTGCATAACCCCGTCCTGCTCGATTGGTTGCGGAGGCGCGCCGCAGAAGCGGAAACAGTAACGGCGGTTTGCACCGGATCGATGCTATTGGGCTTCGCCGGGCTTCTGGATGGGTTGCACGCGACGACGCACTGGCGTTCGCTCGACTGGATGCGTGAATCGTTTCCTTCGGTGACGGTTGAATACGACAAGCACTTCGTCGAAGACGGTCGCGTGTTTACCTCCGCCGGGATCTCCGCTGGTATCGACATGGCGCTCAAGGTCGTAAAGCGCTACTTAGGCGAGGACATCGCAAGAGCGACTGCACGCCACATGGAATTCCCATATCCGGAGTCCGATGCTCGCCGGATTCAGCTCTGAAGCTGTCCAGCGACACACCCATCATCTCAAATGATTCCCGCCAGGGCGCATTCCGTTTTGGCGCCGCGCCTGCCTGCCGCAAATATCAGTCACGCTCGACTTCATCCGCAACGATGGCCATCACACGCGGTGCGAGCACCAGCCCGACGTGTGTCTCGCTGACTTCCACGTGGCGAACCCGTGGCGACCATTGGTCGATGCATGCCTGCCACGCGACGATACCGTCACGCTTCGAATAGATTGCGGTCACCGGCACGCGCAGCGGCGTCGCGTAGCGATCCGCGACGGCGCGCTCGATCTCGAGGAGATCGTGACCCTGTGATCGGTATCGTTCGGCCGTGGCCGTGTACCGGGGTCCGCCGATCACCGGGCTGCCGAGCGTGACGACCCTGCGGATCTCGCCCGGGTGCTCGCGGGCGTATTCGCGGGCGATGTATCCGCCCAGGCTCCAGCCCACGAGAACCACCGGCTCTTCGTGCGCTGCGATCGCGTCCTCGACGACGTGCGTCAGCTTCGCCCGAAACTTCCTGACGTCACCGGTGTTGATCCCCAGCCCCCAGTCGAGGGCGCGATGGCCGCGACGACGCAGGAAAGACTCGACGACGCGCATCGACCTGGGCCCTGCCCCGAATCCCGGCAGCAGGATGACCGTGCGCGGCTCCGCAGCGCGCCCCGATTTCATCGCCAGCCACGACGGGGCCCATCGCAGCGCGTCGATGGGGAGTCGAAGCTCGCGCAGTGCGTCGAGCCTGCCCGGCGGGGTGATCGGTTCGTATTCGATGGTCATCCGTTGCAGTCCCTGGCCCTGGCCTCACGCGCACAGCGCCTCGCGGCAGGCGTGTTTCCGCCGATGCCTCAGGACTTCGGTGTTGCGTCAGTCGCTATCCGGCCTGCGACCTCCCGCAAGGCCTGGTCGGTGGCCTGCTCGAACGCCGCCACCACCGACGCGCGCTTGTTGAGCGCGGCAGTTGCGGTTGCGGCCACTCGAAAACTCGCCAGGCGCCGGCCGCTGCGGACGTCCACCAGATTTACGCCGAGCTCCACCATGACCGTCGGCGGCGCGTCCACATTCGCGTATGCAGCCTCGAAGCGGCCGATCTCGACGTCCAGCATCAGGTCGGTGGGAACGCGACTCGGCGCCGCGACTACCGCCGCGAAGCGCGCGTCGCGCGTGATCGCATCCACCAGCAGCTGCTGCAGCAGCTGCGGCGCAGGATCGGCCCAGCGGGCTCCCGCCAGGTAGTCGAAACCAAGGCCGGGCGTGGTGACGGCGATACGGTCCGTATCCAGCGACAGCGGGCTGCGCGGCCGCGCCACGGCAATTGCCAGCGGCAGCGCGATGCCACCCGGCTCGGCCGCTGGACCTTCCAGCCGATAGCGGTCGGGCGCGGTCGCATCGGAACGTAGCGCCGAACCGACGCAGGCCGTGCAGAGGCACGCTGCTGCAAGCAGTGTCGCGATGCGTCTCACGGTGGGATCTCCATGCCTGATTCCTTGCGCTCGATCAGCAGACTCGACGGGTTGTCGCGCAGGCTGCGCGCCAGCGCGCGCATTTCGTCGCTGGTACCCCGCAGGTCGATGATGAGTTGCTGCAGGTCAACCACGCCGCTGCCCGCGAACTGCGCGAGCGTGGCCTCGTTGCCCGACACGATCCGGTCGAGGCTGTCGGCCGTGTGGCCGAGCTTGTCCACGGCCACCCGGGCGCCTGCAAGCGTCGCTTCGAGCTGCGGCGCGGCGTTGTTCGCGATGCCGCGCATGCTGGCCGCAAGATCGCCCACTTCACTCGAGGCCCTGCGCAGGTCGCCGGCGAGCGAAGCAGCCTCTCTTGTAACCACCGGCAGCTCCCGGGACGCAACCTGCATGTTCTGCAGTGTTTCGGACACCGCGTCGAGGTTCTTGTCGTCCAGAACCTGTTCGAGGCGCTCCGCGACTCCGGCCGCACGCGTGAGCAGGTCTGGCAGCTTCGAGAGGAACGCCTCGATGTCGCCCGGGCGCGACGGGATCACGTCGTAGTCCTCTCCCTTTGACAGCGGACGTTGCGCGTCTCCAGCCGGGTCCTGCTGCAGGTCGATGTAGAGCAGGCCGGTCAGCCCGAGCAGTCCGAGCCTGGCCTGCGTCGCCCCGGAAATCGGCGCCTGCGAATCCACTTCCGCCAGCACCTTCACGCGTCCCGGATTCTTGAGGTCCACCGACAGGCTCCGCACCCGGCCCACGTCCACGCCGAGGTAACGAACCGGGCTGCCGCGGTCGAGCCCGCTGACCGAGCCATCGAAGTAGATCTCGTAGCGGACGTACGCGCGCCGCTCGCCCGCGCCGGAGTACCACAATACGAACGCGACCGCTGCGACGATCGCAAGCAGCGCGAACGCCGCCACCGTCGCATATTTCGCGTCACGATCCACGGACGGCCTCCTTCTCATGCAGCGCAGTGCGGCCGCGTGCGCCGTGGAAATACTGGCGTATCCACGGGTGATCGTTGGCGACGATTCCCTGCAGCGTGTCCACGATGACTTTACCGTCCACGAGCACGGCAACACGGTCGCACGTACGCACGAGGGTGTCCAGATCGTGCGTCACCATCACCACGGTCAGGCCGAGCGCCTGGCGCAGGTACAGCAGCAGTTCATCGAAGGCGGCTGCGGCGATCGGGTCGAGCCCGGCCGTCGGCTCATCGAGAAACAACAATTTCGGATCCAGCGCCAGCGCCCGGGCCAGCGCGACGCGCTTGACCATGCCCCCGGAGAGCTGGGCCGGGAACTTCGCCGCCGAGTCCAGCGGCAGCCCGACCATGCGCAGGCGCAGGTCAACCAGGCTGGTCACCGTCTGCTGCGGGAGCTCCATCGCCTCGAACACCGGAAGGGAGACGTTTCCCGCAACGGTGAGCGACGTGAACAGTGCGCCGTGCTGGAAGGTCACGCCGTAGCGGCGCTTTATCTCGCGCAGCTCGCGATCGTCCATCGCGGTGATTTCGTGCCCTTCGATGCACACGGTGCCCGCATCCGGGTGCTGCAGGCCGAGCAGCGTCCTCAGCAGCACCGACTTGCCGCTGCCGGAACCGCCGACGATGCCGAACACCTCGCCCTCGTGCACGTCGAAGTCGATGCCGTCGTGCACGAGTTGCGCGCCGAACCTGTTGACGATTCCGCGGGCCGAGACGATGGGTGCCACGGTCGACATCAGAAATCGATCTCCAGGAAAAGGATCGCGAACATCGCGTCCACCAGGATTACCAGGAAGATGGACTGCACCACCGCGACCGTCGTCAGGCGGCCGAGTTCACGCGAGGATTCGCGCACCTGCAGGCCGCGCAGCGTGCCGGTCAGCGCGATCACCAGCCCGAATACCGGTGCCTTCACCAGTCCGGCCCAGAACGTCGTGTCGGCGATCGCGTTGTCGAGCCTGCCGACGAACTGCGGCCATGAAAGGTCGAAGAGATACCGGGTAAGCACCGCGCCGCCCGCGAGCCCCATGGCGTCCGCGACGATCGTGAGCAGCGGCATTGCAATCACCAGCGCGAGCACCCGAGGCAGCACCAGCAGTTCGAGCGGGTTCATACCCATCGATTCGAGCGCGTCCACCTCGTCGTTGAGCTTCATGACGCCGAGCTCGGCAGCGAACGCGCTTCCGGTCCGGCCCGCGACCATGATCGCCGTCAGCAGCACGCCCAGTTCGCGCAGCACACCGATCGCCACCAGGTCCACGGTGTAGATCTCCGCCCCGAAGGGGCGCAACTGTTGCGCCCCGATGTAGGCGGCAATGACGCTGATCAGGAAAGCGATCAGCGCAACCACCGGCACGGCGCGAACGCCCGTCTCGTAGACGTGGCGCACGACCGATGGCAGCCGCAGTCCACGGAGACTGGTCCAGCGCGATCCTGCCGTGACGAGTACCCGTCCACCGAATACGAAGGCGTCATACCAGGCCCTCGCGCGCGCTTCCCCTGCCCGCCCGACGTCAGCGAGCCAGCGAACTGCGGCCGGGCTTGTCCGGACGGTTTCCGGTGCGAGTTCCGATTCCGGCAGGCCCTCGAGGTACGCGAAGTGCCTGGGCGCCGCGCCTTCGACGGAAACGCGCGTACCGCGTGCGGCCAGTCGCGCGAGCAGGCGGTGCAGCAGCCACGCAGGCCCGATGTCGAACGCACCGGCGGCGGCGAGGTCCACGGTCAATTCGGTCGGCGCAGCCGCCTCGACGGCGCGGAGCCGCGATTCCAGCTCCGGAAGGTCGCCCATTCGGCAATCGCCCGCCAGTTGCAGGCGGTCGCACGCTTCGCCCAGGACTGCCTGGAAGTTCACTTTGTCCTCGCAATCGTGCGCACTGATTGAATGCTAGCATCGGTGGACGAACGTGGTGAGGTCGATGGCAGGCAACGTCCTTTCACAGATCCTGATTCTTCTCGCGGGCTCAGTGCTGGTGCTGAGCATGGTGAGGCGCTTCGCGCTGCCCCCGATACTGGGTTACCTGCTGGTCGGAATGCTGCTCGGGCCGCACGCGCTGGGCCTCGCCTCCGACGACGAGTCCGTGGCGATGCTTGCCGAGTTCGGCGTGGTGTTCCTGGTCTTCACGCTGGGTCTCGAGTTCTCGCTGGCACGGATGATCGCGATGAAGGCCGAGGTGCTGGGCATCGGCGGCCTGCAGATGGTGCTGGTGACCGCTGCGACCGGCGGCTGCGCCTGGGCATTCGGGCTGGATCCGGTCGCAGCCATCGTGGTGGGCGGCGCGCTCGCCATGTCGTCCACCGCCATCATCGTGCGGCAGCTGGGCGAGGAGCTCGAGATCAACCGTACGCATTCGCGCCTCGCGGTGGGGATCCTGCTGTTCCAGGACCTGGCGTTCGCTCCGCTGCTCGCGCTCGCGACGTCGCTCGGCGAGGCGGGCCAGGTCGTGGGGCCTGCATGGTTCCTGAACATGGCGGGACGTGCCGTGGCCGCGCTGGTGGTGGTGCTGGCGGTGGGCCGCTGGGTCCTCCGACCGCTGTTCCACGAGATAGCGAAACACCGCAGCAGCGAGACATTCACGCTGACCGTGCTGTTCGTGGTGCTGGGCGGGGCGTGGGCGACGGACGCACTCGGCCTTTCAATGGCGCTCGGCGCGTTCCTCGCCGGCATGCTGCTGGCCGAGACCGAGTTCAGGTACCAGACCGAGGCAGTGATCAAGCCGTTCCAGGACATCCTGCTCGGCCTGTTCTTCGTCTCGGTGGGAATGTTGCTGAACCTCCGGCTGCTGCTGGCCCAGCTGCCGCTGATTCTCGCGCTGCTCGTCGGCCTGCTGCTGCTGAAGGCAGCGATCGTCACGCTCATCGTACGACGGTTCGTGCCGAATGCTCGCAAGGCGCTGCGCACCGCGATCGTGGTCGCGATGGGCGGCGAGTTTGGCTTCGCGCTGCTGACGCTGCTGCTCAAGGGACGCATGGTCGATGAGGCGATCGTCCAGCCGCTGCTCACGGCCGTGGCGCTCAGCATGCTGGTTGGTCCGCTGCTGGTCCGCTACAACGGGCGCATTGCCGATTTCATACTGCGTCGCCAGTCCGTCGAACCATCCGAAGCCGTGCTGGAGACGGTTGCGACTCGACAGCTCGCCGAGCGCGACCACGTGATCATCTGCGGGTTCGGACGAGTCGGCCAGAACCTGGCGCGGGTGCTCGAACAGCGGGGCATGGAGTACATCGCGATCGACCAGGATCCGTTCCGGGTGCGCGACGCCCGGCTGGCCGGCGACCCGGTCGTGTACGGCGACGCCGCCGGGACCGAGGTGCTGCACTCGCTGGGGATCGACCGCGCCAGCGTGCTCGTCATTTCGTTCGACAGCCCGGAGACGGCGCTCAGGATCGTGCGCAGGGTGCGTCGATTACGCACCGATCTGCCGGTACTTGTGCGCACCGAGGACGACGCGAAGCTCGACCAGTTGCAGGCGGCAGGTGCGACCGAAGTGATTCCGGCCACATTCGAGACCAGCTTGTCGCTGGTGGCCCACGTGCTGCTTTGCCTCAAGGTGCCGTCGCAGGAGGTCCTCGAGGTGACCGAGGACATCCGCCATGACCGCTATTCGATCCTGCGCAACGTCTTCCGTAAGCATGACGCAAGGCACCTGGACGAAGATCATCCGTTGCGGCAGCAGCTGCGTACTGTCGTGCTGCCGCCGGGAGCGCGGGCCGTCGGCCGGACCATCACGGAACTGAAACTGGACCAGGGTGAAGTTCGCATCAACGGACTTCGCCGCGACGGTATCGTTGGCAGGAATCCGGATCCGGACACCAGGCTCCGCGAGGGGGACGTCGTGATCCTGTGGGGAACGCCGGAGCGCCTCGAGCAGGAAGAACGCCGGCTGCTGATGGGCTGAACCAAGATGCGCTACGGTCGGCCTTGGTGAGACCTGGCCAGACTTGCCAGCATAATATTGCATTTAAAACAGATAGTTAGGACTAGCTTTCCCGTTGGCGGCTGCTCGCAGGACGATTCGCGTAGAGGGGTTCGCTCCAAAAACTATACAGCCGTTTATTAATTGACACTTCGTCAGTCTTTGCTGATGATGCCGTCATGTCCGACATCAGCGAACGCCGACAGGAAGAGCGTGACCGGCGCCGATGCGAAATCGTGGATGCCGCAGATGCGCTCTACGCGGAGGCCGGCTGGGACACGATCACCATGGACCAGGTGGCCCGACAGGCCCGCCTGAGCCGTGCGCTGGTCTATGTCTATTTCAAGGACAAGCCCGACCTGCACCTGGCACTGGTCGAGCGCGCGCTCGAGACTCTCAGGGCGCGATTCGACGCCGCGCGAACCGGCAAGGCCTGCGGCATCGACGAGATCGAAGCCATCGGCCGCGCCTACGTCGCCTTTTCGCGCGAAATGCCCCACTACTACGACGCGTGCTCGCGCTATCAGTCGCATGCCTGCGCTGAAGCCTGCACCGATAGCGCGATTCCACCGAACGAGGCCGCCTGCATGCACGCCGGACACCGTGTGCACGAAACGCTTGTCGAGTCGCTGGACCGCGGTGTCGCCGACGGCTCCATCCGGGCCGATCTTGGTGAGCCATACGTCACAGCCCTCGCGCTGTGGGCGTTCTCCCACGGCATGATCCAGATCGCATCGAGCAAGGGAGGACAGATCGAGCACGAGGGCATCCCCGTCCAGCAGTTCATCGATCACTCGTTCGCGCTGGTGCTCGGCGCGCTGCGTCCCTGAGTCCTGGAAGATTGATCGTGATGCTCCTCCCGTTTGCCCCTCGCCAAGCACACCTGCCCGGAGCGGTCGACTGGCGCCTGGCGGTGGCGGCCCTGGCTGCCTGCGCAGTGAGCGTTGCCGAGGCGCAGGTCCTGGCAGTCCCTGCGCCGTCCGTCGTGGCTGCCGCCGCGTTGCCGTCAATCTCGCCGCCCGCGCCCGCGACACCGGACAGCCAGCCGGCCGGAACGGTCGAAGACGGCCTGCGCCAGGTGCTCGACGACGCGCTCGCGGCGAATCTCGAACTTCGCGCGGGCTCTGCCGGCGTGCAGCAGCGCGCGGCCGCGCTGGACCGCGCACGTGCGCGCTACCTGCCGGTGCTCGACTTCGACGCGCGCTACTCGGTCGCCGACGGCGGCCGCACCATCGAATTTCCGGTCGGTGACCTGCTGAACCCGGTCTACGAGACGCTCGACGACCTGCTGGTGCAATCCGGTCAGCCCGCGAGCTTTCCCCGCGTGAAGAACCAGCAGATCAGCCTGCTGCTGCCGCAGGAGCAGAACACGCGTTTCGTGCTCGCACAGCCGCTCTATGAGCCGCGTATCGCACCGGCAGTCGAGGGGAGCAGGCAGAACCTGAATCGTGTCGAGGCTGACCTGTCGGGACTGCGCACCCGCGTCATTCGCGACACCAAGGTGGCGTATTACGAGTGGCTCGCTGCCCAGCAGCAAGCGCTGGTTTTCGATGCGACGCTCGAACTCGCGAGGGCGAACCTCGCGGCCAACGAGAGCTTGTACCGCAATGGCCGCATCACGCGCGACCTGGTCTACCGCGCGGAGGCAGACCTGCTCGAGATCGAGCAGAACCGCCTCGCCGCCGTGAGCCGCGTCGCGATCGCACGCAGCTACGTGAACCTGTTGCGCAACTACCCGCTCTCCGCGCCCGTGCCGGAGGCGAAAATCGACCAGGCCACGATCGAGCGCTTCCGCAACCGCGTCATCCGGCGCCTGGCCGGCCGGCGGCTCGACGTCCCGGTCATGCAGCAGGTCGCAACCGAGCGTCGCGCGGAAATCCAGAGCCTCGACGCGGCGATCGCCGGCAGCCTCGCGGAACAGGATCTCGCGCGCGCCGCATTCAAGCCGTCGCTCGCAGTCGGTGCCGAGGCCGGCATCCAGGGCGAGGACTACGGCTTCGGCCCCGACGAGCGCTACGTGCTTGCGTCGATCGTACTGCGCTGGAATGCCTTCCGTGGCGGCGCAGACCAGGCTGCGCTCGACGAGGCACGCGCGCTGACCGAGCAACTGCGCGCCACGCGCGACCTGGCAACCCAGCAGGTGCGCCTCGAGGTACAACGTGCACTTGAGCGCCTCGAGGTTGCGGACGCATCGATCGGCACGGCGCAGAAACGCGCGGAAGCCGCCGAAGCCGGGTTCCGCATCGCCGCGCGCAAGCGCGACCTGGGCCAGGTCAACCAGGCCGATTTCATCGACTCCCGCCGCACACTCACCGACGCCCAGCTCAACCTGAACCGCGTGCGCGCCGAGTTCCTCGGGCGCCTCGCGGAACTCGAGTTTGCCATCGGCGATCCGCACGCGGCCGACGAGGATTTCCAGTGATGAAGATCATCGTTCCGCTGGCGATCGCCGGCCTGCTGCTCACGGCCTGCGGCAAGCAGCCCGCTTCACAGCCCGCGGTACGGCCGGACGCCGCGCCAGTCCAGGTCACACCCGCCGAGACAGTGACCCTGCACGGCTCGGTGAGATCGGTCGGCGTGCTGGAACCGCGCGACGAGATGCGGCTTTCCTTCAAGGTCGGGGGCGTCGTCGATGCGGTCAGTGTCGACGTCGGCGATCGTGTCAGGCGCGGGCAGTTGCTTGCGACCATCAAGCGCACGGAAGTCGACGCCGTCGTGAACCAGGCGAGCGAGGCGGCCGAGAAAGCGCGCCGCGACCTCGAGCGCGGGCGTCGGTTGAAGGCCGACGAAGTCGCCACCGAGGAACAGGTGCAGGACCTGGCCACCGCGTACAGCGTGGCGCGCTCGAACCTCGATGCCGCCCGCTTCAATGCGCGCTACGCCAGGATCGAGGCTCCGCAAGACGCTGTGGTACTGCAGCGGCTTGCCGATCCCAGCGAACTGGTGCAACCCGGGCAGGCCGTGCTGCTGCTTGGCGGCACCTCGGGAGGCTGGCTGATTCGCACCTCGCTCGCGGACCGCGACGCGGTGCGCGTCAACGCGGGCGACCTCGCCACGATTTCGTTCGATGCATTTCCCGGCCGTGATTTCACCGGCCGGGTAACGCGTATCGGATCCAGCGCAGACCCGCAGACCGGCACATTCGACGTCGAGATCGCGCTGTTGCCGGACGGCGCCCGTTTTGCCCGGGGCCTGGTTGCAAAAGTGTCGCTTGCCGTGCAGGACGCGGCACAGGCAGAACCGCAGACGGTGGTGCCGCTCACCGCGATCGTGGAGGCGAACGGCAAGGAAGCGATCGTGTATGTGCTCGATCCGCAGCAAGGCGTGGCGCGCCGCAGGCAAGTCACGGTCGGCTCGATCACCGGGGACCGCGTGGTCATCGCCTCGGGACTCCAGGCCGGGGAACTGGTGGTCATCGACGGGGCAGCCTGGCTCACCGATGGCAAGCCAGTCCACGTCGTCGGGCAGCCCGGCTGAGGCGACATGCGCATCTGGGCATTCTGCGTCCGGCGCTGGCAGTTCACGCTGGTCCTGTTCGGGCTGCTGGCGGCCGTCGGCGTCAATTCGCTGCTGAACATACCGCGCTCCGAGGACCCCGAATTCCACGTGCCGATCCCCACCGTCGTCGCCGTATACCCCGGCGCCGATCCGGTGGACATCGAGCGGCTGGTGGTGCAGCCGATCGAGGATGCGATCAACGAGCTCGACGACATCAAGAAGATTGAAAGTCGCTCGATGGATGGCGTCGGCGTCGTCCGGCCCGAATTCAACTGGGACACCGACCCGGACAAGAAATACGACGAGGTCGTGCGGGAGGTGAACCGCATCCGTGCCGACCTGCCCGCCGGACTCGCGTCACTGGAAGTGCGCAAGGCAGGTTCGGGGCTGGTGAACATCGTGCAGCTGGCGCTGGTCAGCGAAGGCGCCAGCTACCGCGAACTGCACCAGCTTGCGAAAGACCTCAGCGACTCGATCGAGACCGTGCCCGGCGTGCGCCGCAGCGAAGTGTGGGCGGTCCCGGAGCCCGAGGTGCGTGTCGCGATCGACCTCGAGCGCATGGGACGCTCGGGCGTTACGCTCACGCAGCTCGAGCAGGCCGTACGCGGCGGCAATGCCACTGTGCCGGGCGGCGCGGTGGACGTCGGCCTGCGCAAGTACAACCTGAAGACGTCGGGCGGCTACGATTCGCTCGACGAGATTTCCGAGACCGTCGTCGCCAGCCGTGGCGGCCGGGTCGTGAAACTGCGCGACGTCGCCGAGGTCAGCTGGGAATCCACCGAGGAGCGCTACACCGGTCGGTACAATGGCCGGCGGGCCGTGTTCGTGACGGCGAATGCGAAGGATGCTGTCAACGTCTTCGCGGTACGCGACGGGATCTATGCGAAGGTGCAGGCGTTCGAGCAGCGGCTGCCGGACGGAATCACCATCGAGCGCGGCTTCGACCAGAGTCGCAACGTCAGCCACCGCCTGAACCGTCTCGGCATCGATTTCGCGATTGCGATCGCGCTGGTGTCGCTGACGCTGCTGCCACTGGGCATGCGCGCCGCCACGGTGGTGATGATTTCCATCCCGCTGTCGCTGTCGATCGGCCTGTCGGTGCTCTACTTTACCGGGTTCTCGCTGAACCAGCTTTCGATCGCCGGATTCGTGCTCGCGCTGGGACTGCTGGTGGACGACTCGATCGTGGTGGTGGAAAACATTGCGCGCTTCCTGCGCGCCGGCCACTCGCGGTTCGAGGCGGCGATCGCCGCCACCGACCAGATCGCGCTCGCGGTGCTCGGTTGCACCGCGACGCTGCTGTTCGCATTCCTTCCTCTCTTGTTCCTGCCGGAAGGCGCCGGCAAGTTCATCCGGTCGTTGCCCGCCGCGGTCCTCTACACGGTTCTCGCGTCGCTGTTCGTCGCGCTGACAGTCATACCGTTCCTCGCCAGCCGCATCCTGCGCCCCGAAGGCGAGACCGGCGAGGGCAACCGCGCATTGAAGGCCCTGATGTCGGTCATCCACCGCGTCTACTCCCCGGCACTCAGGCTGGCCCTCGCGAACCCGCGACGCACGCTGCTCGCGGCACTGGCCTTCGTGGCGGTATCGCTCGCGGTGGTGCCGCTGATCGGTGTGAGCCTGTTCCCGCCCGCCGACATACCGCAGTTCCGCATAACGATAGAGGCTGCAGACGGCGCGAGCCTTGCGGACACGGATCGCGCGCTCAGGTTCGTCGAGGACGAGCTGGCCCGCCATCGCGAGGTGAAGCACTGGTTCGCCAACCTCGGCCGCGGCAACCCGCGCGTCTACTACAACACATTCCCGGAGGAAACCAACGCGAACGTCGCCGAGGTATTCGTCGAGCTGCACGAGTTCGACCCGCGTCGCAGCCCCGGGCTCTACGAGGAGCTGCGCGGCAAGTTCGCGGATTACCCGGGCGCGCGAATCATCGTCGAGTCGTACAGCAATGGGCCGCCGATCAATGCGCCGATTGAGGTTGCTATCTCAGGTCCGGATCTCGCCCAGCTACGCGAGCTTGCCGGGAAAGCAGCGGTACTGATCGAGTCCACACCGGGCGCACGCAACGTCGAGAATCCGCTGCGACGCCTGCGTACCGACCTGGACCTGCGGATCGACACGCAGAAGGCTGCGCTGCTCGGCGTCGCGCCGGTGGAGGCGGACCGCACGGTCCGAGCTGCCGTGGCCGGACTGAGTGCCGGCAAGTTCCGCGAGGCGGACGGCGACGAGTACGACATCACGCTCAGGCTGCCGATGAGCGGTCGCCAGACGCTCGACGCCTTGAACCAGATCGAGGTCGCGTCCGTGTCCGGCCGGCCCGTCCCGCTGCGGCAGATTTCGTCGCCGGAGTTCACGGCGGACGTGAGCGTGATCGAGCGCCATGACCGCGAACGGCAGGTGGTACTGAGCGCATACCCGGCTGCGGGCTACAACACCAGCAAGGTGACGCGCGCAGTGTTCGAACGGCTCCATGAGCTCGAGCTGCCAACGGGTTACGCGTTGCGGGCAGGGGGCGAGGCAGAGGCCCAGCAGGAGAGTTTCGGCGGAATGGGCACCGCCGTGCTGGTCGCCGTGTTCGGCATACTCGCGGTGCTGATCCTGGAATTCGGCAGCTTCCGCTCCATGCTGATCGTCGCCGGCGTGATACCGCTTGGCGTTGCCGGCGGCCTGCTCGCGCTGCTGGCGACCGGCTACACGCTTTCGTTCACTGCAACGATCGGGCTAATTGCGCTGATCGGAATCGAGATCAAGAACTCCATCCTGCTGGTGGACTTCACCAACCAGTTGCGCGAGCAGGGTGTGCCGCTGGACGAGGCGATCGAGCGCGCGGGCGAAGTCCGGTTCCTGCCGATCCTGCTCACCTCCGCGACTGCGATCGGCGGCCTGCTGCCGCTGGCCGTGCAGGGGTCCGGGCTCTATTCGCCGCTGGCCATCGTGATCATTGGCGGCCTGCTCTCGTCCACGCTGCTCGGTCGGCTGGCGACGCCCGTGATGTACAAGTTGCTGCCGCCGGCGATCACGACGAAGTGGCCAGCTGGCGTGACCATCCAGGACGGCGACGCCTAGCAAGGCATGGGCGGACAGGCCTGGTTCCGTGCGTCCCGCGCCTGGTCCGGGAGCTACTCGCTTTTTTCCTTCTTGCCGCCGAGCAGGTCCGCGGCATCGAACCCGAGCCGCTCGATGGTGGCGGCGACCCGTGGCCACTCATGCTCCAGGAAGCGCTGCCGCTCGCCCTTCATCAATTGCGTCCGCGCGCCCTCCGTCACGAACATGCCCCGACCTCGTCGCTTCTCGACCAGATTTTCGTCAACCAGTTGCTGGTAGCCTTTCAGGACGGTGAGGGGATTGAGCGAGAACTCCGCGGCAACGCTCCTGACCGAAGGCAGCGCATCGCCGTCGGCGAGCGCCCCCTCGAGGATCATCGCCACGACCTTGTCGCGAAGCTGGCGGTAGATCGGCTGGCCGTCGTTCCAGTGTGAGTCCATTCGGCAGGGGCTCGGTGTAGTCCTGAACTACTGTAGCAGAACACTGATCACCGGCCTCCGGCTGTCAGTCGCCCACCTTGGTCGCGCTATTCGCAGCCGCGCCGAGGACCGTTGGCGTGATGGCCTTCGTCACCAACGGCCCCGACGCGACCGTGAAACCGGCAAACACCCAGACGATCCCTGCCAGGACCGTTGCCAGAAACCTGCTCCCCGCGCTCATGTTCGTTTATCCCGTACTGCAATCGGCTTTGGTGTTGTAGTTAACTACAACACCATATCAATAGCAAGCGCCTTTTCCGTGACGGCAGACACCTATCAGGCTGTCGGTGCCCACGCGCTAAAATTGCCGCCCCGCCGGACGCTGACGCCCCCAATGGGTCCATCGCCCGCCTGCGGCTAATGGATCACCAGCGGAGAGACCTCATGAAGACCCCAGTCAACGTCGCGATCACCGGTGCAGCGGGCCAGATCGGCTATGCGCTTGCGTTCCGTATTGCCTCCGGCCAGATGCTGGGCCCGGACCAGCCCGTCAACCTGCACCTGCTCGAGATCACCCCTGCGCTGGGTGCACTGCAGGGCGTGGTGATGGAACTGAACGACTGCGCGTTTCCGACCTTGAACCGCATCGTCGCGACCGACGACGCGACGGTCGCGTTCAAGGACTGCCAGTTCGCGCTGCTGGTGGGCGCCCGCCCGCGCGGACCCGGCATGGAACGCAAGGACCTGCTGCTCGCCAACGCGCAGATTTTTTCCGCGCAGGGCAAGGCGCTCGACGCGGTCGCCGACCGCAACGTGCGCGTGCTGGTGGTCGGAAACCCGGCCAACACCAACTCGTTGATTGCCCAGCGCAACGCGCCCAGCCTGAACCCACGCAATTTCACTGCGATGGTGCGCCTGGATCACAACCGCGCGCTGTCGCAGCTCGCCGAGAAGACCGGCAAGCACACCACGGACCTGCGCAAGGTGATCATCTGGGGTAATCACTCCGCCACGCAGTATCCCGACCTGCATCACACGACGGTCGCCGGCAAGCCCGCGCTCTCGCTGGTGGACGACGCCTGGTACAAGGAGACGTTCATCCCCACGGTGCAGCAGCGCGGCGCGGCGATCATCAAGGCGCGCGGTGCATCCTCTGCTGCTTCCGCCGCATCGGCGGCCATCGATCACATGCACACCTGGGTGACCGGCACGGCGGTCGGCGACTGGGTCAGCATGGGCGTTCCGTCCGACGGCAGCTACGGCATTCCTGCAGGCGTCATCTACGGCTATCCGGTCACCTGCACGAACGGCGACTACCAGATCGTCCAGGGCCTGGGCGTCAACGACTTCAGCCGCGGCAAGATGGACGCGACCTACAAGGAGCTGCTCGAGGAGCGCGACGGCGTCAAGGACCTGATCTGATCGACCCCCCGTGCGGCGGGGGCTGGGGGGCACCGCCGCACGGACATTCCAGGCAACCATGACCGGTGAACGAAAGCGTCGCCTGCGGGACGTCGTCTTCGGGGCGCCGCGCGACCCGCTGTCCCCGGAGACCCGCAAGCACATTGCGCTCGCTGCCTTCCTTGCCTGGATAGGCATCGGCGCCGACGGCCTGTCGTCCTCCGCGTACGGCCCTGCCGAGGCCTTCCTGGCGCTCGGCCGCTACAGCGACCTGGCGATCTACCTGGCCGTCGCCACCGCGTTCACCGTGTTCCTGATCTCGCTCGCCTACAACCAGGTGATCGAGCTGTTCCCCAACGGAGGGGGCGGCTACAAGGTCGCGTCGAGGCTGCTCGGACCGTACTCGGGCCTGGTCGCAGGATCGGCGCTGATCGTGGACTACGTGCTCACGATCGCCATCTCGGTCGCGAGCGGCGTGGACGCCCTGTTCAGCCTGGTGCCACCGGTCCACCACGCCGTCAAGCTCGAGGTGGAAGTTGGCGTGCTGGTGCTGCTCATCTACCTGAACCTGCGCGGCACGCGCGAATCGATCAAGGTCCTGGCCCCGATCTTCCTGGGCTTCGTAGTGACGCACCTGGCACTGATCGCGTACGGCATCGCGAGCCACGGCTACGAACTGCACGATGAGATCGCGCTGTCGCTCCGCGAGACCAGCGAATTTGGCGGACAGGTCGGCTGGTTCTTCGTGATCGCGGTGATGCTGAAAGCGTACTCGCTGGGCGGGGGAACCTACACCGGCATCGAGGCGGTCTCGAACAACGTCAACATGCTGAAGGAGCCGAGGGTCCGCACCGGAAAACTGACCATGTTCATGATGGCGCTTTCGCTGTCGGTCACGGCGGGCGGCATCATCCTGCTCTACCTGCTCTGGGACATCGCTCCGGTCCAGGGCAGCGAGACCCTGAATGCCGTGGTGTTCCGCGAGATCATCTCGAGCATCGGGCTCACCTCGGGCATGTCGCATGGGCTGCTGATCGTCACGCTGGCCTTCGAAGGAGCGCTGCTGTTCGTGGCGGCGAACACGGGATTCCTCGGCGGCCCGTCGGTCCTCGCCAACATGGCCGTGGACCGCTGGGCGCCGAGCCAGTTCAGCGCGCTGTCCTCGCGCCTCGTGACCCGCAATGGCGTCCTGCTGATGGGCCTTTCGTCACTCGCCATCCTGCTGTGGACGCGCGGCTACGTGGCCCTGCTGGTCGTGCTCTACACGGTGAACGTGTTCATCACCTTCACGCTGTCGCTCGCCGGCATGACGCGGTTCTGGTGGCGACAGCGCCGCGACGTGGACGGAGCCCGGCGGCGCCTGCTGCTGTCTGCGTTCGCGCTGCTGGTCACGTCGGCGATCCTCGTCATCATCGTGATAGAGCGATTCCTGCAAGGCGGCATCGTCACGCTCGGTATCACGTCCTGCGTCATCGTCATGGGTCTGCTCATCCGGCGGCACTACGCCGCAGTCCGGGAACTGACCGAGGCGATCGGCCGCGAACAACGCTGGCGGTTCCACCCGATCAAGGGCGCACCCCCCTCGCTGGACCCCGCCGCACCGACCGCCGTGTTCCTGGTGAGCGGGAACCGTGGCCTCGGGCTGCACATGGTCGATCGGGTGGAGGCGCTGCTGCCTGGCCACTTCCGCAACCATGTGTTCATCAGCGTCGGCACGGTGGACACGGAGTCCTACGGCAGCGAGCAGGCACTGCGCACGCTGCAATACGAGACGCGCGCCTCGCTGGACGCACTGGTCAACCACTCGCAGTGCCTGGGCAAGGGTTCGCGGTGGTACGACGGCTACGCGAACGACCGTCGCGTCGAGCTCGAGCGGATTTCGATCGAGGTCCGCGCGGAGTTCCCGAACAGCGTGTTCTTCTCGAGCCGCGTGGTGCTGGAGCACGAACACTGGTGGAACAGCTGGCTGCACAGCCACACCCCGCTCGCGATGCAGCGCATGCTGAACGAGCGCGGCATCGAGCTGGTCATCCTGCCCGTGGTGCTTCGCTCGAATCCCGCCTAGCGGTGGCTGGCCCGGCACCACCCCTCATTTGATACGCTTGCAGCCGTGAGCGAAATCCTGCCGAGCATCGGCGACGTCATCTACGAAGTGGATCTCGAGGCCGACGCGGCCATCGAGGGCCCCTTCGATACGTGGCTGCGCGACCACATCGCGGACGTGCTGCAGTTCCCCGGGTTCCTGTCGGCGGAGATCCTCGCCGCGTCCGCCGCTCCGGATGACCGAGTCCATCGCACGGTCCAGTACCGCCTGCGCGACCGCGCGGCACTCGACGATTATCTCGGGAATCACGCAACGCGGCTCGAGGGGCAGGGAACCGCGCTGCTTGGCGATCGCTTCGTCGCCACGCGCCGCGTGCTCGCACACCGCGAGGAATTCATCCGCGGGGCCGTTTCGACGGAGAACTGCCTCAATTGCGGCGAAGTTCTCACCGGGCAGCATTGCGCGCACTGCGGGCAGAGGGCGAAGGTCCGGGTGCTGTCGCTGTGGGGCATGACTCGCGACCTGCTCGGTGACATGATCGACTGGGATTCGCGCATCTGGCGCACGCTTCGGCCGCTCGCCTTCAGCCCCGGCAAGCTTACCGAGGACTACCTGCGCGGGCGGCGCGCGAGTTACACGCCGCCATTCAGGATGTACGTGCTGCTCAGCGTCGCGTTCTTCGTGGTGGCGACGACGGGCAGCGATCCCGGCTCGGCCATCCACTTCACGCTCGACAAGAAGGGCGCTGCCAGCCTGCAGATCGCCGGTGACGATAACGAGACAGGATCTGCGCCCGCGTCTGCGAACACGGTCGCCGGGGCACCAGCGACGGCCGTGCCGGTCGCGACTACCGCGCCGACACCCGCGCTGGACGCGGAGACGAGCGATCTGATCGAGGCGTTCGTGAAGCGCATGCCCGAGGAAGACCAGGCGAAGGCCCGGACGGAACTCACCCAGAAGATTTCCAAGGTACCTGCCGCGGAGCTCGGCAAGGTCAAGGACGTGATGAAGGACCCGTGCAGCCAGCAGAATCTGAAGGTAGAGGTCCCGTGGGGCAAGGAGTACGAGCCCAGGCTGCGGCAGGCATGCGAGAAGATATGGAGCGATACGCCGAGCTTTGGCCGCGCGCTGTTCCAGAATGTCCCGAAGATGATGTTCATCTTCCTGCCGCTGATCGCAGCAGCGATGTACGTGCTGTACCTCGGCTCCGGGCGTTACTACGTCGAGCACCTGCTGTTCGTGGTGCACTTCCATGCGTTGTTTTTCCTGGGCGGGCTGGTGTTCCTGCTCATCGAACGCGTGGGTTGGCTTGCTCCCGGAACGTCGTTCGCCGCCGGCGCAAACACCGTCGCTGGCTTTCTCTTGGCCGCATTCACTGTCTATGTGCCGGTTTACCTCTTCATCGCCATGCGGCGCGTCTACGGCCAGGGCCGCTTCGTGACCTTCGCCAAGTATTCGGCGCTCGGGATCGCCTACATGATTGGCCTGGTCCTCACGGCGCTGGGCCTGCTCTTCTACACGGCGCTCACTCTCTGAGCGGCTGAACCACGGCCATGCCCAGTGGACGCTGGATCCTGCATGTAGACATGGACGCGTTCTATGCGTCGGTCGAGCAACGCGACGACCCGGCACTGCGCGGCAAGCCGGTGATCGTCGGCGGGACCGGCGGACGCGGCGTCGTGGCGGCCGCGAGCTACGAGGTGCGGAAATTTGGCGTTCACTCGGCGATGCCGGTTCGCGAGGCGCTGCGCCGCTGCCCCGACGCGATATGCGTGGCGCCGCGCATCTCGCACTACGCCGGCGAGTCGAAGAGGATTTTCGCGGTCTTCCACGAATTCACGCCGCTGGTGCAGGGGCTTTCGCTGGACGAAGCCTTCCTCGACGTGACCGGCAGCATCGCCGCGTTCGGGCCGGCCGAGGGCATCGCGCGGGAAATCAAGCGAAGGATCCGCGAGCGAACGCAGCTCACTGCCTCCGTCGGCGTCGCGCCGAACAAGCTGGTGGCGAAGATTGCCTCCGACCTGAGGAAGCCGGACGGGCTGGTGGTCGTCGGTTCGCGCGAGATCGAGGCGCTGCTCGATCCGCTGCCGATACGCCGGCTGTTCGGACTCGGCGCGAAGACCGCGCCAAGGGTCGAAGCGCTCGGCATTCGCACCTTGGGCCAGCTGCGGCGCGCGAGCCCGGCCCAGCTCAGGCCGGTCTTCGGCCGCTACGCCGAGCGAGTGATCGAGCGGGCGGCAGGCATCGACCAGCGGCCAGTCACGCCCGACGTCGAAGAGAAGCAGGTCAGCACCGAGGAAACATTCGAGACGGATGTCTCGGACCACGCGAAGCTCGCCTCCGAGATCGTGCGGCTGGCAGACCGGACCTGCGGGCGCCTGCGGGCAAACGAGCTGGCCGCGGGCTGCGTCACGGTGAAGATACGCCGCGCCGACTTCACCACCTACACGCGACAGAGGCATTTCGAACCTCCGACCCAGGAGACCCGTGTCATTACTGCGATCGCGCTCGAGCTGCTGCGCGCGTGGCTGGCCGAGCAGCCGCGGGCTGCCCTGCGCCTGCTCGGTGTCGGCACAAGCGCGCTCGCGCCCGCGGTTCAGATGGATCTCTTCACGGCGCCGGAGACGGGACGCAACCGGCAGCTCGACGCCGCCGTGGATCGCATTCGCGAGAAGTTCGGCAAGGTCGCGCTGAAGCCCGCAAGTTCGCTGGAGCCCAATCCGAAGCTGTAAGGCTTCAGCCGCCGACGGGCCATGTGCCCGGCAGTGCGGCCCCAGGTGGAGCGTTTGCCCCGCCCGGGCCTGCCAGCGCTAGCCACGCCCCTCCCGGGCAGGCATCATTGGCGACCCGACCCACGGGCCAATGGCGAAGCTAACTCCGCATGTATACGAGCTTTTTCGGGCTCCAGGAAAAGCCGTTCGCGATTACTCCTGACCCGCGCTACCTCTACCTGAGCGGCCGCCACGCGGAGGCGCTCGCGCACCTGCTCTATGGAATAAACGAGTCCGGCGGATTCATACAGCTCACGGGCGAGGTCGGAACCGGCAAGACCACCGTGATCCGCAGCCTGCTCGAGCAACTGCCCGGCCACGCAGACGTCGCGCTGATCCTGAATCCCAAGATCACGCCGGCCGAATTCCTGCTGACGATCTGCGAGGAACTGCACATCCCGGTGCCTGAGCAGGGACGAGGCAGCACAAAGACACTGATGGACCTGCTTGGGCGGCACCTGCTGGACACGCACGCGCGTGGCCGCCGCGTCGTGCTGATCGTGGACGAGGCGCAGAACCTGAGCACGGAGACGCTCGAACAGGTCAGGCTGCTCACCAACCTCGAAACCGCGACCACCAAGCTGCTGCAGATCATCCTGATCGGCCAGCCCGAGCTTCGCGACCTGCTCGACCGCGCGGAATTGAGGCAACTCGCGCAGCGCATTACCGGCCGGTATCACCTCGACCCTCTCTCAGCCGATGAGTCGTCAGGCTACGTGCGCCACCGCATGCGGGTTGCCGGCGCGACGGCCGAGGTGTTCACGCCGTCGGCGCTGCGTGAGATCCAGCGCTTGAGCCACGGTGTGCCGCGCGTCATCAACGTGGTCTGTGACCGCGCATTGCTCGGCGGATTCACGCGCGAGGAACACCGTGTCGGGGCTGCGTTGATCCGGCAGGCAGCCTCCGAGGTCTATGGGCGCCCGATTCCCGCGCCCTGGCTCAAGTGGGCCACGGCCGCAGCGGCTGCCGCCGCAGTCGGGCTCGTGGCGGTGGGTCTTGTGAGCCTGTGGTCGAAGAACCAGCAGGCGCCTGCACCCGCCGCCGCAAAAATTTCCGAGTCGTCGCCGGCGACGGCGATTCCGACCGCATCCGCAAAGCCCAGCGCCGAGACGCCGGCCGCGCCCGAGCCTGAAAAACTCGACGACCTGCTCGCGGCTCACGCCGGTGACACGACGACCGAAGCCGCGCTTGCGCGACTCTTCAAGGCCTGGGGCGCGAGCTACGACCCGGCCAGGGGCACGGGTTGCGAGCAGGCGGCAGGCCAGGGCCTCGAGTGCCTGTTCCAGAAAGGCTCGTGGGCGCAACTTCAAACGCTCGACCGACCTGCGATCCTTACGCTCACCGACGAAGCCGGCCGGACACACCAGGTCGTGCTCGAGGGCTTGACCGACGCAACGGCGACCTTCGGCATCGGCGAACAGGTGACCACCGTGCCCATCGCCGAAGCCTCACGCTACTGGTTTGGCGACTTCCTGCTGCTGTGGCGGCCACCATTGGCCGTGCCCAAGTCTCTCGGTCCCGGCTCACGTGGCGCGGACGTGAAGTGGCTGCGTGAAAGCCTGCGTGCCGCACAAGGCCTGCCCCCAGCCCCGGGCAGCGACGTCTACGACACGGAACTCACCAGCCAGGTGCAGGACTTCCAGCGCCAGCACCGACTCGCGGTGGACGGTGTCGCCGGTGTGCAGACCCAGATCGTGCTCGACACGGCGATCCGCGCGACCGGGTCGCCGACGATCGTGTCACGGCCGGCGGGGGGCTGAGCGATGTCGTTCATCCTCGACGCCTTGCGAAAATCGGAGCACGAGCGGCAGCGACAGACCGGTCCCGCGCTCGCGGAAGTGCCCGTTGCGGCACCACGACCACGCAGCAACGTATGGGCTCCGGTCGCAATTGCGCTGCTGCTGGTGAACCTCGTGGCGGTCGGCGTGTGGCTGCTGCGGAAATCCACGAGTGAGCCCGCAGCGCCGCCGCCCGTAGCCTCGACCGTGGGCGATGCGCCGGCACCCAGCGGCGCCGCACCGGGCGCACCGAACTCATCGCCCGCAATCCCCGCGAGTAGTGACGCGACCGCAGCGGCCCCGCCACCGGCGATGCTGCGCCCGGCCGAGCCCGCGACGGCGCCAGTTCGCCAGGGTCGAAATCCACTCGAAGCGGAAACTGCCGGCGGCCAACCGGCGCTGGATCCGCAGATGACGGCACAAGCCGCGGCTGTGCCGGGAGGCCCGGCGGCGGTGACGCGCGTGCCGACATCCCGCGGCTCGGTCGTCTACGAGTCGCTGCCGGACTCCGCAACGGTTGGCGCGGAGTCATACACGCCTCCGCCAGCCGCCAGCCGCCAGCCCGCCGGCACGGGAGCAGGACTGCCATCGGCGGACCAGCTCACTGGAACGGGAATGTCCGTCCTCAACCTCGACCTGCACGTGTACTCGACCGTGCCGGCGGAGCGACTAGTGTTCATCAATTCGCGCAAGTACCGGGAAGGCGACACCCTCCAGGAAGGACCCGTGGTCAGCCAGATCACGCCGTCGGGCGTGGTGCTCGGGTACCAGGGCCGCAGCTACCTGCTGACCCACAACTGAGCGCCTGACGTGAAGATCGAGACGATCGCGGTCCACGCGGGGCGAGAAACCGACCCGGGAACCGGCGCGCTGCGCGAGCCTATCCACCTGTCGACGACCTTCGAGCGTGCCCCGGACGGCGGCTATCCGCAAGGCCACAACTACACGCGCGAAAGCAATCCGAACCGCAACTCGCTGGAGCGGGCGATCGCTGCGCTCGAAGGCGGCGCGGAAGCGGTTGCGTTCGCGTCCGGATCCGCGGCGACGCTCGCGGCATTTTCGCTGGCTGCCCCGGGGGGCCGGATCGTGTGCTCGGCCGATTGCTACCATGGCACGGCGAAACAGCTGCGCGGGCTGCTGGCCGGCTTCGGGATCAGCTCGGAATTCGTCGACACGTCGGACACCGCGGCCGTCGCCCGGGCACTTGAGGCGCCGGCGTCGATGCTGTGGGTCGAGACGCCATCGAACCCGCTGTTGAAAGTGAGCGACATTGCCGCGCTGTCGCGCCTCGCCCACCAGTGCGGCGCGCTGCTCGCCTGCGACAACACGTTCGCGAGCCCCGTGCTGCAACACCCGTTCGATTTCGGCGCAGACCTCGTCATGCACAGCACGACCAAGTACCTGGGCGGTCACAGCGACGTGCTCGGCGGCGTACTCGTCACACGGGAAAAAGGATCGGCTCTCGAGCGCCTGCGTGACTTCCAGTCGACGACAGGCGGCGTCCCGTCGCCGTTCGACTGCTGGCTGGTCCTTCGCAGCCTGGCGACATTGCCGCTGCGGGTGCGCGCGCAGTCGGCCAATGCAGCGGCGATCGCGCGCTTCCTCGATGCCGACCGCCGGGTCGAGCGCGTGTACTATCCCGGCCTCGAGAGTCACAGCGCCCATGCGCTGGCTGCAAAGCAGATGCCGGACGGATTCGGCTCCGTGGTGTCGTTCCAGGTACCCGGCGGCGCCGCGCAGGCAATGGCGGTGGCGGCGCGCGTGCAGCTGTTCACCCGCGCGACGAGCCTGGGCGGCGTCGAAAGCCTGATCGAGCACCGGGCCTCGGTGGAAGGTCCTCACAGCCGGACACCACAGAACCTGCTGCGGCTCTCGATCGGCGTCGAGAACGTCTCGGACCTGGTTGCTGACCTCGACCAGGCGCTCGCCGCCGGCACCTGAGGCGCCCGCCCGTCAGCGTTCGCGCCCGCCTTCCTGACGGCCTGGGGCCGGGCTATTTCGCCGGCTGAGCCGACGCATCGACCGGGCGACCGGCCTTCTGCCAACCCGCCATGTCGCCCTCGAGGTGCGCGAGCTTGCTGTAGCCATTGGCCGCGAGCACCTCGGCCGCGAGTCCTGCGCGCCGGCCGGAGTGGCAATAGAGGACGATCTCGTCATCCTTCGGGATCCCGCCGAGGTGCGATGCGACCTGGTCATAGGGAATGTTGACCGCGCCGGGCACGTGCCCAGCGGCGAACTCCGCCGGTGTGCGCACGTCGAGGAGGAAGACCCGGCTGCCCTTGTCCGCCTGCATCTTGACCAGCGCATCCTGTGAAACCTGCGCCAGGTTCACCGCCTGGGCGGCCGGCTGCGCCGTTACGGCTGCCGGGGCTTGCGCAACCTGCGTCGCCGGCGGGGACTCGGCGAACACCGAACAAGCCGCGAGCGCGACCAGAAAACCGAGCGAGATCCTGCGAATCATGTAAATCTCCATTTCTTGAATTCCGTCCTTTCCTCTGACCCTGTCCCGGACCGCGCGTTTAGTCGGTCACGCAGGCATCCACTTCGATCTCGACCAGCATAGCCGGATCGACCAGGCCGCTGACCTCCACCATCGTGGTGACCGGGCGTATGGAACCGAAGTACTCGCCGTGCACGCGGCCCACCGCCTCCCAGTCGCTCACATCGCGAACGTACATCCTGGAGCGAACCACGTGCGTGAGCTTCGCACCCGCACGCTCCAGCGCCGCACGGATGTTCTCCAGCGTCTGCCTGGCCTGCCCGGCAGCGTCGCCGGGCGCGACGATACGGCCGTCAGGTCCGGTGGCCGTCGTGCCGGCGACCCAGACGAAAGGCCCGACTCGCACGGCACGTGAGTAGCCGACCACCGGCTCCCAGGGAGTGCCAGTCGAGTAGTTGACTCGCTCTTTCATCCCGATTCCTTTCTTCAGATTCCTTCGACAGACATTAGCGCAATGCCTTGCGATCAGGCGAGTTCGCCAGTATTGTTAATCAATAGTTTACTCGAGGCGGCGACCATGGCGGCAGATTCCGGCCGGCTACCACTGAATGCGCTGCGCGTCTTCGAGGCCGTGGCGACACACCTGAGCTTCACCGCCGCGGCGAAAGAACTCGGGGTCACCACCGCTGCAGTCAGTGCCCAGATCAAGTCGCTGGAAGCCGACATCGGCGTGCCGCTTTTTCGCCGCCACACCCGCGCGGTCGCCCTGACCCAGGAGGGTGCCGAGCTGCTGCCCGGGGTACGACGCGGTCTCGACGAACTGCGCCGCGGCGTGGACCGGATTCGCCGCGAGCGGGTGGGCGGCATGCTGAACCTGAGCGTGCCAAGCGAGTTCCTGCAACGCTGGTTGCTGCCGCGCCTGGGCGAGTTCACTCGCCAGCACCCGGAGATCGAGGTGCGGTTCGGACCGGCGCGGGCCTTGCTCGACTTCAGCCGCGACGACTTCCACGCGGCCATCATCTACGGCGCAGGCTCGTGGCCGGCGCTCAAGTCCGAACGGCTGCTGGAGGAGTGGGTATTCCCGGTCTGCAGCCCAGCCCTGCTCGCAGAGCTGGGACCCATCGAAACCCTGAACGACTTTTCACGCTATCCGCTGGTGCACAGTCGGGCGGAACCATGGGTCGACTGGCTGCGCCGTGTCGGGGGCGACACGACGCGCGCCGAGAGCGTACCGATGGCGGAAGACTCCGTTGCGACGCTGGCGGCGGTCGAAAAGGGCAAGGGCGTGGCGCTCGCGCGCTGGTCGCTCGTTGCCGCGGATCTCGCGGCCGGCCGGCTGGTGCGTCCGATGATGCCGAGCGTGCAACAGCGCAACGCCTGGCACCTCGTCGCGCCGCCGGAGAGTTTCTCGCTGCCCAAGGTGGTTCGGTTCCGCGCGTGGCTCATCGAGTGCTGCCGCGAATTCGCGCCGCCCACCGGGGAGACGCTCGCGGCCGAGTGATCAGCCCGCGAACCGCAGCCTTGCCACCAGCGGCCTGTGGTCCGAGCCGACGGCCGGCCCGACCTGGGTGCTCTCTGCGCACAGCCCGGGCGACACGAACACGTGGTCGATCCGCAGCGCGAGCGGCCAGAAACCTGGCAACCAGGTCGGTTGCCACCGCGACCCGTTCGCCGCATCTCGCATCCCAGACGTCTGCAGAAAGGCAGCATAGGCTGGTGACCAGGGCGTGGCATTCAGGTCCCCGAGCACGACTGCCGGACCCGACCCTGCCGCGATCGATCTCGCGGCAGCATCGAGCGAGCCGTCTCTCGCTCGCGCAAGACCGGGCGTGACAGGCCAGCTAGTGTGCAGCGCGAGGAAGCGCACCGGCCGGTCCGGGATCTGCACGCGTCCCGCCAGCGATGGCAGGCCGTCGCCGGCGAAATCCTCCGCTTTGACCGAATCCAGTGGCCAGCGGCTCAGGACACCGATGCCATAGGCATCCTCGCGCGGCAGCATTGCACGGTAGGGATAGGCCCGCAGCCGGGACAGGTCGCGGGCCCAGGCCGAGGTCAACTCCTGCACCACGACCAGGTCGGATGGATTCGATGCCAGCCACTCCAGGAAGCGACTTCGGTCGTCGTTGCCGTATTGGACATTGGCCGTGACCACCGTGAACCGCGGGCCGCCGCACGCGAACCCGGACTGGCCCGCCTGGGCGTGCTGCAGCACAGGGAGCGCGTTGAAGGCCGCGATCAGGATCGCGAACAGCGACGCACGCGGACTGCCTGTCGCGAGCAGCAGCGCTGCAAGCGCCAAACCGGCTGCCGCGTACTGGATTCGGAAGTGAACGAAGAGCTCGAACGGCCAACCGAGACCTGCAGCGAGCGCCAGCAAGGTCGCGGCAGCAAGCGCGACGAGCAGCACTCGCGCCGCGATCAGGGCCTTTCGGTATTCGCTTCGCTCAGGCCTGGGCACGAGGTCGCTGCATGCCGTAGTGCACGCTCATGCGACGAACTCCCTTGACCCGTTTCGCCGAGCGCCGGATCTCCTGCATCAGCCTCAGGAGCAGGTTCAGGCCCTCACGCTTTCCGCCCGCGCAGTATTCCTCGCCGATCCCGATGTGCAGCACCGTGATGTGCTCGAGGTCCGGGCGGGTGTATACAGCGACGCCGAATGGCTCGCCGGTCTCGTCGTCGACGACGAACAGCGATTGCACGTCGGTCAGGCCGGCCACCTTGACGCGGAGCCAGCCCTCTTCCTCGCGGATCTCGGGCGGGCCGAACTTGTCGATCGCGTCCACGATGCCCTGCGCCACCCGGTCCTGGCAGCCATTGAAAAACAGCAGCCGCTCGAGTGACGAGCGATGCAGAGCCGCAATCCGCGACATGTACCTGACCGGTGTCCTCATGCTCCGACTGGACCGGTGTACCGGTCTTCTCTGGTGACGCTGGGCGATGATGCTCGCCGGGCCGGCCCGTGTCGAGTGGGTCGGTGCTGCGCCCGCCGTGGCTCGGGCGGATCTGTCTGGACCAGGTCCAGAGTGCTGGACCTGGTGTTGCTGAACTTTGAATTGCCTCAGGTTTTTACACGCAAGCGATAGACGTTTCGGCCCCGGTACTGCGGAATGCGCAAGTGTCGAACCAGGCTCTACAGCGTCAGCCCCTGCCCACTCCCGAGACTCGCGATCCAGGGATGCTGGTGGACGTTCTCGTGCTGTCCGAGGACCTGCTGCTGTTCGATGCGATCCGCGGTGCAATCGGCGAGCGCAACCCCGTCTGGCGGGCGCGCTCCGCGGAGGAATCGGTCGATCTGCTTCTCACGGGTCGGTGCGGCGTACTGCTGGTCGACATGGCCGCCGTGTCGACGATGCCCGCGACGCTGATCACGGAGATCGTAGGGCAGTTCCCGGATGTCGTGGTGGTCGTGGCCGGCCGTCTCGAGGACGAGACACTGCTCGCAGGGTTGATCAGCGACGGGTTCGTGTACCGGTTCATGCACAAGCCGCTCACGGCGAAGCGCGCCGGAATGTTCCTGCAGGCGGCAATACGCCGCCACATTGAGCAGCGCGAGGCGCACTCGACGCAGCCACTGCTGCCGCTGGCCACGATGCTCCCCGCACGCTTCGATCCAGGGAAGTGGCTGTTCGTCGTCGCGGGCCTGTCGATTTTCATGGCGCTGCTCTGGCTTTTCCTGGGCGGCGGCCTGGACCAGCTTTCCAACTCGCCCGCTCCCGCGCCGGCAGCCCGGCCTGTTGTGCAAGGCACCCAGCCGTTGGCCGATCCAGTTCTCTCGCGCGCGCGGGCCGCGTTCGAGGCGGGCCGCTTCGAGGCTCCCTCGGGACGAAACGCGCTCGACCTGTACGCCGCCGTGCTGTTGTCCAGGCCTGGACAGGCTGAGGCACGCGCAGGACTCGACCGCACCATCGATCACCTCGTCAGTGTCGCGCGGCAGGCGGAAGCCGACGGCAACCGGACCGAGGCCAGACGGCTTCTCGACCGTGTGCAGTTGGTCGATGCGTCGAATCCAGCAGTTACTCGGCTGGCTGAATTCCTCAAGCCAGGGCCAGTACCTGTAGCCACGCAGGCCTCGATCCCGGCGCCGGTGCCGCCCAGCGCGCCTGCTGCAATTCCCAACCCCGCACCGGCCGCGCGGGCCCGGCCTTCCCCGCCTCCGGTCGGCCAACCAGCCATGACCTCCAGACGAGCGGCCGTAACCCCGGATCCGCTCACGCCTGTGGTCGCGAATGCCGACGAAATTCGTGCCGCCTTGCTGAGGGCACGTCGCGCGCCGCGGCCCGCACCAGCTTCCGGACTGCGCGCTGCCAGCCAGCTTCCGATCGCGGGCTACGTGAGCACGCGCACGCCGGAGCCACCCGCGTCGGCGAGGTCGGTGCCCCGCACGGACCCAGCCGTCGCGGCGATACTTGCGATGCCGTCCGACGAGATCGACCGCGTGTCTTCGACCGACCCCGTGTACCCGGTCGCCGCACTGCGCGACCGCGTCGAGGGCTGGGTGGAACTCAGCTTCATGATCACCGAAACGGGCACGGTGCGCGACATCGAGGTCATGGATTCCACGCCCCGTGGCGTTTTCGAATCCGCAGCAAGCGAGGCGCTCGGATCCTGGCGGTTCAAGCCACGAATCGCCAACGGCTTGCCTGTGGCGCACCGCTCGACCGTCACGCTGCGATTCGCCGTCGACCGCTGAGCACGCGGTCGCGCAAGGCCTCAGCCAGGCGCCACTATTCCGAGGGCGCCGAGATCGAGTCGCAGGCCGGGCTCCGCGATGCCTGCCTGCACGCCCGACCGGGAAAATACATCGCGTAGCGCAGCCAACGCGTCCCGCTCGCCGTGCACCAGCCACACTGGCGGCTGGCCTGCGATTCCGGAGTACCAGCGCAGCAGGTCAGCCTGGTCGCCGTGCGCCGAGAATCCGCCCAGCGTGTGCACGCGCGCCCTCACAGGCACTTTCGAACCGTGGATGCTGACCTCGTCGCGGCCGTCCACCAGCACGCGGCCGAGCGTTCCGGCCGCCTGGAATCCCGTAAAGACCACGTCGCACTCGCTGCGCGGCAGGTTGTGCTTCAGGTGGTGAACGATACGTCCGCCGGTGCACATGCCGCTGCCCGCGATCACGATCGCTCCGTTGGCGACGCGGTTGATCGTCATCGACTCATCGGCCGTCCTGCAAAGCCGGAGATTCGGCAGCGACGGCATCGATGCTTCGCGCAGATGCAATTTGCGCGCCTCCTCGTCAAAGAGTTCCGAATGCCGCCAGTAGACTTCCGATGCCTCGATCGCCATCGGACTGTCGAGGAACAACTGCCAGTCAGCGACCTGCCACTCGTCGTAGTGGGTGCCGAGCTGGTAGAGGATTTCCTGGCTGCGGCCGACGGCGAAAGCGGGAATGAGCACGTTGCCGCCGTTGCGACCCGCGCGAAGAAGTATTTCGCCGAACTCGGCCAGCGTGGCCTCGCGATCGCGGTGCCGGCGGTCCCCGTAGGTGCTTTCCATCAGCACCAGGTCGGCCGCGAGGCCGGCCTCCGGGTCACGCAGGATGGGCGAATCGTACTGGCCGAGGTCGCCGCTGAAGACCAGCCGTCGTTCGAGGTCGCCTTCGACCAGGCGCAGGCAGACACAGGCCGATCCAAGTATGTGCCCCGCATCCCGGAACGTGAGTTCCACGCCGGGCAACACCTCGAAGGGTTGCCCGTAGCGCACGCTGCGGAACGAGCCCAGCACCGCTTCCGCGTCTGCCCTGGTGAAAAGCGGTTCGACGGCGCGGCCGCCACTGCGCCGGCGCTTGCGATCGGCACGCTCGGCGTCATGCGCGGCAATCGCGGCGCAGTCCAGCAGCAGTATGCGTGCGAGGTCCCGGCCGGCCGCAGTGGTAAAAACCGGTCCGCGGAATCCGCGCTTCTGCAACAGCGGCAGCCGGCCGCAGTGATCGATGTGGGCGTGGCTAAGAATGACCGCGTCTATATCCGCGGCCTCGAATGGAAACGGTTCGCGGTTTCTCTCGCCGTGCGTGACACCGCCCTGGATGAGGCCGCAGTCGAGCAGGATGCGGTGGCGGCCCACCTCGAGGATGTGACAGGACCCGGTGACTTCCCCTGCCGCACCGAAGAACTGCAGGTGCATCGACGCCTCAGGCGATCCGCTTTCCGGCCTGGACCCCTGGCTCCTGCCGCTCGCGAAGCAGCCGCACGCAGGCCTTCACCACCGCAGCGTCGTAGCGGCGGCCGGACTGTGCCTGCAACTCTTCTATACAGGCCTGCATCGACAGTGCCTGACGCTGTGGCCGCGCCGACAACATCGCCTCCGCGGCATCGGCTACCGCGGCGATGCGCGCCTCGAGCAGGATCGCGTCGCCCTTGAGACTGCGGGGATAGCCAGATCCGTCGAGCCGCTCGTGGTGCTGACGCACCGCCTCCGCGACTGGCCATGGGAAATCGATGCGGCGCAGTGATTCGTATCCACGATCCACGTGCGTCCTGACGAGCTCGAACTCCGCTGCGTCGAGCGGCGCCGGACGCCAGAGGATCTCTCGCGGAATGTGCAGCATGCCAACGTCGATCAGCTGGCCGATCACGCGCAGCCCTCGCACGCTGTGCCCCGGCAGGCCCATGACCGTGCCGATGCCCGCCGCGAGGTCGGCCACGCGCTTCGCCCGCCCCGTCCTGCAGCCGTCCTGCGCTTCCGAGAGCGTGCCGATCGCCTCGATCGCGCCCAGCATCACGCGCTCCATGTGATCCATGGCGCTCAGGATCTCGGCGTCCGACCGCCTGCGGCGCAGCGCCAGCCAGAGCGCATCCGCCACGTGTGCTGCGTTGCCGCGATCCTCGTCGTCGAACGCCTCCGGCTTGTCCGCCAGCAGCAGCACGCCGACCAGCCTCCCTCCATCCAGGATCGGCGTCGCCAGCTGGCGCGCGAGCGACCCGGGCAACCCTGCCTGTCGCAGCACCCCGGTGCCTTCCGCGGCATCGCGTTGCGCGACTTGCAGCGATCTCGCGCACTCCATCAGAGCCGATTCTGTGGGCGGCTTTCCGCGCCAGCGCACCGGAAGCGCCTGCCCTGCATCAGCATCGGCAGAGCTTCGCGCCGCAAGCTCCATGTGCGTCACGTCCGGCGTCGCCAGGAAGACGTAACCCTGCTCGCTGCCCGTGAGACGGCGCGCCAGCTCGAGCGCACGGGCCGGGACCTCCGTCTCGGTCAGCAGGTGCGTGTGCTGTGCGAGGTCGAGCAGGCCCGCGTGCAGTTGTTGTTCGCGACCGACCCTGTCACCGGCGCGACGACTGTCCGTCACGTCGCGCACCGTGACGATCCACGCGCCGGGAAGATCGGGCAAGGCCGCGCTCGAAACCTCCGCGTCGAAATAGCTGCCGTCAGGCCTGCGCCACCTGGTGCGTCGCGGCGCGGCTCCTGCGCCCATCGCAGCCTGGCCCGCCGGGGATGAGTCACCCTCCTGGGCTTCGAATCCTCCCAGGGAGATGCCGTCGATCCGGTCGATGTCGAGCGACATGAGCGCAGCGAATGCAGGATTCGCGTGGGTCAACTGGCCGCGTTCGTCCACCAGGCAAGTCGCAACCGGAGATGCATCGAGCGCGGCCGCCCGTGCCTGTGCCAGGCGCTGCGTCTCGCGAAGCTCGCGTTCCGCCGTTACGTCCACGAAGGTCGTGAGCCAGCAGGCGCGTCCAGCGTATGAGACCGCTGCGCGTCTCGGCTCCAGCACCGCGTGCGTGCCGTCCGGCTTGACGACGTCCACGTCCTGCGGAAACGCGTTGTCCTCATCAGGCACGCAACCTGGCAGGAGGTCCTTGAGCAACCGGCCCGACAGCCCGTGTGGCGCAACGCCGAGCAGGGCCGCAGCCGAATCGCTCGCAGCCCGGATCTCGTGGCTCTCCATGTCCGACAGCAGCGTCGGCACCGGCTGGGCGCCGAAAGCGCGCTCCGCATCGGCTGCGGCAGCTTGCGCCTTCGCGCGGCTCGACTGCAGTTCCTCGAGTCGCGACTCGAGCACGTCCGCGCGCGCGCTGCTGGCCCGGACCTGCTCGGCAGCATCCGTGGCCTGTGATTCGGCAGCCGCCTGCTCGTTCAGCTTCGCCTCGAGCTCGTCCACGCGTTGCTGCAGTTCCCGCGTGTTATCCGATTCGGTGGCAGCGTGGCTCGCCCGATCCTTCGCGTCGCGCTCGATCTTGCTGCGGGCGGCGCGTTCCGCCGCCGCGAGCAGCTTGTTCGTGTACTGGAGTTCGCGAATCTGCCGCTCGAGGTCCGCCGCATGGCGCCGGTCGTGCTGCTGCCGGTCGAGAAGCTCCGGCACCAGCGCCGGAATACGCATCGTGTCCGAGTGTGACTTCAGCGCGTCGATGGCGGTGGAAAGTTCCTCGAGCGTCGCGCCGCGCGGGAAGAAGCGCTGGGCGCCGACCTCCGCAGCGAATGCCTCGTACTTGGGGCCCTCGACACGAAACGACAGCAGGAACACCGGCACGTACTGCGTTGCCGCGTCCTCCTTGAGCCGGCGGCAGAGCGCAAAGCCGTCCAGCAAGGGCAGCATCACGTCGCTGACGACTGCGTGCGGGGGATCGTTGCGCGCGAGGTCCAGCGCCTCGAGTCCGGTTCGCGCCCTGGCCACGTGGTGGCCCCGCGACTGCAGCAGCGTCTCCAGTGCCGAAAGGTCCTGGTCACGCTCGTAGACGAGAAGAATGGAACTCATGGACGCGCGAAGCCTTCTGCGCTTTGCGCCCAGCTGCCCGATCGATGCATGCGCCGCCCCGTCATGCTGTCCTTTATACCGCATCCAGTATGCCCCGCCGCGCGGCGCTCACCAATACGTGGCGCCGCAGCGGGATGCGGATCACAGAATTCCCGGGCTGGTGGCGGTCCGCTACGGGTTCGGGATCGCGGCGAGCCGCTGCGCCAGGACCTCGGGCGCGCTGTGCACGAGGTCCTTGCGGATCTCCCGGGCAACCCGGGCACGCGTCAGCCCTGACAGTTCCTGGCGCACCAGCCCGAGGAACGGTGCACCGGCCACTACGACCAACTGCTCGTACTCGCCCTTCCTCCGGGCATCGTCGAGCCGGCGGGCTATGCGGCGTGCGAAGCGCACCGCCTCCAGGCGGCGTGGCGTATTTTCCCGTTGGATCGAGTGGCGGGTCGCGCCCATGCTCTCGTGGCTTCGCCCGGGGCGGTCGGTCGCGAGGTCCCGGTCGTGAAGGTGGGCCAGCGGATCACTGATCCGACCCACCTCCTTCGGTACTCCACGCAAGGTCGCGGAATCGTAGAAAACGGCTTCGGCCTGGTCGGCGACCAGGATTCTGTACTTGCTCATGTCAACCTCCCCTGTAGTGGGGCCTGTGCCCACGTTGCTCCGGGTCGGGGCGGCGCGCAATGGTGGAATGTGGCATTCGCGGCTGACGGACGGCCGCCGCTGTTCCTACTACACTTGAGCCAACGGACACGGAGACGGCCATGGGATCACATCTACACTGCGCGGCACTGCTTCTCGTGCTCCTCGCCGGTTGTACGACGACCTGGCAGGTGGATAGTTACCAGGCGCCGGGGTCTGACATCACCGCACGGCGGACTTTTGCGTGGAAAGGGGGCCAGACTGGAACGATGATGGACGTAAAGCCCGCCGTGGTGGCCGCCACGGACCAGCACGTGCGCGAAGCCGTCGTCGCCGGGCTCGTGCGCAAGGGCTATCAGGAAGTGGCGGACCCGAAGTCGGCCCAGATGCTGGTGAGCTATCAGGTCGTCGGCACGAATAAATACCAGAAATCCGAATTGCCCAGGTACAACGCTCCCAACCCGGACGACGTGCTGATGACCAGCAATCCGCAGCCACCGGCCGCGTCGGAACTGCCGCACGAGCGCCGAGTTACCGAAGGTTCAGTGATCCTGTTCGTGGAGGACCCGGCGACCGGCCGCATCATCTGGCGCGGCGCAATCACCGACGAGACACGCACTTCTTCCTCGGAGCAGGCCGTCCAAACGGTCGCAGACATGGCCACCGCCATCGTCGAGACGTTCCCGGCACGCACTGCCAGTCAGTGACCTGCCCGCGGCGGCCGTTCCCGGGCGGCCGCTGCGTGATTCAGCGCGTGAAGTAGCCGGGCTCGGCGCCGGGCTTCCATTTGATGTTGCAACCAACGCTCGGGCGCTGCTGCGGATCCACGGCCGTTCCCGACAGCACGGCGTCCACGGCCCTGCGCAGGTCCGCCCCGGTCACCGGCCGCGCGTCGCCGGGCCTGCTGTCGTCGAACTGGCCTCGATAGACGAGCCGCCGGCCGGAATCGAACAGGAAGAAGTCCGGCGTGCAAGCCGCGCTGAACGCCTTCGCGACCGACTGGTCCGCATCGAGCAGGTAAGGGAATGCGTAGCCCGCCGAGCGTGCTTCCTCCCGCATCGCATCGGGCCCGTCCTGCGGGTAGGCAGCAAGGTCGTTCGAGTTGACTGCGACGATGGCCAGGCCACGTGGCAGGTATTCGGCGGCGAAACGCGCGAACCCGGCACGAATGTGCCGTGCGAATGGACAGTGCTCGCAGGTAAACACCACCAGCAATGCGCCTGAATCGGCGAAGTCCGCTAGCGCATGGCGCCTGCCGTCGAAGTCCGGCAGGTCGAATGACGGTGCCAGCGTGCCAAGCGGCAGCATGGTGGAAGGCGTCCTGGCCATGGCGGTTTCCTCAGCGACGGATGATCAGCAGCGCGCCCGCGATCACCAGCACGGCACCCAGCAGGCGCGCGGGCGTCACGGCGCTCTGCGGGAAACCGATGACGCCGTACTGGTCCACGAGCAGCGCAGCGACCATCTGCCCGGCGAGCGTAAGCGCGAGCAGCGCCGCGGCACCGAGTCTTGGGCCGAGCACTGTCGTGGAAGCGACGTAAGTCGCGCCCAGCAGTCCGCCGAGCCACGCCCAGGCCGGCACGGCCGCGGTCGAGCCCGGCACGATGCGCGCGCCGCTTGCCAGCGCAACCACCATCAGCGCAGCCAGGCCGATAGCAAAATTGATGATGGTCGCAAGGACCGGCGAGCCGATCACCATGCGCACGGTCGAGTTCATGCCCACCTGCACGGTGAGTCCGGCGCCCACCAGCACGGCGACCAGGTGCGGCCAGTAGTTCACGGCGGTCAGCCTGCCGCCAAGGACGTGCCGTCGCGCCGGGACCAGGCCTGCGAAACCAGCGCGCCGATGCCGGCAATCATTGCCAGGAACGCGACGATGTTGCCGAGGAACGGCAAGTGGCGCACCAGCGACAGGGCCAGCAGCGCCAGCAGCAGAGCCAGCAGGCGCGAGCCAGTGGACATCGGGGCCGCGCCCGCGCCGCGTACCGCGGCCATTCCGCGCTGCCCTATGAAGAGTGCCGCGACGATCCAGCCGAGGAACATCAGCAGCAGGTACAGAGGCAGCAGCAGCAGTGCCAGCGGAATGCCGATGATCGTGACCAGCAGGACCACGGCGACGAACGGCACGCAGACTAGGATGGCGAGGCCGAGGCCCAGCGACTGCCACGGATCACGTGCGATGGTTTCGGCGGCGCGCGTCGACAGCCCCGGGAACAGGACCAGGAACAGCGCGCCGACGAAGAACACGCCGGCGAACCAGAGCACTGATCCTACCCAGTGCACGACCCCGCGCACTGGACCGTGCTGGTCGTGGATGAAGCTTCCGTGAGCGAACTCGTGAAACTCCACGCCGCCAGCGATGACTGCACCCTCGGGGACAACTGGCTCGGCAGGGCCCCGGTAGACGAGCCGCCCGCCGATTCGCGTTTCCGGCCGGATCACCAGTTCCTCGGCTCGGACGTCGACATCGCCAAGCGCCTGCCCCGACATCGTCACCGTTCCGCCGGAGATCTTCAGTAAACCGTGGGAATTCCCCTCGAAGTCCACCCTGCCACCGGTCAGCGTGGTGGCACCGGCAATGACGGTCGCCGGCCCGACGGTCACGTCACCGCCGCCGACCCGCACGTTTCCCTGGACGATCGCGTCCACCTTCACGTCGCCGCCGGCCGCATACACGTCGTCGCCTACGTTGCCACCGACCGACACCTGGCCGCCAGCGGCCACCAGGTCACCGTTCACCTCGCCGGCCGTGGCAACCTGGCCGCCGGCCAGGACGGCGTCGCCTTCCACCGGATCCGTGAGGTTGAGCATGCCGCCGGCGCCGAAATAATCGGTACCGAACTGCTGGCTCACGCCCGCGTCGTCGTCGTTCACCTCGATTGAACAGCCGCTGCCGGCCAGCGCAACGATGGCTGCAAGCACCACAATCGGCGCGAAGGTCTTCATTTCCAACTCCTTGCAGGCGGCACCGGAATCAAAAGGCGCCAGCCGGTTTGCAGGCCATCGCGGCCAGTTTACGGCATGGCGACTGCGCTCCGCAGCGTCCCGGGCTTGCGCGCCACGCCTTCGGTGACGTATCCGAGCAGCGTGGGCACGCCGCGCAGGTAGCCGGACTGCACCTGATCTCGCACCAGGCCGGCGCTCTCGATCAGCTCGAGCACAGGACGGTTCAGGCAGCACCCGCCAGCAAGCGGTCTCCACAGTGGCGTGAGTCGGTCCTGCCAGCGGGCAGCCTCGGGACGGGGGTCGCGACCGTGCTCCATGAACAGGAACTGTCCGCCGGGCTTGAGCACACGGCGGATCTCGCCGAGCGCGTGCATGACGTCGGGAATCGAGCACAAGGTGAGCGTGCTCACGACCGTATCGAAGCGCTCGGCCTCGAACGGCAGGTGCTCGGCATCGAGGTGGTGGAAGTCCACCTCGACACGCGAAGCATCGATCCGTGGCCGCGAGTAGCGATCGAGGAACGGGTCGGGGTCGATGGCCTCGATGCGTCGCACGCCGGGCGGGTAGTGCTCGAGATTGGCTCCGGTGCCGAAACCGATCTCGAGGATACGGCCGCTGGCAGGCGCCAGCGTTCGGATGCGCGGCTTGCGATAGGCGCGGCTGGACATCGCGAGATCGAGGAATTTCGGGAAAATGTAGTGGCGATAGAAGCTCATGCGGAGATGCTCCTGCGGCCCGAATCGCAACGCGCGCCAGGCCGCGATTGCGGTGCGGTGTGGCCCGCAAGTCTATATTCAGGGATTATTGACAATGATGCCGCCAAAGCCAGTCATTTTGGCAGGTTAATTTTGCCAATTGTTATGATGCGCACGCGGGCAGATTGGCCCGTGTCGCGCGCTAGGGTAGATTGCGCGCCCTTCCAGGAAGGTCGAGTTCCCATGGGTCGAATTTTCGAAGTCCGCAAGCACACGATGTTCGCACGCTGGAACCGCATGGCGAAGCAGTTCGCGCGCATCGGCAAGGAAATCACCATCGCGGTCAAGTCGGGCGGCTCCGACCCGAACTCGAACCCGGCGCTGCGGCGCGTGATCCAGAACGCCCGCGCCGTCAACATGCCCAAGGACAAGGTCGAGGCGGCGATCAAGCGCGCCTCCGGCCGCGACGCGGCCAACTTCGAGGAAGTGCTGTACGAAGGCTACGCGCCGCACGGCGTCGCGGTGCTGGTCGAGTGCGCGACCGACAACCCGACCCGGACCGTCGCGAGCGTGCGCAATGCGTTCAGCAAGAACGGCGGCAACCTCGCCACGAGCGGCAGTGTCGTGTTCCAGTTCAAGCGCATGGGGGTGTTTCGCCTGAGCCCCGAGGGCGTCGACCAGGATGATCTCGAGCTGTACCTGATCGACCACGGCCTCGAGGAATTCGGCGAAAGCACCGGCGAGAAGGACGAGCCGCAGCTGGTCGCACGCTGTGCATTCGAGGACTTCGGCACGCTGCAGCGGGCGCTCGAAGAGCGCGGTATCGCGCCGATCTCGGCCGAACACGAATACATATGCCAGGCCCCGACCGAGTTGCCCGAGGACCAGGCCACCGAGGTGCTCGAGCTGATCGACAAGCTCGAGCAGGACGACGACGTGCAGAAGGTGTATCACACGCTCGCATAGGGGACATTCTCCTTTTCGCTGAAAAGGAGAATGTCCCCTGGACTCCGCAAGGACCAAGCCGTCTACACTGCCGGCCATGCAACCCGCCCGCGACCTCTTCTCATACCGCAAGCACTGGGCACACCGGTTCGGCCCGGCGCCTTTCCTGCCCATGTCGCGGGCCGAGATGGACGAGCTCGGCTGGGATTCCTGCGATGTGATCCTGGTCACCGGCGACGCGTACGTGGACCTGCCGAGTTTCGGCATGGCCATCGTCGGCCGCGTACTGGAGGCGCAGGGATTCAGGGTCGGCATCATCGCCCAGCCCGACTGGCACTCAACGCGCGACTTCAAGAAGCTCGGCCGCCCGAACCTGTTCTTCGGCGTGACCGGCGGCAACATGGATTCGATGGTGAACCGCTATACCGCGGATCGCCGCATCCGCAGCGACGACGCCTACACGCCGCAGGGCGCCGGCGGCGCGCGGCCTGATCGCTGCGTGATCGTGTACTCCCAGCGGGTTCGCGAGGCGTACAAGGACGTGCCACTGGTGGTCGGCGGCATCGAGGCATCGCTGCGCCGGATTGCGCACTTCGACTACTGGTCGGAAAAGGTACGCCGCTCGGTGCTGCTCGACGCGAAGGCGGACCTGCTAGTCTACGGCAATGCGGAGCGCCAGATCTGCGAGATCGCGCACCGACTGGCGTCGGGCAAGCGCATCGAAGAGATCGACGACCTGCGCGGCACGGCGTTCGTGCGTCGTGCAGTGCCTGAAGACTGGACCGAGATCGATTCCACCAGCATCGACACGCCGGGACCGGTTGGGCCGGCCATAGACCCTTACGCATTCGGGCCAGGCGGGAAGGGGACATTCTCCTTTTCTTCTGCAGAAGAAAAGGAGAATGTCCCCCACGTCGTACGCTTCGAACGCAAGGTGCCGAACGCCGACCGCGAGCGCAGCGTGATCCGCATGCCGTCGTACGAGCAGGTTGCCGACGACCCGGTGCTGTACGCGCACGCGTCGCGGATCCTGCACGCCGAGTCGAACCCGGGCAACGCACGCTGCCTGGTCCAGCGGCACGGCGACCAGGACGTGTGGCTGAACCCGCCGCCCATTCCGCTCACGACGAAGGAAATGGACGCGATCTACGAGCTGCCCTACCGGCGCATCCCGCACCCGTCGTATGGCAACGCGAAGATCCCCGCGTACGAGATGATCCGTCACTCGATCGCGATCCAGCGCGGCTGCTTCGGCGGCTGCACGTTCTGCTCGATCACCGAGCACGAGGGACGCATCATCCAGAATCGATCCGAGGACTCGGTGATCCGCGAGATCGAGGCGATCCGCGACACCGTGCCCGGCTTCACCGGCGTGATTTCGGACCTGGGCGGGCCCACGGCGAACATGTATCGCATCGCCTGCAAGTCGCGCGAGATCGAGTCAGCCTGCCGCAGGCCGTCGTGCGTGTACCCGGGCATCTGTCCGAACCTGAACACGGACCACTCGGCGTTGATCAACCTCTACCGCCGCGCGCGCGCGTTGCCGGGGATCAAGAAAGTGCTGATCGCGTCCGGCGTGCGCTATGACCTGGCGATCGAGTCGCCGGACTACGTCAAGGAACTCGCACAGCACCATGTCGGCGGATATCTCAAGATCGCTCCGGAGGCGATCGCGGAGGGGCCGCTGTCGAAGATGATGAAGCCCGGCGTCGGCAGCTATGACCGCTTCAAGGCGCTGTTCGACAAGTACTCGAAGGAGGCGGGGAAGGAGCAGTACCTGATTCCCTACTTCATCGCGGCGCACCCGGGTACGACCGACGAGGACATGCTCGAGCTGGCGCTATGGCTGAAGCGCAACGGTTTCCGCGCCGACCAGGTGCAGGCCTTCCTGCCGTCGCCGATGGCGACCGCGACCGCGATGTATCACTCGGGCAAGAACCCGCTGCGCAAGGTGACGCGGGGCTCCGAGGATGTTCACGTCCCGAAAGGCATCCGCGTACGCCGGCTGCACAAGGCATTCCTGCGCTATCACGACGCGAACAACTGGCCTCTGCTCCGCGAGGCGTTGCGGCACATGGGACGTGCTGACCTGATCGGCAACGGCAGGCAGCACCTGGTGCCGACGTATCAGCCCATAGGCACCGGACGGGCGCACGAAGGCAAGCGCAAGATGAAGACTCCAGCGGCCGGGAAAGGTGGCGCAGCCGCGAAAGCGAAACCGTTCAGGACCCAGCACACTGGACTGCCGCGGGTACCCCCGGCCCCCTCGGGCAAGAGTCCCACCAGGGCGCAGCGAAAAAGCCGCAGCTGACAGTCTCCCGCGTATCAGGACCAAGCCCTTGTAGAATCCGGTTCGCATGCCCCAATTGATTCTGCTGCCGCATATGGTTCTGTCGCGACTCAAGGCGTTTGCGATCGCAATGTCGAGCGTGTGCGCACTATTGGCGTTCACCTCCGCAGCACATGCCCAGGACATCGAGCCGCGTGCCTACTCCAACGCGCCGGTCGGCGTGAATTTCCTGATCGGCGGGTATGCGTACACGGATGGCGGCCTGTCGTTCGACAGTTCCCTGCCCCTGACCGACCCCAAGCTATCGACGTCCAACGCCCTTGTTGGTTACGCGCGGGTGCTGGATCTCTGGGGCAAGTCCGCCAAGTTCGACGTCAGCGCCCCATTCAGCTGGCTTTCCGGCTCCGCCGACTACGACGGCCAGGTGATACGGCGCAGTGTCTCCGGATTCATGGATCCTGGATTCCGCCTCTCGGTCAACCTCTACGGTGCTCCGGCGCTCTCGCTGGAGGAATTCGGGCAGTACAAGCAGGACTTGATCGTCGGCGCAAGCCTGCGGGTCACGGTGCCGCTCGGCCAGTATGACGATACGAGGATCGTCAACCTGGGCACCAACCGCTGGTCGTTCAAGCCGCAGGTGGGAGTATCGAAGGCCCTCGGCAGATGGACACTGGAGGGAACCGCAGCGGTCACGCTGTATACGAACAACAACGACTTCTACGGAGGCAACACCCGGTCGCAGGACCCCCTGTATTCGCTGGGGACGAGTGTCATCTACAGTTTCAGGTCGGGTATCTGGGCATCGCTCGACGGTACTTATTTCGCTGGCGGCCGCACGACGCTGAATGGGGAGTTGAACAACGACCTGCAGCAGAACTGGCGCGTCGGCGCGACGTTGGCATTCCCGGTGAACGCCCGTAACTCCATCAAGGCATACGCCAGCAGCGGAGTGTCGGCGCGAACCGGAAACAACTACGACGTTGTCGGCATTGCGTGGCAGTACCGCTGGGGCGGGGGCCTCTGACCGAACGGACGCGGCCGGGAGCCCTTCCCGGTGTCGATTCGACTTGTCGGTATCGACGCGACGGCGACCAGGCTGACCAGGCTGACCAGGTCGCTAGAGTTGCGACTGGACCGGCAGGACTCCAGCCAGCCACGCCTGGAACTTCTGTCCCCCGGTGGCCAGCGGCTCGCTGTCGTAGGTCTTCGTACCGTCGGTCCAGCTCAGGTCACCATCGACCAGTGTCACATGCCAGGCCCGGGTGCCGTCCGACTGCTGGTCGAATATCGCCTGGAACTGTCCGCCAAGGGTGGCGTTCGTCACCAGCACGCCCTGCTCGCAGTTGAGCGACGTGGAACGCGGGTCGAGGTTGTAGCTGCCGACGAAGAGTCTCTCGCCGTCGACCACCAGCGCCTTGGTGTGCAGGCTCGCTCCGCTGGATCCAAACATGCTGGCCTTGGCCGTCGAACCCGGCAACGGCTTCAGTTCCCAAAGCATCACGCCACCTTTGAGCAGGTCCTCGCGGTACTTCGCGTAGCCGCCGTGCACCGCCGCCACGTCGTTCGCGGCCAGCGAGTTCGTGAGGATTCGTACCTGCTTGCCATCCTGCGCCCGTGCAACGAAGAACTCGGTCCCCTTTTCGCCCGGCACGAAATACGGCGAGATCAGCGTCTCGGAGCGCTGCGCAGACTTCAGCACCGGGACCAGCACGCTCAGCACGTCGGATCTCTCGAGGCCCTCTGCCTTCAGCGCCTTCAGCGGATCGTCGGAAACGAACTGGAATTCGCTGGTCCACTCCATCGCCCAGTCACCGTGCAGCAGCCGCTCGACGGCGTCGTCGCGCTTCAGCAACTCCGCATAGGAACCAGCCTTGCTCTCCTCGACCGCCAGGGCGGCCCGCTTGCGCAGCTTGTCGAGTTCCGCGGGCGCGATCGCGTCCGGGTTCAGCAGCGAGATCGGGTAAGCCGCCGGCGAGTTCCAGTACTTGTCGAAAGACGCCGACGCATCGCGCACCACCGGGCCCACCATCGCGAAGTCGAGGTCGACGAAGTTGACCTCTTCGCTGGCGCCGAAGTATTCGTCGCCGAGGTTACGGCCGCCGACGATCGCAATTCGGTTGTCCGCGATCCAGGTCTTGTTGTGCATGCGGTGGTTCAGCCGATTGCCACTGGACATGAAATCACCGATGAACGCCAGCGTGCCGCTGCGCGACGGCAGCGGATTGAACATGCGGACTGCGATGTTCGGATGTGCATCGAGTGCGGCGAATCCGAAGTTCTTGCTGCGCGCGTCCATGTCGTCGACCAGCAGCCGCACCTTCACGCCGCGGTCAGCCGCGCTGAGCAGCGCGCTGGCCAGATACGTTCCGGTAACGTCGTTGTTCCAGATGTAGGTCTGCACGTCGAGGCTGCGTCCGGCAACGGCCGCCGTGCGCGCCCTGATCGCAAAGGCTTCCGGACCCGTACCCACCAGCCGGAACCCCGCCTGGCCGGGATGGCTCGCCTCCGCGGGCGCTATCAGCGAGTCGAGCTTCGTGCCGGAACCGGCGGGCACTGCGGCCTGCGGTGGCAGCTCGGGCCGCTGCGGCAGTTCGGCGCAGGCCGCCAGCAGCAGCGCAAACACGGGCAGGCACAGACGGATAATCGGGCGCATGGGGCCTCGCTGCATCGAATGGCTGTGCACTGGCAAGATCATGGGTCTCCATGATCGCCAGTCGTCACACTGGCAGCACTTTACCTTTTTTCTATCATCATTTCCGGCGTGTCTTGCCGTGCGCCCGACTACTACCCGCCGACCGGAAACAGCAATTTCACCGTGAAATTCACGGTCCACTTCGGTGCGATGTAGTCGTCGGCGAAGTTGTATTCGTACGCACCGGAGAATTGCACCGGCAGCCTGCCGAGCTTGACCAGCCTGGCCAACTTCACACCCAACGGCAGGGCGGTCCAGGCGCCCTGTTCCCAGTCGTAGGTGACATTCATCTCGGAGCTGCCGATGGACCACTTGTTTGGCAGGGAATAATTGACGATCGGCTGCAGGATACTGACGTTGACGTCCTTGCGATTGCTGTCGCCGGCGAACGTGAACAGGTTCTGGTTGAACAGGCCCCACATCAGCTTGTCGCTGCGGGCAACGAATCCGAGCGCAGGGCCGATGGCCCATTTGTCGGCCCCGAGCGCGTCATCGGTGGCGGTCGGCGCCAGCAGCACCGGCCCGATTCCCCAGCGCCCCCAGGACTTATCGAACTTGACCAGGTCGAACAGCACCAGGTCGCCGAGGCCACTCTCTCCCGACGGGCTGTCGGTCACGATGGGCAGCGTAAAACGTGCGATGTTGTCCAGGCCGCCGGCGGTGAACGGGATTGCGGAGCGCAGCAGTATCGTGTTGCCGCTTTCATCGTCGAGATTATGGTAGGCGCCCGCATAGATGGCCTGCACCTGCACGGACATCAGCGACGCAGTGGGGTCGCTGGCGGCCTGCTCGAGGGACTGGCCGCTGGCCTGCAGCAGGGAGCCGCCGCCGGCGCCTTCCTCCGCCGCCACGGCACCCTGCGTGCTGCACAGGATCACCAATGCGGCCGCGGTCACCCGAGGCATTGCATGGAAAGTCTCCATGGGCATTTCCTGGCGTCCTCGGCGACCCATCAACGCTGCCCGTAGGCCGTTACTTCCGCCTTCCCGTTCAGGATGCCCTGCGTGTCGTACCAGAACTCGATCGTGCGGATACTGCGCTTGCCGTCCTTCAGGTCAATCGCACGAGTCTCGCTGTCCTTCGCGAGGTTCTCCCTGACGTCGAGCGTCTCGGGGGCGCCGGAGTCGTAGGTCACGACGACCCTATGCATGTTGAGCGGCGAGTCCTTGACCCGGAATTTCAACTTGCGGAAATCGTCGTTCCTGCCTTCGACCTTTATCTTGTCATGGTCGGCGCCGTGCCCCGCCGTGACCGTGCCCAGCCTTACCCAGGAGCCGTCATGCTTGTCGTTCTGGTTCGCGACCGCGCTGCCGCCAAGCAGTACGAGCGCTGCTGCGCTCACCACCCATCTTCGTACGCCGATCATTTCTGTCCTCCCGGTTGTGGAATGTTCTGAATGTTCACTGCGAGCGCGACAATCCGGCCGGGGTCACCCGGCCGCGCCACTTCATGTACGGGATGATCACGAGCGCCGACGCAAGCGTGTAAGCGACGATCAGCACGACGGTGCGAGGCCCGGGCGTCGCCGCCGCGATCACCATCGCCACGCCGACGTGTCGCGTCGCGCACGTGACCGCCAGCGCGGTGCGATCGTTCGGGTCCGGACCGCCCATCAGGTGCCCTACGCCGAGTGCTGCCAGCGTGAACCCGCCGAGCGTCAGGATCGGCGGCCCGAGGATGGCGCCAAGCACCTGCCAGTGCGTTGCCAGCAGCAGCAATGCACAGGCCGAGAAGACGATGCCCACGAACTTCAGCAGTACATCAGACAGACGCGCGCTTGCGTCCGGCAGGAACCATCGCACCGCAATGCCGAGCAGCATCGGCAGAAGGAACGACTTGCCGAGGACACCGGCCACCGTGGCCGGATCGAGCGCCTCCAGGCGGTCGATGCGCGGTCCAAGCAGCAGCAGCCACGCGGGCACCGTCACGATTGCCAGCAGTGAACTCACGACCACCAGCGAAATGACGTACTGCTCGTTGCCAAGTCGCATCAATTTGCGCGGCAGCATGGGCGCGCCTGCAGAAATCGCCAGCACCACCAGCGCGAGTTCCAACGCGGCGGGCAGCTGCATGAGTTTCACCGCCGCCAGCGCGAGCAGGGGTACCACGACGTACATCGCCAGCAGCGAGCGCAGCATGACGAAGGGACGCTGCGTCAGGTACGAGAGATCCTTCAGGCGCGAATCGAGGCCCACGGCAAAGATGAGCAAGGCGACGGACACCTTGAGTGTCAAAAGCAGGTATGCGGTCAGACCCATGTTGCACCTCGTGAATGACTACGGGCTTCGACCCGGCAGTCCTTTGAGGAACTTGCTCAGGTTGGTGTCGACCGTGAGCAGCTTGTCCTGGTGGGTAAACGCTTCGGGCAGTGACATGGTGTGGTTGCTCTCTGGTCTGCGGAAAATCCGCGGGATCGACTCACGATTCAGCCGAAGCCGAGTGGCCGTGAGTCGACCCGCGGGAGGGGGCCGTTTACCCGCCGCTGGGCGAGTACCAGATCGGGGAGGTCCAGGCGCGCTCCTGGATCGTCGCCGGGAAATCCTTCGGCGGGTCGATGCCGAGCGCCTTTGCGTCGTAGGTGGACCAGCGTGGCGTCGGGATCTCGAGGACCCTGACGTAGTAGAAGGCCGGGACGGCCGGGTCGAAGTCCGGGTCCTTCCAGATCGTGGCCAGTTCCGGGCTGCCGATCGTGTTCGTGTACGACGCGTTCTTGATGTCGACGGAGTTGCCGACCGCCGGCAATTTGCCGTCCGGACCGATCTTGCGGTCGCCGGACCAGGCTACGTCGTAGATCTTGTCGTGCGTCTTGCCGGCCGCGTCCACCCAGCCCTTGATCACCTGGATCCGATCGAGATTGCCGCTGTTCGGGTCCTTCGAGGCAGCGATCATCAGCCGCGGCGCCGACTTCCTTGCGGCAGGCTTGAGGTCGCCGCCCATCGGCACGCCGTTACTGTAGCCGACACGGACCCATTCCCTGTCGCCCGGCGTCGCGTCGCCGAAGTCGAACCCGCCGAACACGCGCACGACGATGCGCGTTCCGCTGGTGGCCCAGGTCTCCTTGCGCGCCATGGCGTCGTAGATGGATTCGCGTGTGTTCTCCTCAGCCCAGACGCAGGAGAGCCCGGCGGAGCCCTGCTCGATCTTCGAAGGCTCGCCGGGAACGCCCTCGAGCAGCCGCGCGTGAGGGGTGCTCGACTTGAGGTTGTGCTCACCGGTGAATGCAAACTCCTCATGCGAGACGATCGCGGTATGGATGTCACCGCCACCGACGACGCCGTACTTGAACGGGTTTACGCCGATGCTCTTCTCGAGTGCCAGGCCGTTCTCGAAGGCATTGCGAACGTAATTGGTCGTCAATACCTTGACCGTACCGGGCCCTGCCACGGGCTTGGTCCAGATCTCGAAACCCGCGAATTCGTCGTTCGGGGCGACCAACGGATTCGTTTCCGACTGACCCTTGGTCTGCACGATTTCCGTCAGCCGCTCATTGCGCGCCCGCGTCTCGGCGTAAGCACGTGTGATCGGCTTGCCGTCCGAATCCGTGAGGGCGAACATGGCACCGTTGCTCAGGTTGCCGTTGTGCGGAATCGCGAGCAACTGCGTTCCCTTCGCGCGCTGGGCGTCCATCCATTTCCAGAGGTCCTCGGGCCGCTGCGAATCGAAATACGAAAACGGCACCGGCAGGTCCTTGCCCGACCGGAATATGACGTTCCGGTGCAGGTTGGACATGTTGGGCTGCGACGACCACTCGTAGCCGATCAGCGTGGTGAACTTGCCGGGCTCGTTGAAACTGTTGGCGATCTCGATGTACTGGTCCCAGATCGTGCGCTTGAGTTCGGGGTCCGCCAGCACCGGGTCGGCCTTGATGCTGCCGTCGGGCTGGATCGTCTCGGAAACGAGCTTGTAGAACACCTTCGTCGCTTTCGTCACGTCGTTGCCCGAACTGGTGACCTCCTGGGCCAGCGCGTGCTTCGACAGCGGATCGTTCGGGTCGTACATGCGGAGCAGCACGCCCAGGTACTCGGAGTGATCCGAGACCGCCAGGAAATCGAGCGGCACCTTGAGCTGGACGTCGTAGCCGGCCGGGTGCTTCACCATTTCTCCACGCGCGTGGCGATAGGAAGTATCGGGTCCCAACCGGACGTTGTAGATCGCCTCGTCGAACGACCACCCGGTGTGCTGGTGTGTCTGGCCGAAGTAGGGATTGCGCAGCTCGTTGTATCCCTTCGTGTGCACCGGCGCGGCCTGCTCGACTGCCGACCCCGCCAGCGACGAGAGCGCCAGCGCTAAACCGATCGCGGTTGTGGCCAGCCGGGATGGGTATTTCGTAACAGAAGACGGCATTTCAACTCTCCAGCATGACAAGACGGTCTTTGGCCCCGGGGAAAGCCGCGGTGTCGACTCACGATTCAACCGATGTTGAGTGGTCGTGAGTCGACCCGCGGCGGGGGCCCATTTACCCGTTGCCAGGATCCGTAACCGCCACCCAGGAGCTGTCGGGATCGAACACCTCGATCTTGTCGACGGCCGCTGCGGTGTCCTCGCCCAGGTCTTTCTGGAAGACCACGCCGTCCTGGTCGACAATGAACGTCATGACGCCGCTGACCTGGTAGTCCGCCGGCCATGCAACGAGCGCAAATCCCTGGGTGAGCAGGCCATTCGCGAAGTAGTCGCGCGCACCACCATTCGCGTTCGAGCCCTGGGCGTAGAGCATGCGGTAGTAATAGCCGTGGTAGGGCATCTTGCCGCCAGCGCGATAGCCCTCGCCCGCGGCTGCGGCGACAAAGGGGCCGGCCGGGCTCGGCCCTTCGCCCTCGCCCGTGGGCCAGTAGAGTCCGTTGTGCAACCCCTCATCGCTGATCAGCTTGAGTGCATAGATGCCGGCGCGATCGCCATCGCGTCCGTCGGACGCATAATCGTTCTGCGCGTCCACGAAGCCACGGCACACGGCGATGGCACCGAGCTCGTTGGCGCCGATGCGACGATAGACGAGTTCGTCGGCGCCCTTCGCGCCGTCGAGCACCCAGCGTCCGTCACGCCGGGTCACCGGGATCGCGAACGGCCACTGCTTGTCGCCGATGACCAGTACCATCGTGTCGTTGCCTTCGGGCACCAGCGAGTGGCCCTGGCGGTAGGCCGCCACGAAGTCCGCGCGGTCGTTCTTGTCCTGCACGGTATCGCCGGACGACAGCACGGCTTCGCTGTCGGGGCCGAGCAATTGCTGCAGCCTGGCCGTGTCGTCCTTCTCGAGCGCAGCAACCAGTGCCGAGACCGCCGCGTCCGCCGAATCGAAGGAGGCGTGGTCGGTGCCTTTGTGCGCGCAGCCGGCCGCGAACAGGGCCGCCAACAGGAACGCGAGGCCGGCCTTCAGCGCTGTAAACCGTGTGTCGATACGAATCATTTTGGCGTACTCCGTCCTGTTACCTGGACTTCTTGCCCGAGGTGCCCTTGGCCTTCGCGGGCACGCCGCTCGGCATGCTCTGCTTGCCGCGCGCGCTCGCTGCACGATCGTCGCCGCCGCCCTTGGCACCGGAGACAGCACTGGATTTGGTGCGCTCCGGTACGGCCGCGGGCTTGCTGGTGGGCTTGCTCGCCTTCGCTGCCGACGGCGCCGAATAGCCGCGATCCGATGCGGTCGAACGCGCCGGGCTCGCCGCCGGCCTGGCGTCCGGACGATTGACAGTGGGCGCCGCTGCCTTGGCTGCGGGCTTTGCGGCGGGCGCCGCGCTCGCCACCTTGCTTCTGGCATCCGGGGCGCTCGGCTGTCCGCCCGAGTACGAGCCCTGCACCTTCGGCAGGTCGCGCGAGGCAGCCGAAGATGCGTTGGGCCTCGCATCCGGCACCCTGCTCTTCGCACCCTGCTGCGCGCCCGCGTACGAACTCTGCCCTTTCCATTCGTCTGCACCGGGCGCCGGGCGTTTCGGCCCTTTCCCGGCCTCCGCGTTCAACGAATTCAGTTCCGGTCGGTTCGGCTTGGCCGCCGTGATCGGACTGTTTGCCTTGCGCGACTGTCCGTCCCGGTTTGCTCCGTTGTAACCCGACCGATTGTTGTCGTAGTGGTCCCAGTAGCCGTTGCCGCCGGTGTTGATGACGACGTTGCCGTTGTTCACGTAGTTGTTGCCGTTGCGTCCTCCGTATCCGGGCGGACGGTTGTAGCCGTGGCTCGGGTAATAGCCGTTGCCGTATCTCGGACGGTAGGGATAGGGCGGGTGGTAAGGCATCGGCGGGCCGTAATACCTCGGGTTGTAGTAGCCGCTCTTGTACCAGTCGTCGTCATCGTCATCGAAGATGTTGGCGACGAGGATGCCTGCGCCAAATGACAGGAGGCCCGTCGCGACCAGCGCGCCCGTGCTGTGGCCGGTGGACTCGGTCGTCGTCGTGGTCGTTGCGGGCGCGACCGCGGGCGCTGGAGCATAGACCGCTACCGGGTCGTACTGCGGTACATACACGACCTGCGGATTGGGTGGCGATACGGTGATGACCTCGTGGCCGTCCTGGACCTCGGTCGCCACCGTCATCTGGTCGGAGCTCTTCAGGTTGCCCACGTCCTTGGCCTGGGCGCGCAGCCGCTGCACCGCATCGAGCACGCCGGCCTGGTCATTGACGTATGCCTGGCCGAGCTCGGCGGTCCAGCCCATTTCCTGGCACATCAGGTCGATGACTTCCGGCGACTGCAGGAGACCGCGCACCGGCGGCGTAAAGCCCACCTGCTTCGCGGCCTCGTCGAGCGCCTTGCCTTCGAGACCCGTGTTCTGCAGCAGCCAGTTGCCTGCGTCGAGCACTTCCTGGGGATTCGTCGATGCGACCAGCACCTCGCCGAGCACCGGGTCCGGATACAGCGCGACCGGTGCCAGCAGCTCTTCCATCGCCTCCGGCGTCCAGGTCGTCGCGCTGGCCTGCAGCGGTTGAGGCGGCTGCGCGGCGGCCTGCTGGGCGGCGTCCGGAGCCGTCTGCACCGTGGCTGGCGGGTGGGCTTGCCGTGGCCGCGGGGGCTGGCTCCTTGCTGCCGCAGCCCGACAGGGCGATCGCAACGCCGATCGACAGCGCCAGAGAGAGCCCATGCAGGGGCTTCGATGTGAATTCCATGAAAATCTCCTGTCCTCGCCGGTGCGGAATCGTCGGCGGACCTATTTGCTGACCGACCAGCCCGAACTGTCCTTGTCGTCCTTCTTGTCGTTCTTGTCCTTCTTGTCGTCCTTGTCCTTCTTGTCCTTGTCGTCTTTCCGGTCCTTCAGATCCTTGTCGTCGATGTTGGTCGCCTTCTTGGCCGTATCTGACGCAGCTTCCTTCGGGTCGCAGCGCCCGCCAACGCCGACCGTCGCCTTCGCGGCGGCGCTCTTCGCGGCTTTCTCCGCGGTGCAATCCGGGTCGAGCGGTCCAGCGCTGACTGCCGTCACCGCCAGCACCAGCGCAAGGCCGAAGCCCAGTCGCGAATTGAATGAATTGATCATGCTTTCTCTCCTGTCGGTAGATGAAACCGGCCGTGCAAATATTCGCTGCGGCTCGGCATCCTGTGTCACGGCGTGTACCAGATGGGCGATGCCCACGCCCGCTCCTGGATCGTCGAGGGCACGTCCGGCAACAGTGGCAGCTTGTTGCGGACGGCGTCGTAGGTCGTCCACCGCGGCGTCGGTATTTCGAGCACGCGGACGTAGTAAAGCGCGGGCCTGGCCGGGTCGAAGTCGGGATCGGTCCACGCGCCCATCAGTTCGGGGCTGCCGATGGAATTGGTGTAGGTCGCTTTCGTTACGTCCACCGTGTTTCCGACGGGCGGGACCTTACCGTTGCTGCCGAGCTTGCGATCGCCGCTCCAGACGACGTCGATCACCTTGTCCTGCGGCTCGCCATTTGCGTCGACCATGCCTTTGATGATCTGGATGCGATCTAGATTGGCGCCGTTGGGATCTTTTGCCGCCCAGACAGTGAACGTCGGGGCCTTGGATGCCTTCTCGATCGTGCCGCCCATTGGCACGCCATTGCGATAGCCCTGCTCCACGAGTTCACGCGGGTTTGTCGATGCCGAGCCCAGGTCCGCGCCACCGAAGAACCGCACCTTGATGCGAGTGCCTGAGGTGACGAAGGTCTCGCGTGCAGCCATCGCGTCCCAGACCGCGCCGCGCGTGTTGCGTGTCGCCCAGACGGCGGCCAGCGAACCGGGGTTCGACTCCTTCGACTTGATCCAGCCATCGATCTCGCCATTACGCCGCGCATCGAGCGTGCCGTCCGCCGGACCGTGGCTGCCGATGTAGTCGTTCTCGGCAACGTCCGAGGGCAGGCCGTTGTGATTGTCGGTGCCGCCGATGAAGCCGAGTTGGTACGGGTTGACGCCAAGCTTCGTCTGGTAGTCGAGGCCCTTGGTCACGGCCCAGCGGACGAAGTCCTCCTTCTTGAAGGTGCGGCCGCTGAACGACCCGACGCTATCGGCATTCTCGAAATTCGCAAACTCGTCGGCCGGCCAGAAGCTCCGATGAACCTCGGAATTGCCCTTGATTTGCATCATCTCAATCAGGCGCTCGAAATGGCTACGCAGGCGCGCGTAGTCGGCCGTGATCGGCTTGCCTGAGTTGTCCAGCGGCTCGAACATCAAGCCCTTGCTGCCGTTCGAATTGTGCGGAATCGCCAGCAGCCGCGAGCCGCTCTTCTCCTGCTCGGCCATCCACGCCCAGAGTTTCTCCTCGTCATTGCTGTCCAGCGCCGAGAACGGCATGTCCGGAACATTCAGGTCCCGGAAGATGACGTTGCGATGCATGTTTCCGGCCTTCGGGGCGGCCGTCCACTCGTAGCCCGCCAGCGTCGTGAATTTGCCGGGCCGGTAGTTGTCGATCGCGGCCTTGATCTCGACATCCTTCCAGGCGCTGCGCGTCGTTTCGGGGCCGGCGTAGAAAGGCGGGTGGGTCGGGTTGTCACCGCGGTTGTTGCTGACCACGTACTTGACGAACCACTCGCGCTGCTCGTCGACGGACTTGAGATTGCGCAACTCCTCGAGCATCGGGTTGTCGCTGCCTTTGGCGCCCGGGACCTGCGTCGAGTACATCTCGCCGATGAACTCGGCGTGGTCGGAGACGGCTACCCAGTCAAGCGGCCGGCCGATGTTGTGCTTCTGGCCGTTCACGACGACGTCACCGCCCTGCGCGAACTTGTAGGCCTCGTCCGGAGTAATCCGCGCGCCGCCGATGTATGCGTCGAGCGAGTAGGACGTATGCACGTGCGTCTCGCCGAAGTAGGCATCCTTCAGCGGGTTCTCCGCGACAGCGGCCTCTAGTTCCTCGACCGTCGGCGCGGGAGCCGCAGCCATGGCCGCGGCCACTGGTGCCGCCTCAGTCGCTGCGTTCTTCGGCTGTTCGGCGCCACGGCCGCAACCAGCAAGGCTGGCGACGACCGCGCACAGCAGTGTGGCAGTCAGGGCGTCGGCCTGGGACCGCACGGCGGTCAGGTGAGTGTTCACGGATGTCCTCTCCTTGCGATGGTTACGGCGTGTACCAGATGGGCGAGCTCCAGGCCCGCTCCTGGTGCTTCATGGGTACTTCCGGCGCCATCTTGATGCCGTAGCGCACGGCGTCGTAGTTGGTCCACCGCGGCGTCGGGATCTCGATCGCCCGCGCGTAGTAGAAAGCCATCTGCTTCGGGTCGAAATCGGGGTCGCGCCACGCGGCCGCCAGCTCCGGATCACCGATTGAGTCGGTCCAGGTGGCCGTCGCTACGTCCACGGTGTCGCCGACGGCCGGCACCTTGCCGTCCTTGCCACGCTTGCGACGCTCGGCATCGCCCCACACGACGTCGTAGACGTGCTCGTGCGTTTCACCCTTGGCGTCCAGCCAGCCCTTGATGACCTGGATGCGGTCGAGGTTGCCGCTCTCCGGATCCTTCATCGCGGCCACGAGGAACGTGGGCGATCTGCCGGCCGGCGCCTTCGCGAGATCGCCACCCATCGGCACACCCTTGGCATAGCCTGCGTCCGCGAGGGAGCGGCTGCGGGCATCGCCGGGTTGGTAGTCATAGCCGCCGAAGAACCGCAGCGTAATGCGCGAGCCCGAGGTCGCGTAGACCTCCTTGCGCTTCATCGCATCCCACAGCGCGGTCCGGGTGTTCTCGGTGGCCCAGACGCCCGTATAGCCGGCGGCGGTGTACTGCCAGTTGTAGCGGGTGAAACCGAGACCCTTCTTCGACACGCCCGACCAGCGATCGGGGCGCGGCTCCTGGTCGACGTGCTTGCCGAAGAAGTTGTTTTCCTCGATGGACGTGAGTGAGTTGTGCACGTCCGTGCCGCCCGCCATTCCCATCTTGAACGGATTGACACCGAGCTTCGCCTGCAGCTTCAGGCCATTCATCAGTCCGCCACGGATGTACATGTACTGGCGCATGGCCGGCGTCTCGGGCTCGCCCTCCAGAGTCAGGTTGCCGTTGTCCCAGCCCTGGATGCCGTAGTCGGCGAACTCGTCGTTGGGTGACAGCGTCGGGTGCGTTTCACTGTTGCCCTTGGTCTGCATCACCTCGACCAGTGGCTCCCACTGCGCGCGTCGCCGCGCGTAGTCCGCTGTGAGCGGTTTGCCCTCAACGTCGACAACGGCAAACATCTGTCCGTTCGACAGGTTCGGGTTGTGCGGAATGGCGAGCATCTGGCCGCCGGTCTTCTGCTCGTACTTGGCCATCCACTCCCAGAGCTTTTCCGGGTCTTCGCTCTGCCAGGCCGAGAACGGGATGATCTGGTCGGCCTTGTCCTTGTTGTCGCGGAACAGCACGTTACGATGCAGGTTGTTGCCGCCCGGCACCGAGGTCCATTCGTAGCCGATCATGGCCGTGAAGACGCCGGGCTGGTTGTATTTGTCGGCGGTCGCGGTATAGGCCTGCCATACGGTCTTCACAACTGGACCGACGATGGCGGGATCGGTCAATGGCTTGGGCAGCGTGCCCTGTGCCTGGGCGGAGATCAGTTCATTCGTGGCATCCTTGGCATCCTTGCCGCCGGCCTTCAGCATCTTCTGCCAGCGTGCAACCGTGGGGTCGCTCACGAGCGAAGGATTGCCGCTGAATACCTCAAAGCCTATGCCCAGGCCCTCCGCGTGGTCGGAGACGACGAGGAAGTCGAGCGGTCGCGACAACTTGTCCGGGACACCCGAGGACGAGACGATTTCCTCGCCGCGTGCGAAACGATAGGCATCTTCCGGGGTGAGCCGGTTGCCGGCGAAGAACGCGTCGCCCGAGTTTGCGGTGTGATGGTGCGTGTCACCGAAATACACGTGCATCGGATACTTGCGCCCGGCATTGGGCGAGTAATCGAGGCCCGAGACGGTTTTCGCGGGCGCTGTCGCCTCGTGACCCGCCGCTGCGTCGTGATCCTCTTTCGGGGAGGTCACCTGCGCGGACGCGACAGCCGACAGGCCGCAGAGAGCGGTAGCAACCGCCAGCGTGAGGACCAGATCGCTTCTAGTATGCATGTTTACCCCCCCTCTATTGAAGCAATGAGCTACTGCTGGGCTTCCTCGGCCTGGGTCCAGTCCTCGCTCTTGTTGCGAGGAGGCTTGATGCTGAGCGGCACCGACAGCGTCAGGAAGACGCCATTACCCTCGACGCGATTCTGGGCGCCGAATTCTTTATACCAACGCAGGTCTAGGCCGACCGGGTGCTCCTTGCCCGAGAACTGGTAGGCGATCTCGGGTCCGAGGGCGAAGACCCGGCCCTTGAAGTCGCCCAGGATGGCGGGGCCGTTGGTGTCGGCGGTCAGTTGCTGGAACCAGTAGCCGACGAGGCCGAACGCCCAGTTGTTCGGCAGGTGCTGACGGCCGGACATTTCGAGGTGAAAGTCCGTGCCGCTGCTGTAGTCGGTGTCCTGGTTGTCGCCGTTGAACGTGACTCCCAGCACCGACGAGAATTCGCGGCCACCCTTGAAGTTGGCCATGGTGTAGGCGCCGCCGACGTCGAGCGCCCAGCGATTGCTGCTCAGGTTGGCTAGCCGCCCGACCTGGTACGAGCCGACCGGGATCCAGACCGACGAATAAACGCTCCACGCCCGGAACTTGTCGCCATCGCGGTGCTTCCAGCCTACGGAGCCACCCACGACCGGGTCCGCGAAACCGCTGTCGGAGTCTGAAAGCTTGATGGTCGGGCTCGGACCGCCCGGTAAGTCCACCGTGCCCTTGCCCGTCACGTCGACCTTGCCGAAGGGAATGAGCGCACTGAACGCGAGGCGCCCGCCGGCGACCGTGACATCGGTCACCCACGTGAACTGCGGGATATCCATCAGCGCCTGCGCCGACACGTCCTGGACGACGTGATCGCCGAGGCGATCACCGAGCGGCAGCAGGTCGCTGCTGCTCCCGTCGTACGAGTAGACGTCGTTCGAGAGGTAGAAGCCCGGCTTCGGCACGAACGCGGCGAGCGGTCCCCGCTTGCCGAGCAGGTAGACGCTTTTGCCGCCGTCGTCGGCCCATGTATTCTGCGCGATAGTGGCGCCGACGGCGGCCACGATGGCCGACAACACGAATGTACGCACGGATTGCCCCCGATGACCAACTGACTTTCTGCCTGCCGGCCTGGGGCGTGATGGTTGCCGCAGCCGAACCCCCCCCGCCTCGCCTCAAGTTGCTTCTGAGGTCTGCGCGCTCGCCTAACTCTATGCAACTACATGCAGCCGAGGAATAATGAAGTTGAGCACAGGGTGATAGGTTTATTTATCAGTGGGCCTCAGCTTGAAAATACAAGATCTGCTGGATGTCCAGGCAATCTGCGAGGCAGGCAGCTTTCGGAAGGCGGCCGCGACACGCGGCATTTCTCAACCGACGCTCAGCGCCCGCATCTCACACCTCGAGGACCAGCTCGGCTCGAAACTGTTCGACCGCTCGAGGGGATCGTCCCGCCCGACCTCGCTCGCTGAGTTCATTGCCGCTCGTGCGGCAGGACTCTCGCATGATGCCTCGTTGCTCAGCCGCGAACTCAAGCGCCTGGCCAGTGGCCAGGCCGGGCTGGTGCGACTGGGCCTTGGTCCCGTCCCTTTTCGTGCACTCGTGGTGCCGCTCACCGCCCGTGTTCGAACTCACGGTCCCGAGATCAACCTGGAAGTTCGCACCGGCAATTCCACCGCCCTGCGCACCTGGTTGATGCAGCGAGAGGTGGACATGGTCCTGGCGGCTCCGATCGAACCAAGCGATCCCGCCATCGAGGCGGAAATGCTGCTGGAAGTTGATAGCGTCATCGTTGCGCACCCCGACCACGCGATGTTCAAGGGACCGCCTCCCGGCATCAGGGAATTATTCAGATACCCGGCTGCGCTGCCGTTCCTGGAGCCGCGCTACCTGGAATTCGTGCGAGCCCACTTCGGCGTCGAGGTTGACACGCAACCGGGCCGATTTGTCTGTTCCGATTTTGACTTGCTGGCACGTGTCACCGCGGATGCGCCACATTTCTTCACGGCCGGACCTCGTTTCAGTTTCGCGACGGAGATTGCGTCTGGCCGGCTGCGCGTGCTGGATACCGACGTGCCCCTGAAGCATATCGTCCAGCTGCATACCAATCGGCACGCATTACCGCTGCCTGCCGTCGGCCGGGTGCAGGAACTGGTGCGTCAAACCTGCGTCGAGTTCGCGGCAAGCACTCCCTGACCGCGCCCGCGACCGTTCAAGCCCAGAACGCGACGACCCGCTGCACGACCCAGAATGCGGCCGTCGCGCCAATCAGATAGGCGACCGGTGTACGGATCAGGTCCTCGGTGTGCCACGGCCCGCGCTCCCCGGGGCGGCGCAGCGATATCAGCCGACCGACGAGCGACAGGATGGCGACCACGGCCGCGATGAAAATCAACTGACCTGCCTCGACGCCGACATTGAAGAAGAGCAGCGCCACCGGGATGTCCTTCTCCGGCAATCCGATCGAGCGCAGCGCGCCGGCGAAACCGAACCCGTGCAGCAGCCCGAAGACGAACGCCACCACCCACGGCGCCCGCGCCGTGAGCCCGGGCCTGCCCTGTGCGGCGTGCAGGATCTCAGCCGCGACGAACACGACGCTGAGTGCGATCGTGGCCTCGACGGGCGCCTGCGCGACGTGCACGAGCCCGAGTGTAGCCGCGGCCAGCGTGATGCTGTGGGCGACCGTGAACGCGGTCACCGTTGCAATCAGGCGCTTCCAGTTGCCGACCAGGAACAACAGGCCGAGCACGAAGAGCAGGTGATCCACGCCGAGCAGGATGTGCTCGACGCCGAGCGCGAAGTAGGTCTTTGCGACCTCGAACCCGCTCGGCGCCGCGGTCACCTCGAAGGAAGGCGAGTCCGGCGTGAGGCGCGTGGTCTGCGTCGTGCCGTCGACGCGCTCGACGCGCGCGAGCACGTCCGTGCGCGTGGCGCTCAGGCCGTCGATCGTGACCACTTTTCCGGTGAGGCCGCCGGGGCAGTTCGCGCGAAATCGCTCGACGAATGCGCCGCCCACCATCGCGCCGGAGCTCGGGGCGCCCGTGCACTCCTTCGGCAGGCGAACGTACATCCCGAGCCGGAACTCGCCGCTTGCCGGGACCTTCCACATTACATCGTAGGAACCGGGCGTGAGCTCGCGGATCTCCAGATAACCTGGCCGGACTTCGTGCGCGGCGGCAGTGCCCGCAAGGCATGCGAGCCAGGTGAGCAGCGCAAATTGCAGCAGGCGCTTCACGGCTTGGCGGCGGGCGTGGCCGGCGCGGACACCTGGGCCTGAGACTGCGCTAGCAGCTTGCCGAACTCGCCCTCGTAGCGGACGTCATACTTGCCACGCAGTGAATCGTAGAAGGCGTCGTTCACCTGCTGACGCTGCGCCGCCTGCCACTCGCGCAGGACCGACGGCCGGATCTCCGCGAGTGTCGGCCGCTTCGCCGGCGTCCCGGTTACTCACCACTTGAGCAGTACGGGCAGGCTGCTACCGACCCGCGCAGTGATGTATATTCACTCGGAGCCACGTTTTACACCTTGCTGACCGGTGCAGTGCCGCCAGAGAGTGTGCTGCGCAGCGCCGGCACGGAGCTGCCCCTCCCGCGCACCCTCAACCCGCAAATCTCTCTGACCAGCGAAGCGTGCATCCTATCGGCGATGGCGCTGAAGCGTGAGGATCGCCCACAGACGATAGCCCAGTTCAGACATGCGCTAACCACTCCCTCGGCGCAGGCTGGAACCGATCCATTAGTCCCACCGGTTATCCGGGCAGAGCCAGTTGAGATTCACACTCCGCCGCCAGCCGTCCATCCAATGTCCGCGCTTCCACCTGAACCTGCATCCAAGCGAAAAGCTAACTGGACCTGGGCAATCCTTATCATTTTGCTGCTGGCTTTCGCCACTGCCGGGGCAGGGCTTTGGCTGCGCAGCACCAATCAGAAAGCTGCGGCAACAGCTCAACTCAGGACGACAGACGCGGCGGATCTTCAAACTGCTACCCAGGCAGAATCTGCTCTATTATCATCTCCGGCGAGCCAGACAGCTCTACCCCAGCCCAGCGCGACAAGCAAGGCTGATGTGATTGCGACAATCACCCCCTCGCCCACACCTGCTTCTCCACCAGCTACATATACACCCGTTCTCACCCTCCGCCCAACTAGCACACCGCGTCCAACCGCCACTCCTACGCCTGAACCCTACATGGTGGTTGTCCAGGTAGTGAACAATTATGGCGGTAAGCTTGAATTATGGATGGACTGCAAGGAAGGTCCCTGCGTGAGCAAAGCGCCCTATAACAACTACTACCATGGCAAAACGAACAGCTACAGCTTTCAGGTCTGGGCTGGAACCTATCAGGTAATCCAGATAACATGTGGATTGCGCAAGGATTATTCGAAAATCCTGACCAAAAATTGGACGATCACAGTTGCTAAATGCAAGTAACTATTCGATAAACTAAATTGTGGGTACGGTGATTCAGTACCCACAATTAGCTATACCACAATATCTCACCTGGGGTTACGGAATAAAGAAAGACCTGGCGCAGCGGATGCCCATGCGGTAATGGGCTGAGTTGGGTACGGCAATTCCACGTTGAGGTATGTTTATTCCACTATTAAAACTGCCCCAATCACCACCGCGAAATACTTTAGACGTTCCGCTGGCAGGACCAGGGGGATTCGCATACTGCGATTTAGCGTAATAATCCGGCTGGTACCAATCATTCACCCATTCCTGTACGTTACCCGCCATGTCGAAGGCACCGTAAGGGCTGGCACCCAGCGGGTAGCTGTCCACCTGGGATGTATCGCCGACACAATATCCAGCCCAATCAAAGCCGACATAATGGTAGTTCGCCAGAGTGCAGTTTGGAGGTTGATCCCCCCAGGGGTAGGTGCGCGAGGTTCGGACCACGCGCTGCTTTCTCCCACTCCGCTTCCGTTGGCAGGCGCTTCCCCGCCCACTGGCAGTACTCTTGGGCGATGTACCAGTCGACATAGACAACCGGAAAGCTGGCATAATCTGGATTTCTGTAATAATCAGGGCGATTATAAGAGGATGGGTTGCGCGGAGTGATACAGACGCCAGCAAACTCGCATTCGGCGTACTGGGCATTCGTGACCAGGTATTTATCGATGAAATACCCGTCGAGATAGACGGTGTGAAGGGGCAGCTCGTCTGGCAAATCTTCGCAAAGACCGCCTGTTTGATTGTGATCGGGGTCGCAGCCCATCAGGAACTCACCTTTGGGCACATAGACCATGTCAAGCGGGGGATTGTTCATCACCATTGGAAGGTAAACGAAATTGGTACCACTTATTTCGTCTTGCGGCGCCTACTATCCAACTAGTAACTGGATGCAAGAAGAGAAATGCCAGGCAAATGCCGAACCAGCGAACGAGTTTAGTATTCATGACATCACCATTAGATGCTAACTTTTGATTCGCAATTGTCGTTGAATACGCCAGGCGTGATGGTCACCGGTCACATTGTTCACTATTTTTATAGAGCCGATCCTCAGTTCTTACTAATTAAGGCTGCTGCAAATCCGCTTTCCAGGGACCGCTGTTATTCGCCATAAATAGAATTTGATTGCAGACCGTGATCGTGTAGGTGCCATCCATCGACCGATCGTTGAAGTTGCCGGCAACGTGCAGTACTTCGTAGGGTTTATCTTCGGGGATGACGCCCAGACTCATCACTGCTTCACCGAGCTCGGCTGCTACATCGGCGTACTCCATCAGGTAGGTTATCTCGAAACTGCCGTCTGCCTGGGTAACCAATTGCAATTGATCGACGGTAATCGTGCAGGTATCTGCCGGGGTGCCAAATGAAGCGGTCATACTGAAATTACTGATGGATCCATTCTCGGAGAGGTCAAAGGCAACTGATGCATCATTATCTCCCGCGCTCTCATGTGCCCAGTGCCCTGCTGTTGGCGTAGAAGAGTCCTCAACAGCAGAATTAGCGGGTTCAGAAGAGCCACTGCTACAGCTCACCAAGCTGACACCTAGCATTACCAACAAGATAGTCTTTAAGTATGACAAATAGACTTGGTTCTTCATTATTTACCCCTTTCAAACTTTTTTTATCAATTTCAATTTAGTATACAAGATATTTTGTTTATAAGCAACATCATGCGAACAGGTTTTCTCTCACGAATGAAAAAGAATTGGGCGAAAATACCGCCCAATTCTTTTTCATACTGCTCAAGTTCTGCTTACTACTGCACTAAGAATGTCACCGTACCCGAGCCGGCAGTGTATCCCGACTTTGTTGCTGAAGAGGTCACCGAATAGGTGCCGGTGCCATACTTGCGGGTGTTGATATTGAATGTATACACATAGGTACCGTTTGTACCGGTTGTGCCCGTCTTGGTGAGCTTGGTGCCGTTGGCAGCAGTCATCACTGAGCTGACCGAAGCTCCGCTCACCAGGTTGCCCAGGGCATCCTTCACCAGAGTAGTGATAGTCACCGTCTCCCGGTTGACATAGGACGCCTTATTGGTTGTTACGGTCACCACCAGCGTACCCGGAGCCGGAGTGGTTGGGGTAGGTGAAGGTGTCACCGTCACGGTGGGGGTTGTGGTCTCGGTAGGAGTCGGTGTTGTTGGAGTCACTGTTGGCTGACCACCACCACCCAGGTACACCCAGGCATTGTACGCCTGCACCAGCCCGTTGCCATAGTAGTTATCCCTGCCAGCCGTTCCCAGATCCAGCGCCGTGCTGTTCATCGCAGTGCGGATCTGCGCATTGGTCAGGCTCGGGTTCCAGCTCCACAGCAGCGCAGCTACCGCCGAGACATGCGGCGTTGCCATCGACGTGCCATCATAGTACTCGTACGCTGAGGTGTTCCAGGTGATCGTGCTGTGTGCCAGGCTGTTCACCCCCAGCTTGTTCGCCACCAGCCACTGCCCGTCTTCCATGCTCAGCGAGATCGCCGGGATCGTGGATGTGTAGCCGTCTCCCAGTGTGCCCAGGAAGTTGCCGCTCACGTTGTTGTACAGCACCGCTGCCGTACCGCCGCTGAGCTGCACGTTGTGCACCTTGTCGTAGAAGCTGATTGTGCCGCGCTGGCACAGCACCACCTTGCCGCTCCAGGCGGCGTTGGTGCTGTCACAGATGCCGCCATTCACCAGCGCGCCGCTGGCTTCGCCATACGGCGCAAACTCGACGTGGTTGGCGTCATACTTCACGCCATCCACCTGCAGATAGGCATCTGCCAGGTAGGGTACCGTACTCAGCACGCCCACGCCTGGCGCGGTCAGCTCCACATCTGTGTTAAAGGTGGAGAAATCAGCGATCACCTTGTTCTGGTCCACTGCCCCGACGCCGACCACCGTGCTGTAGGATGCCGGGTAGTGCTGCTCGTTTGTGCCGGTGTTACCCGATGCAGCGATCGAAAGGATGCCAGCACTGTATAAAGATTGAAACTTTTTATTCTCGGCGAGATTCGGGAGGCTGCCACCCAGGCTCATGCTGATGATGTTCGCCCCGGCTGCTTGGCAGCGATCGGTTGCGTCCACCAGGGTGGATGCGTAGGTCCAGGCGCAGTTATCGCCGAACACCTTGACAATGTAAAGCGATGTCGTCCCGGGTGTGACACCTACCACGCCCAGGCTGTTGTTCATCGCTGCAATCGTACCGGCGACATGCGTACCATGACCGCAGGTGTCTGTGTTCCAGCCACTGGGATAACCACCGATGATGTTGACGCCCTGGAAATCTTCATGTCCGGTGAACAGCCCAGAGTCGATGATGCACACCGTGCGACCGGCGCCAGTCGGCGAGCCAGGATCGACCACGCCGTCACGATTGACATCCCAAAGGTCACGTGCCTGCACCAGGTCAACACCATAGGGCACCGTCTGGGCGTCGGCATAGCGCCTGACGTCCTCGTACACCCTGGAAACCAGCGGATGCGCCTCAATTTCTGCCAGCAGGTCGGCTGGCAGGCCGACCACGAACAAATCGAGGTCATCGAAGCTGTAGAAGAATTCTGCTCCAGCGTTCTGCAGCACCCGCTCAACCAGCGGTCTGGAACCTGGCACATATTCCACCCACACGCGCGCCTGGCTTAACTGCGCGGCTGGCGCAGCCTGCGCTACAGGCGCAGCAGGCATGAATCCAGACATTGTGATCACCAATGCCAGGACTAAACCCAACCAACCCATCGTCTTGATTTTCATGCGTTCTCCTTTCAAATAACTTCAATCGTGAATTTTGAAAATCCCTCAAAGGTAATTATAAGGGATGAATCAGGTCGTTAAGGCGGATTTAATACGAGATTGCCTGTAATGCTCAATGGTTACTTGCTCCTTAAGTCCATTCAGGGCACAAAAAAGGGTACCACACAGCGAAATCCGACACTGTCGAGCGGAGGATCCTTCGGGGTGCGAAAGGAGACCCGCAGATCAATCGGCAAGTACCTGCCCCATTCACCCCCGCGCATCACATGATATACGCCCGATGCAGGCCCGGTTGGATTCTCGATGGGTGGATTGGCATAGGTATCATCTGCATACCAATCCGATACCCATTCCTGGACGTTGCCAGCCATATCGATGGCGCCATATGGGCTGGCGCCGTCCGGGTAGCTGCCGACCTGCATGGTATCGTAAGCACACGCATAATTTGCATGCAGGCAGTAATCACCAAAATTGTCTCCCCAGGGATACGCACGCGTGTCATCGCTTCCCCGCGCAGCTTTCTCCCACTCAGCTTCTGTCGGCAAGCGCTTGCCTGCCCATTCGCAATAATCTCTGGCATCCTCCCATGTGACGTAAATTACCGGGTAGTTTGCATAAGCCGGATTGTCATAGTAGGAAATACGGCTGACCGAAGAATTAGCCAGCGGAGCTGAACAGGCACCCGCTGAGACACATTGAGCATATTGCGCAGTGGTCACTTCATACCTGTCGATATGGTAACCGTCAAGATAGATGCTATGCAAGGGAAGCTCATCCGGCCGATCTTGACAGAGATAGCCACCATTATGAGCGGGATCGCAGCCCATCCAGAATTCACCCCGAGCAACATAAACCATGTCCAGCGGAGGATTGTTCATCACCAGCGGGAGGTAAACAGAATGAATTTGAAGTGAGCTGTGCGGTAGGACTTGTCTCCAGCTCAGAATGGGGTGCAGGAATGACAGAGCGATACCCACTGTGAGCAAGTAAACAAGTCGAGTATTCATAGGAACCATTCCTTCTACTCAAAGGCATTCTGGCAAACGATGCAATGGCTTACAATTTATCTACTGACCGGACAGCCTAGCGACCTAAATGAGACCAGCGGAGCACCTGCACAGGATAGGTGTAGATGACCGGCATGTACTGGTAGTACAGCGGGCTAACAGCTTCGGTTGCGGTGGCAGTGGGGGTCTCAGTTTGGGTTGCGGTTGCCGTTGGTGTCTCCGTCTGAGTGGCTGTTGCGGTTGGTGTTTCAGTCTGTGTCGCAGTCGCCGTCTGAGTTGCCGTCGCAGTAGGCGTTTCAGTCTGTGTCGCGGTCGCCGTCTGTGTTGCCGTCGCGGTGGCAGTCTCCGTTACGGTCGCGGTTGGCGTCTCAGTCTGCGTCGCCGTGGGAGTCTGGGTCTCAGTGGCGGTTGCCGTCTGAGTAGCGGTCGCGGTTGGGGTCTCGGTCTGTGTGGCGGTTGGGGTGTGAGTTTGGGTTGCAGTCGCTGTGGCTGTGCTGGTTGCCGTGGCAGTAGCAGTGGCTGTTGCAGTGCTGGTTGCCGTTGCGGTTGCGGTCGGTGTGGCGTGGCTGCCGCCTAAATAAACCCAGGCATCATATGCCTGCACCAGCCCGTTGCCATAGTAGTTATCCCTGCCAGCCGTTCCCAGATCCAGCGCAGTGCTGTTCATCGCAGTGCGGATCTGCGCATTGGTCAGGCTCGGGTTCCAGCTCCACAGCAAGGCTGCTACCGCAGAGACGTGCGGCGTCGCCATCGACGTGCCATCATAGTACTCGTACGCTGAGGTGTTCCAGGTGATCGTGCTGTGTGCCAGGCTGTTCACCCCCAGCTTGTTCGCCACCAGCCACTGCCCGTCTTCCATGCTCAGCGAGATCGCCGGGATCGTGGATGTGTAGCCGTCTCCCAGTGTGCCCAGGAAGTTGCCGCTCACGTTGTTGTACAGCACCGCTGCCGTACCGCCGCTGAGCTGCACGTTGTGCACCTTGTCGTAGAAGCTGATTGTGCCGCGCTGGCACAGCACCACCTTGCCGCTCCAGGCGGCGTTGGTGCTGTCGCAGATGCCGCCATTCGCCAGCGCGCCGCTGGCTTCGCCGTACGGGGCAAATTCGACGTGGTTGGCATCATACTTCACACCGTCCACCTGCAGGTAGGCATCCGCCAGGTAGGGCACCGTGCTCAGCACACCCACTCCCGGCGCGGTAAGCTCTACATCTGTGTTAAAGGTGGAGAAATCGGCGATCTGCATATTTTCATCGACTGCTCCCACCCCTACCACTGAGCTGTAGGAAGCTGGGAAGTGCATCTCATTTGCTCCAGTGTTACCCGATGCAGCGATCGACAGGATGCCGGCATTGTACAGATTCTGAAATGCGGTGTTCTCCGCGGAGTTCGGCGCTGCACCCCCCAGGCTCATGCTGATGATGTTTGCCCCAGCTGCCTGGCAGCGATTGGTCGCGTCCACCAGGGTGGATGAGTAGGTCCAGGCGCAGTTATCACCGAATACTTTGACGATGTACAATGAAGTCGTCCCAGGGGTGACACCGACTACGCCCAGGCTGTTGTTCATCGCCGCAATCGTCCCGGCTACATGCGTGCCGTGTCCGCAGGTGTCCGTGTCCCAGCCGACGGGATAACCGCCGATGATGTTGACGCCCTGGAAGTCCTCGTGCCCGGTGAACAGCCCGGAGTCGATCATGCACACCGTGCGACCGGCGCCAGTCGGCGAGCCGGGATCGACCACGCCATCACGATTGACATCCCACAGGTCGCGCGCCTGCACCAGGTCGACGCCGTAGGGCACCGTCTGGGCGTCGGCATAGCGTTTGACATCTTCCTCTACTCGCGCCACGAGCGGGTGCGTCTCAATTTCTGCAAGGCGGTCGGCTGGCAGACCGACCACGAAGGAATCGAGGTCATCGAAGCTGTAGAAGAATTCTGCACCGGCGTTCTGCAGTGCGCGCTCGACAAACGGGCGCATGCCCCAGCGGTATTCTACCCACACGCGCACCTGCCCGTCCACTGCAACCGGCGCCACCTGTTTTTGAAGCGCCGCTTGATCCAAAGATGCCGAGGCGGCTCGGGTTGAGGGCAACATTCCGGAGAGGATTACCACCAGGAACATGACAAGTACCAACCATACGAACGGTTTGATCTTCATACATTCTCCTTTTGCCACCGATATGAGCAATGCTGTGCAATTATTAAAAGGGATGATTTACGACGAGAGAAGTACCGATGCTTTCTTTGGTCTCTATACCAGTTTATCATAAGTGCCGAATTTGCACATTAATGCGAGAATATCTATCTATATTGACAAAATTACGCCGCAGGGATACAATTTACTTCATATACAGACCAGAGGGAAGCATGAAACAATCCAGTTTTCGTTCGTTTTTCCTGGGGATCCTGGTGATCCTCATTTCGACTGCCATCATCACAGCCTGCACCAGCTCAGCCACCAATCAAGTCATCGCCCCGGCGCTCATCACACCCACCACCGCAGAATTGTTTTCCGGCACCGCCACGCCTGAGCCGACCACGCTGCCTGAACCCACCGCAGAGCCCACCGCCACCAGCCAGCCCACTGCGGAGGTGCAGCCCAGTCCAACCGATCAGCCCGCGGCAACGGAAGAGCCTGCTAACCCCAGCCCTACGGCGGCGAGCCCAACTGCTGAGCCTAATCCCCCGGACTGCACCAACCTGTTCGCCTTCCTGGGCGACCTGACTGTACCGGATGGCACCATGTTCAGCCAGGGAGAGAAATTCACAAAAACCTGGCGCTTCCAAAACGCCGGCACCTGCACCTGGAACACTTCCTACAAAATCGTTAACCACAGCGGGGACATTATGAGCGCTGCCAATCAGCCAGGCTTTCTCTGGTGAGACGCCTCCCGGCGGGATCATGGATATCAGCCTGGATATGGTGGCGCCTTCGCGCGGCGGTATGCACCATGGCAACTGGTGGTTCGAGGCTCCTGACGGGCAGCGCTTCGGCAGTGGCTTTAATCAAGGCTACATCTTTTGGGTGGAGATCAACAGCCGCTACTTCGACGCGCAGGGACGCCTCAGGCTGATCCGGTCAGCCTGCCGGTGCCGCCAGCGCCGAGCGGCTGTGCCGCCAGAGCAGATACTATCAGTCGCCAACCAGGTGCTCTCGCTGATTAACCAGCAGCGCGCCCAGGCAGGCTTGCCGCCGCTTAACGCCAACTCCGCCCTGGCTTCTGCGGCTCAGCGCCACAGCGTGGATATGGCTTGCAATAGCTTTGTCGACCATGCCGGTACAGACGGCACCACCTGGTATGACCGCATTTCGGCTGCTGGCTACAGCTACTCGAATGCCAACGAGAACATTTACGTGGGCTTTCCTGATTTCGGCGGCACCGCCCAGGGCGCGGTGACCTGGTGGATGAACAGCCAGGTGCATCGCGATAACATCCTCAACAGCCAGAACGTGGACGCCGGTGTGGGTTACGTCTTCGATGCCAATTCGCAGTGGGGTGGATACTACACCATCGTCTTTGCCAGACCGTAACGAGAAAGAATCAAAAGATAGGCTGTCCAGAAAGTGCGTCTGGTCAGCCTGTCTTTTTAATTTATCCTGTAACCCTTGCACATAAATGGGGTTATCATGTAAAATTAATAAAACTCGAAAGGCAGGGTAGGAATCTGCTGCTGGGAGAGCATATCTATTCTTGGAGGAAATTATGACTTTCGAATTGTTGTGCATGGGCTTGATTGCTATTTTGCTCGGATTGGCGATTGCCTTTTGGGGCTATCGACTCTTCCTTGTCCTTCTGCCGCTGTGGGGCTTCTTCTTCGGATTTGCCCTCGGCGCCGAGACTGTGGCGGTCCTGACCGGTGAAGCTCTCATGTGGACGATCACCGGCTGGATTGTCGGCTTTTTCGTCGGTCTGGTATTTCGCACTGCTGTCCTACTTT
>CAVSZE010000014.1:0-75000 GCA_963732375.1 uncultured Gammaproteobacteria bacterium
CGAGCACGCGCAGGAGACCGACCTGGCGAAGCTGCGCACCCTTTCGAGTGCTGCTGTCGCCCAGCTCGCGACCCGCCTGACCTCGGACGACGATGAGCCGCATTGACACCCGCTACGCGTACTCACAGGCGCGCCTGCAGGCGCGCTACGGGGCGCGCCCGTCGAGCGCGGACTGGTCGCTGGTGGCGGCCACCGCGGACCTGGGCGCGCTGGTGCAGGTCCTGCGGGGCTCGCCGCTCGGCCGCTGGACGATGAGGCTTGGCGATCGTCCCGGCGTGCACGAGATCGAGCGACGACTGCGCGAGGAGTGGCTGCGCGACGTGGACGAGGTCGCCGGCTGGCAGCCAGGCCCGTGGCGCGACGGCGTGCACTGGCTGCGCTGGATCGTCTACCTGCCCGCCCTGCAGAAGCTCGCGCGCGGCGGCCGGCCGCCGAACTGGACACGCGTGGACCCGGTCCTTGCACCCATCGTGGCACGGGAACCTCAGGATCGAAGCAGCGCACTGCAGGAAACCGCGCTCGCGCCGCTCGCGGCGGGATTCGATGCGCCAGCGGACACGGATGGGGCGTGGACCCGCCGCTGGAGGGAACTCTGGCCGTCGCAACACGCCGCCTGGCGGCCGCTCGAACTGCTGCTCGGCGAGGCAACACGCACCCGGGCCCGGCTCGCGGAGCTGCCGGCCGCGACCCGTGCGGACGAGACGCTCAAGCTGCTCGAACGCCGCCTGGAACTCGCGTTCCGGCGCAATCCGCTGTCGCCAGCGGCTGCTGTGGCCTACCTCGGCCTGCTTGCGCTGGACCTGCGCCGGATTCGCGGTGCGCTGGCGACGCGCGCGCTGCAGGAAGACGGGGCTCGGCCGTGATCCTGCGGCCCACGACCGCAAGCTGGTTCGAACTGCTCACTTCGCGCGAGGAACTGGGCGCATCGCTGGACTGCCTTGCGTCCACGGGGCTGGTGCAGCTGCAAGCCCACAGCAGTTCCGAGTCGAGGCTCGCGTTGCCCGACCTCCGGGTCACGCTGGTCGAGTTCGAGACCCTTGCGCGCCGCTACGCGCACTTCTGGCCGGCCGCGGAAGTGAGGGCACTGGAGCCCGATCACGACCTGCTCGAAGAGCCGCGCGCTGCGCTGGCGAGGCTTCGCGGCTGGGCGACGGACGCGGACCCGCTCATTGCGGAGCTGGAGAGCGTTGCGCAATTGCGCGAGGACACGGCGTTGCTCGCGACGCTGCAGCAGCTGGCGGATGCCGCCGTGCCCCGGCTCGACCGCATGGCGAATGCCGGACCGGTGCTCGCGGGCAGGGTGTATTTCATGCCCGACAGCGGGCTGTCACTGTCGCTGCCGCCGGCAGTGCTGCTGAATCGAGTGCCGCACGCGGACCGCGAATTCCTGGTCGCGGTTGGCCCGCTGGAGGACGTCGAGGCGCTGGACCGCTCGCTCGCGGCCCGCAAGGCGCGGATCGTGAGCCTGCCCAACGACCTGCCGGCGGACCCCTCAGGCGTCGCAAGCTACCTGGCCAGCCGCAGCGATTCGCTTGCCCGGCGCGAAGCGTCGGCGCGCACCGCGCTGGATGCGCTGTCGCAGCAGCACGAGGTTCCGCGTGCGCTCGGCGAGCTGGCGATGGCATCGTGGCTGGTCGCCCACGTGCCCGAACTTCCGGTCACCGAGCACTTCGCGTGGATCACCGGGTGGTGCGCGGACGATGGCGATGCGCAACTGAAGGCGGCGCTCGACGCGCGCGGGCTGCACTACCTGCTGCGATTCACGTCCGCGCCGGAAGGCTGCGAGCCGCCGTCGGTACTGCGCAATCCCAGGTGGGCGCAGCCATTCGAGGTCTTCGCCCGCCTGATGGGGGTTCCAGCCACGCGCGATGCCGACCCGAGCGCTGTCGTGGCGATCATCGCCCCGCTGATGTTCGGGTTCATGTTCGGCGACGTGGTGCAGGGCCTCGCGGTCGCGATCGCTGGATTCGTGCTCCGCAAGCGGCTGCCGGCGTTGCGGCTGCTGATGGCCGGCGGCGTCGTCGCAATCGTGTTCGGCTTCGCGTTCGGCAGCGTGATGGGGCGCGAGGACCTGATCCCTGCGCTCTGGATCCGGCCGCTGGAACAGCCGCTGCTGGTGCTTTCCACGGCGCTCGCTTTCGGCGCAGTGGTGCTGACCGCGGGGCTGCTGCTGAACGCCGCGCAGTTCTTCTGGCGCGACGAGGGCTGGAAGTGGCTCGCAGGCGACGCAGGCATCCTGGTCGCCTTCCTGGGGCTGGTAGGCGCGACGATGGACGCGCGCGCGCTCTGGGCGCTGCCGGTCGGCCTCGCCTGGGCCATGGTTGGCCCCGGCCTTGTCGCCCGCGAAGACCGGCTCGGTGCCATCGGTCACGCCGCGGGCGGGGTTGCCGAGCGCATGCTTCAACTTGGCGTGAACACGGTGTCGTTCGTGCGCGTTGGCGCGTTTGCGCTTGCGCACGCGGGACTGTGCACCGCCGTGGTCGGTGTCGCCGAGGCTGCGGGCCCCGGCTACTGGCCTGTGCTGCTGATCGGCAACGCAGTCATCGTCGTCCTCGAGGGTCTGGTCGTCAGCATCCAGACGACGCGCCTCATCCTGTTCGAGTTCTTCATCCGGTTCCTGACCGCGGGCGGCCGCCCCTTCGAGCCGCTGCCGTCACCGGCCGCCCTTTCCCAACCGCTATCGCGGAGCAAGCCATGAAACTTTCCAGACGCTGGATGACCGCACTGGTCGTCCTGACCTCCATCACCGCCGCGGTCACCACGATCGCCCTGCTGCTCGCCGCGCCGGCGCTCGCAGCCGAAGGACCGGCAGTCGCGGTCGACCCGGGCGTCTTGCGCTGGGGCTTTGCTTCCGCTGCCGTATCGGCCGGCCTCGCGGCACTCGGCGCCGGTTACGCGGTCGCGCAGGTCGGAACCGCCGCGCTTGGCGCGCTGGCGGAGAAGCCTGAACTCTTCGGGCGCGTGCTGGTGCTGGTCGGCCTCGCCGAGGGCATCGCGATCTACGGCCTGATCGTTTCGATCCTGATCCTGAACCGGCTCGGCTGACCGTGGTCCGCATCTGGTACATAGGCGACGAGGCGACGGCAGCGGGCTACCGGCTGGCCGGAGCGGAGCGGCGAATTCCCGCGGAGGGCGAGACCGCGGAAGTCTTCCGCAGGGCGGTGGCGGACGGCGCCGAGCTGATCCTGCTGTCGGCGGAACGCGCCCGCGAGATCGACGCCGCCGAGCTCGATGCGGCACTGGTCGCGGTCCGGCCGCTCACGGCAATCGTCCCGGACGCATTTGGTCGCGGCAACCCGCCGGACGTCGCGCGCGAAGTCCGGCTCGCACTTGGAATCGAGCCATGAGCTCACCGCAAAATATCGTCGAAGCCCAGACCGATGCGTTGCTGCGCCGGGTCGCGCGCGAGCAGGAGACGCGCGCGCGCCATGCGCGCGAGTCCGCCGACGAGCAGGCCCGGGCCATCATGCAACGCGCGTGGGCCGAGGCACGGGCGCGGCTGCGCCAGGCCGTGCTGGAGGAGCGCCGTTCGATCGAGCAGACACTCGCTGATCGCCGCGCCGCACTCGAAACCGCGGCAAGACAGCGCTCCCAGTCCGCGTTGCGTGCCGTGCTGGACGAAGCCTGGCAGGCGCTGCCCGCCGCACTTGCGGCGGAGTGGTCGCGCGCCGACGCCCGGAAGCGATGGTGCCGGGCCGCCTGCTCGTCGGCCGTGGCAGTGCTCGAACCGGCCCGCGGCTGCACGCTGGAGGTCGATGCGGACGCCGACGCAGACGTGGCGGCAACCGCGCTTGCGGCGCTGGCCTCGTGGCCCGGCGAGCCGCCCGCCGTGGAGCGCATCGCGGGCCTCGGGCCGGGCATTCGGATCCGTTGCGGACGCGCCTGCGTGGACGCGACGGTGCCGGGCCTGCTCGCCTCGCGCGAACGGGTCGAATCGGAACTGCTCGCGGAGATGGAGCGCCTCGGCGCAAAGACATTGGAGACACCCGCATGAGTCGCGCAAGCATCTCGTGGATCGGCGGTCCGGTGTTGCGCGCGCGAATGGAGGGACCGTTCAGCATCTACGAGTCGCTGGCAGTTGGGCCGCGACGGCTGCTCGGCGAAGTGATACAGCTGCGCGGCGATGAGCTGGTGGCACAGGTCTACGAGGACACGACGGGCCTCGAACCGGGCACGATAGTCGAAGGCAGCGGCCAGCCGCTGTCGGTTCCGCTGGGTCCGGGACTGCTCGGCGGGATCTTCGGCGGCCTGCTGCGACCATTGACCGGCGCCGACGATTTCCACCTGCAACCGGGTGCAGCCACCTTGCAGGCGGGACGCTACGCATTCACGCCATCGCTCGAAGCAGGCGCCGACCTCACGCCGGGAGCCACGCTTGGCGTCGTCGCGACTGCGCGACCGCAGCCGGTGCTCGTTCCACCCGGCGTCCACGGCCGCCTGGAATGGATCGCCGAAGCGGGCGAGTACGCTGAGGACGAGCCGGTCGCGATCTGCGAGGCGCCGGGCGGCGTGCGGCGCGAGATCGCGATGCGCCAGTTCTGGCCGGTGCGAACCGCGCGCCCCGTCACGGCCAGGCTGCCGGCCAATGCCCCGATGATCACGGGCCAGCGAATCCTCGACACGCTGTTCCCGGTGGCGCGCGGCGGGCGCGCGACGCTGCCGGGCGGCTTCGGTACCGGCAAGACCGTGCTGCAGGAAGCGTTCGCCAAGTGGTGCGATGCCGACGTGATCGTTTACGTTGGCTGCGGCGAGCGCGGCAACGAGATGGCCGAGGTGCTCGACGAGTTTCCGAAGCTCGACGACCCGCGCACCGGCCGCCCGCTCGCCGAGCGCACGGTGATCATCGCCAACACCTCGAACATGCCCGTCGCGGCTCGCGAGGCGAGCATCTATTCGGCGATCACGGTGGCCGAGTATTTCCGCGACCAGGGCCTGAACGTCGCGTTGATGGCCGATTCCACCAGCCGCTGGGCGGAGGCGCTGCGCGAGGTCTCCGGCCGCCTTGGTGAACTGCCGGGCGAGGCAGGCTACCCGGCTTACCTGAGCTCGCGTCTCGCGGAGTTCTATGAGCGCGCCGCGCGCGTCACGACGCTTTCGGGCAGCGAGGGCTCGGTGACGATCATCGGCGCCGTGAGCCCGCCCGCCGGCGACTTCTCCGAGCCCGTCACGCTGCACACCAAGCGCTACGTGCGCTGCTTCTGGGCGCTGGACCGGCAACGCGCACAGGCACGCTTCTACCCGGCGATTCACCCGCTGCTCTCCTACAGCGCGGACGCGGCCGCGCTCGCCGACTGGTGGAAACTGAACGGCAACCCCGACTGGCTGGCACAACGGCAACGGGTGCTGTCCCTGCTCGAACAGCAGGCGCACCTCGAACGCATGGCGCGGATCGTCGGGCGCGATGCGCTGCCTGCAGCACAGCAGCTCACGCTGCTTTGCGCCGACCTCGTGAACGAAGGCTTCCTCCGCCAGTCCTCGTTCTCCGAGACCGACCGCTACTGCTCGCCTGCGCGCCAGGTCGCAATGCTGTCCATGCTGCTGCACTTCGCCGATCGCGCCGAGGCCGCGGTCCAGGCCGGTATCGCACCGTCGCGCATTGGCGACCTGAAGATCCTGCGGCAACTGCAGAGACTGGGCGAGGAATTCGGCGAGGATTCATTCAAGCGCCTCGCCCACCTGCACCGGGAACTCGACTACGAATTCGACACGCTGCAATCGGTACCCGCCAATGCTGACTGACCTGCTGCTCGAGGACGCCGTCACCCGGATCGAGGGGCCGCTGCTCTTCGCCCGGCGCGAGGCGCGCGTGGGGCTGAACGCGGCAGTCGAAGTCCTGGGCGACGACGGTGTCGTGCGCCTCGGCCGCGTCGCATCGCTGGACGAATCCTCGATGATCATCGAGGTACTGCAGTCGACCACCGGCCTCGGTCTCGGCGCAACGCGGCTGCGGCTGCGCCCGGAGCCACTGCTGCTCGGCGTCGGACCGAACATGCTCGGTCGTGTGTTCGACAGCCTCGGGCGTCCCATCGACGGCGGCCCGCCGGTTCCCGCGCGCGCACGAATGCGCATCGAAGGGCTCGCGATCAACCCGTCCTGGCGCGCGCTGCCGCGCGACTTCATCGAGACCGGCGTCTCGGCCATCGACCTGATGAACAGCCTGGTGCGCGGGCAGAAGCTGCCGCTGTTCTCGGCCGGTGGACTGCCGCACGACCGCCTGGCCACCGAGATCGCGCAGCGCGCGAGGCTGCGCGGCGGAGGCCACGACGAATTCGCGATCGTCTTCGTCGGAATGGGCGTGTCGCACGACACGGCGGAACAGTTCCGCCGCGCGATGGAATCGAGCGGGGCACTGGGCCACACCGCGCTTTTTCTCAACCTCGCCGACGAGCCCGGCATGCAGCGGCTGCTGACCCCGCGCTACGCGCTCACCGCCGCCGAGTACCTCGCATTCGTCGAGGGTCGGCACGTACTGGTTATCATGACCGACATGACCAACTACTGTGAGGCGCTGCGCGAAGTCTCGGCCAGCCACGGCGAGATTCCCGGCCGCAAGGGCTACCCGGGCTACATGTATTCGGACCTCGCGTCGCTGTACGAGCGCGCGGGATGCATCCGCGGGCTGCCCGGCACGCTGACGCAGCTGCCGATCCTGACCATGCCCGGCGACGACATCGGGCACCCGATCCCGGATCTCACCGGCTACATCACCGAAGGCCAGATCGTGCTCGACCGCGAGCTCGACCGGCGCGGCATCTATCCACCGATCCGCGTGCTGCCGAGCCTGTCCCGCCTGATGGATTCGGGCACCGGCGAGGGCTACACGGATGCGGACCACCCTGCCCTCGCCCACCAGCTTTTCGCGGCCTACGCGCGCGCTGTCCGGGTGCGCACGCTGGCAAGCGTGATGGGCGAACAGGGGCTGCCCGAAGCCGACCGCAGTTTTCTCGCCTTCGGCGCACGCTTCGAGAACGAGCTGCTGCAGCAACCCGGGCCAAGAACACTCGAAGAAAGCATGCAAGCAGGCTGGAATGCGCTCCGCGGCCTGCCTCGCACGGACCTCACGCGGCTCTCCGACGAGCAGATCCGCCGCCATCTCTCGGAGCCAGCCGATGCCTGAGGCTGGCGGCGAGGTCATTGCAACACGAGTTGCGTTCCTGGAACTGCAGGACGAGCGGCGGCTGGTGCAGGAAGGTTACGAGCTCCTCGACGAGAAGCGCATGCTGCTGGCCACGGAAATCATGCGGCAGCTCCGCCGGCACCGTGAGCTTAAGGCACGCCTGGACGAACTCGCGCAGCGGGCACGCGAGGCGCTCACCAGCGCCGTCGATGCCTGCGGATTCGACGACCTGACCGTGCAGCGTCCGCAGAGCCTCGACGGTTATGAGCTGCACGCAGAGACGACGCAGTTCCTCGGGATCAGGCTGGTCGACGCCGTGCTCGAGCCGGCGAGCCCGGGCGCGGAGGCTGCGCCGATGCAGTTGCTTCCGGAAGCCAGGGCCTGCGCGGGCGCGTTCCATCACCTGCTGTCCGGCCACGCGGCCGCAGCGGCCTGCGCGGGGAACCTGCGCCGACTTGCCCGCGAGTACTCGCGCACGGAACGGCGCGCGCGCGCGCTGGAGAACGTCGTGCTGCCGGAGATCGACGTGTCGCTGCGATACATCGAGGAGCAGCTCGACGCGCTGGACCAGGAAGAGGCCGTACGGGTGCGCAACGCCGGCAAGTCGGCCGCAATGGCCGGGGGCTGACCGGTGCGACTGGTATTCGGCGCAAGCGGTTACATCGGCAGCAACCTGGTCCCGGTGCTGGCCGCGGCAGGCCACCGGGTACGCGCCAGCGCGCGCAACGTCGAGGTCCTCGAGGCGCGCGGCTGGGACGGCGTCGAACTCGTCCGGGCAGACGCGCTCGACCCGCCTTCGCTCGCCCGCGCCCTCGATGGCGTCGAAGTCGCCTACTACCTGGTGCATTCGATGGCGGCCGGTCGCGACTTCGCGGCAATCGACCGCCGGGCCGCGGAGAATTTCGCGCGCGCCGCTGCCGAAGCGGGCGTCAGGCGCATCGTCTATCTCGGCGGCCTGATTCCGCACAATCCTCGCTCACAGCACCTGCTCTCGCGCGCTGAGACGGGTGAAGTGCTGCGACGCTTCCCGGTGCCTGTCACGCGAGGTCCGCGCCGGAATGATCATCGGGCCCGGGTCGGCCGCCTACGAGGTGATACGCGACCTCGTCAATCACCTGCCGGTGATGATCACGCCCGCGTGGGTACGCTCGAAGTCGACGCCGATCGCGCTGCCGGACCTGCTCGCCTACCTGGTTTCCGTCGGTGACGTCGAGCAAGCCGCGGGGCTGATCCTCGACGCGGGAGGACCCGACACCGTGACCTACGAGGAGATCATGCGCTGCTACGGGCGGCTGGTTGGCCGGCAGCCACGAATCCTCGCGGTTCCCGTACTCACGCCCCGGCTCTCGTCGCGCTGGCTGCGGTTCGTGACCTCCGTGCCGACCAACGTCGCGAGGGCACTGGTCGAGGGACTCGAGCACGATTTCGTGGCGAACGACGCACGCCTTCGCGAGCTCGTGCCGCGCCGCCTGATGGGCCTCGAGGAAGCGATACGTGCCGCCATCGAGGCGGATTCACGCCACGAAGTCGCCGCGCGCTGGGTCGAGGGCGCCATCGCCTGCCGCAACTTCCATCCTGAGTATGGGTTCTACGCGATGCGGGCCGGCGCCGATGCTGATGGCCCGGCCTCGGCTGAAGCCGTGTTCGAGGTGGTCTGCACGATCGGCGGCGAGGCAGGATATTTTTTCGCCGATTCGCTGTGGAGCATCCGCCGCGCAGTCGACTGGCTGGTCGGCGGCCCGAGCTACAGGCGCAAGCGCCGTCATCCCAAGGAACTGCGGGTCGGCGACGTGGTCGACTCCTGGCGGGTCATTGCGCTCGAACCTGGCAGGCGCCTCACGTTGCTGATGGAAATGAAGGCGCCAGGCGCCGGCGTGCTCGAGTTCGTCGTGAAGCCCGGCCCGGACGGAACGGGTTCCCGGGTCAACGCCACCGCCTACTGGCACCCGGCAGGCGTGCTCGGCCTGGTGTACTGGTATTCGCTGGTCCCGGCCCACCTGTTCCTGTTTCGGGGCCTGACCAGGGCAATACAGAGGCGTGCGGCGGATTCCGGGTAGCGGGTCGCGCAGGGCCGGGAATATCCGTCGACTTCGGAATACACTTATCAGCACGGGCGCCATCCTCAGCGAGAATCGGCCGCCCTGCGCCCCACGGCGCCAGTACCCATCACTTCGAGGAGATTCGAGATGAACAAGCTGACCCTGTCCGCCCTGCTGGCCGCCTGCGTGCTGATCGCCGCGCCGACCTACGCCGCGGACGCCGCCGCCGGCAAGAAGATCGCCGAAGCCGGCTGCGCCGACTGCCATGGTGACGACGGCAAGGGCGACGACGAGAATCCCGCCATCGCCGGCATGGCTGTCGACAAGTTCACGAAGGCGATGACCGCCTTCCAGGACGGCACCAACACCAAGAACGCGCAGATGGCGAAGGCTGCCAAGAAGCTGACCGCCGCGCAGGTGGCGGACGTCGCTGCCTACTACGCGAGCCTGAAGAAGTAACTCCTGATCCTGGCCGGCGTCAGCCGGCCCTGGACCCGCCGGCTGCGGTGACCCCGCAGCCGGTCGGGCTCCCGGCAGAGGTCACTCCTCAGTCGCTTTCTCGCCCGACTTCGTCCCGAAACTGTAGCGCGCTGACAGCGTCACGTAGTTGACCGAGTAATTGTATGGGTCGGCGCCCAGCGCAAGCACGGTCGGCAGCGTGGCCGGGCCAATGCCCTGCAGCGCCCAGTCACTGCTGTCGAAGTTTTCGTACCACCAGCTGAACATCACGTCGAGTCGATCGTTGACCCCGTAGGTGAGGTCCGCCTTGACGCTGTTCAGCTTGCTGGTGACCGCGGGGAAGCTCCCGGCATCGACCCCGGTGAGCGAGGTGCGCGAGTTGCCCCTGGCATAGGTGTAGCCGATGTCCAGCTTCAGGTTGTCGGTGAACTGCGCCGTGAGGCCTGCACCGACCATGTCGAAGGAGTCCCTCAGCTGGCCTTTCCAGTCCCAGGCGGAAAACGTGCTGCTGCCGGCCTGCCTCGAGTTGATCTGTTCCTGCCCGCCATTCACGTACGCGGAATACTTCTCGTTGATCGCCCAGTTGAGGTCGAGCGCGTAGCGATTGGTGAGGCCCGACCGCAGGCCGATCTGTGACCGCGTGTAGCTGTCGGCACCGTAGAACCCGCTCGCGCTCAAGGTCACCGGGAGGGTGGGCACGGCGAGGTTGGCGACCAGTTCACCATAGGTGCGCCACAGGTACGCCATGTTGTACTTGCGCATCAGCGGGTTCTGGCCGTCCTGCTGCGCCACGTCTGTGTTGTAACCGTCAGGCTTGCGCTCCTGCGCGCCACCGCGCAGCACGACGCCGAGATAGCCGCTCGGACGGTATTCGACCCGGCCCCAGCCATCCGTGAAGTTCTCTTTCGAGACTTCCTGCCTGGTGCCAGTGCGCTTGAGTTCCTTGTATTCGCCGCCGAGCCCGACGGTGACGCCCTTGTAGACGTCGTAGTCCGCGCTGCCGAACACCCGGAAGCGGTCGAAACCGTAGACCGGATTGGTAACGGAACCGGCGAGCGGGAAGACGTCCGTGTACACGGCTGAGTCGAAACCGGCCTGCTTGCTGTTGTTCTTGCTCTCGTCGTAGGTAACCGCGCCGCGCACGCGGAGGCCGGTGATGGGGCGCGACGTGACGCTAAGGTCGGCGCGCGTCACGTCCACGGAACCGTTCAGGTTCGACATCGGCAACGGCTGGGTCACGATGTTCGGATTGATCGTGTAGGGCAGGAACTTCGCGTCCTGCGTGCCCTTGCCGGCCGCCGCCGACAGCGCGACGGTCGTGTTCCAGGGCAACCCGTACATTCCGGCGGACACCGCGATCTCGTTGTAGCCGTTGTCCGGCGCGAGCGCCATCCGCCCTTCGTCGCCACCGGGAACGATCGGCGCGAACGGATTATTCCAGTCGAACGACGGCGCGTTATTGTTGTAGAACGAACCGTTGTAGCCGACCTCGACGAACCAGCCCTCGGACTGGTAGCGCACCGATGCGGTAATCCTGTCGGTCGAGTCGTCGATCGGCGCGAGCAGCTGCGTGGACGTGCTGCCAAAGGAACCGAACTGGCTGCGGTAGCCGCTGCGGTCGTCGCGCTTGAAGTCTATGGCGAGCACGACGTTCTGGCCCCAGAAGTACTTGCCGCCGACGCCATAGCGATCACGGTCGTAGCCCACGTCGACCGAGCGCAGGTTATCGTCGAGCGTGGTCATGCCCGAGGTGCTGCCGCCGTACACCCAGTCGGACGGAAGCGTCAGGTTCCGGCTCCCGACGTGTTCGAGCGGTGTCTCGGTGGTGTCCCAGATGCTGACCGGCACGCGGTCGTAGAACAGCCCGAACTCGTACGCACCCTGCTTGCCGCCCTCTACGTCGATCGCGCGGGAATCGAGCCCGAGGTCGGTCATCTGGTACGACAGCCCGTAGCCAGACTCGGAGGTGTACGCACCCTCCGCGCCAGCGACGACATATCCGCCCTTGTCCGTGAGACCGGTGTAGTTGCCGAACTTCGCCGACGAGTCGTCGAGGTAGCCGCCGCCGAGTTCGACGTCTGACTGGTAACTCTCGCCCTGGAATGCACATTTCGAGCACTTCCAGGCGGACGTGTCCGGCGCTACCGGATCCTCTGCGGCCGCTCCGGCCGCCGTGAGGCAGGACGCAACCGCGAGGGACAGTAGAAGACTGCGGTTTTTCATGTTGATCACCGTGTCAGCGTCGAGCCAGACGGGTGGTTCGAGCCGTGCACCTGCGAGTGGCAGTTCATGCAGTTTCCGAGTACCAGCACCGACGTCGTCGGGCCGGTTCCGCCAGGCAGCCCGGAAGGTCCGTACGAGAAGCTCGGGTGCCCCTGCTGCGAGTGGCAGGACTGGCAGAGCAGCGGCCCGCGCGCTTTCAGCATGCCCGGGTTCGAGGCGCCGTGCGGGGAATGGCAGTTGTCGCAGTTCTCGGGCACCGGCGCGTGCTCCCAGAGGTACGGGCCGCGCTTCTCGGCATGGCACTGGTAGCAGGTCTGGTTCACGGTGGGCTTCACCAGCTGCTTCTCGGCCGTGGTGCCGTGCGGCTGGTGGCAATCGCTGCAGGCGATCTTGCCCTGCCGCAACGGATGCGTGTACGGCTTCAGGAACGAACTGCGCTTGTCTACGTGGCAGGTGTAGCAGACATCAGGCTGGGTCGCGCGTTCACGTACGGGATCCCTGGCCGAATGCAGCTGGTGGCAGGCGGCGCAGGTGACGTTGTTGGCGTCGTGCGGGCCCAGGTGCCAGTTGGCGCTCATCGATTTCTCGTGGCAGGTGAGGCACACGCCGTTCTGCACCGAAACCGGTGCGACCGAGTCCCGGCTGAACCGGATCATCGGCGGACGTGTCTCGCCCTTCTTGATCTTCCCGGTGTGCTTGCCGCCCGGCCCGTGGCAGGCCTCGCACTGCAGCTGTCCCTTGCCGAACGGACTGCGCGCGTCGTTCGGATTGCCGTGCCGGGTCTTGAACACCGCCATCACGTGGGCGTCGTCGTGACAGGTCAGGCAGGTGTCCGCGCCTTTCTTGCTGTACTCGATTTTCTCGACCGCAGCGGTTTGCTCGGCGACTGCAGGCGCCGCCTTGGCAGCCGGTGCCTCCTGTGTTGCGGGAGCTGCCTCCGCTGCAGGTGCTGCCTTCGCCGCGGGGGCCGCCTCAGCCGCTGCAGCAGGCTCGGGCGCCTGTCCAAGTGCAAAAGCAGGCCACAGCGCCGCCACCGCGAGCAGCCGGTACAGCAGGGGACTTTTCCGGACCCTGTCCGCCTCGTGCGCGGGCGCAACGGTCGAGCGCGGAGCGTAGTTCACTGGATTCATCGCTATCACTCCCTCACCGTCAGTTCGACGACCCGCCAACGAGCTTGTAGATGCCGACCTTGTGCATCAGCTTGACGTCGGCCAGTTGCCCCGGTCCATGGCAGATGCTGCACGTCTCCAGCGGACTGGTCACGATGCCGTTCGCCGGCTTCGGCGCGTTGAAGCTGCCGCCGTTCTGGGTCATGTGCAGCGCCGCAGTCGAGTCGGTGTGACAGGCGGAGCAGACTGCCGTGTTCGGCGTGATGCCAGTGTCGTCGGTCTGCGACGTGATGCTCGCGCCGGTATCGATCGTGGTCGCCTGCACCCGGGTCGGATCCACCGGGTAGTAGGTATCGGGCTCGTGACAGGTCTCGCACTGGCTGATCTTCGAGCCGGGCGGATAGGTGACCTCGGCGAAGTCATTCACGCTGCCGCCGAAACCGTAGACCACGAATGGCGAGCCGCTCGGCTGCAGTTCGGACGCATGGATCATGTGGACCATGCGCTTGAAGTCGATCGTCTGCTCACAGCGGCCGTCGACGGTCGAGACCAGGCCCTGCGCACACGCTGCGGAGGCCACCATGGTCGCACCGGTGCGACGGGTGATGTCGGTCGCCGCCGGGTTGTGGCAGATCACGCAGACCTGCGGTTCGTCCGTGCGGTTGTTGCCGTGCAGGCTCAGAACCTTGTGGCAGGCGTCGCAGCGAGTGATGTTCACCACGGTGCGGCGAGGGCTGGCTGTGCCGGTGACCGCCGCGATCTTGAACACGCTGGTCACCGGGATGCGGTCACTGAACACGCCGTTGCCGTCGAGATCGCCGGCCGGGTGTCCCTCGAAGCCGATCACGGCCGTGCCGGTCACGCCCGCCGGGATCGCGACCGACGACGTCATCGTGTAGGTACCGTCCACGTTCGCGACCACGCCAGCGGATGTCGCCGGCGCCGACGGGCACCCCGCCAGCGGGTTCAGCGAGATCGGCTGCCCTGGACCCGCGCCGCTGCCGTTGTTGTTGATGTCCGCCGTGCTCCAGCCGATATCGAACGCGAGCCGCGCCGTGCCGTTCGAGCACACGCTGCCGGAGAAGTACGGGCTGCTGTAAATGTTGTACGGCGCATTGCCGCTGGTCGGGTCGGTGACCCTGAACGTGAACGTCGGGAACCCGCCGGGCGCGAAGCTCGCCGCATTCAGCGCAACGATTTCAAACTTGAAGCGGGTCGCGTAGTCGCGCACCGAGGGCGTCGACGGCTGCAGCGGTGCTTGCGTGCTCATTCCGTGCGCACCGGCGACCGACAGCTGCGGCAGGTTCGACTGCACGTGGCAGTTGGTGCACTGGTCTTCGCTGGCCGGGCCGCCTCCGTGGGTCGGGTTCGGGCCGGTGAACGTGCTGGTGTCGTGGCAGGACGTGCAGTTAGCGATCGTGACCGCGGTCCTCCAGGCCGATCCCGACGCCGAATCGTTATGGCAGGTGAGACAGTTGCGAATGTCCTGTGGATAGGTCACGTCCGCGAACGGATAGTCCATGTATCCGGCCGTGTTGCCGCTTGCCGGTACCCAGATCGGGAATGGGATGGCCAGGTTGCCGCCCATGTGGATCTGGTGCGCCATGTTCATCATGTCGAACGAGGTGTTCGTGGCCGACTGCACCGTGCCCGGGTTGTGGCAGGTCACGCAGAACGCGAAGTCGTTGCGGCCGCCGCCGTGGGCGGAGAGCCTTACATGACAGGCATTGCACTGCGCAGGATCGATGATGTCGGGTGTCGCAGGCAGGCCGCCGCCCGGCACGAAGTCGTGCACGCCGTTAGTGACCAGCGCCTGCGGCGTCAGCTCGTTCAGCTTGTCGGTATTGGCGCCCGGCGCGCAGCTGGTATCGCCGCGCAGCTGGATGCCGACGCGCTGCGTCTCGGATGGGTTGTAGCTCACGCCGGAGTATTCGGGCAGGCCCTTCGAGAACGTGTACTTGTACTGGCCACCGCCGAGTACCTCGAACACGCCCACAGCCGTGCAGGGCGTACCGCCGACCGTCGCGACGGCGCTCTCGTAGGTCGCGTATTCGGTCGGCTTCTGTTCCGCCGCAGGCGTCGCCGGCGGCACCGGGTTCGCGGTCGGGTCCGGGCTGTTCACCCGCGAAATGTAGCTGCGCCACTCGCTCGGGACCCAGTTCACGCCCGGGATGACCTTGGCGAACGTAACGCGGACGTTGGCCGCCTGCAGGCCGTCCAGCGGCTTGCCCTCGCTGTTCGTCAGCTGGAACGTCACGGTCGGCTTCAGGGTGCCTGACGCGACGCTCGCCGAAACGACCGTCACATTGACGACATCGGCCTGGGAGATCGCGAGCGCCCCGCCGGATCCGGTCGGCCCTGTTGGCCCCGTGGGCCCGACCGAGCCGCCGCTGCCGCTGCGGCCCGAGCCGCCGCAGCCTGCGATCCCGACCGCGGCCGTCGCCATCAGCGCAAGGAGTGCCACACGCGAACGCGTGGTGCCCGTGGCGGTTCCGAATTTCATTGCTGACTCCCTGAGCGATGTACTGGGCGGCAACCGGGCGTCCCTCGGGGCGCCCGGTTGATCGCTGTTACTCGGCGTGCACCTGTACCGTGTCCGCGACGCGGCCCGGTCCATGGCACACGGCGCAGGCTTCGGTCGTGGACGACGGCGTCTGCGTCTTCCCGCCGACGACGCCGAACTGCCCGCCGTTCTGCACCATGTGGGCATGCGCAGTGCTGTCGCTGTGGCAGGTGCCGCAGGTGCCCGCGGTCGCGGTGTTCCAGGTGTCGTCGGTCAGGTTGAAGAGGTCCGCACCCGAACCCGTGCTGATCGCCACTGCACCCGGCCGCGCCGTGTAGTACGTGCCGTCGATATGGCACGCCTGGCAGTTCTTCAGGCTCTGCGGATACGTAACCTCACCGATAACCGGAACCGCACCGAGGTGGACGTTGTGGGCGAAGGCGCCGAACGCGATAGGTCCGATATCCGAATCGGCGTAACCACCGCTGCTGTTGTGGCACACGGTGCAACCCTGCGGATTTCCATTCCGGTTTGCGCCGTGCAGCGACAGCTGGTTGTGGCAGTTCTCGCACTTGGCCTGGCTCACCAGCATCGGCCTGGGCGTACCGGTGTAGAACACCGTCATGCCCGCTGCCGCGTTTACCGATTCCGTTGCCCAGTTGGCCTTGCCCGGAGGCAGCGCCTTCGGGTGACCGTCCATTTGCACCATCAGGTTGGTGGTGGCCACTGGCAGCGTGGTGAAGAACGGGACCGTGTAGCTGCCGTCCGGGTTGCGGACTGCCGCCGCCTTGAGCGGTGCGAGGCCCATCTGCAGCGTGTACCCGCTGCGCCGCGGCGTCGAGCCGGCGCGCAGGCCCGGTTCAGTGCCGTCGGCCGTGGCGTTCGTGATGTCCATCGCTGGATCCCAGGCGACGTTGATGTTCAGGCTCGCACCCGAAGTCGTGAACTGCGGGTCGGTGGTGATGTTGTACGCCGGAGGATTCGCCGTGCCGTCGGGCTCGTACACCGCGAACGTGATGTTCGGCGCCAGACCCAAGCCGACGTTGGTCACGGACAGCACCTTGAACTGGAAGGCCTTGCCCAGCGCCTTGGCCAACGGTGCGCCCGGGCTGTTGGAGGCACTGACCCAGTTCAGGTGATTGTCGGCTGTCGAGCCGGCCGACCCCCCCGCCGTGTGGCAGGTGATGCAGGAGCCGTCGTCCGGCGCTGTGAATGCGAACGTCGAGTGCGTGTAAGTGTATGCGTAACCAGTCGTCGCGTTGTACGCGACCTTGTTCAAGCCCTGGACATGGCAGCCGCCACAGGCAGGAGCCGACGCGTTCACCATCCAGGCATCGCCATCCGTTGTCGCTGTCGGCCCGGACGCCGTGTGGCACTTGTCGCAGAACAGCAGATCCTGCGGGAAGGTGACGTCACCGAAATCGTTCGCGCTGCCGCCGAAGCCATAGATGATGTACGGCACCGGTGTCGCATTCGCCGATGCGGACCTGGCCGGCGAAGCAGGCCCGCGCAGGTCGCCGGCGTGGATCGAGTGGGCCAGGTAGGCCATGTCCACCGAATTGCCGCTGTCCGGATCAACCGAGCCCGGGTTGTGGCAGGTCACGCAATACTCGACCGTGTGGCGTGGGCCGCCGTGCAGGTCGAGGCGCTCGTGGCAGCTGTCGCACGCCACGGTCGAGGCGATCAACTTGTTGCCGCTCCCCGCGCCACCGTCAGGCACCAGGTCCTTGACCGGGTTGTCCGGGCCCAGCGGCTCGGCCGCACCGGAGAGGCGAACCTCGAGACCGACGCGATGCGTGAGCGATGGCTCGAAGGGGACGACGATCGGCGTCGTGACCGTGGAGAGGTTCACGCTGTACGTATAACGATACTTGCCCGGACTGACCTCGACGAGTGTACCGGCCGTTCCGGTTTCGGAATTTGCCTGGGTCGCGCTGGGCAGCACCGGGCCGCCCGCGGCCCCAGTCTGCGTCCGGTTTATGTAGCTCTGCCACTTGTGCGGGGATGAGGTCACGCCCGCCGGGGGCGGCACGAGTTTGGCAACGGTCACCAGCAACGCACTGGGCGCGAGCCCGGTTGCAGCACCACCGTGCGAGGTCTTGAGCGTGAACTCGATCACCGGCACCGGCGCACCGACCGGGATCGATGCCGAGTCGATGGTCGCTACCAGCACCCCGATCGCCTTGATCTGCTCGCCGGTGAGCGCGCTGCCGTTGCCGATCGCGACGGGTCCACCCGCCTCGATGCTGGGAGGCGTCGCCGGACCCGTGGGCCCAGGCCCGCCCGGACCTGTCGGGCCGGTCGGACCGGGAGCTCCGCTCTTACCGCCGCTGCCTGAGCAGCCGGCGATGCCGATTGCCGCCACTGCCATCAAAGCGAGGAGCGACACGCGCGACCGTGCGACGCCTCGGACCGTTCCGGACTTCATAGCGGACTCCCTAGGCAATGCCATGGACTTGACCTCCCCACCAACGTCAAGCGCGCGCAACGGTTGCGCCGCAATAAACGATAGGTGCGGCGTGATGCTAGCGGCCTATCGCGATCCGACGATACTGCGGATACCCGCAATGCACAACGCTTCATCGAAGTGCCCGGAGACACGATCGTCGAGCCGACCGATATCGTCTGTGCGGAACCGAACAAACATTGGTTCAATTGCCGACGCCGCGTCGGTGCAAGGGACCGGGCGTGCAGAGGATCGACTGCATGCTACGGGAGAACCTTACGTCCCGTCGGAAGTTGTCCATTAGCAAGCCGGCGGTTGTCCGCTAGACTACCGCGCTTCGAATCTTCCCCATTTCACCGTAACTGGAGAATCCCGCTGTGTTGAAGGCAACCATCGCCAGCGTTCTTGCGCTGTCCGCCGCCGTGTCACTTGCCGGCTGCGCCAAGAAGCCCCAGGAAGCGGCCAAGCCGGCCGCAACCGCCCAGAGTCCAGCCGATACGGCTGACCGCACCATGCCTCCGGGCGTGGAGCATCCCGCAGCCAAGCCGACCGAAGAGATCGACCTGGCCGGAATCGCCAAGGCCGAGGGCGGCAAGACGGTCGCCGAGGTCTACGCCGAAAAAGACGCGCTGGCCGGCACGAAGGTCACGGTGCGCGGCAAGGTCGTCAAGGCCAACACCGGCATCATGGGCAAGGACTGGCTGCACGTCCGCGACGGCTCCGGCGCGGACGGCACGAACGACCTGACCGTAACGACGATTTCCAAGCCGTTGCCGGATGTCGGCGACACCGTGCTGATCACCGGGACCGTCGTGCTCGACAAGGACTTCGGCATGGGCTACCAGTACCCGGTGATGCTCGAAGATGCGGAAGTGACACTGCAATGACGAGGGATCGCGCCTGACCGCACGCGGCCGGCTGTAATCGCTCCCGGCTCCTCGCGAGCCCCGTAAACGAAGCTGCCCGTGACGCAAGTCACGGGCAGCTTTTCTTGTGTCGGATGCCGGACTACGCGCCCCGACACCCGGGACCCAGGCTCTACTGCTTCTGCTTCTTGATGACGCAGCCAGCCTTATGAGCCTGCACATAAATGGGGGACAGGTCATCGACCGGGCCCGGAGTCCTGCCGATCGCTTCCAGTTGGTCGCGATACTGCTGGCACTGGGGCGACGGATCGATCAAGGCCACCATGTCAGCAGCCACCTTGGACCGGTCCTTCGCCAGGGGCGTCGCCGCCGCAGGCTCGGGTTGAGTTGCAGTTGCAGTTGCAACGTCCTGTTCTGCCCGCGCCTGCGGCGCTTCTTTCTTCGCGCATCCCGCCAGGACTGCCAGGACGGTGATGCCAACCAACGCAGTGATTCTGTTCATCTTTTCACACGCTCTAAATGGGTACCCGGAGTGGGGCCGGAAGAATGCCACATGGGTGCCGAAACGGGATACTGGCTTTCCGAGCCGTGAGCGGCCAGCCAGCCACCGCTGACCGGCTCGAGCCGGATCACGCACCCCGGAGATCGGAGAAGAACCAAAAAAAGAGGCGGGCCCGAAAGCCCGCCTCACAGTTCATATCTGATCCTGGAGTCGGGGTGGGCCCGAAAGCCCACCCCGCTCAGTCAGCTCAGGGCGTATCGAGGATGGTCTGGCGGCCTTCCGGGAAGACCTGTGGGACCCAACCATTCTGGTACGCGTGGCCCTTGGCGGCGGTCGACGTATGGCAGCTCGTGCAGGCAGCAGCCGACGCGCCCTGGAGGGTGTCGTCGATCTGGTTCTGCCACACGATGCTACCCGCGTCGAGCGTGGTCGCCACGGCCTCGCTCTGCAGAGGCGTGTTGTCGACGGCGCCGGCTGTGTGGCACGCGTAGCAGTCGTTGAACAGCCGCGGATAGGTCGGCTCGAAGAAGTTGAACGGCTGGCACGAGTTGGGGTTGGCCGGATCCGCGCCATAGACCAGGTACTTCGGAACGCCGCCCTCGCCCGTGCCACACGGTGTCTGGGCCAGCGTCGCATCCCAGTTCGGGATCATCGCCGTATTGGGCGCCCAGGCGTAGATGCCACGATTCCGATAGATCACGAACGGTGCGGCCTCGGTCTGCTCGCCTGCCGTGTGAATGCGGTGCAGCATGGTCTTCAGCTCGAAGGTCTGGCCAACCAGGCCGTCGTAGGCTTCGGACGCCGTGACGCCCATGCCGTAGCGGACGCTCTGCTCGGACGACGCCGAGTTGTGACAGACGGTGCACATCAGGGCGTTGTCGACCCGGGTGTTGCCGTGCTGGTAGAGCGAGCCGACGTGGCAAGTCGTGCACTTGTCGGTATCGACGATCGTGCGACGCACATCGCTCGACAGAGCGCCTGTGCCCACGACGAACTGGTAGGTCGGGGTCGGAACGCGGACATACATGTAGGTGTACGGATACACCGCCGTGTCGACGTTCGCCGGCAGCGGAAGGGCCGGCTTGCCCTGCAGTGCCACGATGCCCACCGTCGCTCCAGCGGGCACGGTGCCCCTGGCGATTGTGGTGGTCGCTACGTTGCCCGAGCACGTCGTGTTGGCAGTGGTCAGGTTGACGTTGACCGGCTGGCCCGGCTCATTGGTCGCCTGACCGAGGATGTAGTCGTTGCCCTGCATGTAGGTGGTCAGCATGCCAGGCTGTCCATCGAGCACGACACCCGCCGGGAAGTTGAAGAACACCGGCGCACCCGCAGCAGCCGTGCTGTTGCAAGGATCCACGGGGTTGCCGTCGAAGGTAGCTGTCCAGGTGATGACCCGGTTGGCGTCCGCGGCGCTATCCGTGACGCTGGTGATCTGCCAGGTGAACCTCTTACCTTCGGTGACGGATGTGTCTACGCCGTCCTCGATGATGCCGACCATCTCGGTCTCGAGACCGTTGTGGAAGTCCGTCACATGAACGAGCCCAGGCGCTGCGGCGTCGGGCGCGGCGTTGTGGCAGGCCGTGCAGTCCGTGGTCTCGTCATACGCCTCGTGGAAGGTCGCACCGGAGGCCGCGAAGTTTTCTTCCCAGCTCGCCATGGTGCCGTGGCAGGAGAGGCAGCCCTCGCCCGTGACCGGCATCTGGTTGACCTTGGCTAGCGCCCCACTCGCTGCCGTGTGGCAGACGCTGCAGTTGGTCATGAACGTCGGATACGTGACGGCGAACGTGCCAGCGGCCCCACCGGTGGTCGTCTTCAGGTCGTACGAGCCGCCCGGCATCTGCTCCGAGTTGTGGATGCCGTGGCCGATGTTGATCAGGCGCGGATAGGTCGTGTTGTCCGCATCATGGCACACGGTGCAATTCTGCCCACTCGTCGGGTAGCCGTAGTGGAAGCCGTTGCCCATGGTGCTGTGGCAGCCGGTGCAACCCGCCGTGCCGACCAGCTCTTCGTCTGGCGCGCTCGGATAGTTGCCCATAACCATGGCGCGCGGCTCGGCGCTTCCCAGCGCGGTTTCCAGCCGGAACAGGTAGCGCGAGGGTATGGCGCCGTAGACCAGGAAACCATCCGTGATCGTGATGGTGTAATTGCCACTGGTGCCGCCGGCCAGCGTGGCCGTTGTCACCACATCGCCCGGGACGCTTGCGTCGATGGAGTTCAGGGTGTTACGCAGGGCACCGTTGAACTGGTACGCACGCGCGGCCGTTGTGAGCGCCGTGAAGTTCACACCGTCGGCCTTGACGTTGAAAGTCACGACCAGGTCGTTGCCACTCGGCGTAAAGACCGGTGCGCTGACGGTAATCACCGGAGCCATGGCGTGCATGTCGGTGACGGCGTACACAGAGCCGTCGTCGTGACAGACAGCACAGGACTCCCTGGGCTCTGTCGTGGCGCCTGGACCCGGGGGACCCGCGGGACCCGTGGGACCCGTGGCGCCCGGAGTACCCGGAGCCCCGGTTGCTCCATTCTTGCCGTCACTGCTGGAGCAAGCGGACATGCCGATTGCCGACAGCGCCATCAATGCGAGGAGCGCAACGCGTGATCGCGTGATGCCCCGGGCGCTCGAAGTTGTCATGTTTGACTCCCTAGGAATTTCTTGGTCAGCGAAGCTCAAAACTGAATCCCGGCCAAAGCTGGGATTTCGCAACGCATACTAGGGAAATCGGGGATTCAGTGGCACTGCGGAAACCCGCAGCCGTGTCGCGTCTTTCTTCGGCGCGGCAAGCCTTTCACGCTCGTGCGGAAGAGTCGAAGCCGGCTGTGAATCGTGGATTACGCGTACGGCGGCCGCGCAACCTCGGAGGGGGACATTCTCCTTTTTTCGCTTGGACCTCTTCCCGTTGGACAAAAGCAACAGAGGGGCGAAAAAAGGAGGATGTCCCCATTCAGCAGATACGTGGCAGCGGATCGTCCTCGAGTTCCTCGATGACGCGCTCACCGCCGATCTCGGTGCGCAGCACCACGCGCGCCGGCCGCTCGCGCAGCTGCCCGATGATCGAAGCATCGCGCCCTTCGGGCAGCGCCCGCATCGCGTCGAGCGCGCGCCCTGCGGCGTCCGCGGTGGTAACCGCCACCACCCTGCCCTCACAGGCCAGGAAGTAGGGGTCGTAGCCCAGCATCTCGCAGACCGAGCGCACCGAGTCGCGGACCGGTACGGCGGCCTCGTCGAGCAGGATGCCGAGGCCGGTCACCTGCGAAATCTCGTGCGTCACGGTGGCGAGCCCGCCGCGGGTCGGGTCTCGCATGAAGCGCAATCCCGGCACGGTGGCGAGCGCCCGCGTGATCGGCAGCACGCTCGCCGCGTCGGACTGGAGGTCGCCCCTGAGTCCGAACTGCTCGCGCGCCAGCATGACCGCAATGCCGTGGTCACCCACCGGACCGCTGACCAGCAGCGCGTCACCGTCGCGAATGCCACCCATGCCGAGCTTGAGGCCCGGGTCCTTGACCCCGATGCCGCTGGTGTTGAGGTAAATACCCCCGCCCTCGCCGCGCCGCACGACCTTGGTGTCCCCGGCCGCGACCACGACGCCGATTTCCGCGGCGGCGGCGGCAATGCCCGCCACCACGCGCTCGAGCACCGTGAACTCCAGCCCTTCCTCGAGTAGCACGCCCAGGCTCAGGTACTTCGGGATCGCGCCGGCCACCGCGAGGTCGTTGGTCGTGCCGTGCACGGCCAGCGAGCCGATATTGCCGCCCGGGAACTCAATGGGCTGCACGGTGAAGCTGTCGGTGGTGAACACGAGTTCGCCGGCGCCCGCGTCCCAGGGCAGGATCGCGGCATCGCTGTTGGTGTCGAGCAGCGGGTTGGCGAGGTGGCGCGCAAAGATCTCGTGGATCAGCTCGCGCATGTAGCGCCCCCCGTTGCCGTGGGCCAGCGATACATGTGTGTCCAACATCGTCACGTGCGCACCTCGCGGCCCGGTCGCCCGATCGAATCGAGCGGCACTTTGGCCTCCTCGTTCCATGCGTCGAGCTCCGCGCGGATGTGCTCGCGCATCTGCTCGCGCACGTCGTTCACGGAATTGAAGAACTCCGCCATCATCAGCACCCAGCAATACATTCCTCGCGGCGTGAGTCGCAATGCGTCGGCGTCGTGACGGGTGGCGCCCAGCGCGCGCATCGCGGCCAGCTCGGGGGCCATCAGCAGCCAGAATGCGGCGCCGTAGCGTTCGGTGATGTATTCGCGCCTCAGCGTCCCGCCGAACAGCCGCACCAGGTAGTCGTAGCGCATGCGTTCCCTGAGGCCCAGCGTGCGCCGCTGCGTGATGCCGCTCTGCCCCCGCTCGACGCGGCGGCAGTAGTGGTTCAGCGAGAACGTCGTCGAGTACATCGATCCGCCCACGTAGCTGAACGCGCCGCTGCCGACGCCGACGTAGTCGTCTTCGTCGATGATGTACTCGTCGAACATGCCCTCGCCGCGGGTGAAGCACCAGGCCGAGGACGCGCGATATTTCGGCTGCAACCGCTCGAGCACGCGCTGGTACATCGCGTAGCGCAGCGATTCGTCGGCATTGCCCATCGACTTCTGCATCTTGTGCCGCGCCGTGCGGGCGGTCATCAGCGGATAGAATGAAACCTGGTCCACGTCGAGCTCGAGCAGCGCGTCGATATCGCGGTCGAGTATCTCCATCGTCTGTCCGGGCAGGTTGAAGATCATGTCCACGTTCAGCGTCGGGAAGATGCCGCGCACCGCCGCGAGGCGCTCGCGTATCCTTGCGCCGCTGCCGTACTTTTCCAGTCGCTCCATGCCGGCAAGCAGCCCGTCGTCGAAGCTCTGCACGCCGACGGAGAAGCGCGTCACGCCGGCGTCGCGATAACGGTGCAGCACACCTGTCTCGAGATGGTTGGGGTTGGTCTCGATCGACACGGCGCGAACCGGCGAGAGCTCGTTGACCAGCTGCAGGGTCGCGAGCAGTTCCCCCGGGTTTACGGTCGGCGTGCCGCCGCCCACGTATACGTCAGCGAAACGGAATCCGGCCTCGTGGTAGAGACGGATTTCGCTGCGCAGCGCTTCGAAGTAACGCGCCGTTTTGGTGTCGTTGTAGCGCACCCTGTGGAACGAGCAGAACGGGCACAGCACCTCGCAGAACGGGATGTGCACGTACAGCTGGCAGGGCTTCGCGGGTGGCGTCGGCATCACGTCGGCCGAGTCGTCCTCGTCGAAACGCATGGCGCCCGCGTATTCGCGACGCAGGATCCAAAGGAACGGCCGTTCAAACCAGGGCATCTGCGCAGTGTATCCGTCTGTATGCGGTCCCATCTGGTTCACGCTGCGCCGCCGCCACCAGCCAGCCGCCCGAGGTGCTCGGCGACCTGTCCGTAGGCGAGCCCGCCGTCGTTGCAGGGGATGCTCGCTGGCAACAGCACCCGGAACCCGCGCTGTTCGAGCCCGGATGCCGCGAGCTCGGTGAGCAGCCGGTTCTGGAACACACCGCCAGTGAGCCCGACGACTGCGACGCCCGAGCGCTCGCGCTCGACCACGGCGACATTGCAGATCGCGTCCGCGAGCGCCAGGTGCACGGCCGAGGCGCGCTCCACGACGCTGCGCTGCTGGTCGGCACACCAGCCGAGCAGCGGCGACCAGTCGATACGGGGCAGGCCCTCGCTGTCCTCGGTCAGCGGCAGCCGGGGGAAGTCGCCCAGCGGACGGGCCTGCGCCTCGAGCCACATTGGGCCTTGCCCTTCGAAGCTCGCCTCCAGCACACCAAGCACGATCGCGGACATCGCATCGAAAACCCGACCTGCTGCGCTCGACCGAGGCGCGTTCACGCCACGCTGCCAGGCCTCGCGCACGATCGGGTCCGGCACGGTGACCGGACATTCGACGCCCGCTTCCCAGGCGAGCGCGGCCGCGCTGCGCCACGGCGAGCGCCCCGCCTTGTCTCCACCCGGCAAGCGGAAGCTGCGCAGACTGGCCGTACGCCGCCACGAACCGGGCCGGCCCGTGAAAGTCTCGCCGCCCCACAGCGTACCGTCTTCGCCATAGCCGACGCCGTCCCAGGCGAACACGGTCGCAGGTTCCGCGACGCCGTGTTCGGTCACCAGTGCCGATGCGTGGGCGTGGTGATGAAACACCGTCGAGTGTGGTCGGCCTTCCGCCTGGACCCAGCGGGTGGTCGCGTAGCCGGGATGCGCATCACAGAGGAAGCGCGCGGCCCGCACGTCGTACAGGCGCTGCAGGTCCGCCACGACCTGCCCGAAGACCCTCTCGCTGCGCGGCGTGCCCATGTCACCCACGTGCGGTGAGATGACGATGCGCCGGCCCCACGCGAGCGCAACCGCGAGCTTGAGGTGCCCTCCGACCGCCAGCACCGGCTCGGGCAGTTCATGCGGCAGCTCGAGTTCCAGCGGCGCCGTGCCCCTGCCGAGACGAATGGGCCGGCTGCGGCCCGCGATGACACGCACGACGGAATCGTCGGCTGGTCGCACGATCGGGCGATCGTGGTGCAGGAATGCGTCGGCAACCGTGGCAAGCCTCTGCTCCGCCTCGGCCTCATCCGTCAGCACCGGTTCGCCGCTCACGTTGCCCGATGTCGCGACGATCGGTCCGCCGAAGGCCGCGAGCAACAGGTGATGCAGCGGGCTGTAGGGCAGGAACGCCCCGACTTCCGCCAGTCCGGGAGCCACCGACGGCGCGAGCCGTGAATCCTCTTGCCGTTTCGCGAGCACGATCGGACGCGCGGGATCGGTGAGTGCGGCACTCTCTTCAGGGTCCGGGTCGAGGTCCACGCGGACTGCGTCGAGCCCGTCAGCGCCTGTCTGCGGGAACATGACCGCCAACGGCTTGTGTGGACGGCGCTTGCGCGCACGAAGTCGCTGCACCGCTGCCTCGAGACGCGCATCGCACACCAGGTGGTAACCGCCGATGCCGCGCACCGCGAGCACGCGACCTGCGCGCAGTGCCGCGACCGCCATAGCAAGCGCGATCTCGTCGCCGCTGATGCGCTGCGCGTCGGGCGCGCAGTATTCGAGGTGCGGCCCGCAAACAGGGCAGGCGACCGGCTCCGCGTGGAAGCGCCGGTCCAGCGGATCACGGTATTCGCGCAGGCAGGCCGCGCACAGCGGAAAGCCCAGCATGCTGGTGTTCGGGCGATCGTAAGGCAGCGCCGTGATGATCGTGTAGCGCGGGCCGCACTGTGTGCAGTTGATGAACGGGTAACGATAACGCCGGTCGGACGGGTCGGACAGTTCGCGCACACAGTCGTCGCAGGCGTAGAAATCCGGCGGCACCGACACCTGCGGCGCGTCGGCAGCACTGGATTCCGCGATGAAGAACTCGCCCGCTGCCGGCGGCGCGCAATCGTCGGCCGCGCGAATCGACGGAACAGCGAGCGGCGGCGCGCGCGCGACGATGTCACGCTCGAATCCGCAGACGCTGGACGCCGGGCCGCAAACCACGACTTCGACGTCGCCGCGCAGGTTTTTCACGAAACCGCCGAGCCCGTATTCGTTCGCAAGACGGTAGACGAACGGACGGAAGCCGACCCCCTGCACCCTGCCGGTCATCACGATCCGGCGGGCGACCCGGCCTGCGGCGGCACCGCTCACGCTTCGGCAGCCCCTGACGCCTTGCGCTCCGCCCAGACGTTCTCGCGCACGCCGTTCGCCCACCAGATACGACAGGCGCCCTCGTCGGAAACCATGCAGGGACCTACCGGCTGGCGCGGCGTGCATGCGAGCCCGAACAGGCGGCACTCGTTCGGGTAGATCTTGCCTAGCACCACCTTCGCGCAGTCGCAGCCCGGGGGCATCTGTCCGGCGCGCTTCCTGGCCATGTCGGTGTACGACGGCAACTGCCTGCGCGAGTCGTGAGCCGCGTAGCGTTCCTTCAGTGCGTAACCCGACTGCGGGATCGTGCCGATGCCGCGCCAGTTGGCGTCCACGATATCCATCGTTTCGTCCATGAAGCGGCGTGCCGCGGCGTTGCCGCCCGGCCGCACCACGCTCGTGTAGCAGTTGTCGAGGAAACACTTGCCCTCGAGTCGCTGCCGCAGCACGGAATAAAGCGCGGCGAGCAGCGAGTCCGGCTGGAATCCCGCGACAGCGGCCGGCATGTCGTGGTCGCGCGGCACGAACTCCCATTCCTCCGGGCCCATGATGGTAGCCACGTGACCCGGCGCGATCAGTGCCTCGAAGCCGGGCTCGCCCGATTCAAGCAGCATTGCGACCGCGGGCCACGTGAGCCGGCCCGACATCAGGAACAGCAGGTTCGGTGGCGCGCCCTGCGCGAGCAACGCGGCCGAAGGCGCCGTGGTGGTCTCGAACCCGGCGGCCAGGAACACCACCCTGCTCGTCGGATTCGCGAGCGCAATGCGCGCCGCCTCCAGCGGGCTCGCGATCGGCCGCACATCGGCGCCAGCTGCCTTGGCCTGCTCGAGCGAGCGCGGCTCGCTCTTCGACACGTTGACCGGTACGCGCAACATGTCGCCGTAGGCGAGCAGGATCACGCCTTCGTGCAGCGCCAGCTGGATGGCCTCGTAGATGTCTTCTTCCGGGCAGATGCACACCGGGCAGCCCGGCCCGGGGACGATTTCGATGTTCGATGGGAGCGCCTTGCGCAGCCCCGCCATCGTGATCGAGCGCTCGTGGCCGCCGCAGACGTTCATCACCTTGATGCGTGGCGGCAGCGGCAGCGCGCGGATCCGGTCGAGCCAGTCGCTTGCGGTGCTCATGTCGTCCTCCTCAGCGCGCGGGCCGGACTCCGGCTGCATGCGCGTGCGCACCGTCCGGCGCTACCTGCGGTCGCAGCGATTCACCGCGCCGGGCGCGATCGCGCTGCGCCGCAACCTCGCGATCCAGCCAGGCGAGCCAGGCTTCGAAGCCCTCGCCGCCGCGGCTGCTCAACTCGATCGTTTCTCCGGAATACCCGATCTGCCTGAGCGACGCGTGCGCGCGCTCGGTGCTGAACTCGGTGATGTACGCAAGCAGGTCGGTCTTGGTGATCAGCGACAGGTCCGCGGCGCGGAACATCACCGGGTACTTGGCCGGCTTGTCGTCGCCCTCGGGCACCGAGAGCAGCGTGATGTTGCGGTGCTGGCCCAGGTCGAAACTCGCCGGGCAGACGAGGTTGCCGACGTTCTCGATGAACAGCACGTCGAGGCCCGCGAGCGGCAGGTCGTGGACGGCGTCGTGCACCATGGTCGCGTCGAGGTGGCAGGCATTGCCGGTGCTGATCTGCACTGCGGCAACGCCGCAGGCTCGTATTCTCTCCGCGTCATTCTCGGTGGCGAGGTCGCCCTCGACGACTGCGATCTTCAGGCGACCGCCAAGCGCACGGATCGTTGCTTCGAGCAGCGCCGTCTTGCCCGCGCCGGGCGACGACATCAGGTTCAGCGCGAGCACGCCGTGGCCGTCGAAATGCTCGCGGTTGTGCGCGGCTACCCGGTCGTTTTCGCCGAGGATCGCAGTGATGATCTCGATGGTCTCGATCTTGCCGGCCACGCCCGTCGGCGCAGCCAGTGGCGCCCGCGTCGCGGACGGCCCCAGCGAACATCCACAGTCACGGCACATCGCGATTCTCCTAGTGAACGGGTGCGGCCGAGGTCTCGACCTCGACGCGCTTCAGGATCATTTCCTCGCCACCGATCACGTCCACCTTCCAGTCGCCACAGGCGCCGCAGAGCAGCCGGTTCGCGCCGGCATCCGTCTCGGCGTTGCAGCTGCGGCAGCGCACCCGGACCGGCACCGTCTCTATTTCGAGCGTGGCGTGCTCCGCCAGCGTCCCCGCGGCGGCGAGCGGATAGGCGTGCTCGAGCAACTGCGGCTCGACGCCCGACAGCGGCCCGACGGTGATCACGATCGAGATGACGCGGCGCGCGTCGTTCTGCCGCGCCACCCGCTCGACTTGCTCGATCAGCGCCTGGCAGATGGAAAGTTCATGCATGCTCCAGGACCTGGTCGAAGAGCTCCCACGTGACGCGGGCTTCCTCTTCGCTCACTTTCTGGATTGCATAGCCAACGTGCACGAGCACGTGGTCGCCGGGCGCAATATCCTCGCCCTGCATCATGAACAAGCTTATTTCCCGTTCAATTCCCTTCGCCTCGCAAACGGCGTTGAAACCGTCAACGGACTTGATCCGCATCGGCACGGCAAGACACATGATCCACCTCCCGCCGCGGGACCGCACAGGACCCCGAGGCACGCGCGGAGACTGGCAAACCCCAACCCTCAGGTCAATTAAGTAGATGCCCCGGCCGCGCCGCGCTTATCGCGCGCGGCCGCCTGGAGTGAGTACTTCCACGGACAGGCTGAAGCTGCGCGCTTCCGCCGGGCGCAGCGCCCCGACACCCACGACCTGGCGCGCAAGTTCCTCGCCACGCTCGTTGCGGATCGTGAGCACCACCGAATACTCCCAGTCGCTTCCATGCGCCGGATGCTCGAGCGTACCCTCGACGCGGAGCGCGGTGAAGCCCTCGACAGGGGTTCGAGCCGGCGCGGCTGCGGCGCCGAAACGCAGGTGGTGCCGGCATTGCGGGCAGACCGCGGAGCTTTCGAGGATCGTGGCCTTGCAATGCGGGCAGGTCCGCGTGCGACCGACCGCTCCGGAGGGTGTGCGCCCGGGCAGCATTCAGGCCGGGCCAGCCGTCACTTTTTGCCCGGACCCTGGTCGGTCCAGCCGAAGTCGGCCTGGCCGCGCATGCGCGAGCCCGCCGCGACGGTGAGCACAGCCGCCTTGACGTCGCCGTTGATCACGCCGGTCTCGAGCAGTTCGACCCGCGCGGTCGCGGTGATGTTGCCGTGCACCTCGCCGCTCACGACTACCATCGAGGCCGTCACCTGCCCGGTAACATGCGCGCCCTGCTCGATGGTCACGTTGCCTTCCACGTTCACGTCGCCCTTGAAGCGGCCGGCAACGCGCACATTGCCCGAGCCCTCGATCTTGCCCTCGATCGTGAGGTCGCCGGCGATCAGCGATTCTTTCGCCGGGCCGCGTTCCACTGCGCGACGCGACGCCTCCGACGCGGCGGAACCGATCGGTGCGGGCGGCCGTTCGACAGCGCGCAGCTCGGGCGCCGCAGGGGCCGGCTCGCCGGTGCCCGGGTTGGTTTCCTTGGCCGTGGGATCTTTCCAGAGCGCCATTTCGATCTCCTGGTTTCCGCGCGTATTGCGCTGCTGCGTTATGCCGATGGTGCCGGCTGAGGGATTCGAACCCCCGACCCCCTGATTACAAATCAGGTGCACTACCAACTGTGCTAAGCCGGCACCGGAACGGGGATTCTAACCGCCGATCTGCCTCCGCGCTCACGGCGCTGGCACGGCCGGCGTCACGGAATCGGGATCAGGGCAGGCCCGCAGCTCGATGCGCGTGCTCCCGCTGTCCTGGACACGAAACATCTCCAGGCCCGGCAAGCCGGCGTTCGTGTGGCGGTCCACGTCCAGCCAGAACACGTTTTCCGCCCGGTAACTGTCGTCCACCTTCGGCGCAAACCCTGCCCGCGTCGCGGTGGCGACCACCTGTGCCGCGCGCCCCGCATCGCTGAAGACGCCCAGTGACACGACGTTGCCCGGCGGCTCGTCGGCGAGCAGGTAGGCGTCGGCGACGCCCGCAGCTTTCAGCGCCGCGAGCGCGTTTTCCGCGTCTTCAGCGGTTGCGAAATCCTCGACGCGTACCCACTGACCGACCCAGACCTCGTCCCGGGACGCCCTGAGCCTCGACTTGAACCCGAGGCCGTCCAGCCTCGCAGCTGCCTGCTCGGCGCCGGCCCGGTCGAGATAGGGTCCGCCGCTCACGCAGTCAGCGGACACCCCGGGGGCCATCGGCCCAGCTCCCTGGGCCACGGTCGATCCCTGTCGTTGCGCAGGTTCCTCACGCAGCAGGCGGATTACGTGCGAACCCTGGCTACTCGGCGTTGCATGCCCACCAGTGTCCGGCACAGGCGCGATCCAGCGCGTCCACGCAAGGAACATGATGTTGACCAGCAGCAGGATGAGAAACAGTGCTCGCACTTTGAGTGCCACTCTCTCTGGGGCGTCGCCAGGGGGAGCCGGATCTTATCCGGAAACGCAAAAACCCGCCCCTCGCAGGAGGGGCGGGTCTCGTACCGTCGCAGGCGTAAAGAGCCGGGCAGCCCCAGGATGGGGCCGCAGGACTACTGTCAGCCGCCGCTCGCCATGTAGGCAGCCACGTCGGCAGCCTGCTGGGCGGTGAGCTTGATCGCCTTCTTGTGCTTCATCGTGCCAGCCGAGATCTTCTCGATCGTCGCCTGGAGTTCTTTTGCGTCTTCGCCCTTGAAGTCGGCCGCTTCATGGCATTCCGCACAGGCTGCCGCGAAGGTAGCCTTGCCGGCGGCGGCGTCGGCCATAGCGCTCGCGCTGTAGCCAGCCAGCCCGGCCGTCATCAAGCAGATCGTCGTCAATGTCCTGATTTTCATAACCTTTCTCCAGATTGACTGCCCGGCGACAGTCCCGCCGGCACTTTGCACTTGGTGGGGATGATACACGCCAAGCCTGCTTACTCAGACTGTGGATTCCCACCATAGTTCGTACTGCCGGCACCGGCTAGAAGCGCAAGTCCGCGCAATACGAGATCCGGAACCAGCGTAAGCCGCGACCTGATGAGCGGCGCCACCGTCGCGGCGCCGCCGCCGGTCAGCAGCAGTGCTGCTTGGGTCCCGAGCCTCGATTCCACGTCCGCCACGCCCCGATCGATCAGCGCCGCAACCGCGAGCCGGCAGCCTCGCTCGATCGCGTCTCGTGTGTTGTCCGCGAGCGGCGCGCCACCGGGCTCGCCGCTGGCCGCCGAGTGCCCGGCGAGGTCCGCGGTCCCGCCATGCAGCGAGCGCACCATCAGCCCGGGCCCGGGAACGATGAACCCTCCGAGATGCTCGCCACTCGCGGTCACCGCATCGAAGGTCGTCGCGGTGCCTACATCGGCGACGCAGCAGTCGCCGCGGGTGGCGGCGTGCCCGGCGATGACGGCCAGCCAGCGATCCACGCCAAGCAGCCGCGGCTCGCGATAGGCGTTGCGGACGCCGGCTGCCTGCTCGCTGGTCGCAACGAAGGTCGCGTGACGACCGATCGCAAGGGCGGTCGCGGAGTCGAGGGCGGCCGACGGCACCTCCGAAACACTCGCCACGAACACCTCGTCGATGCCGGGCACCGCGAACAGCGATCGATGCCAGTCGTCCTGCGTCCAGCCCGCGTAGCACGCGGCCTGCTGTGCGCCGAGACCGCCTCCGTCAAGCGTGGCCCACTTGACGCGCGAATTGCCGATGTCCACCAGCAGTTTCATACTGACAGTTCGTCGGCCGCGCGCAGGCTGACGTCGCCGGCCAGGTATCGCTCGACACGTCCGCCTGTTTCAACGCGCAACGCGCCGTCGCGATCCGCGCCCAGGGCGCGGCCCTCGATGCTGCCCTTGCTCTGCGTGACCCTGACCTCGGCGCCGGAGAGTGAGTCGAGCTCCTGCCAGCGCGTCGCGAACGGCGCAAATCCCTCCCGGCCGAATACCTCAAGACCCTCGCACATCGCCGCGAGCAGCCGACCGGCGAGTGCGTTGCGGCCCGGAAGGCGTCCGCCCATCGCCTCGCGCAGATCCGCGACCGGCGTGGCACCGGGCGCGGCAAGACTCGTGCGCACCCCGGCCGGCAGCGAGACATTCAGGCCGAGCCCCACCACGACACTCGCGGCGCCACCTGCCTCCAGGCGCAGTTGTATCAGCAGTCCGCCGAGTTTCCGGTGCCGCCACACGATGTCGTTGGGCCACTTGAGCATGACCTCGCCAGCCCCCTCGGCACGAAGCGCGTCTGCCACCTGCACGCCGAGGGCCAGGCTCAACGCGGACAGTTCCGCCGGGACTTCGGGGTAGGTCCAGGCGATCGAGAACGTCAGGCCCGAGCCGAAAGGAGCGAGCCACGAACGGCCGCGGCGTCCACGTCCCGCGCGCTGGATCTCGGCGAGAACGATGCGTGGCGACCCGGCCGGCTGCGCGGGCGCATCGTAGAGATACTGGTTGGTCGAGTCCGTCGCGAACTGGACTTCGACCTCACAGGGCAACGGCCTGCCCTGCCGCTCGGCTGCCCGTCGGATCGCTGCAGCGTCGAGCAATTCACAAGGCTCCGCGAGCCGGTAGCCACGCCGCTGCACGCTCGCGATGCCAACGCCGGATTGGCGCAGATCACCAACAAGTTTCCACACCGCAGTGCGGCTTACGCCGAGCCGGGCCGCCAGCTCCGGACCAGCGTGCATCCGGCCGTCGGCAAGCAGGGCGAGCAGTGCGCAGCGCGAGACGTCGCTCATCGCGGCCGCAGCAGCCACAATCGCCGCGCCCGACTCTCGGTGCCGTTACCCATGCGCTGGATGTTGGCGCGGTGCGTGTACGCGACGAACAAGGCCATCGCGACGCCGTAGACGAGCAGAGGGGCGTCGCCCGGCCAGGCGTAGGCAACGTACAGCGGTATCGACGCGACGCCGAGCATGGTGCCGAGTCCGACATAGCCGGTTACCACCACGCAGGCCAGCCAGACCGCCAGGAAGGGCAACAGCGCCATGGGTGCCAGCACCGCGACCGTCCCGAGCAGGGTGGCAGCCCCCTTGCCACCTCGGAACTCATGCCAGACGGGGTAGACATGGCCGACGACCACGGCGATGGCGCATGCAACCGCAAGCCACTCGCTGTCGATGCCCGCGTCGTAACCGACCAGTGGCAGCGCGAGCCCGGGCAGCACACCAACCGCGAGCAGCGCCTTGCCGATGTCGAACGCGAGCACGCCGACCGCGAACTTCCAGCCCTGGGTCCTGAGCGCGTTGGTGCTTCCGGCATTGCCGCTGCCCTGCTCGCGGATGTCGATGCCCCGCAGCCGCCCGAGCAGCAGGCTGCCTATCAGTGACCCGATCAGGTACGAAAGCAGGGTCTTTACGCCGAGTTCGAGCACGCGGGCCTCCGGTCGGCGATTCTAGCATCGGCCCCAGGCGACGCCCGGACCGGGAGCTGCGCCGGCTGCGCGCGTCGACGCGGCAGCAGGAGCGTTGCCACTCAGCGTCGCGGCAGGAACACCTCGGCGATCATGCAGCGCACCGACCCGCCGCCGAGTTGCTCGATCGTCGGCACCGGCGACGCGACTATCGCATCCACGCAGTCGCGCAGCACCTCGCGCCCTGCGGGACCGAATGACTGCCAGGCGCTCGCGGCGAGGACCAGCACCGCGGTACCGCCAGCCGTACGGAGTTCCAGCGCGTTACCCGCGAACCCCGCCATCTGCGCGTATTCGATCGTCACGACCCGTCGTCCGCTTGCCTGCAGGCGTTCGAGCAGCGCGCCGCGCTGGCGACCGGCAATGGCCGTCCCGCACACGATGGCGAAACGGGTGCCGATCGAGAGCAGCACATTGGTGTGATAGACCGGCACCCCGGACTCGTCGGTCGCGTCGAATGCGACTGGCTCGTAGCGGAGTTCCTCGCAGAGTTCACCCAGCACGGATTCGTCCGTGCGGGGGGAGCGGCAGGCGTAGGCCACACGGGCCACATGGTCGAAAACGACGCTGCCCGTGCCTTCGAGAAACCTGCCCGCGAGTTCGTGATGGGTCAGGTCCACCAGACGCTCGACCGCGTAGCCTCCCTGCTCCTCGAGCCGGGCAATCAGTTCCATGCGCCGCTCCCTCCTGCGGTTCGGCGCCATCATCGGGTACAGCACGACCGTACCGTCGCGGTGCATGCTCACCCAGTTGTTCGGAAAGACCGCGTCGGGGCAGGCCCATGGCCCGGGCTCGCCGAGTGCATGTACCGTGGGGCCAGCCGCGGCCAGCGCCTCTACCAGCCGGTCGAACTCTGCGAGCGCGTGCACCTGCCGAGGCCCCGCGGGACCGGAGCCCGGGCGCTGGAAGGCGTTGCTCCCGGCAGTCTCAGGATTCCAGCCGAAAGCGGCCGGCCGCACCATCAGCACGGCATCCGTGGTCTGGCTCATCGGCGGATTGTAGTGCTACCGATCTGCGAACCATGGCGCCATTGCGGTTAATCGCAGTTGCGGACGATTCTCATTCAGGACAGACTCGATCACGTCCAGATTCATCCAGGTACTGACCCCAGAATGCGCCCGATCAGCCTTGCAGCCATGAAGAAAGGCGCCCGCGGCACCGTCGCAGAGGTGACCGACGACGCGCAGAGCCTTGGCGACGAAACCCACTCGACGATCAGCCGACGGCTGCTCGAGCTCGGTTTCGTGCCCGGCGAGGCCCTCGAGGTCGTCGCTGCAGTCTGGCCCGGCGGCGACCCCATCGCAGTTCGCCTCGGCAACACGACCTTCGCGTTGCGCCGCCGGGAGGCCCAGTCAGTCCTGGTCACCGTCGACTGCGCCTGACCCTGCCATGAAAGACCAGTCCGCGCCGGCGTCGATGCGTGTAGCGCTCGTCGGGGTGCCGAACTGCGGCAAGACGGCACTCTTCAACCGGCTCACCGGCAGCCGGCAGAAGGTTGCCAATTACGCCGGTGTCACCGTCGAGCGCAAGGAAGGCTCCTTTGTCAGCCCGGCACGGCAGCGCCAGTACCGCGTGCTCGACCTGCCCGGCTCCTACAGCCTTACGCCCACGACGCTGGACGAGGCGATCACCAGGGATTTCCTGCTCGGCCGGCTTGCCGGCGAACCCGCGCCCGAATTCATCGTGTGCGTCGTGGACGCCACGAACCTGCGGCTGAACCTGCGCCTGGCGCTGGAACTGCGCGAACTCGGCGTGCCGATGATCGTGGCGCTGAACATGAGCGACCTCGCGCACGACCGGGGTTACCGGCTCGACCGCGAGCAGCTCGAGCGCGAACTCGGCGTGCCGGTGGTCGAGACGGTCGCGGTCGCCGCCGCCGGGCACGAAAAGCTGGTCGCAGCGCTCGATGCCGCAACGCAGCCCGATGCGGCTCCTGCGCGCGAATGGCACGACCCGAGTTTCGCGCACATCCAGCACACACAGCGCGAGGTGCGCCGCATCCTCGCAGTCGTCGGATATACGGAACCCGTGCGTGCACGCGCATTGCGGCGTCTCGACGCACTGGTCATGCACCCGTTTGCCGGGCCGCTGATCCTCGCTGTGCTGCTGTTCTTCGTGTTCCAGGCGGTGTTCAGCTGGGCCGCGCTGCCGATGGAGCTGATCGACTCGGGGGTCTCCTGGCTGGGCGAGCAACTGCGGGAGCAACTGCCGAACGGCGCGCTCAGGAGCCTGCTCGTGGACGGCATCATCGCCGGCGCCGGCAGCGTGCTGGTATTCCTGCCGCAGATCCTGATCCTGTTCCTGTTCATCCTGGTGCTCGAGGACACGGGCTACCTGCCGCGCGCCGCCTACCTGCTCGACCGGCTGATGGGGAGCGTCGGCCTCTCGGGGCGTGCCTTCATCCCACTTCTTTCGAGCTTTGCCTGCGCGGTGCCGGGCATCATGGCGACTCGCACCATCCCCAACCTGCGCGATCGCATCGCCACCATCATGGTTGCGCCGCTGATGACCTGCTCGGCGCGACTGCCCGTGTACGCGCTGGTGATCGCCGCGTTCATCCCGAATCAACCGATCGGACCATTCAACCTGCAGGGGCTCGTGCTGTTCATCCTGTACGTGGCCGGCATCGTCGCGGCGATGGCCGTCGCCTGGGGGCTGAAGCGCACGGCGCTGCGATCCTCGTATCACCCGCTGCTGCTCGAGCTACCCGAATACCATTGGCCGAACCTGCGCAGCGTCTCGCTGGGCCTCTGGGAGCGCGCCAAGGTGTTCGTGAGCCGCGTCGGCACGATCATCCTCGCGCTGATGATCGTGCTGTGGTTCCTGAGCAGCTACCCGGCCCCACCCGCCGACGCGACCGGTCCAGCGATCCAGTACAGCTTCGCCGGCTCGATCGGTCGCGCGCTGGAGCATGTGTTCGCGCCAATCGGTTTCAACTGGCAGATCTCGCTTGCACTGGTGCCCGGACTCGCGGCGCGCGAAGTCGCGGTGGGCGCGCTGGGCACGGTGTACTCGCTCTCGGCGACGGGCAACGACGTCTCGGGCACGCTGGCGCCGATGCTCGCGGGCACCTGGAGCCTGGCGACCGCGCTCTCGCTGCTCGCCTGGTTCGTGTTCGCGCCGCAGTGCCTGTCGACGATCGTGGTGGTGCGGCGCGAGACCAACTCGTGGCGCTATCCGCTGATCATGACCGGATATCTTTTTGCACTAGCCTACGCCGCCGCATTCGTCACCTATCACACTGCGCTTGCGCTGGGTGCAGGCTGAGGACGACACGATGCTGGAGCAGATTATCGTGTGGGTCATCGTAGCCGCGGCCGCGGTCTACGCGGCGGTGCAGATATCGCGCAGTTTCCGCAAGGGCAGCGATCACTGCGGCGACTGCGGAATAAACGAACTCAACAAGGGCGCCCGGAACAAGGACGCGGTCGACGGCGACTGACCTCGCTGCGCGCGCGAAACTCGCGGCGACCGGGCGATTCCCGGGATACAGCGCCCGTGATACCGCTCGCAAAGACAGGGGCGCGCGGGACCAGTCCCTGCGCGCCCCCGTTAATCCGTGCTGGCTCAGGTTCCGGTCGCGACGGACGGCGGGGTCTCCGCTGTGCCCGGTGCCGGCGGCTCTTCGCCCGCCAACTCGTAGAGGATCGCGGGATCCTGCTCTTCCTCTGCCAGCAGCGAGTGGCAGGTGTCGCACTTCTTGCTGATCTTCTCGCCGTCCTCTGTCGCGTGCTTCTTGTCGTGGCAACGGAAGCAGCCGGGTGACTGCTTGTGCCCGATGTGATTCGGGTAGGTGTTCCAGGTGACCTTCATCGCCGGGAACACGTTCCAGCTGTAGACGTCGCCGAGCGCCTTGCCGGCCTGCGCGATCGCGTCGGCCTTCGATTTGGCGAGGTCGGGATAGTTCTTGGCGTAAAAGGCCGCGATGTCGGCCGCAATGCCGGCCCGCGCTGCCTCGTGCGACGGGTACTCAACCTGCACCGCCCGCAGGCCCTCGCGCTTGATGAACGGCAGTGTCTTGTCGATCAGGCCCTGGTCCATCGAGTTGTCGATCTCGTTGGCTGGCTCCCGGTAGACGTGCGTCGGCCGGTTGTGGCAGTCGACGCAGTCCATCTGCCGCCACTCCGCGTCCTTGGGCGCCTCTTCGTTCTTGAAGAGCTTGACCTTGCCATCCACACCGGTCATCTCGACGTCGTAGATCTTTTCACGACTCGGGTCCGACAAGTATCGGACCTTGACGCCCGGGGCCACGTGCCAGTGGATGCCGGACGCGCCACGGCCATGCTGGCCACCGACCTTCAACATCATCACCGTGTGCAGTTCGGTGTTCTGCTCGTCTTCTGAGTAGTGAACGCGCTCCTTGAGCTTGTCGCCGGTGAATTTCGTCGGCAGGTGGCACTGCTCGCAGGTCTCACGCGCCGGGCGCAGGTTGTGCACCGGCGTACCGATCGGCGTCGGATACAGGTTGAATGCCACCGCGATCAGCTGCCAGCTGCCGGAAATCTTGGACTTTACGAACCAGTCGGCTCCGGCGCCAATGTGGCATTCGGCGCAGGCGACGCGCGAGTGCGGCGACCGCTGGTGCGCCGTGAATTCCGGCTGCATCACGGTGTGGCAGGCCGTGCCGCAGAACTCCACGGATTCCATGTACTCGACGCCCTTGTAGGTGCCGACCGCGAGCACCACCAGACCTATCAGCGACATCACCCCGAAGGCCGCCAGCGCCTTGCGAGTCCGCGGCTTGTTCATGTCGATTATCGGCAGGTGCGGCACGGGCTCGCCATGAGCCACCGCCGCGCGCTCCTTCTTGGTCTGCCGCCAGATGCCGATGGGAACCAGCGTGAGTCCGGCCACGACCACGGCGGGCAGCAGAAGGTAGGTGATGATGCCCAGGTAGGGCCCACCCCGGAATCCCAGGTTCTGGATCAGGAACAGCGTGACGAAGAGCAGGAAACCGACCAGCGCGATCGCAGTGCCGACCATGCTCATCGCGCTGCGGGTGATTACCGAGAAATAGTTCCTGATCATGCGTGGCCCCCGGGCCGTGTTTTGCGAGTCATGCTTGTCGCGGGCGAAGCATAACGCTTTGCCCTATCGTAACCAACGACGCCGCTTCACCGCGGCGAATACCTATGCTGGTGTAATCTCCTGCCGAGTCAGGCAGTTACTTAAGCGTGGAGTAATACGCTGCAAGGTTGGCGATGTCGGTGGCGGAGAGCTTCTTCGCCTCCTTCGTCATCTTCGGGCTCTTGGTGCGCGTGCCGTTCTGGTATTCCTGGATCGCCTTGGTGAACTTGTCCACCGACATGCCGGCGATGCCCGGGAATTCATCGTCGCCCTTGCCATCATCGCCGTGACAATCCACGCAGGAGCCCTCCGACAGTTTCTTGCCGGCAGCGGCGTCAGCCGCGTAGGTCGGTGCCGCGAACATCGCGCAGGCGCACAGCATCAGGGACAGGGAAAGTCTGTTCATCGCATTTCTCCGGGATATTGGGTGCCAGACGGCCGACGTGCTGCAAGTGGCCTGTATTCTCGTCGAACCTGCCCTTTACCGCCAGCGCACCCTCTAATTGGCGGCGAGGCCGCGCTCCTCCATCCATCGCGGGGGCAGCAGGTAATGGAGCCCGACCAGGATGATGAACGGCAGCGCGAGCAGCACGATCGCCGTCGTCAGGCTCTCTATGCCCGTCATCTCCATACTGTATTCCATCAGCCCACGCAGGCTCTTCGAGAATTCCTGACCGCCGATCACTACGTTCCAGCGCATGGCGAAGATTCCCACCTGCAGCAACAGCACGGAAACGAAGTACATCAGCGTGCGCATGCCCGCGCTGATGCGCTTGCTGCGGACCAGCGACAGGATCAGCAGCGGCAGCAACATACCGAGCCCCACCTGCACGACCACGAGGCTGTTGAACAACCTCACTGACACGAGCTCGCCCAGGATCCTGATCGATTCCTCGCTCTGGTACACACGATGGATGTATTCCAGTCCCTCGAACGCGAAGTCGACGATCACCGCCACCAGCAGGAACAGCCCGACCGTGTCCAGGCAGCGCATGTCCATCTTTTCCCTGCGCAGCAGGTTCAGCACGATGTACACCAGCATCACCATGGCGATGCCCGACACGATCGCAGAGAGAAGGAACACGATGGGCATCAGTACGCTGCCCCACCAGGGGTTCGCCTTCACCGACCCGAAGATGAATCCAACGTAGCCGTGCAGCAGGAACGCCGAGGGGATGCCGATGACCGTCACGATCTTGCTCGTCTTGTGATCCCAGGCCACGGCCTCCGGGCTGATGTCGTTCGAAAAGAGTGAGAGCGCTCGGTACAGCGCCTTCTTTACGCCAGTCGCCTCCCGCGCCATCAGGACCAGCTGCTGGCGGTATTCCAGCCAGACCTCGATCAGCAGGATACCCATCAGGTACCACAGGTAGACAAAGCCGAACATCGCCATCGCGGAGGTCGGCTGCGGAGTCATGAAGATCTCGTACGCACGTTCCGGGTGCCCGAGGTGCAACTGCAGCGGCATGCCCGCGATCAGCATGAATGACAGCGCCGTGAGCAGCGCCAGCCGGTAGGTCGGCTGCACTGCGACGACATTGAACACCTTCACGAGCGAGGCGAGGATGAACGCGCCTGCGACGATTCCGGTGATGTACGGATAAACGACGATCAGGATCGCCCACTGGGTCTCGACTTCGTTCGGGTAGATGAAGCCGATCACCTGGCTGAACTGGTGGGCAAGCTGGTCCAGGAGCGCCTGGGGCACCGTGCCGCTCATCGGACTTCTCCGTCAAGGTTGGCGTAGAGCGCCTTGGGTTCGGTATTCAGGTCGGGCTTCAACACGCTGATGACGTTTTGCCGCTGGAAGCTCACCAGCCGATCGGCCCGGCCCTTCAGGTCGCCGAAAATCCGCGCCTCCGTCGGGCAGACCTCGACGCACGCCGGCGCCAGGCCCTTGGTGATGCGGTGGTAGCAGAACGTGCACTTGTCCGCGGTCTTGGTCACCGGATTCAGGTAGCGGGCACCGTATGGGCAGGCCTGGATGCAGTACCGGCAGCCGATGCAGCGCTTTTCGTCGACCAGCACGACGCCGTCCTTGGTCTGGAACGTCGCGCCGACCGGGCAGACCTGCACGCACGGCGGATGCGCGCACTGGTTGCACAGCTTGGGGACGAAGAAGGTACGCACGACCTCCGGGTCCACCGGCTGATCCTGCTCGGCGAGCCGCTCCTCCGGCGTCCTGGTGCTGATGGATTCCACCTTCACCTCGCCATCGGCATGGATCGAATAGCGCTCGATCCAGGTGCGGAAGAAGAACGGCTCCTCGGGTACTCCGTTCTCCGTCTTGCAAGCCTCGACGCAGCGATTGCAGCCGATGCACTTGTCGACGTCGATTCCCATGCCGTACCAGTGGTCCGTCGGGTCGTAGCCGGACGAGGCTTTCGGTGCCGCCGTGGCGGGATCATTTCCTGCTGCCTGCGCAGCGATCGCACCGCAGGTAGCGGCGGCCGGGAAGAATACGATCGCGCCCTTGAGGAACTCGCGCTTGTTCACTTGAGGCCCTCCGGCAGGTGAGCGTAATGGCACTGCCAGCACACGTACGTGCGGCCGTGCGAACCGACGTCGACTCTCGAATTGGCTGCGGCTGGATCGGTCGATGCAGTGTCGTGGCAGCGTGCGCAGGCTTCACGCCGCTGCGGTACCGTCGGGAACGCCGTCCGCGGGTCCTCCAGGTGCTGCTCGGGAACCTGGTGGCATTCGGTGCAGGCGAGTTCCGCGTGCGTCGACGTCGCCTTGATCCTGGCGATGCGGCCATGGCAGCCGCCGCAGTCCTGGGGAGTCTGCTCCGGCTTGGGATCGTGCGGATCGTGGCAGCTGACGCAGCGCTTGCCCGGCTTGTGCTTCTGGCCATCGACCTGCGGGAATCCGTTGGGCCGCGATGCGACGAACCCGTGGCACCCGAGGCAGAACTCCCGTTCGCGGTGCTTGGGCGGGATGGCGTTCTTGTCGTCCTTGTTTGCGACGTGGGCGGCCGCCGGCCCGTGGCAGTTCTCGCAACCGATCTTGCGGTGGAATCCGCCGAGCTTGGTGTCCCACTCGTCACGATGGCAGTCGCGGCAGCTCATCATGCCCGCGTAGTGCATCGGCTTGTCCATTTCGCGGACCACTTTGGCCGCCTGGTGCGGCTTGGCCGAAATCCACGACTCGGGCAGCAGGAAGAATCGGGTAACGACGACAACCAGGAACAACCCAACGATGACGCCGAGTCGCTTGACCTGCTCCGGGAGCTTCATTTCCGGCTCCAGCGGGCTCGCGGGCCTGCCGACGAACCGGCAATAGCGGAAATTCTTAAGTCGGCTGCCATGATTCCCCCTGTGCCGTCCCGCCCACCAGGTGCGCGGGTCGGGGCGATGTTAGGTCGCAGCCGGATCGAATCATCTAGGTAATTTCAACTACCCTGCCACAGACGGGTGGGCTCGAATGAGCAACGGGCCAGCCCCGAGGGGCCGGCCCGCGCCTCACCTCACAAACTCCAGGGCTCAACCAATGCGCCTGTTTGTCGTTCACTTCTTTCCGGGGCCACGATCTCCGGCGCCACCCTGGTCGCCGCGGCGAGTCCGCGGCTGCGTCGTGTAGCCCGTGAAGATGCTGGCATCCAGGGGGAAGGCATCGGGGCTGAAGATGGCATCGTAGATGTGCCAGCCGACCGCCAGCAGCAAAACGACCAGTGCCTGGTGGGAATGCATCATTGCCGCCAGCGCGATCGCCTGGCCGGGCAGGTGATTGGCAACAGGTATCGGGAACCACAGGATGATCCCGCTCAGCGCCATCACCACGACGCCGGTCAGCACCAGCCAGTAGGTGAACTTTTCCTTGTAGTCGTACCAGTCACGGTCTGCCGGCCTGGTCGCGAGGCCCAGGCCGTACCTGGTGTCCTGGGCTGCGTCGAGCAGGTCCTGCCGCGATATGAGCATTGACAGGCGCCAGCCGCGCACCGTGACCCCGAACACGGCAGTGACGATGTGCAGCAGCAGCAGCGCTGCCAGCGCCGCCCCGGCGTAATGGTGGATGCGCCTCGCGATCTCCACACCGCCGACCAGGGAGAACAGCCACTGCGAGGCTGCGAGGTGGTGGAGCTTTTGCGCCAGTCCGGTCGCCGCAAGCACCGCGACCAGCAGGATCAGCACGAGATGCTCCGCGATCCGCGCCGCCGGGAATCTCCGGATCCTGCTGGCGTCCCTGGCGGCAACGGTCTCGCTGCCCGCCTTTGCGGCAGCGGTCCGCCCGACGACGTGCTGCCTCGCATGGAGCACGATGTGCAGCAGCATCCCCAGCAGCATCAGCGGCAGCAGCACCGTATAGGACCGGTCGACGAGGAACAGCACCGGCGTGCGCGACAGGCTCGGCGTGTAGTGCGACAGCCATGCGTCCGGGAACGCCACGCTCGCATCTTCGTGGCACTGCCGGCATTTTTTGAGCAGCAGCGTCTTGACAGCGCCGGGACCGAGCGCCGATATCGACTTGATGTCGTGCGTCCCATGGCAGTCGGTGCAGACCGCAATCGGCCTCGCCGGCTGATCAGCGCCGGCGGCCTGGTCCCGGTAGATGCTGACCGTCGAGCCATGGAAATCCGACAGGTAGGTCTTCACGACGTCGGTGGAGAGCCCATATTTGCGGGCAATGGCCTCGTTGGCGTGGCAGCTGCCGCACATGAACGGGATGTCGTAGTGATAGCCGGCAGTCAGCGGGTCGCCGGTGTCATGCGCCCTGTGGCAGTCGACGCAGATCGGCACGTCCTGGTTCTTCGCATTGACCAGGGCATCGCCATGCACGCTGGATGCGTAGCTGGCGTAGAGCGCCGCGTGGCACTCGCCGCATTTTGCCGCGCTCGCCGCCCGGTCGTGGCTGAATGACGTGATCCGGTGCGATCCGTGGCAGTCGACGCAACCAGGCGTACCCGGATGGCCCTGCTTCAGCAGGTTGTAGTGGATGCCCTCCTGCGCCTTCGTATACATGTCGAAGTGACAGTGCTTGCAGAGCTCGTTGGGCGCTCCCGTCCCGGAGCCACCGCCAGCGACACCTTCCCGAGGGTGCGCCTGCCGGGAATATCCGGCGTGACATCCCGAACAGCTCAGGTTGCCGTGGACCTTGGGAGTTGGGGTGGCCGTGCCCACGCTGGCTTCGCCCTGCACTACCGCCAGGGCTTGTGCCGGGTGGCATCCCAGGCAGTGAGTGGTCTCGTCATCAAGGACTGCGCCTCCACTGACCGGCATGATCGAGTGGGCCGGGTGACAGTCAGTGCACAGCGGAACCCGACCCGCAGCTTCCTGCGCGAGCAGGCTCCTGTGCACCGCGAAGCGGCCGAGTTCCTGGTCGAGGTGGCATCGCCTGCAGATCCGGGAATAACGGAGCTTGAATAGCTCCTCGCTCCTGAAGCTCTGCTGCTCGTGACCCTTGCCGGTCAGTGATCGGTCGTGGCAGTCGGTGCACGCCAGGAAGCCGTGCACCGAGGCCTTGAATTTCCGCTCATCTACGTAGGCCTGGATCCTGCCGCCCTGGGGAAACTCGATCACAGTGCCCTTGTCCGCGTGGCAGGCAAGGCAGGCCTCGGTCTCGGCTGGCGCGGGCGCGTGGACCAGGACCCCGAGGGCCACGACTCCGAGCAGCCGCAGCAACCTCGGCAGCCGATCGGTCATTGCCGGCCTGTACCGCGCTGCGAACACCCTCTTGTGTCCTGGCCCCGGGTCAGTGTGCCTTGAACGCTGGGTCCTCCCGCGTCACCGCCATCCTGTTTACGATCCAGCGGAAGATCAGGATGTGGAGCACCGTCAGCGTCGCCACGACAATCAGTTCGCCGCGCGGCGGAATGATGTGGTGCAGATGGTCCGGCAGGTTGTAGTTGAGCGTGACGGTCGAGACGTTGAGTCGGTTCACGAGCACGCCGACCACGGCCAGCACGGCACCCAGCCGCACGACCCCAACCCGCGACGTCTTGAAGCCCACAGTCAGCACGAGCGCCGGCAGCAGCACGAAGCCGAGGACCTCGAACAGGAACAAGTAACCGTAGGGCGTGGCGAGCAGCGACCATTCAGCGTCGTGCGCCACCGAGATGATCTTCATGATGAAGTAGACATACATCCCGACCGCGCAGGCCTTGCCGAGCCCGATCGTGAGCTCGTCGAGGCGGCCGAGAAAGACGTCGTCGCAGCGTTCCCGCAGGAAGCGCGCCGCGAGCGCGCTCACCACGATCACCATCGCCATCGCCACGTAGATGCTGGAAGCAAGGAACAGCTGGGGCAGGTACGACGAGTACCACAGCGGGTGAACCTTGCCCGGGGACAGCAGGAACATGGCGCCGAGCGCCGACTGGTGCAGCGTCGACAGCATGATGCCGGCGATCGTCATGCCGATCGTGATCCTCTTGGCCCATGCGCGCGTCCGATCCGAGTTCAGCCACTCGAAGATGGCCGGGCTGAACTCGAGGAGCTGTACCGTGAGGTACAGCGCGACGTGCCAGGCGACCAGGAACAGCACTGAGGCAGTGCCGAAGGAGATGGTCATCGGGAAGTAGATGCGCCACGGTCGCCCGAGGTCGATCAGCAGGTAGAGCACCGCGAACAGATAGCCGAGGAATCCCGTCAGGATCCCGATCCGCACCATCGGCGCGTACCTCTTGAAGCCGAAGATGTAGTACGCGGTGGCCATCACGAAGCCGGTCGCGGACAGGGGCACGCCGCCAAACAGCCCCCAGCCGAGGAACAGCCCCCACGGGTAGTCGTTCGAGCTGTGGGTCACGACGCCGAGGCCATACATGAAGCGCGCCACGATGGTCGGAATGCCCACCAGCAGCACCAGCGCAGCGAAGATGTTGAAGGGCGTGATGAGCGACCGGCCGTAGTCCTGCCAGCTCATTCCCATGCGGAGCTTGGTCAGGAACCACGAGCGGAAGCTCTCGGGGGCGACCCCCGCGGGCAGCGTCTGTACATGGTTAGCCACGGTTCGTCTCCTTCTTGTTCGCCTCTTCCTCCTCCTTGGCTACGGCCTTTTCCCGGTGCTTCAGCGCCGCGTAGCACATGCTGAACAGGGCCGGCCAGACCACGAGGACCGTCGGAACCGCGGCGAGGAACCCCTTGGTGGCGTCGATCATCGGCTCATTGGGCAGGTTGGTCGGGAACCCGACGTCGCCGAAGGGCACGCCTGACAGGTACATCCAGGACGTGCCGCCGGCCTCCCGCTCGCCGTAGATGTGGTCGATATAGCGATCGGGGGCATTCTCGATCCTGTCCCGGGCGAGCTTGATCAGGTCGCTGCGCTTGCCGAACGTCAGCGCCCCAGCCGGGCATGCTTCGGCGCATGCAGGAAGGAGCCCCTCCTTGATCCGCGGGTAGCAGAACGTGCACTTGACGATCTTGGGCTCGAACGCGCTCTCGTAGCTGTATGCCGGCACGTTGAACGGGCAGGCGGTCATGCAGTAGCGACAGCCGAAGCACAGGTCCTCGTCATAGGCGACCGCGCCCTCCGGTGTCTTGCGGTAGGCGCGCGCCGGACAGGCCGTCGCGCAGGCTGGCTCGTTGCAATGGTTACACTGCAGCTTGCGATAGACGGGGCCGCCCTTGCCATCGGCGCTCTCGTACTTGTTGACGACCGTGTAAGCGGTCGAAGTCGGCCTCCTGTGCTGCTCGAACACGCTGGGATCGTCGAACGGCCGTTCGGGTGCTGGCAAGTTGTTCACGGCGTTACAGGCCCGCTCGCAACTCCTGCAGCCCACGCAGGCCGTAAGGTCCGTCAGCATGCCGAACCGGTCCGGCCAGCCCTCGAGGTCCGGCGCTGCCCCGGCGGTGCCCGGGGCACCCACCAGTGTCGCGCCGCCGAACACCGCTGCGCCGCCCAGGAAATTCCTGCGGCTGATCGTCTGAGACGCGGAGCCGCTGCCTTCGCCGTTACCGGCGTTGATCGAAATCTGTTTGTCTGCCATGAGTGCGCCTCTTCTTGTTCATTCGCCTGCTGGCGTGCCGCAACTTGCGCCGGGGTTCACTTCTTCACGTGACACAGCTGCCCGCAGCTCGCGGGCGTCTTGCCGACATCGCCGGTCTTTCTGTGGCACTTGAAGCACACCTCGTGGTACGCAACCTTGAGGCCGGGCGTGTCCGGGGTCGCGGGGTCGTATTCGCCGTGACATTTGCCGCAGGCGCCGAAATTGCGCGTCACCGATGCCTTGAACTGCGCTGCGTCGATCGCATGGCAGCGCTTGCAGGGATTCTTGTCGTTGCCTGTGTGCTGGTGGTGGCAGTCGCCACAGCCCTCCGCGTACTCGGTGGCGTGTTTGGCGTGATCGAAGGTTACCGGCCCGTACAGGTTCTCGAGCTTGTCGAGCTGGATGGTGGCGGGTCCACCTGGCTCCGGGTCCGCGGCCTTCGCAGTACCGATAACGGCTGCCAGTAGAGTCAAAGCGCAGGCGGCCAGCGTCAGCGTGATCCTGTTCATCGTCTTTGCCTCTTGTTCTTCGTCTCTGCGTCTTGTTCTTCGTATCATCCCGCAGCGCCTCCGCTGCCCGCGATACGCGAATACCGCGGCGGCGGCGCCTGGGCGGCCAGATCGGATTCCTGCGGCGCCAGACTCCCTCTGGCGAATTGTCGCGAATCCCTGGCCGCCTCTCTCCGGCCTGCCCTGGCCGGTGGCTCCTCTTCAGGCCTCTTCAGGCCTCGGTCGTCTGCTCGTCAGCGCAGCTTCGCGCTGAGCTACCTGGCGCCTCCTTCCTTGTCCGCAGGCTCCTTCTGCGTTTGCTCCTTGTCCGCAGGCTCCTTGCCCGCAGGCTCCTTGCCCGTGTGTCCCTTGTCGGTACGCTGCCGTCGCTTGCGGCCCAGGAAATAAGCTTCCTGCGGACGCCAGCTGAAAGCCGGCGACACGTGCACGATTCGCGCAACTGCGTGGGCACCCACAACGAGCGTCTGTGCGACCAGGTCCGCGCCCGCGGCGATCGCCTGTGCTGTCCCTTGCAGGAGCACGTGGCCGAGTGCGTACACGAACACGAAGGGCAGCGCGATGACATAGGCCAAGCCGATGAACGGAGCAGCAGCGACGTGACCCGCCGTCCTCAACACCCCCGCAAATCCGCCGCTCTGGCCGATCTGCGTGATGTCCCCTTTGGCGCCGTCGATCATCGCTTTGAAGGGCTTTGGCTTCAGGACCTCCCAGAAGAGGAGGAACAGCCCGATCGCAGATACGCCGATGAGGTACTCCGCGCCTTTAACCTGGGTGATGAAATCAAATAATGTGTACATGGTGCCCTCCTTAGCTGACTGCCTGGGTCTTTTCCGGGTCGGGCTGCTTGTCGCGCTTCGCCTTCTTCTTGTGCGCCATCAGGTAGGCCTCCACGGGCCTCCATCCGAACGCTGCCGTCATTCCGACGAAGTCAGCCAGCATCTGCGCGACCTGGCGTCCAAGCACGGTCAGGATCATCGCCATTCCGATGAGTGGCAGGATCAGTACGTAGAAGAATCCGAGTATCGGGCCCATCAACACCATGACAATGGCGGGGGCTTTCAGGTAGGTCGACCTGCTATTGCCGGGGAGAACTCCTTCGCTCCCGAGAACCGCTCGCTCTCCATTGCCGAGGTTCCAATAAGTGCCTTTTGTGACGGTCGTTCCGCCTGTGTATCTCAACATTTTCGTCTCCTATCCATTCCTCCTTAAATTCTTCCTCACGCGGGTATTTAAGCAGCAAAAACCAGCCTTCGTAATAGAAGGAGTACCTAATCCGCGTCACCTCGGGCAGGCATTGTTGGCAGGCTTTTCGCACTTTTCGCAGTGCGGAAGAATCGTGCAGCGGCGGCAATCTGGAACTGCTCCAGATCGGCCGTCTGGAGAACGCAATATCTTTCTTTTCCAGCATCAAGGCACGACCGTTATCGACTCGGCCCGCGTCAGTGCAGCATGCTCTCCGCGATCCTGATGAGTTCGACGGAGGGCGCCTTCATCGTGAGCACGATGCGGACCTTGCCCTCGTCCCATTGAACGCGACTGCATGCGGAACGGTCCTCGCACTCGCCAGCCTCGAGTGCGGCCTTCCTCCCCAGCAGGTCGAGCGGAACCTTCTCGCTGATCGTGCGGAAGCGAATCGCGGCATCAGGTTCGAACAGCGTGCTCGCGGCCTGGGAAATCACGAGCACCGTCTGCCCGTTACGAGCACTGGAAAATTCCATCACCACGGCCTGGTACGGCTTGCCTTGAGCGAGGATGACAGCGGGCGGCCAGCGCAGGGTCTCCGGGAAATAGGCTGGAATGTAGATCTTCCGGATACCGAGCGTGGAGACGGCGGCATCTATGCTCGGGTACCTGGCCATCAGGCCTGGCTCCAGCGTGCCGGGAGCCCAGTTCAGGACCTTCAGCAGTCCGGCCACCACCACCATGGTGGCAACGAAAGACAGGATCTGCAGCCCTTTTCTGGTCACGTGTCGCACCGTCACACGATGTAGTAGTTCAGGATCGCGATCGCTGCAACCGTCACAGCGAACTTCAACCAGTCGCCCGCATCGGCCGCGGTCGATTCACCGTCGGCGAGCCTGCGGATCCTCTCCTGCACCATCAGATCGTAGCTCACTTGCTCGAATGAGCGCTGTGCCTCGCCCGCCTCGCGGTCTTCGATTTCGTATGCATCGCTGTGGCGCAGCTTCTCCAGCACCGCGGCAAGCGCGTCGGGCCTGCCCGTCGCCTCCACTGCCCAATCGTCGCAGATCTTCTCCTCCTCGGCTGCGGCTTTCCGGAACGCCACCAAGGTTCCCGGGCTGAAGAACAGCAGGACACGCACGACGTACGAAATCATCAGGAGCGGCCGCCGGTTCCGCCTCATGTGCGCGATCTCGTGCGCGATGGCTGCCCGGAGTTCCACCGGTTGCAGACTTCGCACGAGTCCTGTCGTGAGGTAGATCGCGGGGCTGCGACCTATGACTGAGTGGATCGCCGGATCCTCGTCGTCCACGATCTGGATGTCAGGGGCCTCCTCGGCCAGGCCCTCGGCTGCCAGCGCGGCCGGCGATCCCCTGGCAGCCGGCTCGGTTCGCGACTCCGGGTCCGGCGGGCCCGACCGGTGGCGCAGGATCGGTATCAGTTCCTGGAACAGGAATACGGCAGTGGCTGCCGCGAGCACCAGCGCAAGCAGCAGCCCGACGGGCAGCACGTTCCACAGCTCTACATTGATCCACCGGCCGGAGTCGAACAGCGCCCCCAGCCTGAAATCAACGGAACCCCGGTCAGGGTTGATCCACTGGTAAAGAGGATACGAGACGACCGGAGCGAACACCGCGATCAGGTAGAACTTCTGTCGGACTACCGGGCTGCGGATGTTCCAGTCCAGGATGGCCCGGTACGAGATGATAGCCGCGCTCACCGAGTGCAGGAACGCCTGCACGACGTGGATGCCCGGGTACGCATTGAGGAGGTTCGTCAGGTCCATTTCCGGGCGTCAGGGAGGCGCGGCTCGGCCGGTACTCGGGCGTCTCTGGTCGGTTGGCCGTCATCGTACACTGCGGTAGTGATCTGGCCTTCCCTGGCTCCGCGAATCCGCCGGGATCCGCAGCCAGGCAGGATTCGCGCTGCGCAAATACGTAATGATGCGTAGTGGATATAACTGTTGCCCCCGCGTGCACCTACGAGGATCATCGCCGGAATTCTCACCGGACCCAGGGAGCCGTGTCTCATGTCCATCCGTCGCCCTCCGCGTGCCACTGTCTGGCCCGTGCTGCTCGCATCCCTGGCGCTCACGTTGCCGGTCGCGACCCAGGCCGCCGACCTGGCGTGCGCGGAGTGTCACGGCGACGTTACCGTCAGCTCCGGGGCGCACGCGGACGTAGCCTGCGCCGACTGTCACGTCAACATCACGAGCACACCGCACGACCAGCTTGCCCCCGCGGACAAGCTCGACGCGACAGCGATCTGCGCCGGCTGCCACGGCATGGCCAGCAAGCAGCTCGGCAAGAGCGTACATGCCGGGAAGAGCTGCAAGACCTGCCATGGCCCGCCGCACGCGGTCGAGTCCGCGAGTGATTCCGAGTCGCGCCTGGCGGCCGTCGGCCAGATCAGGACCTGCGGCAAGTGCCACGATGAGGTTCTCGAGGGATACGAGTCCAGCGTACACGGCCAGGGCCTGCTCAAGTCGGGCCTCACCGAGGCAGCGCCGTCCTGCAGCAACTGCCACGGCAGCCACAGCATCCTGGCGATTGGCGACCCGGGCGCGAAAACCAGTCACCAGAAGTCGCCGGAGACCTGCGGCAAGTGCCACGAGCTGGTGCTGAAGCACTGGCGGGACGAGAGCGCCCACGGTGCCCTGTGGAGTGAAGGCAAGACCGGGACGAATGGCCAGGAGGGGCCGGTCTGCACGACTTGCCACGTCAACCTGCACTCGGTACGGGATCCGACCTCGGCGGCGATGCGCAAGCGCTTCCCCGGCGTCTGCGGTGGCTGTCACGAGGAGGGCATGAAGAGCTTCCGCGACAGCTTCCACGGCAAGGCGTCCGCGCTCGGATTCACGACGGTGGCCATGTGCGCCGACTGCCACACGCCGCACCGGAACCTGCCGGCGAGCGACCCGCGCTCCAGCATCCACCCGGACCACCTGGGCGAGACCTGCGGCCAGTGCCACGAGGGACAGACCAACGCCGGCTTCCTCTCGTTCGACCCGCACAGCGATCCGACGCGGCCGGGCGGCGCGCGCAAAGAAGTGCGCTGGGTGTTCCTGTTCATGACCACGCTGCTGCTGGGCGTGTTCGGGTTCTTCGGCGTGCACGACCTGCTGTGGCTGCAACGGACCTTCGTCGGCAAGCTGCGCGGCGAGTTCAGGGCCCCGCACGGCGGTCCCGGCCCGTACATCCGGCGCTTCAGCCGCACGCAGATCTGGATGCACGTCAGCGTCGTAGTGAGCTTCCTGCTGCTGGCCATCACCGGGCTGCCGCTGAAGTTCGCGGGAGCCTGGTGGGCGCCGCAGATGATGGCCGTGCTGGGAGGCCCGCAGGCCGCCGGTCACCTGCACAGGTTTGCCGCGATCGTGACCTTCGGCTATTTCCTGGTGCACGTGCTGCTGATGCTGAAACACACGCTCATCGACGGCAAGCGAGACCTGCTGTGGGGGCCGCAATCAATGGTGCCGCAGCCGAAGGACCTCAGCGACCTCATGGGCAACGTGAGGTACTTCCTCTACGCGGGCCCACGTCCGGCCTACGATCGCTGGGCCTACTGGGAGAAGTTCGACTACTTCGCGGTCTTCTGGGGCGTGGCGATCATCGGTTTCTCCGGCCTGATGCTCTGGTTCCCCAGCTTCTTCACGAGGTTCGTGCCCGGCTGGGTCCTGAACGCGGCCTACATCACGCACAGCGACGAGGCGCTGCTCGCGACAGGCTTCATCTTCCTGTTCCACTTCTTCCACACGCACCTGCGGCCCGAGGCGTTCCCGATGGATCCGGTGATCTTCACGGGACGCATGCCGCTGGCGCGTTTCAAGGAAGAGCGGCCGCTCGAGTACCAGCGACTCGTCGACTCGCAGCAGCTGGAGAGCCGGCTCGTGCCGGCGCCGGACGAAGCCGACCTGCGCGTGGCGTACGTGTTCGGATTCGTGGCAGTGACGTTGGGCGTGCTCTGCGCCGCGGGCATCTTCACGGCTCTGTGGCAGGCGCTCGCCGGCTGACCCGCGCGGGCAGCTGGAACAAGGGGCGGGTCGGTCCACTCGGACCGGCCCGCTTCAGCCACGGAGCTGCGTGCGAACGCCTGGGGCACTTGCACCCCGCGGTCGCCCGCGCATCACCGCCGCGCGTTCTTACGTACGGGTCCCGCCGCGCCGCAGCCGCGGTGCGACGATGAGCGCGGTACCGAACAGCGCCATCGCGATGAACAGTGTCGCGGGGCGCGAGTGCTTGAAGTCCTGCCCCGCCATCTTGATGCCGATTCCCACCAGCAGCGGGTAAACCAGCCACGACCACTCGCGGAAGCGCGGTTGTCGCCCGATCCACGCGACCAGCAGCGTGGCCACGGACAGCACGACCGTCGTGACGGTGGCCAGCACTCCGACCGCTACGCTGCCGTCCGGCAGGCCGCCGACGGCCGGCGCAATGAAACCGGTCACGCAGGCGGAGGCGGCCGCGAAGAACACCAGGATGATCACCAGCCTGAGCCCGCTCGCGACCTCATCGCCCTTTGCGTTCCTTCGTGCAGCCGCGAAGCCGACCGACAGGGCGCCTGCGGCGAGCACGACCAGCATGACTCCCGAGGGCCAGGCCCATGGACCGTCGGTCGATGCCGCGAGCGTTCGCAGGCAATAGGCCAGCGTGCCGGACACGATGGCGGCCGCCACGAGATACGCAGCACAGTGCACCAGCATGAACGACCGCCCGAAGCGCCACCACAGTACGGCGGCCAGCGCCGCGAGTCCTGCAAATACCACCCCAAGCCAGCGTTCCCCGACTACCAGCGTGAAGCCTGCCAGCACGTACACGAGCGCCAGCGTCGTGTAGTAGTAGACGTTGGTCCCCTTGTCCTTGCTCCGGTCGAGGAACACGACAGCCACGCCGTAACTCGCCGCCCCGAACGCGAGACTGACGAGCCCGATCGCGGCGGGAACGATTCCGGTGACCTCCGTCAGGTACAGTGCGCCGCCGAAACCAACGACCAGGGCCGCAGCCGTCTGGACAACCTCGAATGGGACGACGTTGCGGCCCCTGACCAGGGTCCGGATTGCGATGCTCCCGACATAGGCGCCGAGCAGCAGGAACTGAAGCAGAAGGGCGACGTCCGGCGTGTCGTGCTGCTCGGGGGCCAGGACACGCATGGTCACCCCGACCACGGCCACGTCGGCTGCCAGCGCCGCCGGCCAGCGAAGGCCCCACCAGTCCAGCGAGTAGCCGAACCATAGCGTTGCCACACCAAGGGCAATCAGGACGCAGGCGAACGGCGCCACTGCACCTGTCTGTACCAGTAGTGCAGCGCTGGTCGCGATCGCCGCGATCACGGTGATCCAGGCCACCACGCGCAGGCGCCGGTGCCAGGCGACGAACAGCATCGCTGCGGTCAACCCGGCTACGGCGATCGAGCTCGCCGCACCACCCAGCACCTTGAACCTGGTCGCCGCCTCGACCAGCAGCGGGTAGGCGATCATCGCGGCGGCAAGCGCGTGGAAGATCGCGCTCGGCACCTGACCTCGTCCGCCCGCGCGGTCGGCGAAAAAGAGCCAGACCATCGCGTAGGCGAATCCCACCGAGAGGCCCAACGGCGGCGCGAGCACGTTGGAATCGGTCATGGCTCGCAGGAAAAACCCGCCCGCCAGGACCAGGAAGAGTCGTCCGACAAGGGTCAGCAGCGCGATCGGATCGTAGGGGTTCTTCGCTACGGCATCCGGTGCCGCCGCCTGGCCGGGCGCGCCTGCCCCCGCGGTCGCGGCCCCACCCCCTGCCTCCAGCGCACCGAGCCGTTGCTCCAGCGAAAGCACGGCCTGCCGAAGCTCAGCGACCGTGGACTCGAGACGAGCGGTCCGATCCTCCATTGCCCCCCCTATGCCCCGCGCTGTTGTCGGTCTGCTGCCTCGCGCGGAGCTGCTGCCGGATGACAACACCGCGCAGCGCAGCAATTCATGAGGATTTCCCGCAGGCCGGTGCTGCGGGCAGCCCCGGGCTGTGCGATCCTCCGCGCCCTCATGCCCATCCTCACGCTCCAGGACGCCCAGCTCGCCTACGGGCTGCATCCACTGCTCGACCAGGCAGGACTTGCCGTGCGCGCCGGCGAGCGAATCGGACTCATCGGCCGCAATGGAACCGGCAAGTCGAGCCTGCTGAAGGTGATCGCGGGCGAGCTGCCGCTGGACGACGGCGAGTACCGGCGCCGCGACGGGCTCACCGTCACGCTGGTCGAGCAGGAGCCTGTGTTGCCGCCGGCGGCCACGCTGCGCGAGTGCCTCGCCCTCCGCGGCGGGCTCGATCGTATCCATGACGAGCGCCTGCGCTGGAGTGCAGAGGCCAGGCTGGTCGAATACCTGCACAGATTCGGGCTGGACGAGGGGCTCTGCATGGACGCAGCCTCGGGCGGCGAACGCAAGCGTGCGGCGCTGGCGCTCGCGCTCGCGCTGGATCCGCAGCTGCTGCTGCTCGACGAACCTACCAACCACCTCGACATCGACGGCATCACGCTGCTCGAGGACCTGCTGCTGAAGGGCCCCGCGGCGATCGTCATCACGCACGACCGCGCGTTCCTCGATCGAGTCGCGACCCGCATCGTCGAGCTGGACCGGGGGTTGCTGCGGTCCTACCCGGGCAATTTCGCGGCATATGAACGCCGCAAGGCGGAGCAGCTCGCGGCCGAGGCGCAGCAGAACCGCAGGTTCGACAAGTTCTGGGCACAGGAAGAGGTGTGGATCCGCAAGGGTGTCGAAGCCCGCCGCACGCGCAACGCCGGCCGCGTCCAGCGACTCGAGGACCTGCGGCGGGAACGGACCGAAAGGCGTGAGCGTCTGGGCAGCGTCCGCCTCATGCTGGATTCCGGGGAACGCTCGGGCAAGCTCGTCGCCGAGCTCGAGGGCGTGTCGAAGTCCTTCGGCGAACGCGCAGTCGTCTTGGGGCTTTCAACGCGGATCATGCGCGGCGACCGTATCGGTGTCGTCGGCCCGAATGGCGCCGGCAAATCCACGCTGCTGAAGCTCATCCTCGGCGAGATCGCTCCTGATTCGGGCACGGTGCGGCTCGGCACCAACCTGCAGGTTGCCTACTTCGACCAGATGCGCGAGCAACTCGACCCGGAGCGCAGCGTCGCCGACACCGTCAGCCCGGGATCCGACTGGGTTGACCTCGGGGCCGGCCGCAAGCATGTCGTGAGCTACCTGGGCGACTTCCTGTTCCCACCGCAGCGAACCGAGTCTCCGGTGAAGATGCTCTCCGGCGGCGAGCGCAACCGATTGCTGCTCGCGCGTCTTTTCGCGCGGCCCGCGAACGTGCTGGTGCTCGACGAACCCACCAACGACCTCGACATCGATTCGCTGGAGTTGCTGGAATCCACGCTACAGGACTACCCGGGCACCGTGCTGCTGGTGAGCCACGATCGCGCGTTCCTGGACAACGTGGTGACACAGACGCTGGCCGCCGAAGGCGACGGCACCTGGAAGGAATACGTCGGCGGCTACAGCGACTGGCTCGAGCAGAGGCAGTCGCCGAGGCCCTCCACGACGGCTTCTCCCGGGAAAGCGGACGACGTCCCGCGCGAAACCTTCGATTCCCTTCCCCGCCCCGACCGTCCTGCACCCACCAAGCTCTCCTACAAGGAATCCCGCGAGCTGGAGAAGCTGCCGGGTGACATCGAGGCGCTCGAGTCCGAACAGCGGGACCTGACGGAGCAGATGAGCCGCAGCGACTACCACAAGCAGGGCGTCGCGAAGATAAAAGCAGACCGGCAGCGTGCCGACGAAATCGAGACGCTGCTTGCCAATGCCTATGAGCGCTGGGCAGAACTGGACGCCAGGGTGACGGCGGCGCGCTGACGGAAGGCGTTCGCAGCGCTGCCGAGCCTGCCTGTCCTGGAAGAATCTGCCCGGACACGAATTAGTTGCGAGGCCGACCGATTGATTTGGCCGACATCGAACGTCTAACGAAGCCCAGAGAAATCTGGGCTTCGTCGTTTCAGGCCTGGGGAAACGATACGCAGTCTCATTCCGGTTGCTTCGTTCCCCTGGCTTTGACTGACCGCCGTCGCGACAGCGCGCCACACGCCGACCTGTTTCATGAGGGGGATAGCAACATGACTCGATCGACAAGCACTTGCACCACACCACGCGTCAACTGGATTTCTCTTTTCTGGGTAATGCTGTGTTCGGTGCTGTTCGCCGCTCAGGCATCGGCGTTGACCCTCTCTCCCACCAAGGTGACTGTTGCCGCTGGCGGTAGCTCCATGGTGCAGATCAGCGCAGTTCGTGGCGAGATCCAGGCTGAATCCAAGAACACGGCCGTCGTAAGGGTCTCTATATCCAATGTGACCGGAAGTAGCGCAGTCCTGAGCGTCAAAGGTATCGCGCCCGGGACCGCCACGGTCTACGTACGTGACTCGAAGTCGGGCAACAGAAGCCTGCGGGTGACGGTCACTCGGTCCATGACGGTGTCACCCGCATCGTTGTCGCTCTCCGCCGGCGCCACGGGAATCGTCACGGCTAGCAATGCCTCGGGCACCGTCTCGGCCAGCTCATCCAACAGCGCCATCGCTAGAGTGGTATCGGTCAGCGGCAACGTCGTGTCGGTCAAGGGCATAGCGGCCGGTTCGGCGGTCGTGTCTGTTAGGGACAGCAAGGTGACCGTGAATGTACCAGTCACGGTGCTCACCTCGACCGCGAGCAGCAGCTGGGTCTACAAGATCCTGGCGGCGAACGACCTCGGCATGCACTGCGTGGACGCAGACTTCTCGGTATTCTCGATCCTGCCGCCCTACAACGTGCTCAATTCGCAGGTCGTACGCCGTACCTCGACCGGCAAGCCGGTGGTCGTAAACGACTCTATCGTGAGCATTCGTTACGAAGCCGTGACAGACGGCGCAGGTTCGATGAACAGCACCAGCCTCGGTGGCAAGACCAACTTCTGGACGTACGCCAAGCCGCTGTACGGCGCGACACTCGCCCCGGGCCAGGGGCTGAAGAACCTGTACATGCCAAAGGACGCCCCGTCCCTCGCGGCGCATTCAATGTCATGGAACACCGCTGGCGGCCTTTTCAAGGCCGAGGGTGTCCCGATCATCCCGAAGGATGACGCGGGCAACGCCAACCGCTACCCGCTGATGCGGCTGGTGGCGACTGAAAAGGCGACAGGAAAGGACGTAGCGTCCCTGGACGTAGTCCTGCCGGTATCCGAGGAAACGACGTGCTCCGACTGCCACCTGACCGGCGGGACTGCAGCGCCGACGAGCAGCGCAATAAAGTGGTCGACGACATCGAACTCGGAGGTCCAGTCGCGCGAAAACATCCTGCTGCTGCACGACAACAAGAACAGCACCAACCTCATGGCGTCGAAGCCCGTGCTGTGCGCCGGGTGCCACTACTCCCCGGCGCTGGACCTCGCCGGCACGGGTCCGCAGGGAGCCCAACTCGGCAAGCCGACGATGTCGTCCGCGATGCATGCGTATCACAGCAACAAGATGCAGGGTTACACAGACGACTGGGTCCGGCTGGGCGGCACGCCCAATACGCAGACACAGGCCTGCTACACCTGCCATCCGGGCAGGAACACCAAGTGCCTGCGCGGCGCGATGACCGAGACCGTGAACTGCCAGAACTGCCACGGCAACATGGCCGCCGTGGGCGGAATGTCGGCACTTCTGCAGGGCGGCAGCATCGACGGCACGAATGACGGCAAGCCGCGGCGCCCGTGGACCGACCTGCCACGCTGCCAGTCCTGCCACACCGGCGACGCCGTAAACAACATGCAGCTGGACCCGACGCTGATGGCGTCCGATGGCCTCCGCACGATCGTCGCATTCAACCCGAACGACAAGGCCGCTTCGCCACGACTTGCCAGCAACACGAGGTTTGCCGAGAACACCGGCAAGCTGTTCCGCTTCAGCAAGGGCCACAGCGGCATCAGCTGCGAAGGCTGCCACAACAGCACGCACGCAATCTGGTCAAACCCGGTTGACTCGCATAACGACAACGTCGCGGCGAAGCAGCTGCAGGGACACACCGGCACCGTGACAGAGTGCTCGACCTGCCATGCTCCCGGTTCGCTCGCCCTCACGCTGAATGGACCGCATGGCATGCACAATGTCGGGGATTCGCGCTGGACAAAGGGCCACGAGAATCTCGCAAAATCGAATGTGAAGGCCTGCGCCGCATGCCACGGCACGAACTACCGCGGCACCGTGCTCTCGCGGACCGCGGCAACCCGCACCTGGAGCACGGAGTACGGCACTCGCACCGTGTCCAAGGGCCAGGCCGTGGGTTGCTACGACTGCCACAACGGCCCGAATCCATAATCGGCGGCCGCGGTCCAAGGCCCGGCGACGCAAGTCGCCGGGCCTCGTCGCTGGAGCAGGACCAACTCGAACGCGCAAGCCTGCTTGCCGACGGCGATGTCATCGATTGCGAGGACCAGCCCGGTGCCCCACCAGGCACGCCATCGCTTGCATCGATCCCCTGCTTATTCAATGGGTTATTGGCGGATCCCATCGACATGCAAATCGACCCTGCAGCCTTGATCAAAAGCTGCTAGCTTGCGCGGCATGCCTCCGCAGCTTCCCCGGATCATCCAGGGCGGGATGGGTGTCGCCGTTTCCTCGTGGCGACTGGCGCGTGCAGTCTCGGCCAAGGGCCAGCTCGGCGTCGTATCGGGTACCGGAATTGACGCCGTAATCGCGCGCCGCCTGCAGCTCGGCGATCCAGGCGGCCATCTACGCGAAGCGTTCGATGCGTTCCCGATTCCAGGCGTTGCGGCACGGGTCTGGGACCGTTACTACATCAAGGGCGGCAAGGCCGCCGGCGCAAGGTACAAGTCGAAGCCGCTTGCGGCGATCGAGATGCCACGCAGGCTGCTCGACCTGGTCGTGCTCAGCAATTTTGCCGAGGTTCACCTCGCCAAGTTGGGACACGCAGGCCCGGTAGGCATCAACCTGCTCGAAAAGGTGCAACTGCCAAACCTGGCTTCACTGTTCGGCGCCATGCTCGCAAACGTCGACGTCGTGCTGATGGGCGCCGGCATCCCCAGGTCGATACCGGCGGTGCTCGATCGCTTCGCCTCGGGCGAGCCGGCCGAACTCCGCATCGACGTCGCCGGCGCTCTGCCAGGAGAGGAATTTCACTCGCGTTTTGACCCGAGAGACTACTGGCCAGAGGGATTGGCCAGCCTGCTACGCCCGATGTTTCTCGCGATCGTCTCTTCCGCGACGCTGGCCATGACGCTGGCGAGGAAGAGCGCCGGCAAGGTTGACGGTTTCGTGGTGGAAGGTTCGACAGCCGGCGGCCACAACGCACCGCCCCGCGGTCCGCTGAAGCTCGATGCTGCGGGCGAGCCGATCTACGGCCCACGCGATGCAGCTGACCTCGAGCAGATCCGCGCACTGGGCCTGCCGTTCTGGCTCGGCGGTTCCTACGGCGACGCCACGAAACTCGAGCAGGCAATCGCGCTCGGCGCGCAGGGAATCCAGGTCGGCACGGCATTCGCATTCTGCGACGAATCGGGCTTGTCGCCTGAACTGAAGAAATCGGTCTTGCGCGCGTCGCGTGAAGGCAGCGTACAGGTGGTCACGGACCCTTACGCGTCACCGACCGGGTTTCCGTTCAAGGTGCTGCAACTCGAGGGCACCGTCTCGAGCGCCGCGGAATTCGCAGCGCGCGAGAGAGTCTGCGACCTGGGCTACCTCCGGCAGTGCTACCGCGACGAAGATGGAAGCGTCGGATATCGCTGTCCCGGCGAGCCGCTCGATGATTACCTGCGCAAGGGCGGCAGCGAGGCCGACACGATCGGCCGCAAGTGCGTGTGCAACGGACTGGTGTCGGCTGTCGGTTTCGGCCAGGTGCTTCACGACGGCGGGATCGAGCCGTCGCTGGTGACCGCAGGGGACGGAGCGGGAGGAATTTGCCGCTTCCTTCGGCCCGGCCATGACGATTACTCGGCAGGCGACGTGATCGACAGCCTGCTCGGCGCCGCCTGACCAGGCCGCGCCCGAGAGCTGCGGATCCCTGACGCACGAGCGCGCACTGCACTGCGGCGCGTTGTACCGTTCGCCGCGCTCACGCCGCCCGCGGCACCTGGCGCCGACACTGCAGCAAAAGCGCAGCCTTCAAGCTGGTATCCTGCGAGCGCGACGGGCGAAAAATAGACACATGCATGTGCATGCCCGTCGGATCGAGCGGAATCCTTGAATGAGCGGCCGAACTGGTCCCGGAACCACATGACTTCGACGAGCGGTAACAGGCTTCCGTGGATCTTCCGTGTGGTTCCCGCGCTTGGTTCGTTGCGCCACTACCGGGCTGCCGACGCGCACGCCGACTTAGTCGCTGGCCTCACCGTTGCTGCGGTCGCGGTGCCGCAGGCAATGGCATATGCGCTCGCCGCGGGGCTGCCGGCGGAATATGGCCTCTATACCGCTGTTGTCATGACCGCCGTGGGTGCGCTGTTCTCCTCGTCCCGGCAGCTCATAAACGGACCAACCAACGCAATCTCGATCGCGGTGCTGAGCGTGCTCAGCCTGATACCCGGCACGGAGGCGAAAATCGAGGCAGCGGTCCTGCTCGCATTCATGGTGGGCACGATCCAGATCGTGATCACCCTGCTGCGCCTGGGGGACCTCACCCGCTATATCTCGCACTCGGTCATCGTCGGGTTCACGCTCGGGGCTGCCACGCTGCTGGTACTCGACCAGACGAAGAACATGCTGGGTCTCAGGGCGATGGGCGGGGTGCACGACAACTTCGTCTATCGATTCTGGCTGACGATGACCGAAGGCGGAAACCTGCATACGACAACCCTGGCGGTCGGCCTCGGGACGGTCGCGATGGTAATCGCGCTGCGCTGGATCAAGGACCGCCTGGGAATGCGCCTGCTGCCCGACCTGCTGCTCACCGTGCTGACGATGGCTGCACTCGTCGCGTGGCTGGGGCTTGATGCCAAGGGAGTCGAGGTCATTGGTGAGATCCCGGCACGGTTTCCGAGGCCCCAGGCGCCCGCATTTAGTTATGAGCTGTTGCGGGAATTGTCCGGCGGCGCGCTGGCAATCGCGATTCTCGGTCTACTCGAAGCCGTGGCAATGGCCAAGGCACTTGCGGCACGGACGAAGGAGAAGGTCGACATGAACCAGCTGTGCCTCAGCGAGGGGATTGCCAACTTCACCGGCAGCTTTTTCCAGTGCTATCCGGGATCCGGCTCGCTTACAAGATCCGCGATCAACAAGCAGGCGGGCGCCATGACCCAGTGGGCGGCCATCGTGTCCGCGGCGGCCGTTGCACTCATCATGATCGTGTTTGCCCCTTACGCGCGATTCATACCCCGCGCCGCACTGGCCGGGATCCTGATCGTCTCTGCGTGGCGAATGATCGACCGGCACGCGCTGGTTTATCACCTTCGGGCGAGCCGTTTCGACATGATGATCGTGGCGGTGACGGCATTCTCGGCCGTCGCAATCTCCATCGAGTTTTGCGTGCTGATCGGCGTGTTCAGTTCGTTCCTGCTGACGGTGGGTCGAGCTGGCCGCATGCAGGCGACCCAGTTCACCATCGCACCGGATGGCGCGATCCGGGAACGATTGCCAGGGGATCCCCGCTGCAATCGCCTGCTCATCTACGGACTCGAAGGGGAGCTGTTCTTCGGCGCGACGGTGGCCTTGGAAATGCATTTCCGCAACATCGAGCAGAGGATCGACCAGCACACGCGCGCGGTGGTCCTGCGACTGAAACGGGCCCGCAATGCCGACGCCGTCGGCATGGAGGTACTGGACAGCTTTGTCGAGCGCGTCCGTACGCGGGGTGTGCCGGTGATACTGTGCGGCATCCGTCCAGACTTCGCCCGCAAGCTGAAGAAGATCGGGCTGACCGATCGTCTCGGCGATTCGATCTTTTTCGAGGACAAGGCCAGACCGACCAGCACGATACGGGCGATCGAGTACGCCTACCGGCTCATCGACGATCCCTGCCAAGCCTGCCACTGCGGCCGCCACGGTGCCAACGATGCCCCGCTACACTACGTGATCTGACGCAGGCGGCCGCGAAGGATGTCGGTCGGATACCGGATCTATCCAGACGCGGCGCGGTGACTTGCGGGTCTCGTCACTGGCCCAGCATGTAGATCTGCCAGAGATCCTTGCTCGTCATCGGCAGCACAGGCCGTATGGCGATGCGCCCTGTCCGGCCGATACTCCGCTCCAGGTACTGGATCTCTGCGAGCTTTTCGCGCGTTTCGTCGTCGATCGGTGCCTCGAGTCCGCTCTCGCGCATCAGCAGCACGCCCTTTGCACGCAGCGCAAGTTCCACATGCAGCCGCATGTAGCAGAGCATGTCGGCAATGATTTCGCCACGGAACCTCTCCCGGAGCGAGTGCAGGTAGGTTCCCGCGTGCGACGCCGAGAATTCGTCAGAATCGATGAGCTGCAGCAGTTCGATGTCCGAGTCGAGGTCGGCGTCCAGCCAGTCGCGGAGCGATTTTTCGCTGCGCCTGAAGACGAACTGCATCAGCGGCGGAAGCGCGAGCAGGATGCCGAGCGTGGCGAGCACGGGCTTCGCGAGCAGGTGATTGAAGGCCGAGTGCAGGACTACCGCCGCGAGCAGTCCGGGCAGGATCACCAGGAACGAGGCTTCGGTCCGCTTCTCCGCCAGCGCCACCGAGACGATCGCGAAGATCGCAGTGGCGCCGCCGTGCATGATCGCGGTGCCGAAGCCGCGGACGATTTCCACCGCGACGTTCGCCTCGGGCCGGGATGCCAGGTAATAGAGATTCTCGATCAGCGCAAATCCGGAACCGATCGCGAAGCCGAAGATGGCGGCGTCAACCAGCATGCCGATGCGTCGGGACCTGATCAGGTATACGAGTACCGCACCCTTGAGAATCTCCTCGAGCCAGGGTGAGACGTATCGCGAGTACACTACGAAATCGATGCGCAGCCCGCCGAGCAGCGCGTCGTTCAGGAGATAGCTCGCTCCCGCCGCAACCCCGCCGACCGCCATGGCGGCGAGCACGGCGCGCAGGCTCACGAGCTTGAAGCTGTCGAAATAGACTAGCGAAGCAAGGAACACGAGCACCGGCAGCAGCGCGACCGTGCCGAGCGCAAGATAATTGGAATTCATCGGCCGTGCATGGCGCGCCGATCGTGTTTCACAGGATCTTCAGGGACGCCATGAATTCTCCCCTGCCCTTGCTGTCGCCCGCGAAGCCCACAGCGTAGCCGAAGGAGAGCATCATCGGCAGCCTGTGCAGGACCTGCAGCTGGAAGTCCAGCTGCACGCCGGCGTCATACGCGGCATCGCGGTAGTCCGCGTCCTGTGGGTCCAGCACGAGCGCGGCCGCGAAGAAGGCCGGCCGGGCCCAGCTCGCGTAGAACGCCGGGGTCCCGAGCGCAGCGAAGCGCAGTGGCGGAAGGTTCCATTCGAGCATGGACTTCACGAAGGCCTTGCCGCCGAGGGCGTCGATGTTGAAGCCCGGCATGCTGAGGACCTCCCGGTAGCGCTTTGGGTCCCCGTGGTCGACGTAGTTGTTGCCGAAGCCGCCGAAATAGGCGCTGGAGAGAGGATTACCCCGGTCGCCGGAGGAAATGCCGGCCGCGTTCCTCGACCAGATCGACGAATGGCCGAGCGGCAGGGGGAATCCGACATCGAACTTTCCGAGCAGGCTCGGGATGAAATCGCCGTTCGCCGTGTACACGTGGGTGGCGACCGCCCAGTCGTGGCCAGTCTCGACGTCCACGCTGCCAATCGAGGAGCGCGGGTAGTCATAAAAGAGCCCGACATCGGCGGTCCCGAGCCTGGTGAACGGCGCTGCGACGTTCTGGAAGGCGGGCAGAGTGTCGAGGTCGCCGTAGTACGCGACGTGCGCCTTGAGGCTCATCTTCTCGGGCGGGTCGTAGGTGATCGGCCGGTCGTATCCGATGGCTCCGCTGTAGCCGGCCCGGCTCACCTTGGTCGGGCCGAAAAGATCGTAGAAATCAGCCGCGTTCCACTTCAGGGCTACCGTCCAGAATGAATGCTGGAACGTCCCCTCCGCGTTGCCCCGTTGTCTCCCGGGCAGCGAGTCGTCCGGGCTGTAACCCGCGGTCAGCGCCACGTTGTCGAACCCGACCGGGTCGCTGAATCGAGCGTGCACCCCGTAGGACACTGAGTCCTTGAAGCCTTGCAGCACGGGATAGATGGATTCCAGGCGGAGTTCCCGCAACGGCGAATACTCGCCCTGCCCCATGGCCTGCGACTGGTAATCGACGCTCGCCGGTGAGCCGGCGAGCCAGTCCCTCACCACCGGACGCTTGGTGGCAACCTGCTCGCCGAGAAAGGTGATTGGGCTCAGGTCATCGGTGACCTTGGGCTCGATAATGGCTGGCACGAATCCCTGCGCCGTGTAATTCAGCACGATGAGCTTCGAGTCATCGAACTCCAGCGGCCGGAAGAATCCGCCGTCGCTGTTGCTGAGCGCCTCGAGCTTGCCGGTGGCAACTTCGTAGCGATAGATGTTCGAGACTCCCGTATAGAAGGAACTTCCGTACAGGAACTTTCCGTCGCGCGAAAACACGAAGCCTTCCGGCACAGCGCTCCCAAACACGAACCGGCGGTCCGGCGTTGCATTGCCAGCGAGCAGCGCCTCGGTCCGCGTCACTCGCACCTGCATGACCTGCATGCCCGGATTCTGCTCGTCGGGACCCGCAACGGACATCGACAGCAGCGACCCGTCCGGCGAGACATCGAGGTCGAAAGGAACCTCGGCGTATGGAAACACGTGTACCGACTGCCATTCGGTGTACGGGTAGGGAATGCGAACGAGGATGTCGAATCCGTTGTTGGTTCGCAGTGCCCACAGCGAGCGGTCGGTCGGGTTGAATGCCAGGTCGCCGATTCGTGCGCCCTTGAGCAGCATCCTGGACTTCTGAGTCCGCAGGTCGAACGCCATCAGGTTACGGTACGTGAGGTTGTCGGTCGTGTAGAAAAGCGTCTGCGAGGACGGATCGTAGGCAAGCGAGGAGACGCGGTAGGAAATGGCGCCCTTCACTTCCGCGAGTTCCTGAACCTGGCCGTCGCTCATCGAGATCTCGACCAGGTGGGGCACTCGCCCGGGATAGCGCACCGCCGCGTACAGCTTCGATCGGTCGGCACTCAGGTAGGCCCGGGAAATCGCACCCAGCCCTTCCTGCGCTATGTTCGTGTGAGGCGTGACCGGGTATGTCCGCACGGACTTGAGGTTGGCTTCCTGGAACTCGTGCTCCCAGCCGATCCAGTCCTGCCAGGCCTGCGTGAGCGGAATGCCGTAGATGCGCTCGAATTCGTCGGCGTAGTAGCGGTCGGAGTCCGGCCCGCGCCGCCACCACTCGATCAGCTTCTCCGGGCCGTAGATCAGACCCAGGTAGCTCATGAAACGCGTGCCATAAAGGTACGCGTTCGCCCCAACCTGGAAGTCGACCTCGGTGCCTTTTGAGACCAGCCCCAGCGGGTCGTAAAACGCTGCATCGTCGCGCACCATGGCGCGGAACACCATCTCGTCATAGCCACCCTGGGCACGGCCGAGCCCACCGCCAAGCCAGGTTTCCATGAAGACAGCGCTGCCCTCCTGGTACCAGCGGGGCGACGAGGCCCGCGGGTTCGTCAGGTAGTAGTAGAAAATGGACTCCGGGTGTTCCGCGACCGGCGCGACCTTGCCGTGGAACAGTCGCCGGTAGCGCATGTCCGCGGGTGCGGCCATGTCGGACGTGACGAGGTGCATCGTCTCGTGATTCGCCACGGTATACATGCGCTCGCCAGGACTGAAGGTCTCGAAGGCGAGATTGACGGGCGCGATATCGACGAAGACCCTGTCGCGAGGGGCCCCAAGCACGGTGGTTGCGTTGCCGCGATCGGAGAAGTCCTGCAGCAGCACGGTCGCCTGGCCGTCCGGCGTATAGCCGAAGATCTTCTTCTGCGAGGCGAGCGCGTTCAGGAAGCACTGCGTCGCGTATGGAACAAGATAGTCGCCGGCCGGCGAAAAATCGACGATCCTGAGATCCGTGGTCTCGAGATAGCTCAAACCACCGGCGCGGGACTGGACGCCCCAGGTGGAACAGAGGAGCGCCGCCCCGAGGACCGGGCCGGCCCGGAGGCTGTGGCGCACGCGCGTGGTGCCGCCGCGATGGCCGGAAGACATCGGGCTCCTGCTAGAGCGGTGATCCGAACGGGAAATGGCTCGCCCCGTCGGGGCGAGCCATTCCATCCGCAAGCGTCGCGTCCCCGCCACCGGCGGGGCAGCTGGTCGTCAATGCGCTACGTTAGCAGCATTGGCAGCGTTCGACGCGTTGGCGGCGTTCGCAGCATTGGCAGCATTGGCAGCATTGGCAGCATTGGCAGCGTTCGACGCGTTGGCGGCGTTCGCAGCATTGGCAGCATTGGCAGCATTCGACGCGTTGGCGGCGTTCGCAGCATTGGCAGCATTGGCGGCATTGGCGGCATTCGACGCGTTAGCGGCGTTCGCAGCATTGGCAGCGTTCGACGCGTTGGCGGCGTTCGCAGCATTGGCAGCGTTCGATGCGTTGGCGGCGTTCGCAGCATTGGCAGCGTTCGATGCGTTGGCGGCGTTCGCAGCATTGGCAGCGCTCGATGCGTTGGCGGCGTTAGCAGCATTGGCAGCGTTCGACGCGTTGGCGGCGTTCGCAGCATTGGCAGCGTTCGATGCGTTGGCGGCGTTCGCAGCATTGGCAGCGTTCGATGCGTTGGCGGCGTTCGCAGCATTGGCAGCGTTCGACGCGTTGGCGGCGTTAGCAGCACCAGCCGCTGAGCTCGCTTCACCTTGCGCGATGAGCCCGCTCTGGTCACCCATCGGGGCACCAGCGGCTCCGTCCGCACGGTAGCGGTTGGCCGGGACGATGGTGCCAGAGACATCCTGGCTGGCCGGCGGATAGCCAAGGCTGATGAAACCGACGATGCCGGCCACGGCCACCAGGCCACCGATGATCCAGATCTTCTTGCCGGCGGAATTGTTACGTGCGCTTGCCATCTTTACTCCCCTGATGCCCGGTCACCCAGGCTCTGTACGTTGAACTACAACTCTAAATACTGCCGGGACTGACAAAGGTTGGTCCCCGGCTTCAAAAAAATCTGCGAGTCAGCGCGGCGCGGGCACCTGGAGCACCTCGCGATGGACCTCGGTGCCCGACGCCAGGAACCGGACCTCTATAGGAGACCCTGTCTTGCCGGCCCCTTCGAGTACCAGGGCATAGTGCTGATTGCCGTCCGACCGTCCTGGACCGCTGAATCGCGCCTGCTGGCCATCGTGCACCAGCACGACTTCCAACGGCTGCTGCACTGCAAGATCGAACTCGACCACTCTCATTGTCGGCGACCTGAACAGCGACACCGTGCCCGTGGCCTGCTCGAGCGACACCCGCACGGTGTCCACGGGCGCCGACCCGGCGACTGGATCCTGACTCGCCATCGTGCCGGCGATCCCGGAAACGTCGAGGCCGGCCTGTCGGTCCGGGCCGAGCTGGAACGCAATGGCACTGACGAGCATGCCACCGGCGAACGCAGCTGCAACTCGCAGGATCGGGAACCGCACCCAGTTCGAACGAACCGGCGCCGACGCGGTGCCCGGGGCCAGCAGCGGAACCGCGGCGAGGATGGCGCCCTTGATCCCTGGCGGCGGGTCGGCCGCGGGCAGCTGGTCGAGCACCGAGCAGAGCCGCCGGAGTTCGTCGCGCAGGGCGAGCGCCTCCGGGTTCGCGAGCAGGTAGCGGCTCAACTCGGCGCGATTCTGCTCCGGCAGTTCGCCGTCGACGTCTGCCTGGATGAGTTCGATGTATTTCTGTTCAATCATGATTCAAAAGGTTCCGCTTGCCTGCAAGGCATCTTTCAGCAGCTGGCGCGCCGTGAAGAGCCTCGACTTGACCGTCTTTTCCGGCAACTGGAGCACCTGCCCGATGTCCTCATAGCTCAGCTCAAGGTAGTGCTTGAGTACGATCACCGACCGGTATTCCTGCTTGATGGACATCAGGGCACGCTGCACCCGGAGTCCGACCTGCTGGCTGTTGACCTCGTCCTCGGTGCCCCGCCGATCGTCGACTTCGTCGCCGGACATCGGCTCGTGCCTGTGCCGCCGGTCGAGGGTATTGATCGATTCATTCAGTGCGATCCGGTAGATCCAGCTGTAAAACCTGTATTTCGTGTCGTAGTCCGCCAGGTGCTCGAATGCCTTCATGAACACCGTCTGGGTCACGTCTCGCGCGTCCTCTGGATTCCTGAGCATCCTGAGCGCCGCGTTGAAGACCGGCTTCTGGTATCGATCGACCAGTGCTTCGAAGGCTCGCCCGTCGCCTCCGCGGCACCGCTGGATCAGTAACTCGTCGCTGTCCTCGTTCATAAATACAGCACAGGGACGAAAAAGTTGGTCGTCGGGCAGGACGGAGAGGCGCCGATGGGCCGTCAGTCCCCCGCCCCGCCGATCTCGAAGATCTTGTCGAAGCCAGCGTAGCGGAGGATGTCGCTGATGTGCCGGTTCGCGTTGACGAGCCGGAGCCCGCGACCGGCCTGCATGACACGTTTCTGCGTCTTGAGCAGCACGCCGAGGCCGGCGCTCGAGATGTAGTCGAGGCCGGCGAGGTCCACCACGTGGGGATCGGCGACTCCGTCGAAAAACTGCAGGGCCTTTTCACACTGCGCGGCATCGAGCCGTCCCTTGAGGACCACCTCACCCGCCGCAGCCCGACCGATTTCGAACATCGCGGTTACCCCAGCGCCATTGTGAAGGTGATGGTACTGCGCCGGTCGGCGAACTCGTAGCGCAGGGTGTCGGCCATCTTGCGCACGAGGTGCAGGCCAAGGCCCACCTATCTGCCGTTCCTGCAGCGGGCTTGTCGATGTCCACCGGCGGACCGCGCGTAACGTCGAAGGGTTCGACGTCGAAGTCCGTCAGCCGTACGGTGAGCACCTGCGCCGTGCAGCCCAGGCTGAGCGCGATGTCGTGCTCGTTGCCGGGTTGTACTTGACCATGTTCGTGAATAGCTCTTCGACGATGAAATTGACCGGTTCGCGCACGTTCATGTCGATGGACCTGGCCCGGAGGAAGTCCTCGACGAACTGGAACACGGCATCCAGCGAATCGTAGCTGCGCCTGAAGTAGCGATGGACCGTCGTGGCGGCGCTGACCTCCGCTCGGCGCTGGAGCAGAACGATCGTTACGTCGTCGGCCTGAGGGACGCCGCCCGCGAAATCGTGCAGGGCCTCGAGAAGCAGCGCCAGCACCTCGGACATCGGCGCGGTGGTGATTGAGGCCCACGACGCGCTCGACTCCCTCGGTGCCGAACTGCTGCTGCGTGGCATTCTCGCGCTCATAGGCGCCGTCTGAAATGAGCGCAAGCACGTCGCCCGGCTCGAGCGCAATCTGCGCCGGCGCATCGAGCGATGGGTAGCGCATGAAGCCCATCGGGAAGGTCGTCGGCGGACGCCATTCACACTCGCCGGTCGCGGCGTGGTAGTGCAGCAGCGGGCCCTGGCCCGCGGCGTGATAGACGATCTCGTGCCGTCGTGGATCGAGCATGCCCAGGAACGCCGTGACGAAGTGCTCCTCGGGAAGGTCTTCCACCAGCTGGTTGTTCACGTGGGTGAAGATCGCGTCGAGGTCGGCGCCGAGCCGCAGCGCGACGCGAAGCATGCCGGTCATCTGCGTAGAGCTTAGCGCGGGCCCGATGCCGTGGCCCGACGCGTCGCCGAGCAGCACGAACAGCCGCTGGTCGTCCAGCATCACGAGGTCGAACGTATCGCCGCCGGTGTCGTCAGCCGGGCAGAACTGGCCCGCCATGTCGTAGCCCGCCACGCGGGGCATATCCGAGGGTAGCGTGCTCATCTGGATGTCGCGGGCCAGCTTGATCTCGCGATCGAGCTTTTCGGCCAGCACGACCGTTCGAGTCAATCGTTCGCGCTGAATGAACACCACGCACTGCGCCGCGAGCGTCGCCGCGATGCGCTCGTCCTCGGCGGTAAAGTACCCGTGGATGCTGTCGACGACCTGCAGCACGCCGACCAGCGAATTCTGCTCGACGAGCGGAACCGACAGCATGCAGCGGACATCGTTGTCGTAGTCGAGGTCGACCGCCGGATCGAAGCGGGAATCGGTGCGGCAATCGGGGACGTTCACGATCTCCCGCGTGCGCGCCGTGAGCCCGAGGATGCCCTGGTCGAGGCGGCCCCTGACTGGCTGCGCGTCCGGCGACCCCGCGAGGACCAGGGATTCCAGCGCGGGCTCATACAGCCAGACCGTCGCGCGCTCGGCATGCAGCACGCTGCGCGCAGCTTCGCCGATCTCGGTGAGCACGCTCTGCAGGTCGAAGGGTGCCGCAAGCCTGCGCGTGACCTCCAGGATCTGGAGCAATGCTTCCGGTCGCAGGCCCACGGACTGCTGCACGTCGTTCATCCCCCGCTTCTCCCAGCGCCCATCACGCCGGCTGTGCCGGTCACGTGGGTCGCGAACGCGAGTGTTGCACGTTCGGCGGGCGGCGGCGACTGGGGCGCGCCGGGACCTCGAGCGCCCCGGGGGCGTAGGCTGGCAAAGTCCTTCGCAGACTCGTGTGCTTGATTTGCAACGCAGGAAGACGGGGGGTACCTTCGTCGCAGGCCCACGATCCGACAGGCAGGTTCATGCATCCACTTCGACCGACTCACATTGCAATTCTGCTTCTGGTTGCCGCAACGTCGATCGCGGCCGCCCCAGCCCGGGCGGACGTCGTCACCGGGACGGTGACGCCGCCGGGGGCCACAGTGGTCATCCTGGACTCCAAGGGAGTGGAGGTCGCGAAGTTGTCTGCGGGGCCGTACCAGCTGCAGTTGCCGGTCGGGAAATACAAGGCGCGCTGCACGGCGCCCGGGCAGCATGAGCAGGACTTCCTGAGCCTCTCCGACCCGGTGACCGTCAATATTTCCTGCGGCTAAGTGCCCGCGGTGACTGAAGCGCCCAATCCATTGCAATCGGCCGGCAGCGAGTCGCCGCCGGCCTCGAGTCACAAGCCCGGGTGGCGCGCCAATTTCAGGCTCGCGGCTGACATCGTCAGCACGCTCGCGATACCGATCGTGACGGTCGCGGCGACGGTTCTCGGCCTGTACGCCACCAACTCGCTGCGCGAGCGCGAGATCGAGATCGCCAGGCAGAACAACCTGCAGTCGCTGATGAACCAGCGGGAGCAGTCGGAGACCGCCCTGCGCTCGGCAATGTTCAAGGAACTCGTCGGCCCGCTGCTTCAGACCGGCATCGACGGCCCGGCGAAGGGCGAGCAGGCGGACCTGCCCCGCGCCCAGCGGCTCGCGCTGCTTGCAGAGCTGTTGACCCTCAACTTTCACGAGCACTTCGAACTCGGGCCACTGCTGCGCTACGTCGATACGCTGCCCGGCCAGACCGAGGACGCCCGCGCACGGCTGCGCGCGACCGCCCGCCGGGTGATCTCGCGCCAGCTCGCGCCGATGCTCGCCGCGGCCGATGGCCCTCCCGGGGGCCACCCCGACTTCTTCGAGATTTCCCTGAACTCCGACGTCAGCGCACCGGCGACTGCGCTGCTGTCGTGCGCGGTGCCGGGCTCGGCCCCGCCAGCGGTCGGTGGCCCGATATCGCTCGACTGCTCCGCCAGCGCCAGCGGCTCGCCTCTGAACGTGATTTCGCCCGACGGCCGCGACAACCTGAAAATCAGCTTCCGCGCAGTGAACTGGGCCGACCAGACAGTCGGGATCTACACGCGGGTGCTGGACGGGAAAGACGCTGCGCAGACCAACGCGCCGCCGATCGAGTTCACGCTGTCGCCGTATTCGCTGCCGTTCTCCGACAACACCCTGCTGTCGAGCGGAAATCGCTTCGGCATCTATCTCACGCGAATCGACGTCGTTCCAGACGTGGCCCGGGTGATGCGGCTGTCCTTCATCTGGTTTCCGAAGGCGTTCGTGCCGCCGCGCGAGCGCCCCCTGGGGCTCGACATCAACCCGCCGTCACAGCAGTCGCCGGCAGCCTCGCACTAGGCGGACGGCATCGCGCCCGGCATCGGATGCGCGTGACAATGAATCAAGAGACGCGTCTCGCGCGTGCGATCCCGCTTTCGCATTGCCGGCGCCCGGGTCCTCACGCGATCATGCCGCGCATGGACACGGTGATCGACACGGGGCGATTGATCCTGCGCAGGTTCGACGAAAGCGATGTCGAGGCCCTCTACCTGCTGTGCTCCAGGCCGGAAATCATCCGCTACGCCCAGAGCACGCCGGTCGCCTCCCTCGAGCAGGCGCGCGAGCACATGAAGGCGGCGCCACTGCACGACTACGCCACCTACGGATATGGGCGGTTCGCCTGCGTCTGGAAGCAATCGGGCGAGGTGATCGGGTTCAGCGGCCTGAAATACGTCCCCGAGATCAGCGACACCGAACTCGGCTATCGGTTCCTGCCGGAATACTGGGGACTGGGGCTCGCCACGGAAGCCGGCCGGGCGTCCATCGACTTTGCGCGTTCCGACCTCGGCCTGAAGCGACTCGTGGCCATGGTTCACCCGGAAAACACTGCGTCCGCAAGGGTGGTCACCAAGCTCGGCTTCTCGGTAGAAAAGCAGTTGAGCTATTCAGGCCTCGCGGGCGTTGACGTCGACCTGTTTGCCCGGGATCTGTAACGTCACCGGTCTCCCGGCGACCTCGGCCCGCACGATCCCCGGCTGGGGAGCCGGAAAAAAAGAAACCCCCGGCGGATTTCTCCGCCGGGGGTTCCGGACTTAAGAGCCTGGCAGTGACCTACTCTTGCATGACCAAAGGTCACACTACCATCGGCGCTGAGCGTTTTCACTTCCGAGTTCGGAAAGGGATCGGGTGGTTCCCGCTCGCTATTGCCGCCAGGCAAACTGGCTCACGCACGCGCTTTCGCGTGGCGATGAATTCGAATCGGGTATGACAAGCGTGTCGCAACGAGCGATATACAGCTGACGACTACACCATCGGCGGGAAGAAAATCCCAGGCCGATTGGGTGTTATATGGTCAAGCCTCACGGGCAATTAGTACTGGTTAGCTAAATGCATTACTGCATGTACACACCCAGCCTATCAACGTCGTAGTCTTCGACGGCCCTTCAGGGGAATCGAGTTCCCAGGGAGAACTAATCTTGGGGGGGGCTTCCCGCTTAGATGCTTTCAGCGGTTATCCCGTCCGTATTTAGCTACCCGGCAGTGCCACTGGCGTGACAACCGGAACACCAGAGATACGTCCACTCCGGTCCTCTCGTACTAGGAGCAGCTCACCCTCAATTCTCCAACGCCCACGGCAGATAGGGACCGAACTGTCTCACGACGTTCTGAACCCAGCTCGCGTACCACTTTAAATGGCGAACAGCCATACCCTTGGGACCTGCTACAGCCCCAGGATGTGATGAGCCGACATCGAGGTGCCAAACTCCTCCGTCGATGTGGACTCTTGGGAGGAATAAGCCTGTTATCCCCGGAGTACCTTTTATCCGTTAAGCGATGGCCCTTCCATACAGAACCACCGGATCACTAAGACCTGCTTTCGCACCTGTTCGACCTGTCCGTCTCACAGTTAAGCACCCTTATGCCTTTGCACTCAAAAGCGCGATGACCGACCGCGCTGAGGGTACCTTTGCACTCCTCCGTTACTCTTTGGGAGGAGACCGCCCCAGTCAAACTACCCACCATACATGGTCCCCGATCCGGATTACGGACCTAGGTTAGAAATCCGAACATCCCAGGGTGGTATTTCAAGGCTGGCTCCATGCGATCTAGCGACCGCACTTCAAAGCCTCCCACCTATCCTACACAGGAAGGTTCAAAGTTCAATGTAAAGCTGTAGTAAAGGTTCACGGGGTCTTTCCGTCTTGCCGCGGGTACGCCGCATCTTCACAGCGATTTCAACTTCACTGAGTCTCGGGTCGAGACAGTGTGGCTATCATTACTCCATTCGTGCAGGTCGGAACTTACCCGACAAGGAATTTCGCTACCTTAGGACCGTTATAGTTACGGCCGCCGTTTACCGGGGCTTCGATCAAGAGCTTCGCCTTGCGGCTGACCCCATCACTTAACCTTCCGGCACCGGGCAGGAGTCACACCCTATACATCCACTTTCGTGTTAGCAGAGTGCTGT
>CAVSZE010000014.1:80000-221353 GCA_963732375.1 uncultured Gammaproteobacteria bacterium
CGGATCGGTACCGTTTGGAGAAGTCGTCGCGCTCGAGCATGCGCGCGACCGTGTGGCGCGCGGCCAGCTGGATCATGCCCGCTGCGCCCATCTTCTCCATCCAGCGCGAGTTGAAATCGATGCGCGTGAGCTTCGGATCGAGGATCTTGAAGATCTGCGCCTCGTAGGTCAGCGCGTTTGCACGCACGTCCTCGGGTGTAAGCGCCGGGCGCGTCGCGTTGCGGCCGGTCGGGTCACCGATCAGCCCGGTGAAGTCGCCGATCAGGAAAGTCACGTCGTGGCCGAGGCGCTGGAACAGCGCCATCTTGTTGATCAACACCGTGTGCCCGAGGTGCAGATCCGGCGCCGTGGGGTCGAACCCGGCCTTGATACGAAGCGGCCGGCCGAGGCTGAGTTTCTTCTCGAGGTCGGACTCCAGCAGGATTTCCGCGGTTCCGCGGCGAAGTTCCGCGAGTTGTTCCTGTACGGGCAGCATCGGCTTTAAGTCACTCAGCATGGGACGGCCGGCGGACTGTAGGGGGTTCACACCCGGCAGGCAATCGGCGGGCGGTCACGAGATGCCCGTCACAGTACTGAAACTTGGCTCGCAACCGGCTGTTCTGGCTCGAAAAAAAAGCGTCCCAGCGGTTGACTCGTGGCGCCTGCGCAACTAACTTACCGCATCCATTGAGCGGGGACCGACTGTTGCAATCCACCGACTTCTCCGACCGCGGCCCCGCCGTTTCGACCGCAGCGTCCGCTGGACGTCGGATGTTGCTTGCCGCCGGCATGAGCCTTCCGGTGCTGGCCACGGCGATAGCCCTGGTGCTGCTGCGGACACCGGCTCCGGATGTACCGGCGGCGGTGGACCTGACACAGATTGCGGCCGCCACCACGGCGGCGGCGCCGGAAGCGATCGACGAAGGACCCGACAGCGTCGAGATCACCGTCCAGCCGGATGACACGCTCGACCAGATATTCCGCTCCATCGGCATCGACCTCGGTACGCTGGCGTCGCTGCGGGCACGACCGGAGGTGCGCAAGGCCCTCGACATCCTGCGCCCCGGCGACATCATCACGCTCACCTACGCAGACGGCGTGCTGCAGTCGCTCAACCGGCAGATCAGCGACACGCTCACGCTGAAGGTCTCGAAGGCCGGCGACGACTACGCGGTCAACTACATCGAGAACCCGCTCGAGACCACGGTCGTCAGCCACCACGCGCGCATTGATTCGTCGCTGTTCGAAGCGGGCCAGCAGGCCGGCATCTCGTCGGGCACGATCATGACACTCGCGAACCAGATCTTCGGCTTCGATATCGACTTCGCGCTCGACATCCGCGAGGGTGACGAATTCAGCGTGCTCTATGAGCAGAAGCACCAGGACGGCCGCTACGTGAGTGACGGCCAGATACTCGCCGCCGAGTTCGTGAACAAGGGCAAGACGCACCGGGCCGTGTGGTTCGAGTCGAAGGACGGCGAAGTCAAGGGGTACTACACGCCGGAGGGACGCGGCATGCGCAAGGCATTCCTGCGTGCGCCGCTCGACTTCACCCGCATCAGCTCGCGCTTCAACAGCAGCCGCTTGCACCCTGTCCTCGGGATCGTGCGCGCCCACAAGGGCACGGACTACGCCGCGCCGACCGGCACGCCGATCTGGGCCGCGGGCAATGGCCGCGTGCAGTTCGCCGGCCGCAAGGGCGGCTACGGCAACGTCGTGATCATCGATCACGGCAAGGGCATCTCGACGGTATATGGCCACATGTCGCGCTTCGGCCGCTCGCTGCGCGTCGGTCGTACCGTCAGCCAGGGCGAAACCATCGGCTACGTCGGCATGACAGGCCTGGCGACAGGCCCGCACCTGCACTACGAGTACCGTGTGAATGGCGCCCAGAAGAATCCCTCGACGCTACCGCTGCCGACCACGGAAATCCCGTCGGGATACCTGGCGGAGTTCAGGTCGCATGCGGAAGTCGCGCTCGCCAGGCTCGAAATCGCCGACCAGGACGTGCCCGACCAGCGGTTCGCTCAGCGCTGAGCCAGCGTCAGGCCACTCTTCAGGCCGCGCTTCAGGCTGAGAAGGACGACCCGCAGCCGCAGGTGGTCGTCGCGTTCGGGTTGCGGATCACGAACTGCGCGCCCTCGAGATCTTCCTTGTAGTCGATCTCTGCACCTGAGAGGTACTGAAAACTCATCGGATCGATCAGCAGCTTGACGCCCTGGTTCTCGACGCAGGTGTCGCCCTCTTCCTCGTTCTCGTCAAAGGTAAAGCCGTACTGGAAGCCGGAGCAGCCGCCCCCCGACACGAAGACGCGGAGCTTCAGGTTGGGATTGCCTTCCTCCCGGATCAGTTCGCTCACCTTGACGGCCGCCGAGTCCGTGAAGACCAGCAACGGCTCGGCTGCGACGTTTATCGACTCCTGCATCTCACTCATGATCGGCTGCACTCCGGGCGCTTCGTTCAGTTGCGCGGCCTTGGATACTACCATTCCAGGCCGCCACTCACCGAGAGCTGCCGCGGGGCGGGTCCGCCGGCGGGGCCTCGTCGGCGCTGGCCAGATTGGTCACTTTCCACGGGAACGACTGCCGCAGCGGCGAAGCCAGGCGCCCGGACCGCACGCTCACCTCGACCTCGAACGGCTGGAATTCGTCGGGCAGCGTCACGGCCTTCTGGATGGTCTGGAAATAACGGAATGAAAACGGCAACTGCGCGTCGTTCCGCCCGAGCAGTTGCCCGGTCGAATATTTCGCAGGACGGGTGCCCTCCATCCCCTGGATGACGACCTGCACCAGGCCAGACACATTGCTGTCCTGGCGCATCGCCTGAATCAGCGTCACTTCGATCACGAACTCGTGCTGCTGGGTGCCCGGCCTCACTGCAAAACGCTGGATGCGCAGCCCCTGCGCTCCGTCGGCAGGTGACACGATGCTGCGATAGAACGCCAGGTCGTCGCCCTGTCGCGCGAGCCTGGACTGCAGGTCCCCGAGCGTGCGCTCGACCTGGCCATAGGCCTCGCGGTCGAGCCGCCGTGCCATCTCGAGTTCGGCGACCTGTGAATTGAGACCGGAAATTCCCGACTCCAGCCGGGTGACCTCGGCCTCGAGGGCGCTACGCTCGCGCGCGCCGGCGGCCGCGTCGTGGCCCGCCCTCAGTTGACCCTGCCGATGCCCCAGCCAGAATGATCCCGCAGCGACCGCCAGGACTGCGGCGATCCATGGCAGGCGCGAATTCCAGCGCTTGTCCCAGCGCAGATTCACGCGCCACCCCGCCTGCGGCGAAGGCCCCTCGGCCGGGTCGGCCGGGTCGGCCGCCACTACTCCGCCGTCCCCTCGGGCTCCCTGGCGACCGCCTCGCGCCCGCCTCCAGCGGCGCGGCGCGCCCTGGGCACCACCGAACTGCGAAACAGGTCGTCGGACCACCAGTCCGGATGCGGTGGTGGGCCGCCCGGAAACGCCGTGCCCGCGAGTTCGCGCAGCGCACGCGCGTACACCTGCCGCTTGAAGTAGATGACCTCCCGTACCGGTGTCCAGTAGTCGACCCAGCGCCAGCCATCGAATTCCGGCTTCAAGGTGACGTCGAACCGGACGCGATCCTCGTCAGCGATCATTCGCAGCAGGAACCACCGCTGTTTCTGGCCGATGCAGAGCGGCCGCGCCCGGTGCCGGACGAACCGGCGCGGCAGGCGATAGCGCAGCCACTGGCGCGTACCGGCCACCACTTCGACGTCGTCCGGGCCGAGCCCGACTTCCTCGTGCAACTCGCGGAACATCGCCTCCTCGGGCGACTCGTCCCGCTGCACGCCGCCCTGCGGAAACTGCCAGCCCCGCCCGTCGCTGCGGCTGCACAGGACAACCTCGCCGCTGTCGCGGATCAGCACGATCCCGACATTCGCGCGAAATCCCTGTGTGTCGATGAAATCGGTCATTGACCCGTAAGTTACAGACTTTGCAGCGCTTTTCAAACTACGGACATATGACACCGGGCAGTGGCAGCGGCCATGCGCCTTGGCGCCGGGCACGCCCGGTTGGCCACGAGCCTTGTCGCCGGAGATGCCGCCACCTACCCTTGCCGGGCCCCGGAACGGACCCGCATGAACCATCGATTGACCCTGCCTGCCGCCTTGCTGCTACTCGCCGTTGTCGCCACGGCGCTGCTCGGCCTGTCGCTGGCCATTGGCAGTTTCAGATTGACGCCGCTCGAGATCCTGGACGCGCTGGGTTCCGGGACACCCACGCTCGCCCGCGACATCGTGCTCGAGCTTCGGTTGCCGAGGGCGATGTCGGCGATGGCTGTTGGTGGACTTCTCGCGCTGTCGGGAGCGCTTCTACAGGTGCTGTTGCGCAACCCGCTCGCAGATCCGTACGTGCTTGGTATCTCCGGCGGCGCCTCGGTGTTCGCGCTGGTCGCGATCATGGTCGGCCTGCCCGTGGCAGGCGTGGGCGGCGCGGCCGCGCTCGGCGCCTTCGCCACCTGCCTGCTGGTTTTCGCGCTGGCGCAGGGCCGGGGCGGCTGGACAGCGAACAGGCTGTTGCTGACCGGCATCGTAGTCGCGGCCGGCACGGGGTCGGTCGTAAGCCTGCTGCTGGCAACCAGCGACGATGCGGACCTGCGAGGCATGGTGTTCTGGCTGCTCGGCGACCTGTCGCGTGCGCAAGGTTGGCCGTGGCTGCTGGCGCTGCTCGGCCTCGCAACGATCGGCGGCGCGGCACTGGGCCGTCACCTGAACGTGATGGCTCGCGGCATCACCCAGGCCGCGAGCGTCGGGCTCGACGTGCGTCGTTTCCAGTTACTGCTGTTCGTGTTGAGTTCGCTGTTGACCGGTGTCGCAGTGAGCACGGCAGGCAGCATCGGCTTCATCGGGCTCGTGACCCCGCACCTGGTGCGATTGATGCTGGGCAGCGACAACCGCATCGTGCTGCCGGTCTCCGCCCTGCTGGGCGGCATCCTGCTGATGGCCGCCGACCTGGCCTCGCGCGTGCTGATTGCGCCGCGGCAGTTGCCGGTGGGCGCGCTGACCGCGATCGTCGGGGTCCCGGTCTTCCTGCTGCTGATGTCCCGGCAGCGCCAGGCCTAGGCGCGAATTCCAGGGGCGATCTCGAACGCCCCGCCGCCGCGCTCCTTCGCCCGGTGCATAGCAGCGATCGCGTTGGCCACCAGCTGGTCCGCCAGCGCCTTGCGATCCGCGTTGCGGGCGGGTTCGAACGCGGCGATCCCCATCGAGACCGTGAGTGGCAGCTCGATGCCATTGCCGAGACCGACCGGATTGCGGGACACGGCTGCGAGGATCCGCCGGGCCAGCGGCACGGCCTGCGGTCCGTCCGTCGACGGCAGCACGACGCCGAACTCGTCGCTGCCGATCCGGGCAGTGGTATCGCTCGCGCGCACCTGCGACTCGATGCGCCCGGCGATCTCACGCAGCGCGAGGTCGCCGGCCGGTTGCCCGTGCCGGTCATTGACCTGCTGCAGGCGATCGACGTCGACCACGAGGCAGGCGACACTGCCGCCGTAGCGCTGGCAGCGCGCGACCTCCTCACGCAGCCGCGCCTGAAGATAGCGCGCTGAATTCCAGCCCGTGAGTGGATCGGAAAAGCTGCCACGCAGCAGCCGCGCGCGATCGGCGAGCCTGTCCACGCTCGCCGAAAGCACGGTCGCGACATGGCCGAGCAGTTCCACCTCGGCCAGCGCGAAACCCGGCACAGCGCCCCTGGCGCCGACACTGTAGGCCCCGATGAGCCGCCCGCCGCGCCGCATCGGCAACATCAGCAGGTGCGTCAGGTCCGGCGACGATTGAAACAGCAGCCCGTGGTCCGCGGCACGGTATTCGCCGCACCACGGTGCGTGCAGCACGCCGAGCTGCGGCGCGCGACCCTCGAGGCTGTCCACGAAAATCACCGGCACGGCCAGATGCGGCGTGATTCCCTCGCCAACCGCCAGGTGACGCAGTTCGTCGGTCGGGTCGGCCAGGATCAGCGACACGGCCAGTCCTTCCTCCGGTGCCCCGGGCGGACACGCGGCCGCCTCGAGCCACGCCGCAAACGAATCGGCCATCAGCAGCGCACTTTCCCAGTCCAGCACCGACTTGAGCAACTGCTGTGACTTCATGCGTCCCGCACCAGCGCTGCCTTGCGCACCATCAGGTATTCGCGGCCGCGCAGCATCATGTCGACGAAACCGGCCTCGTCGCGCTCGCGCACGGCGCGCGCGAGTCGATCCACTGCGGCCTGGAGTGCCCCGATCGCGTCCTCGCCATAAGCGTTCAGGCTCTGGATCTCGTAGTAAAGCTCCGGGTTCTCGGCGGCCACACGGGTCGCTACTTCGAGCTGTGCGTCGAAAGTCGTGCTGGACATGCGCGCGAGCCGCGGCGCGGCCTCACCGCTCTCCGCGAGCGCGGTGAAGAACGCAATGTTGAGCGCGTGCGAAAGCCCGAGCACGAAGGCGATCAGCCGGTCGTGCTCGTCGAGTTCCATGACCACCAGGTCGGCCATGGTCGATTCGAACAGCGCGCGCGCCTCTGCGAGCGCCTCGTGGTCGCCGAGGTCGATAAAGATCACGTGCCGGCCGGACAGCAGCTCGGTGTCCGGACCGAACATCGGGTGCACCGACGTCACGCGCACACCCGCGTCGCGCAGCGCGGCGAGCCCGGCCCGGAGCGGCGTCTTGAGCGAGCCCACGTCGAACACGACACCCTTCGGACGGCGCCGCGCAATCCCGAGCAGCACCTCGTTGGCGATCTTGAGCGGCGTCGCAACGATGATCAGGTCGTGCCCGAGATCCGTGGCCTCCCAGTCCGGAAACCACTCGTAACCGGGCACCTCGCCCGTAGGATCAGCAATGGTGACGCGAAACCCCTGCGAAGCCAGGAAGTCCGCGGTCCAGCGCCCCATCTTGCCGCGGCCTCCGATGACCAGCGCCGACCTTCCCGTGCCCCTGCCCCGCGCGGCAACACGTGCCTGCTCCTGGGTCGTCAGCGAGCCGCGAATAAGCGAATGCAGGATCGACTCCGCGAGCGCGGGGGATATGCCGAGCGCTTCCGCGTCGCGCCGCGCCTTGAGCAGCACCTCGCGTTCGCGGCGGAAATCGCGCGTGGACTGGCCTGTGGCGCGCTTGGCCGCTGCGATCTCCTTGCCGAGCGCCTGGCGCTCCGCAACTATCTCGAGCAGCTGCCGGTCCAGGACGTCGAGTCGAGCGCGCAGTTCTTCGAGGGATTTCATGAGATATTCAGGCAATCGGATTCGCCTACTTTTACCGGTCCTTAAGCGCTCCCGCAAGCGAGGCTTCCTCACTGTGCGCACAGCGCTCGGGCATAATCGCCACTGGCCCGACCCGAGAGCTGCCGATGTTCCGCAAAGGCTCACTGCCTGCGACTCTGCCCGCGGATCCGATGCCACTCTTCGCGGAGTGGTTCGCGCACGCGCGCGAGCAGAAGGCTCAGCGCAACCCCGACTCGATGGCGCTCGCGACGTCCACGCCGGACGGGCGGCCCTCGGCGCGCGTGGTGCTGTTGAAAAAGCTGGTTGCCGACCCCGGCTACGTGGTGTTCTATACGAACTACGAAAGCCGCAAGGGCCACGAAATCGCGGCGAACCCGCGGGCCGCGGGCCTGGTCCACTGGGATGCGCAGGGGCGGCAGGTGCGGCTCGAGGGTCCCGTCGTGAAATCGCCCGCCGCCGAAGGCGATGAGTACTTCGCAAGCCGGGCGCTGGACAGCCGGATCGGCGCCTGGGCAAGCCTGCAGAGCGAGCCGCTTTCCTCGCGCGCCACGCTGCTGAAGCGCGTGGCGGAACAGGCAGCGCGCTTCGGCACGCATGTTCCGCGCCCGCCGCACTGGGGCGGCTATCGCCTGTGGCCCGAGGCGGTCGAGCTCTGGAACGAAGGTGCGTTCCGCGTGCACGATCGCGCGCGATGGACGCGCAGCCTTGCGGCGGACGGTGACGCCGGTTTCGTTGCCGGCCCATGGGCCGCCACGCGGCTCTACCCCTGAGCCGTGGCCGAACGGACCTTCCTCGGCACGGTGCGCCTGGCGCTGCTGCTCGCGGTGCTGGTCTTCGTCGCGCTGGGTGCATGGCTGGATCGCCGACGCAGCACAGACTGGGATGACACGCTTCGGGTGACGGTGTACCCGGTCCAGGTCGATGCTGCCGGCGCCGCCACGCCTTGTGTCGCGGATGTGGATGCGGCCGATTTCGACGATGCTGCATCGTTCCTGGCACGCCAGGCGACCGCTCATGGCATCGATCTCGAGGAGCCCGTGCGATTTCACGTTTCACACGCGGCGCATGAGCCGCCGCCTGCGCTTGCCGCGAACCCGGGCCCGTTCAGCGTCGCGCTGTGGAGCCTGCGCGTGCGCTACTGGGCGTGGCGCGTGGCGGCCAACGATCCGCTTGCGAATCCGGACGTCCAGGTGTTCGCCGTATACCAGGCGGGCGACGGCAGGCGCGCAGCACCAGACTCGACCGGACTGCAGAAGGGCCTCGTCGCCGTAGCGCAGATCTTCTGCGGGAGAGATGCTGTCGCGGCCAATGCCGTGGTCGTCACGCACGAACTGCTGCACACGCTCGGCGCGACGGACAAGTACGACCGTCGCACCGGGCAGCCTCTCGCGCCCCAGGGGCTCGGCGATCCCGGTTTGTCGCCCCTCTATCCGCAGGCCAACGGCGAGATCATGGCCGGGCGCATTGCCACGAGCGCGGACACGGCGGTGATTCCGGACGGCCTGGACCAGATGACCGTCGGCCCGGACACGGCGCGCGAGATCGGGTGGCTGCGATGAACGCGACCGAATCGCGCGAGGGGCTGACGTGCCGGGATGTCACGGTGAGCGTGCCGGGACGCGCACTCGTCGAGCAATTCGACGCGGTCTTCCAACCCGGCCACATGATCGCGGTGCTTGGCCGCAACGGCGCGGGCAAGAGTTCGCTGCTGCACGTGCTCGCCGGGCTCAGGATGCCCGCGCGCGGGCAAGTCGAATGGCGCGGGCGCGGGCTCCAGCACTGGCCGCGACGCACACTGGCGCGCCACGTCGGGTTCCTTGCCCAGGCCAGCGAAGATCCCTTTCCCGGTTCGGTGCTCGAGACGGCACTCGTCGGCCGTCATCCACACATCGACTTCTGGCAATGGGAAAGCGCTAGCGACGTCGACGTCGCACTACGCTGTCTCGAGGCAGTAGACCTCGCAGGCTTCGAGAAACGCGAGGTCGAGACGCTGTCGGGCGGCGAACGCCGCAGGCTCGCGATCGCGGCGGTGCTCACGCAGGCGCCGCTTGTCTACGTGCTCGACGAGCCGATCCAGCAACTCGACCCGCTGCACCAGCTCGAGGTGCTGCGCCTGTTTCGCGCACGCGCCGACGCCGGCGCGTGCGTCATCATGAGCCTGCACGACCCCGGCATCGCTGCCTTCTACGCCGACGAGTCACTGCTGTTATTCGGCGACGGGCGCTGGCTGAAGGGCGCGACCGCGGACGTGCTCGGCGAGGAATCGATCGGCGCGCTGTACGGCGTGGCCGTTCGTGAACTGCGCTGGGACGGTGGCCGCACCTTCGTTCCGGCCTGAATCTTCGACGTACGTGGCGCTAGCGCGAGGCTACCCATTGACCGACGGACTTGCGCTCACCCCGGCGGTATGCGCGTTACGTTGACCTTGAGCCAGGATTCGAACGTCTGCAGGGCCGGGTTCAGTGAACGCGAGAACTCGACGCTGCGTGCCGCGCAGAACTCGTCGCTGAAGTCATGATTGAACTGGAACATGTTGCCCAGGTCGTCGGCGCCCGGGAATCCGAAGCTGCGAAACACCGCGGGCGGCACCGGATCATGGCGCACCTCCTCGCCCAGCTCCTCCGAAAGCCTGGCCGCCATTTCCGCGCCGGTGAGATGCTGCCCGGCAATGCCGACCGTCCGGCCGGTCAGTTCCGCGCCGCGCCGGAAGATGCCGTGGGCGCAACGGCCGATGTCCTCGGCGGCGATTCCCGGCAGCTTCCTGTCGCCCATCGGCAGCACGAAGGCGAGCTTGCCGTCGGCGCCGCGCTTCGGACCCATGCCGAAGTGGATCAGGTTGTCCCAGTAGAATGACGTAAGCAGGAAGGTCGTCGGCACACCCGAGTCGCGGAAGGCCTGGTCGCCCTCGCCCTTGGCGTCGAAATGCGGAACCTTGTAGCGGCCCATAAGCGTGGGCATGCGGTCATCGTCCAGCGGGATCCAGCGGCGCGAGTCCTCGAGGGTTGACCAGACGACGTGCCGGACGCCAGCGTCGCGGGCCGCGCCCGCCATCGCACGGGCCTCTGCAATCTCCTTCTCCGGCGAAAAATGCGCCCAGAAGAACGTGACGCAGTAGGCCCCGTGTGCGCCGTCGAAGGCGCGGCGCAGGCTCGCCGCATCGTCGATGTCCGCTGCGACCAGCTCGGCGCCCGCGTCCGCAAGGACCCGCGCCGCGGCGGATCCCGTGTCCCGGGTGATCGCCCGGACCGCAAAAGGGCCGTCCGCATCGGCCAGGATTGAGCGCACGAGTCCTCCGCCCTGGGCACCCGTTGCACCGACCACGGCAATGATTATCCTGGCTGTCATGGTGTTCCCCTCATGGATTATCCGGTTCTCGCCGGCGCTCAGCCCCTGAGCGCGTCGAGCACTGGCTGGTGCAGCCGGCCGTTGGTCGCGAGCACGGTCCGGCCGTCGATCCCGAAGGCTCCGCCATCGAGGTCGGTGAAGCGGCCGCCGGCCGCCTCGACGATCACCGCGCACGCACCGACGTCGAGGACGTTCACGTCCGACTCGACGACCGCGTCGATCCTGCCCGACGCGAGCAGGTGGTAGTGCAGGAAGTCGCCATAGCCACGGATACGGCTCAGGCGGCCGACCAGCCGTCCGAAGGCAGGCCACTGCGGACCCGTCGCCAGCGTCTTCAGGTTCCCGGTCGAGAGCGCCGCATCCTCGATCTCGCCCACCGTGCTCACTCGGATCGGCGCGTCGTTCAGCCACGCGCCGACACCGATCTCGCCGAAGGCCAGTTCGCCGTACACGGGCGCCGAGGACACACCGACGATCAACCGCCCCTCGTGCATCAGCGCAATCTGCGTCGAGAACATCGGGTATTCACGGACAAACGCCTTGGTCCCGTCGATCGGATCGACGATCCAGACATATTCCGCATCGAGCGCGCTCGACCCGGTCTCCTCGCCGTAAAAGCCGTGCTTCGGGAACCTGGCGGCCAGGATTGCGCGGATGGTCTTTTCGGTCTCGACGTCTGCCTCGGTCACCGGAGACTTGTCGGCCTTGATGGTGATCGCGAGGTTCGACTGGTAGTAGTGCCGAACGACGTCAGCCGCCGCGTGCGCGGCCTCGAGGGCGGCGGCGAGGTGGATCGAGTGAGTCATCGTTCGGTCCTGGAGTTCGTGGAATCGGCGGCGTGGTTGGACGCAGGCAGATTATCGCGATTTTGAACCCGACGCGTCCCGGCTGGCTCGGGATACCCGCACTTGACCCGGCGACCCTCGCTCCTTATCGTGCCCGCACCTGTAGGTGATCCTGCGCTTAATGGCGCGGGAGTACGGGAAGCCGGTCAGATTCCGGCGCTGCCCCCGCAACGGTAGTCGAGTAGAGCCCGCATCGGCCGGTCGAAAAGTCCGGCGCCCACTGCGCAATGCGCGGGAAGGGGATGCAGGTGGGACCCTCGAGGTCCACTCGAAAGCCCGGAGACCGGCCTGCCGGACGAGTCCAGCTTCGCGGAGGGCGAACGGCCGGGATTGCGCCGTTCGCGCCCCCGACCATCACCCCCACGATGCTGGCCAGCAGTTGTCCCTGCGGGCGTGCATGGGGATTCGGATGATGCGTCGATTTCTCTTTTCGCTGTGCGTTCCAGCAATGCTGGCATGCGGCGCCCTTGCCGCTCCATTGGCGTTTGCCGCCGGAGCCTCTGGCGAACAACTGGCCAACGAAGAACTGGTCGTCACGGCCACGCGGATACCGATGCCGGAGAGCGAAGTGCTCGCGTCCGCGATCCTGATCGACCGTGACGCAATTGAACTGAGCGGTGCGAGCGACCCGGGTGACATCCTCAGGTTTCACGCCGGCCTCGATCTCGGGCGCAACGGCGGTCCGGGACAGACCACCGCGGTCTTCATCCGCGGCGCCAACAGCAACCAGACGCTGGTGATGGTGGACGGCGTGCGCATCAACCCCGGGACGATCGGGCTGGCCGCGCTGCAGAGCATCAACCCATCGTCGATCGAACGCATCGAGGTCGTGAAAGGCCCGCGATCGGCACTCTGGGGCACGGACGCGATCGGCGGCGTGATCAACGTCATCACACGCCGCGAGGCGAGCGACCGGTGGACGGCCGAAGCCGGTTATGGCGCGTACGACACCCAACAGGCCAGCCTCAACGGCGGCATGTCGCTTGGGCCCGCGCAACTCGGCCTCGGCGTGGCCTGGATCGACAGCCAGGGATTCCCGACACGCAGCGACGACAACGTCGATCGCGGTTTCCACAACCTGAGCGGCAACGCGACGCTGCGCGGCGAAGTGGGTCCCGCGGACGTGGCGCTGAGCTACTGGCGCGCCGCCGGCACCACAGACTACTCGGACTACTTCCTCGCGCCCGTCGACCAGGATTTTGCCAACTCGACCGTCGCACTTCGGGTCGGCGTTCCACTGCGCGACACGCTGTCCGCGAATTTCACCGCGAGCCACTTCGACGACAGCATCGACCAGAACCAGTCCACCGACTACCTGCGCACGCGTCGCGACACCATCGACGCACAGATCGACTGGCGCGTCTCGTCGCAGACCTTGAGCACCGGCGCAATGGTGAGCCAGGAACGCGCGAGCAGCCGCTCCTACGGGGACCAGTTCAAGTCGGACACGAATGCCGTGAACCTATACGTGCAGGACCAGCTGGCGGTCGGTCCCCACCGGGCGCTGGCAGCAGTCGGCTACACGGATCACGAGACCGCAGGCGATGCCTGGACCTGGAACCTCGAATACGGCTACATGCTTGCCGATGCCACGCTGCTGTACGGGCTCGGCGGCACCGGGTACCGGGTGCCGGACGCGACCGACCGATACGGCTACGGCGGCAATCCGGACCTCGTCCCGGAAAGATCCTTCAACCTCGAAGCAGGCATGCGCCACCGATTCAGCGGCACGCAGGCGGTGTCGCTCGCGTGGTTCCGCAACGAGATCGACAACCTGGTCGTGTGGGCGGCCGATCCCACCGACCCATACGCCGGTCAACTCGAGAACGTGGACCTGGCGCGCATCGAAGGCGTCGAGGCTGCATGGGAGTACGCCGCGGGCCCATGGCAGGCACGGGTCGAGGGGATACACCAGGATCCCCGTAACCTGACCACCGGCGAGCGATTGCTGCGCCGGGCCGAGAACAGCCTGACCATCAACGCCTCGCGAAGCTTCGGTCGGGTGGATCTCGGCGTGGACCTGCTCGCGACCGGCGAGCGCAAGGACTTTGGCTACCCCGAGCCCGTGACGCTCTCGGGCTACGCGCTGCTCAACCTGACGGCACGCTGGCACGCGACCCCTGCGCTGACGGTTTCGGCACGGCTCGAGAACGCGCTGAACGAGCAATACGAACTCGCCGACAACTACAACACGCCGGACCGCGGCCTGTACGTGACCGTCGGTTACTCGATGGGCGCCGGCAGCCAGGTTGCAAGCGTCGCGCAACAGCGGAGCGGGGACATTGCCGGGTCGCGCAGCGCATACTCGGCGCCAGGCAGCGCGATGCGGACGAGACTCTGATGGGACATCGGCTTAGCAGGATCTACACCCGCACCGGAGACGACGGCAGCACGGGGCTCGGCGACGGCCTGCGCGTGCCGAAGGAACACCTGCGCGTCGAGGCGTATGGAACGGTGGACGAGGCGAACAGCGTGGTCGGCATGGTGCTGGCCGTGGACGGGCTGCCGGTCGAGGTTACCGACTGCCTGACCGCCGTGCAGCACGAGCTGTTCGAGCTCGGCGGCGAACTCTGCATGCCGGGCCACCGCGCGATCACCGACACCGACGTCGTGCGGCTCGAGCAGGTGTTGGACCGGTTCAACGAGACACTGCCGCCGCTCAAGGAATTCATCCTGCCGGGTGGTGGGCCCGCGGCAGCCGCGTGCCATCTCGCGCGGACCGTGACCCGACGCGCGGAGCGCCGCGTCTGGGCGCTGTCGCGGGTCGAGCCCGTCGCGCCCGAAGTCACCCGCTACCTGAATCGCCTGTCCGACCTGCTGTTCGTGGTCGCGCGCGTGCTCGCGCGGCACGAGTCCGGCAGCGAAGTGCTCTGGAACAAGCGCCAGCGAATCCTGGGCTAACGCCCTGCCCGCCTTTTCCTCGCGTCATCGAGCGCAGCACAAACCTCGCTCGCCCCGTCCGCCAGTCGCGGCGTTGCGCGGGTGAGCGTGTCGGACGACAGCGAATAAATCGTCCTGTCGCGCACGGCCGCAATCCGGGTCCAGCGGCGCCACAACGCCAGCGGATCTGCGATCGTGTCATCCGTGCTGAGGATCACCTGCGGATCACGCGCGAGCACTGCCTCGAGCGATACCGGCGGCGCGAGCTGCGGCAGGTCCGCGAACACGTTGCGCCCTCCGCACAGTTCGACGATTTCACTGATGACATGCCTGCCGTTGACGGTGAACAGCGGCTCGTCGTCGATCTCGATGAAAACACTGATCGCCGACGCCCCGGCGTGGTCGGCCCGCAGCCGCCGGACCCGCGCTTCGAACGCGGTGGCCGATGCATCTGCGATGGCCGAAGTGCCGGCAATCTTCCCTATCGTCCGCAGCGCGGTCGCTACGTCGGCGAGCCGATAGGTCGGAATCGAAACCACACGCAGGCCAAGTGACTCGAGCCGCACGACGGTGTCGACCGGCGTGCCTGACGGCCAGGCAAGCACCAGGTCCGGCTTGAGCGCCAGCACGCGCTCGGGATCGACGCGCCATGCGTCGCCGACCCGGGGCAAGGCTCGCGCTGCATCGGGATAGTCGCTGTACTCGACCGTGCCCACCAGCGCCCCCCCGGCACCGGCCGCGTAGGCGAGCTCGGTCAGGTTCGGCGCGAGACTTACGATTCGCAGTTGCGTCCCGGGCCAGGCGACGGTCGCGATCGACGCGAGCACCAACGCGACCAACCACGACCTCACGTGGCTTGACCCACCAGCACCAGGACCGCGACGACGGCAAGCCAGATCCAGACCGCGCGCGAGACTATGCGCCATGCGCCCGCTGCGGCCGCCCTGTCGAGTTCGCCGGGCGCAACAGAAGAAAGGCCGGGCTGCAGTGCGCCCTTGCCCACGCGGGCCAGCAAGTCCTCCGAGCGGTCCAGGATACCCGTGCCCACGCTGTCCACCGTGGCGCGCCAGTTACCCAGCGCATCCTCGAAGCTGCCGGCAAGCGCATAGGTAACGGCGGCAAGACGCGCCGGGATCCACGCCATCAGGCCCTGGATAAACGCCAGCGCCCAGCCGAAACTGCCGTGCTCGATTGGCGCGCCGCGCCGCACGGCCTCGAACGCGGCCCGACGCCGCATCAGGTCGCTTACGCGGAATAGCCAGGCGCCGGCCGGTCCGAGCACGACGAACCAGAACACAACACCGAAGATACGGTTGTTCGCCTGCACGAAGATCGCCTCTTCCAGCGCATCACGCAGGCCCGTGCCGCGTCCCGCCGCGTCCGCTTCGAGCAGTTCTGTCGCACGCCGCGCGGCCTCGTCGCGTTCACCGCGATCGAGCGCGTCCAGGTAGTCTTCCACCTCGACGCGCAGGTCCCTGGGCCCGAAGGACAGCAGCAGCACCAGCACTGCAAACGCCAGTTGCAGCAGCCCGAGCAGGTGCGAACCGAGCAGCACGTAGACGTAACCGACCGGGATCGCGGGCAGCATCACCAGAAGCGCTGCCACCCCGACCAGCAGCCAGCCGCGCCGCCCAGTGAGCCACCGCTCGGCCCAGTCGCAGTAGCGGTCGAGCCAGCGCGGCTCCCGGAGGTGCAGCGCGGTCGTGAGCCCGTACTCGATCAGGTGCGCCAGTATCAGCGCGATCAGGCTCATGCGGCCACCTCAAGCTCGTATCGCGCAAGCGCGCGGAGCAGCGGCCAGTCGAATGCGATCCCGGGATCCGATTTCCGGCCCGGCGCGACGTCACTGTGACCGACCATTCGGTCGACGGAAAGTGTCGAATACGCCCGGCACAACGCCGCCACCAGGCGCGCCAGTGTCGCGTACTGCGCCTGCTCGTAGGCGCGCGTGTCGGTCCCCTCCAGCTCAATGCCGACCGAAAAATCGTTGCAGTGCTCGCGTCCGCGCCAGCTCGACACGCCGGCGTGCCAGGCGCGCCTGTGGAATGGAACATACTGGACGATCTCCCCGTCCCGCCGCACCAGTGCATGCGCCGACACCCTGAGCGGTGCTACCTGTGCAAAATAAGGGTGGGCATCCGGCGGCAGGCTGTTGGTGAACAGCGCGTCGATCCACGGCCCGCCGAATTCACCCGGCGGCAGGCTGATGCCGTGCACGACGATCAACTCGGGCACGACGCCCGCCGGACGATCGTCGCAGTTCGGCGAGGGCAACGACCGTGCGGCGTCCAGCCATCCGGTCCGGACATCGAGGCCGGGTCCGGGCCGCTCGGCAGGCCTCGCCTCTGTGTGTCGCATGCCGCAATGATGCACGGGCGCTGCGGCGCCCGCCACCGCACGAAGCCGACTAGAATGAGGCCAATCGCCACACCCGGAAGCCGGATGAACAACTCGAGCGACCTGGCCCAGCGCGACCTCCGCGTCGTCTGGCACCCGTGCACCCAGATGAAGGACCACGAGTGGCTGCCGATGATCCCGATCGCGCGCGGCGAGGGCGTCTGGCTGCACGGCTATGACGGCCGGCGCTACCTCGACGCCGTGAGTTCGTGGTGGGTCAACCTGTTCGGCCACGCGAATCCGCGTATCAGTTCGGCGGTGGCGACCCAGCTTGGCCGCCTGGAACACGTGATGCTGGGCGGCTTCACCCACGAGCCCGCAGTGCTGCTTGCCGAACGGCTGGTCGCGATCGCCCCGCCGGGCCTGAGCCGCTGCTTCTTCGCCGACAACGGCTCGAGTGCGATCGAAGTGGCGCTCAAGATGAGCTTCCATTACTGGCGCAACGTCGGCCGCACGGGGAAGCGGCGGTTCATCACCCTCGCGAACAGCTACCACGGCGAGACGCTCGGCGCGCTCGCAGTCGGCCACGTCGAGCTTTACCGCGAGATCTACCAGCCCCTGCTGATGGACGTGATCACGGTGACCTCGCCGGATGCCTACGGCCGGGAACCGGGCGAAAGCGAAGCCGATCACGCCAGGCGCGTGTTCGCATCCATGGAAGACACGCTGGCCCGGCACGCGGACGAGGTATGCGCGGTGATCGTCGAGCCGCTGGTGCAGTGCGCGGGTGGCATGCGCATGTACGACCCCGTATACCTCAAGCTGCTGCGCGAGGCCTGCGACCGGCACGGTGTGCACCTGATCGCCGACGAGATCGCTGTGGGCTTCGGCCGCACCGGCACCATGTTTGCCTGCGAGCAAGCCGGTATCTCGCCCGATTTCATGTGCCTGTCGAAGGGTCTCACCGGAGGCTACCTGCCGCTCTCGGTGGTGCTGGCCGGTGAGCGCGTCTATGACGCGTTCTATGACGAGTACTCTCACCTGCGTGCATTCCTGCACTCCCACAGCTACACGGGAAACCCGCTTGCCTGTGCCGCGGCGCTGGCGACACTCGCGATATTCGACGAGGACCGCGTGATCGAGCGTAATCGAGCGTTAGCCAGGCACCTGGGAGAGCGCTGCGCAGCGCTCGCTGAACTGCCGCACGTCGCCGAAGTGCGGCAGCGCGGCATGATCGTCGCGGTCGAACTGGCCCGCGGCGGCAACCGCAACGCACCATTCGACTGGCAGGAACGCCGGGGCCTGCGCGTCTATCGCCACGCGCTCGAGCACGAGGCCCTGCTGCGGCCGATCGGCAACGTGGTCTACTTCATGCCACCGTACGTGATCGAGCCCGACCAGATCGACGCTCTGGTCGAAACCGCGCGCGCCGGAATACAGGCCGCGACGTGCGACTGAGCCGCGTTTACTGCGAGACGGCACTCGCGCCAGGCGCCGAGGTCGCGTTGCCCGCCTCGGCAGCGAACCATGTCGCGCGTGTGCTGCGATTGCGCGCCGGCGCCCCGGTCGTCGCCTTCGACGGCAGCGGTCGCGACTACCACTGCGAGGTGGTCGCGATCGAAGGCAGCCGGGTGCGCGTGAGGGTCGGCGAGGCCGCCGAGGTTCGGCGCGAGTCACCGCTCGCGGTGACGCTGGTGCAGGCGGTTTCGCGCGGCGAGAAGATGGACCTCACGCTGCAGAAGGCGACCGAGCTGGGCGTCCACGCCATCGTACCGGTGTTCTCCGCGCGCAGCGTCGTGCGGCTCGACGAGCGCCAGGCTGTGGCCAAGGTCAGGCACTGGCAGGCAGTCGTCGTGAGCGCCTGCGAGCAGAGCGGGCGCAGCGTGTTGCCGCGGGTCCATGCCCCGCTGAACCTCGATCGATACCTGGCGGATTCCCCGCGCGACGGCCTGCGGCTGGTGCCGAGTCCCGGCGCAGACGAAGCGCTGGCGATGCTCGGCGAAACGCCAAGCCAGGTGGAACTGCTGATCGGGCCGGAAGGCGGATTCGAGGATGGCGAACTGCAGGACGCGGAACGCGCGGGCTTCAGGCCCGTGCGGCTGGGCCCGCGGGTGCTGCGCACCGAGACGGCGGGCATCGTTGCGCTCGCGGTGCTGCAGTCGATGTGGGGGGACCTGCGCTAGCCGCAGACCAGCGATAATCCGGGCTGCAACGGCCCTGCCCTGCAGCACCTCTATGCGTCGGCCACCTTCAGGACCAGCTTGCCGGTATTCTCGCCATTGAACAGCTTCAGCAGCGTGTCCGGGAATGTTTCGAGCCCCTCGACGACGTCTTCCCGGGTCTTGAGCTCGCCTGTCGCCATCCAGCCGGCCATCTCCTTGGCGGCTTCCGCATAGCGGCTCGTATAGTCGAACACCACCATACCCGTCATCGAAGAGCGAGTGACGAGCAGCATCATGTAGTTGCTCGGGCCCTTCATCTTCGCCTCGTTGTACTGCGAGATGGCGCCGCAGATCACGATGCGGGCGTGCATGGCGAGCCGCGTCAGGACGGCCTCGAGGATTTCGCCGCCGACGTTGTCGAAGTACACGTCGACGCCTTTCGGGCAGTGTTCCTTCAGCGCCGCCTGCACGTCCTGGTGCTTGTAGTCGATGGCGGCGTCGAAGCCGATCGAGCGCAGGTAGTCGCACTTGTCCTGGCCGCCGGCTATGCCAACCACGCGGCAGCCCTTGATTTTCGCAATCTGGCCGACGACCTGCCCCACCGCGCCGGCGGCGCCCGAGACGACCACGGTTTCGCCCGCCTTCGGCTTACCGACGTCCAGCAGGCCGAAGTACGCGGTCATGCCCGGCATGCCGAGCGTGCCGAGGTAAACGGGCAGCGGCGCCAGTCGGGGATCCACCTTGGTCAGCTGTTTACCGCTCGCGACAGCGTATTCCTGCACGCCGAGGGCGCCGATGACATGGTCGCCGACGGCGAACTTCGGGTCATTGGACGCAATGACGCGCCCCGCGGCGCCTGCGCGCATGACGTCACCGATTCCGACGGGCGGAATGTAGGACTTGCCTTCGTTCATCCAGCCACGCATCGCCGGGTCGAGGGAAATGTAGAGGATCTTGACCAGCACTTCGCCATCGCCCGGCTGCGCGACCGGGGATTGCGTGTAATCGAAGTCGCTGCGCTGGACCATGCCGACCGGGCGCCTGGCAAGTTTGAACTGGTGATTGGTGGGTGTGGTCATGGCTGCGTCTCCAGGAATGCGATCGACGCCCAGTGCGTCTCGGAACTCGATTGCTGACGATACGCTACACCGGTGCCTGTTGTTAATGGTTCGAGCGGTGAACGCCCAGTGCCTTGAATGTGTCGCGCATACCACCGTGCACTGGTCGGCATGGCTGTCGGCACCGCGCCGCATGGTGAGTCGAGACGCTGGCCCGGGGCCGCGGGTAACACTAGCGGCCCCGGCACTTTGTGCGCTGATGTACTGAATCTGATTTCGAAAGCGCACAATGAACCGCTCCCGCGATCGGCCATGGGCGCTGCAGGGCATCGCCACTCGGCCGGCTGATCTACCGGGGAAGGACCGAGGCGATCCTCAGCACGAGGCAGATCAATGCATCCACTTCAAGATGTCGCGGTCCGGTCAGGGCGGATGAGAACCCTGGGTCTGATTGCGACCCTGTCAGTGCTCATCGTCAGCCTGCTGCCGCAGGCCGCGTCAGCACTGCCCGTCTTTGCGAGACAGACCGGACAGAACTGCGTCGCCTGCCACGCCGGCGGCCAGTTCCCGGAGCTGACGCCCTACGGCCGGATGTTCAAGATGACCGGCTACACGATCGGCAAACGGACCGTGCCGCTCGCCGTGATGGGGGTCGGAACCTATGCCAGTGTTGCCAGCACCACGGATGCGGCCAACGGCAACCCGAAGGAGACGTACGCCAAGAACGGGGACCCACTGCTTTTTTCTTCCGGCAGCGTGTTTATCGCCGGCAAGATTACCGACAACCTCGGTGCCTTTGTGCAGATCACCTACGACAACTACGCCAGCCAGTCGGCCAACGGCGACTGGCATGGGCACAGTAGTGCCGACAACATGGACTTCCGTTATGCCGACCGTTTCATCAGCACGAGCCAGGACCTGATCTTCGGCGTCTCGTTGAACAACAATCCATCGATCACCGATCCCTGGAATACTGCCCCGGCCTGGATGCAGTACGTGCCACCGGGCTCGCCCGGCAGCTACAGCTTCGTCGATGCCAATGCGCCCTACCCAGCCACGGCATCCGACGGCGGCGTTGCCGGCATGACCGCGTACTTCCTGTGGAACCGATCGATCTACGGCGAGGTCGGGTTCTATCGCACCGCGGACAACTTACTGTCCTTCATGACCGCCGGCACGCCTGAGGACGAAAAGACGCGACTGCAGGGCGACAACAACCCCTACTGGAGGCTCGCGTACACCCATGAATGGGATGCCAGCAACATCATGGTGGGGACTCTAGGGTCGATTGCACACGTCTACGACGGAAGCACGTCGCCTTCAGATGACAATGCCTATCAGCGCATCCAGAGTATCGGTTTCGATTCCCAATACCAGTACCTGCTCGACCCGCACGCCGTCACCGCGCAGCTGGCTTACTCGCGGCTGACGGTAAACGACTCGGTCAACGGCGGGGGTGGCACCGGCATCGCCAAGCCAGATGTCCTGCGGGGCATGGTCTCATACGTGTACCAGGCGAAGTACGGTGGACGCCTGGCTTATTTCGATCAGGCGGACACGAAAGATTCCACGCAGGACACGCGTGGCCTCACCTACGAGCTTTTCTGGACGCCGGTTCAGTATGTGCGCATTGGTGCCCAGTACACCGCATACAGCAAGTTTGGCGGCGCTTCGACGAACTATGACGGATTCGGTCGCAACGCCAGCGATAACGACACGCTGTTCTTATACGTCTGGGCTGCCTACTGATGCGCGGCCATCACCAAACGGTAAGCGCCATGCAAGGACTTACTCTCCCGCTCCTCGTCCTGACTGTGGTCGCGCTTGGCACCGGGTGCTCCAGCCTCGAACGCTCCCGAGACCTGGCCAATCCCAACGTTTCCGGAACGACGCTGGCGCAGCAGGTCTGCTCGAACTGCCACGGCATCGATGGCAATTCCGTGTCGCCCAATTTCCCGAACCTCGCTGCCCAGCAGAAGGCGTACCTCATCGCCCAGCTCGACGGGTTCAGGAAGCCCGGCCGCGCCGATCCCGCCGGGTTCCAATACATGTGGGGATTGAGCCGTAACTTGACCGACAAGCAGATCGGTGAACTGGCCGATTATTTCGCGGGGCAGAAAGTGGTCTCGCCGCGGGCCGGAGAACCGCTCAAGGCCGCCAAAGGGAAACAAATCTTTGAGGAAGGCCTCCCTGCCCGGAACATCCCACCCTGCAAGTCCTGCCACGGAGAACAGGGCGAGGGCATGGAGGGGAACGGCCCACGCATCGCCGACCAGCATGCCGATTACATCGTCAAGCAACTTGAGGTGTTCCAACGCACCGATCAACGTCCGGAAGGCGCGGTGATGAAGGTAGTCGCCCACGATCTCACCAAGGAGAACATGGAAGATGTGGCCCAGTACCTTCAGGGAATGACAGCCTCAAGTCCCCACGCTGACAAGCCCGTCGACTCGACGATGTGATGACTGCATCGCGATGATTGCTTCCCAACCTGTGGCGAGGAAATCACCTGGCCACCGAGAGAGGCGAGATCTGATCTCTGGCGCGGATCAGGCACCGATGGTCAGGGTGGCGCCAGCCACCATCAGGCCGACGCCGAGGGCGAGTCGAAGCGAGACCGGCTCACCCAGCGTGAGCCACGCGAGCAGCACCGTGATCGGGAGACTCAGCTTGTCGATCGGGGCGACCCTCGAGGCTGGGGCGAGTTGCAGCGCCTTGAAGTAGGCGAGCCATGAGAGCCCCGTGGCAACGCCCGACAGCAATAGAAACAGAAGCGTGCGCGATTTCATTTCGCGCAGGCCAGTCGCCTCGCCGCGTGCGAGCACGATACCCCACGCGAATATCAGGACCACGACGGTGCGCACCGCGGTGGCGAGGTTCGAGGGCACGCCCTGCACGCCAACCTTCGCAAGTATCGCGGTCGCGCCGGCCGCTGCCGCCGACAGCAGTGCGTAGAAGATCCACGAGTTCATGTCTGCTCCCCAGTGACTCGATCCGGTTGGTGAAGTGGAGTCTATTCCTACGGAGTCCGGCACCACGGAGCGGGAATCGCAGTGATGGTTCGCCTGAAATGCCCTGCTCTGCCTCGCCCAAAGGCCCAAGGCGGGACGACTGGCGACGCACATCGCATTGAACCCTGGCGCGCCAGCCGGGTCTACTTGGCCCTGGGCTTGAATCACCGGGTTCCGGCCCAACCATCCGATGCTCGGTCCGGGATTTGTACAGTGGTGCGCCTGGGCACTTACGCAGGGGCAGTTTGACAATGAAATCACTGGGCAGCAGGCCGTACGGATTGCGACTCGAGCGCGTCCGATCGTCGCCGCTCTGGGATGGGAGCGTGTTCCGCAACAAGCATCCGCTGCTCTCCCGCCTCATCAAGCCGGAGGTGGCCGGGCCGACGATCAGCGCGTTCCTGTTCGAGGGAAACCGCCGAAAACCTGGCGCGCCCATGCCGGTGGTGGATCCAAGGGCCCAGTGGGCGAAAAAGGCCCGCACCGGACTCAGGGCTACCTGGCTTGGACACTCGACCGTGCTGCTCGAGATCGACGGTGTGCGTGTGCTCACCGATCCCGTCTGGGGTCTGCGCGCCTCGCCCACCCGGTGGGCCGGTCCGAAGCGCTTCCAGCCGGTGCCGATCCCGATCAGGGCGTTGCCGCGCATCGATGCGGTCGTCATTTCACACGATCACTACGATCACCTGGACCACCGGTCGATCCTGGCGCTCGCGAAACGTGATGTGCCGTTCGTGACCTCGCTTGGCGTTGGTGCGCACCTCGAGGCCTGGGGCGTGCCGGCCCACCGCATCATCGAACTCGACTGGTGGGAGTCGTACGAGCTGCCAAAAGCGGATCTCACTGTGACTGCGGCACCATCGCAGCATTTCTCCGGGCGGGGGCTGCGCGGCCGAAATTCCACCTTGTGGTCATCGATGGTGATGCGGTCGCAGCGGCACTCGGTGTTCTTCAGCGGTGATACCGGGCTCACCACCGAATACTCCGAGATTCACCGTCGGCTCGGGCCGTTCGACCTGGTGATGCTCGAGGTCGGTGCGTTTCACCCCGCCTGGGGCCACATTCATCTCGGACCCGAGAATGCGCTGGAGGCCTGGGCGCTGCTCGGCAAAAGTGCCTTCCTGCCGGTGCACTGGGGCACTTTCAGTCTCGCGATGCATGCCTGGGACGACCCGGTGGAAACCCTGCTGGCGCTCGGGCCGAAGCGCGGCGTGCCGTTGGTGATGCCGCGGCTCGGCGAACCGGTGGAACCCGCGCGTGTGGAGCGGGTCTCGCCCTGGTGGCGCGCGGTAGAAGATCGTCCATCGCGGGCGATCGTGACAGATGCGGACGAAATCGCGGTCCCAGTACCCTTTCCGCTGGACTGACGACGAGTCGTTACAGGGCCTGGGCGACCAATGTCGGCCGCCCAGCCCTTCGAAACCGACGCGGCTGAGGCGTCAGGCTTTCGCAGCGTCCTTCAGTCTCTTCATCGGACGCACCTTGACCCGTATCGTAGCCGGCTTGGCCTTGAAGGTCGTGGGCTCGCCGGTGAAGGGATTGATGCCCTTGCGCGCTGGCTTCGCCGCAACGCTGGTTACGGTGATCTTCAGCAGTCCCGGCAATACGAAGGTTCCGGCGCTCTTTCTGCCAATCGAGGCGAGGATTGTGTTCTCGAGTGCGGCGAGCAATGCACGCGCGTCCTTTGCGGCGACGTGCGTTGCATCCGCGAGATGAGCGACCAGTGCGGACTTGGTCAGCACGCTCTTGATTGACTGCGGGGCCTTCGGGGCCGCCTTCCGGGTGACCTTCTTCGCAGGCTTCTTTGCGGATTTCTTGGCTTTTGCCATTTCGGTACTTTGGACCTCGTGAGTGAATGAAGAGGCGGCCGGAAGATTCCGGGCGCGGTGGAAACGTTAGTCCAATGGCACGTGGAAGCCAAGCGGCGCAGCTTCGTCCACATGCTGTCGCCCTCCCCTGCGGCCGACCCGGTCACCCGGTCCTCCGCGCTGCCAGCGCGTAGAACCTCGTCCGGCGCTACCTTACCGTGCAGCCCTTGGCTTCCAGGCAGGCCGCGATCAGCAGCAGCTCGCACCTCCATCCACGGCCAGATACTGGCCGGTGACGTGGCGCGAGGCCTCGGATGCCAGGAACACGACGACGCCCTTCAGGTCCTCGTCGCCGCCGATCCGCTGCAGCGGGGTCATGGCGATCGCCATCTTTTCGAACTTGTCGAGCAGGCCTGCCGACATCTTTGAGGGGAAAAATCCCGGGCAGATCGCATTCACGTTGATGTTGTACTTGCCCCATTCGGCGGCCAGCGCCCGCGTGAAATTGATGTCTGCGCCCTTGCTGGTGTTGTAGGCGATGGTGGCCATTCCAGGCGGGTTGCCGCCCAGGCCGGCGATGGACGAGATGTTGATGATCTTGCCGGCCCGCTTCGGGATCATCACGTGCTTGCCGACGTACTGGCTCAGGAAAAACATCGCGTTGACGTTCAGGTTCATGACCTTGTGCCAGGCCTCCGGCGGGTAGTCCTCCGCCGGCGCGCCCCAGGTTGCGCCCGCGTTGTTGACCAGGACGTCGATGGTGCCGAAGTACGCCACCACGCCATCGACCAGCGCGGGAATGCCGCCGGTGTCCGAGAGGTCGTTGGTCACGGTGAGGACGTCGATGCCGCGCGCCTGCAGATGTGATTTCGCTTCGGCCAGCTCGTCAGCCTTGCGCGCTGTGATGGCGACCCTTGCGCCCATGTCACCGAGCGCAATGGCCATCTGCAGGCCAAGGCCGCGCGATCCGCCGGTAATCAGCGCCACTTTGCCGGTCAGGTCGAACAGGTTTCGCGTGTTCATGTGCCCTCGTCTGCGAGTATCGGCGGCTCGACGGCAGGCTGTTGGATCCAGGTCTTCAACAGCCTGCCGCCAGGCAACGCGCGTGAAGCGTCAGGCCTTCGCGGCGTCCTTCAGCTTCTTCATCGGGCGCACCTTGACCTTCACGGTGGCAGGCTTGGCCTTGAAGGTGGTGGGCTCCCCGGTGAACGGGTTGATCCCCTTGCGCGCGGGCTTCGCCGCAACGTTGGTGACGGTGATCTTCAGCAGTCCCGGCAGCATGAAGGTGCCAGCGCTCTTCCTGCCAATCGAGGCGAGGATTGCGTTCTCGAGTGCGGCGAGCAATGCGCGCGCGTCCTTCGCGGCGACGTGCGTCGCATCTGCGAGGTGAGCGACCAGTGCGGACTTCGTCAGTACGCTCTTGATCGACTGCGGGGCCTTCGGGGCTGCCTTCCGGGTGACCTTCTTCGCAGCCTTCTTCACAGGCTTCTTCACGGACTTCTTGGATTTTGCCATCGGGTTACGTTCGACCTCATGGATTATTGGATTCGCAGCCTGCTTTTGCCGGCCGCGGTGCGAACCGTAGGCGATTGGCGGAGAAAAGCCAAGCGCCGGTTTTGGACGAAAAATCCGCGCGATTAGCGCGAGCAAGGTGGAGCGGGCCGCACCCCGCACTCGTGAGCCCGTCGCAGCGGGCGCAGGCGCCCGCAGCCGTCAAGCGGCGCGGGTCTCTTCGCTGATCATCCGCTCGATGTGCTCGAAGTCCGGAATGAGCGGGTATTCGTTCACCATACGGACCTGGCGGATCACCGGGCCGCGCTCGCCGAAACTGCGCGAGTCGTCGGGGTGGATCACCTCGGGGCTCAGTCGCACGAGCTGCGGGAAGCCCTGGGTCAGTATTGCGAAGTGACCTTCCGGGATCTGGCCCGAAATCGCCTGCATCACGACCAGCCGCGTACGCCCGCTGGCGCGCGGCGGATTGCGACCACAGGCGGCCTCGAACGACATCAGCGGAACCCGGCGGCCACCCCAGGCGATCGTGCCCAGGTACCACGGCGGCGCGCCTTCCATTGGCGCGGGCGCCTGGTAGTTAATGACCTCGCTCACGCAGGCGCGCGGCACCAGCAGGCGCTCCTCGGCAAGTGGCACCAGCAGGCAGTAGGTCTCCTCGGACACTGTGTTCATCGTCGAGAATCCCTCAGGGAAGCTGGCGGCGACGCGCCAGCACCAGCGGTTCGATGGCGTCGAGCAGCTGGCTCTCCTGGTATGGCTTGCCGAGATAGTCGTCGACGCCGAGCTCTATCGCGCGCGCGCGATGTTTGTCGCCCACGCGCGAGGTGATCATGATGATCGGGATGTCTGCGAGGCGCGCGTCGTTGCGCACGTGCGAAGCAACCTCGTAGCCGTCCATGCGAGGCATTTCGATGTCGAGCAGGATCACGTCCGGGGTGTGCTCCTGCAGCAGCGCCATCGCCTCGACACCGTCCTTCGCGGTGAGCACCCGCATTCCGTTGCGCTCGAGGAAGCGCTGCGTTACGCGACGCACCGTGATCGAGTCGTCCACGACCAGCGCGAAGATGCGGTCGTCCCGGGTCGGCCGCACGGAGACGTCCGGCGCGCGACTGCGCCACTCCGAGCGCACCAGTGCACCCATGTCGAGGATGATGACGATGCGGCCATCACCGAGGATCGTCGCGCCCGAGATGCCGCGCACCGACGCGACCTGCGGCCCGACGGACTTGACCACGATCTCCCGGCTGCCGACCAGTTCATCCGTCACCAGTGCCGTCGAGTGCTCGCCCGCGCGTACCAGGATCACAGGCACCGCAACGTCCGTCTCGGGAAGCTCCGATGGGCCGCTGCCCAGGAACGAGCCCAGGTACTGGAAGCGGAACATATGCCCGCCGTATTCGAACGTCGGCTGGTCCTCGGCAAGGTGCGCGCGAACTTCGGTCGCGGGAATCCTGGCAACGCCCTCCACGGTCGCGACCGGCAGCGCGTAGAACTCGTCGTGGGCGCGCACGATCAGTGCCTGCGTGATCGCAAGAGTGAACGGGAGCCTGATCGTGAAGCGCGCGCCGCGAGTCGGCGTCGACTCGATGAACAGCCCGCCACCGAGCCTCTTTACCTCTGTCGCGACGACGTCCATGCCGACGCCGCGTCCGGCCTGCTGCGTGAGGCGCTGCGCAGTCGAGAAGCCAGGTTCGAGCACCAGCTGCAGCGCTTCCTCGTCTGTCAGCTCCTGGCCCGGCCGGAGCAGGCCCATCTGGCGTGCCTTGGCGCGGATCGCCTCGATGTCGAGCCCCGCACCGTCGTCCTCTACCGTTATCACGACTTCGGCGCCTTCGCGCTGCAGCCGCACGGCGATGCGACCGGTTTCTTCCTTGCCGCGGGCGAGGCGCTCCTCGGGCAGCTCAATGCCGTGCACGACCGCGTTGCGGAGCATGTGCTCGAACGGCGGCAGCATGCGCTCGAGCACCTGGCGATCGATCTCGCCGGTGCCGCCCTCGATCTCGAGTTCGGCCTTCTTGCCGGTTTCCTGCGCGGCCTGTCGCACGAGTCGCGTCAGGCGCTGTGCATGCCGCTGGAACGGCACCATGCGCGTGCGCATCAGCCCGTTCTGCAGTTCGGCGATCACACGGCCCTGCTGCTGCAGCAGGTTCTGGCCATCCCGATTGACGCTCTCGAGCAGGCTCTCGATGCTCGCGACGTCACTTACCGACTCGGCCAGGGCTCGCGAAAGCTGCTGGATCGTCGAGTAGCGGTCGAGTTCCAGCGGATCGAAGTCCGCGCGCCCGCCGGTGTCGGCCTGGTGCTTGAAGAGGATCTGCGCCTCAGTCTCGAGTTCGAGCTTGCGCAACTGCTCCCGCAGCCGGGTAACCGTGCGGCCAAGTTCCGCGAGGTTGAACTCCGTCGACGTCATCTGCTGCTCGACCCGCGCGCGGAAGATGCTCACTTCGCCCGAGTTGTTCAACAGTTCGTCCAGCAGCACGGCGTTTACGCGCGCCAGCTCGTGACGTTCGGGCGTTGCCGCGGGCTCGCGTCCCGGCAGGACGAATTGGGCCGGGAGCGCTGGCGTAGCGATGTCGCTGCTCGCGACCGCCTCAAGCGATTCCGGGACGACAGGTTCAGGCAGCGGCGGCTCGCTCGCCATCGCTTCATGAACGGAAACCTCGTGCGTCTCGACCTCGTACGTCTCGACCTCGTGTACGTCGACTTCCTGAGTCGCCTTGTCGTCGAACCAGGGTTCTTGTCGTCCAGGCTCATCCGCCGAAGGCAGATGAACTGGATACTCCGCGCTGGTTTCGGCCGCCGCGAAAACCTCGGCCATTGAGATTTCTTCGAGCGAGACCGGCGCCTGCGCCTCCTCGGACGTGGCGGCCCATGCCTCGAACTCCGTCGCCGGCGCCGGCGCCGCAGCCTCCAGCTCCGGCGGCGCAGGCGGAACGGGCGGAACCGCATCCTGCACGACCGGCGTTGAATCCTGCGCGGCCGAGGCCGTGACCACGGCGTGAACGCGCTCGATCAATTCGCGCGCGGCGACGATCGGCTGTCCGGAATTTGCGGCCTCCCGCATGCCATGCAACTCGTCGAGCGCAGCCTGGAGCACTCGAACCGCAGACTCATCGGCCGCGACCGCGCCCGACTCCAGCGAACCGAGGAACGATTCCACCTCGTGGCTCAAGTCGCCCATTGCGCGTATGCCGGCCATGCGCGCCCCGCCCTTGAGCGTGTGCAGGACACGCTTCAACTCCGTAATGCGGCTGCGATCGGCACGATCTGCAATCCAGTTCGCCAGCGAAGAATCTGCCAGCTCGAGCAGCTCGGTTGCCTCCTCACCGAAGATCGCCGCGATGTCGGCGTCGAATTCCGGCTCGGACTCGGCCGGCACAGCAGTTTCCGATGCCTCGACTGGCTGCTGAACGACCGCCGGCGTGACGAACGGCGAGCGCAATTCCTCCGGCGGCAACGACATGTCGGCCGGAAGCACCGGCATCAGCAGGTCAGGCTCGGTCAGGTCGTGCTCCGTAGCCGTGCCACCCGGCATTTCCGGCTCCCAACCGTCACCCAGCGTGCGTTCGCCCGCATCGGCGAGTCGCGCGAGTTCCGCATCGAGCGCGCGCTCGAGCGCGTGCCATCCGGCGATAAGGCGGCCGTGGTCCGGGAAGAAGCCCGTGTCTTCCTCCACGTTCGCGACCACGTTCTCCAGGCTGTGCACGGTGTCGCGCAGCAGCAGGACGCCTTCCTCGGGGAGACCCCGACCGTTGTCGTGGAGCTTGCGGACGTAGTGCTCCATTGGTTCGGCGACCTTGATGCTCTGGCGGGCACCCGCGGTCTTCGCGATGCCGCTGAGCGTGTGGCAGGCGCGGTACAGCGCCTCGGTCACGGCAAATGGCGCGACTGCCTCGGAGCAACGCGCGATGAAGTCGCGCACGACGCCGACATGGCCGGCAGTCTCCTTGCGGAAAATATCGCGGAGCACCGGGTCCATGCCAGCGGGTTCCGACAGCAATTCCGGCGCCTCCCCTCGGTCCGGCTCGATCGCCGCTGTCTCGGGTTCCGCTGCAGGCTGCGGCGCCGGCGGCGGAACCGCCGCGGTTTCGAGTCCCGACAGCGTGTCGGCACGGGCTGCGATCGCTGAAACGTCGACGGGCACCGCGCTCCCATGCTCGAGCTCATCCACCAGCGCTGGAAGGACCGCCACTGCGTCGCGCACCACCGCCACGACGTCTGGCGAGCGCAGCAGCGTCTGGCTGATGACGCGGTTCAGCGTGCTCTCGATACTCCACGAAAACTCGCTCACGCGCCGCGCGCCGACCATGCGACCGCTGCCCTTGAGCGTGTGAAACACGCGGCGCAGGTCGCGGAGCGCATCGACGTCGAGTGGATTCTGTTCCCACTTCGGGAAAAGTTCCTGCAGCACCTGGATGCTCTCGCGCGCTTCTTCCGCGAAGAGCTGCACGAATTCCGGATCGGCGCCAGTCTCGATTTCCGGTGTCGGCGCCTGTGCCGATGCCGGGGCTTCCGCAGGCGTGCTTACTGCGGCCGGGGCAGCATCGGCCATGCCTTGCGCCGGCGCCCGCTTCCAGAACGACGACTCGAGCGTGGCGTCGGCGGAATCCAGCGCTTGAACCGGTGCGACTGCTGGCTGCTCCCGGTCCAGGTCATTGAGGCAGCTCTCCGCGGCCTCAAGCACGAACCACGGATCCGATCGGCCGGCCTGCAGCATCTCCATGTAGTACTCGACCGCAACGATCGCATCCGCCATGCGTTCCAGTCGCTCGGGCTCGAGCGCGCTCGCATCCGGACGCACGATGCTCGCAAGCGCGCGGCCGACGCCCTCCATCGTCTCGACGGCACGACGCCTGCCCAGCATCAGCAGCCCGGCGGTGATGCCGCGCACCAGCTGCGGCACCTGATCCAGTCCCTGCGCCTCGGACGGCGCACCGAGTGCATGCGTGACCGCTTCCTTGATGCGCGCCATGTTCACGATGCATTCGCGCAGCACGGCGTCCTGGACCTGGCGGAACTCCTCGTCGGTGGGCTCGCCCGGCTCTCTCGTTTCCCGGGCCGTCTCGGGCAGGATCAGCTTCACCAGTTGCGGATCGAGCCCGTCCTCGACCTCGATCAGCGCGGCGGCGATGTCGAGAAGCGCGGCATCGCCCGGCGGTTCGCGCCGCTCGACGATGCGCATCAATGAGTCGATCTCGCCCTGCACCCGATTCCTGAGCGCGCCCAGCCCCAGCACACCCAGCGTGTCGCCAATCTTGCGCAGCATCTCGAGTTGCGGCGCAAGTTCATCCACCTGCGTCGCTCCACGACGGACGAAGATGTCCAGCACGTCCTTTACACGCGTCAGGTCTTCGCGGATCGCCGCAGCGACCGTCTTCATCAGCCGGACGCTGGGGGCGGAGAGCGTTTCCGGCGCCACGTCGACCAGCTCGCCTGACACCAGCACTTCGCCCAGGCGGAACGAGCGGCGAACGCTCGTGACTCGCGCACCGGAACTCGCCGACCGTGCGACGTAGAAAAGGAGGTTGTTCATGAGTTCGACCGGCGGCGAGCCCGCGTAGCTGGCCTCACCCTGTTCCTGCAGGCGCCGGATCTCGCGGTCGACGTTGCCGAGCAGTCGCTTGACCGACACGTTGGTGTCGATGCCGCCCTGCTGAATCGCCTCGATCACCGCCCCGACGACCCACCACAACTGGAAGAGAGGCTGTGTCGTCGCCGCGTGCTCGAACTCCTGGGCGATGTCGGCGAGCGCGCCGAGCGTCTCGGTGAAATGCTCCCCGCGTATCCACCCGAGCAGCGCGAGCTGGAATCGCGGCCGCAGGCGTCTCGCGAGGTCGACGATCGAGGTCCCGTCCTGCGCGTCATCGGCCGGGTGGGCCGGTTCGTCCGAGCGCAGGTTCAGCAGCAGCAGCGTCCCCTCGGACAGCAGCGCGCTGCCACGCACCGCCCGCAGGTCGTTAAGCAACGGCAGCAGCGCAATCGGCACGTCTCGTCCGCCCGATGCCACGCGGTCCACGTACGCCGGCAGCTGCTCCATGGCGCGCATCAGCGCATCGAGAGCGTCGGCGTCGACACTTGAGTCCCTGTCGTGGCCGTCGATGAAGCGGGCGACCTGCTCCATCTCCTCGCCCAGCAGCGCGCCGCCGTAGACCTCGGCCAGGCGCAGCGCGCCGCGTCCAACGTGCAGGTGCGTGATGAAACGGTGCAGCGCTGCGCGGTCGGTCGTGTGCTCGGAAAAAGCCTCCAGCGCGGCCTGAGCTTCGTTCAGCTCGGTCGTGACCTCGCGCGCCACGATCTGCAGCGAGGCGTGGCCCTCGTCCGGGCTGGCGGCCAACTTGGTCCCGGTGGTCACCGGCGCGCGCTCCACATCGTCAGGCCGTCCCACCGCCGACGCGGCGCAAGCGCGCGACTTCGTCCGCCGCAAGCGCTTCCGGCCGCAACATCGGGTATTCACCGCTCACGCTGGCTCCCGCGCCCTCCGGCAGCCGGAATCCGGTCACCGACTTGCGCAGCTGCGTCGCGAGTTCCGCGAGCTTGCCGATCGAGTCGGACGTAGCGGTCGTGCTCTCTGCTGTCTGCGAACTGATCTCGCGCAGCACCTGCATATTTCGCGAAATGCTCTGAGAGGAGGTCGCCTGGTGCCGGGCGCTTGCAGAGATGTTCTGCACCAGGCTCGCGATCTGGTTCGAGACCTGCTCGATTTCCTCGAGCGCCGCGCCCGCGTTCTCCGCCAGCAGCGCCCCGCCCACAACGTCGGTCGTGGTGCGCTCCATCGAGACGACCGCCTCGTTGGTGTCGGCCTGGATGGTTCGCACCAGCACCTCTATCTGCCGCGTCGCATTTGCAGCGCGCTCGGCCAGCCGTTGCACCTCGTCGGCAACCACGGCGAATCCGCGGCCCGCCTCGCCCGCCATGGACGCCTGGATCGAGGCATTGAGCGCCAGGATATTGGTCTGCTCGGCGATGTCGTTGATCAACTCGACGATGTTGCCGATTTCCTGCGAGCTTTCTCCCAGCCGCTTGATGCGCTTTGACGTTTCCTGGATGTTCTCGCGGATCGCGTTCATGCCGTCGATGGTCCGACGGACCGCGTCGCCGCCCTTGTGCGCAATGTCCACCGAGTGGCGCGCGACATCGGCCGAGCGCTCGGCATTGCCCGATACTTCCTCCGTCGATGCGGCCATCTCCGCGATGGACTCCGACGCCGCGCCGATCTGCTTCGACTGTGCGGACGACGCCTTCGCGAGGTGCGTGGACAGCGCCTGCGTCTGGCGCGTCGTCGTGTCCAGCTTGATGGCGGAGTGGTTGATCGTGGTGACCAGTTCGCGCAACGCCTCGATCGCGTAGTTTATCGAGTCAGCTATTGCACCCGTGATGTCTTCGGTGACCGTCGCCTGGACGGTGAGATCGCCGTCTGCCAGGCTCGACAGCTCGTCGAGCAGGCGCAGGATCGCCTGCTGGTTGCGCTCGTTCTGCACGGCCTGGAGATCGCTCGCGCGCCGCTGCGTAGCGAGCGAGCGCTGCAGGAAAGCGAGCAGCGCCAGCGCGAGGATCCCGAGCAGCAGCAATGCGAGCGGCAGCCACGGACTCATGAACCAGGACCTGGCCGCCGGGGACGAATCCATCCTGGGAAGAGCGGCGGCGGCCTTGCTCCCGCTCTCGACCAGCGCGTTGCCCGCCGCCTGCAACTGTTCCAGCGAGTCGCCCAGGGCCATCACCGAGCGAACCTGCTGCTGCTCGCTGCGAAAAACCGCGGCGAGCAGCCGCGCCGCGTCCGCCGCCGGACCCTGCGCCGCGTCGATGCCGAGCGGATTACTCTCACCGACCAGCCCGCCCACGACCTGGCCCATGAACTCGAGACTCTCGGCGAGCCGGCGCGACGCGGCTTCGACCGAGGTCGTCCCGTCCGCCAGCGCCGACAGGTCCTGCTCGATCGCCTGGGCACGCAACTCGAACCGGTCGAGCTGGCGATTGAAGGCTTCCGGGCGCGATGTGCCCATCGCCTTGGCGACATTGGCTGTGGCCGCCAGGACCTGCGGGGTCAGCTCGCGCACGCTGGAAAGCACTTTTCGCGTATCGAGCGCGGCAGCGCGGCCGTCCAGGACCGCCTGCGATTGCTCGAGCATCGCGAGCCAGTTCTCGTCACCGCCCGGCACCACTGCGCCCGAGCGACGCGCATCGGCCACCAGGCTCTCCAGTTGCGCGCGCGAAGCTGCTAGCGAATCGAATGCCGGCGCGGACCCTCGCGCGGCGGCGCCTGCCTGGAAGGGCATGCCCTGGGCCAGGCGCGAGAGCGTCGCGACGACGGCCTCGCGGCTCGTGCGCCTGTCCGCGAACTGCCACTGGAGTGCAAATACCAGCGCCGCGAGAACCGCGGCGACCAGCGCCACGCGGATCAGGTTGGGCTGCAGTCGATCGGCGTCGAGTCTATTGATCATCGTTGTACCCATTTCGGGTTTGGCTGGGCACGGCTTTCATGAGGCCGCGGCCTGCAGGAACTGCTGGCTTTCGAGCAGGCCTCGTACGCTGAATACGGGCCATACTTCGGCGCCGCGCTTGAATGCGCCCGCGAGATAGCGCTCGCAACGCAGCAGTGTCGGCGGGAGGTCGGCGGAGAACTCGCTTTCGTAGAACCTCCGGAATCCCATCACTTCGTCCACGACCAGCCCGGCCGGAATCTCGCGGTGGTTGGCGACCAGCACGCGGGTGGCGCGAGAAACTGTCGTACCGCCCGAGCCGAGGAACGCGCGCACGTCGATGACCGGCAGCAGCTGGCCCCGCACGTTCGACAGGCCGCGGATCCAGTTCTTGGCGCCCGGCACGCGCGTGACGGCGGTCGGGTAGCCCATGACCTCGCGGGTCTCCTCCCGCGCCAGCAGAAACGCCTCGCCGCCGAGCCGGAACGCTATGCCCACCCACTCCGCGCCTGAGGCAATCGAATCGGTATTGCCCTGCGCCGCCGCACGGGCGCGGCGGTCGAGCTCGCGGAGCAACTCGTAGGGGCGATCGCGCAGCGACCTCAATGAGCAGGCGTCCTGCATTTCAGGCCGCAATCGCCGCCTGGGCCTTGCGCAACAGCTGGTCCAGGGCCACGGGTTTCACCAGGTAGTCCACCGCACCCTGGCGCAATCCCCACACGCGGTCCGATTCCTGGGCTTTCGAGGTCACCATGATCACGGGGATGGCCCGCGTCTCGGGATCGCTGGCGAGTTGGCGCGTGGCCTGGAAGCCATTCAGGCCCGGCATGACGATGTCCATCAATATGAGGTCCGGGTGCAGCTCGCGGGCCATGCGGATGCCCTCGCCGCCGTCCGCCGCCGAAGCCGTGCGAAATCCGCCCTGCTCGAGCGCCTGCTGCATCACGTGCAGGTCGGTCGGCGAATCATCCACGATCAGTACCAGTGCCAAGGGTCGGTCCTCCGCCAGGGTGGCCGTCAGCGATGCACGTGCGCTTCGATTGCGCTAAGGAGTTCTTCGCGCGTGAAAGGCTTCGTGAGGTAGTGCTCCGAGCCTACGATCCGTCCGCGGGCACGGTCGAACAGCCCGTCCTTGCTGGACAGCATGATCACCGGGATGCTGCGGAACACTTTGTTGTGCTTGATCAGCGAGCAGGTCTGGTACCCGTCCAGCCTCGGCATCATGATATCTACGAAGACGATGTCCGGCTGGTGGTCCGCGACCTTGGACAGCGCGTCAAAGCCGTCGACCGCCGTGAATACCTCGCAACCCTCGCGCGCGAGCAGCGTCTCGGCCGTTCGGCGAATGGTCTTGCTGTCGTCGATGACCAGTACCTTGAGCCCCGCCAATCGCGGCCGGCTGGTGCTGGCAGCAGTGTTTTCCATGCCGTCGAACCCCCAAAATGGGTAATACGCGTCGCGAGCACGACGCTAAAGCGCGAGGCAGTGCTCGCGTCGTGTTTTTAACATATTGAGAGTGGCCCTGCCATCGGCCGGTTTCGATACCATGACCGGTGTCACACGGGGTGACGACCCCGCGAGCCGCCCGGAGCGAGAGATGATCGAGAAACGCCTGCGAGTCGCCGTCGTGATGGACCCCATCGAGGACATCAAGCCGGCAAAGGACACGAGCCTGGCAATGATGCTGGCTGCGCAACGGCGCGGGTGGGAGTTATCCTGCCTCGGGCTCGGCGATATCTGGCTCCGCGACGGCGTTGCCCTGGGCCGCGCGCGCCCGGTCGAGGTGCGCGACGACGCCGGTGACTGGTTCTCGCTCGGCGAGGTGGCCGTCCAGAAGCTCGGCGGGTTCGACGTCATCCTGATGCGCAAGGACCCGCCCTTCGACACCGAGTACATCTACGCCACGTATATCCTGGAGCGCGCGGAAACGCAGGGGGCGCTGGTCGTCAACCGGCCGCAAGGCCTGCGGGACATGAACGAGAAGGTCTACACCGCATGGTTCCCTGAGTGTTGCGCGCCAACGCTGATCACCCGCGACATGAGCGACATGCACGCATTCCTGGCCGAGCACCAGCGCGCCGTCTGCAAGCCACTCTACGGGATGGGGGGACGGTCGATTTTCGTGCTGGAGGCCGGCGACAAGAATTCCAGCGTGGTGTTCGAGACCCTGACCGAATACGGCAGCCGCTATGCGATCGTGCAACGCTATATCCCGGACATCGTCACCACCGGCGACGCCCGAGTGATCCTGGTGGATGGCGAAGCGACGCCCTACGCGCTCGCGCGCATCCCGACCGACAGCGACAATCGCGGCAATCTCGCGGCGGGCGCCAAGGGCATCGGCCGGCCGCTCGACGAGCGCGATCGCTGGCTCGCTGGAAAGATCGGCCCGGTGCTGCGCGAGCGAGGGATGCTGTTCGTCGGGCTGGACGTGATCGGCGGCTTTGTCACCGAGATCAACGTGACCAGCCCGACCGGCGTGCGTGAACTCGACAGGCAGTTCGGGCTCGATGTCGCCGGCTCGCTGATGGACGCAATCGCGAGGCGGCGGCTGGCCTGAGCCGCGGCCCGAACCATGGAACTGCGCATCCGTACCGACCGTCCCGAGGACCGCCTTGCGACCGCCATATTCCTGGCGGCGCTGGTGCACGGTCTCGTGATCCTCGGCCTGCGCTTCAGCGCGCCGCCAGTCCCTGACCTGCCGCTTCCCACGCTCGAGGTCCTGCTTGTGCCCGACGGGGCCGAAGAACCCGACAATCCGGACGCGGGCTACATCGCCGAGCGCAGCCAGCACGGGTCGGGCACGGCCCGCGACGACAAGCGCACGTCGCTGCCAGAGTCCTCGGCCAGCCTCATCGAACACTCCGGCGAGTCGGGTGGCGAGTCCCTCGAACAGGAGACCACGAGCGCGCAGGCCGGCGGAATCCGGCTGCTCAGCAGCTATTCCCTGCAACCGGCGCACACGACTTCGGGCGAAGAAACCCCCCAGGCAGCAGCGGCAATCCCCCTCGACGCGCGTCCACTCGCGCAGATCGGCGCGAATGCCGCGGCCGAGGACGAGAACCTGTACCTGAAGGGCGATCCCGCCGCGGACGACCGGCTGCTCGCCGACACGCGCGAGTCGATGATCGCCGGCTACCTGGATGGCTGGAAACGGCGCGTCGAACGCGTCGGCACCATCAATTTTCCCGACGCGGCGCGACGGCGGGGCATGTCGGGCAACCCGGTCCTGGAAGTGGCTATCCGCGCCGACGGCCGGCTGGAGCAGGTGCTGGTCCGCCGCACCAGCGGCCACAGCGAACTCGACAACGCGGCCCAGCGCATCGTACGGCTCGCCTCCCCGTTCGATCCGTTCCCACCGGCGATGCGCGCGCGCTACCCCGTGCTGCGCTTCGCCTACGAATGGCAGTTCCTGAATGGCCAGCTCGGCGACGGGTCGGTTTACGCAGACCGGCCCTGACACGGCGGTCCTTGTCCCGCGCGGCCAACCGGCCGGATACTTGCGCCAATGGCTGCGCCCTACCTGAACAACCAGTACCTGATCGCGATGCCGGGAATGGATGACCCGAATTTCGCGCAGACGGTGACGCTGGTCTGCGAGCATGGCGAGCAGGGCGCGCTCGGCATCGTCATCAATCGGCCCCTCACGATGGACCTGGGCGATGTCTTCGCCCAGCTCGGCCTCGACGCGTCTCAGTCGCGGGTCAGTGGCCAGCACGTGCTGCATGGCGGCCCGGTGCAGAACGACCGCGGCTTCGTGCTGCACAGCCCCGGCCCGAGCTGGGAATCGACGTTGCCGGTATCCGAGAGGCTTCATGTCACCACCTCGCGCGACATACTCGACGCGCTCGCGGGCGGCGGTGGCCCGGAGCACGCGGTGATCGCGCTCGGCTATGCCGGGTGGGAGGCCGGGCAACTGGAGGACGAGGTGGCGAGGAACGCCTGGCTGACGGTGCCGGCGGACGAAGCGCTGCTGTTCGAGGTTCCGGCGGAAGAGCGCTGGCAGGCAGCCGGGCGCCTGCTCGGGATCAACCTGCTGCACCTGAGCAGCCAGGCCGGGCACGCCTGAGCCGCCCAGTGGCCGACCGCGGGGAAGTGCTGCTCGCCTTCGACTACGGGACCCGACGGATCGGCGTCGCGGTCGGCCAGACTACGACAGGCACCGCGAGCCCGGCCGGGGTCGTGGTCGCCGGCGCGACCCCCGACTGGACTGCGCTCGAGCGCTGCGTGCGCGAATGGTCGCCCGCCCGTCTGTTGGTGGGTCTCCCTTATAATATGGACGGTTCCGAGACGGTCCTCACGGGAGCGTGCCGCGCCTTCGCCGGCGAACTGGCGCGGCGCTTCAGCCTGCCGGTTGAGTTCGTGGACGAACGCCTGACCTCGGTGACGGCGCAAGCCGACCTGCGCGAGGTGCGTCGCTCGGGCGCTCGCGCGCGGCGGGTGACGCGCGAGGACATCGACGCTAACGCGGCACGCCTGATCCTCGAGACGTGGCTGCGCGAACACGCAACCTGACCTGGAGCAAGACGTGACCACCGATACCGGAGCCGAACTTCAGCGCGACCCCGAGCGGCGCCTGCGACACTTCCTCACGCTCGAAGGACTCGGGCGCGACGAGCTCGAACAGCTGCTCGACCTCGCTCAGTTCTACGTGCGGACCCCGGGCGACATGCCGCCGCGCGACCAGACTCTCGCCGGCCGGACGGTCGCGAACCTGTTCTTCGAACCGAGCACCCGCACCCGAGTCTCGTTCGAGCTCGCCGCCCGGCGCCTCGGCGCCGACGTCGTCAACCTGGACCTGCAGTCGTCCTCGCGGGTCAAGGGCGAGACGGTGCTCGACACCATCTACACGCTGCAGGCGATGCTGGTGGACGTGTTCGTGATGCGCGATGCCGAGCCGGGCCTTCCCGCCTACGTCGCGCGGCATGTCGCGCCGCACGCCTGCGTGCTGAATGCCGGCGAGGCGCACGTCTCCCACCCTACGCAGGGACTGCTCGACACGCTGACGATCCGGCAGCGCAAGGGCGACCTGCGCACCACCAGCGTCGCGATCGTCGGGGACATCCTCCACTCGCGCGTCGCCCGCTCCACGGGAACCGCGCTGCTCGCGCTGGGCGTCGGCGATCTGCGGCTGGTGAGCCCGGTGAGCCTGATGCCCGAGGCCGGCGAGCTGGCCGGCGCCAGCCGTTACCACTCGCTCGCGGACGGCATACGCGGCGCGGACGTGGTGATGGCGCTGCGCATCCAGCGCGAACGCATCCCCGACTCCGCATCGCTGGACGCCGAAGCGTTCAACCGCGAGTGGGGCATCACCGCGGAGAACCTGCGATACGCAAAACCGGACGCCATTGTCATGCACCCGGGACCGATGAACCGCGGCGTGGAGATCACCAACGAGGTCGCGGACGGCCCGCAGTCGGTCATTCGCCAGCAGGTGAGCAACGGTGTCGCCGTGCGCATGGCGGTACTCGCCACCATCGTGCGCAACGTGCAGGCGCGTAACGTCGAGGCGGGCCGGAGGGCTGGATGAGCGAGCGGGCGCACCGCGGCACGATCTTCGTCGAGGATGCGCCGCTGCTCGCGCAGCAGCAGTACCCTGGCGACCAGTTCGTGATCCGGCTCGGCGCCCCGAAGTGCGCGCGGGCGGCGACCCCAGGCAGTTTCGTCCACCTGACCTGCGATCCGCTGCTGCCGATGCGGCGCCCGCTGTCGATCATGCGAGCCGACCCGAAGGCCGGCTGGATCGACATCCTCTACAAGATCGTGGGCCCGGGCCTCGAAGCACTTTCCAAGCAGCCGCTCGGCGCGACGATTTCAGTCATGGGGCCGATTGGCCACGGTTTCGTGGCGTCGCCGTCACGACCACGAACCCTGCTGGTCGGCGGCGGCGTGGGCATCCCGCCGATGGTGTTTATCGCCGACTCACTCCGGTCGCGCAGCGACGCGCGATGGCAGCCGCTGGCACTGATGGGATCGGAAATACCCTTCCCGTTCCGCGCGCGACCATCGACCATCGTGGTGCCCGGCATGCCCGCCGAGGCGATCGCCTGCATGCCGCTGCTCGACGACTGGGGCGTGCCAAGCAGGCTCGCGACGCTGGCCGGTTTTCCCGGCTGCTTTGACGGCTATGTGACCGACCTCGCCGCTGCGTGGCTCGGCTCGCTGGACGCGACCGCACTCGGAGAAGTCGAGATCTTCGCCTGCGGGCCGACGCCGATGCTGAAGGCAACCGCGGTCGTGGCCCGTCGATTCGGCGTGCCCTGCCAGGTGTCGCTCGAGGAGTTCATGGCCTGCGCAGTCGGCGGCTGCGCGGGTTGCGCAGTGCCGGTGGTCACCGACACCGGGCTCGCGATGAAGCGCGTCTGCGTGGACGGCCCGGTGTTCGACGCCAACGCGGTGTTCCCGCCGGCCGCGTGAGGGACTGTCCCCGCAGGGGACAGTCCCCTGCGGGGACAGTCCCTTTCGAAACCTCGTCGCGGAAAGGGACAGTCCCCTGCGGGGACAGTCCCTAACCGAAGTTGATCTTGGCCTCGAGGTTCGAGCGCGAATCGGCGTTGCTGGACGCCTCCTCCAGCGTGATCTTGCCGTCGAGGTACAGCTGGTAGAGCGCGACGTCGAAGCTCTGCATGCCCTGCTCGGCGCTGCGGATCAGCGCTTCCTTCACGCCGATCACGTCACCTTTCTTCACCAGCTCCTGCACGTGCGGGGTATTCAGCAGCACCTCGATCGCCGCGCAGCGCATGCCGTCCTTTCCCATCACCAGCCGCTGCGAAAGGATCGCCTTCAGGTACTGCGACAGGTCGAGGAAGATCTGCAGGTGCTGTTCCCGCGGGAACATGTTGATGATGCGGTCGAGCGCCTCGGGCGCGTTGTTGGCATGCAGCGTCGCCAGGCACAGGTGGCCGGTGCCGGCGAACGTGATCGCGTATTCCATCGACTCGCGGTCGCGGATCTCGCCGATCAGGATCACGTCGGGTGCGGCGCGCATCGCGCTCCGTAGCGCGCGGTGGAACGACTTGGTGTCGAGCCCGACCTCGCGCTGGTTCACGATCGACTTCTTGTTCGAGTGCAGGAACTCGATCGGGTCCTCGACGGTGAGGATGTGATCGGACGAAATCAGGTTGCGATGGTTGATCATCGCCGCAAGCGAGGTGGACTTGCCCGAGCCGGTGGCTCCCACCATCAGCACCAGCCCGCGCCTGAGCATCACCAGGTCTTTCATGATGGGCGGCAGCCCGAGTTCCTCGAACGTAGGCATCTCGGCGGTGATGTAGCGCAGCACCATCGCCGGGTTGCCGCGCTGGTGGAACACCGCGACGCGGAAGCGGCCGAGGCCGGGCTCGGAGACCGCGAAGTCGATCTCCAGCTCCTGCTGGAAGTAGTCGATCTGCTCCTGGTTCATCAGGCCGTAGGCCGCCTGCTTCACCTGGTCGGCCGTCAGCACCTGGCGGTTGACCGGGATGATGCGGCCCTCGATCTTGATCTTGATCGGCGAATTCGACGTGAAGAACAGGTCGGAAGCCTTCTTCTCGACCATCAGCTTGAACAGCGGTCGCGTGTTGAGCACGAAGTTCCTGCTCGTGCCCGCGCCGGACGTCGAGTCGCTAAGCACCTGCTCAGTTGACGTGTTCGCGGGCTCGATATCGGCTTCCGTCATGTGCCGACCCCTATTCCTCGTCCTCGAGGATCTTGAGAGCGCCCGACGCCTCGAGGTGCGCCTTGTCCGCGCGCTTGCTCTCAAGCTTGATGCGCAGGCGGATCTCGTTCTTCGAATCGGCGTTCCTGAGCGCCTCCTCGTACCCGATCACGCCCGCCTCGAACAGGTCGTACAGCGCCTGGTCGAAGGTCTTCATGCCGAGTCGGTTGGACTTGGCCATTATCTCCTTGATCGCGCTCACCTCGCCGCGGAAGATCAGGTCCGCGATAAGTGGCGTGTTCAGCATCACTTCCATCGCCGCGATGCGTCCCTTGCCCGCCTCGCGCGGTATCAGGCGCTGCGCGATCATGCCGCGGATATTCAGAGACAGGTCCATCAGCACCTGTTCACGCCGATCCTCGGGGAAGAAGTTGATGATGCGGTCCATCGCCTGGTTGGCGCTGTTCGCATGCAGCGTCGCGAGCACCAGGTGGCCGGTCTCGGCGAACTGTATGCCGTACTCCATCGTTTCGCGATCGCGGATTTCACCGATCAGGATCACGTCCGGCGCCTGGCGCAGCGTGTTCTTCAGCGCCATGTGCCAGCTCTCGGTGTCGACACCGACCTCGCGCTGGGTGACCACGCAGTTCCTGTGCGTGTGGACGTACTCGATCGGGTCCTCGATCGTGATGATGTGGCCGCGCGTCTTCTCGTTGCGATAGTCGAGCATCGCCGCGAGCGACGTGGACTTGCCCGAGCCGGTGGCGCCCACCAGGATCACGAGGCCGCGCTTCGACATCACGACCTCTTTCAGGATCGGCGGCAGCTCGAGTTCGTCGATGGTCGGAACCTTGACGTTGATGGTGCGCAGCACCGCGCCGGTGAGTCCCATCTGCACGAACGCGCTCACGCGGAACCGGCCGATACCGGGCGGCGCAATGGCGAAATTGCATTCCTTGGTGGCGTCGAATTCCTTGGTCTGGCGATCGTTCATGATCGCGCGCACCAGCAACTGCGCCTGTTCGGGTGCCAACGGCTGGTTGGTCTGCGGCTTGATCTCGCCGTCGACCTTGATGGCCGGCGGAAAGCCCGCCGTGATGAACAGATCCGACCCCTTGCGCTCGACCATGCGGCGCAGAAGGTCCTGCATGAGCTTGATGCCCTGGTCGCGGTCCATATCTACTCCCTTGCCACCCGGCCCCGGCCGGCGGTCAGAAATCGTCCTTGTTCTGCGCCCTGTAGCGCGCTTCTTCCTTGGTGATCAGGCCCTTCTGCAGATATTCCTTCAGGCACTGGTCGAGGGTCTGCATGCCGGCCTGCTGGCCTGTCTGGATGGCCGAGTACATCTGCGCGATCTTGCCCTCGCGAATCAGGTTCCTGATGGCGGGCGTGCCGATCATGATCTCGTGGGCAGCGATGCGGCCGCCGCCGATGCGCTTGAGCAGCGTCTGCGAGATGACCGCGCGCAGCGATTCGGAGAGCATCGCGCGCACCATTTCCTTCTCCGCGGCCGGGAACACGTCCACGATGCGGTCGATGGTCTTGGCAGCCGAGCTGGTGTGCAGCGTGCCGAACACAAGGTGGCCGGTCTCGGCGCCGGTGAGCGCGAGGCGGATCGTCTCGAGGTCGCGCATTTCGCCCACCAGGATCACGTCCGGATCCTCGCGCAGCGCCGAGCGCAGAGCCTCGCTGAAACCGAGCGTGTCGCGGTGCACCTCGCGCTGGTTGATCAGGCAGCGCTTCGACTCGTGCACGAACTCGATCGGGTCCTCAATGGTGATGATGTGGTCGGGGCGGTTGTCGTTGACGTAGTTGATCATCGCCGCCAGGGTCGTGGACTTACCCGACCCGGTCGGCCCGGTGACCAGCACCAGCCCGCGCGGCTGCATCGAAATGTCCTTGAAGATCTTCGGCGCGTTCAGGTCGTCGAGCGACAGCACGACGGACGGGATGTTTCTGAACACCGAGGCGGCGCCGCGGTTCTGGTTGAAGGCGTTGACGCGGAAGCGCGCGAGTTTCGGGATCTCGAACGAGAAGTCGGTTTCGTAGAACTCCTCGAAGGCCTTCCGTTGCTTGTCATTCATGATGTCGTACACCATGCTGTGCACTTCCTTGTGCGTCAGCGGCGGCATGTTGATCCGCTTCATGTCGCCGTCGACACGGATCATCGGCGGCACTCCGGACGACAGGTGAAGGTCGGAGGCCTTGTTCTTGACTGCAAACGCCAGCAGCTGGGCAATATCGACGGCCATCTTGACTCCTTCGGGCCGGCGCGCCGGATCAAGGTCCGGAAGACTCACGCTGGCAGCCGCAGTATAGATCAGCGGGTCGGACCCCAATATGTTAACCGCTCCGCAGTTCTCGCCCGACCGCCTGATTGCTGTCACGAATCGAATCAGCGCGGCAGCCCGCCGGGCCGGCCGGGACCCTGCAAGCGTGCGCCTGCTCGCCGTGAGCAAGCAACAGCCTGTGTCCGTCGTCAGGGCCGCTGCCGAAGCCGGACAGGCAGATTTCGGGGAAAACTACCTGCAGGAAGCCCTGGCCAAGGTGGACGCATTACGCAACCTGCCGCTCACCTGGCATTTCATCGGGCACCTGCAGGCCAACAAGACACGCGACGTCGCCACCGCCTTCCAGTGGGTCCATACGGTCGACCGCCCGCGGATTGCCGAGAGGCTGAGCGCCCAGCGGCCGCACTATGCCGGTACGATGGACGTGCTGTTGCAGGTCAAGCTGGGTAACGAGCCGACCAAGGGCGGTATCGTGCCCGCCGACGCCCCGGCGCTCGCGGCAGTGGTCGCCGGGCTGCCACGGCTGCGACTGCGCGGACTGATGTGCATTCCCGAGCCCGCGACCGGCGAGGACGCACAGCGTGCGCCGTTTCGCCGGCTTCGGGAATTGCTGGAAACGCTGCGCGAGCAGGGACACGCGCTGGATACCTTGTCCATGGGAATGAGCGACGATCTCGAGGCGGCCGTTGCCGAGGGCGCGACCATCGTGCGGGTCGGCACGGCGGTCTTCGGGCCACGCAACTGAATCGGAGGCAACCGGATGCGAATTGCATTCATAGGCGGAGGGCACATGACGACGGCCCTGGTGAGCGGGCTGCTGCGCCACGGAACTGTCGTGGACTCCGTGAGGGTCGCCGACCCGGTGGCGGCGCATCTGGAGCGGCTGGCCTTCGAGTACGGAGTGCAAGGCAGCACGGACAACCTCGAGGTCGTGGCGAATGCCGACCTTGTGGTGCTTGCGGTCAAGCCCCAGGACATGGCCGCGGCCGCAAGGGGCATCGCCCGCGGCCTCGCCGACCGACGCCGGCTGGTGGTGTCCGTCGCAGCGGGCATCCGCCTGGCCGACCTGGAACGATGGCTGGGCAGGGGCATCCCGATGGTGCGCGCGATGCCCAACCGACCCGCGTTGATCGGCGCCGGCATCACTGCGCTCTATGCTGGCGACGGCACCACCGCCGATGACCGGGTCACTGTCGAGAGGCTGATGGCGGCAGCCGGTGAGACGGTTTGGCTCGAACAGGAGTCGCAGATGGACGCCGCGACGGCGATCTCCGGCAGCGGCCCCGCGTATTTCTTCCTGCTGATCGAGGCGCTCGAGGCCGCGGGCATGGAGATCGGCCTGCCGCACGAGACGTCGAGGCGCCTCGCCGCTGCGACCGCGAGGGGCGCCGGCCGCATGGCAGCCGAAAGCGGGCTGGAACCGGCGACCCTGCGCGAGCAGGTCACGTCCAGGGGCGGCACGACGGCCGCGGCGCTGGCGGTACTCGAGGCCGAAGGACTGCGCGCGACGGTTCGTCGCGCCGTGGAAGCGGCGGCCCGCCGTTCGGTCGAACTGGCCACGCAATCAGGCAACGAGTAACACCATGGCAGCCGTCCTCTTCATTCTCAACGCCCTGCTGACGCTGGTCGTCGTCGCATTCCTGCTGCGCGCCCTGATGCCGCTGGTGCGGGCCGACTTCCGCAATCCGCTCGGCCAGGCTGTACTGCAGTTCACCGATCCGCTGGTGCGACCGCTGCGCCGTGTCCTCGGGCCGGTCCGCCGCGTGGACGTAGCCTCGATCGTCGCCGTGCTGCTGGTCCAGTTCGCCGGCACGGCGCTGTTGCGGCTGGTGGCTGGCGCAGGATTCACGTTCTTCGTGACGCTGGTCACGGCGCTCAAGATGCTCGCACAGACCGTGCTCAGTCTTTTCAGCGTCGCGATGCTGGCCTACGTGGTCCTGAGCTGGATCGCCCCCGGCGCCTACAGCCCGGCAACGCGGCTGCTCGGCGCGTTGTGCGAGCCGCTGCTCCGCCCCTTCAGGCGGATTATCCCGCCCATCGCCGGGCTCGACCTCGCGCCGGTGTTCGTGTTGATCGGCCTGCAGGCGCTGCAGCTCGTGCTGCGCTGAGGCCGGCAAGTTGGGCGCCGGGCGACGGGACGGCGGCGACCTGGTGCTGGAAGTGCGAATCCAGCCGCGCGCGACACGCAGTGAGTTCGCCGGCCTGTTCGGCGAGCGGCTGCGGATAAGGCTGCAGGCGCCTCCCGTGGACGGGCGCGCGAACGCCGCCCTGGTAGCGTTCCTGGCAGACGCATTCGAGGTGCCTCGCGCCAGTATCGCAATCGAGCGCGGACTGGCCAGCCGCGACAAGCGGGTGCGCATTCGCAACCTGGGCCCGCTGCCGCCGCGGCTGTTCGCGCTCACCGGCTGCGCCTGACGCCCAATCCGGCGACGCGGCCCCCCTGGACTTGGACTATAGTTGGGCCGAACCACTCGCCAGCATGTCAGGGGGTCCGGATGACAAGACGTGCAGCACGCCTTATCGCTCCGCTTCTAGTGTGCGTTCTCGCCACGCTGGTCGGCTGCGGCCAGCGCGAACCGGCCCAGGGCACGGCCCAGACCGCTGCACCGAGCGAACCCACTTCGCGCGACATTGGCGAATTCCAGTTGCATTACAACGCTATACGCACTGACGTGCTGACGCCCGAGGTTGCGCGCGCCTATGGCATCGAGCGCAGCGCAAACCGCGTAATGCTGAATGTGTCGCTGCTGCACAAGAACGCCGACGGCACGACGTCGCCGGCGGACGGCACGGTGACCGCGACCGCGTACAACCTCACCGGGCAGACCAAGGATCTCACGATGCGGCGCATCACCGAGGGCTCGTCCGTCTATTTCATCGGCGAGGTCGGCATCAGCGGCAACGAGATCCTGGTGTTCGACATCACTGCCGTGCCACCCGGCCAGAACACCAAGTACACGGTCCAGTTCAAGCGTGAGTTCTACGCGGACTGATGGCGCCGGCGCTGAAAAAAAGGCGCCGGAGCGCTTAAATACGCGGGAATCTTGTGCTATTTTCCAGCGCGCCGAAGATTTACGGGGCCAGCGGCCCGCGATCCATCCACAGGAGACTTAAATGGCTAAGAAGAGTTCTGCACCGACCAAGTCCGACATCCTTGCGGCGATCTCGAAGGACACGGGGCTGTCCAAGAGGCAGGTTGGTGCCGTATTCGATTCGCTCGGAACGGTAATCAAGAAGAGCCTTAAGAGCCACAGCATGTTCACGCTGCCGGGCCTCGCGAAGATGAAGGTCGTGAAGAAGCCGGCGACGAAGGCTCGCGAGGGCGTGAACCCCTTCACCGGCGAGAAGATGACCTTCAAGGCCAAGCCGGCCAGCAAGAAGGTCCGCATCATGCCGCTGAAGAGCCTGAAGGGCATGGTCAACTGATCCGACTCGGATTCCGGGAGGGGCGGCCTCGTGCCGCCCCGATCCTGATCGTCTCCGCCGCTCCCGTTCAGGGATGACGGCATCAGCCGGAAAAGGCTGCTTTTCCCGAGAGAAAATCAATTACCACGGAGCGCAGCTCGCCGAGCCTGCCGTGGAAGAAATGTTCTGCACCCTGCATGGGCGCAAATTCCGGCGGCGGATCGTAAGCATCGACCCACGACTTCACGGTCGCGAAATCCACCAGTTCGTCCCGGTCTCCCTGCACCACCAGCCACGGACAGCCGGGACGCGTGACCGGGTCCAAGAGCAGCCGGCCGACAGGCGGTGCGACCGTGATGAGCGCGGCAGGCGCCGCCGCCGCGCATGCCTGCAACGCAACCGCCGAACCGAACGAGAATCCGGCGAGGCATAGCGTCTCGCAGTTCCAGCGAGCGCGTGCCCAGGCGATCACCGCAAGCGCGTCATCGATCTCACCCACGCCGTCTGCGTAGGCGCCCCCGCTCGCGCCAACGCCTCGAAAATTGAATCGCACGGTCGGGATGCCGACCTGCTGCATTGCGCGGGCCAGAGTGTGGACGACCTTGTTCTGCATCGTGCCGCCGTGCAGCGGGTGCGGGTGGCAGACCACGCCGACCACTCGCGGAGGCGCATCGGGCGCCGGGTCTTCGACCCGCGCCTCGAGAACCCCGGCCGGCCCTGCGATCTCCGCCGGCTGCGGAGCCGGCGGGCGGAACTCATTCTGCACGCGAACCTCCGATCATCGTGGTGCATGCAGTGTGCCAGAATCAGCTGCAGGGCCTGACCGTCGGGACCCGGAACCACAGGAGAACGACATGCAGCTCACATCAACGAGCTTCGTCCATGGGCAGCCGATCCCGGTGGAATTCGCTTTCGCCGCGCCGGATCCGTCCGTGCACGTCCGCCTGAGCGACAATCGCAATCCGCAGTTGCACTGGACCGGCGTGCCGCCCGGCACCCGGTCGCTGGTACTCATCTGCGTAGACCCGGACGTGCCGACACGACCCGACGACGTCAACCAGGAAGGCCGGGTCGTGCCGGCGTCGCTACCCCGGGCGGACTTTCATCACTGGACGATGGTGGATATCGCCCCGTCGGTCTCGGAAATCGCCGCGGGTGCCTGCTCGGACGGGATCGTGGCGCGCGGCAAGCAGTCGCCGAAGGGCCCGGCCGGCGCCCGCCAGGGCATCAACGACTACACCGCCTGGTTCGCGGGCGATACAGAAATGAGCGGGCAGTACTTCGGCTATGACGGCCCCTGCCCGCCCTGGAACGACGAGCTGCTGCATCACTATTACTTCGTGCTGTATGCGACGGACCTGGCCCGCTGCCCGGTGGAAGGCGCGTTCACCGGGCCCGAGGTCGTGGCTGCAATCGCGGGTCACGTGATCGCGGAGGCCCGTCTCACCGGTACCTACAGCCTGAACCCCACCGTGCGCTGACGCGAATGACTGCTCTTGCGGTCCTGACGTGGCTTACTCGCCGGACGGTCCTGAGGACTTGAAGGCAAGCGAAGCCGAGTTGACGCAATAGCGCAGCCCCGATGGCTGCGGCCCGTCATCGAAGACGTGGCCCAGGTGCGCCCCGCAGCGCGCGCAGGTGACTTCCTGGCGGATCATGCCGTGCGCGGCATCGGTGCGCACGGCGACGCGATCGCCCGCCAGCGGCAGCCAGAAAGACGGCCAGCCGGAACCCGAGTCGTACTTGGCATCCGAGGCAAAGAGTTCCTGCCCGCAGCAGACACAGGCGTACATACCGCTCTCGGGGTTGTGCAGGTAGCGTCCGGTGAAAGGCGGTTCGGTGCCCTTCTGCTGGGTCACGCGCCATTCCTCGTCGGTGAGGCGGCGACGCAATGCGTCCGGCTCCGGCGGTTCTTTTTCGGTCATGGTTGCTTCCACCCTGGGTGAGGCCTGCAGGTCCCGGCCGCGCTGGGCGCGCCGTCCGCCGCATGGAAGCTGATATTAGCCGGCCGCGAAGCCGGCGGTCACTTGTCCTTGTCGAACGCGCCCCGCGCCTTGTCGGCCCAGGTCTTGTAGCTTGAGACGCTGTAGAGCGCCTGGGACACCACCGCCTGCCGCGAAATCCTGCCCTGCTGGCCGCGGACACGGCCCAGCCAGTCGTTGTAGGCATCCCATCCTTCGGTGGCAGCACCGAACTTCGAGCGCCGCGCCAGCGCCGCGGCGGAACTCGCCACCTCGATCGCGGCCTGCTTGTCGTCCGGTATTTTCTGGTCTTTCATGGGTGCCAGGACTCTATTGGCACGCAGGCTACGGCGGACGCCTCGCCGCGTCCGGTACTGGGTCACAGTTGGACGAGTTCAGGCGACGACGCGATAGCAGGGGCTGTAGTCACCGCCGATTCGCATGCGGCCCTGGCGAACGAAGGCCTGGAGTAACGCATCGAGCGGAGCCAGCAGTTCACGCTCGCCGTGGATCTCGAACGGCCCGTGCTGCTCGATCAGCTTGATGCCCTGCTCCTTGACGTTTCCGGAGACGATGCCCGAGAAGGCGCGGCGTAACTGCGCGGCCAGCAGGTGTGGCGGACGGTCGTGGTCGATCGCGAGCGCAGCCATCGCCTCGTGCGTGGGCTCGAAGGGCTGCTGCAGCCCGTGGTCGATGGCGAGCGTCCAGTTGTAGTTGTATGCGTCGCTGGCCCGGCGCCGGAATTCACGCACCGCATCCATGCCGCGCAGCATCTCGCGCGCGGCCTCCGCCTGGTCGCCGATGACGATGCGATAGCACTGGCGCGCGCGCGGGCCCAGCGTGGCGACCAGGAACGCGTCGATCTGCGTGAAATAGTCCCTGCTCGATTCGGGGCCGGTGAACACGACCGGGATCGGCTGCCGCTCGTTGGCCGGATCGAGCAGGATGCCCATCAGGTACAGGATTTCCTCGGCCGTGCCGGCGCCGCCCGGGAACACCACGATGCCGTGCCCGATACGCACGAACGCCTCGAGGCGCTTCTCGATGTCCGGCAGGATCACCAGCTGGTTGACGATCGCGTTGGGCGGCTCCGCGGCGACGATACCCGGCTCGGTCAGTCCTATGTAGCGCCCGTCGCGGATGCGCTGCTTGGAGTGCCCGATGGTCGCGCCCTTCATGGGGCCCTTCATCGCACCCGGCCCGCAGCCAGTGCAGACATTCAGGCCCCTCAGGCCGAGTTCGTACCCGACCCGCTTCGTGTAGTCGTATTCCTCGCGGCTGATCGAGTGCCCGCCCCAGCACACGACGATGTCGGGCCGGACGCGCGGGCGCAGCACGCCCGCATTGCGGAGGATGCGATAGACAGCATTCGTGATCGCCTGCGTGTCGTGCAGTTCGAGGCTGCCGTGCTCGTAGACCTCGCCGTGCGTGTAGAGGATGTCGCGCAGCACCGCAAACAGGTGCTCCTGGATGCCGCGGATCATCCGGCCATCCACGAATGCTGCGGCCGGCGCATTGCGCAGCTCGAGCTTTACGCCCCATGCCTGGCGCGCGATCCGGATGTCGAAATCCGCGTAGCGCTCGAAGATCGCTCGTGCGTCGTCGGTCTCGCCGCCCGCGTTCAGCACCGCGAGCGAGCAGCGCCGGTACAGCGGATACAGGCCCCCGCGCGAGGAGTCGAGCAGTCGGTCAACCTCCTGCTGCGAGAGATTTTCCAGGCTTCCGGTCGGCGTGACACGGGCGTCGACTGAATCCGGATCCTCGGTCGCCGCGACCGGAAGGTCGACCTGCTTCATCATGGCCGGATCTCGATCGTCGTGCCGACCGAGGTGCGCAGCCAGATGTCCACCATGTCCGAATTGCTGACGGCGATGCAGCCGTCGGTCCAGTCGTTGTTGGCGTAATAGTCAGGCGACTTACGCGGCGCATTGGGCTGGCCGTGGATCATGATCAGGCCGCCGGGCTTGGTGCCGCTCCTGCGCGCGCGCTCGCGATCGGCCTCGTTCGGGTACGACACCTCGAGAGACAGGAAAAAATCGCTGTTAGTGTTGCGACGCGACAGCTGGTAAATGCCTTCCGGAGTGCGGAAGTCACCCTCGCGCTGCTTGCCCCCATAGGGGTTGAGTCCGAGCCGGATCGGGTATTCGCGAAGGACGCGGCCGGAATGCAGCAGGTACAGCCGCCGTTCCGACTTCTTGACCAGGATACTGTCGGCGGCCTCGAGCCCGGCTGGACTGGCAGCGACCGCGTCGGCGTACGCGCTGCCAAAGGGAAGCGTTCCCCGGGGTCCCGACGTCGCTGTGGATCCGTCGCCAGCACCTGGCACGGGTGCGAAAGGGTTCGACGAATCACAGTTGGTAGAGCCCGCCGACATGAACGGGTTCGGCGTTTCGCAGGGCGCGGCAGGCGTGCTCACGACCGGACCTGGCGCGCCGCTGGCCTTACCGGGCGTGCTCACGAACGGTTCCTGCCCCTGGCATGCGGCCACCGGATCGGTCATGAACGGATTCGGCGACTCGCAGGAGGCACCAGGTGCAGTCATGAAAGGATTCGGCGTCCCGGGCGCCGCCGGTGCGGTCATGAAAGGATTCGGCGTGTCGGTCGTCGCCGGTGCAGTCATGAAAGGATTCGGCGTGTCGGTCGTCGCCGGTGCAGTCATGAAAGGATTCGGCGTGTCGGTCGTCGCCGGTGCAGTCATGAAAGGATTCGGCGTCCCGGGCGCCGCTGGCGCCGGCGCGTCCGGTAGCGGCTTGCCGCTCGAAACAGAACCAAAGCCCTGCGCATCCGCCACGCCTGGCGACACGGCCAGCGCGAGGGCGAGGGCGAATGCGGCGGACAACAATCCACGTAGTTTCATGGGGAGCGGATTATAGCGGCGCACGGCCCGGACAAAACGAGGCGGCCTTGCGGCCGCCTCGGAAGAACGCGCTGCACCCGGTCAGAGGCGCCCTGTGTCGTCAGGTGGCTGGCGGGAACCCAGCTCAAGCGCGCAGGCAAACAATCGGCAAGGCTCGGGGCGTCAGCCGCACTTCGAGTCGCCGCAGTTCAGGCAGGTCATGCAACCGTCCATCATCACCACGGCCGCGGTGCTGCACTTGGTGCACAGCTGCGCACCCTGCGGGTAGTGGCTCTTGGCGAACGCGTCCTGCTGCTTCTGCCGTTGCTCGTACTCCTCGCGCTTCTGCTCGATCAACTTCCTGCGGTGCTCGTCCATCTCCGGATCGCGCAGCAGCCCGATGGACTGCAGGTGCTTCTCGATCACGTGCCCGAGTTCGGCGATGATCGAGGGCATGAACTTGCCGCCCGACTGCCAGTAGCCCCCGCGCGGGTCGAACACGGCCTTCAGTTCCTCGACGAGGAACGTGACGTCGCCGCCCTTGCGGAACACCGCCGAGATGATGCGCGTGAGCGCGACGATCCACTGGAAGTGATCGAGGTTCTTCGAGTTGATGAATATCTCGAAGGGCCGGCGCTGCTCGTGCTCGGTGCCCTCGTTCAGCACGATGTCGTTGATGGTCACGTACATGGCGTGATCAGACACCGGCGTCTTTATCTTGTAGGTCGAGCCGATCAGCATCTCCGGACGCTCGAGTCTCTCGTGCATCCAGATGACCTTGGCGTCGTGCGAACCCACCGGCGCGCCGTCGCGCTGCGGTCCGGACTTCGCTTCTTCCTTGTCGTCGGGCCGGTCGACCCGGAACTTGACTATCTTCTTTTCGATCTTGTGCGCGCTCATCAGAATTTCCCGTAATAGCCTTCCTTGATCGCGTCGAACAGGTTCGCGGCGGTGTGCATCTCGCCGTCGTACTCGACCTGTTCGTCGCCCTTCAACTTCACCTCGGTGCCGTCATCGAGCGTGAAGACGTAGGTGGTGTTCTTGAGGTCCTCCTCCTTCACCAGCACGCCCTGGAACGCTTCCGGATTGAAGCGGAACGTCGTGCAGCCCTTGAGCCCCTGCTCGTGGGCGTAGAGGTAGATGTCCTTGAAATCGTCGTAGGCGTAGTCGGTCGGGACATTGGCCGTCTTCGAAATCGAGGAATCGATCCACTTCTGCGCTGCCGCCTGAATGTCCACGTGCTGGCGCGGCGTAACGTCGTCGGCGGTCGTGAAGTAATCCGGCAGCTTGTCCGCAGGCCCCGTCCCGCCCGGCATGGCGGCCTGGTTCACCAGTTCGCGATAGGCCAGCATCTCGAACGAGAACACGTCGATGCGCTCCTTGGTCTTGCGGCCCGGGCGGATCACGTTGCGGAAATAATGGTGCGCGAACGACGGCTCGATGCCGTTCGAGGCATTGTTCGCCAGCGACAGCGAAATCGTGCCGGTCGGGGCGATCGAGCTGTGGTGCGTGAAGCGCGCGCCGACCTCGGCGAGGCGCTCGACCAGGTCCGGCGCAACCTCGGCCACTCGCTGCATGTAGCGGCTGTAACGCGCGTGCAGCACGCGGCCGGGCAGCTTCTGGCCCACCTCGATACCGTCGCGCTTCATCTCCGGACGCTTGCGCAGCATCTCGGGCGTGACCTCGAACTCCTCCAGCATGATCGGCGCCGGGCCCTTTTCGCCGGCAAGCTCGAGCGCCGCTTCCCAGCCGGCGATTGCGAGTTCCCTGGACACGCGCTCGGTGAAGGCGACCGCATCGCGCGAGCCGTATTTCCAGCCGAGCATGGTGATCGTCGAGCCGAGCCCGAGGAAGCCCATGCCGTGGCGGCGCTTGCGGTGGATTTCCTGGCGTTGCTGTTCGAGCGGCAGGCCGTTCACCTCGACTACGTTGTCGAGCATGCGCGTGAAGACGCGGACCACCTGCCGGTACTCGTCCCAGTCGAAGCGGGTCTGCTCGGTGAACGGATCACGCACGAAACTGGTGAGATTGATCGAACCGAGCAGGCACGAGCCGTAGGGAGGCAGCGGCTGTTCGCCGCAGGGGTTGGTCGCGCGGATGTTCTCGCACCACCAGTTGTTGTTCATCTCGTTGACGCGGTCGATCAGCACGAAGCCGGGCTCCGCGAAGTCGTACGTCGAGGACATGATGACGTCCCACAGGCGCTTGGCAGGCAGGGTCTTGTAGACCATGCAGAGCACGAGGCCCTCGTCGTTGCGCACATAGTTCTGCGAATCAGGCCACTCACGCCAGACGAACTTCGAGGTGTCGGTCGTGTCCTCGCCCACGATCTCGGACTCGCGCACCGGGAAGGCGAGTTGCCACTCGCCGTCCTCGCGCACCGCGCGCATGAACTCGTCGGTCACCAGCAGCGAGAGGTTGAACTGCCTGAGCCGGCCGGCCTCGCGCTTGGCACGGATGAACTCCATCGCGTCGGGGTGCCCGACGTCGAACGTCCCCATCTGCGCGCCCCGGCGGCCGCCGGCCGACGAGACCGTGAAGCACATCTTGTCGTAGATATCCATGAACGACAGCGGGCCCGAGGTGTAGGCGCCGGCGCCCGAGACATACGCGCCACGCGGGCGCAGCGTCGAGAACTCGTAGCCGATGCCGCAGCCGGCCTTCAACGTGAGCCCGGCCTCGTGAACCTTGCCGAGGATGTCGTCCATCGAGTCGCGGATCGTGCCGGACACGGTGCAGTTGATCGTGGACGTGGCCGGCTTGTGCTCCTGCGCGCCCGCGTTCGAGGTGACGCGGCCGGCCGGGATCGCTCCGCGGCGCAGCGCCCAGAGGAACTGCCCGTACCAGTGATCGCGGGCGTCTTCCTTCTCCACGTCGGCGAGCGCCTGCGCGACGCGCTTGTATGTGTCGTCCATCGACTGGTCGATGGGCGATCCGTCCTTGGCGCAAAGTCGGTATTTCTTGTCCCAGATGTCGAGGGACGCTTCCTGGAACGGGATGCTTCGCGCATCCCGGGATTCGAGTTTCACGGCGGTACTCATTGCAGCAGCTCAGGCTCCCAAAGTTCTTCAGGCGGTTCGCGGCCTTTGATCCCCCCCCACGGAGCCCTTTTTTACAGCCCCTGGCGAGGCCCGACGGGCCCAGCCGACCCCAGATTCCGGCCCGGCTCGGATCGCCGCGACATAGGCCGCAGCGGCATCGTGCCAAACACAACATGTAGAGTCAGGGAGGGAAGCGTATGCACCACCCTCCCCTTCGTCAACCGCTTTTTCTGCTGCGGTGCGATATGATTTTTAATATTAAAAACAAAGTGTTATGCGGATTGGTTCAAACGGCTATCGCATGCGCGAATTGGCCCGCGAGTCAAGCCCCGTTTCGCTATCGGAACACAACATGTTGTGTCCACGCACTCCACACCGGAAATCCACAGCTTGCTCACCGTCGATTCACAGGCTCCCCCGCCCGGCCGATTGCGCGGCATGCATGCATGGTTGGCGCCACATGGAACTTGGGCGTACCAATGGCAGTCACACCCCGAGGTTTCGAGGCGCCTCGCCCGGGACTGCCGGGACCGCCTGCTAGACTCGCGGCCCTTCGAATTGCCACAAACGATCTGCAGGAAGTCCGCATGAAGTTGCACCTGAGTCTCGCCGCGCTGCTGCTCGGCGCATGGTCCTCGATGGCCCCGGCACAGATCCCCGCCCAGCCTGGCGAAACGCCGGTACCGTCGCTTGCCCCGATGCTGAAGCGCGTCACGCCCGCCGTGGTGAACGTGGCTACGCGTGGCACGATGGTGCAGGAGCAGAACCCGCTGCTCAACGACCCTTTCTTCCGGCGCTTCTTCGACGTTCCGAACGGGCCGGTCGAGCGCGAGGTGCAGGCCGCCGGCTCGGGCGTAATCGTCGACGCGAAGAACGGCTACATAGTGACCAATGCACACGTGATCGAGAATGCGAAGGAGATCACCGTTCAGTTGCTCGACAACCGCTCGCTCACCGCGAAAGTGATCGGCAGGGACACCGGCTCCGACATTGCCGTGCTGCAGGTGCAGGCGGGCAACCTTACGGAGATTCCGATCGCGAATTCTGACCTTCTGGAGGTCGGCGACTTCGTGGTGGCCATCGGAAATCCGTTCGGCCTCGGGCACACGGTGACCTCGGGAATCATCAGCGCACTCGGCCGCTCCGGCATCAACCCCGAGGGCTACGAGGACTTCGTGCAGACCGATGCGTCGATCAACCCCGGCAACTCAGGCGGCGCGCTGGTGAACCTGGGCGGGCAACTGGTCGGCATCAACTCCGCGATCCTCTCGCGCACCGGCGGCAACATCGGCATCGGCTTCGCGATACCGTCGAACATGATGAAGAACGTGATGCAGCAGCTGATCAAGTACGGCGAGGTCCGCCGCGGCGTGCTCGGCGTGAACATCCAGACGCTGACCCCCGACATCGCCGAAAGCATGGGTCTTGCCAATACGCAGGGCGCGCTGGTGTCGCAGGTGGTCGACGGCTCGGCCGCGGAGACGGCCGGCATCAAGGCCGGTGACGTGATCACCGCGGTCAACGGCAAGCCGGTAAAGGACGCGGCCGCGCTGCGCAACTCCATCGGCATGCTGCACATCGGTGACAAGGTGGATATTTCGCTGGTCCGCGACGGCAAGCCGCGCCGCGTGACCGCCATGATCGGCGAACGCGACACCGTCGACGAAGCCACGGCCGCCGGCATGCACAAGGGCCTCGAGGGCGCAGACCTGGCGGATGCCCAGGGCGGCGGCGTGCTGGTCCGCACGGTGGCGAACGGCAGTCCGGCCGCGCAACGGGGCCTGCGCTCCAACGACGTCATCATTGCAGTCGGCCGCAACAAGGTCGCCAACCTCGCGGAGTTCCAGAAGGCCACGCAGGGCGCGCAGGCGTTCGTGGTGCAGCTGCGCCGGGGCAGTTCGATCCTCGTGATCCCGATTCGCTGAGCCGATGGCGCACCAGCAGGTCTGCATCCTCGGGGGCACGGGCTTCATTGGCCGTGCCCTCGTTGCCCGCCTCGCGGCCGATGGTCACGCGGTCAAGGTGCTGACACGCGACCGCACCGGCAATCGCGACCTGCTGGTGCTGCCCTCGGTACGGCTCGTGTCGGCGGACGCGCACGACCCCGCCGTGCTCAAGCGCGAGTTCGCCGGCTGCGACGTGGTCGTGAACCTGGTCGGCATCCTGAACGAACGCCGGCCCGGGCACGGCAAGGGCAAGGAATTCCGCCGCGTGCACACCGAACTGCCGATGAAGGTGGTCCGTGCCTGCCGCGCCGCCGGCGTCCGGCGCTACCTGCACATGAGCGGCCTGAAGGCCGACTCGCAGCTCGGCCCCAGCCACTACCTCAAGTCCAAGGGCGAGGCGGAGGATTTCATCCGCCGCGAGTGCGCGGATGGCAGCCCGGACTTCGTCATTTTCCAGCCATCGGTGGTGTTCGGCCCCGGCGATGAGTTCATCAACAAGTTCGCGGCCATGCTGCCGATCGTGCCCGGCGTGCTACCGCTCGCCTGCGCCGGCGCGCGGTTTGCACCCGTGTACGTGGGTGACGTGGCCGAGGCTTTCGCGCGCTGCATCGACCGTCGCGACGTGGCCGGGCAGACCTTCCAGCTCTGCGGACCGGAAGTGCACACGCTGGGCGAGATCGTGCGCGACACCGCTGCTGCGCTCGGGCTGCGGCGCTGGGTGCTGCCGCTGCCCCAGCCCGTGTCGAGGTTGCAGGCCGCGATCATGGACTACGTGCCGGGCAAGCCGTTCTCGACCGACAACTACCTTTCGGCCACGCTCGACTCGGTCTGCGATTGCGACGGGCTCGCAGCGCTCGGCATAGAGCGAACCTCGATGCGCGGCGTCGTTGCGGCGTACGTCCGGGCCAATTCTGGGCGCAGCTGATGCCGGCGCCCGGCCGGGCGCACCCGCTCGCATCGGACGGCCGCTAACGCCCTGCGCAGACGGCCGCGTGCCGCTCGGCGAACGACAAGCGCGCCAGCCCCTGGGCGCGTTCATAGAACGCCGGCATCGAACCAGCGGCGGCAAGCTCCTGCTCCAGCCCAGGTACGCAGCCGCTGTAGGTAGCCACCGACGCAAGGCTCGCGTTGTCCAGCGGTCGCGCGAACCAGTCGTCGTAGCCTCGGTAGCCGCCCCACTTTTGCCGCAAGCCCTGGTAGTCGTACTTGAGGCGCCCGAAGATCCGGTTCTTCTCAACCCGCGTCACTGCGGGCGTTTGACCGCCGCCATATAGGCGCTCGAGGCGCGTGCGTGCCTCGCCCAGCAGCGCCACGAACTGGGCGTGTCGTCGTCGCGATGCCTCGTACGCCGTGAGCTGCTGCTGCTCGCCGTGGGACTCCAGCCATCGTCGCACACCTGCATCCTCGACCACGCTGGCGAACGCCTCGTTGAATTCACTGTCGCCCGCGACGTACAGGCGCTCGTGGGCGAGTTCATGGAAGATGGTCCCCACCAGCCGCGTCTCGCGCCAACCGATCATCGTGCTCGGCAGCGGGTCGGGCAGGTGGCCGAGTGTCGAGTAGGCCGCGACACCCTCCACGACGACGTCGTCGCCGCGCGCCGCGAGCCTCCACGCGAACGCGTTCGCATCGGCCTCGTGGAAATACCCTCGATAACTCACGCAGCCGGCGACCGGAAAGCACCAGCGCAGCGGGCGCAGCGAAAACTCCGGGGTCGCGACCACGTTCCAGAGGACGTACTCGCGCCCGATGTCCGCGTACTTCGTATAGCTGCGGCTGTCGGGCAGCGCGAGTTCGCTCACCGCGAACGCGCGTGCCTCTACGGCGAGTTCGAGCTGGCTGCGTGTTGCCTGCGTCGTCGCGGGGTCGGCGATGACGCTGTCGATCGGGCGGCTCTTCGACATGACGCCGAGTTGCCCCGTCGCCGCCTGCATCACATAGCAGCCGGACAGCGTGGCCAGCAGGCTGCATGCAGCAAGTCCGCGCGCCAGCCTGCGTGCACCGCCCGCCCTGGCTCGCCCGCGCGTGTCGCATTCCGCTACGATGCCCCACATGAAAATCTTCCTGGTCGGTGGCGCGGTCCGCGACCGCCTGCTCGGCCGACAGCCCCACGAGCACGATTACGTCGTCGTCGGCGCGATGCCGGACGAGTTGATCGCACTCGGCTATCGGCCGGTGGGCAAGGACTTCCCGGTCTTCCTGCACCCGGCGACAGGCGAACAGTACGCGCTCGCGCGCACCGAGCGGAAGACCGGTCCGGGCTACTACGGGTTCGAGACGCGCTTCTCGCCCGATGTGACGCTCGACGAAGACCTCGGCCGGCGCGACCTGACGATCAACGCAATGGCGCAGGACGACGGCGGGACGCTGGTGGATCCGCACGGCGGTCGTGCGGACATCGAGGCCCGGGTGCTGCGCCACGTGTCCCCGGCCTTCGTTGAGGACCCGCTGCGCGTGCTGCGCGTGGCACGCTTCGCGGCGCGCTTTGCACCGCTCGGTTTTGCCGTCGCCCCGGAAACGATGGAACTGATGCGCGGCATCGTCTCGAGCGGCGAAATGTCGGCGCTGGTGCCGGAGCGGGTCTGGGTGGAAACCGAGAGAGCGCTCGGGGAGGACCGGCCCACCGTCTACTTCGAGGTGCTGCGCGACTGCGGCGCGCTCGCGGCCCTGTTTCCCGAGATCGCCGCGCTCGACGGCGTGCCGCAGCCCCCGAAGTGGCATCCGGAGATCGACACCGGCCTGCACACCATGCAGACACTCGATGTAGCGGCGAACCTGTCGCCCGACACGACGGTGCGCTTCGCCGCGCTGATGCACGACCTCGGCAAGGGCGTGACACCGCGCGAGCAGTGGCCGCGCCACCTGGGTCACGAGGAGACGGGCGCAAAGCTGATCGAAGGGGTCTGCGCCCGACTCAAGGTCCCGAACGAGCACCGCGACCTGGCGGTCCTGGTCGCGAGACACCACGCAAAGGTGCATCGGGCGGGCGAGCTGCGCCCCGCCACGATGCTCGAGCTGCTGGAGGTGACCGACGCGTTCCGTAGAGCCGAACGATTCGACCGGCTGCTGCTCGCCTGCGAGGCGGACGCCCGGGGGCGCGGCCCGGAACTGCGGGCGGCGCCCTATCCGCAGGCGGGCCTGCTGCGGCGCGTGCGAGATGCCGCGGCGAGCGTGCGTCTTGACCCGGCATTCGTCGCGAGCAGCACCGGCCCCGTCATCGCAGAGCGCGTGCGCGCAAGCCGGGTAGAGGCGATACGCGAGGCACTGGCCGGCTGACCAGCGCGCTCAGGCGAAATGCCACACGATCAGCGCCGCGATCGCGAGCCGGTAGATCGTGAACGGCAGCAACCCGATGCGCTCGATGAAGCGGATCAGCAGGTGGATGCAGGCAAGTCCGGACAGCGCGGAAAACAGCACCCCGATCGCCATCGGCGACCAGTTCACGGCAGCGCCGGAGGTCGCGAGCTTCAATCCTTCATAGCCGCCTGCGGCCGTGATTCCCGGAATCGCGAGCAGGAACGAGAACCGCGCGGCACCAGAACGCGCGAGCCCGACCGCGCGTCCTGCCGTGATCGTTATCCCTGACCGCGAGGTGCCGGGCATCAGCGCCAGCGCCTGCGCGCAGCCGATCGCTATTGCCTGCGGCCAGGTGAGCGAGTGTTCGTTGCGCGTACCGCGCGACAGGCGGTCGGCCGCGTACATCAGCAGGCCGAAGAACGAAAGCGTGCCCGCCACGAACAGCGGGGAGCGCAGCTGCGCCTCGATCGCGTCGCCGAATGCGAGGCCCGCAACCCCGACCGGGATCGTGCCCACCATGACCTGCCAGGCAAGGCGGCTGTCGGCCGTGTGGTTGCGCCGGAACACCGAGCCGAACCAGGCCGCGGTCATCGCCACTATCTCGCGCCTGAAAAACGCCAGCAGCGCGATCAGCGTTCCCACGTGCACCGCGACGTCGAAGGCCAGGCCCTGGTCCGCCCATCCGAACAGGTGCGGGATCAGGATCAGGTGCCCGGAACTCGAGATCGGCAGGAATTCGGAAAGTCCCTGCACGACGGCGAGGACGATGGCGTGCACTGGGTCCATGTTCACCTACAGCGTGTGGCGGAGGTCGCGCACGGCGAATCCGCGGAGGGGCGCATCGTAACCTTTCGCAAGCCCGATAACCTTGAAGCGTTCGCCCATTTCGCCCGGAAGCGTGAGCACCATCGCCTGGCGCGCGAGGTTGACTCGCTGCACGAGATCCAGGTCGGCGACGTCCCGCAATCGGTCGGTGAGGTCGTTGCCGATCAGGAAATGCGCCTGCGTGGTGTACCCGATGACGTCGAGACCGGCGCTCTCCGCGGCCTCGGCGACTGCGGTGAAATCCACCCAAGCAGTAATGTCCTGCAGGCCGGGACGTGCGAACGGATCGTCGTTGAACCGGTGGCGGAAATGACAGAGCAGCGTGCCGGCGCTTCTCTCGGCTGCATAGAACTCGCGCCGCGGCAGGCCATAGTCCACCAGCAGGACGACGCCGCGCGTGAGCGCGCCCGCGACGGCCGCCAGCCACGGCGCGAGACCCGTATTGACCTCGGAGACATAGCCGTCCGGCCAGTCCGCGCTGCAGTCGCGGCGGATTGCATCGACTGCCGAGCGCAGCGCGGGACCGGCGGGCGCCTCGGCCCACTCGAATCCATCCGCTCCCAGGGCGACGCCGAGCGCTCGTGCCTCGCCGCCACGCCAGGCGAATCGGTCCACCGGCAACGAGTCGAGCACCTCGTTCGCGACAACCACGCCTTCGAAGCCATCGGGCAGGCGATCCAGCCACTCGACTCGCTCGAGCAGGTGCGGAACCGCGGCCTCCAGCGTGGTGCGCTGTCGCTCCCGCAGGTCGGCGCTCAAGTCGAGGATGAGGTAGTGCGCGGGCAGCGCGCCCAATGACTCGAGCTCCGCCAGCATCGCCGCGGCCATCGCGCCCGAGCCCGCGCCGAGTTCGAGCACGTCGCCGCCCTGCAGCGCGAGCACCTCCGCGCACTGCCCGGCCATGCAGCGACTGAACACCGGCGCGACCTCGGGCGCGGTCACGAAGTCGCCACCCTCCCCGAACTTGCGGGCGCCGGCACTGTAGTAGCCAAGTCCCGGCTCGTAGAGCGCCAAATCCATGTACCGCGCAAAACCGATCCAGCCCCCAGCCGCGACAATGGCCTCGCGGACCCGCGCCGACAGGCGCTCGCCAAGTTCGGCCTCGTCGGCGGTAAGCCCAGGCAGTGTCCCCGCGTCGCTCATCGGGCACCGGCCAGCGGCTCTCGCCCGGCGGCCCCCTCACGACAGCGCTCGCCGGCCCGCGCGACAGCGCCGGCGGTCTCCGGTATCGTCGAAACATGCACACAGCAGGCCCGCTCGCCGGTCGTTGCGTACTCGTCACCGGAGGCGCGAAGCGCCTCGGCGCGGCAATTGCGCGGCGCCTGCACGGCGCCGGCGCCAACCTCGTGGTGCACTACCACCAATCGCGCCCGGCGGCCGATTCCCTGGTCGCCGACCTGAATTCTGCGCGCGCCGCCTCTGCGATCGCAGCCCGCGCGGACCTGAACGACGTGGCTTGCCTTCCGGGCCTGGTAATGGCGGCGCTCGACGAGTTCGGCAGGCTCGACGTGCTGGTGAACAACGCCTCGACCTTCTACCCGACGCCTGTCGGGACAATAACCGTCGCGCAGTTCGACGACCTCGTTGGAACCAACCTGCGCGCGCCGCTGTTCCTGTCGCAGGCCGCGGCCCCGGCGCTCCGCGCCACGCAGGGCCTGATCCTGAACATGGTGGACATCCATGGCCGGCGCCCGCTCAAGGCGCATCCCGTCTACTCCGCCGCCAAGGCCGGACTCGTGATGCTGACCAGGTCGCTCGCCCGCGAACTGGGGCCCGACGTTCGTGTGAATGGCATCGCCCCCGGCCCCGTGCTGTGGCCCGAGAGGGACCTGGACCCGGCGCTCAAGGACGAGATCGTCGCGAAGACGGCCCTGAAGCGCAGCGGCTCGCCCGACGACATCGCGCGCACCGCGCTCTACCTCGCCACCGAGGCACCGTACGTCACCGGGCAGGTGATCACCGTGGACGGCGGCCGCAGTCTCTGACCGGCGGCCGGCCGGCAGCGAAGCCGACTGCATCAATCTGTGCCCCGCGCGCGCCACCCGAGTTCCACCGGCTGCATGCCATGTGCGTCGCGATCGAATGCGGACCACAGCTCGCCCATCGTGGACCCGAGCACCGGATGCACGATGTCGGGCGCGAGTTCCGCCATTGGCCCCAGCATGTAGGCGCGACGCACGAGGTCGGGTCGCGGCAGCCTGAGGCCGGGTTCGTCGCACACGAGGTCGCCGTAGAGCAGGATGTCGAGATCCATGGCGCGTGGCGCCCACCTGGGATCGTTGCGCGCGCGGCCGCAGGCGGCCTCGGCCTGCTGCAATCGGCCGACCACCTCGTGCACGCCTTCGTCTGTCTCGAACCCGAGGGCGAGGTTCACGAAGTCGTCACCGTCGAATCCCAGCGCGCGGTTGCGATACGCGGGTGAGCAGCGCAACCGGGGATAGTGGCGGACGAGTTCGTCGAGCGCTCGCCGCAGGTTGGCCACGGGCTCGACATTGCTGCCGGCCGCGACGAAAACAGCCGTCACTTCGCGCCTTTGGGCGCCGCGTAGTCCTCGCGCCGCCGCTCGATCAGGATGCCGACATCGCGCGCGCCGCGGATCGCCCCCTGCTTGTTCAGCCGCACCCGCACCCAGGGCACGTCGAACTCGGTGATCACCAGCTCGGCCACGCGCTCCGCCAGTGTCTCGACCAGTTGGTACTGCGATTCGCCGACGAAGCCGAGCAGCCGCTTCGCGACCCTCTTGTAGTCGAGGGTGTCGTCGATCGAGTCGGAGGCTGCCGCGCGGCGAATGTCGGCCGCCATCTCAAGGTCGAGGACGACTTTCTGCTTGACCCGCCGCTCCCAGTCCCAGATGCCGACGATGCAGTCGACCGTGAGGCCGGAAAGGAAGATCACGTCGGCCTGGCTGTCATTGCTGGATTTCATGGGCGGCATTGTCGGTGATCGCAGGGGAATGAGGGAGCGGCCCGGCCGCTTACGAGTGCAGGCTGGGCGTTGGCGGCACCAGCTCGGTCATCGACCAGCGTGCGCGCGCGGATATCACGAGGTTGCCGCGTTCGCCGGCCGAGAGGCGCAGGTGCCCCAGCAGCGCGATCATCGCGGCATTGTCGGTGCAGAATTCGGCGCGCGGGTACGCGACCCTGACGCCATGGCGCTCGCCCATCGCGAGCATGCGGGCCCGCAGGCGGCGATTGGCGCCAACGCCCCCGGCAACCACCAGCGTACGTGCATCGGTCGCCTCGATGGCACGCATGGACTTCATCACCAGCGTGTCGACGACCGCTTCCTCGAATGCGAGCGCCGCGTCGGCGCGGGTCTGGTCATCCAGCGCCCTGCCGCGCAGCGCCACGACCACCGCGGTCTTGAGACCGCTGAAGCTGAAGTCGAGCCCCGGTCGTTCGGTCATCGGCCGCGGGAAATTGAATACCCCGGGCCGCCCCCGTTCGGCGAGCGCCGCTAGCTGCGGGCCGCCCGGGTAACCGAGTCCCAGCAGTTTCGCGGTCTTGTCGAAGGCCTCGCCCGCGGCGTCGTCGAGCGAACTGCCCAGCACCTCATACTGGCCGACGCCGCGCACATAGGCGAGCAACGTGTGCCCGCCCGAGACGAGCAGCGCCAGGAACGGGAATTCCGGCGGGTCGGGCTCCAGCAGCGGCGCGAGCAGGTGGCCTTCCATGTGGTGGACGCCGATGCAGGGAACCTTCCATGCGTAGGCGAGGCTGCGGGCCACCGAGCACCCGACCAGCAGCGCCCCCGCGAGGCCCGGCCCGGCCGTACAGGCGATGCCGTCGATGGCCTCGGATCCACCGCTGCGCTCGAGCACTTTCTTCAACAATGGCAATAGCTTACGCAGGTGATCGCGCGACGCCAGTTCGGGCACGACCCCGCCGTAGATCGAGTGCAGATCGACCTGGCTGTGCAGCTCGTGGGCAAGCAGCCCGGCCGCACCGTCATAGACCGCGACCGCCGTCTCGTCACAGGAGGTTTCCAGCCCCAGGACCCGCATGTTTTGCAATTCCCGTCCACGCTCTCTAAAATTCGCGGTCCTTTTCCCGGCAGCGAGACCCTTGGGTCCCGGTCGGGTACCTAGCTCCGACCGATCGACGAGGTTTCGATGCCCAGCGTCCGCATTCGTGAGAACGAATATTTCGATGCCGCCCTGCGCCGCTTCAAGCGCGCCTGTGAAAAAGCCGGTGTACTGACTGAACTCCGGCGTCGCGAATTCTACGAGAAGCCGACCCAGGAGCGTAAAAGAAAGAAGGCGGCCGCAGTGAAGCGCCACCAGAAGCGCGGCGCACGGGATTTCTCGGCGCCACGCGCCCGCAACTACTGAGCCCCCGGGTCCCGTGACGCTCAAGGAGCGCATCACCGAGGACATGAAGGCCGCCATGCGGGCCTCCGACAAGGAGCGCCTCTTGACCATCCGCATGGTGCAGGCTGCGATCAAGCAGCGCGAAGTGGACGAGCGCATCACGCTCGACGACGCGCAGGTGATAGCGGTGCTGGAAAAGATGGTCAAGCAGCGACGCGAGTCGATCGTGCAGTTCGAGCAGGGCGCGCGCCAGGACCTTGCCGACAAGGAAAAGTCCGAGATCGTCCTGCTGCAGTCCTACCTCCCGGCCCAGCTCACCGAGGCCGAGGTCGACGCAATCATCAGCGACGCCATCGCCTCGACCGGCGCCGCGTCCGTCAAGGACATGGGCAAGGTCATGGCCGCGGTCAAGGCGAAGGCCGCGGGCCGCGCCGACATGGGCGCCGTGAGCGCCCGCATCAAGGCCACTCTCGGCAGCTGACCGCGTTCCCGTGGCCGGCCGGATTCCCCAGCACTTTATCGACGAACTGATCGCGCGGACCGACATCATCGAGGTGATCGGCAGCCGGGTTCAGCTGAAACGCGCGGGCCGCGAGTACAAGGCCTGCTGCCCGTTCCACGACGAAAAGACTGCGTCGTTCACCGTGAGCGCCGACAAGCAGTTCTACCATTGCTTCGGCTGCGGCGTGCACGGCACGGCGCTCGGTTTCGTGATGGAGTACGACCATCTCGGCTTCGTCGAGGCAGTCGAGGACCTGGCCGCGCGCGCCGGGCTCGACGTGCCCCGCGAGGGCGGCAGCAGCGCCCCGGCGCAGCCGCACGATGAAATCTACATCGCGCTCGAGCGTGCCGCGCTTTTCTATCGCCAGTCGGTTGGCGGGGAGGCGAAGGCACGCGACTACCTCGCGAAACGCGGCCTGACCCAGGAGGTCATCCAGCGATTCGGCATCGGCTATGCGCCGGCCCGCTGGGACGCATTGCTCGATCGTTACGGGGCGACCGACGACGAACGACAGGTGCTGCATCGGGCGGGCCTGGTGGTCGAGCGCCAGGCGGAACCCGGGCGCGCCCACACGCCTGGCTTCTACGATCGCTTCCGCGACAGGGTCATGTTTCCGATTCGCGACACGCGCGGCCGCACCATCGGCTTCGGCGGACGGGTGCTCGACGGCAGCGAGCCCAAGTACCTGAACTCTCCCGAGACGGAGCTGTTCCACAAGGGCCGCGAACTCTACGGCCTGTTCGAGTGCCGGCAGGCGACGCGCAGCCTGCAGCGGCTGCTGGTGGTCGAGGGCTACATGGACGTGGTGAGCCTGCACCAGGCCGGTATCACCTACGCGGTCGCCACGCTCGGCACCGCGACCACGCCCGAGCACCTGCAACGCATCTTCAGGCTCGTCGGCGAGGTCGTGTTCTGCTTTGACGGCGACCGCGCCGGCCGGGCAGCGGCATGGCGCGCGCTCGAGAATGCCGTGAGCGAGGTCAAGCAGGGTCGCCAGGTGCGCTTCCTGTTCCTGCCGGACGGCCACGATCCCGACACGCTGGTACGGGAGGAAGGCGCGGCTGCCTTCGAGGCACGGCTCGCAGGTGCGCTGCCGCTGTCCGACTACCTGATCCGCGAGCTGTCCGCGCGCAGCGATCCGTCGAACGTGGACGGTCGCGCAAAGCTTGTCGAACTGGCGCGACCACTGATTCGGAAGATCCCGTCGGACGTCTATCGCGAGCTGCTCGTCTCTCAGCTGGCCGAAGCAGTTCGTATGCAACCCGCGCGCCTGGCCGAACTGCTGCAGGCGGGCGAAGGGTCCCTCCCCCCGTCACACGGCGATGCTGCGCCGGCGGCGCGCCACCAGGCCCGACAAGTGCATGCAGCGGTCGCCGGGCGTGGAAATCTCGTCCGGCAGGCCATCAGCCTGCTGGTTCACTACCCCGCCGCTGCCGCCGGAATCCAGGCGACAGAAGCGCTCGATCATGTGGATCGACCGGGCGTGGCCCTGCTCATCGAACTGCTGGCCCAGTTGCGGGAAGACCCGCCGGCCAGCACGGCCGCATTGCTCGAACGCTGGCGCGAACGCACTGAGCACACCCCGCTGTCGAAGCTGGCGGCCACCGAGTGCCTGGTAGCCGACACTGAGGCCGCCGCCGCCGAAGTCCGCTCGGCCATCGCACGGCTGGTTGCCGAGGACAGCGTCACCAGGCTCGAGGCCCTGCAGGACAAGGCCCGCGAGGCCCCGCTCAGCACCGAAGAAAAACTTGAAATTCAGTCGCTTATCCGCGCCATCGCGCAGGGAGCGCGTTCCGGACTGGCAAAATAGCCGCGGCGATTCTGGCGCTGCCCGTGATATAGTTCCGCTCTTTTATCCAGCCCATTTTTCTGAGGCGTCCATCTTGAGCAAGACTGCAAGCAAGCAAGCCAAGAAGGCTTCCGCCCGCAAGGCACCGACGGCCCGCACCAAGCCTGCGAAGGCAACGAAGGCCGCAAAGGCGGTGACGAAGCCGGCGAAGCCCGCCGCCGCCAAAGCGAAGCACCGCAAGCCGACGCCTGTCGTTGCTGCTAAATCCAAAGCCAAGCCACAGAAGGCGGCGGCCAGGGGTCCTCAGAAGCCAGCGAAGGCCGTCCAGGTAAAGAAGACTGCTGGCGCCAGACCGGGCAAGGTGGCTGCACCCGCGAAGGCGCCGGCGACGAAGGCTGTCGCCGCCAAGGCCTCGACCAAGAAGCAGGCCGCGCCCGTCGTCGCCAAGGCTGCGCCGGCGGCGACCCCGGCCCCGGCCCCGGCCGCAAGTGCGCCTGGCCGATCGAAAAAGCGCGGCGCCAAGGCTGGCTCCGAAAAGATCGCAAGTGCGCTGCCGCCGACCACGCCCGAGGATCGCCAGTCGCAGCTGCAGCTGCTGATCGCCCGCGGCAAGGAGCAGAGCTTCCTGACCTACGCCGAGGTTAATGATCACCTGCCCTCCGAGATCGTCGATCCGGAGCAGATCGAAGACATCGTGCAGATGATCAACGACATGGGCATCCCGGTGTACGAAAAGGCGCCGGACGCCGAGGCCCTGCTGCTGCGCGAGACGGTCGTCGCCGACGACGAGGCCGCCGAAGAAGCGGCCGCCGCCCTCGCAACGACCGTGGACGCCGAATTCGGCCGAACCACGGACCCGGTCCGCATGTACATGCGCGAGATGGGCACCGTGGAACTGCTGACGCGCGAGGGCGAGATCTCGATTGCCAAGCGCATCGAGCAGGGCCTCGAGGCCGTACGCCGCGCACTTTCGGCGTACCCGCCGACGTTCGAGGCGCTGCTCGGCACCTACGAGCCGGTTAAGGCAGGCCAGGGCCGGCTGATCGACATCATCGTGGGCTTCGTGGACCCGAACGCGCCGGACGTAATCGCCGAGCCGATCAATCCGAAGCTGGCTGCAGCCGCCAAGGCCGAGGCGGCAGAGAACGACGACAACGAAGAGGAAGTAGCCGAGGAAGAAGAGGCGGTAGAGACCGGCCCCGATCCCGTGGAGGCAGCGGCCCGCTTCGCATCGCTCGCCAAGGTCTACGGCCAGGTAGTGAAGGCGCTCGACGACAAGGGGCCGAAGGACCAGAAGACCGTCAAGCTGCGCCGCAAGCTCGCCGCCGAGTTCATGGAGCTGAAGCTGGCGCCGCGCATGTTCGAGGCGCTGGTCTCGCACCTGCGCGGGCACCTGAACGAGATCCGCAGCATCGAGAAGACCGTGATGCAGATCTGCGTGCGTGATGCCGGCATGCCGCGCCCGGATTTCATAGAGACTTTCCCGCGCAACGAGACCAACCTGCACTGGCTCGACAAGCACGTGCGGGCCAAGCGCAAGCATTCGGCCGCCCTCGGACGCATGCGCGAGGAAATCGAGAAGCAGCAGCTCAAGCTGCGCGACATCGAGATACGCTCGCACCTGACGATCGGCGAGGTCAAGGACATCAACCGCGAGATCGCCGTGGGCGAAGCCCAGGCGCGCCGCGCGAAGAAGGAAATGGTCGAGGCCAACCTGCGCCTCGTGATCTCGATCGCGAAGAAGTACACGAACCGCGGGTTGCAGTTCCTCGACCTCATCCAGGAAGGAAACATCGGCCTGATGAAGGCCGTGGACAAGTTCGAGTACCGCCGCGGCTACAAGTTCTCCACCTACGCCACGTGGTGGATTCGCCAGGCGATCACTCGCTCGATCGCCGACCAGGCGCGCACCATCCGCATCCCGGTCCACATGATCGAGACGATCAACAAGCTGAACCGCATCTCGCGGCAGATGCTCCAGGAGATGGGCCGCGAGCCGACGCCCGACGAACTCGCGGTGCGCATGGAGATGCCCGAGGACAAGGTGCGCAAGGTACTCAAGATCGCCAAGGAGCCGATCTCGATGGAGACGCCCATAGGCGACGATGAGGACTCGCATCTTGGCGATTTCATCGAGGACACGTCGGTCGAGTCGCCGATCGACTCCGCCACGATGGAATCGCTGCGCGAGACCACGCACTCCGTGCTCGCCGGCCTCACGCCGCGCGAGGCAAAGGTGCTGCGCATGCGCTTCGGCATCGACATGACCACGGACCACACGCTCGAAGAGGTCGGCAAGCAGTTCGACGTCACCCGCGAGCGCATCCGGCAGATCGAGGCCAAGGCGCTCAGGAAGCTGCGTCATCCGAGCCGCAGTGAGCAGCTGCGGAGCTTCCTCGAGGACTGACCCGCGCCGGCGGCAGGTCAAGACCAAAAAGGCCCCGCGAGGGGCCTTTTTTATCGGTACCGACGCAAGGAATCGAATCCGCGGGTCGAGTATTCGCCGACGGCGGAACAATCGGCACGAGCGCAGGAATTTTTCTCCGCCACCAAAGGCAACTAGGGCACCTGCCGCTGGTCAACGGTGGCAGGGACGGCCCCGCCAGTCGCAATCCCATCGCCCGTCTTCCCGAAGTACCGCTCGGCCGCGGGGTGCATCGGAATCGTGATGCCCGACGTGGCGCGCTCCTTCGACAGTCGCGTGGCCTGCATCCCAGCACCGCCGCTTGCCGCGGAAGCGTAGAGCAACTCGAGCGTGTTGCGCACCACCGCGTCGGGGACGTCGTCTCGGGTAACCAGCAGCGCGGTCGCCGCAGCCGTCGGCACGCTCACCGCCTGTTCCGGATAGGTGCGCGCTGGAATGTCCAGCGGCACAAGGCCGTGCACCTCCGCGACCGCCCGTGCGACCGTCTCGGGATCGAGCGGCAGCAGCTTGAGCCCCGAGGCGTGCATCGCGATCTCGAGCTGCCTCCAGGGCGCGGACACCACCTCGATCACCGCGTCGATCCTTCCCGCCGCCAGTTCGTCGAGCGCCACCTGTGGACTCGGCTCTTCGAGCCCGACCACCTGGTCGATGCCGATTCCCGCAGCCGCAAGCATGCCAATGGCCGTCTGCCGAGTGCCCGACGCGACGCGGCCCAGCGCCACCCGCTTGCCGACCAGGTCCTGGATCCGGCCGATGCCGGAGTCGGCTCGCACCACGATGTGCACGGGCTCCGGAAACAGGCTGGCCACTGCCCGCAGGTGCCCGAGTGGACCGGTACCGGAAAATATTCCATAGCCGGTGACCGCGGCAGCGGCAACGTCGCTCTGGACCAGCCCGGCGCGCGCCTCGTCACGTTCGATCAGGAACGCATTCTCGACGCTGCCGGCCGTCTCGGCGATCGTGATCGGGCTGGTCTCGCGCATGCGTCCGATCACCGACGTGAGGAACCTCGAATACTCTCCACCGGCCGGGCCAGCCGCGATGACCACGCGCTGTCCGTTCTTGTTCATCCGCAACCGGATCGTGGCCAGCGCGTGATTGAGTTCCTCGGCGATGATCTTTTCGTCCGCCCCGCGACGCATTGGCGCTTGCTGCACCAGCGCGGCGATGCTGCGCACCAGTTGCTCCGCTTCCGAGCTGGGACCGGCACCGGTCGCCTCGGCAGCGGCCGCCGGGCGCAGCGCAACGACGTCCGCCGGCAGCCATCCGCCGTCGGCGACCCGATAGACGATGGACCCGTATGCGCGAAGCTGCGTGCCCGGTTCGTTGCGCCCCGACTTGAGTCCCGTGATGCCCTCGTCGGAGGCCCCGATCGCGTTTGCGATCATCGTCGGACCGAGACCCTGCCAGTCGGATGGGTCGTAGGTCTCGGCAAGCTTGAAGATCGCGTTGTAGTACACGATCACCTGCCGGGTACCGTCCTCGGATGCGCGGTACGGCGCGCTGCCCTGGCGCCGGAACGCCTCTACCTGGAGCACTTGCCGGCCGAACAGCGCATCCACCCGCGCCTGGACATCCTGCTGCAGGCCGGCTTCGCCGGGCCCGCGCGTGCAGGCCGCGAGCAGCACCGCAAATACAGCCCACAGGGCAAATCGAGTCGTCTTCCGCACGCTCAGAACCCCAGTGATGGCAGCGCGAAATAGACCTGGAGCACCGCGGCATTGGCGATGTCCGCGAAGAAAGCCCCGACTATCGGTACCAGCAGGAATGCGAGCGGCGACGGGCCATGGCGCTCGGTCAGCGTCTGCATCACCGACATGCCGACTGCCGTCGTGGCGAGACAGGCAGCGACCTGTCCGCCGCTGACCACCGCCGCGTCGTAGTCGCCGCCCATCGCGCGGCTGGTGACGAAATAGGCGAACGCCGCGGTGGCCAGCGCATTCACCGCAATGATGAGCAGCAGCGGACCCGCGAGCGTGGCGAGGTCGAGGATGCGCATCTCCATCAATGCGATGACGAGGAACAGCGACAGCGACACGCTGCCGACCGCCTGTACCGCCCGGTCATTGATTCCGTCGATCTTCAACAGCGCCGCGACATTGCGCACCGCCATGCCGATCAGCAGCGCCCAGAGAAAGTCCGGCAGCAGGATGCCCGAGCCTTTCATCCAGCCATGTACGGTGTACGCGGCGCCGATGCACACCAGGCAGACGGTAAGCACGAACAGCAACTGCTCGCTGGTGATCGGGAGGAACACGGGATCTTCAGCGCCCGCGCGCTCCGGCGTATCCGCCGCCCCACCGGTCGCGGCCGGTGCACTGGCCGCGACGCGCCGCATCAGGCGCTCCGCGACTGCACCGGCCAGCAGGCTGCCGAGCACCAGGCCGGCAGTGGCCGCCGCCATGCCGAGTTCGAGCGCGCCCTGCAGGTTGCGGGTGTCCGAAAAATTCGCGGCATAGGCCGCCGCCGTGCCGTGCCCGCCGACCAGGGAAATGGAGCCCGCAAGCAGTCCAACCAGCGGATGCAGGTCCAGCGCGCGTGCCAGCGCCAGGCCGATGGCGTCCTGCATGAGCATGACCAGGACAAACAACACCAGCAGCACCACGAGTTTCTTTCCGCCACGCGCGAGCGACCTGACGTCGGCGCCGAGTCCAAGCGTCGCGAAGAAGGCCAGCAGCAGCGGATCCTTCGGCGAATTGTCGATGCCGAACTGCACGTGCGCCACGATGCCCGCCAGCGCCACGACGATCGCGAACAGCACGCCGCCGACGACCGGCACCGGGATGCTGTAGCGCGCGAGCAGCGGCACGCGGCGCACCAGGAAATGCCCGAGGAAATAAAGCCCCGTGGCCAGCACCAGTGTCTGCAGCAGGTCGAGGTCTAAGGTCGTCAGCGGAAGCTCTCCTTCAGAAATCGAATTCCGCGTTGCCCGGCGCGCCCTCGATCGCAAGCATACGCAGCTTGGTCGCCACGCCGCCATTCGCCGAGAAGCCCCCGGGCCGGCCGGCCGCGGCCAGCACGCGATGGCAGGGCACGATGACCGGGAACGGATTTCGACCCAGCGCCTGTCCGACCGCCCGGGCTGCAGCCGGGTCGCCGATCTGCGCCGCGATTTCGCCGTAGGTCCGCGTCGTCCCGCGTGGGATCCGCCGCGTGGCTTCGAGGACCCAGCGGTCGAATTCCGCGACCGCGCTCATGTCCAGTGTGATCGAGTCTAGATCTGGCGACTCGCCGCTCAACAGCGCAGCGATGCCGGCGGCGGCCCGCTGCACGCCCGGTGGCGGAGACGACTCGACCGCGTCCGGAAATCGCTGCAGCAAGCGGGCACGCTCGGCGCCCACGGGCTCCGGAAGCTGGACACCGACGATGCCGGTATCGGTCCACGCGATGCCACAGCGGCCAAGCGCAGTGTCGAAAAGTGCGACGCCAACGGAGGCCATCGATCCTCCTGCGGCAGGATCAAGTGCGCGACGCGCCCAGGTCCACGACGCGCTCGAATTCTGCCTCGGTGCTCGCGACGTCCGAGACACTGAAGCCGAGATCGTGCAGCAGACCGTCGGTCAGGCGATAGACCCAGGCGTGCACGGTCAGATCCTTCCCGCGGTCCCACGCCTGCTGCACGATCGTCGTCCGGCACACGCGCAGCGCCTGCAGCAGCACGTTCAATTCGCAGAGACGGTCGAACCGCTGCGACGGCTCGGGCAGCTGACCCAGCGCGTCCTGGTACCGCGCCGCCAGGTCACGGATCGGCCGCAGCCAGTTGTCCACCAGGCCCAGCTGCCGGCCCTCCCAGGCCGCCTGCACGCCGCCGCATCCATAGTGACCGCAGACGATGATGTGCTCGACGCCGAGGACCTCGACCGCGTACTGCAGCACCGACAGGCAACTGAAGTCGTTGTGCATGACGATGTTCGCCACGTTGCGGTGGACGAACAGTTCACCCGGCGGGAGCCCGACGATCTCGTTCGCGGGCACGCGGCTGTCGGAACACCCGATCCACAGGTAGCGCGGCGCCTGCTGCGCGACCAGACCGGAGAAGAAATCGGGCGAGCGCGCCACCATGCCGGTGGCCCAGCGGCGATTGTTCTCGATCAGGTCATGCAGATCGTTCATGCCCGCCCCATCGCTGCGCTCATCCGCCACGCCCGCCGGATGGACGGGCGATCTTGTATGGTGGGCCCGGTAGGATTCGAACCTACGACCAAGGGATTCACTCTGCCCCACCGTTTCCGGCGGGAGTGGACTATCTCTTCACCCTCGGCATTGCTGCCGGTCGGGTGCGGGATGCTCAAAGCCTGTCATTAAGGGCGCTGAAGCCCTCAGGTAGTCTCTGCACCTTCCGGCGGTGTACCGCCGGCTCGGCTCAGGGTTGCCATCAGCTGGTCTGGAAGGTTCCCCTGAATTCGTCCCGTCCACTTCGCAGATTACGCCGCGAAGGCACCTTTCTCGATGAGTCCCCTGCACTAACCGCTGTGCTACAGGCCCACGTGTCGAATTGTAATGAAACGGGAAGATTTTCCCATGGTTTTTGTCACTGTCCTTCCGGACGCTCGACGGATGTCGTATCCCACGCCCCTCCCCGCCTGCAGAGTCTGCGGCCGACGCCTCCAAGGCCGGCAGACGCGCTTTTGTGGCCGTGTCTGCAAGAATCGCCATACCAACTATCATCACAAGAGCTACGTCAGCCAGCGCGTCCGTGCTGCCGAAGGCAAGAAGCGCCTGGTACTCATGATGGGCGGATCGTGCAGCCGCTGCGGCTATAGGCGAAATCTCGCGGCGCTGGAGTTCCACCACATCGATCCGAGTTCTAAATCGTTCTCGCTGGACGCGCGAACGCTCGCCAATCGGTCATGGAGACTCATTGCACGCGAAGCATCGAAGTGCCAGCTTGTCTGCTCCAACTGTCACGCCGAGATCCACAACCCGTCGAGTTTCTGGAAAATCACGCAAACGCCGCACGTCTGAGCCGCGCGCATTCCGCAAATCGATGCCGCGGCCTCGGGCGGCGACCCCAGTTCACTCGACGGTCAACACCACCTTGCCGAACTGCGAGCCGCTCTCGAGCCACGCATGGGCCTCACCGGCCCGCTCGAGCGGGAATGTCCGGTCAACCGGCACCTTGACCGACCCTGCGGCGATCCATGGCCAGACGTGATCCTCGATGGCGCGCGCGAGCCGTGCTTTCTCGTCGGCATTGCGCGCCCGCAGCGTCGATGCACTGACCGTAAGCCGCTTCAGCATAAGCTGTCGAAGATTCAGCTGGACCTCGTGGCCGGTGAGCGTCGCGATCACGACCAGGCGTCCGTCCGGGGCAAGCACGTCGAGATTGCGCTCGAAGTAGCTGGCGCCGACCATGTCCAGGATCACATCGACGCCGCCGGCCGCCTTGATGCCGTCGGCCCAATCACCCGCTGCGGCGTCGATCGTGACATCGGCACCTATTTCCCTGGCCTGAGCTGCCTTCGCCGCGCCACGCGCCGTCGCGAACACACGTGCGCCCGCTGCCTTCGCCAGCTGTATCGCCGTGACGCCGATGCCGCTGTTGGCGCCGTGCACCAGCAGGGTCTCGCCGGATAGCAGTTGCCCGCGCTCGAACACATTACTCCAGACGGTGAAGACCGTCTCCGGCAGTGCGGCAGCATGGATGAAGTCGAGGCCCGCAGGCACCGGCAAGGCATGTCGGGCGTCGACCAGCGCGTATTCCGCGTAGCCGCCACCGCCGAGTAGTGCGGTGACTCTGTCGCCGACCCGCCAGCGCGTTACATCGGCGCCAGTCGCAGCCACCTCGCCGGCCGCCTCGAGTCCCAGCGTGGCCGGCGCTCCGGGCGGCGGCGGGTAGAAGCCTGCCCGTTGGAAAATGTCGGGCCGGTTGACGCCTGCGGCCCTGACCCGGACCAGCAACTGCCCCGGGCCCGGCTCGGGAACCGGCTGCGATTCGACGAACAGCGCGTCAGTGCCGCCCTTGCCGCCGCGAATGGAGATCGTGCGCATCATCTGTGTATCCTATCCTCTCGCGGCGACATTCGTATCGCTGCGGTCGAGCAACAACAGTCAACAACTGAAACGGTCAACAAGCCAAGGGGAGTCTCACATGGGCATCATCGGCACAATCATCGCCGGACTGATCGTCGGCGCGCTCGGTCGTTTCGTGCTGCCGGGCGATCAGCCGTTGGGCTGGATCATGACCTGCCTGCTCGGTATCGCCGGCTCGGTTGGCGCAGGTTTCCTCGGCCAGGCACTTGGCTGGTACATGCCCGGCGAAGGCGCCGGCTGGATTGCGTCGATTCTTGGCGCCGCGGCGCTGCTTTTCATCGTCCAAAAGGTGCGCAGCAAGGGCTAGTCCTGACTGGTTCCGGCCACGAGCAGGGATTCACCGTCGGACGCCGTGCGGCTGCCGTGTCGCACGGCGTCCGTACCGGCACGGAGTATTTCGCATGCAGATTCGCCTGCTGGTGACCGGTGGCACCTTCGACAAGGAATACGACGAACTGAGCGGAAAGCTGTTCTTCAAGGACACGCATGTCCACGACATGCTGCAGCTGGCCCGCGCGGATCTCGACCTCGAGATCCGCACGCTGATGATGGTCGACAGCCTCGAGATGACGGACCTCGACCGCGAGCTGATTCTCGAGAACTGCCTGCAGCCCGGCCGCGAGCGCATCGTGGTCACTCACGGCACGGACACGATGCCCGAGACCGCGCGATTCCTCGGCGAGCGTGCCGCCGGTCGCACGATCGTGCTGACCGGCGCGATGATTCCCTACACGTTCGGCAGCTCCGACGGCCTGTTCAACCTCGGCTGCGCTCTCGCGTTCGTGCAGGTGCTGCCACCGGGCGTGTACGTCGCAATGAACGGCCGCTGGTTCGACTGGCGCACGGTAACGAAGAACCGGGCCATCGGACGGTTCGAGTCACGGACCGGCGACTGAACCCGCACCGGGACATGCGCTTGCCGTCGAACGGCATCGCCTCGCCCAGCGTCATTTCCGTGAGCTGCGGACTGGCACCGACTTGACCCCGCTGCGACGGTAGCTCAACGGCGTCACCCCGGTTTCCCGGCGGAATGCCGTACAGAAGTGGCTCTGTCCGGCAAAGCCGACGGCCGCGCTGATTTCGCCGACCGACAGCGAGGTCATGCGCAGCAGTTCGCGGGCCCGCTCGATGCGCGCGCGCAGTATGTAGCTGTGCGGCGTCGCACCGGTGACCTGCCTGAATGTGTTCGAGAAGTGCGTGACGCCGACGCCGACCGTCGCAGCAACGCTCGCCACGCCGAGCGGCTCGTCGATGTGCTGGTGAATGTGCTGCACGGCCAGGTGGACCAGCATCAGGGCGCTCCGGGACCCACGCAGTGGTTCGTTCGGTGTCGCTGCCGACAGCGAGTGCCGCAACTGCGCCAGCAGTGCGTTGCCGAGCACTGCCAGGTACGCGTCTTCGTGCTCCGGCCCGCTCACCGAGACCGCGAGCTGCTGCGCGAGCGTGACGACCACGTTATCCACGAAGGTCACCGGCTCCCTCTCGCGGCGTGACGACACCCACCAGGGAATGCGCCGCGCCGTTTCGAAATACGCAACCATGCCCTCGCCTATTCCACGCAGCGCCAGCTCGCCGCTGGTGCCGGCGGGCACCAGGGTCACCAGGCCGGGCAGCGACAGCCCGTCGGTCTGCGCCAGGCCCGCACGATAGGAGACTGGCTTGCCGCCGGTGTGCACGAAGAGCAGCGGCCCGGGCAGAGGGGGAAATTCCACGACCTCGAGCAGCGCGCGATAGCGTTCCAGCGTGAACGCCGGATCGGCCGGAATCCGGCACGAAAGCTCCGGGTGCCCCAGGAGGCGCCGGAGAAATGCAGGCATGCGGTCGCGGGTCGTCATTGCGTTACCCGGCACTCTACTGCAAGAAAACGACAATTGCGCATCGCCTTCGCGCAATTACGCATCATGAAGCCGGGCTAATCTCATGGCGGTACTTTCTTATGGAAACCTGCACCGCCATGCATCCTCGCTCCAGGGCAACCAACCGTCGCGCAGCGTACGCCGTCGGCTCGATTGCGTTTCTATTCAGTCTCCGTTGCGTCGCCGCTGCTGCCTGGCTCTCGGAGTCCGGTGGCCCCGACATGGCGATGGCCTCCGCTGGCCGCACGGCTTTCGCCACCGACGCCACGACGATCGGGTCGAATCCCGCTGGCATGGTCGCGCTCAGCGGCACGGCAGTGACGGTGGTCACCATGCCGGTCAGGATGAACCTGGAATTCAAGGGCAGCGGGGCGACGCCCGGCTCCGCCGTGAACGAGCAGGGAACCATGCCGGCGCTGTCTGCGTTCGCGATGCGACAGCAGGACCGCTGGGCCGTCGGTGTGGGCGCCTATGGCAACGTCGGACTGGGATGCGACTTCGGCAGCAGGTGGTCGGGACGCCGCGCCATCGAGGACGCGCAGTTGCGGTCCATCAACCTTGTCCCCGCGGTCGCCTACAGGCTCACCGATCGCCTGGACGTGGGGGCCTCAATCGGTGCGCAGTATGCCGACGTGCAGGCCGGCATGGCCGTCAGCAACGAAGCGATCTACTACGGACCACCGCTTGACCTGCCCGATGGGCAGCTTCACATGCAGGGGCACTCCTGGGCACCGGTCGAGAACCTGGGCATGGTCTACCGGCCAGGCACCGGCACGAGAATCGGCCTCGCGTGGACGTCCAGCGTGACGCACTCGGTGGACCTCGACGTTCGCGCGAACGCGGTCCACCCGCTGCTCTCTGGCATGCTGCAGCAACAAGGGCCTGCGGAACTCGACTTCAGCCTTCCGCAGCAGTTCACGCTCAGCGCAGCACGCCAGGTCTCGCCCGACACCTTGCTCGCGGCGAGCATTGGATGGCAGCAGTGGTCCAGATTCGGCCATGCCCGCATGGACGTAGCCGGGCAGCAAGCGCCGATGTTCGAAGACGGGCTGAGCGACACGTGGAGCGCCGCGATCGGGCTGCGGTACCGCTTCGACCCGCGCTGGACGCTGGCGACGGGCATCGCATACGACAGTGATCCGGCGCCTGCCGACGGAACGATGCCCGTCTATTTCCCGATGGCCGAGCAACTGCGACTCGCAGCCGGCGCCGACTACCAGTTCAGCGACACGCTGCTGCTCAGGGTCGCGCTCTCGGTCATCAGCCAGGGGAAGGTCCGGATCGCACAGGACACGTACCCGGTGCCACTGCCGGGAATCCCGAACGTTACCGGCACCATCAGCGGCAGCCGCGTCTATGTACTTGGATTGACCGCCGACTATCGTCCGTGATTCGACCGGCGCGACGGCCATTGCCGCGCGCCAACCCGGCACATTGTCATGCGATGCGCAGCATGACCTTTCCAGTCCTGCCGGGTTCGAGCGATGCGGCGACGGCGTGCGCGACGTCCTCCAGTGGGAATGTCGCGCCGACCTCGGTATGGAACACGCCCGCGACCGTCAGCCGCTTTACGGCACGCAACACGCCCAGCAACTTGAGCGGTGACTGCTGCGCCAGCCAGTTGGGCAGCAGGAAACCAGATACCTGCGCGACCGGCATCATCAGGTCGCGTCCCGGGATCTCGAGCGGAGTGTCCGCGAGCGTGCCGTAGATCACGAGCCGGCCGCCGAGCCCGAGGCATCGAACGACGTCGCCCGCGAGCCTGCCTCCGACGCAATCGAGGGCGAAGCCGACGCCGCGGCCATTCGTGATCCGCGCTACCTCGTCGATCAGGTCGTGCCGGTCGGTCTCGATCACCGCATCCGCACCGAGAGCGGCAAGCTCCGCAGAGTTCGCACTCGAGCGCACGACACAGATCGTGCGGAAGCCATCGCGTTTGCCCATCCGTACGACGCTCTTACCCAGCGCCGAGCCCGCCGCGGTCACCAGCACCCAGCCGCCTCGCGGCACTTTGAACACTTCGCGAACCAGCACCCAGGCAGTGACCGGGTTCACGAAGAACATCGCTGCCTGCTCGTTCGGAACGGAGTCCGGCATGACAACGGCGCGCTTCGCGTCGACGACCGTGCACTGCTGCCAGGTCCCGTTCGGCGGGCCACTGGCCACCGCGACACGCCGGCCGCGCAGCCTTCTCGCGAGCAAGCCTGCTCCACACGCCTCGACGATGCCGACGCCCTCGCCGCCCAGCGCGTACGGCGGCTGCGGACAAGGACTGGATAGCGCCGGATCGAAACACGGCGGCAGGCCGGACGCATGCCTGTCGTGATTCCAGATGATCCGCTCCAGTGCCTGCGAATAGGTGCCGCGCAGGAAATTGAGATCGGAAGGATTCACCGGGCTCATGACCATCCGTACGCGCACCTGCCCCGGACCGGGCTCCGGAACTGGTACATCCTCGATGCGGATATCACCCGGATCGCTGCTGTACGCGCGTATTCGCGCGGACTTCATGGTGTTCATCGTTGCTCTCCGGGCGCGGCTGCAGATTCCGAACGGTCTTGCATGACCTCACCCCGCTGCCTCATCCTGAGGCGCAAGGGGGTAAGGATCAAGTGAAGCAAATTCAGGTCGCGGGCGGTTGGTCACGTCGACAAGTACTGGTCGCGCTGTGCTTTCTCGCGTCGTTCATCGCCTACACCGATCGGGTGAACATCTCTGTCGCCGCAGTGGCGATGCAGGAAGACCTCGGCTGGTCACAGACACAGAAAGGCCTGGTGCTGTCGTCGTTCTTCATCGGCTACCTGCTGTTCATGTACGCGAGCGGCGCGCTTGCCAAGCGCTACGGGGGTCGCAACGTGCTGGGACTTGCGGTCGTGGCCTGGTCCGTATTCACGCTGCTCACGCCACTCGCTGCGGCCGTCTCCATTCCGCTGCTGATCGCGACCCGCATCCTGATGGGAGTCGGCGAGGCGGCCATATTCCCCGCATCGGTCGAACTCTACTCGCGGTGGATCCCGGTCACCGAGCGCACCCGCGCCATGGCGAGGCTGCTGAGCGGCATCCCGATGGGTACGGTCGTGGGGCTGATGGCGACCGGCTGGATCGTCGGGCGCTGGCACTGGTCGATGGCGTTCTACTCGTTCGGCGTGCTCGGGCTCGCGTGGGGCGTGGTGTGGTTCGCGCGAATCGCGAACGATCCTGCAACCGACCCGCGCATCGGCGAACCAGAGCGCGCGCTGCTTGGCCAGATGCAGCAGGACGCCGGTGCACGCGATGCGCTCCCGTTCGGCCACCTGCTGCGCGTGCCGGCCGTTTGGGCGATGGTCGCAGCGCAATTCGCCACCACCTGGACCCTCTACGTGCTGATCTCGTGGCTGCCGAGCTACTTTCGCGAGGCGCAGGGGCTCAGCATCGCAAACTCCGGGTTCTTCTCCGCAGCGCCGTGGCTCGCGATGTTCGTCGTGACCAATGTCGGCGCAACCGTCTCGGATCGAATGATCAGCCACGGCGCGTCGCTGACCGGCACCCGCAAGCTGATGCAGTGCGCGGGACTGGTGGTATCCGCGGCATTCCTGCTCGCCGCGCGCGACGTCCACTCCCCGGCGTTCGCGCTCGCGCTGATGTGCGGCGCGGCGGGCGCGCTGGGACTCGCCTGGTCCGGCTACGCCCCGAACGGGCTGGATATTTCACCTCCCCACGCGGCGCAGCTGATGGGAATGAGCAACACTATCGCCACCATCCCCGGCATCGTGGGCGTTGCAGTAACCGGCTGGCTGCTGGATGTAACCGGCACCTACTCGGCCGCGTTCGTGTTGACGGCCGCAGTGAGCGGCGTGGGGGCACTCATCTACGCGACGCTTTTCAGCGCGAGCCCGATCAGCACCGGGATCGGCATGGCCGAGATCGCCGGCGCGCCCGAATCCAAGGGGTGAACTGCGCATCGACGGTCGGTACAATCGCGCCCTTTGTGCTCTCGCCTGCCGTCACTCATGTCGAATCACACGTTGAAAGCGACCACCATGGCCACGGCCGTGCTCGCCGCAGTCGCCCTACCGTCGCCCGCGCGCGGGGCAAGCGACAGCGCCGACGATCCGGTGCTCGAACTGATCGAGGTGACCGCAACCAGGATTCCGGTCGCGGTCGAATCCGTCCCGGCCATGATCACCATCGTGGACGGCGAGGAGGCACGGTCGCGCGGTGCGCGTGACGTGCGCACGGCGCTTGCGCTGGTCGCAGGCGTCGACATCGCCCCTGGTGGCGACGGCGGCCCTGCTAGCGCGGTGCCCGGCATGCGGGGCCTGCGCGAGGCCGACGCCTACCTGCTGGTGGTCGATGGCATTCCGTACGGCGGCACCTTCAACCCCGCCCTCGCGACGCTGAGCCTCGAGAACGTCGAGCGCATCGAAGTGCTGCGCGGCGCGGCACCGGTGATGTTCGGCGCAACCAGCTTCGTGGGCGTGCTCTACGTCGTGAACTACCCGGCCGGCAAGACGCCGACTCGCGCGGTCGTGGCGGGTGGTTCGCCGCAGGCGGGGATCGCGAGCTTCACCACCAACCTGCCCGAGGTCGGAAGCCTGCGCCATTCGCTGGCGGTCAAGGTCCAGAGCCAGGAGTACACGCAGGATCGGGTGAAGTCCGACGGCGCCCACCTGCTCTATCGCGCCGCGGCAGATACCGAAATCGGGGAACTGCAGGCCGACCTGGACGGAACGGTACTGCGCCAGGATCCCGCGAGCCCTCATCCCCGCGAAGGCGGCGCGCTCTCCGATCGCTTCCCGCTCGACTCGAACGTGAACCCTAAGGACGCGAAGCAGGACCAGGACCGCATCCAGGCCAACCTGCGCCTCACGCACCCGGTCGGCGAGGGTCGCTGGGTCACGACGGCCTCGTATGCGCACACCAGCGGCAGCACGACGCGTGGATTCCTGCGCGAGGACTTCGCCGACGACGGCATCACTCCCAATGCCGACGGGTACCGGCAGCAACTCGACATCAACGACTTCTATTTCGACAGCTACTACGCACCGAAGCAGGGCGAACATTTCGACTGGCTGGTCGGCGCCGACTGGATGTACGGCGACGGTTCCCAGCAGAGCAAGAACTTCGAATACGCCGTGCTGCCCGACGGCAGCAATCCGCCGAATTCGCACGATCTTCCCATCGACGAGGCCACCAGCACCACGGACCGGCGCAGCTTCGGCGGCCTGTACGCGCAAGGCAACTGGCGCCCGACCGACCGCTGGCTGGTGCAGGCCGGGCTGCGCTGGAACCTGACCGACGAGCACCGTGACGCCAAGCTCGTGGACTACACCGCCCCTGGCTCGCCGACCGAGAAGAGTTCGGACAACCAGAGCCAGTCGCGCCTGTCGGGCGTAATCGGCGCGAGCTATCGGATCTGGGGCGAGGCGGGCAACGGTGTGACGATGTTCGCGGACTACCGCGACACCTACAAGCCTGCGGCGGTGGACTTCGGGCCGGAGGCCGAGGGCGGCATCCTGAAGCCCGAGACCGCCACGACCTGGGAGGTCGGGCTCAAGGGTCGCCACCTTGGTGGCCGGCTGGACTGGGAGCTGTCGTGGTTCGACATGGATTTCGAGAACCTGGTGATTCCGGAGAACGTGGACGGCCTGCCCTCGCTGGCAAACGCCGGCAGCGAGCGATTCACCGGGATCGAGGTCGAGGCTAGCTGGCGCGTGACCGACGACCTGAGACTCACTGCGACCTATGCGCATCACAACGCCGAGTTCACCGACTACGAGCGGCTGCTTGCCGACGGCTCGACCCAGCAGCTGAAGGGCAACTCGCTGGAGATGTCACCCGACAATCTCGCAGCGGGCGGCATCGTATACGCCCCCGCGCAGGGCTTCGTGGCATCGCTCGTCGCGAACTACGTCGGCAGCCGGTATCTCAACAAGAGCAATGCCGCCGAGGCCGACCCGTACACCGTGCTCGATGCAGGCGTCGGGTATCGCTTCGGTCCGTGGCAGGTCCGGCTCGACGGTTACAACCTCACCGACGTCCGCGAACCCGTCGCCGAGAGTGAACTCGGCGACGCGCAGTTCTACGTGATGCCGGGCAGCTCCTGGCTGCTATCGGTTACGTGGAACCCTTGACCTCGCGGGCCGCGCCGGCGGCGGGCAGCTGCTTGCGGCCCTCGACCGCGTAATGGATGAGGTACGCGAAACCGATGCCGGCCGGAATGAGCCCGAAATAGCTCAGCTGCTGGCGACCGATCTGCCAGAGTGCAATGCCGAGCCCGATGCCGACGAACAGCCAGATCAGGCCGGGGAGCAGTGTCGATCCGGTGCGCGGTGGCCTCCGGGAGATCGGCTGGTAGAAGGATTCCGGCAGCGGCGGGATGTCGATGCCGCGCTCGATGGCGGCCAGCCGTTCACGGTGATGCGCCTCGACGATGTCGCGCCGGCGGCGATAGTCCATGATCGTGTAGACAATCGGAATCGAAAGCGACATCACGATCGCGACGATCGGGATGAATACGGCAACGGCGTCTTCGTTCATCGCAGGGTCTCCATGGTAGCTATTCGTTATACGCGCCTGCCTGCCGCAGGGTTGCACGGCCACGCCCGGGAGATGTGAAGCCCGCCTCGCCAGTTCGAGGCGCCTCCCCCGGGGCCACCACCAGGTCGTGGCCCGCCGATGCAACCCTGGGATCGTCCGGCGCGTATAAAGCGGCATGGACCAGGGGATCGAGCAGCACCTTGCCGCGGGCCGTCACGCCCTTGCGTTCGATCTCGTGGTCCCGGCGTTCAAGGATCGTGTGTTCCGCCTCGCGTACTCGATCCTCCGGGACCGCGCGGCCGCCGAGGATGCCGCGCAGGAAACCTTTGTGCGGGTCTGGAAGGCCCTTCCGGGCTTTGACGGCCGTGCGGCACTCGGGACATGGATCTACACGATCACCCGGAATACCTGCCTGATGGAGTTGCGCCGGCGCAGGCCGACCGTTTCCTTCGACGATCCCGACTCCGATGAGGCGCAGCGCGCTGCGGCGATCGTCGCGACCGCCCCGGCGGCGGACCCGGAACATGACAACCTGCAGCGGCTGCTCGAGAAGCTGCCGCGCAACCAGCAGGAGGCCGTGCGCCTGTTCTACCTGGAAGACCGCTCCTACGAGAATGTGGCCGAGCAACTCGGCATGCCGCTCGGCACCGTCAAGAACCTGCTGCACAGGGCGCGTAGGCGCCTGATGGAGATCGCGCGCCCGGACGAGGTGAAAGCCGCATGACTGAAACGACACTGTCCGGCCCCTGCGCCGGCTACGAATTCGAGATCGTCGAACTGCACGAAGGCGCACTCGGGCCCGAGGAGGCGCAGCGGGTTCGCAGGCACGTCGAAGCCTGCGCCTGCTGTCGCGACTGGCAGGCACGCTACGCGTCGCTCGATTCGACACTGGCGCGTGAGCAGCCACGCCCGGTACTACCAGCGGACTTCGGCGCGAAGCTCCGCGAACGGATCGCGGGACTCGCGGATCCTGCTACAAGACGCGCCCAGCGCGCTGCTGCAGAGAGCGAGTACGACTGGATGCTGCGCTCGCTCAAGCGCCGCCTGACGCGCCAGGCACTTGTCGCCGCAGCTGCTGGCGCCGCGACAGGTGCAGCCTGTATTGCGCTGCTCGCCTTCCTTGGACCGCAGATAGCCGCGCTGCTGCAAATTCTGGACGCGGGAAATGGCCACGCACCGCTCGGCACCATCGCCGCCGCGGCAGCCATCGGCGCGCTCGCGTGGTCTGCGAGGCGCGGCGTGCTCCCCGGGATGCCCTTGCGCCGCTGATAAACCGGGCAACCGGTCAACCCGGCCGCGTTGGCACCGGTGCCTGCTCAGACGCGCGTCGTCCAGCCGTGCGTGTCGGGTGCCTCGCCATTCTGGATCGCGACCAGCGCCGCGCGCAGCTTCGAGGTCACGGGCCCGACTTCGCCGTTGCCGACCTTGTGCTCACGCCCGTCGTACACGAGCGTGCCTACGCCCGCGAGTACGGCCGCCGTGCCCGACAGTGCGGCCTCGCCGGTCTTCACCCATTCCAGCATCTCGGCGACGTCGAACAGGCGCTCCTCGACCTTGAAGCCCATCTCGCGCGCCATCGTGAGCAGCGAGTCGCGCGTCACGCCGTGCAGAAACGTTGAATCGAGGCTGCGCGTGAGGATGTGCCCCTCGCGGATCAGCAGGAAATTTGCGGCCCCGGTCTCCTGCACCGAACCGTCCGGGCAGAAGAGGACCTGGTCGACCTTGTACTTCTCGCGGGCGGCGAGCGTCGGGCCCATGGCCGCCGCGTAGTTGCCGCCGGTCTTCACCATGCCGAGGTGGTCGGCAGTGCGGTGCTTCTTGTCCTCAACATAGATGCGCAGTGGCTTCACGCCGCCTGCGAAGTAGTCCCACACCGGGCTCGCCAGCACGATCAGCGTCGCCTGGTCCGGCGGCGCCGAGGCAGCGCCGATGTTCGGTGTGGTCCCGAACAGCAACGGCCGCATGTACAGCGCGCCCGGGGGCTCCGGGACCTGCGCGCGGACACGGTCGATCACGCCCAGGATCATCGCGGCGAGCTGCGCGGCGTCAGGTACCGGCAGTGCGAGCATTCGCGCGCTCTGCCGCAGCCGCTCGATATGCTTGTCCATGCGGAACACGCGCACGCTTCCGTCGGCCCAGTGGTACGCCTTGAATCCCTCGAAGCACGTGCTCGCGTAGTGCAGTACGTGCGCCGCGGGGTGCATCTCGATCGGGCCGGTGGGCCGCATCTGTTGCGTGCTCCACTTGCCGTCGCGGAAGGTCGCGATCGCCATTTCGTCGGCCAGTACCGTGCCGAAGGCCGGGCGAGCCTGGGGCTTCGTACCGCCGTGGCTGGAGTCCTGGAGCTGCTGATCGGATTCGAGTGTGTGCATGTGTCTAGCCAGGGATGAAGATGGTTGCTGGGTGTTCGAGAAGATCCTTGAGCGCCTGGATCATCGCAGCTGCGTCATAGCCGTCAACGTATCGGTGATCGAAGGACGAGGACAGGTTCATTATCCGGCGGACGGTGATCGCGCCGTTCACGACCATCGGCCGATCGACCGCCTTGTTGACGCCGATGATGGCCATCTCGGGCGCGTTGATGATCGGCGTCGAGACGATGCCGCCGAGCTTGCCGAGGCTGGTGATCGTGATCGTCGATCCCGACAGTTCCTCCCGTGCCGCCCTGCCGGTGCGCGCGGCTTCCGACACCCGGCGGATCTCTCCGGCGAGATCCCACAGCGACCTCGCTTCGGCGTGGCGCACGACCGGCACTTTCAGGCCGTCTGGCGTCTGCGTTGCGACGCCGAGGTGCACGCCATGGTGACGAATCAGCACGTTGCGCTCGGCGTCGTAGTGCGCATTGCACTGCGGAAAGTCGACCAGCACCCGGGTGAGTGCAATGCCGATGAACGGCAGGAACGTGAGCGACGGCGCGCCTGCCGGCAGGCGGCCGTTCAGGTGCTGGCGCAGCGACTCGAGTTCGGTGACGTCCACCTCCTCGACATAGGCGAAGTGCGGGATATTGCGCTTCGCGTCGGTCATGCGCGTCGCGATGACGCGGCGCACGCCGATGACCTTGACCTCCTCGGTGCCGGTGCGCCGCACCGTGCCTGCGGCCGGCTCCGTCGCGGTGGCGGCCTTCGGCGCATTGACACCTCCGAGCGCCGCCTCGAAGTCCTGGCGCGTGATGCGTCCGCTCGGGCCGGAACCTTCGACCGCTGCGAGGTCGATGCCGGCCTCGCGCGCCCGCCGACGCGTCGCCGGCGAAGCCATCACGCGCCCTTGCCGCTTAGTCTCGCCTTGCGAGCTCCGCGGGCTGCCCGAAGTCGGTGGTGTGTTCCCGGCAGTCGGCGCGCTGCCCGCACCTGCAGGCGAGGCTACACTGGCTCGCGCATCGCCCGGTGCAGGCGCCGCTGCGGCCGGCGCAGGTTCGGCCAGTTCGTCGTCGCCAGCGTCGATGTCGAACACGATCAGTTCGGCACCGACAGGGACCATGTCGCCCGGTGCGCCGGTGAGCGATACCACGCGCCCGGTCACCGGCGAGGGCACCTCGACTGCGGCCTTCTCGGTCATCACCTCGGCGATGACCTGGTCTTCTTCAACGAAGTCGCCGACCTTTGCGTGCCAGGCCACGACCTCCGCCTCGACCGTACCTTCGCCGAGATCCGGCATCTTGAACACGTAGCGGGTCATGGCGTCTCCATCACGGCCCTGAGTCCGGTCGCAACGCGCGCCGGGCCCGGGAAGTACTCCCACTCGAAGGCGTGAGGATACGGCGTGTCCCAGCCGGCGACACGTCCGATTGGCGCCTCGAGGTCCCAGAAGCACTCCTCCTGGATGGTCGCCGAGAGTTCCGCGCCGAAGCCGGAGAAGCGTGTCGCCTCGTGCGCAATCAGGCAGCGACCGGTCTTCTTCACCGAGGTGCAGATCGTATCCACGTCCAGCGGGACCATGGTCCGCACGTCGATGATCTCCGCGTCCAGGCCCAGGCTGCGCGCTGCGGCCTCGCAGACATAGATCATCGTGCCATAGGTGACGATCGTGACCTGCGAGCCCTTGCGTACCACCTCGGCCTTGCCGATCGGCACCGTGTAGTAGCCCTCGGGCACCTCGCCTTTCGGGTGCGTGCTCCAGGGCACCGCGGGCTTGTTGGGCTCTCCATCGAAAGGGCCGTTGTAGATGCGCTTCGGTTCGAAGAACACCACCGGGTCGTCGTCCTCGATCGACGCGATCAGCAATCCTTTTGCGTCGTAGGGATTGGCCGGCATCACCACCTTGACGCCGCAGACGTGCGTGAAGATTCCCTCGGGGCTCTGCGAGTGAGTCTGGCCACCGCGGATGCCGCCACCGCAGGGCGTGCGCACCGTCACCGGCGCCCAGAACTCACCGGCACTGCGGTAACGCAGTCGTGCAAGCTCGCTGAAGATCTGGTCACAGGCCGGGTAGATGTAGTCGGCGAACTGCACCTCGGCGACGGGCCGGAGGCCATTGACGCCCATGCCGATCGCAGCGCCGATGATCGCGCCTTCCGCAATCGGCGTGTCGAGTACGCGATGCTCGCCGTACTTTCGCTGCAGGCCGTCGGTCACGCGGAACACGCCGCCGAAGAAACCCACGTCCTCGCCCATGATCACGACGTTCGGGTCGCGGCCCAGCATGATGTCCATGGCGGAATTGAGCGCCTGGATCATGTTCATCTGCGGCATGGCTCAGCCCTCCAGCTCGGCGCGCAACTGCTCGCGCTGTTTCTTTAGGTTGGCGGGCATTTCCTTGAATACGTCCTCGAACATCAGGTCGCGGTTGAGGCGCGGCCCTTCGTTCATCGTGCCGTACTGGACGGACTCCTTCCAGCTCTCGGCAACGTGCTGCTCGAGTTCCTTCTGCAGGGCCGCATGGCGGTCCTCGGCCCACTCGCCGAGTGCGATCAGGTGGGCCTTCAGTCGTTCGACCGGGTCGCCCAGCGGCCATTTCTCATAGTCGTCCTTCGGGCGGTAGCGCGCCGGATCGTCGCTGGTCGAGTGGGCCGCGGCCCGGTAGGTCACGTGCTCGATCAGCGTCGGGCCCGCGCCCCTGCGCGCCCGCTCGGCCGCCCACTGCGTCACCGCGTACACCGCGAGGAAGTCGTTTCCGTCCACTCGCACGCCGGCCATGCCGTAGCCGGGGCCGCGCGCCGCGAACGAGCGCTGCTCACCACCGGCAAAACCCTGGAAGGTCGAGATCGCCCACTGGTTATTGACCACGTTCAGGATCACCGGCGCCTGGTACACCGACGCGAACAGCATCGCGTGGTGGAAGTCCGCCTCCGCGCTCGAACCCTCGCCGATCCAGCTTGCGGCGATGTTGTCCTCGCCCTTGATCGCCGACGCCATGGCCCAGCCCACCGCCTGCGGGAACTGCGTGGTCAGGTTGCCGGAGATCGAAAAGATGCGGCCGCCGACCCAGTGGTACATGACCGGCAGCTGGCGCCCCTTGCACATGTCGCGGGTGTTGGACAGCAACTGGCACATCATGTCCACCAGCGGCATGCCACGCGTGATGAACAGGCCCTGGTTCCGGTACGACGGGAACAGCATGTCCCCGGGTCGCAGGGCCATGCACTGCGCAACGGACACCGCCTCCTCGCCCAGCGAGCGCATGTAGAACGAGATCTTCCCCGCTCGCTGCGAACGCTGCATGCGCTCGTCGAAGACGCGCGTGAGCATCATGTGCCGGAGCCCGACCTGCAGGTCCTCGGGGTCGAGGTGCGGGTGCCAGGGGCCGACGGCGCGGTGCTCGTCGTCGAGTACCCGCACCAGTTCGACCGACAGGTTGCCGATCTCGCGCACGCGCGCGTTCACGTCCGGCCGGGCTATCGCGCCGGCTGGCGACGTCTCCAGGTAGCTGAAATCGGGGGCCTCGCCAGGGCGCGAGTGCGGCTGTGGTGTGTGCAGGCGTGATCGTCTGGGCATGGCTGGTGGGTCCTGGGGCTGGGCCGGCGTCCGCGGTAGGTTACATTCGGGTCCGCCAAGCTGTTGAATTCATTGCGACGCATTGCAACAATGCGGAACACGTGTTTCGGGATGAATCAAAAAATGGAAGAAAAATCCCGTCCTGTAATCGACCGCCTGGACCGACGCATCCTCGACCTCCTGCAGAGGGAGGGCACGTTGCCCGTGGCCGAGGTTGCGGCCCGTACCGGTCTTTCGACCACCACCTGCTGGAGGCGAATCCAGCAGCTGGAGCAGTCGGGTGTCATTCGCGGGCGGGTTGCGCTGCTCGATCGCGCGGCGCTCGGCCTCGACGTCACGATCTTCGCGCACGTGAAGCTGTCAACGCAGGGTCGCGATGCAATCGCGGCATTCGCGGCCGCCATTCGCGAGCGGCCCGAGGTACTCGACTGCTACACGACCATGGGCGAGTGGGACTTCATGCTTCGCGTCGTGACGCGCGACATCAAGGCGTTCGAGGCCTTCTATCTCGACCATCTCTCGAAGCTGCCAAACGTCCAGTCCATCAATTCCTCGGTCGCGGTCACGGTGATCAAGGAGACGACGGTGCTGCCCATATCCTGAGCTGGTGCATCTGGTAAGTTTGAACTCGCGGCCATTGTGGAGACCGTGATGAACCTGCTGCTGCAACTGTGCTGGGTGGCCGTACCGGTGATCGTCTCCGGTCTGGTGCACCTCGTGGTGTTGAAGCGCGACCTGTTTGCCGGGCTGCGCGCGCTTCCCATCGACGGCCGCGCGACGTTCCGCGGTCGGCGTGTATTCGGCGACAACAAGACCTGGCGCGGCGCAGTCGTGACCGTCGCGACCATGACTGCGAGCGCCTGGGCGCTGGCGCGCCTGAACGGCTGCTGCATCGACCTGCCGACACTCACGCCATTCGCGGAACTGCATCCCATCGCGTGGGGATTCCTGCTCGGGACTGGCTATATCGTCGCAGAGTTGCCCAACAGCTTCGCGAAACGACAGCTCGGCATAGGTCCGGGCAAGAGTGGACAGGGTTTCGTGGGATACCTGTTCTGGGTCGTGGACCAGGTTGACAGCCTGGCTGGCATGCTGCTGCTAACGTGGCCGGTCTGGCACCCGTCGGCCTGGCTCGTACTGCTGCTGTTCATGATCATGCTGGTCGCGCACCCGATTGCGGCCTGGATCATGGTGGTCGCGGGACTCAAGAAGCGGGTCGGCTGAACGCGCCGCGCACCCGCCAGCCGGCCCTGCGCCGGGGTTCCTTTTTGGCAGTCAACCTGTCACGCGCCGCCACAGCGCCCGTCCAATAAAGCGCGTCTTCGTCCCGAGGTCGAAGCGCGCCAGGTTGGTCTTCACGATGCCGTCGGTGAAACGCGTTCGTTTCGAGTAATCCACCGCGACGTCCACCAGCACTGGACGGCCTGTCGCCGCGACGGCAAACGCCTCATCGAGCCCTCGTTCGAGCTCGCCGTCGCCGGACACGCGCACGAAGGCGGCACCGGTCGCCTGCGCGACGCCTGCGACGTCCAGCGGCCCGAGTACGGTGCAGGTCTTGCGGTTGTAGGGAATCTCCTGCGCCTGCGAAATCTGCGCGAGTTCGCCGTCGCTGAAGACGAACACCACGATGCCCAGTCGGTTTGCCGTTGCGGTCGCAAGCTCCAGGCCCGACATGCGGAACGCGCCGTCGCCCACGATTCCGACCACTTGCGCTGCAGGGCGCGCGAACTTTGCACCGATCGTGGCGGGCACGCAGTAGCCCATGCAGTTGAAGTCCGTCGGCGAGAGGAACGCCCGCGGCCTGTGAATCGGCATCAGCTCCGCGGCAAGAAACGTGTGGTTTCCGTCATCCACGACCAGGGTCGCGTCGTCGGCCAGCCGTCGCCGCAGCGCCTGGAAGAAACGTGCGGGGTTCACGCGCCCCTTCGTGTCGTGCGCCAGCCACTCGTCGAGATAGGCCGACTTGTCTTTCGCTATTCGAGCCGCGACCTCTGTTCGCCGCGCCGCGCCACCGGCCACCTCAGGCAGCGCGGCAAGCAGCCGGCCGAGCACTGCGCCCGCATCTCCCTGCAGAGCTACTTTCGCCGGGTAGTTCGCCGAGAACACCGCCGGGTTGATGTCCACGTGGACCAGGTTCGCGGGCGGCTCGTAGCCGAAGCTGCCGGTCGCGATCTCGGCGAAGCGCGTACCGACCGCGAGCATCGCGTCGCAGTCGCGGAATGCGTTCTCCGCCGCCGGAACCGCGGCCCGGCCCAGGCAGAAGCCCGTGTGCAGCGGATGGCTCGCCGGAAACGCGCTCAATCCCTGCAGCGTCGTCGCCACCGGGGCACCAAGCCGTTCGGCAAGCTGCGCTACCTCGCACGACGCGTCGACCGCACCCCAGCCGACGAAAATTCCCGGCGACTTCGCATCGGCGAGAATTCGCGCGGCCTCATCGACCGCCGCGGCTTCGCAGTGAAATTCCGGGCCGACGCGCGGCGGCAGTTCCGGAATCGGCCCGGGATCGCCGGTCATCAGCTGCAGGTTGACCGGAATCTCCACGAACACCGGTCCGGGCTCGCCACTGGTTGCGACCCGCACCGCCTCGTAGATCATCGGGATCACGTCGGCGTGGCGCTCCACCAGCCAGGTGCCCTTGGTGATCGGCCGCAGCATCGCATGCTGGTCCACGTCGTGGAGCTGGTAGCTGCGGCCGGTATCACGCCGTACGCCGCCGGCGATCACCAGCATCGGTATACCGTCGAGGAAGGCTTCCGCGATACCGCTCGCCGCATGGGTGACGCCCGCGGCGGGAACGATCACCAGTGTGCCGATACTTGTGCCGGTGCGGCTCACGGCATCCGCCATGAACGCGCCACCGCCCTCGTGAGTCACCAGCACCGGCGTTATGTCCGGCGACTTCTCGAGTTCGTCGTAGATCTCGGTGTTGTGCACGCCCGGGATGCCGAACGTGTAACGCACGCCGACGTTTTCCAGGGCCTCCCGGAGCAGCGAGGCGGCGGTTCGATTCATCTGGTCCGACTCCGGCGTGTGCGCGGGGTGCGCAGCCGCATTGTATCGCCGCACGCGGCGGGAAATTCCTGGTGGATTTCCTGACACAGGATGCGAGACTGCACCCGTCACAGAGAATTCTGCCAGGTGCCGGCGTGGAGAAAGCCAGGATCGCGGTCATCGGAGCGGGCGTTGCAGGACTCGCCTGCGCGCGGGAACTCACGCGCTCGGATGCGAGGGTCACGGTGTTCGAACGAGCGCGCAGCCTGGGTGGGCGGCTTGGAACCCACCGCAGCGGAAATTTCGCCTTCGATTACGGCGCGCAATACGTCACGGGCCGCAGCCGGTCATTCGTGCACTACCTCGGGATCGCGGAACGGGCCGGCGCAGTGGCTTTGTGGAAACCCAGGATCCTCGAAGACGAACGCTCGTGGTCGGAACCGATCGAAGACTGGCACGTCGGCACGCCGGGCATGAGTGCGTTCATCCGGCCACTCGCTCGCAGCGTTGACCTGAAGTCGGGGATCACGGTGCACGAACTGCTGCAGAGCCAGCGGGGTTGGGAACTGCAGACGGACGCGGGCCGGATCGACGGCATATTCGATGCGATCGCCGTGGCCATCCCGGCGCCGCAGGCGCTCAGGCTGCTCGGCGGCCACGGGCGGGCGTTCAGGCACCTGGCCGACGTGCGAATGGCGCCCTGCTGGACGACCATGATGGCATTCGAGGGCCCGATCGATGCCGGCGCCGAAGCTCGTCGCTGGACCGTCGGTCCGCTCTCGTGGGCATCCTGCGACTCGAGCAAGCCGCAGCGACCAGCGGGAATGCAGGGCTGGGTGGTGCACGCCACGCCGGCATGGTCGCTCGAGCATATCGACATCGATCCCCGAGATGCCGCACATGCCCTGCTGGGCGAATTCGCCGCCGCGCTCGAAACGACCCTGCCCGATCCCGTCTACCTGCATGCTCACCGATGGCGACACGCGCTCGTCGAGCAGCCGCTCGGCCTGCCCTGCCTGGTGGACGAGGAGATGGCAGCGGGCGCCTGCGGCGACTGGTGCATCGCGCCGAGGGTCGAGGCTGCCTACGAGAGCGGCCGCACGCTGGCTCACTCTCTGCTGTCGATCGTAGGCCTGTCGGCTCCACTGCTGCGCCGCCGCTGAGCACGCGCCCGGGCAATCGAACGCAGCGCCGTCATGGGTCGCGTCAGGCGCATTCGCGCGCCGTCCGGTGCGAGCAGTTCGTACGCCCCCCACAGCGACAGCGAGAACAACAGCGGCAGGATCTCGTAGACCACGCGGTACAGCAGTACCGACGCCAGCAGTTCGGCCGGCGGGACCTCCGGCAGCAACACCAGCAGCACCGACTCGAGGACGCCGAGCCCGGCGGGAACGTGGCTCAGGATGCCGACCAGTACGCTCGCCAGGTAGATCGCCAGGAATGTCAGGTAGTCGAGCCCGACCGACGCCGGCAGCAGCAGGTACAGCACTGACGACACCAGCACCACGTCCACGACGCCGATCAGCAGTTGCAGCATCGTGAGCCGCATGGTCGGAACCGGGACCTCCCAGCCGCCCAGTCGTATGGGCGCCTTGCGCAGCCAGATGAAGGCGAGATAAGCCGCATCCTTCGCGAGGCCAAGACATCCGAGCGCTAGCAGCCACGCGCCCGAGATCCGGAACAACGGCGCCAGCGCGTCCGCCCTCGACACGAGCGCGATGTCGAACAGCAGCATGAAGCCCAGCGCGAACGGCAGGTTGCACAGCAGCGCCGTCGCCCCGACTTCCATCGCAGTGAAACCGATCGGGGCGTACATGCGGAAACGCAGCGCCCCGGCACTCAGCATCGCCTGGCCCACGGCGTGCCCGAGCGGAAACGTTATAAGCGCGGTGATCATCGGTTTCGCCTTGCCGATGTTGTGCTTCACGTATCGCACTACGACGATCTCATAGAGCGAGAGCATGAACAGCGCGCCAAATGCGCAAGCGGCCGCGGCCAGCAGCGCCTCGGTCGGCGCCTTGCGCATGTTGTCCACCACCTCGGCGAGACTGATGCGCTGGAACGTCCGGTACAGCACCCAGGCCGCGAGGCCGGCGATCAGCACGCTCGCACCGATACCCAGGGTGGCCTTGATCCGGCTGCGGCGCGGGTTGCTCATCCGTGAATTCTAGTTGGGTCGCCCGGGCAGCAGGGATTGACCGAAGGCGAATGCTTCTCATTGACAACGCCTGTTGACACACAGGTGGAACGCAATCGCGCACGGGATGTCTCACCCCGGGTGACCGCGTAGAATTGGCGGCAGTGGCAGCCTGGTAACCGCCGGACCTTTCGGCGCCAAGTGCCCCCGAACCGTAACCGTCAGGAGAGTAATAACTATGTCCGAGAAGACTTTCGCGAGGCGAACGCTGCTCAAGGGCGCTTTGTTGGGCGTGGCTGCGGTGCCGGTCACCGCGCTGCTCGGTCGCGCCGAAGCCGCGGCGGGCCCCGTCGACCCGAACGAGCCGCAGGCCAAGAGCCTTGGTTACGTCGCCGACGCAACCAAGGTCGATGCCAAGGCGAACCCGAACTTCAAGCCCGGCCAGCACTGCGCGAACTGCCTGCAGGCGCCGAGCGCCAAGCCGGGCGATGCCACGGTCGCCTGCAACATCTTCGCAGGCCGCATGGTCTCGGCGAATGGCTGGTGCAAGGTCTACGTGAAGCGCCCGTAATCGCCGACGGTTTCACGCCAGCATAACGGCGCATCCGGGTCACCGGCTGCGCCGTTCTTTTTTCAAGCCCTGCCCGCCCCTTGAAAGCCTCGCTCTGGTTCCTATCTATGGGGTCATGACGGGGCTGCCGTCGCAGTCCCCGCGAACAATGGAGGCAAGTGCAATGAGAGTGATCAAGTGGGAGCCGTTCCGCGACATGGACGACGTCTTCGACCGATTCTTCGCCGACGCATACCGTCGACTGCCCCGCCACGCAGCAGATGCGCAGCCGTCGCTCGACTGGGCGCCGGCCGCCGACGTCAGCGAGACGGATGGTGAGTACCTGATCAAGGCGGAAATCGCCGAGGTCCCCAGGGAGAACCTCAACCTTACGGTGCAGGACGGAGTCCTGACCCTGTCGGGCGAGCGACGCCGGGAGAAGCACGAGGAAGGCGTGCAGATGCATCGGGTGGAGCGCCAGTTCGGCTCGTTTGCGCGCCGGTTTGCGCTGCCGGAAGATGCGAATGACCAGGCGATCAGCGCCGAGAGCCGCGACGGCATCGTCACGATCCACATTCCCAAGCACAAGGTCGCCCAGCCACAGGCGCGCCAGATCCAGGTGCAGTAACGGAGACGCGCCCTATAATCCGCGTGGTCACCCCACGCGGATTTCTTCAATGAGCGTCTCCACGGCCACGGCCGACCTTTGTGATTCACACCCCGACGCGGCGCATGCCTGCGAGCCGGTGTTCCTTGTGTTCGGTGGCCGGCGTGCGTTCAGCGGCCCGGTGAGCACCGTGCGCTGCTTCGAGGACAACTCGCGCGTAAAGGAAGCGGTGGAGAGCCCCGGCGACGGCAGGGTGCTGGTCGTGGACGGTGGCGGATCGAGGCGCTGCGCGTTGTTCGGTGGAAACCTCGGCGTCGCTGCAGTGAAGAACGGCTGGGCCGGCGTCATCATCAACGGTTGCATTCGCGATTCGGCGGAACTCGGCCAGCTGGACCTGGGTATACGTGCGCTCGGCACCATGCCGCTTCGGAGCGTCAAGCGCGGCGAGGGTGAGCGCGACGTCGCGGTGCGTTTTGCGGGCGCGGGTTTCCGGCCGGGCGACTTCGTCTATGCGGACGACGACGGCGTAGTCGTCGCCCACGGCCCGCTCGCCTGAGGAACCAGGTCCATGCCGAGAACTGTCTACTGCCTGTACCTGAAGCGCGAGGCCGAAGGCCTTGACCGCATCCCCTATCCCGGGCCGCTGGGCCAGCGCATCTACGACGGAATATCGAAGGAAGCCTGGGCCGGGTGGGTGCGTCACCAGACGATGCTGCTCAACGAATACCGTCTCTCGCCGATCGATCCCAAGGCGCGCAAGTTCCTGGTCGAGGAAATGGAGAAATTCCTGTTCGGCGGCGGTTCGCAGGCGCCGGACGGCTTCGTCGAGCCTGGCGCATAGACCACGAGTCGAATCAGCGCTGGTTGCGGACGGTCGCGTGCCAGGCAAGCAGCAGCCAGGACAGCATCAATGCCGTGCCGCCGGCAGGCGCAACATCCAGCACCCGGTGTGACGCACCGGCCGTCGCCAGGTAGATCGAGCCGGAAAAAAGCACCATGCCGAGCGCCATCAGGCGCGCCGACCAGCGCAGTTGCGAGGTGACGCTCGTCGACCACCCGAGCACGCCCACCAGCACCAGCCCCAGCGCGTGCAGCAACTGGTACAGCACGGCCGTCTCGTAGCTGGCCAGCTCGCGCGACGAAACGCGGTCAGCGACCAGGTGCGTACCGAGCGCGCCAAGCACCAGCCCGGTGAACATCAGCGCGGAACCCGCCACGATGCATCCCCGGGCGAAGGCCGGGGCTGAGTCTCGACCTGGCGACATGGCGCGTTCCTCGGTCGGCAGTCGTCGCGGGCGCTGCCGCCCGCGACGACTGCTCTTTCGCCTGCTACGTCGCTATTGCTTACTTCGCGACCTTCTCGAGGCTGATTGCCAGCGACTCGCTGTAGGTAACCGCGACGACATCGCCCGGGATCAGCTTCGCGAGCTTCGCCTGCGCCGCCGGGTCCTGGACCGTGATCGACTTGGTGAGGCCGGCCGCGGTGGTTCCCCACAGCAGGTGGGTGTCAGGATTGTAGGCGTCGATCTTGAAATAGCTGGTCACCTGGCGACCGACTTCGCCGCCGGTGGCGGTGCGCTGCGCGGTCTCCGACACGCCCTGCGACTTCTCGCCCTTGGGCACGACCTGGAAGGCCAGCGATTCGGTGTAGGTCACCGCCACGATGTCACCGACCTTGACCTGGTCGAGGTGTTTCACGGCATCGCCCGCCTGGACTGCGAATACCTTGCCCTCCGGGCCCTGGAGCTCGACCATCCGGGTCGCCTGGTCGATTCCGACAACGGTGGCCTTCACCTGCACCGATGCGCTCTTCGTGATGGGCTTGTCTGCCGACATCGAGACCGCGGGCAGCGCAAGGGCTGCCGCCAGAAATACCGCCAATATCTTCCTGCTGAACATGCTGGTTCCTCTGCTGTGAAATTCTGAGTGGACCGGCCGAGTTCCGGGCCGGGCGTGCATGATAACGCGCTGGTGACCGCGGCTGCTCATTTCGCCGCCGCTACAGGCTGCACGCGGGCGATCAGGGTCGCGATCGGCTTTGGCAGCCCGACCTTCATCGGGTCGCGCAGGTCGTACCAGCGGTAGCGATCGACGTCCCTGAGGACTCCGGACCTTCCCATGCAGCGCACCAGCAACGGCCTCATCTCGTAGTCGAAGTGGCTGAACGCGTGCCGGATCACGTCGCCATGCGTGGCCTGGGCACCGGCGGACAGGTTCTCGCGGCACCACTGGTCCGCGTGGGCGCGCGTCGGGAACTCGGGCAGGCCCCACAGGCCGCCCCAGATACCCGCGGGTGGCCGCCGCTCGAGCAGAACCTTGTGCTCGCCGCGCATCGCCATCACCAGCCACGCAGCGCGCTGCGGCCGGCTCGCGCGTGGCCGTGGCGAGGGCAGTTCCGACTGCGTCCCCTGCAGTCGCGCCACGCAATCGTCCGCCACCGGGCACAGCAGGCAGGCCGGACGCGCCCGGGTACAGACAGTGGCACCGAGGTCCATGATGCCCTGCGTGTACTCCGCGATCCTCTCGGCGGGCGTGCACGCCTCGGCGAGCGACCATAGCGTCCTTTCCACGGCGGGCTCGCCCGGATTGCCTGCCACGCCGAAACGTCGGGACAGTACCCGTTTCACGTTGCCGTCGAGGATCGCGTGGCGCCGGCCGCTGGACAGCGCGAGGATCGCCCCAGCCGTCGAACGCCCGATGCCGGGCAGTCGCATGACCTCTTCCAGCACCTGCGGAAACCGGCCGCCACACTCACGCACAAGCAACTGTGCCGCGCGGTGCAGGTTGCGCGCCCGGGCGTAATAGCCGAGGCCTGACCAGAGGTGCAGCACTTCGTCGAGCCGCGCTTCCGCGAGTGTGTCGACGTCCGGAAAGCGGTCCATGAATTTTCGAAAGTACGGAATCGCGGTCGCGACCTGCGTCTGCTGCAACATGATTTCCGAGACCCAGACGCGATAGGGAGTCGGATCAAGCTGCCAGGGAAGGTCCTTGCGGCCGTTCGCGTCGAACCACTCGAGCAGCTTGCCCGCGAACCGGGTGGCCCGCGCGGGGTCTGCAGCACCGCAGCAGGCAGCTGCAGGATCGTCGATCACTGGCAGACGATCGGCGCGCCGTTGCCGGACCTGCAATCGTCGGGGAAACCGTACTGCTTCCAGTAGTCCAGCATCCCGATGCGCTCGGCGAGCTGCCCGAACCGCGGATCCTGGCGCATGGACCTGGCTTCCGCTGACCAGACCATTGTCATTCCCCAGTCCTGCATCCAGGCGAGGCGATTCTTGTCCAGCGTCTCGAACATGATCCGGTACGCAAGGTCGTCGTCTCCCAACTGAACGTAGGAGCCGACCAGGCTGGACTGGGAAGCTATCGACGGGGCCAGCCGTTGCATTTCGGCGATCATCGCCGGTCGCAGGGCCGGATTCGCGAGCGCATTGACGAAATCGCCCGCCTTGGCCTTCAGTTCCGGCGGCAGGTGCTCCTCCTGCGTGATCAGCTTGCGCGCCTCGTCCCATTGGCTGCGCCGTACAGCGACCATCGTCTCGATGTCGTAGCTGATCTTGCCCAGGCCCAAATCCGTGGCCAGCTGCGCGTAGCGCAATGCTGCGTCGTTGTCGCCCTTCAGCAGGCAGGCATTTGCAAGGTTGGCCGCGAGGATCGGCGATGTCGGGTCGAGTTCCCGTGCCTTCTTCGCCTGCGCCAGCGCCGCATCGAGCCGGCCGACGTTCATCAGCAGGATCGAGTACCACTGGTGGGGCGTCGGCTCGTTAGGCTCGAGCGATATCGCAAAGAAGAACCCGGACTCGGCATCGAGCAGGTCGCCGCGCTCTGCATTGATCTGGGCGAGCACTGCATGCGCCTCGCCGATGTTTGGATCGATCGCGAGCGCCTGCCGGGCAGAGGTCTCGGCCAGCTCGAAGAATTTCTCCTGGTCGTCGTCCTTCGTGTAACCGGGCAGGACCACGTAGGCCGACGCAAGCGCGGCCTGGGCGCGGGCAAATGCCGGGTCGCGCGCGATGGCCTGCTGGTAGAACTCGATCGCGTGCTTCAGGTTGTCCTCGCCGCGCAGCTTCCAGACCGCTCGACCCTGCAGGTAGAGCTGGTAGGCCTCCACGTTCTGGGTCGGTACCTGCTGTCGCAGCGCGGCCTGCTGTTCCGCGGGTGCGAGCTCGATCCTGAGGCTGTCCACGATTGCCTTCGCGATCTCGTCCTGGACCTGGAAGATGTCGGCAAGCTTGCGGTCGTAGGTGTCGGACCAGAGGTGAAACCCGGTATCGGTGTCGATGAGCTGCGCGGTGATTCGGACCTGGTCGCCTGCCTGGCGCACGCTGCCCTCGAGCACGGTCTCGACGCCGAGCTCCTTGCCGATCTGGCGGACGTCCACTTCGCGCCCCTTGTAGGCGAAAGACGAAGTGCGCGCTGCGACCTGCAGTCCCGGGACCCGCGCCAGCAGGTTCAGCAGCTCTTCGGACATCCCGTCGCTGAAGTAGTCCTTTGACGGGTCGCCGCTCAGGTTCGTGAACGGCATTACCGCAACGGACTGCCGCGGCTCGCCGGCGTGCGCACGGCCGAGTCCGCGTTCATAGAGCACGTAGCCAAGCCCTGCCATGCAGATCAGCACAGCAAGCCCGAACGCGGCCCTGACCCTGACCTGCGCGGCCACGGCCTCCTGGGGCAGAGGCTCGGTGCGGTGGATGCCATCCGGCCCGACGTCGAAAATCCAGGCCAGGATCATCGAGATCGGAAACCCGACCAGCAGGAAAACGACGACGAAGGTCATCGCCCATTCGGGCACGTGCAGGGCCGGGAACACTACGGAGCTCGCCTCGGTCACGCCCCAGGCGACGGCACCGTAGGCGATTGCCACCTTGCCGACGCGACGGCGCTTGAGTTCCGCAAAAAAGGCCATGGTCGTCCCGGAGCTTCACCCCACCGGGGCCGGCCATTTCAACTGCGCGGCCCCGGGTTCAATGAGACAAGGTCCCGACGTCGGTGTTCCGTCGGCAGCCCATTGTCCACGATTTCGCGGCAATCGCGAGTCCGGCCGGTTACTTCCGGCAGAGCTTGATGTCGCCGTTCAGGGACTTGATGCGGACCCGGGCCGACCCATTGCCCTCGCTGAAGCGCAGTTCCTTGCCCGGCGTGTATTCGCTGGTGGAGACCGGCTTCGGACCGAAGCAGTTGTGGATGTCGCCGCTGAATGTCGAGATGTCGTACTCCGCATCCACACCGCCGACCATGTTCAATCGAACGTCGCCGGAAATGGTCTCTGCGTCGAACTTGCCGTCGCCCGCCAGTCGCATCGCCAGCGTGAGGTCGCCGCTGGTCGAGCGCAGGCGCGAACGCTCGGTGACGCCGAGGCCGAGCACCAGGTCGCCGCTCACCGTGCTTGCGTTGACCTCGCCGGACACCTTGAGCGCCGTCACGTCGCCGCTCACCGTCGTGATCCCGATCAGTCCTTTCTCGCCGGAGCCGTCGACCGCGACGTTTCCACTCACGCTCTTGCACTCGACGTCCTCGCTGCCTGCGACCGTGCGAATGTCGCCGCTGACCGACTGCAGTCGCTGGGCGCCCGTCACACCCTGCGCCGTGATGTCTGCGCTGATCGTATTCACGGACAGGCTGCTGCCCGCCGGCACGCGGATCACGAGATCGGTGTCGTCGACGTTGTGGGCATTCTTGGGCAGGATGACCTTGATCCGGGTCACTTTGTCCTGCGTGGTGAAATCCAGCCGCTCGGTGCCGTCGCCGAGCGTGCCCGTCACCTCGACCTGGGTGCCGTCCCCGCCGGTGACCGTGACCGTCCCGGAAATGTTGGACACCTCGACCGAGCCGGATGGGTCGGCGGCGGCGGCCTCGTTGATTGGTGTCCCGGCCTGGGACGCTGGGCTCGCGGCAAGCAAGGCGGCGGCGGCCACCGGCCAGGCGAATCGTGCCGAACGGAAAGTCGCTGAAGTAGTCATAGCCGAATGTTCTCCTGGCGCGCCGGTACGGACGTGGCGCCTGTCCTGGTCAACTGGTTCACGCTCGCGATCACGCCGAGTTCGTCCTGGTACGTATTGAGCAGCAGTTCCTCGAGCAACGGGTCACCCGGCTGCCGGGCCAGTGCCGTGTTGATTTCGTCGGCCGCGCGGCGCATCTCGGCCAGGTTGGCCACGAGCTTCTGCCGGGTCGACGCCGGCATGCTGGACATCCGCTGTTCGAGATCCGCCGCGAGTTCCCGGCGTGCCGACTCATAGCCCGCGCCGAGGCCGCTCGGCTGCCCGAATGCCGCCCGAACGACCGGCGCGGGTGTCGCGATCCGCGCGGTCTGCGTGTCATCGCGGCGCAGCAGGCTTGCGGTGATGAGCGAGGACGCGGCAACCAGGATCACGGCCGCTGCCGCCTGCCATGCCCAGGCCGGCCTGCGGCGACTGGACTGCGATTCCAGCCGTGCCTCGATGGCTGGCCACAGGTCGCGTTCTGGCTCGACCTCGCGAGGCAGCGACCGGAGCATCGCATCGATCCCGGGATTCGATTCGGATTTTGTCATCGACCGCCCTCCTCGTCGCGCATCCGCTGGCCCAGCAACTGCCGGGCGCGGTGAAGCTGTGCCTTGCAGGTCCCGACCGCCACGCCCAGCATGTCCGCCGTCTCCTCGTGCGAATAGCCGTAGATCCCGGCCAGCACCAGCACGTGCCGCGCGCCCGGCGGCAGCCCGGCGATGGCCGCTTCCACGTCCATTCCGGCACCCGTGTCGCCGACCGAGCCGTCGGGCAACGAGTCGGCGAGTTCATCCTCGATCGACGCGCGCGTGCCAATCTGCTCGCCGCGGCGGCGTGCCTGCGCCAGCACCGCGTTCACGGCAATACGGTGGATCCAGGTGCCAAAGCTCGCTCGCCCCTCAAAGCGCGGCAGGTTCTTCCAGGCCTGCACGAATGCCTCCTGGGTACAGTCTTCTGCAGTTTCACGCTGTCCAGTCATCCGCAGGCACAACCCATGAACCTTGCCCGCGTGCAGCCGGTAGAGCCGCTCGAACGCAGCAGCGGAACCCGCGGCGGCCGATACGACCAGGCCGCGTTCGTCCGCCGCCCGTTTCGCCCGCTCGAATTCACTCTCGTTCTCCGCCTCCAACAACACGCACCTCGTGGCTGCCACGGCACCCGGCCGTCCGGTCATCGTACACAGACGCCGGCCCGGTCTCGCCGGAAACGCCACCCTCTTGAAGACTAAGATGCGCGGGTCGTCAAAATGGTTTGGAGGACGGGAAATGGCAGCGGCGGTTCGTATCGAGCGTGACGGCCCGACGGCCACGGTGATCCTGGATAGGCCCGGCGTGCGCAACGCGGTGGACCCTGCCACAGCCGCTGCGCTGGCCGCCGCCTTTGCCGACCTCGACCGGGACGAAACCGTCCACGCCATCGTGCTGTGGGGAGCCGGCGGGACTTTCTGTGCGGGTGCCGACCTGCGGGCCGTTGCCGCAGGCTGGGATCCCTCGAGCCTTCGGCCGCCGTCGGGGCAGGCTGGCGACCGGTTCGGGCCCATGGGGCCGACTCGGATGGAAATCGACAAGCCCGTGATCGCTGCCGTCGCAGGCCACGCCGTTGCCGGCGGCCTGGAACTCGCACTGTGGTGCGACCTCAGGGTCGTGGAAGCGGATGCCGTATTCGGCGTGTTCTGCCGCCGCTGGGGCGTGCCGCTCATCGACGGCGGCACGGTGCGGTTGCCGCGACTGGTCGGCGAGAGCCGGGCGCTCGACCTGATCCTGACCGGCCGCGCGGTGTGCGCGGCGGAGGCCCTCGAGATCGGACTCGCCAACCGCGTGGTGCCGAACGGCCAGTCGCGGGTGGCGGCCCTGGCGCTGGCCCACCAGCTGGCCGCACTGCCCCAGCGCTGCCTGCGGTCGGACCGGCGCCGCGCCCGGCAGCAATGGGGACTGACGCAGGCGGACGCCCTGGCCGGGGAATTCGCGTCAGGACTCGCCGTCTTGACCAGCGGCGAGTCCGCGGCAGGCGCCAGCCAATTTGTCGGCGGCGCCGGCCGCGGCGGCAAGCCCGCCTAGCGGCAACGAAAACAGGTGCCAGGCACCTATTTATTTCTGGCGGCCGCCGCCCTGCAGGAAGTCCACGGTCACGCCGAGCATGGCGCGGAGTCCGAGTTCGAGCCCGCTTTCGTCGATGAAGAACTTCGGCGAGTGGTTGCTGGGCGCCTTGGACGCATCCTGCCCTGCCGGCGTAATTCCGACGAAGAAGTACAGGCTGGGCACGCGCTCGCCGAAGAACGAGAAGTCCTCCGCGCCGGTGACGAACGGGATCTCGATCACGTTGCCGGGGCCAGCCGCGCGCTCCAGCGCCGGCAGCATTTGCGCGGTGAGCTTCGGGTCGTTGAACGTGACCGGGTCGTTGTCCTCGCCGATCTCTACCTCGGCCGTCGCGCCGCTCGAGGCCGCGATGTCCTTGGAGGTGCGCGTGATGCCGTCGATGATCTGCTGGCGCACGGCCGGATCGAAGGTGCGGAACGTGCCGATCATTTCCACGCTGTCGGGAATGATGTTGTTCCTGATGCCGCCGTTGATCGCGCCCACCGAGACGACCGCAGGATTGCGCGTGATATCGATCTGGCGGCTCACCAGCGTCTGCAGCCCCATGACGATCTGCGAGGCGGCGACGATCGGGTCGACACCGCCCCAGGGACGCGAGCCGTGGGTCTGCTCACCCTTCACCGTGATGGTGAAGCGGTCCGCCGCGGCCATGAAGGGGCCGGACCGGTAGCCGATCTTGCCGACATTGAGCGTTGAGAAGACGTGCAGGCCGAACGCTGCATCCGGCTTGGGGTTGTCGAAGATGCCTTCCTCGAGCATCAGGTATGCGCCGCCGCGCGTTCCGTCCGGCGTCCCCTCCTCTGCCGGCTGGAAGACGAAAATCACCGTTCCGGGCAGGTCCTGCCGCATTGACGCCAGCGCCGTCGCCGTCGCCATCAGGATCGCCGTGTGCGAGTCATGGCCGCAGGCGTGCATCACGCCGACCTTCTGGCCACGGTACTCGGAGGTAACGGTCGACTTGAACGGCAAGTCCACCATCTCGGTGACGGGCAACGCGTCCATGTCGGCACGCAACGCGACCACCGGGCCCGGCTTGCCGCCCTTCAGCACGCCGACCACGCCGGTGCGCGCGACGCCGGTGCGAACCTCGATACCCAGCGACTTCAGGTGCTCAGCGACGATCTTCGCAGTGCGAGTCTCGCTGTTGCTGAGTTCCGGGTGCTGGTGGAAGTCGCGCCGCCACGTGATCAACTGCGGCTGCAGCGACTTGGCCGCCTGGTCGAGCTGCGTCTCGGTGATCTCGGCACGCGCCGGGCCAACGGCAAGCGCCAGCAGGGCGACAGCGGCGGCAGTGGAAACTCGGGTCATCGCATTCTCCGGGGACCGTGAAAGGCGCGAAGAATAGCCTGATCCGGGCGCACAAGGGCAACGGAACGCGTTCCGCATGCAGGGTCGTATACTGCCTCCACCCCAGGACGGGTCCGGCGTATGGATTCCCGCGCCGGCAGGAAGCAACCTCGGTAGCCAGCACGCATGAACACATGCCGCATCGCGCCCGCCCTCCTCGTCGCAGCAGCCACGCTCATGACTCAAATCCCAGCAGCACTTGGCCAGTCGGCCACGCCGATCGCGACCCAGTCCCTCGCCAAGACGCAGAAGCCACCGCTACATGGCAGCCACTGGATGGCGATCACCGGCAAGCCGCTCGCGGCCACCGCTGGCGCGATTGTCTTCCAGCGCGGCGGGAACGCGGTGGATGCGGCCTGCGCGATGATCGCGGCGACATCGACGATGTGGGACACGCTATCCTGGGGCGGTGAGACCCAGGCGCTGGTCTACGATCCGCGGTCGAAGAAGGTCATCGCCATCAACGGCCTCGGCGTCGCGCCCACCGGCGCCACGCCGGAGTTCTACCGGTCGAAGGGCTACGAATTCCCGCCTGAATACGGACCGCTCGCGGCACTCACGCCCGGTACGCCCGGTGGCCTGATGCTGATGCTCGAGGAGTTCGGCACGCTGTCGCTGGCCGAGGTGCTGGCGCCCGCGATCGAACTCGCCGACGGCTATCCCATCGACGCCGAGACGGCCGACAAGATCGAGAAATTCAAGGACAAGCTGAAGCAGTGGCCGTACTCGAAGCGCGTCATGCTGCCGCACCTGGGCGAGGCTCGCGAGGCGCCGCATGCGGGCGAGATATTCCGGCAGCCGGAACTCGCCGTGACGCTGCGCAGGCTCGTCGAGGCCGAGAGCCAGGCACTGGCCGCGGGAAAATCCAGGAAGGAAGCGATCCACGCGGCCTACGAGCGCTTCTACCGCGGTGACATCGCCGAGGAGTTCGTGCGCGGCGTGAAGGAACAGGGCGGGCTCATCACGCTCGAGGACCTCGCGAACTGGCGCCCGCTGCTCGAAGAGCCGCTGCACACGAATTATCGCGGCGTCGAGGTCTACAAGCTCGATACCTGGACGCAGGGTCCGGCGTTGCTGCAGTCGCTCAACATCCTCGAGAACTTCGACCTGCGCGGCCAGGGCTACAACAGCGCGAACTACATCCACACGCTGTACCAGTCGATGAACCTGGCATTCGCCGATCGCGATTTCTACTACGGCGACCCGTATTTCCCGCCGCAGGAGCCGCGCACCGGCCTGCTGTCGAAGGAGTACGCGAAGGCTCGGGCAGCGACCATCAACCCCGACCGCAACGACGAGCATGCGGGTCCGGGCGATCCTTACCCGTTCCAGGGCGGAACGAACCCGTACGGAGCGCTGCTCGAAAAGCTGCGGACGGGTGCCGGTGCCGCACAAGCCAGGGACCTCGACGCGCCGCAGTTCGAACAGTTCCAGCAGGGCTTCAAGAGCGGGACGACCAGCGTGGTCGCTGCGGATGCCGCAGGGTGGCTGGTGTCGGTCACGCCGAGCGGCGGCTGGATCCCGGCCACGATCGCCGGCCGCACCGGCATCGGTCTCAGCCAGCGCATGCAGTCGTTCGTGCTCGAACCATCCACGAACCCTTACAACGTGCTCGAACCCGGCCAGCGTCCGCGCGTGACGCTGACTCCAAGCATGGCCTTCAAGGACGGGCTGCCGTGGCTCGCGTTCGCGGTGCAGGGCGGCGACACTCAGGACCAGAACCTGTTGCAGTTCTTCCTGAACGTGCTCGAATTCGGCATGACGCCGCAGGAGGCCAGCGAAGCGGCGAACTTCAACAGCTTCCAGATGCGGTCTTCGTTCGGCGATCACAAGTCGCAGCCCGGCAGGATCATGCTCTCCGACCAGGTGCCGCAGTGGGTACGCAAGGAACTGGTGAAGCGCGGCTACCGGCTCGAATACGAGAGCCGCTCGTCAGGACCGATCAACGCGATCATGCTCGACCACGAGCACGGCTCTATCTGGGGCGGATCGAGCAACCACGGCGAGGACTACGGCGTCGCCTGGTAGCAGCCAGGGGACATTCTCCTTTTTGCGAAGCGCGAAAAAGGAGAATGTCCCCTGGCTACGCACCGCGCAAAAAGGAGAATGTCCCCTACTCCCTGGCGATGCGCTCGGCGAGCTCGCGGCTATTGCGGGCGCAGTCGTTCATCGCGATGCCGCGATAGGCGTTGCAATTCAGGTACAGCCCCGGAATCTGCCCTACCCGGGCGAACAACGCGTCTACCGCCGCAACGTGCCCGGGCGCGTAGCTCGGTATACCCCGGTCCCAGCGCTTCACGAAGGTGACGTCCGGGTCGCGGTCGAGACCCATCGTGGCACGGATACCGCGACGCGCGGTTGCGATCAGCCCCGCGTCATCCTGGTCCACAAGCTCGGGGTTGCGCTGGCCGCCGATCATAGCGCGGATGCTCTTCGCACCTGCCGGCGCGCGGTCGGGGAAGATACTGCTGTCCCACAACACGCCGAGGATCGGTTGCTTCGACGAGGTCGTCGTCAACAGGCCGAAACCGTCGAGCGGGTCCTCGAGCGACCGGTAACCGAAGCCCACGACCGCGATCGGCGAGTACTTTATGGCCGCCAGGCGCCCGGCGACGTCGGCGTCCAGCGACGCGAGCATCTCGGCGGCGGCGAACGACGTAGCGCAGACCACGACTCGATCCACATCGGTCGTGCCCTTCGATGTATTGAGCCGATAGCCGCTGCCCTGTCGCTCGATCGAGAGTACCGGCTCATCGTAGTGCCATTCGGCCGGCGTGACGGCCACCAGGTGCCGGATCAGCGTGCTGATACCTCCCCTGGTGCTGGTGAGCACGCCGCCGGGCCCAGCTTCCTTCTTGCGCTTCGCGAGCATGCCGCGGAACAGTCCTCCGTAATCACGCTCGAGCGCGACGATCAACGGGAACGCGGCCTTGACCGAAATCCTGTCCGGCGTCGAACCGTAGATGCCCGCAGACATCGCGTCCAGGAATACGTTGGTGAATGCCGGCCCCAGCCTGCGGTCGCCGAATTCGCGCAGGCTCTCGTCCACGCCATCACGCCGCGCCGGAACGAAGAACTCGCCCAGCATCCGCAGCTTCTGCGGAAGAGTCATCAGCTTCGAGCGTGCGAACAGGCTCCCCGACTCCGGCATGCGGTGCAGGCCGTCGGTGTAGATGTAGCGCTTGCGCGCCAGGTCGGAGCTCGGAAGCAACAGCGCCGACGCGCCCGAGTCCTCGACCAGCTTCAGGCAGTCGGGCTTGTTGGTCAGGAAGCCGTTGCCGCCGGCCTCGAAACGGAACCCCTGGACTTCCTCCGTGTGCAGGGCTCCACCCGGCAGCGACGAGGCCTCGAAAATCGAGAGTTCCGCATCAGGCATCGCCCGGTTCAGGTAGAACGCGGTTGCAAGACCACTGAGACCCGCTCCTACGATGCCAATTCGCATGATCAGTCCTTGTTCGTGAAACACCCGGTCGGGGCGGCGGCATTTTCCCTTGCGCGCAGTCCCGCGGCTGTCCGTGTTGACCGAGAGATCCCTGCGGTGTCCGGGGCTTGCACGCGAGATCCGGCACCTGCCCGTGGACTCCGGAACATGCAGATGCTACCTCATCGTTCCGTTCCGGCACGCCCGACCCGAATTGCATTTTTCGGCTAGGATTGGGCCCGCCATGCACCAGATACCCCCGGTAACCCGCGCCCTGCTGATCGCAAATGTCGTGATCTTCGGCCTGCAGCAACTCACCGGCAACCTGTTGATCGTCCCGTTCGCGCTCTGGCCGGTCGCATCGCCGCAGTTCCCCGGCGCGCCGTCGTTCCAGCTCTGGCAGCTTCTTACATACGGATTCCTGCACGGCAGCCTGACGCACCTGTTCTTCAACATGTTCGCGCTGTACATGTTCGGCGGCGAGGTTGAGCGCCTGCTCGGTCAACGGCACTTTCTCATCTACTACCTCGTTTGCGTGGTCGGCGCAGCAGTGGCCCAGGTCTTCGTGATGGGAAACATGAGCCAGATGCCGGTGCCCACGGTCGGCGCCTCCGGAGGCGTGTTCGGGCTACTGCTGGCATTCGGCCTGGCCTGGCCGCACCGGCGGCTGATGCTGCTGTTCCCACCGATACCGATGCCGGCGTGGCTGTTCGTGACGCTCTACGGCGCACTCGAGTTGTACCTGGGCGTTACGGGCTCGGGCGCCGGCGTTGCTCATTTCGCGCACCTGGGCGGCATGGCCGCGGGATACGCGCTGCTCACCTACTGGCGGCGGCGCCCCAGTCGCTGAGCGGGTTACCCGGCCGAACTGCAACCAACACAAGAGGGAGAAGCCAATGGCCGCCAGCCAGAAGCGTGTCACGAAGTCCCAGGCCGAAGATGCGGTCCGCACGCTGTTGCGCTGGTCCGGCGAGGACCCCTCACGCGAGGGACTGCTCGAGACGCCGAAACGCGTGGTCGAGGCCTACAAGGACTGGTTCTCCGGCTATACGATCGACCCGCGCGAATACCTGGGGCGCACGTTCGAGGAGATGGCCGGCTACGACGAGATGGTCGTGCTGCGGGACATCGAGTTCGAATCACACTGCGAGCACCACATGGCGCCAATCATCGGCCGCGCGCACGTGGGCTACCTGCCCACCAACAAGGTGGTCGGCATCTCGAAGCTCGCCCGGGTCGTGGACGTGTTCGCCCGGCGCTTCCAGGTGCAGGAAAAAATGACTGCCGAGATCGCACGCTGCATCAGCGACGTGCTGAAGCCGCGCGGCGTCGGCGTGGTGATCGAGGCGGTCCACGAGTGCATGACGACGCGCGGCGTCCACAAGCGGGGCGTGTCGATGATCACCAGCAAGATGCTCGGCACGTTCCGCAGCGACGCACGCACGCGCGCGGAGTTCCTGACCTTCATCGACATCCGCGACAGGAAGTAGCCGCCATGGCAAGGAAGCAACCCCTTCGAAACGCCGGCACGGTCGTGGTGCTGGAGCACCGCTCGTCGATCCTGGCCGACAACCCGCTTGGTGACCCGGCGCAGCGCAAGCTGGCGGTGTGGCTGCCGCGCGAATATGAGGAACGCGACGGGGGACCGGGCCGGCGCTTCCCGGTGCTGTACGACCTGGTCGGATTCACTGGATCCGGGATGGCGCACCTGAACTGGCGGCCGTTCAACGAAAACGTCGCCGAACGCGCCGCACGACTGATTCGTGACGGCAGCATGGGCCCGGTCATCATCGTGTTTCCGGACTGCTTCACGTCGCTCGGCGGCAACCAGTACGTCAATTCCTCCGCGATCGGCAACTACGCGGACTACCTGCTCGAGGAGATCATTCCATTCGTGGACCGCGAGTTCCGTACGCTCGCCTCACGCGAGCACCGCGGCTGCTTCGGCAAGTCCTCGGGCGGATACGGCGCGATGATCCACGGCATGAAATACGCGAGCCACTGGGGCGCGGTGGCAAACCACTCGGGCGATGCCTATTTTGACTTCATCTACCGCGCCGACTGGCCGAACACGCTCAACGAACTCGCCAAGTATCGCCGCCCGCCGTGCAAGGCCGGGCCGGTGGCGCCGCCCCGCAACACGGCTGCTGAGCGCGGGCTCGGCGAGGGCCTCGACGACGGACGCGTGCAGCGTTTCCTCAAGGCCATGTGGAACAAGCCGAAGCTGAGCGGCAAGGAAGTGCACGCCATCATGAACGTCTGCATGGCAGCCACTTACGATCCGGATCCTGCCGCCTCACTCGGGTTCCGACTGCCGTTCCACCTCGACACCGGCGAGTTGATCGAGGGCCGCTGGAAGCACTGGCTCGAGCACGACCCGGTCATGCTGGTGAGTAAGCACGCGCGAAACCTGCGGCGACTGCGTGGCCTCTACATCGACTGTGGATGGCGCGACCAGTATCACATCCACTTCGGTACCCGGCAGCTGTCGCGCCGCCTCGCCGCCGCACGCATCGCACATCGCTACGAGGAATTCGACGACGACCACTCGGACGTCGATTACCGGATGGAGACCAGCCTCCCGTACCTGTACAAGGCGCTGAAACCCTAGCCTGCTACGGCAGCACCCCCTTGATTACCCGAGAAACGGGTCCAACTCGACCGAATGCAGAAGCCGTCCTCGAAACTGCTGGGCCTCGCGACCGGCGCGTACGCGACGCAACGCTCGCCGCGCGGAGGCGTTGCGGAAGCGCGGTTCCGCGCTCGAGACCGTCGAGACGCTGAGGACAAAGGGCTGAAGTCCGCGTGACCGAACTCGATCCCGTTGTCGTCTACCGATCGCACTGGCGCCCGTATTGCCAGGAGCGGGCCTTCATGCTGCACGCGGTGGGAATCGCATCGCAGCTCGTCTCAGACGGACGATATTGGATGCTGCTGGTGCAGCCCTCGGACGCGCCGACGGCGGCAGCGCAGTTACAGCGCTACGACTTCGAGAACCCGCCCCGTCGCCGGCCCGCGGAACCCGACCCGCCGCACCGCGGAGCGTGGCTGGGCTCGGCAGGCTACGCCGCGGTCATGCTGCTCGTGGCTTACCTGGCGGGCGTCGGCGCATTCGATGCGAACTGGCTAGACGCGGGCGCGCTGCTGTCAGGCTCGGTTCGCAACGGCGAAATCTATCGAGCCGTGACAGCGCTGACGCTGCACCTCGACGTCGGGCACTTGCTGGCCAACCTGGGCTTCGGAACCGTGTTCGGCCTGCTGGCGGGCCAGTTACTCGGGCCTGGCGTCGCCTGGGCCTCGATCCTGGCGGCCGCCGTAGCGGCGAACCTGCTGAACGCCTTCATCCAGCCGGAGATGCACGCGTCGGTGGGTGCGTCCACGGCGGTGTTCGCGACGCTGGGAATGCTGGCCGGCCTTGAATGGCGGCAACGGTCGATCGCCCCCGAACGACGCGCGCAACGCTGGGCGCCACTGGTCGCGGGCGTATTCCTGCTTGCATTCACCGGTAGCGGTGGTGAGCACACCGACGTGCTCGCGCACCTGACGGGATTCGCAATGGGTATCGGTGCAGGCGTGGCACACGCGACATGGCGGGCAGCGCGCGGCGCTGTCGCGCAGGTCATTGCCGCCCTGGTGAGCCTGCTGGCGATCGGGGCAGCCTGGTTGATGGCGCTCGGCTCGTAGCCACCGCCACGCGCCATGCAGGTCACTAGTCCAGCTTCACGCGGACTTCGCCGTCCTTGACCGTGACCTTGTAGGTCCTCAGCGCCTTCTCGCTGCGCACGACATTCAGCACCTGGATTCCGGGCGGGAAGTTGGCCCAGTCGACGACTTTTCCGGTGCGGATATCGAAACGCGCCCGGTGGAACGGGCACTGCACCATCCGGCCTTCGATGATCTTGCCTCGCGCGAGCGGCGCGAAGACATGCGTGCAGGTGGCCTGCGTCGCGAAGAATCCGTCGGCGAGGTTGTACACGACGATCTTCTGGCCCTCGACGGTGAAGGCCTTCATCTGACCCCGCTTGATGTCACTCGTCTGGCAGACAGTGTGCAGTGTCATGGCGCCTCCGGAGGATCGTGTTGCGGAGTCTACCGGGCGCGCGCACCCCACGCGAGGGCGACCCGGCCACGGCTACCGAAGCGCCCGCTCCCCGCCCAATCAGCCGCCGCCGTTGTCCCCGCGACCCCGGCCGGCTAGCCTGCGGCATGCTGCCGATTCTGTACCGGGACGAACGCATCGTCGTCGTGAACAAGCCCTCTGGGCTGCTGGTCCACCGCTCGCCGATCGACCGGCATGAGAGGCGCTTCGCGGTGCAGATGCTGCGCGACCAGCTGGGCCTGCGCGTGTACCCTGCGCATCGCCTCGACAAGGGCACCTCGGGCGCGCTCGCATTCGCGCTCGACCGGGAGATGGCGGCCAAGCTTGGCGCAGCCTTCGCCGACCGCGACGTCGTCAAGACCTACCTGGCCGTCGTGCGCGGCTGGCCTCCGGAGTCCGGTGTGATCGACCACGAACTAGCGGCGGTTCACGACGAGTACGCGTTGCCCGCGGAGTCGACGGCGCGACCGGCGCGCACCTCATATCGCGGTCTCGCAACCGTCGAACTGCCGGTCCGCGTGGACCGCTACCCGACCTCGCGTTACGCACTCATGGAACTGCATCCGGAGACGGGCCGGCGGCACCAGCTGCGACGGCACCTGGCGCACGTCTCGCACCCGATCGTCGGTGACTCCACCTATGGCAAGGGCCGTCACAACCGCCTGTTCGCCGATCTTTACGGCATCAGGCGCCTGATGCTCGCCTGCACGGGCCTCGAGTTCCGGCACCCGGCGAGCGGAGAGCTCATGGGCATCCGCGCGACACCAGGCGACGAGTTCGAGTCCCTCGCCGCCCGATTCGGATGGCAGCTTCCATCCGCCGCGCCGGACGGCGACCTCAGCCCATCTTTTGCCTGACCTTCGCCGTGAGCGCCGCTATTTCGGCGTGTCGCCCCTTGTCGGCCACCTCGCGCCCGGGGCGCGCCGGTGCACGGGCTGCTTTCTCCAGGTACGGCAGGGCCGTGGCGTACTCGCCCTGCTCGAAGAGAAAGTCCGCGTAGAAGTAGTTCGGATCGATGCCGTCCGGGTTGATCTTCAGCGCCTGCTTCAGCAGTTCACGTGCCTTGTCATGGTCGCCGAAGCCGATCGGAAACCCGGGAACTCGGTAGTAGAGCGTGCCGAGGCTGGTGTATGCCGAACCGTTGAGCGCCGTAGGGTCGATTTTCAGTGCGGCCTCGAGGTTGCCGCGTGCTTCCTTCGCCAGGCCGAGCGCTCCGAAGCCTCCCTTGGCGCCCGCGTAGCTGCTCTCGACGATCCCCTCCCAGATCAGGGCCTCGGCGCGGCCGGAGTTTTGCCTGGTGAACGCCTCGGCGCGCTTCTCGAGCGCGTCGAATGCCTGCTTGCGTGCGTCGCCCGCAGGTATCTCGTAGTTCACGTTGGCCCAGGCCTGCTGGATCGACAGCAGCTCGGAGTCGAATGCCGGGTCGGCAGGGTTTGCGGCCTGGCCAGCTGTCGATGCGAGCAGTACAACGGCACCGAGCAATATGCGGCGAATGATCATTTGTGTGTTCCTCTCAGGTCCTGGGGGCGGCGACTGGCTCGGTGGCGTAGCGACGGATCACCGGCAGCTGCTTGCGGAGTGCTCCGTCCACGAGGCCCGGCAGCACACCGTTCACGCGGGCGAAAAACTTCTCCGGCCAGCCGAGCACGGCCTCGGCGCGGCCGCCGACCAGCATGTCGCACACCGCCTTCGCCACCAGTTCCGGCGGGTCCATTGCGACCCCGAGTTCCTCGTTCATGCGCTCGACCGCCGAGGTGTTGATGCCGGTGCGCGTTGCACGCGGCGCCACGTAGTGCACCCGCACGCTCGTGTCGGCGAGCTCGCGGCGCAGTGCCTCGGTGAAGCCGCGCACCGCGAACTTGGTCGCCGAATAGACCGCGTAGCCCGGGTAGCCGATTGCGCCGAATACCGAGCCGGTGTTCAGGATGCAGGCTTCCGGCTGGCGTCGCAGGTGCGGAAGCAGGCCGTGGCAGAGATGGATCGGCGCCTGCACATTGATCGCAAGTGCCAGGTCCAGTTGCTCCGGCGGCTGGTCGTCGAACATCCGGAAGTGATTGATGCCGGCATTGTTGATCAGCACGTTTACGCCGCCGCGCCAGCCGGTCGCCTCGTTGCAGACGCGTTGCCTGTCAGCGGCGCTGGCCAGGTCGGCCGCCAGGGTGCCGACGCGATCGCCGTAACGCGCGAATCGCAGCGCCGCGCGGCCCAGCGCCGACTCGTCGCGATCGACCAGCAGCACCGATGCGCCGCGCTCGAGCAGTTCCGACGCGATCGCGCCGCCGATGCCGCCGCCGCCCCCGGTGAGGAGCGCGCGGATTGATGTGGGGCTCATGCGATTCTCCTCTGCGACTCCGCCGGCATCGCGGGCGCCGCGATCGCATCAAGCGAGCGAAAGACGTGGCCATAGAGCCAGAAGGTCCCTTTCGCGCAGCGCACCACCGCCTCGCCGTCCTCCGGGTTCGTGAAGCGCTCGAGGATTCGCGCCAGGTCGTTGACGTGCTCCTTGTCGAGCTCGCCGTGGCTGCGCAGGTAGGTGAATGCGCGCGCGGGAAGGCCGAGCGCCGACTGGATGCGATCCGCCGCGGTGAGCGCCAGCGACACGCTGGTGCCCTCCAGCACGTGCACCATGCCGAAGAACCCGACCGGATTGCCGCGCATGACCGTGTCGTACGCGTAGGCGATCATCGCCTCGGTCGCGACCGCCGGCCGCGACCGGGCGGCCGCGGCCCGGTCGCCGCCCGCGGCCTCGATGTCGTTCAGCACCCACTCGTCGTGCCCGGTCTCTTCCTCGAGGTAGTGCAGCACGGGGTCGCGCAGCCACGCATGCCGGTCCGGAAGCCGCGAGCCAACCGCCATCAGCAGCGGCACCGTGTGGCGCACGTGATGCCAGGCCTGCGTCAGGAATGCGACGTAGAGCTCGCGCGTGACCTCGCCGGTCAGGCAGCGCCGGATAACCGGCGCCGCGAGCAGGAAATCGCGGTCAGCAGCAGTCTCGCGAGCGAGTTGCTCGTGCAATGTCATCGGTCACCTCTGGTCAGGAAGCAATTTCTTCGCGGTACAGGGCCTCGAGCAGCACGCCGTGGCGCTCCAGGACCTCGCGCCGGCGCAATCGGCCGTTGGAAGTCAACAGCCCGTTCTCGAGGGAAAACGGTTCATGCGCTCGCGCCCAGCGGCGCACTTGCGCGTAGACCGGCAGGCGCGCATTCGCGGCCCGGATCGCGCGGTCGAGCGTCGTGGCATCGGCACCATCGCGCGACGCGCTGACGATCGCGACCGCGTATGGCTGCGCCTCGCCGTGCACCATGACGTGGCTGATCGCGGGCTCGACGAGAATCTCGCGTTCGACCCACTCCGGCGCAACGTTGCGTCCGAAGCCCGTGATGTACATGTTGCCGAGCCGGCCGCGTACGTACACGTAGCCGTCCGTGTCGATCTCGCCAAGGTCACCGGTCGCCCACTCCTCTCCCGGTCGGCGCGGCGGGTCGCCGAGATAACCGCGCATCGTGACGCCCGAGACCATCAGTTGCCCGTCGTCTCCGACGCGGACCCGCGCGTGCGGCAGCGGCCGTCCGACACTGCCCGGTCGTCGCGACCCGGGCGTATTGAGGCAGACGACGGAGGCGCACTCGCTCAGGCCGTAGCCCTCGTAGACCGGCAACCCGACGGCTGCCGCACGCTCGAGAAGCTCGACTGCGACGGGCGCGCCGCCAACGGCCACGAACTTCAGCGACGATGGAGCGGGCCAGCCGCGCTCAGCAGCCGTCACGAGCAGCCGCAGCAGCTCGGGAACGATGACCAGGCTGTCGGGCCGCGCACTCGTGACGCAGCCGAGCAGGCGCGCGACGTCGGGACCGGAATAACTGATGCCGCTGGCTGCCGCGGACGGCAGGATCGTGCGCGCGCCCGCGAGCAGCGGAGCGTACACGCCACCCACGTTCTCGAGCAGTGTTGCGAGCGGCAGCAGGCAGAGGTGCCGCTCCACACCAAGGGCCGCCGTCGCGCCAAGCAGCGACTGCGCGACCGACTCGAGGTCCGCCGCACCGAGGCACACGCCCTTCGGTGCTGAAGTGCTGCCGGAGGTATACGTGATCTTGACCGTGCCCGGCGGCAATGGCGGGCGGGCCGCCGGGTCGAGTTGGCGGCAGAACATTGTGAGACCGGTGCGCCGGGAGACACCATTGCTGCGCCAGCCGGACAGCATGTCGCGCATTCGCTGCGGTTCGTCGGTGAGCAGGCAATCGATACCTGCATCATCAAGGGCGTGCTGGACCTGCTGCGGAGTGAAGTACCGGGGCAACGGCACCGAGGGCAGTCGCTGGAGATGCAGGGCAAGGTCTGCGACGGCCCAGTCGATCCCGTTGTCGGCGAGCAGCGCGAATCGCTCGCCGCGTCCCGTGAGCCACGCGCCCTCGTCCTCGAGCAACGCAACGAGCTGGCCGAAGGTGACCACTCGCAGCCCGTCATCAAGCGCGACCCGATCGCGCGCCGTTCGGCGCAGGGCGTCGAGCAGCGGGCTAGTGATCATGGCCAATCGTACTGAAGCCGCGGATGTCGCGGCTGTCGGGAAGGAACCCGGCGAACACGCGCGGATCGGTATCGTAGTAGCTGCCCCACTGGTCGGAGCCGAGCGCGACTCGCGTGCTTTCGGCGCGGGCGAGCTCAACCAGCGGGGCACCGAAGCCGAGCAGGATTTCGCGCACTGCGCTGGTGGCCGTGAATACGATCCATTGGTAGTCGTGCGCGAGCAGGTACGCCGGAAGCAGTGCGACCATCCGGACGGCTGCGCGACAGTTGGCACCGGCAAGGTTGCCGACCTCGACCACCTGCCGCCTGCCGATCGGGCAGCCCATCGCCGATGCGATCGCCAATTCGACCGGCTGGTCCAGGTACTGCTCCAGATAGAGCGGGTGGTCGCCGGCATTGCGCAACCCGACCGCGCCTCGCAGCGATCCGGCCATGTCGCGAAACGACAGCAGAGTCGGCATGAAGCTAGTGACCGTCGCGTCGTGCTTGCGTACGAACGCGTCGCCGACGAATGACTCGATCTCGGCGCGCTCAAGGCTGCCGGTCTCCGCCGTCGCCAGGCGCAGGGAACCGCCCAGCGGCCGACGACACGCCGGACGCTCACGCGGCACCGAACGCAAGGACTCGGGCGCGGTCTCGACGGCTGCTGGATCGTTCAAGGCGGAGCTCCCCGGGGCAGGTGTCCCGGAGCATTCGGCCGGGTTCGTGCGTTAGACGCCGACCGCGATCCGAATCAATCGCCGCTCCACGGCGAGAGATATTTCTCCATGTTTTTCAATCTATTAGGGACGAACACCGTCCACGGGCCCGCTCGATGGCCCGAATACGATTGATTTGCACCGAGCGCACCGTCTAACTGCGCACATACAGGAGCGTGCAGGCAAGTGACCGACGACCGCGAACTGGTGAGGCTGATGCTGGAGGGCAACGAGCGCGCCTTCAGCGAATTCTTTGCCACTTATTTCCCGCGCATCTATCGCTTCGCGCTGCCGCGGCTGAACCGCAACGAGGACACGGCCAAGGATGTCGTCCAGGCAACCATGATCAAGGCGATCAGGAACATGGCCAGCTTCCGGGGCGAGTCGGCGATGTTCACCTGGTTGTGCCAGATCTGTCGCCGCGAAATCGCCGACCAGGTCCGGTCGCAGCGGCGCTATGCCGGCAAGGTCGTCCTTATCGAGGACAGCGAGGAGGTGCGGCTCGCGCTCGAATCCATCGAGGCGCCGGCTGCGGACGATCCGCTGCGACGCTGCGACGGCGACGAACTGAAGCGGCTGGTGCACGCGGTGCTGGACCGCCTGCCCGGCCGGTACGGCGAAGCGCTGGAGTGGAAGTACGTGGAAGGCAGGTCGGTCGAGGAGATCGGCGACCTGCTGGGAATAGGCCACACCGCCGCGCAGTCGCTGCTGGCGCGCGCGCGGGTGGCATTTCGGGATGGTCTCGAAGCGGTGTTCGGCGCCTCTGCCGCAGACGTGCTCGCGAGCCTCGAAGCCTAACGGTGGTTACGAAAATGCATGACGAATCGACACCGGCCGGCCAGGACGACGGCGCCCTCGCTCGCCTGCTCTCGGTCACTGGCACGCGTGACCGGCCCTCGGACCGGGCTGTCGAGGAGGTCCGGGCCGCTGTCGAGGCCGAGTGGAAAAAATTGGTCGCTGCGCGCCGGCAACGGCGGCAGTACACGAACTGGGCCGCCGCCGCTGGCGTAGCGGTAGCCGCGGTTGCCCTCTGGATGGCGCGTCCGTCGTACCTGCCGGCGAGCGGGCCGGTCGCGTCGCTCGCGCGGGTGGTCGGCGACGTACAGATCGACGCCGGTGACGGCCGCTGGATTCCGATTGCCGCCGGAGGCGTCGTGACGGCCAATGCGGTAATCCGCACCGGAGGTGGCGGCCGCGCCGCAATCGGGATGAAAGACGGTGTTGTATTGAGACTCGATTCGGGCACGCAAGTAGCGTTCAACGACGCGCACGAAGCGAGCCTGTCCGATGGCGCCGTGTACGTCGACTCCGGATCGGACGCCGGCGCCCCGGCTGCGGATTTCGTGCTCACGACCCCGATCGGCAGCGTGCGTCACCTGGGCACGCAGTACGAGGCACGCCTCGCCGACGGCGAGCTTCGGGTAAGTGTTCGCGAGGGGCGCGTAGACGTCGGCACGGCGCGAGGCCCCGTGCTGGGCGGCGCCGGCGAACTGCTTACGATCAGCGACACAGGCGCTACGCGCTCGCGGCTGGCTCCGACGGCATCGCAGTGGAAGTGGGTGAACGAAGTCACGCCGCCTTTCAGCATAGAAGGGCGCTCGGTGGACGAGTTCCTCACCTGGGCGGGCCGCGAGACCGGTCGCAAGGTCGTGTACTCGTCGCCGACCGCGGAGAGCCAGGCCAGGAGCGTCACCCTGCGCGGCACGGTCGAGGGGCTGGCGCCGGACCTCGCCGTGAGCGCGGTGCTGGCCACCACCTCGCTGCGACCCGTCCTGGAGGACGAGCAGATCACGATCGACGCGGCTGCGCACTGAATCGAGGGCAACAGCAGTAGGCTGGCGAGGCGCGCTCGGCTACTATCCCGGTGGCTCGCGCAGGACGCGGGTTTTCGCGCCAACCGACGCCAGTGCCAATCGAGCCCAATTCAAGCACCCGCAGGATCCTCACAAGGCTGCGCGCCACGCTGGCATGTGCGGGGGCGTTGTGGTCGGCGGTCGCCTCGGCCGGCCCGCCCTATGCAGGCCGCACGCTGGATGACGCGCTTCGCGACATCGGGCAGCAGGGGCTGCACCTCGTTTACAGCAGCGAGACCGTACCGCCTTCACTCAAGGTTACCCGCGAGCCGGTGGCCGGCACGGCGCACGAGGTGCTCGAGGAAATGCTGGCGCAACACGGACTCGAGGCCCGGCGGGTTGGAGCGAACTCGTACGCGGTGGTTCGGCAACAAGCCACGGCCGCGCGGGACACCGCCAGGACTGCGTCGGCCGAGCCTCCGTCGCTGGAGGAAATCGTGGTTGCGGCAAGCCGCTACTCGCTTTCGGCCGAACTTCCGGGCGCTCACACGTTCCTGACCCAGGCCGAGATCCAGGGGATGCCGCGGCTCGCCGATGATTCGCTGAAGGCGGTACATCGCCTGCCCGGCGCCGCGAGCAACGGTGTCTCGGGACTCGCGTACATGCGCGGCGGCGTTGCAAACGAGACCCTGGTGTCGCTGGACGGATTTCCACTCTACGAGCCGTTTCACCTGAAGGTGCTGCTGAGTCCCAACAGCCTGCTGGACCCGTCGATCGTGGACAGCCTCGACGTGCACGCCGGCGGCTACACGGCGGAGTTCGGCGATCGCATGAGCGCGGTCATCGATGCGAGGTCGGTCCACCCTGACGCCGAACAGCAGTATCAGCTTGGATTGAGCATGTTCAACGCGAGCATGTTTGCGTTCAATCGATTCGACGACGGCAAGGGACAATTGCTGCTCGCGGCTCGTCGCAGCAACCTTGACGAGATCGCAAACCTCGTCGACGCGTCGTATGGCAAGTTGCGCTACTCGGACGCCTTCGCGCGACTCGACTACGAGTTCACGCCCGACACTCGCGGCAGCCTGCACGTGCTGGCGTCGAGCGACAAGGCGGACGTCAGCAATGCGCTGGAAACCGAATCGGCGGATGCCACCTATCGAAACAGCTACGTCTGGGGGACGGTGGAACACGACTTTTCCAGCGCATTCACCGCAAGCGCCATCGGTTCGTATACCTACGTCAGGTCGACACGCCACGGCGAGGTGGACGAGGAAGGCGTGCGCACCGGCCTCGCCGACGACCGCCGTCACTACGACGTGCTCGGGCTCAAGCTGGATGCGACCTGGCGCACTGACCGATGGCTGACCCGCTTCGGGGCCGAACTGCGCTCGCTGGACGCAAGCTATGACTATTCGAGCATCGTGCACTTCGAGCCCGGCTACCCGTTTCCGGACAGCGGCGGGATCACCCGCTCGAACGACCTCTCGCCGACACCGTCGGGAAAACATTACGCGCTCTACGCAACGACCCGCGTGCGCGTCGCCGACCCGCTGGTTGCCGAGTTCGGCCTGCGCTGGGATGACGAGACCTACACACCGGAAGGAAACGACCAGCTCGGTCCGCGGGTGAACCTGTTGTACCAGGTCGCACCCGCGACGCTGCTGCGGGCCAGCTGGGGCATGTACCAGCAATCGCAGGGAATCAACGAACTGCAGGTCGAGGATGGCGTCGACCGATTCTTCCGGCCACAGCGCGCTACCCACGAGATCCTCGGGCTGGAGCAGGGACTTCCACAGGGTTTCAACCTGCGGCTCGAGGGCTACATCAAGGACTACGACAAGCCGGCGCTTCGCTTCGAGAGCCTGTACGACCCGACGTCGCTGGTGCCGGAACTGCGCTGGGACCGAGTGGCCATCTGGCCCGGCTCTTCACGCTCCAAGGGCGTCGAGCTGCTCCTTACACGCAGGAGCGACTCGCCCTGGAATGGTTGGTTTAACTACGCATGGTCGCGCGTCTACGACCGCAGCAACGGCAAGGACACGCTGCGCAGCTGGGACCAGACCAACAACCTGGGCGGTGGCGTCACGTGGTCCGACGGCGGCTGGCAAGCAACGCTGGCGGCCACCTATCACACCGGCTGGCCGACGACACCGGTCAGGTTCGTCGGCACGGTCCCGGGGGAGCAAACGGTATCGATCGGGCCGCGCAACGCCTCCAGGCTCAACTCCTACGCCTCGGTGGACGCACGCGTGAGCCGCGATTTCGTGCTGCCACGCGGGACATTGAACGTCTTCGCGGAGGTAACGAACGTCCTGGACCGCCAGAACCACTGCTGCACGGATTTCAGCTACGAGACCGAGGACGACGGCACAGCCGTGCTGGAGCACGTATACCGCAACTGGCTGCCCCTGATTCCCAACGTCGGCGTGCTCTGGAAATTCTGAAGCCCCGCGCCGGGATCAGTCCCGCAGACTAGCCCACGCCGTGCCTGCGGAACCACTCCAGGCAGCGGCGCCAACCGTCCTTTGCGGCCTCGGCGTTGTAGCTCGGGCGGTAGTCGGCGTTGAAACCATGGCCGGCGTCCGGATACACGATGATCTCGGACGGGTTCTTTGCCGCCGCGAGCGCCGCGCGCATCTTCTCGACGTCCGTAAGCGGGATACCCTGGTCCTGGCCGCCGTACAGGCCGAGCACCGGCGCCTTGAGATCCGCCACGATGTCGAGCGGGTACTTCGGCTGCAGCGGATTGGCCTCGCCTGACAACCGGCCGTACCAGGCGACGCCGGCCCGTAGCGTAGCGCTGTGCGCCGAATACAGCCAGACGATGCGCCCGCCCCAGCAGAAGCCGGTGACGCCGACGCGCGCGGTGTCTCCCGAGCCCGACTTGCCGGCCCAGGCCAGCGTTGCGTCGAGATCCGACATCACCTGGGAATCGGGAACCTTCGACACGACTTCGCCGTAGAGCTGCTTCCAGTCGGTGTACTTCGAGGCATCGCCCTGCCGCGCGTAGAGCTCAGGTGCGATGGCGAGGTAACCCTCCTTCGCGAAGCGACGGCAGACGTCCTTGATGTGCTCGTGCACGCCGAATATTTCCTGCACGACCAGCACGATCGGAAACTTCCCGTCCTTTGCCGGCATCGCCCGGTAGGCGGGAATCTCGCCGTCCGCCACCGGGATCTTCACCTCGCCCGCCGTGAGACCTTCGGCGCCAGTCGTGATCACGGTATCCGCGCTGACCGGGCTCGCCGCTGCCGCGAACCCCACGGCCAGCGAGGTCACGATCACCTCGCGCCGCGTAAGCGTTGTCTTGCCGAGCAACGAGTCGAGTTCGGGGCCTGTCCACTTGTCGTGCATGATGATTTCCCTTTTTAGTTTGGCTTTCGCATGTGTGTCAGCGCGGCTCGACGCCCGGCTGGAAAGGTTCTGTCTCGGCCGCGACCGCCGCCGCAACGTCGGGCGCCACCGTGTACCGGGTGAATTCCTCCGGCATGCGCTTTGCCCGGCCAGTGACGAGGTCGATACACACGTAGTGGATCAGCGCCCTCACCAGCGTCTGCCCGTCGGATGCGCGGCGCATCTGGAATCGCCGCTCGATACGCAGCTTGCTGTCGTTCCGTACCGGCCATGTCGCGACCTGGATCCGGTCTCCCTCGTAGGCGGCACCCAGGTAGTGCACCTGGGTGCGCCACACGGCCATGCCGCGATTGAGCGACCGGCAAAGCTCCGGCGGGATGCCCCGTTCGGTCGAGTGCGCCCAGGCGCAGTCGTCCATCCAGGCGATGTAGACCACGTTGTTGACGTGGCCGTAGCCGTCGATCTCGGCATGATGCGCGACCCGCTCGTGGATGAAGGGCGATGGCAGGTCCCAGGACACCTGGTTCTCCTCAGGACAGCAGCCGGTCGAGCAACTGGTCCTTCTCGGCCCAGATACCAGCCAACCATTCCTTGAAGCGGTTGCGGAATGCCAGGTCACCGGCAAAGTCACCCGAAGACATCCAGTCGTCGATCGGCCGCTTGCGGATATCCACGATCACCGTGCCCACCCTGCCACAGCAGAGGTCCCACAGGCTCGGCGCGGTGCCTCGATAGGCAATCGTCACGTCGAGCATCGCGTGCAGCATGCCGCCCATTGCGGACAGCACGAACGCCGTGCCGCCCCGGCGTGGCGGCAGCAGGTGCCGGTACGGCGACTTGAACGCCGCGTGCTTGTGCTCCGTGTAGCGCGTGCCCTCGACGAAATTCATCACCGAGGTAGGGATCAGCCGGAATTTCTCGCAGGCCCGTCGCGTGACCTCGAGGTCCTCGCCGCGCTTTTCCGGGTGCTTGGCGAGATAAGCGGGCGAATGTCGGCGCATGAACGGGAAATCGAGCGCCCACCAGGCCAGCCCCAGGAACGGCACCCAGATCAATTCCTGCTTCAGGAAGAATTTAAGGAATGGAATCCGGCGGTTGAACACGGCCTGCAGCACCAGGATGTCGACCCAGGTCTGGTGGTTGGAGACCACGAGGTACCATTCGTGCGTCGACAGGCCCTCAAGCCCTCGCACATCGAGCGGCAGCGACCCCATGACCCGGAAGATGGCGTTGTTGGTTCCGATCCAGCCCTCGGCCAGGGCCGTCATCGCGCGGCTCGCAGGGCGTCGCCAGGCCTGCAGCGGCACGATCAGCTTCAGCAACGCCACGACCAGCAGCACGGTGCACCAGGCGATGACGTTGAGCGTCATCAGCGAGATCGTGATCACACCCCTTAGGGTCGAACCGCTGCGGTGCTGCACCGGGTAACATCCACTGGCCGGGGATGTCGATTATGCCCTGCCCGGCCAACGGAACCACAGCCCACGGAGCGCACGATGACCATTGCATTGAATACCCACGAAGCGCGGGTCATCGGCTGCCTGATCGAGAAGCAGGTCGCCACGCCAGACCAATACCCACTGTCGCTGAACGCGCTCACCAACGCCTGCAACCAGAAGAGCAACCGAGACCCCGTGCTGCGCCTCGACGAGCGGGAGGTCCAGGCCACCGTGGACTGGCTGATACGCCGCCAGCTGGTGATGGAGAAATCCGGCTTCGGCAGCCGCGTGCCGAAGTTCCAGCATCTTTTCTGCAATACGCAGTTCGGCTCGCTGCGCTTCTCGCCGCGCGGCACGGCCATCGTCTGCGAGCTGCTGCTGCGCGGGCCGCAGACGCCTGGCGAGCTGCGCACCCATGCCGCGCGGCTCGCGCCGTTCGGTGAAGTGAGCGAGGTGGAGGCCGAACTCGAGGAGTTGATGACACGACCCGACGGGCCGTTCGTCGCGAAACTGCAGCGGGAACCCGGCCGCCGGGAGTCGCGCTACATGCACCTGTTCGGTGGCGAGTCGGCGGAGATCATGGCCGACGAGCAGGCCCTCGACGAGCCCGCCGCGGAACCCGCCTCCGCGGTCGCGCGGCCGGTGGAGCGCATCACCGCGCTGGAGGCCGCAGTATCCGAACTGCGCGCCGAGATCGAGGCGCTCAAAGCGCGACTCGACGCAGGGCGACAAGGCTAGAATTCCGGCGCATGAGCAAGCCTCGGTCCCTGGCGCCGGTGCTGGACGAGGATCACGCGTCCTTCATCCAGGGAGGCGTGTCGGTAGTGGTCGCGACGCGCGATGCGGCGCTTGTGCCGCACGTGGTGCGCGGTTGCGGCTGCCGCGTTTCGCGTGACCGCCGGCGCATCACGGTGCTGGTCGAACCTGCCAGGGTCGGAACCGTGCTGGAAGACGTCGCCGCAAACGGCCTGGTCGCGGTCGTCTTCAGCCAGCCGAGTACGCACCGCACGATCCAGATCAAGGGCACGGATGCGAGGCTGATGCGGGTGACCGCCGCGGACCGGGCGGTCTCGGCGCGGCACCTCGAGGCCTGGATTGCTGAACTCACCCGGATCGGATACCGGCAGGATTTTGCGCGGGTCGTACGCGGCCATGCCGGCCGGGGCCTTGCCGCCATCACGTTCACACCGACATCCGCATTCCAGCAGACCCCGGGGCCGGGCGCCGGCGAGCGGCTCAACCGCTGATGACGACGCCATCGCTGCAATCGATCCGCCCTGCCCTGGACGGCGCCGTACCGGCCGTGATTGCGACCTGCGCGCTGGACGGCACACCGAACGTCTCCTACATCTCCGAGGTGCACTACGTCGATCGCGAGCACGTCGCGCTTTCGTTCCAGTTCTTCAGCAAGACACGACAGAACGTGCTCGAGAATGCGCGCGCGACGGTGATCGTGATCCATCCCGAGACCGGCGCGCAGTACCGGCTCGCCGTACGCTACCTGCGCACCGAAGAGTCAGGGCCGCTGTTCGAGTGCATGAAGGCAAAGCTCTCCGGAATCGCGTCGCACTCCGGGATGACCGGCGTCTTCAAGCTGCGCGGCGCCGACGTGTACCGCGTCGAATCGATTGCCGCGGTATACGACACGCCGCTGCTGCCGACTGCAGCCCCGGCCAATTACCTCGCGGCGCTGCGCGCGGCCGTCACGCGAATGGCGGGCGCGCCCGACCTTGCGGCCTTGTTCGACTGCCTGCTGGACTGCCTGCGCGACGAGTTCGGCATCGAGCACGCGATGGTGCTGATGAATGATCCTGCCGGCGACAGGCTGTACGCGGTCGCGAGTCGCGGCTATCCGCAGTCGGGAGTGGGAGCGGAGATCCGTCCTGGCGAAGGCGTGATTGGCGTTGCGGCGAGCACCCGCACGCCGATACGAATTTCGCATGCGACGTCCGAATTCGGGTATGGACGCGCGGCGCGGGAACTTTCGGCCAGCCGGGGAGTGACCGCCGGAATCGTGGACGAGATCGCGGTGCCGGGGTTACCCGAATCGCAAAGCCAGCTCGCGATCCCCATGCTGGCGGGCGGGCAGCTGGTCGGCGTGGTGTTCGCCGAAAGCCCGGCGACCGGGTTCTTCGGCTACGAGGAAGAAGACGCGCTGTGCGTGCTGGCAAGCGTGGTCGCGAACTCCACGGACCTTTACGACCCCGAGCCGGGCGACGAACAGCCCCGCACAGGGCAGTTGCCGGCCACCCCGGCCGGGTCTCCGGTACGAATCCGTCACTACGCGGAGAACCAAAGCATCTTCGTCGATGATGAATACCTCATCAAGGGCGTCGCGGGAGCAATCCTATGGCGGCTGGTACGCGGCTATGTCGATGAGCAGCGCACTGACTACTCGAACCGCGAACTGCGGCTCGACCCGTCGATTCGACTTCCGGAGGTCAGCGAAAATCTTGAGGCACGCCTGATACTGCTGCAGCGACGGCTCGAAGAGCGCTGCCCGGCGCTGCGCATCGAGAAGACCGGCCGCGGGCGATTCCGACTCAATGTATCCCGGCCATTGTCATTGACTGAAATCCGGCCCGGCGCCTCGTAGCGCACCGGGCCGGACCTGCAGGCTGCACGCGCCACGCCTCAATTTGTGGCTTCAGCGTGCATCTGGTCCGTCCGGGGCACGAATACGATGTACGGCGTCGTTACCTTGCCACCCGGCGCCACATAGGCCGGCGCCGCGATGCCCGCGGACCCCAGGCTTCGCACGAACGCGTAGACGGCCTTCAGGTCGTCGTCAGTCATTGCCTTCAGGTTCAGCCAGGGCATCGGCGGCAGGCGCGGCTGGCGCGCGTGCGCGAGCCACTGCTCCTCGCTCATCGAGTTGATTACCAGCCGCAGGTTGGCCGCATACGAAGTGCCCCATGGGCCCTGGTAACCGACCGGCACACCCGTGAGCCAGTCCTTCTCCGGAACGGCTGGCCCCATCTGCGCGCCACCGGGCGTATGGCAGTCGTTGCAGCCGCTGATGCTCACCAGGTAACGGCCCCGCTCAACCTGAGTGGACCGATCAGCCGCGGATACGGTCACGGATGTGAGCGCCGCGAGGCCGGCGAGTACCAGCATGCCGGTGCGAGTGATCATGATTGCGAACTCCAGTTTGCGCCGCACGGACCCTCGGCCCCATCCGACCCTCGGATCGAGCGGGTCCGTGTGGGTCGAAAGCATGCCCGGGACCGCTCGCAGGCGTTCCTAAATGCTCGCTAGTGGAATCCTAAGAGATTGCTAAGGCGGGATCAGCCGAGCCCGGTGCGGACCATCTTCCTGCGCAGGAACGCGATCTGGGTCTGCAGCGGCAGTTCCTTCGGGCAAACGTCCTGGCAGCCGAGCAGCGTCATGCAGCCGAACACTCCGTCGTCCGTGCCCACCAGCTCGTAGAAATCCTCGTCGGTACGCGTGTCACGCGGGTCGAGGCGGAAGCGCGCGATCTTGTTCAGGCCCACCGCGCCGACGAAATCCTCGCGCATGCGCGCGGTGCCGCAGGCGGCGACGCAGCAGCCGCACTCGATGCAACGGTCCAGCTCGTAGATGCGGTCCGCAAGCTCGGGCTCCATGCGCTCCTCGAGCCGGCCGAGGTCCACGTCCTGCCCGAGCGAGTGCACCCAGGTTTCCAGCCGCTCGCTCATGCCGCGCATCCACTTGCCGGTGTTCACCGACAGATCGGCGATCAGCTCGAAAGCGGGCAACGGCGCGAGCGTGATGTCTGCAGGCAAATCCTTGGTCAGGGTCCTGCACGCAAGCCCCGGCCGGCCGTTGACCACCATGCCGCAGCTGCCGCAGATGCCGGCACGGCAGACGAAGTCGAATGCCAGCGAGGAATCGAGACGCTCGCGGATCTCGTTCAACGCGATGAACAGCGTCATTCCCGCCGCTTCCTCGAGCTCGAATGTCTCGACGTGAGGCTCGCTGGCCTTGTCGCGTGGATCGTGGCGCAGCACGTGGAAGCTGAGCTTTCGGGCGGTCGGAGTCGCAGCCGGTTCGGTCATTTGAACTTCTCGTCGATGCGTTCGTTCAGTCCGCGGAGACTCTCGGGCAGCAGTTGTTTGTATGGCATCAGCGCCGACTGGACCTGGTGGCGATCCGCGTCCTTCAGGTGCTCGCGCAGGCCCGCTACCTCGGCTGCACGGCGCTCCGTGTCCGGATGGTCGATGTAGTTCTTCGCCCCGTACCCTCGCCAGCCTGGCGGCAGTTCCATGGTCGTGACGTCAAGCGGCTCGTAGGAGAGCTTCGGCAGCGTGGCGTCGGTGTCTGCCCAGGTCGCAAGTGTCCGGCGCAGCCAGGTCGAATCGTCGCGCTGCGGGTAATCCTCGCGGAAGTGAGCTCCGCGGCTCTCGGTGCGTGCCAGCGCCCCGGAGGCCACGCACAACGCGACCTTCAGCATTTTCTGGGTTCGATACGCGGTGACCAGCTCCGGGTTGGGCCCGTCGACCTTGTAGCGCAAGCCGATGCGCCGGCTGCGCACCAGCAGCCCCTGCAGGCGATGCACGGCTTCCTCGAGGTCGGCCCCGGTGCGGAAGATACCGACCTTGTCGGTCATGATCTGCTGCATCTCGATCTTCAGCGCGTCGGCCTGTTCTGGCCCATCGCCGTGCAGCAGGTGGTCGAGCTTGCCGCGTTCGGCCTCGACCGCCTCGCGCACCAGCGCGGTCGGGATGTCGATCTCGCCGTCCGGGCTCTCGCAGAAGTCGGCGATGTACTCGCCCACGATCATCCCGGCCACGACAGTCTCGGCCACGGAGTTCCCGCCGAGGCGATTGAAGCCGTGCATGTCCCAGCAGGCGGCCTCGCCGGCAGCGAAAAGGCCCTTCAGCGTGCGGCTCTGGCCGGTGTGCCAGGTGCGGATGCCGCCCATCGTGTAGTGCTGCGCGGGCCGCACTGCGATCCAATTCTCGGCCGGGTCCACACCCAGGAAATTCTGGCAGATCTCCTTGACCTCGCGCAGGTTGTGCTCGATGTGCTTGCGGCCGAGCTGCGTGATGTCGAGCCAGAGATGCTCGCCGAAGCGCGATTTCGCGGCATTGCCCTTGCGGATGTGCTCCTCCATGCGGCGAGAGACCACGTCGCGCGATGCGAGCTCCTTCTTCTCGGGCTCGTAGTCCGGCATGAAGCGGTGCCCGCTTGCATCGCGCAGCACACCGCCGTCGCCACGGCACCCTTCGGTCACCAGGATTCCCGCCGGGAAGATGCCGGTCGGGTGGAACTGCACGGCTTCCATGTTGCCAAGCGCCGCGACGCCGGTTTCGAGCGCCAGCGCCGCGCCGATGCCCTCGCAGATGACCGCGTTCGTGGTGACCCGGTACACGCGACCGGCGCCGCCGGTCGCGATCGCGGTTGCCTTCGCCACGTACGCAACAAGCTCGCCGGTGATCAGGTCGCGCACCACGGCGCCGAAACAGCGCGACCCGTCGTGGATAAGCGCGATGGCCTCCTTGCGCTCATGGACCGGGATGCCCTCGGCAATCGCCCGGTCGCCGACCGCGAACAGCATCGCGTGGCCGGTGCCGTCCGACACGTAGCAGGTGCGCCACTTGCGGGTGCCGCCGAAGTCGCGCTGCGCCACGAGGCCATGCGCCTCGTCCCGCTCGGTGAGCGTGACCTTCTGGCCGTTGATGATCACTTCCCGGTCGCCGCGTTGCACGCGGCTCCAGGGCAGGCCCCAGGAGGCGAGTTCGCGCACGGCCTTCGGGGCCGTATTCACGAACATGCGCACGACTTCCTGGTCGGCGCCCCAGTCACTGCCCCGCACCGTGTCCTCGAAGTGCACGTCTTCGTTGTCGCCCTGTCCCTTCGTGACATTGCCGAGACTCGCCTGCATGCCTCCCTGGGCAGCGGCGGAATGCGAGCGCTTGGGCGGGACCAGCGACAGCACGATGGCATCGTGCCCGCGCCGGCGGGCGCCAATGGCCACGCGCAGGCCGGCGAGGCCTCCGCCGATCACCAGGACATCGGTGTAGACGACTTTCATGGCGTGTGCACCGCGGCAATTCCGGACGGGACGTAGGGTTGACCGTAGGCTGGCGCGTGCTCGATGCCGATCTTGATGTAAGCGACCAGCGTCGCGAGACCGAGCGCCAGGAAAAACACGGTTATCGCCCACTTGAAGGCCTTGAGCCTGCGCCGCGTGACGGCCGCGTCACGGCTCTCCAGCCAGCCCCACTTGAGCGCGAGACGGTAGAGGCCTATGCCGCCGTGGAACTCGACGGCGAACAGCAACACCAGGTACAGCGGCCACATCAGGTCGGTCCAGACGCGGTCGGCCGACTCGAAGGGCCCGATCCGGGCCGGGTGGGTCATCATGATGTACAGGTGCACGGAGGCCATGAAGAACATCCCGAAGCCCGTCACGACCTGCCAGTACCAGAGCGACGTGTCGGAGTGCTTCATTGCGGCCATGTGGCCGCGGAATTCCCGGTACTGGCGGTAGCTGGCCGGAAACTTGCGCAGCGCGAGCGCCGCGTGCGCGATGAAGAGCGCGAAGACGCAACCGACCAGAATCGAAACCAGCCAGGGCAGGCTGCGTCCGAAAAAGTAATAGCCCTCGAAGAACCGCGCCACGGTCCACATGGCGTCATTACCCAGCAGGATGCTGGAGACGAACATCATGTGCACCCACATGAAAAGGCCGAGCAGCAACCCCGTCCCGCTCTGCAGAAAATCGAGCCGTGCCGGCCAGCGTGCGGCCGGCGCCAGTGGAGCGGCCGGGGGGGCATTCATGTTGTCGGTTCCGCTCTTCACCTGCGTTACACTCCGGGCCATTGTCGCGGCCCCGATTTCGAGTCATCGACCCATGGCTAGACCATAAGTGTTTACCGTAGACACTTTCACCGCAACCACTGCGCTGCGTATAGTCCGCCCCCGGGGAACCACCACGCCGCCATGAACGCATACCTCGACTTCTTCGTCTACCTGGTCGCGATACTCGGTTTTGTCGCAGTTACGCTGTGGATGAACCGCGTGCTCGGCCCGAAACCCGTCGCCTCGGAGATGAAACTCGAGCCCTTTGAGTGCGGCGCGACGGCCATCCAGCAGGTGAACGTCAGGGCGGTGCCGGTCAAGTACTACGCCATCGCGGTGATCTTCATCCTGTTCGACCTGGAAACCGTGTTTCTCTACGTGTGGGCGCTGGCGGCACAACCGCTCACCGCGCCGCTGGTGGTAGCATTCGCGACCTTCACCGTCCTGCTCGTGGTCATCATGCTTTACGTCTGGCGAACCGGGTTGCTCGAGGAGGTCACGCGGTGACCGCCGGAGCGCAGGAGCGCCGCCCTAGCGCGGCGTTCGAATACCTGACGACGCGGAAGGACGAGTTCGTGGGCTGGGCCCGCAAATTCTCGCTGTTCCCGTATCCGTTCGTGACCGCCTGCTGCGCGATGGAGTTCATGTCGGTGAGCTCGACGCTCTACGACACCGACCGCTTCGGTGCCGCGCTGCCGCGCTTCACGCCCCGGCAGTCCGATCTGCTGATGGTCGTCGGCACGGTCACGCACAAGCAGGCGCCGATCCTGCTGAAGGTCTACGAGCAGATGTGCGAACCCAAGTGGGTGATCGCCTTCGGCGTATGCGCGTCGAGCGGCGGCTTCTACCAGAATTACGCCGCGCTGCCGGGCATCGACAAGATCATCCCGGTGGATCTCTACATCCCGGGCTGTCCGCCCCGGCCCGAGATGGTCATCGACGGCATCATGAAGCTGCAGGACCGGATCGCCGGCGACCGCCACGCGATCATCAACGAGAAGTTCTGACCGTGAGCGAAGCAGTCCTCGAACAGGTTCGCGAGCACCTTGACGGCATGGCCCAGGAAGCCACCGTGACGCACGGAACGCTGGCGCTGCTGATCGAGCCCGTGCAGCTGCTCGCGGCCGTCCGCGCGCTCAAGGATGTGCTGGGCTTCGACATGTTCCTGGACGTGACGGCCGTGGACTGGCCGGAGCGTGAACCGCGCTTCGACGTCGCCTGGCACTTCTATTCGACCCGGCAGCACGTCCGGGTGCGCCTCAAGGCGCGCGTATCGGAACGAGATCCCACCGTGGACTCGCTCACGGGCCTGTATGGCTCGGCGGGCTACATGGAGCGCGAGTGCCACGACATGTACGGCATCGTGTTCCGCGGCAATGACGACCTGCGCCCGATCCTGCTATACGAGGGTTTCGTGGGCCACCCGCTGCGCAAGGACTACCCGAAGCAGAAAGAGCAGCCGCTGGTGCCCTACCGGGCGAGCGAGGCCCGCAAGTGAGCCTCAAGCTGCCAAACCCGATCCGGCCCGCGTTCGACAAGGGCGGCACCGACAGCGCCGTCATCGTCAACATCGGCCCGTCGCACCCGGCGACTCACGGCACGATCCAGATCGTCGCCGAACTCGACGGCGAGCGCGTGGTTCGCACCGACGTGCATTGCGGCTACCTGCATCGGGGGTTCGAGAAGGAGTGCGAATCGCACACCTGGCACAACCTGATCCCCTACGTGGACCGGCTCAATTACTGCTCGGCGCTGATCAACGACTTCGCTTACTGCGAGGCCGTCGAGAAGCTGATGGACATCGAAATCACGCCGCGCTGCCGCCACCTGCGCACGCTGCTCTCGGAGTATTCGCGCATCGCCGACCACCTGACCTGCATCGCCGCTGCGCTGATGGAGCTGGGCGCAATGACGGCATTCCTGTACCTGGTCACGATCCGCGATTACATCTACGAGCACCTGGCGGCGCTGACCGGCGCCCGCGTCACCTACAGCTACGGCCGAATCGGCGGCCTCGCGAACGACCTGCCGGAAGGCTGGCTGAAGCGTCTCGGCGAGATCCTCGACGAAATGGACACCTTCACCGGCCGCGTGCATGGCCTGGTGGACCGCAACCGCATCTTCATCGACCGAACGCGCGACGTCGGCGTGCTCGGCATTGCCGAGGCGATCAACTGGGGCTTCACCGGCCCGATCCTTCGCTCCACCGGCGCCGCTCGGGACCTGCGCAAGGACACGCCCTACCTGTCCTACGCCGAACTCGATTTCGAAGTTCCGGTTGGAATCAAGGGCGATAACTACGACCGCTACTACGTGCGCATGCGCGAGATCGACGAGTCCGCGCACATGATCCGGCAGCTGGTGGACATGCTCGAGCCCGGCCCCATCAACGTAGACGATCGTCGATGTGTTTTCCCTGAAAAAACATTGGTTTACAACGAGATCGAATCGCTGATCAACCACTTCAAGCTGGTGATGGAGGGGCCGCAGGTGCCCCCGGGCGAGGTCTACTCGGCGCAGGAAGGCGCGAACGGCGAGCTTGGGTTCTACCTCGTCAGCGTCGGTGGCGGCGTACCGTGGAAGGTGCACTGCCGCAGCCCGAGTTTCGTCCACGTGGGCGGCGTGCACCGGATGCTCGATGGCTACCAGCTGGCCGACATCGTGCCGACCTTCGGCTCGGTGAACATGATCGGCGGGGAGTGCGACAGGTGAAACACCTGATCCCTGAATTCGAGAACCTGCGCAGGCGCTTCCCTGCGGGCTTCGAGTCCTCGCTGGTGCTGCCCTGCCTGAGGCGCATCCAGGAAGACCGCGGCTACGTCGCGGACGACGATGTCGAGGAGTTGACCGCCTACCTCGGGGTGCCGCGCATCCAGATCGAGGAGGTGCTCTCCTTCTATACGCAATTCCGCCGCAAGCCGATCGGCCGCTGGCACCTGCAGATGTGCCACAACGTCAGCTGCTCGATGCGCGGCGCCGAAACGCTGTTGTCGTACGTCGAGCGAAAGCTCGGCGTACGCCCGGGCGAGACCACCGCCGACGGCCGCTACACGCTGTCCACGGCCGAGTGCCTGGGCTCGTGTGGCACGGCACCGATGATGATGGTCAACGACACGTACCACGAGAACCTCACTGCCGAAAAGCTCGACGCGCTGCTGGAGGGCCTTAAATAGCCATGCCCGGCCGCCAGCTCATCATGTCGTTCCCGGTCACGGCGTCTTCGCACACGCTGGCGGAATATCGCGCCCGCGGCGGATACCAGGCGCTCGAGAAGACCCTGCGTGAAATGAAGCCGTCGGACGTCACCAAGGAAGTCACCGCGTCGGGCCTGCAGGGCCGCGGCGGTGCGTCGTTCCCGATGGGCCGCAAGTGGCAGGTGATCGTGCCCGACGACGGGCAACCCCACTACCTGATTGCCAATGCCGACGAGGGTGAGCCGGGCACGTTCAAGGACCGCTGGATCCTCGAGAACAACCCGCACATGCTGGTCGAGTCGATGCTGATCGCCAGCTATGCGCTCGGCGTGCGCAACTGCTTCGTCTACATCCGCGGCGAGTTCGACCTGCCCTACCGCCGCCTCGCCGGCGCGGTCGAGGAGGCTTACGAGGCGGGATACTTCGGCGAGAAGATCCTCGGCAGCGGTTTTTCCTGCGACATCGTCGTGTACCGGGGCGCCGGTGCATACGTCGCGGGCGAGGCGTCCGGCCTGCTCGCATCGCTCGAGGGCAAGAAGAGCTACCCGCGCAACCGGCCGCCGCGGCTGACGGTGAAGGGCCTCTACCAGCAACCCACCGTGGTGAACAACGTCGAGTCGCTGTCGAACATTGCCTGGATCATCGCCAACGGCGCCGACGCCTTCAAGGCGGTCGGCACGCCGAAGAGCCCGGGCACGCGGCTCTTTTCCGTGTCGGGGCACGTCAATCGCCCGGGCGTATACGAGGTCGAACTCGGCTACCCGTGGATGAGGTTCCTGGACGAAGACTGCGGCGGCATCCTGCACGGTCGCGCGATCAAGTGCGTGGTGCCGGGCGGAGTGTCGTCCAAGGTACTCACTGGCAGCGATATCGCGGACCTCAACCTGTCGCACGAGGCGCTGTGGGACGTCGGCTCGACGCTCGGTTCCGGCGGCATGATCGTGATCGCGGAAGGCACCTGCATGGTGAGCCTGCTGCAGGTGATGCTGCGCTTCTACCACCACGAGTCCTGCGGACAGTGCACGCCCTGCCGCCACGGCACGGGCTGGATGCACCGGATCATCGACCGCATCGCCGCCGGCAAGGGTCGCCCGGAGGACATCGAGCGCCTCTACTACATCTCAAAATTCAACGACGGGACCACGATCTGCGGCCTCGGGGACGCGGCGGGCTACGCCTGCACCGGAATCCTCGACAAGTTCCGCGAAGAGTTCGAGTACTGCATCGAGCACAAGCGCTCGCGTTTCGACGGGAACCTGGAATGCCTGAGATCTTCCTGAACGGGCAGGCCGTCGAGGCCGGCGCGGAGCAGACCGTGCTCGAGGTCGCGCTCGCGAACGGCATCCACGTGCCCACTTTCTGCTGGCACCCGCAGCTTTCGACGGCCGGCAACTGCCGGATGTGCCTGGTCGAGGTCGAGGGCCGCGGGCTCGACATCGCCTGCAACATGCCGGTCAGCGCCGGCATGAAGGTGCTCACCGATTCCGACGAGGTGAAGGCGCACCGCAAGGCCATACTGCAGTTCATTACGCTCAATCACCCGGTGGACTGCGGCATCTGCGACAAGGCCGGCGAGTGCACGCTGCAGGACTACCACTACACCTACAACGGCGAGGCCTCGCTGTCGCGCGACGAGAAGGTGCGCTCGACCAAGTATTACAACCTGTCGAACCGCATCCTGCTGGACAACGAGCGCTGCATCCTCTGCCTGCGCTGCACGCGATTCACGCACGAGATATCGAAGTCCATGGCGCTCGGCGTCGAACGCCGCGGCGACGTGTCGAACATCCGGCCCGTCGAGGATCGTCCTCTGTCCGAGGACCCCTACTCCGACAACATCGTGGATATCTGCCCGGTCGGCGCACTGCAGTCGCGGCAGTTCCTGCACAAGGCGCGGGTCTGGTACCTGAAGGCCACGCCGTCGGTGTGCCCGGGCTGCGAGCGCGGCTGCACCATCCAGGTCTGGCACCGGAAGCCAGAGTGGTTCCTGAAGTCGCTCGACCACCGGCAGAACACCAGCATCGCGCGCATCACGCCGCTCGAGAACCCGGCCGTGAACGGCCCGTGGATCTGCAACAAGGGACGCGACCTGGCGCGGATGTTCGAGCGCACCCGCGCCGAAGAACCGATGCTGAAGGGCCGCCCGGTGAGCGTCGCCGCGGCGCTGGATGAGGCCCGCCGGCTGATCGGCGCGGCGCGCCGCCCGGTCGCGCTGGTGTCGAACTGGGGCTCCAACGAGGAACTCGAGACGTTCAAGCGCTGCCTGGGCGAGGTATTCCACTGTCACGTGAAGCGCGACTGGCTGCCCGAGGAGGGCGAGCGCGTCGAGGATGACCTGCTGATCCGCGCCGACAAGAACCCGAATTCGGCGAAGGCGCGCGAACTCTTCCACGAGGTCGGCGACCCCGTGATCGACGAAGGCAGCGACCTGGTGCTGGTCTGGGGCGAGGGTTTCGACTTCGCCCGCGTGCCGCGGCAGGCGAAGGTGATTTTCCTCAATTCCTACCTGCAACCCGAGAACGGCCACGCGGACGTCTTCCTGCCGGTCAGCGTGCAGACCGAGCGGCGCGGCCACTACACCAACTTCCAGGGCGTGGTGAGCGCGTTCGAAGCCTGCTTCGAGAAGAAGCCCGGCGTGTCGCACGCCGAGGACCTGTTCAAGGCGCTGGCCGCACCCGCGCGGGAACACGCATGACGCCGGACTTCACCATCCTGGTCGTGTACATCGCCTACGCGCTGGGATTGCTGCTCACGCTCGGCGCGGTGCTCACCTGGGTTGAGCGCAAGCAGGCCGCGATCATGTCGGACCGCATCGGCGCCAACCGGGCGTACCTGCGGATCCCCTTCACGCAGGTGAAGCTGATCTGGTGGGGCCTCTTCCACGGCATGGCCGACGGACTGAAGCTGCTGCTGAAGGAAGACTTCAAGCCGCGCACCTACGACAGCCTCGCCTACGCGCTTGGGCCGTGGCTCGCGTTCACGCCGGTCATGCTGGTGTTCGCGGTGATCCCGTTCGGCGGCACGCTGGACCCGGGCCTGCTGTTCCCCGGCCTCGCTGATACGTTCGGCGGGCGCACCTACCCGATGCAGATCGCGCCGATCGACGCGGGACTGCTGGTGGTGTTCGCATTCAGTGGCATCAGCATCATCGGAGCGATGCTCGCGGGCTGGTCGTCCGACAACAAGTTCTCGATGCTCGGCGCACTGCGTGCCGGCGCGCAGCTGATCTCCTACGAGCTGGTGATGGGACTCACCGTGCTCGGCCTGATCCTGATCTACGGCACCGTGGACCTGGACTCCATCGTCCGCCACCAGTCCGGGACCGCGCTCGGCTTCCTGCCGGCCTGGGGCATCGTCTGGCAGCCGCTCGGCGCGCTGCTGTTCCTGGTCGCGGGCATCGCCGAGAACAAGCGCATTCCGTTCGACCTTCCCGAAGCAGAATCGGAACTGATCTCGGGATATTTCACCGAATACAGCGGCATGAAGCAGGGCCTGTTCATGCTCTCGGAGTTCGTCGAGATCGCGATCATCGCGGCGCTGTTCGTCACGCTCTTCTTCGGCGGCTACAACCTGCCCTGGATGAGCGATGCCGGATTCACGCTTCCCGGCGGCAGCGTCCTGGCCATGAGCCACGGCTGGGTAGTGCTGGTGCAACTCGTCACGTTCCTGGTGAAGGTACTGCTGCTGTGCAGCTTCCAGATCCTGGTGCGCTGGACACTGCCGCGCTTCCGCTGGGACCAGCTGCTGCGCTTCGCGTGGAAGTTCCTGCTGCCGCTGGCCATCATCAACCTGGTCGTGACCGTCGGCGCGGTCTGGGCATTCGGGTGAGCCGGAACAAATGAACCGCAAGCCCCACATCCGCCGCCGCTACTGGAACGAGCCCGAGATGGGCTGGTGGGAGCGCGCCTACGTGTTCGAAGTGGCGCGCGGGCTCGCCATCACCGGCGGCGTGTTCCTGCGCAACATGGCCAAGTGGCTCACGGGCCGCAAGGGCGCGCTGACCTCCTACTACCCCGAGGAAACCCGCGCCGACTACGCCGCCGCCAATCGCGGCAAGCACGTGCTCACGCGACGCCCGGACGGGCGGCCGCAGTGCGTGGCCTGCAACATGTGCGCGACGGTGTGTCCTGCGCAGGTGATCGAGATCGACGCCGCATTCGACCCCGACGACCCGTCGCACCCGAAATACCCGTCGCGCTTCGAGATCGACTACTCGCGCTGCGTGTTCTGCGGTCTCTGCGTCGAGGCCTGCCCGGAGGACGCCATCCGCATGGCCAAGGAAACGCCGGACCTGCCGGGCTTCGATCGCTACAGCATGTGGCTGGGCAAGGAAGAACTGCTGAACTGGCAGCCCCAGGAAGACGTGGCGAAGCCCTACCCCGTCCAGGGTAGCGGCGGGCCGGGGGGCGCCGCATGAACGGCAGCATGCTGCTCACGCTGTTTTTCTGCGCCGGCGCGCTCGCCGGTGGAGTGCTGATGCTGATCGCGCGGCACCCGATGCGCGTGGCGCTGGCGCTGATCGGCTCCATGCTGTCGCTTGCCGGCATCTACGCGATCCTCGGTGTGCACGTGATCGCGGTCTTCCAGGTGCTGATCTACGTGGGCGCCGTCATGGTCTTCATGGTCTACGTGATCATGCTGCTCGACGTGCGTGATCCGTCTTTCCTGCACCGCTATGGCGGCACGCTGGTGACCGGGATCATCGCGGCAGCGCTGCTGGCTGCGGCGCTGGCTGCCGTGGTCTCCAGTGGCGGCGCAGCCATTGCACTGGACGCGGATGCCACCGGCGGCGCGCAGTTCCTGGTCCAGCCTTTCTCGGCCGGGTTCCTGCGCGAATACTGGCTGCATTTTGAACTGACATCCGTGCTGCTGCTCGCGGCCGTGGTCGCGGCGGTCGCGGTCATCAAGGGCGGACGGAGGAACGATGGATAGGGCGCAGCTGCTGCTGCTGACCGGCATCGCGCTGTTCGCGCTCGGCCTGGCCGGCGTGATGGTGCGTCGCAACGCACTGGTCATGTTGATGTGCATGGAACTGATGCTGAACGGCGTGATCCTGACTCTCGTCACCTTTGCGCAGCAGACGGCCACCATTGCCGGCGCGGTGCTGGTGCTGCTGATCTTCGTGGTCGCCGCGTCAGAGATCGGCATCGCGATCCCGATCGTGCTGCTG
>CAVSZE010000015.1:0-559232 GCA_963732375.1 uncultured Gammaproteobacteria bacterium
CCTTCGATTCGATGGTAGCGGGGGTAGGATTTGAACCTACGACCTTCGGGTTATGAGCCCGACGAGCTGCCAGACTGCTCCACCCCGCAATCGAGCCGGCGATTATACGGCTTCCACTGCGCTTTGACAAACTCCGCCGGTGAGTGCGGACATGGCTGCCGCCTGGCTCAATTCCCGCCGCAACCGCCCGTGGCGCAGCCGGAGGTCTTCTGTGCCATATCGCGCCGGGCCATTTCGGCCAGCCGCTCACGCTCCTCGACCTGGTCCCGGGTCAGGCAGTACGTCTTGGGCAGCCTCGAACCAGTCGGAGTGACGGTCGTGCAATAGACCGTGTCGAGTCCGTGCTTCATCGCCCGATATCCAGCGGGAATCTTGAAGTCAGCCGGTGGCGGGACCGTCGCCATATTCAGCGTGATTGGCTGCGAGTCAGCCGCCTTCTGAGGCGTAGCTGGATCGGCTGGCGCAGGAGCCGCCTCGGTACCCGCCGCAATGGCGGCCGGATTCGGCGCCGCAGTCTTTGTTGCGGGCACCGCCTCGGCCGCAGTAGTCGCCGGTACAACCTGCGCCGCAGAAGGCTCCACGGATGGAGACGCGGACGCTGCAGCAGCGGATTCTGCCCCCTGCACCGCCTGCAATTCGCTGGTCTCAGCACTGGCAATGGTGAACGCAGAAAGCGAAGCCAGAGCAAAAACTACGAGTCCAATACGCATACTCACCTCCGCCCTGTCCGGACATGCCCCTGTCGAAAACACTACGGCAGCACCCGGGCGCACAGCTCGAGCAACAGCCCCGGATACAGGCCGAGCACCAGCACCGAGAGGCCGTTGATGCTCAACACAAGCCGCATCGCGCCGCTGCCCTCCAGCGCACGCCCTTCGTCGGTCTCATCGAAGTACATGAGCTTCACGACTCGCAGGTAATAGTATGCCCCCACCACCGACAGCGCTACGGCAACCACGGCCAGCCAGAGGGCGCCGACGTGCAGCACGGCCTGGATCACGGCCAGCTTCGCCCAGAAACCGACGAACGGCGGCACGCCGGCCATGCTGAACATCAGCATCAACATCATGGCGGCGAACCAGGGGCTGCGTGCGCTCAGGCCCTTGAAGTCGTCGAGCATATCGGCCTCGAAGCCAGCACGTGACAGCAGGATGATCATCCCGAACCCGCCGACCGACATGACCACGTAGGTGATCGTGTAATAAAGCGCCGCCTGGTAGCCCTCGGATGTGCCGGCGAGGATGCCGAGCAGGATGAAGCCGACGTGCGAAATCGTCGAGTACGCAAGCATCCTCTTCAAGTTCGTCTGGGCAATTGCCACGACATTGCCCAGTGCCATCGACAGAACCGACACCACGACGAGCATGTCCTGCCAGTCCGAGTGCAGCCCGCCGAGTCCTTCGGCCAGCAGCCTGAAAGCGAGCGCGAACGACGCGAGCTTGGGTGCGGAACTCAGGAACAGCGTCACCGGGGTCGGCGCTCCCTGGTAAACGTCTGGCACCCACATGTGAAATGGCACGGCCCCGAACTTGAATGCGACGCCGACGATCACGAACGCGAGCCCGAACAGCAGTCCGATATGGTTCGGACCCAGCATCGCGACGGCCTGGCTCACCTTACCCAGCTCCAGCGTGCCCGTGACGCCGTAGATTATCGAAATGCCGTAGAGCAGCGCGCCCGACGCAATCGAGCCGAGCACGAAGTACTTGATCGCCGCCTCGGCCGCAGTGCCGGAATCCCGATGGAACGCCACCATCGCGTACAGCGACAAGGCCAGCAGTTCCACGCCGAGATAAAGCGTAACGAGGCTGTTTGCGGAGACCAGCACCATGATGCCGAGCAGTGCGAACAGGCCGAGCGTGAAGAACTCGCCCTTGAGCAACCCCCGCTTCTGAAGGTAACCGTAGGCATAGATGAACGCGACACCTACCGCACCGCAGGCCACGATCTTCAGCAATCCCGCGAGCGGATCCGAGACGTAGGTTCCGTGCCAACCGACCGTCCGCACATCCACGCCCGTCCTGGCGACAACCCAGATCGTTCCAGCCAGCGCCGCCAGCGACAACGCGAATGTCTGCCAGCGCTGTCGATCGTCGAGGAACAGGTCCACCAGCAGGATCAGGCAGGTTGCGGCCAGCAGGAAGATCTCCGGCGAAGCCAGCATGAGGTCGAGGCGAGTGATGATTGCGGGATTCATGGTCAGAGCTTCGTCACCATCATCTGCTGCACCAACTGCTCGATCGTCGGACGCATCACGTCGAGCAGCGGCGCCGGCCACAGACCGAGCAGCAGCACGCCGGCCGCCAGCACGCCTAGGACCAGGAACTCACGGCCATTGAGGTCGGTGAGCGCGGCCACACCATCGTTGGCCACCGGGCCGAATACCACGCGCTTCACCATCCACAGCGTATACGCCGCGCCGAGGATCAGCGTGGTTGCCGCGAGGAACGCGTACCAGAAGCTCGCGCGGAAACTGGACAGGATGACCAGGAACTCGCCCACGAACCCCGAGGTGCCGGGAAGGCCGGCGTTGGCCATCGCGAAAAGCACCATGAATGCCGCGAAGACCGGCATGGTGTTCACCACGCCGCCATAGTCCGCAATCTGCCGGCTGTGCATCCGGTCATAGAGCACGCCGACGCAGAAAAACAGCGCGCCCGAGATAAGCCCGTGCGAGATCATCTGCACCATGGCCCCGTCGAGGCCCATTTCCGCGCCGCCGGTGCCGCCCGTCACGCGGAAGATCTGGAACGCCGCGAACGCGCCCAGCGTCACGAAACCCATGTGCGCGATCGACGAGTACGCTATCAGCTTCTTCATATCCTGCTGCACCAGCGCGACCAGGCCGATGTAGACCACCGCCGTCAGCGACATCAGGATGATCAGCCAGTCGAGTTCGCGGCTGGCGTCCGGCGCTATTGGAAGGCTGAAACGCAGGAAGCCGTAGCCGCCCATCTTCAGCATGATGGCGGCCAGGATCACCGAGCCGCCGGTGGGCGCCTCGACGTGCGCATCCGGAAGCCAGGTGTGCACGGGCCACATAGGCACCTTGACCGCGAACGCCACCAGGAATGCCAGGAACACCAGTGTCTGCTCGCGCATAGACAGCGGCATCGCCTGGAGGTCCGCGATCGAATAGCTGCCGCCCTTCAGGTACAGGTAGATCAGCGCCACCAGCATCAGCACCGAGCCCAGGAACGTGTACAGGAAGAACTTGATCGTCGCATATACGCGGCGGGGACCACCCCAAACGCCGATGATCACGAACATCGGGATCAGCATCGCCTCCCACAGCACGTAGAAGAGCATCGCGTCCAGCGCGGCGAACACGCCGATCATCAGTCCCTCGAGGATCAGGAACGATGCCACGTACTGGACCGGGCGTTTCTCGATTACCGTCCAGCCGGCAATGATCACCAGCGGCGTGATGAAGGCGGTCAGCACTATGAGCGGCATCGAAATGCCGTCCACGCCCACGTGGTACCAGGCGTTGAATGCGCCGATCCAGGGCCAGCGTTCCACAAACTGCATCACCGCAATGCCGCGGTCGAAATCGCGCCAGAGCACGACGCTTGCGACAAACGTCAGTACCGATGCGGTAACGCCCAGCCAGCGGCCGAAGCCAGGGCTGCGGTCGCCGACGACCAGCAATACGAGTCCCGCCGCGATCGGCAGCCAGACCAGGACACTCAGAACGGGCCAGTCAGCCTGCATGGGTCAGCCTCCTCGCCAGAGGAGCCACGCGAGCAACGCCGAGAGGCCGATGATCGTCGCGAAGGCGTAGTGATAGAGATACCCGGTCTGCACGCGGCGCACGACGCCTGCCAGCCAACCAACCAGGCGCGCCGATCCATTCACGGCCACGCCGTCGATGAGCATTTCGTCGCCGCCGCGCCATAGCAGCCTGCCGAGGCCAAGCGTTCCCGCTGCGATCACCTTCTCGTTGAAGGCGTCGAAGTAGTACTTGTTCTCCAGCAGCGTATACAGCGCACCGGACCTCTCCCGCAGCCGCACGGCCAGCTCCGGGCGCTTCAGGTACAGGAACCAGGCCGTCAGCACGCCCGCTAATGCGAGCCAGACTGCAGGACCCGTGATCCCGTGCACGACGAATGCCGCAGGGCCATGGAACTCCTCCTTGAGGTGCGCCAGCACATCGTGCCCGGGGGTCACGTATATGGCGCCCTGGAAAAAGTCACCGAACAGCAGCGGGCCAATGTCCGGCCAGCCCGCGATGAGCGAGGGAATTGCGAGCAGCACCAGCGGCAGCGTCACTACCCACGGGCTCTCATGCAGGTGCTCGCGGGTATGCTCGTCCATCCGCTCCTTCCCGTGGAAAGTCATGAACATCAGCCGGAAGGTATAGAAAGCGGTGATGAAAACACCCAGCAGTACACACCAGTACGCGTAGCCCGCGCCCGGAATACTCGAGACGTGCACCGCCTCGATCAGGGCATCCTTGGAGAAAAACCCTGAGAACCCCGGGAACCCGATCAGCGCCAGCGCGCCGACCATCGCCGTCCAGTAGGTGATCGGCATGTATTTCCGCAGGCCACCCATCTTGCGCATGTCCTGCTCGTGGTGCATCCCGATGATGACCGAGCCGGCGGCCAGGAACAGCAGCGCCTTGAAAAACGCATGCGTCATCAGGTGGAAGATCGCCCCGGCGTACGCTGACGCACCGAGCGCCACGGTCATGTAGCCCAGCTGCGACAGCGTCGAATACGCGATCACCCGCTTGATGTCGTTGGCGACAATGCCGAGCAGTCCCATGAACAGCGCAGTCGTCGCGCCGACCACCAGCACGAAGCTGAGCGCCGTCTGTGACTGCTCGAACAGCGGTGACATGCGTGCAACCATGAATATGCCCGCCGTGACCATGGTGGCGGCGTGGATCAGCGCCGAGATCGGGGTCGGGCCTTCCATGGAGTCAGGTAGCCAGACGTGCAGCGGCACCTGCGCCGACTTGCCCATCGCCCCGATGAACAGGCATATGCAGATGACCGTCACCGCCGACCATGGCATTCCGGGAAAGAGCTCGAAGGTCGTGGCGGCGATGCCATCCGCCTTGTCGAACACGTCCGCGTAGTGCAGCGAGCCGGTCAGGTACACGATACCCGCGATGCCGAGCAGGAAGCCGAAGTCACCTACGCGGTTGACCAGGAAGGCCTTCATGTTTGCGACGATGGCCGACGGGCGCGTGAACCAGAAGCCGATCAGCAGGTATGAAACGAGCCCCACGCCTTCCCAGCCGAAGAACAGCTGCAGCAGGTTGTTCGACATCACCAGCATCAGCATCGCGAAGGTAAACAGCGAGATATAGCTGAAGAAACGGGTATAGCCCGGATCATCGTGCATGTAGCCGATGGTGTAGACGTGAACCATCAGTGAGACGAAGGTCACGACGACCATCATCAATGCGCTCAGGCGATCGACCAGGAAACCAATCTCCATCCGTATGCCGTCGCTCACCAGCCAGGTGTACACGGCGCCATCGAACACCGGCGCACCGTGCAGGGAATCCCACAGCACCTTCGCGGACAGCCCGAACGAAGTGGCCACGCCGAGTATGGTGAGCGTGTGCGCACCGGCGCGGCCGATCCAGCGACCGAACAGCCCCGACACGATGGCCGCAGCAAGCGGAGCGATCACGATGATGAGAAGCATCCGTTCCAAGGCTCAGCCCTTCATGGTGTCGAGGTCTTCGACATTGATGCTGCTGCGCTGGCGGAACAACACCACCAGGATCGCGAGCCCGATCGCGGACTCGGCTGCCGCGACGGTCAGGATGAAGAACACGAAGACCTGGCCCGCGAGGTCGCCCAGGTACTGCGAGAATGCGATGAAGTTGAAATTCACGGACAGAAGCATCAACTCGATGCACATGAGCAGCAGCAGCACGTTCTTGCGGTTGATGAAGATGCCGGCCACGCTAAGGCTGAAGAGAATGCCGGAGAGCAGAAGGACGTTGTGCAGCGGTATCACTGTCCGCCCTCCGCGTCCATCTTCACGATGCGTATCCGGTCCTTCGCACGGACCGCAACCTGCTTCGCCACATTCTGCAGCTTCTGTCCCGGCCGTTTCCTCATCGTGAGCGTGATGGCGGCCACGATCGCCACCAGCAGGATTACCGCGGCGACCTCGAACGGATAGAGGTATTCGGTGTACAGCAGGTGCCCGAGCTCCGCGGTGTTCGAGTACCCCTCGGGCCGCGCAACCGATGCCGGCGCCCCGGTCAAGCCGAGCTTCCGCACCCACACGACGATGCCAATCTGTGCCACGACCACCAGCGCCACCAGAGCGCCGAGCGGCGCGTAGCGCGTGAACCCCTGGCGCAGTTTCTCCACGTCGACGTCAAGCATCATGACGACGAACAGCCACAGCACCATGACCGCCCCAACATAGACGACGACCAGCGTCAGCGCGAGGAACTCCGCCCCGAGCAGCAGCCAGATCTCCGCGCTGTTCAGGAACGCCATCACCAGGAACAGCGCGCAGTGCACGGGGTTGCGCGCGGTGATGACCCCTAGCGCCGACGCAACGAGCATCGCGCCGAAGATGTAGAACAGGACGTTGACGATCATCTGGTGTGCTCGCTCATCGGTACCGGGCGTCTGCCGCCTTGTCTGCGGCGATCATGGCTTCGAACCGATCGCCCACGGCGAGCAGCTTGTCCTTGGTCATGATGTTCTCGCCGCGGTTCTCCATGTGATACTCGTGGATGCGTGTCTCGACGATGGCGTCCACCGGGCAGGCTTCCTCGCAGAAGCCGCAGTAAATGCACTTGAACAGGTCGATGTCGTAGCGTGTCGTACGCCGAGTGCCGTCCTCGCCGACGTCAGACTCGATGGTGATCGCTGCCGCCGGGCACACGGCCTCGCAGAGCTTGCAGGCGATGCAGCGCTCCTGCCCGTTCGGGTAGCGGCGCTGCGCGTGCAGGCCGCGGAAACGCGGCGATTGCGGGGTCTTTTCTTCCGGATACTGGATCGTGACCTTGGGCGCAAAGAACGCGCGACCGGTGACCATCAGTCCCTGGATCAGCTCCCACAGGAAGAATGTCTTGATGTAGCTGCGCATGTTGCTGCCCTGCCTCACGCGGCCCACGGTCCGATCCGCCAGTACCACAACGCGGATTCGACGCACAGCCACACCAGCGTCACAGGGATGAAGACTTTCCAGCCTAGCCTCATGATCTGGTCGTAGCGGTAGCGCGGGAACGTCGCGCGGAACCACAGGAAGCAGAACAGGAAGAATGCGATCTTCAGCACCAGCCAGTGCAGGCCCGGACTTACCAGGAACGCGACATTCCCGATGACCGGGTAACCTTCGAACGGCGACAACCAGCCGCCACAGAAGAAGGTCGCGGTCAGCGTCGCGACCATGATCATGTTGGCGTATTCGGCGAGGAAGAACAGCGCGAATGCCATGCCCGAATACTCGACGTGGAATCCGGCGACGATTTCCGATTCGCCTTCCGCGACGTCGAACGGCGCGCGGTTGGTCTCCGCAACGCCTGAAATGAAGTACACGACGAACAGCGGGAACAGCCAGACCAGGTTCCAGGACAGTGGCCCGCCCGCCTGCTGGCTTACGATCTTTCCGATGTTGAGCGTGCCGGAGGCCATCACCACGCCGACCAGTGCGAAACCCATTGCGATCTCATAGGCGACGATCTGCGCGGCCGAGCGCATCGCGCCGAGGAACGCGTACTTGGAGTTCGTGGCCCAGCCGGCGAGGATGATGCCGTAGGCACCGAAACCGGCCAGCGCGAGCAAGTAGAGCACGCCCGCATCCACGTCGGCGATTGCAAAACCCGGCCACAGCGAGATCACCGCCCACGCGGCGAATGCCGGCGCAAGCGCCAGCAGCGGCGCGACGACGAACAGGAAGCGGTTCGAGCGCGCCGGCACGACCACTTCCTTGATCAGCAGCTTCAGCACGTCGGCGAACGGCTGCAAAAGGCCCATTGGGCCCACGCGATTCGGGCCGATGCGCACCTGCATGTAGCCAATCACCTTGCGCTCGGCGAGCGTGAGGTAGGCGACGCACAGGATCACGACGATCGTGACGGCGAGGATTTGCCCCAGCGCGACCAGCGTGACCTGGAGCCAGTCCGGCCATGACTGCCAGGTATTGGCGACGAATTCCATCATCGCGCCTCACCCTCGGCCTGCTGGCGGCCGTCGCGGGTTTCCTGCAGTGGTCGCGAGCGGCGCACGATCGCATCGACGCGATAGATGCCCAGCTCAGTGGTCGGATCCATGGACGCTAGACGTCCCGGCGAGAACGCGGCACCCCACGGCACCGCGGATGCGCCGTCGAGTTCACGGCGAAGCTCGTCGCGGACGTCCTCGGAACTTACGTAATCAAATCCAGCAAGCCCGAGCAGGTTCCCGAGCACTCGCAGGACCTTCCAGGCTGGACGCGCCTCGCCCGGTGCGCGCGCGGCACCCGGTACGCTCTGCCAGCGGCCCTCGACGTTGACCCAGGTGCCGGACGTCTCCGCGAACGCGGCCACCGGCAGGATGACGGTCGCACGAGCACGCTGCTCGGCGCCCGCATAGGGCGTGAGCTCAACCACGCACTCCGCCGCATCGAGCGCTGATTCGGACGATCGGGACGGAACGAGGTCGGCCGACTCGATTCCGCCGACCAGCACATAGCCGCGCAGACGCGCGCTCAGCATCTCGAGCGCAGCCAGTCCTGGACTGGGGACGGGCCGCCCGCCGACAGCGCGATGCGGCGTCGCGCCCGCCAATGCGGCGCCCACGGCATTGCCGCCATCCGGCACGAAACCGATCACGGAACCGGTCGCCTCGGCGAGCGCCCGCGCAAGCGCCCGGATTTCCGAATACGCCGCGTGACGCTCCGCGATGCCTCCGAGCAGGACCACGCGCAGTCCTTCGCCGGCGAGCAGCGTCGCCACGCGCTCGTGATCGGCGCTCGGCGCGATACCCTCGAGCGCGGGTCCAAGTTCCTTAGGCACCGGCTTGCCCGAGCCGCGCAGTGCTGCGACCAGCAGCGCCGCAAGGTGCTGGGCCATACCGAGGCCGTTGCTGGTGAATTGCGCGGCGACCGGGAACAGTAGTTCCTGCGGCTGCGGATTGACCAGCGCGACCTGAGTCCCGTGTCGCACGGCGCCGGTGCGGATGCGGTGCGCGATGATCGGTGCCTCGCGGCGGATATGCGACCCGACCACCAGCACCGCAGTCGCCGTGTCCAGGTCGGCCAGATGGCACCCCAGCGCCGGCGCCGCCGCATCCCCCGCCTGGTCGCGGAAATCGACCCGGCGCAGGCGGTAATCCACGTTGTCGCTGCCGAGGCCGCGCGCGACACGGGCCGCGAGACTGGCTTCCTCCAGCGTCGCGGTCGGCGACACCAGGAATCCGACCTGCCCGGCACCGGACTCACGAATGATCTTCTGCAGGCCGATGGACGCTGCGTCGAGCGCGGTCTCCCAGTCCACCTCCCTCCAGGCGTCGCCTTCCTTGACCATCGGCTTCATGGCGCGGTCCTCTGTATAGAGGCCTTCGCAGCTGAATCGATCACGATCGGCGATCCAGTTCTCGTTGATCTGCTCGTTGTCGCGCGGCACGACGCGCATCAGCCGACCACGCAGCACGTGACCGTTCAGGTTGGTGCCGGTACAGTCGTGCGGTGACACCAGCGGATGCTGGGTCATCTCCCAGGCGCGCGCACGGTAGCGGTATGGCTTGTTGTTCAGCGCCCCGACCGGGCACAGGTCGATGATGTTGCCGGATAGCTCATGGTCGACGCTCTTCTCGACGTAGGTCGAGATCTGCGTGTACTCGCCCCGCCCGACGGTGCCGAGTTCCTGCAGTCCCGCGATCTCCTCGCCGAAGCGGACGCAGCGTGTGCAGAGGATGCAGCGAGTCATGTCCGTCGAGATGAGCGGGCCGACGCTGCGGTCCTTCACCACGCGCTTGCGCTCGGAGTAGCGGGCCACGTCGCGACCAAATCCCATTGCCAGGTCCTGCAATTCGCACTCGCCGCCCTGGTCGCAGATCGGGCAGTCGAGCGGGTGGTTGATCAGCAGGAATTCCATGGTCGCCTTCTGCGCGGCAATGGCCCGCGGCGACTTCGTGAAAACCTTCATGCCTTCGGCAACCGGCGTGGCGCAGGCCGGCAGCGGCTTCGGCGCCTTCTCCACCTCGACCAGGCACATGCGGCAGTTGGCGGCGACGGACAGCTTGTCGTGATAGCAGAAGCGCGGCACGTACGCGCCCTGCGCGTCCGTGGCGTGGATGATCATGGCGCCCTTGCGCGCCTTGACCGCGACACCGTCGATTTCGATGTTGACGAGTTCTTCGCTCATGCCGTCACGCCGCGCGCCCGCGCGCATCCACGATGCTGTGGCCGTGCTCGATGAAATACTCGAACTCGTGCCGGAAATGCCTGACGAAGCTCTGCACCGGCCACGCGGCCGCGTCGCCGAGCGCGCAGATCGTGTGTCCTTCGATGTTGTTGGCCACGCTGACCAGCATGTCCACGTCCTCGCGCCGCCCCTGCCCCGCCACGATCCGCCTGAGCGTGCGGTTGAGCCAGCCGGTGCCCTCGCGGCACGGAGTGCACTGCCCGCAGGATTCCATGTGGTAGAAGCGCGAGAGCCGCTCGAGCACACGCACCATGCAGGTGGTTTCGTCCATCACGATCACGGCCGCCGAGCCGATGGCGGAACCCGCTTTCTTCAGCGAGTCGTAGTCCATGTTGGCCCCGAGCATCACCTCGGCCGGCACCACCGGCACCGAGGATCCGCCCGGGATCACGGCCTTGAGCCTGCGACCGCCGAGCACACCGCCCGCGATCGCGAGCAGGTCGGCGAACGGCACGCCGAGAGGCAGCTCGTAGTTGCCGGGCTTCTCGACGTGACCCGACACCGAGAAAATGACTGTGCCGCCCGAGTTCTGGGGCCCCAGGGCGGCGAACCACTCCGGGCCCTTGCGCAGGATGGTCGGCACCGACGCGAAGCTCTGCGCATTGTTGATCGTGGTCGGTTTGCCATACAGGCCGTAGTTCGCCGGGAACGGCGGCTTGAAGCGCGGCTTGCCCTGCTTGCCCTCGAGCGACTCGAGCAGCGCCGTTTCCTCGCCGCAGATGTACGCGCCAGCTCCCATGAACGTGTGCAGGTCAAAGTCGACGCCGGAGCCCAGGATGTTCGCGCCGAGCAGGCCCGCCCCATATGCTTCCTTGAGCGCCGCCTCGAATCGAGGGATGGGCTCGGCCATGAACTCGCCGCGCACGTAGTTGTAGCCTACCGTTGCACCCATCGCGTATCCGGCAATCGCCATGCCTTCGATCAACGCGTGCGGGTTGTAGCGCAGGATGTCGCGGTCGTGGCAGGTGCCGGGCTCGCTCTCGTCGGAGTTGCAGACCACGTATTTCTGGATCGGCGCATTGCGCGGCATGAACGACCACTTGAGCCCGGTCGGGAACCCGGCCCCGCCGCGTCCGCGCAGGCCCGAGGCCTTCACCTGCTCGATGACCTCCTCACGAGTCATCTTCTCCGCCAGGATCTTCCGCCACGCCTCGTACCCGCCGATCCGCCGATAGGTCGCGAGTTCCCACGGACGCTCGTACTTGAGCGGCTCGAAGCACATGAGGTTCAGCCGGTCGCTCCAGTCGGTCACGCGCGGCTCCTACTTGTGCTCATCGAGGATCCCGTCGACCGTCTCCGGCGTCAGGTTCTCGTAATAGACGTGATCGACCATCATCATCGGCGCGCCATTGCAGGCGGCCAGGCACTCCTCTTCCTTCTTGAGGAAGAAACGGCCGTCCGGCGTGCTCTCGCCGACCTTTACGCCGAGGCGCTTCTCCACGTGCTCGAGGATCGCCTCTCCGCCGCGCAGCATGCAGGAAATGTTGGTGCACACCGAGACATGGTGGCGACCACAGGGCTTCGTCTCGAACATCGAGTAGAAGCTCGCGACCTCGTAGACCTGGATCGCAGGAAGCCCGAGGTAATCGGCGACCGCGTCCATCGACTCCTGCGTGAGGAACCCGTGCTCGTGCTGAACCGCATGCAGTGCCGAGATGACCGCGGAGCGGCGCCGATCGGGCGGGAACTTCGCGATCCAGTGGTCGATCTCGTGACGCACGTGCTCCGACAGCACCTCGCCGGCAGTCTCGTGAGTGGGTTCGCTCACCGGTCGATCTCCCCGAACACGATATCCGCGGTGCCGATCACGGCAACCACGTCGGCCAGCATGTGGCCCGTGACCATTTCCTCGAGCGCTGCCAGGTGTGGGAAGCCGGGCGCCCGTACCTTGAGCCGGTACGGCTTGTTCGCCCCGTCCGACAGCAGGTAGATGCCGAACTCGCCCTTCGGCGCCTCGACCGCCGCGTATGCCTCTCCAGCCGGCACGCAATAGCCTTCCGTGAAGAGCTTGAAGTGATGGATCAGCGATTCCATGTCGCCTTTCATCTGCTCGCGCGACGGCGGCACGATCTTGTGGTCCGCGGCCACCACGGGCCCGGGATTCTTCCGCAGCCAGTCCACGCACTGCGCGACGATCCGGTTCGACTGGCGCATTTCCTCGACACGCACCAGGTAGCGGTCGTAGCAGTCGCCGTTCACGCCGACAGGAATGTCGAAGTCGAGCGTGCCATAGACTTCGTAGGGCTGCTTCTTGCGCAGGTCCCATGCCAGGCCGGAGCCGCGCAGCATCGGGCCGGTGAATCCGAGGTTGAGCGCACGCTCCGGCGTCACGACGCCGATGTTCACGGTACGTTGCTTCCAGATGCGGTTGTCGGTTAGAAGCGTTTCGTACTCGTCCACGCATGCCGGGAATCGGTCGGTGAAATCGCCGATGAAATCGAGCATCGTTCCCGAGCGCGCCCCATTCAGGCGATCGACTTCCTTCTGCGACTTCCAGCGCGACGCCTGGTAGCGCGGCATGGAATCGGGCAGGTCGCGATACACGCCGCCAGGCCGGTAGTAGGTCGCGTGCATGCGCGTACCCGAGACCGCCTCGTAGCAGTCCATCAGGTCCTCGCGCTCGCGGAAGCAGTACAGGAACATCGTCATCGCGCCGATGTCGAGCCCGTGCGCGCCGAGCCACATCAGGTGGTTCAGGATGCGCGTGATCTCATCGAACATCACACGGATGTACTGTGCGCGGACGGGAATCTCGATCCCAAGCAGCTTCTCGATTGCCATCACGTAGGCGTGCTCGTTGCACATCATCGAGACGTAGTCGAGCCGGTCCATGTAGCCGATCGACTGGTTGAATGGCTTCGACTCGGCGAGCTTCTCGGTGCCGCGATGAAGAAGCCCGACGTGCGGGTCGGCCTTCAGCACCACCTCGCCGTCCATCTCCAGCACCAGCCGCAGCACACCGTGCGCAGCCGGGTGTTGCGGGCCGAAATTCATCGTGTAACTGCGGATTTCAGCCATGGCCCGGGATATCCTTCAGCGCCGCCGCATACCGGTTGTCGTCGCGGATCACGCGGGGCACCAGCGTGCGCGGCTCAATGCTGACCGGCTGGTAGACCACGCGGCCCTTGGCTGGGTCGTAACGCACCTCCACGTTGCCGATCAGCGGGAAATCCTTGCGGAACGGGTGGCCCACGAAGCCGTAATCGGTCAGGATGCGGCGCAGGTCCGGATGTCCGCGGAAGATGATGCCGAACAGGTCGAACGCCTCGCGCTCGAACCAGTTCGCGGCCGACCAGACATCGACGATGCTATCGAGCATCGGTGGCTCGCCGGACTCGCACCAGGCCCGCAGGCGCAGGCGCCTGTTGTGCGTCACGGAGAGCAGGTGATAGACGACCGCGAAGCGCCTCGGCTCGCCATCGGCCGCGTCGCCTGCCGCCGCCGAGTGCGACGCAGAAACCGTCTCGCCGAACCGGCCGCGACTGAAGCCGCTCGAGGTCGCGGACTCCGTGGTCCACTCACCCGCGCCGTACTGGAGATAGTCCACGCCAGCCACGTCGATCAACTGCTCGAAGCGGAACCCGGGATCATCACGCAGTGCGGCGCAGACCTCCAGCAGCGCGGCGCCCTGCACCTCGAACGTCAACTCGCCGCAGCGCGACGCGACACGCACGAGCTTTTCGGCGAATCTGGCCGAGACGGCGTCGGCCAACTGTTCGAGTGACTGGCTCATGCGGCTTCAGCGGGCAATGGTCTGCGTGCGGTGGATCTTCTTCTGCAGCTGTATGAGGCCATACAGCAGCGCCTCGGCCGTCGGTGGACAGCCCGGAACGTAGATGTCCACCGGCACGATCCGGTCGCAGCCACGCACGACGGCGTACGAATAGTGGTAGTAGCCACCGCCATTGGCGCATGAGCCCATCGAGATCACCCAGCGCGGCTCCGGCATCTGGTCGTAGACCTTGCGCAGTGCCGGCGCCATCTTGTTCACCAGCGTCCCTGCCACGATCATCACGTCGGACTGGCGCGGGCTTGGTCGGAACACGATGCCGAAACGGTCGAGGTCGTAACGGGCCGCACCCGCGTGCATCATCTCGACGGCACAGCAGGCGAGCCCGAAAGTCATGGGCCACATCGAGCCGGTTCGGGCCCAGTTCATGACCGCATCCACGGACGTCGTGACGAAGCCGCGATCGGGCAGCTCGGAGGCCTCTAGTCCCATTCGAGGGCCCCTTTCTTCCACTCGTACACGAAACCCACCACCAGCACGAGCAGGAACACGCCCATCGCCGCGAGCCCGATCACCCCGATCGAGTCGAGCGCGACGGCCCATGGAAACAGGAACGCGATCTCGAGATCGAAGACGATGAAGAGGATCGCAACGAGGTAGTAGCGCACGTCGAATTTCATGCGCGAGTCCTCGAAGGCCTCGAAGCCGCATTCGTAAGGCGAGAGTTTCTGCGGATCCGGGCGACGCGGGCCGAACGCGAAACCGAGCGCGAGCAGCAGCACGCCGAGGCCGCCCGCGACCACGAGAAAAATCAGGATCGGGAGGTATTCTGCAGGCATCGAGCGGCGGCTCCGGGTTGAAACCCGACGAGCCGCGAATTTTAGCAGGGTCGAGCGCGCCGCTGTAAGGCCGCGAAAAAACAAAAAAGGCGAGCCACTCGGCTCGCCTATTGCTTGTCTGGTGCGGATGGAGAGACTCGAACTCTCACGCCTTACGGCACTACCCCCTCAAGATAGCGTGTCTACCAATTCCACCACATCCGCATTCATTCGTTTGCAGGCAACGGTCACTGCCTGACCGGGACCTCGGCAGGCGCAGCAGGCGCAGCAAGCGCGCCGTCGGTTGCCGGCAACGAGGGAACATTCGCCGCAGGAGCAGCCGGCACATCCGTCGCCGGGGCCACGGGCGCGCCAGTGGTCACCGCGCCATCGCCGGGCTGGGTCTGCTCAGTCGGCACACGGTCCATGACACTTGTCGGCACGGCACCGTGACTGAACAGGTAGGAAAGCCCCAAGCTGGACAGGAAGAACAGCGTGGCCAGTACCGCCGTCGTCCGCGACAGGAATGAAGCGGAGCCACGCGCACCGAACACCGTGCCCGACGCACCTGCGCCGAACCCGGCGCCTGCATCTGCGCCCTTTCCACGCTGCAAAAGCACCAGCGCGATGATCCCGAACGCCAGCAGGATATGTAGGACGACCGCCAGCGGCTGCAACCAGCTCATATTCATTCTCTCCGAAATCAGTCCGCGGCCGCGCAGACTTGCGCGAACTCGTCAGCCTTCAGCGACACCCCGCCGACCAGGCCACCGTCGATATCAGGCATTGCAAAGAGTTCCCGTGCGTTCGACGCCTTTACGCTGCCGCCGTACAGGATCCTTACAGATCCGCCAATTGTAGCATCCAGCGCCGCCACCTTCCCCCGGATCATTGCATGCACGTCCTGCGCCTGCTCCGGGGAGGCCGTGCGGCCCGTACCGATGGCCCAGACCGGTTCATAGGCGATGACCGCGCTCGCCAGCGCAGCGGCGCCGGTCACGGCCAGCACGGCGTCGAGCTGCCTCGCGACGACCTCGGCCGTACGCCCGCCCTCGCGCTCTTCCAGCGTCTCGCCCACGCACAGCACCGGCACCAAGCCCTGGGACTGCGCAGCGACGAATTTTCGCGCAACCAGCGCATCGACTTCGCCGTACAGCTGGCGACGCTCCGAATGCCCGACCAGGACGTAGCGGCAGCCCACGTCCTTCAGCATTGCCGCCGACACCTCGCCCGTGAACGCACCCTGCGGTTCGTCACATACCGACTGGCCCCCAAGCGCGACGTCGCTATCCGTTAGCATGCGGCCGACATCGGACAGGTAGACGAAGGGGGGGCACAGCAGGATTTCGGTGCCGGATCCCGGCTGGAGCTGGTCGAGAAGCGAACGGACCAGCGCGGCGTTTTCGGCCCTGGAACCGTGCATTTTCCAGTTACCGGCGACTAGAGGCTGACGCATCGCACATACCACCCTGGGTTCATTCCGGCCCCGCTCACTGGAGCGGCCGACCGCGAAAGGCGCGCGATCTTAGCGGCGGGTCTGCTGGAAAGCAATTCGAGGAAGCCGCCTCAGACCGCCTGTCGCACGATATCGGCCAGTTCGTTGGCATGCCGGGTTACCACGGCCTCCTCCTCACCTTCGACCATTACGCGGATCAGGGGCTCGGTGCCGGACGCACGCAGCACCACGCGGCCCGCACTGCCCAGGGCCGCCTCGACACGGCGCACTGCAGCCTGGATCGGCTGCGACTCGTGGGGATCGACACGCTGGCTGACCCTGACATTGATCATGACCTGTGGAAGGCGCGACATTCCGGCCGTGAGCTCCGCCAGCGGACGGCCCGAATACTTCATTGCTGCCAGCACCTGCAGCCCGCTGACCAGGCCGTCGCCGGTGGTGGTGCGATCGAGGCACAGCAGGTGCCCGGAAGTCTCGCCACCCACTACACCGCCGTGCTCCTTCATCATCGCCAGCACGTACCGGTCGCCGACGCTGGCGCGCAGGAACTCGACACCCTCCTGCCGCAGCGCGATCTCGAGGCCCAGGTTGCTCATGACAGTGCCGACCACGGGACCGGTGAGTTCGCCGCGGGAACGCCGGTCCCGGGCGATTACGTAAAGAAGCTGGTCGCCGTCGACCAGCCGCCCCAGGTGGTCGACCATGACCAGGCGGTCGCCGTCGCCGTCGAGCCCGATCCCGACATCGGCCCCGACGCCCGCCACGGTCAGCTGCAACAGTTCGGGCGAAGTGGAACCGCAACCCACGTTGATGTTGCGGCCATTGGGCGAGCAACCGATGGGGATGATCTCCGCGCCCAGGTCGGCTAGCACGCGAGGCGCGACCTTGTAGGCCGCGCCGTTGGCGCAATCGACGACCACCTTGAGGCCCGCGAGGTCCATGCCCGCCGGCAGCGTGGATGCGCAGAATTGCTGGTAGACGACCCGCGACCGGTCGACACGCGCGGCCTTTCCCAGCGCCGTTGATTCGCGCGTGCGGAGCGGCTCGTCGAGGTGCGACTCGATGCGCTCCTCGAGCTCATCGGACAGCTTGCTGCCCGAGGCGTCGAAGAACTTGATGCCGTTGTCCTCGTACGGGTTGTGCGAGGCCGAGATGACGACGCCAAAGCTGCACTTGAAGCGATGCGTGAGGTAGGCAATGGCCGGCGTCGGCAGCGGCCCGATGAGGTTGACGTTGACGCCCGAGGCGACGAACCCTGCCTCGAGCGCGGCCTCGAACATGTAGCCGGAGAGTCGCGTGTCCTTGCCGATCAGCGCGGTCCCGCCACCGGGCGCAAGCACGCGCGCGGCAGCGCTCGCGAGGTGCAGCGCAAACTCCACCGTCATCGGGTCCTCGCCGACGCGGCCACGAACGCCATCGGTGCCGAAATACTTCCTGCCCATCCTCATGCGCCTCCTGCTGCTGCACGCCTGAGCGCGCTACCGACCTTGACCGCGTCGAGCGTCCCCGCCACATCGTGCGCCCGGACAATTGCCGCACCACCCGCCGCCGCGAGCGCCGCGAACGCGATGCTACCCGCGTACCGGTCGCCCGGCGCGCGGCCCGTGATGATACCGATGAGCGACTTGCGCGACACGCCGACCAGTACCGGACGGCCTTCCACCCCGAGTTCCGCAAGCCTCGCGAGCAGCGCGAGGTTGTGTGACGGGGTCTTGCCGAACCCGATCCCCGGATCGACGCAGATTCTCTCGCGCGGGATTCCCGCAGCCTCGCAGGCTGCCACTCGGGACGCCAGGAACTGGCGCACTTCAGCCAGCACGTCGCTGTAATCAGGTCGCTGCTGCATCGTGGCCGGCTCGCCCTGCATGTGCATCAGGCACACGGCAGCGCCACTCCCGGCGGCGGCTGCCAGCGCACCGGGCCCCCTGAGCGCTCGGACGTCGTTGACCATGGACGCGCCTGCGGCGACCGCCGCACGCATCACCTCAGGCCTGCTGGTGTCCACCGAGATCACCGCGCCGATCCGTCCCGCGAGTTGCTCGATCACCGGGACGACGCGACGAATTTCCTCCTCAGCGCTGACCGGCGCCGCTCCGGGACGCGTGGATTCACCGCCGACATCGATGATTGCAGCGCCTTCTGCTGCGATCCGCTCACCCTGCGTGACCGCCGCCTCGACGCTGAAATACAAGCCGCCGTCGGAAAATGAGTCCGGCGTGACGTTCAGCACCCCCATGACGAGCGGCTCGGCGAGGTCAAGGGTCCTGTCGCGAAGGACGAGTTGCATCGGGGATTTCGGCGCCGGAAGCAGAGCGCCCGGCACGGGCCGGGCGCTGGTGGTGCGTCAGTGCTGAGGCGCTGGCTTGCCGGTCGGCGCCTCGCCGTCTTGCCGCTCACGCGTCTTCGACTCCGGCTTCGGAGTATCCCGATCCTCCCACCCGTCGGGTGGCTCCGGCTGGTGGCCATTCATGATGTCGCGGATCTGCGATTCATCAATGGTCTCGTACTTGATCAGCGCCTCGGCCATGCAGTGCAGCTTCTGCAGCTCGCGCTCGAGGATCTCGTGCGCCCTCCGATAATTGCTGTCGATTACGCGGCGCACTTCCTCGTCGATCGCGTGCGCGGTGACGTCGGAAACCTGCTTGTGCTGGGTGACCGACCTGCCGAGGAACACCTCGGCGTCCTCCTCGGTGTACGTGAGCGGGCCCAGCCGATCCGACAGGCCCCACTTGGTGACCATGTTGCGGGCAATCTCGGTTGCTCGCTCGATGTCGTTCGACGCACCGGTGGTCACCGAGTCGCCGCCGAAGATCATCTCTTCGGCCACCCGCCCTCCGAACAGCGTCGCGATGCGGCTCTCGAGCTGGCGCTTGCTGGTGCTGTAGCGGTCCCCTTCCGGAAGGAACATCGTGACACCAAGGGCGCGGCCGCGCGGGATGATGGTCACCTTGTAGACTGGATCGTGGTCCGGAACGCTGAGACCCACGATCGCGTGACCGGCTTCGTGGTAGGCGGTGAGCTTCTTCTCGTTTTCGTCCATCACCATGGAGCGCCGCTCAGCGCCCATCATGATCTTGTCCTTGGCGCGATCGAACTCGTCCATGGACACGACACGGCGATTGGCGCGGGCCGCGAACAGCGCCGCCTCGTTGACGAGGTTCGCCAGGTCCGCACCGGAGAATCCGGGCGTGCCGCGGGCGATGACCATGGGCTTCACATCCTCGGCCAGCGGGAGCTTCCGCATGTGCACCTTGAGGATCTGCTCGCGGCCGCGGACGTCGGGCAACGGCACCACGACCTGGCGGTCGAACCTGCCGGGGCGCAGCAGCGCCGGGTCGAGCACATCGGGCCGGTTGGTGGCCGCGATGACGATCACGCCCTCGTTGCCCTCGAATCCGTCCATCTCGACCAGCAGCTGGTTCAGCGTCTGCTCACGCTCGTCGTGGCCGCCGCCGAGCCCAGCGCCGCGATGGCGGCCGACCGCGTCGATTTCGTCGATGAAGATGATGCAGGGCGCGTGCTTCTTCGCCTGCTCGAACATGTCGCGCACGCGCGAGGCACCGACGCCGACGAACATCTCGACGAAGTCCGACCCGGAGATCGTGAAGAACGGAACCTTGGCCTCGCCGGCGATGGCCTTGGCGAGCAGCGTCTTGCCTGTGCCGGGCGAACCCACCATCAGCACGCCGCGGGGAATCTTGCCGCCGAGTTTCTGGAACTTCGCCGGGTCCTTCAGGAAGTCGACGATCTCGCTGACCTCCTCCTTGGCCTCCTCCACGCCGGCAACGTCCGCGAACGTGACGGTCACCTGGTCCTCGTTAAGGAGCCGCGCCCGGCTCTTGCCGAAGGACATGGCGCCGCGCCCGCCGGCGCCGCCCTGCATCTGGCGCATGAAATACACCCAGACGCCGATCAACAGCAGGATCGGGAACGAAGACACGAAGAGCTGCATCAGGAACGACTGGCGCTCCGGCGGAGCCGCGCTGAAGGTGACGTTGTTCTGCTGCAGCGTGCCGATCAGCGCGGAGTTGTCCGTCTCCGGGTTGTAGACCACGAACTTTTCGCCGCCCTGGCGCACGCCCGCGATTCGGTCGCCGCTGAAGGTCACGTCCGTCACCGTGCCGTCCTTCACGTGCGTGAGGAAGGTCGAATACGGCATCTCCTGCACAGCGGTCGTGCGCGAGCTGAAATTGCTGACCACGGTCGCGAGTACGACCGCGATCACGATCCACAGGACGACATTTTTTGCCAGATCGTTCAAAGCCTTGACCTCGGATCGTCACCGCGCCGGGCGTCGCCCGGACGAGCGCGGAAACAAAAATGACACTACACGAATCGGTACCCGCGTGCCAGAACGTAGACCTCGGCGCTGCGAGCCCGCGACGCCTTGGGCTTGCGCACCTTCACCGACTCGAACTCCCGCCGCAGCCGCGCGACCAGCGGCGGCAGGTCGCGGCCCTGGAATACCTTCATAAGCAGGTCACCGCCAGGGCGCAGTTCGCGGACCGCGAAATCGACCGCCAGTTCGACCAGGTGCATGCAGCGGTCGTGGTCCACCTCCGCGATTCCCATCATGTTGGGGGCCATGTCTGACATAACAAGGTCGACTTTCGCGCCGCCAAGCATCGCCGTCAGCGTCGCCAGCACCGATTCATCGGTGAAATCACCCTGGATGAATTCAACACCCGGCAGCGCAGGCATTTCGAGGATGTCGAGCGCAATCACCCGGCCCTTGCCAGCCAGGGCGCGGGCTGCAAACTGGCTCCAGCCCCCCGGAGCGGCGCCCAGGTCGATCACGGTCGTGCCCGGTCGCAGCAGACGGTCAGTACGCTGGATTTCCTCGAGCTTGAATGCTGCCCGCGAGCGCCAACCCTCGTCGTGCGCGCGCTTCACGTAGGGATCGGCGGCGTGCTCGGCGAGCCAACGGGCGGAACTCTTTGTGCGCTTGGGCATTTTCTATGCGACTTGGCCGGGTCGGCGATCGATGACTTGCGGTTGGCGAGGATAGCGGATCGCGATCCGTTATCCTTCTCGCGACGTCAACAGTTGCAGATCCGCCCAATGCCCCTCACCGAACCACAGCGCAAGTATCTCCGTCGCCTCGGCCATGACCGGAACCCGATCGTCCTGGTGGGCCAGGGCGGCATCGGACCGAATCTCATCGCCGAGCTCGACCGTGCCCTGAACGACCACGAACTGGTGAAAGTCCGGGCGCGGGTCGGTGACCGGGGCGCGCGTGACGCAATCCTGGCCGAACTCGAGCGAGCGACGCGTTCGGAACTGGTGCAGCGGATCGGCCACGTCGCGCTCTACTATCGGCGCAATCCGGACAAGCCCGGAATCCTGCTGCCGGACTGACCACTGGCCCGGCAGACCTCGCCGGCACCGCAGCGCCCCACCAATACGCGGGTGCTCAGGAATAGCGAACCGTCACGATCTCGAGCGCACGGGAGCCGCCCGGCACCACGACGTCCACCAGGTCGCCCTCGCTCTTGCCGACCAGCGCACGCGCGATCGGCGAGGTGATCGAAATCAGGCCCAGGCGCACGTCGGCCTCGAGTTCGCCGACAATCTGGAAAACGACTTCCGAACCGTCGTCCTGGTCCTCGAGGTGGACCGTCGCGCCGAACACCACCCTGCCGCCCTGGGGCAGGCGCGACACGTCGATGATTTCGCAGTGCGACAGTTCATGGTCGAGCAGCTTGATGCGGCCCTCGATGAAGCTCTGCTGCTCACGGGCCGCGTGATACTCCGCGTTCTCGCTCAGGTCGCCGTGGGCCCGAGCCTCGGCGATCGCCTGGATGACGCGCGGCCTGTCCTCGGTCTTCAAGCGCCTCAGCTCCAGCCTGAGCCGTTCTACTCCTTTAAGAGTCAATGGCTTACGGCTCATATTTTACTTTCCATGTGAAGATCCTGGAGACGGTTCACCTCGACTTCCTGCAGGTGGTCGATGGCCTCGCAGGTCGCAAGCGCGGCGGCCAGCGTCGTGTAGTAGGTTACGCGGCGCGCGACTGCCTCGCGACGGATGGAATTTGACTCGTGGATGGCGCGCTTGCCCTCGGTCGTGTTGACGATGAGGCTGATCTCGTCGTTCTTGATCATGTCCACGATGTGAGGGCGTCCCTCCCGCACCTTGTTGACGTGGCGGCACGGCACGCCGGCCTCCTCGAGCGCCTTCGCAGTACCGTGGGTCGCGACGATCTCGAAGCCCCGTTCGACCAGGCGACGGGACAGGTTGATTGCGGCCGGCTTGTCACGCTCGCGCACGCTGACCAGGCACACACCGCGGGTCGGGATCGCCACGCCGGACGCTGCCTGTGCCTTGGCATAGGCCTCGCCGAAGCTGCGCCCGGTGCCCATGACTTCGCCGGTGGACTTCATTTCCGGGCCCAGGATCGGGTCGGAGTCGGGGAATTTGGCGAACGGGAATACCGCCTCCTTCACCGAGTAGAAGCCCGGCACGCGCTCGGTGGTGAGGCCGAGCTCGACCAGGGTCTTGCCCGCCATCACGCGCGCGCCGACCTTGGCCAGCGGCACCCCGGTCGCCTTGGACACGAACGGCGCGGTTCGCGAAGCACGCGGGTTCACCTCGAGCACGTAGACGATCCCGTTCTGGATCGCGAACTGCACGTTCATCAGGCCCACGACATTGAGCGCCAGCGCCAGGCTCCGGGTCTGCTCGCGGATCTCCTGCTGCAGCGCATGGCTAAGGCTGTTGGGCGGCAGCGAGCAGCCTGAGTCGCCGGAGTGCACGCCCGCCTGCTCGACGTGCTCCATGATGCCGCCGACGTAGACGTCCTTGCCGTCGCAGATTGCATCGACGTCCACCTCGATCGCGAGGTCGAGGAAACGGTCGAGCAGCACGGGACTGTCGTGAGACACCTGCACCGCCGTCGTCATGTACCCGCGCAGGTCGTCCTCGGTGAAGACCACCTCCATTGCGCGCCCACCGAGCACATACGACGGCCGAACCACCAGCGGGAAGCCCACGTCACGCGCATGCATGATCGCGGCGTCCTCCGTGCGCGCGGTCCGGTTTGGCGGCTGGCGCAACTGCAGGCGCTCGACCAGCTTCTGGAAGCGCTCCCTGTCCTCGGCAACGTCGATCGAGTCCGAGCTCGTCCCGATGATCGGTACGCCGGCAGCGTCGAGTGGTTTCGCGAGCTTGAGCGGCGTCTGGCCGCCATACTGCACGATCACCCCGAACGGCTTCTCGACGTGCAGCACTTCCATCACGTCCTCGAACGTGAGCGGCTCGAAATACAGGCGATCGGAGGTGTCGTAATCCGTCGAGACCGTCTCCGGATTGCAGTTGATCATGATGGTCTCGAACCCATCCTCGCGCAGCGCCATCGCCGCGTGCACGCAGCAGTAGTCGAACTCGATACCCTGCCCGATCCGGTTCGGGCCGCCGCCCAGGATCACGATCTTGCGGTTCGAGGTCGGCGCTGCCTCGCACTCATCCTCGTAGGTGGAGTACATGTAGGCCGTGGACGTGGCGAACTCCGCGGCGCAGGTGTCAACGCGCTTGAACACCGGCCGGAGACCGAATCCGTGCCGCCGCTCGCGCACCGCCTGCTCGGCTGTCCCCGCGAGCTTCGCGATCCTGCTGTCGGCGAAGCCCTTGCGCTTCAGTGTCCTCAGCCGAGCCTTGTCGAGCGATTCAAGGCCACCCTGCTCGACCGCGCGTTCCTCGCGCACCAGGTCCTCTACCTGCGCCAGGAACCAGGGATCTATCCGCGACGCGCGGTGCGCCTCGGCAAGCGTCAACCCGGCGCGGAAGCCGTCCGCGACGTAACGCAGCCGGTCCGGACCCGGCATGCGCAGCTCCTCGAGCAGCGCGTTCATCGCCTCTTCGCCGAGCGGCATCGCGACGACCGGCGTCAGGCCGTCGATCCCGGTCTCGAGACCGCGCAGCGCCTTCTGCAACGATTCCTGGAAAGTCCGCCCGATCGCCATGACCTCGCCCACGGACTTCATCTGCGTCGTCAGGCGATCGTTCGCGCCGCGGAACTTCTCGAACGTGAAGCGCGGGATCTTCGTGACGACGTAGTCGATGGTGGGTTCGAAGGATGCCGGCGTGGCGCCGCCGGTGATGTCGTTGCGCAGTTCGTCCAGCGTGTAGCCGATCGCGAGCTTGGCGGCCACCTTTGCGATCGGGAAGCCGGTCGCCTTGGACGCCAGCGCGGACGACCGCGAGACACGCGGGTTCATCTCGATCACCAGCAGTCGCCCGTCCGTCGGGCTGACGGCGAACTGAACGTTCGAGCCACCGCACTCGACACCGATCTTGCGCAGCACCGCGATCGACGCGTCGCGCATGATCTGGTATTCCTTGTCCGTCAGCGTCTGCGCAGGCGCGACCGTGATCGAGTCGCCGGTGTGCACGCCCATCGGATCGAGGTTCTCGATGGCGCAGACGATGATGCAGTTGTCGTTCCTGTCGCGAACGACTTCCATCTCGAATTCCTTCCAGCCGAGCACCGACTCCTCGAGCAGCACCTCGCTGGTCGGGGACGCCGAGAGGCCGCCCGACACGATCTGTTCGAACTCCTCGCGGTTGTAGGCGATGCCGCCCCCGGTGCCGCCCAGCGTGAACGACGGGCGGATTACGCAGGGGAAGCCGATCTCGGACTGGATCGCGAGCGCCTCTTCCATGCTGTGCGCGATTCGCGAGCGCGGGCACTCGAGCCCGATCTCGCGCATGGCATTGCGGAACTGTTCGCGGTCCTCGGCCATGTCGATCGCGTCGCGCGACGCCGCAATCAACTCGACACCGAATTTCTCCAGCACGCCTTCGCGGACCAGGTCGAGCGCACAGTTGAGCGCGGTCTGCCCGCCCATGGTCGGCAGCAGCGCGTCGGGGCGCTCCTTTTCGATGATGCTGGCGACAGTGCGCCAGTTGACGGGCTCGATGTAGATGGCATCCGCCATCTCCGGGTCGGTCATGATCGTCGCGGGATTCGAGTTGACCAGGACGACCCGGTAGCCCTCCTCGCGCAGCGCCTTGCAGGCCTGGGCGCCGGAGTAATCGAATTCACAGGCCTGCCCGATCACGATCGGGCCTGCACCGATGATCAGTACGCTCTTGATGTCTGTACGCTTCGGCATTCGGCTTGGCCCCTGGGGATCACGCCTGCTCGCGGGCGGGCACGGCGATCCGGCGCTGCATCGACTCCACGAACCGCGCAAAAAGCGGCGCGAGATCGCGCGGGCCCGGACTTGCCTCGGGATGCCCCTGGAAACTGAACGCGGGGCGGTCGGTCACCTCGATGCCCTGCAGCGAACCGTCGAACAGCGACCGGTGCGTCGCCCGCACATTGGGGGGCAGCGTCGCCTCGTCGACCGCGAACCCGTGGTTCTGGCTCGAGATGAATACGCGCCCGCTGTCGAGATCGATCACCGGGTGGTTGGCGCCGTGATGACCGAACTTCATTTTCAGGGTGCTCGCGCCCATCGCGAGGCCCAGCAGCTGGTGACCGAGGCAGATACCGAATATCGGCACCGCTGCCGCGACCAGCGACCTTATCGCCTCGATCGCGTACGTGCACGGCTCCGGATCTCCCGGCCCGTTCGACAGGAATACGCCATCTGGCGCGAGTGCAAGGACTTCGGCCGCCGTCGTCGCGGCCGGTACCACCGTCATTCGGCAACCATGGTCGGCGAGCAGCCGCAGGATGTTGCGCTTGATCCCGTAGTCGAACGCCACGACGTGCAGGCGCCGGCCGGGTCGCCGCCGCGGACCGCGCTCAAGTGCCCAGTTCGTGCCTTCGTTCCACTGGAAGTTGCGCTTCGTGGAGACGACCTTCGCGAGGTCCATCCCCTTCAGGCCCGGGAATCGCCGCGCCGCCTCAACCGCGAGGTCGGGCCGGCTTGCTGCATCGCCGCTTGCGATACAACCCGCCTGGGAGCCCTTCTCACGCAGGATCCGAGTGAGCCGCCGCGTGTCGATGTCGGCGATGGCCACGACTCCGCCGCGGACCAGGAACTCCTGCAGTGACTCGGTGGCGCGCCAGCTCGAGTGCAACAGCGGTAAATCGCGAATCACGAGCCCGGCCGCATGGATGGCGCCCGACTCGAGGTCGTCGGGATTGGTACCCGTATTCCCGATGTGGGGATAGGTGAGGGTAACGATCTGCCGCGAGTAGGACGGGTCGGTGAGGATCTCCTGGTAACCCGTCATTGCGGTGTTGAACACCACTTCGCCGGTCGCCGTCCCGGAGGCTCCGACCGAAATGCCGCGAAACATGGTGCCGTCCTCGAGAGCCAGAACAGCGGGTGTCGTCACGACCATGGCCTCCGATGAAGCTGGCCCGCATACAGCATGCGAACCTGTTTCGCGCGTGCGCCAACCGTCGGAGATGAGCTCTGGCTCACCCCGTTCTGCTGGCTCGACGGGCTAAGTTCGGAAGTTTACGCGAGCGGCTGCAGACGCGCCACGCGAACCTGATAGATCACAGTCCGAGCACGTCCAGCATCGAATAGAGGCCGGGCGGTTGCCCGGCAGCCCACCGGGCAGCCACCAGCGCGCCGCGGGCGAACCCGGACCGGTCCTGGGCGCTGTGGGCCAGCTCGACCTGCTCACCCGGGCCGGCAAAGATCAGGCGGTGCTCGCCGACGATGTCGCCGCCGCGCATCACGCTGAAACCGATCCGTCCGCGCTCGCGCACCCCCGTGTGACCATGGCGCGCGTATTCGGCGACGGACTCCAGCGTCGTGCCGCGCCCCCGGGCGGCCGCCTCGCCCAGTGCCAGCGCAGTGCCGCTGGGGGCGTCCACCTTGTTGCGGTGGTGGGCCTCGAAAACCTCGATGTCGTACTGTTCGTCGAGCGCGCGTGCGGCGAGTTCCGCCAGCCGGAGCAGCAGGTTCACGCCGAGACTCATATTGGGGGCCAGGACGACGGGAATCTCCCTGGCGGCCAGCTCGAGTTCCTCGCGCTGGGTTGCATCGTGCCCGGTCGTGCCGACGACCAATGCGCAGCCGAGCCCGCGGCACAGCCGGGCGTTGGCCGCGGAGACCGCCGGCAACGTGAAGTCGATGGCCACCTGCGCCTTCGCCAGCGCGGTCGAAGGATCCGCGGTAATTGCGACCGCCAGTGGCGGGATGCCGGCCAGCCCACCTGCATCCTGGCCGATCGCCGGATCCCCGGGGGCTGCAAGTGCCCCACTGAGCCTGAGGTCGGCTGCCTCTGCAAGCAGCGGCACGATGGCCCGGCCCATCCGCCCTGAGGCCCCCAGCATCGCGACGTTCAACATCGGATCACTCCCCGAGGCTGCTGAAGAAACGCTTGACGCCGTCGAGCCACGATTCCTCACGCGGGTGGTGGTGCTTGGCATCCTTTTTCAGCGATTCCTCGAACTTCCGCAACAAATCCTTCTGCTCGCGATTGAGGTGTACCGGTGTCTCGACCACGACTCGGCAGAACAGGTCGCCTACCGGCCCACCGCGAACGGGCCGGATGCCCTTGTCCCGAAGACGGAACACGCGGCCCGACTGCGTTTCCGACGGCACCTTGATCGTCGCATTTCCGCCGAGAGTGGGCACCTCGATGCTGCCGCCCAGCGTCGCGGTGGCGAAACTCACCGGGACTTCGCAGGACAGGTGGCTGCCGTCACGCTCGAATATCGGGTGATCCTTGACCCGGACCTCTACGTAGAGGTCACCCGGCGAACCGCCGCTGCGGCCCGACTCACCCTCGCCCGCGAGTCGGATACGGTCGCCGGTATCGACGCCGGGCGGCACCTTGACCGACAGCGTCTTCTGCTTGCGAACCCGCCCCTGGCCGCGGCACGCGCTGCATGGATCGGTAATCACCTGCCCGCGCCCGTTGCAGCGCGGACAGGCCTGCTGCACCGTGAAAAAACCCTGCTGCATCCTCACCTGCCCCGCCCCCCGGCACGTGTCGCAGGTGGCGGGCTTGGCGCCCTTCTCCGAACCGCTCCCGTCGCACTGCTCGCATTCGCCGAGGGTGGCGAAGTCGATATTGACCGTGGCACCGAAGACGGCCTGCTCCAGCGAGAGCTCGAGTTCGTAACGCAGGTCTGCGCCCCGGTAGACCTGTGACCGCCCGCGGCGTCCGACGCCGAAGATGTCACCGAACACGTCGCCGAAGATGTCGCCGAAGGCGTCGCGCGGATCGAAGCCGGCGCCTCCGCCCCGCGACCCATCGACGCCGGCGTGGCCGAACTGGTCGTAGGCGGACCGCTTGCCGGGGTCGATCAGGACCTCGTACGCCTCCTTGACCTCCTTGAACTTGTCGGTGGCCTCGTGATCGTCGGGATTGCGATCCGGGTGGAACTTCATCGCAAGCCGGCGATACGCCTTCTTTACGTCCGCTTCGGTCGCGGTACGCGCGACGTCTAGCACCTGGTAATAATCACGCTTCGACATTCGGGGTATGCACGGATCCTGAACGTGGAACCGCCGCGGGGGACGAATCTCCCGCGGCGGACTTAGGTCACATGGACAAGGATAACGCCTGGCGGGGAATCAATCGCCCTTGCCGTCCTTGTCCTTCACTTCCTCGAACTCGGCGTCGAGCACCTCGTCCTTGCCGCCGGGCTGGCCTCCGCCGCCGGCCGCAGCGCCATCGCCTGCCGCCTCGCCTGGCTGCGCGGCCGCATACGCCTGCTTGGCAATGCTTGCCGAGGCTTCGGCCAGCGCACGCGACTTGGTCTCGATCACGTCCTTGTCCTCGCCCTTGAGGACGGCCTTGAGGTCCGAGAGCGCGGATTCGGCCTTGGCCCGATCGTCCGCCGACACCTTGTCACCGAGGTCCGCCAGCGACTTTTCGGTTGCGTGCAGCAGCGCATCCGCACGGTTGCGCGTCTCGACCAGCTCGCGGAATTTCTTGTCTTCCTCCGCATGCGCCTCCGCGTCACTCACCATGCGCTTGATCTCGTCCTCGTTCAGGCCGCTCGAGGCCTTGATAACGATCTTCTGCTCCTTGCCGGTGGCCTTGTCCTTTGCCGACACGTTCAGGATACCGTTTGCGTCGATGTCGAAGGTGACCTCGACCTGCGGCAAGCCACGTGGTGCCGGTGGGATGTCGGAGAGGTCGAAGCGACCGAGCGACTTGTTGTCGCTGGCGCGGTCGCGCTCGCCCTGCAGCACATGGATGGTCACGGCGGTCTGGTTGTCGTCGGCCGTCGAGAACACCTGCGTCGCCTTGGTCGGGATCGTCGTGTTCTTCTCGATCAGCTTGGTCCGGACGCCGCCCAGCGTCTCGATACCGAGCGAAAGCGGCGTGACGTCGAGCAGCAGCACGTCCTTGACTTCGCCGGTGAGCACGCCAGCCTGGACCGCTGCGCCAACCGCGACCGCCTCGTCGGGGTTCAGGTCCTTGCGAGGTTCCTTGCCGAACAGGTCCTTGACGATCTTCTGCACCAGCGGCATTCGCGTCTGGCCGCCGACCAGGATCACCTCGGCGACTTCGTTGATCGAGAGCCCCGCGTCCTTCAACGCGACGCGGCAGGGATCGATGGTCCTCTTCACCAGGTCCTCGACCAGCGACTCGAGCTTGGCACGCGTGAGCTTCATGGCAAGGTGCTTCGGGCCCGAGGCATCCGCCGTGATATACGGCAGGTTGACCTCGGTCTGCTGGCTCGACGACAGCTCGATCTTGGCCTTCTCAGCAGCTTCCTTCAGGCGCTGCATGGCGAGCGGGTCGCGCCGCACATCCACGCCGCTCTCCTTCTCGAATTCGGCCGCGAGGTAGTCGATCACGCGCTTGTCGAAGTCCTCGCCGCCGAGGAACGTGTCGCCGTTGGTCGCGAGCACCTCGAACTGCCGCTCGCCGTCGACGTCGGCAAACTCGATGATCGAAATGTCGAAAGTGCCGCCACCGAGGTCGTAGACGGCCACCTTGCGGTCACCGCCCGCCTTGTCGAGGCCATAGGCGAGCGCGGCCGCCGTCGGCTCGTTGATGATGCGCTTGACCGTGAGCCCGGCGATGCGGCCGGCGTCCTTGGTCGCCTGGCGCTGCGAATCGTTGAAATATGCCGGCACCGTGATCACCGCTTCGGTGACCGGCTCGCCGAGAAAATCCTCGGCCGTCTTCTTCATCTTCATCAGTACACGCGCCGAGATCTCCGGCGGCGCCATGTGCTTGCCGCGCACGTCGATCCAGGCGTCGCCGTTGTCGGCCTTGACGATCTTGTACGGCACCATGTCGACGTCTTTCTTGACGACCGGATCGTCGTACTTGCGGCCAATGAGCCGTTTGATCGCGTACAGCGTGTTCTGCGGGTTGGTGACGGCCTGCCGCTTGGCCGACTGGCCGACCAGCACCTCGTCGTCCTTGGTGAAGGCGACGATGGATGGCGTGGTGCGATCACCCTCGCTGTTCTCGATGACCCGGGGCTTGCCGCCATCCATGATGGCGACGCACGAGTTGGTCGTGCCCAGGTCGATGCCGATGACTCTTGCCATGAGTGGAACTCCGTCAGTTCAGGTATTGATTGACCAACTAGGTGGGGTCACAGGCCGTTGATTCAAGTCAGGAAGCCGCATCCGACGGGTCGATCGGCCGCGCGATCACCACGCGGGCCGGGCGCAGCAGCCTGCCGTTCAGCTGGTAGCCTTTCTGCACCACCGCCAGGACGGTTCCCGCCTGCTGGTCCGCGGTTGGCTGCGTGACCATTGCCTCGTGGTATTCGGGGTTGAACGGCTGTCCCTGCGGATCGAGCACGACGATGCCGGCTTTCTCGAAGGCCTTGTTCAGCAGCCTGAGCGTGGCATCCATGCCCTCGAGCAGCGGGGCCGGATCGGCCGCGGCCCCCGCGGCTATGCCGAGCTCCAGGCTGTCGCGGACGTCGAGCAGCTCCGCCGCGAACCGCTCGATGGCGTAGCGGCTGGCCGACTCGACGTCCCGGGCCGCACGCTTGCGCAGGTTGTCGGTCTCGGCGACCGCACGCAGGTAGTTGTCCCAGTTTTCCTGGGCCCTGGCCTGGGCAGCCTCGAGTTCGGAGCCGAGGCGCCCCGCGTCGCCCTGCGCCATTGCCTGTGCCTCGTCAGGGGCAGCCGGATCGAATTCGGTCGTCATGTCACCTGCCTGAATTGCGAGCGCCGCCCGCCCGGCATGGCCGGTCGGGAGCGCCAATCTATTCGGATATCGGGCCTACCGGCGCGAATTCAAGGCCGACCCGAGCAGGCGGGCCGTGACGTCCACGATCGGAATCACCCGCTCGTAGGCCATGCGGGTCGGCCCGATCACGCCGAGCACCCCGACGGTCTCGTTGTCCAGCATGTACGGGGCGGTCACCAGGCTGCAATCGTCCAGGATTCCGTAGCCGGACTCCTGGCCGATGAAGATCTGCACGCCCTCGGCACGCAGGCTCTGGTCGAGCAGGTGCAGGATGTCGCGCTTGGACGTAAATGCATCGAACAACCGGCGAAGCTTGTCCACGTTCGAGAGTTCGGCGAACTCCATCAGGTTGGTCTCACCGGCGATGACGTACTCGGAGGCCTCAGGCGTTGCCGGCCCGACCATCTGCCTGGCCAGCATGATGGCGTCGCGCATCAGCTGGTTCAGTTGCTCGCCGGCCTGCGCCAGCTCGCCCACCAGGTCCTCACGGACCTGCCGCAGCTCCTTGCCGCCGAACTGCTGGTTCAGGAACGCGGCAGCACGGCGCAATTCATCGGCCGAGTAGTACCGCTCGAGGAGCACCACCCTGTTCTGCACGTCGCGCCCATTGACGACCATGACCGCCAGCACACGGTTGTCGGACAGGGGCAGGAACTCGATCTGGCTCAGCGACTGGTGCGGCTGCCGCGGAATGGTCACCACGCCCGCCAGGTGGGTAATGGAAGAAAGCACCTGCGAGGCCACCGAGACGATGCTCTTGGCGTCACGGTCCTCTTCTTCATCCAGCCGCCTTCGCAGGGCGTCGATGACTTCGGCCGCCGCCCCCGCCGATCGCTGGCGCAGCAGCGTGTCGACGAAGAAGCGATATCCCTTGTCGGTCGGCACCCGTCCGGCCGAGGTGTGCGGCGAGGAAACGAACCCATAGTCCTCGAGGTCCGCCATGACGTTGCGGACGGTCGCAGCGCTCAGGTTGAGGCCTGAGTCGCGGGAAAGCGTACGGGATCCGACCGGCTGGCCTTCCCGGATGTAGCTTTCCACGAGCACCCGCAGCAGGTGTTGCGCCCGCTCGTTGAAAATATCGTCCCCGGTCTCCGGTGACATGGTCTCCTGGCGGCCGTCGGAGTGAAATATTTTCCGGCCCGGCCTGTGTCAAGCTAGCAACGCGCTTTTGCGCAAGTCAAGCGACTTGAATCCAGCGATTTGCAACGCCTCGTGCGCTGGCCGCATCCGCTCGGCCCGTGCTAAAAGACGCACAACCATGAGCACCGCCAACGTCGTCACCCGAATAGTCGCGCTGGCGGGTCGCCCGGACGAGCCGAATGTCGGCGAAGCGATGCTTGCGCTCGCCGCCCACCTGCGATCGCGCGGCGTGCAGGTGCGGGCCGCAGCGGGGCAGCAGGCGGATTTCGGGGTTCACAAGGTCGACATCGTGCCGGAAACCGATCTCGCTCCCGGCGCGGACTTCATCGTGGCGGTCGGGGGCGACGGCACGCTGATGCACGCGGCTCGGATGGCAGCTCCGCACGGTGTCCCGGTCATGGGAGTCAATCGCGGCCGGCTCGGCTTCCTCGCCGACGTGAGCCCCGCCCAGATGATCGAATCGGTGGATGACGCGCTGGAGGGCCGCTGCGCACCCGAGACGCGCCTGCTGCTGCTGGCAACCGTGAGCGGCGACGGCACCCCGAACTCGGCAATCGCGCTGAACGACGTCGCGGTCGCCAAGCACGACACCGGCCGCATGCTGGACCTGCGGACCTGGGTCGACGGCGCCTTCGTCAACACGCACGCAGGGGACGGCTTCATCGTCTCGACCTCCACTGGATCGACGGCATACGCGCTCTCCTGCGGCGGCCCGATCGTGCACCCTGCGCTTGCCGCCATAGTACTGGTCCCGATCTGTCCGCACACGCTCTCCGACCGGCCGATCGTGGTGAGCGCCGACAGCGTCGTCGAGATCGAGCTTGTCGACCGGCCGGAAACACGCGCGCAGGTGGTCTGCGACGGAATGCCCATCTGCGAGCTCGAACCCGGCCTGCGGCTGCGAATCGAGCGTGCAGCCGTGAGCGCGACGCTGCTGCACCCGCCGGGGCACGATTATTTCCGGATCCTGCGCTCGAAGCTGCACTGGGGCCGCGGCGGGCGTAACGGCCCGCCTGCCGGCGACTGACCCGGCGCCTGGCCCGGCAATGCTAACCCACCTGCAGATCCGCGACTTCGCCATCGTCGAAGCCGTCGAACTCGAACTCGAACCGGGTTTTACCGCGCTGACGGGCGAGACAGGGGCCGGCAAGTCCATCCTGGTGGACGCGTTGCTGCTGGCGGTCGGGGGACGCGCCGACAGCTCCGCGGTGCGCCATGGGGCCGAGCGCGCGGAAATCTCGGCCGCATTCGACCTGGTCAGAAACGAAGCCGCCTGCGCCTGGCTGGACGCGCAGTCAATCGGTCACGAAGGCGAGGTGCACCTGCGCCGGCTGGTGGCGGCCGACGGCAGGAGCCGCGCGTACATCAACGGCCAGGCCGTGCCGGTGCAGTCGCTTCGCGCGCTCGGCGAGCACCTGGTCGACGTTCACGGGCAGCTCGAGTTCCAGTCACTCTCGAGGCGCGTGTACCAGCGCGAGTTGCTGGACGGCAGTGGCAGTCACGTGAAGGAGTCCGCCGCAGTGCGCGACACATTCCGCGCCTGGCGAGCGCTGGAGCAGCAGCGCGCGGCGCTCGAGGACCGTGGACGCGACCGCGAGCATCGCCTCGAAATGCTCTCGCACTACGTGACCGAACTCGACGCACTGGACCCGAAACCGGGCGAAGCGACAGACCTTGCGGACGAGCGCCGCCGGGTGACCAGCCTCGGTCGCCTGGTCGAGGGCACAGGCCAGGTCGAGGAACTGCTGGCGACCGACGAGACCGGCGCGGCCGCCGCACTCGCGCGTTCGCAGACCCTGCTGCGACAGCTTGCCGGCATCGACCCGGCGCTCGCCCCGGCGGCCGGCCTGGTCGAAGAAGCCGCCATTGCCTGTCGTGAAGCGCTCGCGAGCCTCAGCCAGTACACACGTTCGCTTGAAGCGGACCCCGCGCGGCAGGAGTTCGTGGAAGCGAGGCTGGCTGCGCTCGAGGCCGTAGCTCGCAAGCATCGTGTCGAGGTGGGCGAGCTGCCTGCACTGCGTGAGCAACTGTCTTCGGAGCTCGCGGGGCTCGGCGATTCCGCGCTCGATGCGGCCGAACTCGAGCGGCGCTCAGCGGCGGCACTCGAGGCCTATGAGGCGGCGGCGCGCTCACTGTCCGGGCGGCGGCGCACCGCGGCTGCGGCACTCGACCGAAAGGTCACGCGGCTGATGCAGGACCTGGGCATGCGCGGCGGCAAATTTGAAACCCGGGTCGAGGCGGCGGCGCCGCTCGCCCGTTCCGAGCACGGTGCCGACGACATCGAATTCCTGGTGAGCGCCAACCCGGGACAGCCGACGCGACCGCTGGCCAGGACGGCATCGGGCGGCGAACTCTCCAGGATCAGCCTTGCGCTGCAGGTCGCGACGCTCGACGCCGCGCACCTGCCCTGCCTGGTGTTCGACGAAGTGGACGCCGGTGTCGGGGGAGCAGTCGCCGAGATGGTCGGCCGCCAGCTGCGTGCGCTCGCCGCCTCCGGCCAGGTGCTCTGCGTGACCCACCTTCCACAGGTCGCCTCGCAGGCAGACCGACAGGTGCGCGTGGCAAAGCGCGCCGCCGGTGGCGTGACGCGCACGGCGCTTGAAATACTGGAGGACGAGGCGCGCGTCGAGGAGCTGGCCAGGATGCTCGGTGGCGCGAGCGTGACGGATCGCGCGCGCGAACACGCGCGGGAAATGCTCGAGTCGGGCCGGCCGCGCGCCGCGCGCAGCGCCGTCAGCGCTTCCGCGCGCGGTGCGGGCAGTTCTCGCGCACGCAGTGGCCGTGAAGCGTGAGCGCGTGGTCGCGAAGCTCGAATCCGAGGCGCTTGGATATCGAGCGCTGCCGTTCCTCGATGCTCTCGTCGGTGAACTCCTCGACCCGGCCGCAGTCAACACACACGATGTGGTCGTGATGCTCGCCTTCGTTCAGTTCGAATACCGCGGTTCCGCCCTCGAAGTGATGGCGGGTGACCAGACCCGCGCCCTCGAACTGCGTCAGGACGCGGTACACGGTTGCGAGCCCGATGTCCTCGTCGGATTCAATGAGCCGACGGTAGACGTCCTCGGCGCTCATGTGCCGCGGCTGGCTACCCGCAAGGATGTCCAGGATCTTCACGCGGGGCGTCGTGATCTTCAGGCCGGCCTGGCGCAGCTGCGAGGATTCCATGGTATGTATCGACCTCGGGCGTCCGCGCGGATGCGCGCTTCCTGTATGATCCGCGGCCATTATCGCCGGCGAAGGCCGGTAACTCCACACCGATGCCACCGATCCACTTAAATTCCTGCCTGCGTCGCACCCTCGCCCTTGCCGCCGCCGCGGCGGCGATATGGCTTTCGGGTTGCGTGTACCGTCCGACGATCCAGCAGGGCAACCTGCTGCAACTCGACGAGATCGACCAGGTCAAGGTCGGCATGACGCGCAGCCAGGTGCGTTATGTCCTCGGCACACCGATGATTTCGGACCCGTTCAAGCCGGACCGCTGGGATTACGTTTATACGCTGCAGAAGGGTCGCGACAAGCGAATCGACCGCGCTCATTTCGTCGTGCTGTTCGAGGCCGACAAGGTGGTCGAGGTCGACAAACTGGACCTTCCAGAAGAATCTGCCGTCGCCCTGCGCGTTCGTGCGGAGCGCGACAAGAGGGTCGCAGCCGAAGCGAAGGCCGCCCAATCCTCCGGCACGCCTGCCGAGCCCGGCAAGCCCGGATCGCCGGTAGCCGCGCCGGGGCCAGCCCCGACGCCCGACGACGCCCAGCCGCCTGCGGCCCCACCGCCTGGCGGTGGCTGACGAGGCCCGCGCGGCTGCGCCAACCCAGCCGCAATAGCCTGATCTTCAGCGGTTGCGCGCCGCCCCAGCCGGACCCATTGTCCTGCCCTGCGCGGCAAGCTTGCGCCTCGCCTCGCGCGGATCCGTCTTGAGCGCCCGGTAGATCTCGACCCGGTCACCGACCTTCAGCGGCCGGTCCGGGGGCACCGGCTGGCCGAAAATGCCGAGGTCCAGAGAGCGGCCGCAAAGTTCGGGGTGCAGTTCCCGCAGGCCCGACGCCTCGACCGCACCGAGTGCGGTCATGCCCGCGGCTAGCTCTACGCGCACCACAGCCTGTCGATCCAGCAGCGCGTAGGCGACTTCGACCGCGGGCGCCTCAGGACTCGACATGCTTCTGCCGGGCGCGCGCGATGAAAGCGTCGATGAGGCTGTTGCAGCTCTGCTCGAAGGACTTGCCGAACAGCATCGAAACCACCTGGCTCGCGAACTCGAAGCGCATCTCGAGTCCGATCCGCGTTCCAGCGGAGCCGATCGGCGTGAACGTCCACCGGCCCTCCAGCAGGCGAAACGGCCCGTCCACTAGGCTCATGGTCATGAATGCCGGGCGCTCGAACGTGTTGCGCGTCGAGAAACGCTCGCGCACGCCTCCCCGCTGCATTTCCAGCGTGGCGAGCAGGTCATGGTCCGATTTCTCGTGCAGCTTCGCGCCGCCCACCCAGGGCAGGAATTCGGGATAGCGCTCGACATCGATCACGAGGTCGAACATCTGCTCGGGGCTGAATATCACCAGCGCACTGCGCCGGACTTCGTGTATTGCCATGCTGCGATCCAGAACGCGGCGCAAGTTTATGCGGGACCGCTAGAATGTGCGACCAGCCCGGACGACTCGCCATGGCAGCCCCCAGCAAGGAAAAGAGCAAGGAACACCCGCCGATCGCGCTGAACAAGCGCGCGCGCCACGAGTATTTCATCGAGGAGAATACCGAGGCGGGCATGGTGCTGCAGGGCTGGGAGGTGAAGAGCCTCAGGGCCGGCAAGGCGCAGATCACGGAGGGCTACGTGCTGGTGAAGGACGGAGAGGCCTGGTTGATCGGCGCCCACATCGCGCCGCTGAAGACAACTTCTACGCACGTCGTCGCCGACCCGACGCGCACGCGCAAGCTGCTGCTGCACCGGCGCGAGCTCGATCGCCTCATCGGTGCCGTGGAGCGCAAGGGGCACACGATCGTGCCGCTGAAGCTCTACTGGAAGCAGGGCAAGGCAAAGCTCGAGATCGGGCTCGCCAAGGGTAAGCAGGCGCACGACAAGCGCGCGACCGAAAAAGACCGCGACTGGCAGCGGGAAAAGGCCCGGGTGCTCAGGTCGCGGCGCTGACCTTGGCGGTGGGTTGGTGGCGAGATGCCACTTTCGCGGCTTCCTGCACCCCTTTACCTTGCTTTCCCGCCCCCTGCCCCTACACTAGTACCGTCCATCTGGGGGCGACCGGTTTCGACGTGGGTCGCGAAACTCCATGTGCATGCCGAGGTGCAAGGTTCCTCGTTAAACCGCTTGCAAACAACTAGTTGCCAACGAAGACAACTACGCTCTGGCGGCTTAACCCCGCCTAACCCTCGACTGGCATGTGCTTGTGCATCCAGACCCGAGGGACGCGCTCACAAGCTCGCGGGTCCAGTGTGCTGAGGGCTGGCTCGCTAAAATGCACCTGAGCTGGTTGAACGTCTTCCCTGCCGCTCGGGTAGCGTTCGACGAGAAATAAAGAGACGGCTAAGCATGTAGTTCCTGGAATGTAGGGCTTGCGGACGCGGGTTCGATTCCCGCCGCCTCCACCATCGTTAAGCCCCCGGCGTCTGCGCCGGGGGCTTTTTTGTTACACCGCGACGAAAGCGTCCCGCCCCCCACGGACGCTTTATCGCTTAGAACCGAGGGCAATAGTCCCGCCCAGCGCGTACATTATGGGCCCTGGCACTTCTGTCCTGATGTTCCGCACATGATTACGGCATCACAACTGCGCGCAGCTAGAGCGCTGCTCGGCATCGACCAGCGAACGCTTGCGGACCGCGCCCGGCTCTCGCTGCCCACGATCCAGCGCATGGAGGCCAGCGACGGCGTCATTCGCGGCAACGTCGACTCGCTGACCAAGGTCGTCCAGGCGCTGGAAAACATGGGTCTCGAGCTGATTGGCGACGGAGCCGCGAGCGCGGGTGGCGGTCGGGGCGTACGACTGCGCGAGCGAACGCCCCGCGTCTCCTAGGATCCCTTAACCCGCCCCGAGAGTGCGGTGAGGATGCCTGCCATGATGCGTGCGGGTGACGGGGGACACCCTGGCACCACCACGTCCACCGGGATCACGTTCGCCACGGCGCCGCAACTGGCGTAGCCCTCGCCAAAGATTCCGCCGCAGGCGCCGCAATCGCCTATCGCCACCACCAGCTTGGGGTCAGGCGTGGCGTCGTACGTGCGCCGGAGCGCAACTTCCATGTGGCGCGACACAGGCCCGGTGACCAGCAGCAAGTCAGCATGGCGCGGGCTCGCGACGAAGCGGATGCCGAGCGACTCCAGGCTGTATACCGGGTTATTCACCGCGTGGATCTCGAGTTCGCAACCGTTGCACGAACCGGCGTCGACCGCGCGGATGCACAGCGCCCGGCCGAGCACCTCGCGGATTCCCTGCTCCAGAGCCTCGCGCACGCGCAGGCCCTCGTCGACCGGTGGCGGACCCTCGGTAACGATGCCGGTCATCACGATCTGCTTGAACGTCTTCAGCATGGGCGCTACAGGTCGTGGCCGCTGTAGGAAAGGTTGAACGACTTGTTGATCAGCGGGAAGTCGGGAACGATGTTCCCGATTATCGCGTGCTCGAGTACCGGCCAGTTGAGCCAGGACGGGTCCTGCGGATGGCATCGCCGGATGGACCCGCCTTCGCCAGCAACCAGCGATACGACAACGGGACCCCGCCAACCTTCGATCAGCCCGATGCCCCGCCTGCCAGCCGGAGGGTCATCGAATCCAACCAGGTGAGGGCCGGCCGGCAGTGCTTCGACGATGCGGGCAACCAGCCTGCAGGATTCCCGGACCTCGTCGAAGCGGGTGGCGACCCGCGCGAGCACGTCGCCGTCGCCTCCGACGCAGGTGACGGGCTCGAGATCCGGGTAGGGCTGGCATGGCAGATCCATCCGCAGGTCCACGCCCTGTCCGCTCGCGCGTCCGGCCAGCCCGACGAGGCCGAGCCTTGCGGCAAGTTCCGGCGACACCGTACCGGCGGCCGCGAACCGGTCACGCACTCCCGCGTGCTCGTCGTAAATACGCCTCAGCGCCACCACATGGCGGGCCAGCGATATCACATGTGCTGCCAGGCCCGCTGCCTGGTCAGCGGTCACGTCGCGGCTGGTGCCACCCGGCACGACGAAATCGAACAGGTAGCGTTGACCGAGCGCCTGCTCAACGGTTCGCAGCAGCTGCTCCTTCAGTCGCGAGAACTGTGCCAGCCCGAAGGCGAATCCGGCGTCGTTGCCGAGGGCGCCGAGGTCCCCGAGGTGGTTCGCGATGCGCTCGAGTTCCAGCGCCAGAGCACGCAGCCACGCGGATCGGGGCGGTATGCTCGCTCCCGCGGCGCCTTCGAGCGCCTGGCAGTAGGCCCAGGAAAACGCGACCGCCGAATCGCCCGAGACCCGCGCTGCAAGGCGGTGGCCGTCACGGAGAGCGAGGGACTGGAAGCGCAGCTCGATGCCCTTGTGGACATAGCCGAGGCGCTCCTCGAGCCGCAGCACCTTTTCGCCGACGATCGAAAAGCGAAAATGTCCGGGCTCGATGATGCCCGCGTGCACGGGACCCACCGGCACTTCGTGCACGCCATCACCTTCCACACGGACGAAGGTGTAGTCGTCGACCGGAACCGGTGATTCCGCGCCCGGCCAGATCGAACCTGCCGCCAGCGGATGGAACCACGCTGGCCATGGCGCGTGTCGCAGCCACGGTCGCTGATCCGCACCCGTCGATCGCAGGCCGTGCAGGTCGAATACCGCGCGCTGCATCCGGCCAGCCGACGGAAACACGTCATCAATGCCGGGATATCGCCCGTCCGACTCCACGATGCGCAGTTCCACCGCGAGCGCGCCGCGTTGCGCGAGGTAAAACGCATGAACCGTGGCACGACCCGCCTGCGACGTTTCTGCCCAGAGCGCGAGCAGACGACCGCCGCCGGCCGCGACGTCCTGCGCCACCGCACGCCAGGCGGGCGAGTCCACGGCAAGCGCCCTGATACCGGGCGCGCCGGCGGCCGCCTCTGCCTGCTCCAACCAGCGTGCAAGCGCCATCTCAGCCGCCTCCGATCAGGCGCGCGGCCGCGCGATACCATTCCGCCAGGTATGGCGGGATATAGAGCCCCAGCGCCAACACGATCGCCAGGTGCGCGAAGACCGGGAGCAAGGCAGGCTGGTGCGGCAATCGGCGGGCCTTCGTCTCGCCAAAAACCATCGACTGCACGCGGCTGAAGATGGCGGCAAACGCAACGCCCAGCGCCATCAGCAGGATCGGAGTCGCCCACGGCTGCTGCCTCATCGCGGTGGTCAGGATCAGGAATTCGCTCGCGAACACGCCGAATGGCGGCAGCCCGAGTATGGCGAGCGTTCCGATCATGAGTCCCCACCCGATCGTTGGATTCAGCGTGATGAGCCCGCGTATGTCCTCGATGCGCTGCGACCCCACCTTCTGCGCTGCATGACCGACGGCGAAAAAGATCGCGGACTTGGTGAGCGAATGCACCGTCATGTGCAGCAGCGCGGCGAAATTGGCAACCGGCCCACCCATGCCGAAGGCAAATGTCACGATCCCCATGTGTTCGATGGACGAATACGCGAACAGCCGCTTGATGTCGCGCTGCCTCCAGAGGAACAGCGCCGCGAGAACGACTGACAGCAGGCCGAAACCCATCAGCATGTTCGACGGAAGCGAGCTCTGCAGGGAACCCTCCACCAGCACCTTGCAGCGCACGACGGCGTAGAGCGCGACGTTCAACAGAAGGCCGGAGAGCACCGCGGAGATCGGCGTCGGGCCTTCGGCGTGCGCATCGGGCAGCCAGTTGTGCAGCGGCGCGAGTCCCACCTTGGTCCCGTAGCCCACCAGCAGGAAGACGAACGCGAGCCCCAGGACTCGCGGCTCGAGTTGCGACTTCACCGCGGCGAGATGGGTCCAGAGCAGCGCGTCCATGCCATGCGCGCCGAGCACCTTCTCCGCCGCGAAATACAGCAATATCGTGCCGAACAGCGCCTGCGAGATACCGACGCCGCACAGGATGAAATACTTCCACCCCGCTTCCAGGCTCGCCGGCGTCCGGTACAGCGTGACCAGCAGCACCGTCGACAGCGTCGCGGCCTCCATCGCGACCCACAGCAACCCCATGTTATTGGTGGTGAGCGCAACCAGCATCGTCGCCATGAAAAGCTGGTACATGCTGTGGTACAGGCGCAGTCGCCGCGTATTGATGCGGCCGTGCTCCGTCTCGATGCGCATGTAGGGACGCGAAAATATGGCGGTCGTAAACCCGACGAGGGCAGTCAACACGACCAGGAACACGTTGAAAGGGTCGATGAAAAACTGTTCGTGCGCCGCGACCAGGTTGCCGTCCCTCAGCACGCGGGCCGTCAGCACGCATGCAGCGACGAACGTCGCACCGCTGAATCCGACGTTCGCCTCTGCAGCCCAGCGTCGGGCGCCGAATACACCGAGGAACACGGCGCCCGCAAGCGGCACGATCAGCATGACCGCGAACTCCACCTAGAGATCCTCCCGCAGCGACTCGAGGTGGTGTAGATCGAGGCTGTCGAACTGCTCGCGGATCTGGAAGAAGAACACGCCCAGCACCAGCATTGCCACCAGCACGTCCAGCGCGACGCCGAGTTCGACGATCATCGGCATTCCGTAGGTCGCGCTCATCGCCCCGAAGAAGAGCCCGTTCTCCATCGAAAGGAAGCCCACGACCTGCGACATCGCCTTGCGGCGCGTGATCATGGTGATGAATGCGAGCAGGATCACCGCCACCGCGATGCCGATGGCATTGCGCATGGCCGTATTGGCCAGCGCCGCAATCGGCTGCGCGAGCCCGAACGCGAACACGACCGTGACGACCCCGGCCAGCATCGTGCCGGCCGTATTGATCAGCGGCTCGGTGTCCCAGTACACCTCGAGTCGCCTGATCATGCGATGCAGCAGCCACGGCAGCAGGATGACCTTGAGCGCCAGCGTCAGCGCCGCCGACACGTACAGGTGGCCCTGACCCGTGCGCCAGGCAAGCAGCAGCGTCGCGAAGAACAGCAGCGCCCCCTGCAGCGCGAGCAGGTTGACGAGGCTCACGATCCGTCGCTGCGACAGCATCGAGAACGACACGAGCAGCAGCAGTGCCGCGCAGGCGTTCAGCAGTTGCAGGTCAAATGGCATGCCGCTCATGTGGTCATGATCCGAGCAGCAGGTGCACGAGCATGCCGAGCACCGCGAACAGGAATGCCGTGGCCAGAAACTCGGGCGCACGGAAGACACGCAGCTTGGCCGAGAGTCGTCTCGATCGCCGCGAGCCACGTGCCCGCGACCGCGAGCTTGGCGATCAAGGCCGGGATCGACACCAGCAGGTCCGAAGGACCCGCCTCTCCCATCGCCGCGCCCCAGGGCACGAAGAGCGCGAAGCCTATGCACGCGTAGTTGAACAGCCTGAGCGCGGCCGCCCATTCCATCAGCGCGAGGTGCCGCGCCGAATACTCGAGCAGCATGGCCTCATGGATCATCGTGAGTTCGAGGTGCGTGGCCGGGTTGTCCACCGGTATCCGCGCGTTCTCGGCGAGCAGCACCATCGTGAAGGCGACCGCGGTGAAGGCAAGGCTCGGGTAGAGCCCGAGGGACTGCGTGGCCAGCCGCTCGGAGATCAGTGGCAATGCCGTGGTTGCCGAAATCAGCGACGCGACGAAGATCACCATCAGCAGCGCCGGCTCGGCGAGGAAGCCCACCATCATTTCACGCCGGGCGCCCATGGTGCCGAACGCCGTGCCTATGTCCATCGCGGCCAGTGACAGGAATACCCTCGCTACCGCGAGCAGCCCGACCAGTGCTATTGCATCGGCTGCCGACGTAAACGGCAGCCGCGTGCCCATCGACGGGATGATGGCGGCCACCGCGACCATTGCGCCGAAGACGACGTACGGCGCCGCGCGGAACAGCGGTGACGCGGTCTCGGGAATTACCGCGTCCTTGTGGAAGAGCTTGCGCAATCCATGGTATGGGAGCAGCAGGCTCGGGGCGCGGCGGTTCTGCAGCCATGCTCGGCACATGTTTACCCAGCCGAGGAACAGCGGCGCGACAACCAGCGCCGCGAGCACTTCGAGCACCTGGGTCGACCACGCAATGGCGTTCACAGGCCCACCGCCAGCAGCAGGATCAGGGTAATGAAGCTGTAGAGCAGGTATGTCGAAATCCTGCCCTGCTGCAGCCAGGCCACGGAGTCGGCTGCGCGCTGCACGATTCCGCCCAGTGGCTCATACAAGGCGCGCCAGATCCTGTCCCCCACCTCGACACGGTACCTGGGCGCCGCGTCGAACGGCGACGGCAGCTGCCGGTCAAGGTGGAAGAATGGCTCGAAGATGTGCCTGATGGGCTGGCCAAATCCCTCCGCCGTATCCTGCATGCGCGCATCCAGCCGGGCGAATCCGCAGTCCCACACCGGAACGCGGCGAACCGGCCGCCGGTACAGGCGGCGGACAACGAAGAACGCGAGCAGTACGACGGCGACGATCACCAGCAGAAGCACGACAGGCGTGTAGGACACCTCCCGGTCAGGCAATGGCGCGAGTACCCACGACCAGCCCTCGGTCACGGGCAAGGCCTCACCAGTCAACTGGCGCGTGGCATAGCCGAGGCCGCGAATGACCTGCGCAGGCAGCAGACCCAGCAACACGCAGCCGGCGGCGAGCCACGCCAGGCCTGCCTTCTCCAGCGGTCCGGCGTCCTGTGCCTTCGCAAGCGACGGCTCCCGCGGCTGGCCCAGGAAGACGACGCCATAGAACTTGACCATCACGTATGCCGCCAGCGCGGCGGCCAGGGCCACGACCGCTGCACCGAGCGGCAGCAGCATGTTCACGAACGTGTGCGGGACCTGCTGCGCGAACAGGAACGACTGCAGCAGCAGCCATTCGGAGACGAACCCGTTCAGGGGTGGCAGTCCCGCGATCGCGAGTACCCCGACCAGCATCAGCCAGGCGACCCACGGCATGCGGTGAATGAGCCCGCCGAGCCGGCCCAGGTTGCGCTCACCGGTCGCATGCAGCACCGAGCCCGTGCCGAGGAACAACAGGCTCTTCATGAACGCGTGATTCAGCGCGTGATAGAGCACGGCCGTGAGTGCCAGCGCCGACAGCGCCCGCATGCCAACGCCGTGAAAGACGATTGCAAGGCCGAGTCCGGTGAAAATGATCCCGATGTTCTCGATCGACGAATACGCGAGCAGCCGCTTCATGTCGGTCTGCACTGCCGCAAAAACCACGCCATAGACCGCCGTTGCCAGGCCGAGCAGCACGGGAATCAGGCCCCACCACCACAACGGGTCGCCGAGCAGGTCGAACGCGACGCGCAGGATCCCGTAGACGGCGGTCTTCAGCATGATGCCGCTCATCAACGCGGAAACCGGCGACGGAGCCGCCGGGTGAGCTTCAGGCAGCCAGACGTGCAGCGGCAGCAGGCCTGCCTTGGCGCCGAAACCGACCAGCGCAAGACCGAACGCCGCGGCCGCCCAGCCGGGCGAGAGCTGGGCCGCGCGCATGGCATCGAACGTGAACTGCCAGCTTCCACCCTGCATCACGCCGAAGCTGAGCAGGATCGACAGCGCGCCGACGTGCGCAATAACGACGTACAGGAATCCCGCGCGGCGTATCTCGGGCAGGCTGTGCTGGGCCGTGACCAGGAAATAGGACGACAGGGCCATCGTCTCCCACGCGACCATGAATCCGTAGGCGTCGTCCGCGACCAGCACGAAGCCCATGGCCGCAAGGAACAGGTGGTACTGCAGGCACTGGAGCCCCGGCGCCGTGCCCTGCCCCTTGCGGAAATAGCCCGCCGAGAACACAGAGATCCCGGCCGATGCGGCGCCGAGCAGGAACAGGAAGACGCAGGACAGCGCGTCGAGTCGCGCATGCATGGGCAGGTCGGGAAGACCGATCAGCAGCGACACACGCTCGACCGGCGAACCAATGCTCGCGGCGGCAATCACGGCAAGCGCCGCCCCGGCGAGCGCACTGAGCGGAAAGAGTACCCGTGCGACCAGCGCGAGGCTGTCCTGGCGCAGCAATCCGCAGAGCCCGATTGCGAGCCACAATGCGAGCACCACCAGGACGGCGGACAGGTGTAATTCAGGAACGATCATTTCTCAAGGCAAGAGCTGGCGTGCACATCACCGGGCTCGACGGTGGCATTACGGCGCTACGGAAGCCCGCGGGACATTAGCACTATCCTGAGCCTGTTATAAACTCTGGGAAATGCTATTTGATGTATCAGACATCACCTCTGGTCGTTTCAGGCGCTTCATTGATGGCTAGTAGCCGGGCTCCCTGATCACGTCGCCGCCCTTGACCACGAGCGCCACGTCCTGCAATCGCCTCAGGTCCGCGAGCGGGTCACCCTTCACCGCGATCACGTCGCCGTAGCGGCCCGGCTCCAGGCTCCCGATGCGATCCGACCAGCCCATGTACCGCGCAGCTACCGAGGTTGCGGCCTGCACCGCCTCCATCGGCGTCATGCCACGCTCGACCATGATCGGGAACTGCCTTGCGTTCAGGCCGTGCGGATAGACCGCAGCATCGGTGCCGTACACGATAGGTACTCCGGCAGCATGCGCAGCGGTGAACCCCTGTCGCTGGGCCTCGGTCGTCTCGATGTTCTTGCGCAGGAATTCCTCGGGCCAGCCCTGGGAACGCCCCTCCGTGTCGATATAGCTGCCGTTGTAGACGTCCATCGAGAGCGCAACCTGCCGTTGCCTCGCAAGCTCGATGCCAGCGGCGTCGATCAGTGACGCATGCTCGATGGTGTCGGCGCCTGCCAGGATCGCATCGCGTATCGACTCGGCACCATGCGCATGCGCAGCGACCTTGAGTCCATGCGCGTGCGCCACCTCCACTACCGCAGCAATTTCCTCAGGCGTCATCTCGGGCGCGCCCGGCACGCCGCCATAAGCCAGCACCGCACCGGACGCGATCACCTTGAGCAGGTCGGCGCCGCCGGCAACCGCGAGTTCGGCGTGCTCGCGGAACTGCTCCGGCCCTCGCGAGACGCCCATGCGAACCTGCGCCGGGATATCCGATTCCGCGTAGCCGGGAATGACGAGGTCGCCGCCGCCGCCGGGGATCGTCAGGTAGAAACCGACCACCTGCATTCGCGGTCCCGGCGTGACCCCTTGGTTGATTTCGTCACGCAGTGCCCGGTCCGCCCAGCCTATGTACGTGCCGACGTCGCGGACCGTGGTAAACCCTGCCAGCAGCGTCACGCGTGCGTTATCGCGCGCAAGCACGAGCTGCTCTTCCAGCGTACGGCGGTAGTACACACTGAGATCAGCCGTATCGCCTGGCTGGTCCGTCAGGTGCGTGTGCATGTCGATCAAGCCCGGCAGGCAGGTGTAGCTGGCCAGGTCCAGCACTCGCACGTGTTCCGGAACCACGGCGCCGGGCGAGACTTCGGTAATTCGACCGCGGTTGATGACGATGGTCGTCGGGCCGCCGGACTCGCCGGACACGCCGTCGATCAGCGCGCCGCATCTGAGTACGACGGTTCCGGAGTCGGGCACCACGGCCGCGGTCGACGTCGTCGTCACGAGCATGGCAAGCAGCAAAGCCGCGCCGGACACTATGATTTTCACTGCAACGACTTCCTCGGACGGCTTTGACGAAGCGCGTGCGCGCCCTGGACCGCACAGCGTCATTTGACAATGGCGCGCAGGCAGTCTTTCATTCGTCGCAAGCACTGTCAAAGACGAGGCCCACGCATGAGTGGCGCGCAGGAGCCAGTTGGTACGCTCGATGTAGCGCTGGCGCACGCCGCGAAACTGCTGGTCTCGGATCCCGCGCTCGCCGCCGAACAGGCCGGCGAAATCCTCAAGGTCGCTCCCGGCCACCCAGTCGCAACGATCATCCTGGGCGCCTCGCATCGTGCACGTGGCGACGCACCTGCCGCGCTCGCGATCCTCGAACCGCTGGCGGCCGAGCACCCTGGCTGGGTATCCACCCACTATGAGCTGGGCCTCGCGCTGGGGCTTGCCGGGCGCAGCAAGACCGCAGTGGCGGAGTTGCGGACCGCCGTGCGGCTGAAGCCGGAAATGAGCGATGCGTGGCGTGCGCTCGGAGACCACCTCACCGCGCTCGGCGAAACCGAGGCCGCCGATGCGGCGTATTCCGCGCACATCAAGGCCTCGACGCGCGACCCTCGCCTGCTCGCGCCGGCGGCAGCACTCTGCGACGGTAACATTCCGGTGGCCGAGCACCTGCTGCGTGAGCACCTGAAGCGCTTCCCCACCGACGTCGTCGCGATACGGATGCTGGCGGAGGTGGCCGCGCGGCTCGGCCGCTATCGCGACTCCGAGGCCCTGCTGCTGCGGTGCCTCGAACTTGCGCCGGGCTTCAACGCGGCCAGGCATAACCTGGCACTGGTCCTGCAGCGGCAGGATCGATTCGAAGATGCGTTGCGTGAAGTCGAGACGCTGCTGAAGGCGGACCCGGGCGATACCGGCGGCCGGAACCTTCAAGCGGCCCTGCTGGGCAGGCTGGGTGACGTCCAGCAGTCGGTCGAAATCTACCGGAAGGTGCTCGACCAGTATCCGACACATCCGAAGGTGTGGCATAGCTACGGGCACGCGCTGCGAACCGCCGGCCGGCAGCCTGAATCCATTGCGGCCTATCGCCGCACGGTTGAGTTGTCCCCCGGCTTCGGCGAGGCGTACTGGAGCCTCGCCAACCTGAAGACCTTCAAGTTCTCGGCGCAGGACATCGAGCAGATGCTCGGGCAGCTCCGCCGCGACGACCTGTCGATCGACGACCGTTTTCACTTCCACTTTGCGCTGGGCAAGGCACTGGAGGACGCCGGCGATTACCAGCAGTCCTTCGAACACTACGCCGAGGGCAATCGCCTGCGCCGGTCGGTCATCCTCTATGACGGGGATGCGGTGGCCGACCGGGTCGGCCAGACCAGGGCCTTGTTCACCCGTGAATTCATCGAATCGCGCACCGGTGTCGGGTCACGGGCACCGGACCCGATCTTCGTCGTCGGACTGCCGCGAGCAGGCTCCACCCTGCTCGAGCAGATCCTGTCCAGCCACTCTGCCGTCGAGGGCACTATGGAGCTCCCCGACATCGGCGCCATCGTGCGAGACCTCGGCGGTCGCAAGGGCGCCGACGATACCTCGGCGTATCCGGGGATCCTGGCGACGCTCGACGGCGACCAGCTGCGGGACCTGGGCGAGCGCTACCTGGACAGCACCCGCGTGCAGCGCAGGACCAGTGCGCCCTACTTCATCGACAAGAATCCGAACAACTGGATGCACGCCGGGCTTATCCACCTGATCCTGCCCAACGCCAGGATCATCGACGCCCGTCGGCACCCGATGAGCTGCTGTTTCTCGGTCTTCAAGCAGCACTTCGCGCGCGGCAACCGGTTTTCCTATGACCTCGGCGAGCTCGGCCGCTACTACCGGGATTACATGGTCCTGATGGCCCATTTCGACGAGGTGCTGCCAGGCCGAATCCACAGGGCGATCTACGAACACGTCGTCGAGGATACGGAGGCCGAGGTCAGACGGCTGCTCGACTACTGCGGCCTGCCCTTCGAGGACGGCTGCCTGCGCTTCTACGAGAACGAGCGGGCGGTCCGGACGGCCAGCTCCGAGCAGGTCCGCCAGCCGATCTACCGCGACTCACTCGAGCAGTGGACACACTACCAGCCGTGGCTCGGTCCGCTGGAACAGGCACTGGGCCCGGCCCTGCAGAACTGGTCGAGATCGAACTCAGGTTGAAATTGCTTCGGCCTCACGCACAGAATCGGAAAATTTCTCAAAAAAAGGGAGCGCGACATGACTCGAAGCCGCAAGAGAAAGCTGCAGCGCCAGCAGGCTGGACTGCCCGGGCATCGACTGGCGACGGGCCTGCCGCTGGCCCCGCTGCTGCTGGCCGGTGTCCCGATGGCACACGCGCAGCAGGTCGCAGACACGAGTCCGGCTCTCGAGGAGGTCGTGGTCACCGCGCAGAAGCAGACCGAAAACCTGCAGGCCGTGCCAATGAGCATACAGGCATTCGGCGAGACCAAGCTCCAGGAACTGAACATCAACAACATGACCGACTACATGAAGTTCATGCCGAGCGTGAGCTTCCAGAGTTTCGGTCCAGGCTTCACCCGCGTATTCATGCGTGGTGTCGCGAGCGGCGACAACGGCAATCACTCAGGCCCGATGCCAAGCGTCGGCCAGTACCTGGACGAGCAGCCGATCACGACCATCGTAGGCGCGCTCGACATTCACATCTACGACATCGAGCGCGTCGAAATGCTGGCCGGCCCGCAGGGCACCCTGTACGGGGCGAGCTCACAGTCAGGCACGATTCGCACCATCACGAACAAGCCTGACTCGAAAGCGTTCAGCGCCAGCTACGACCTGCAGGGCAATTTCGTCTCCGGAGGCGATGCCGGATACAGCGCGGAGGGATACGTGAACGTCCCGCTCGCCGACAACATGGCCGTAAGACTGGTGGGCTGGTACGAGCACTCACCAGGCTACATAGACAACGTGAAGGGGTCGATGACCTTCCCGTCGTCCGGCATCACGATGACGAACTACGAGCCCGGGCACAATTTCGCCAAGGACAACTACAACGACGGCGACACCTACGGCGCCCGTGCGTTGCTGAAGATCGACCTGAACGACAACTGGTCGATCACCCCCGGCGTGATGGGCCAGGTGGCCGACTTCAACGGCCTGTTCGCGTACGACCCGGCCATTGGCGATCTCAAGGTCTCGCACTTTTTCAAGGAGGAAACGAAAGACAGCTGGGTACAGGCCTCGCTGACGGTGCAGGGCAAGATCGGCAACTGGGACATGGTCTACGCCGGCGCGTACCTCGACCGAAACCAGACCGAGAGGAATGATTATTCCGACTATGCCTACTGGTACGACGTGTGCTGCGGCTACGGCAGTTCGATGGTGAACAATGACGGTGATCTTATTAACCCGGCGCAGTACATCAAGGGCAAGGACGGCTTCACGATGTGGAGCAACGAGTTGCGCTTCAGCTCGCCGCGGGACAAGCGCCTGCGGTTCACCGGCGGCCTGTTCGCGCAATCCGACACGCACCACATCGAGCAGCGCTATATGGTCAACAACCTTGCGACGGAGATCTCTGTCACCGGATGGCCCGACACGCTCTGGCTGACCGAGCAGACGCGTACCGACGACAGCTACGCCCTGTTCGGCGAGTTGTACTTCGACATCACCGACAACCTTACCGCGACGGCCGGTGGCCGCCTGTTCCAGACCAACAACGATCTCAAAGGCTTCTTCGGATTCAGCCAGAACTTTGGAGGCACCGGAGAGGCGCAGTGTTTTCCGAATCCAGAGGATCCAAACAATTCTGACAACTGGCAGCCATATCGAGGGGCGCCCTGCATCAACCTGAACAAGAGCACCAGCGAGAACGGCATCACGCCCAAATTCAATCTCGCCTACAAGTTCGACGAAGACCGCATGGTGTACCTCACCTACTCGGAAGGCTTCCGTCCCGGCGGCGTGAACCGTCGCGGAACCTTCCCACCCTACAAGGCCGACTACCTCACGAACTACGAAGCTGGCTGGAAGACAACCTGGGCCGGCGGACAGGTTCGCTTCAATGGTGCGGCGTTCATCCAGGAATGGGACAAGTTCCAGTATTCGTTCCTCGGTGAGAACGGCCTCACGAACGTCCGCAATGCCGGCCAGGCCGAGATCAGCGGCATCGAGACCTACGTCGACTGGGCCGCCACCGATCACTGGCGCTTCTCGGCCGGAGCGACCTGGCTCGACCCGAAATTGACGGAGAACTTCTGCCAGGCAATCGGCGAAGACCCGTGCGCGCCGGAGAACTACGCCAAGAAGGGTACTCGACTGCCGGTCACGCCGACGTTCAAGGGCAATGTGATTGCCAGGTATATATTCAGTTTCAGCAATTACGATGGCAATGTGCAGGGTTCGTACGTCTACCAGAACGACGTCCAGGCCGAACTGCTGCCATACAACCGGCAATTCACCGGCAAGCAGGATGCCTACGGCGTCGCCGACTTCTCCGGCAGCCTGACAAGAGGTCCCTACTCGCTTACGCTGTTCATCAACAATGCGTTCGACGAGCGCGCCGACCTGTTCAAGTACCAGGAGTGCGCGGTCGAGGTCTGCGGTGTCGCGGTCGGACACCCGTACACGACCTACACGGGGCCCAACCAGCCGCGGACGATCGGGCTGATCTTCAGGCAGGAGTTCTAGCAGCACGGACCGGGACCGACCGGGAGACGGGCCGAGGAATCGGCCCGTCTCTTTTCGGACCAGGCAGTCCCCCTGTATGAACCTCCGGCCTCACAACCTTCGTCAGAAGTACGTGGTTCCACGCATGCCCAATACAGACCTATTGAGCGAGCCTGCCGGACACGCCGAGATCGCCATTCGACGGGAGCTGCATTGAGCGTGGAACCCTACAGCCTGTACGAGCTCAAGCGGACGCCGTTCCATGAACGCATTGCGCCACTTTGCCTGCCGCAGAACTGGCGGCGCTGGGGTGGCTGCATCACGGTCGGTTCCTACGACCTCGGGATCGACCGGGAGTACTGGGCGATCCGCGACGCGGCGGCACTGATCGACGTTTCGCCACTGATGAAGTACCTGATAGAGGGCCCGGATGCCGCGCGCCTGCTCGATCGGATCATCACCCGGGACATCGCCAGGCTTGCCGTCGGGCAGGTCTATTACACCGGCTGGTGTGACGACGAGGGCAAGCTGCTCGACGACGGAACTGTAACGCGCCTCGGCGAGCAAAGCTTCCGCCTCACGGCGGCCGAGCCGTCGCTGCGCTGGCTCTCGATGAACGCGGTCGGCTTGCAGGCCACGATCACCGAGGTCACCGAGCAGACGGCGGCGCTGAGCCTGCAGGGGCCGAAGTCCCGCGCGATACTGAATCGCTGTTGCGAAGCCTCGCTCGACGGCCTCAGGTTTTTCCGCATGGCTGAAAACCGCCTGCAGGGACGGCCGGTGACCATTTCGCGCACCGGTTATACGGGCGACCTCGGTTACGAAATCTGGATGGATGCAGCGGATGCCCTGCCCGTCTGGGACGCCATCATGGCGGCCGGCAACGACTACGGCATCGTGCCCTGCGGCATCCTCGCGATGGACATGGCGCGGGTCGAGGCCGGGCTCTTCATGCTGGACGTGGACTATACGGCCGCCAACCACGCCTGGATCGCCGCGCAGAAGTCCTCGCCTTACGAAATGGGCCTGGGCTGGACGGTGAACCTCGACAAGCCCGGCTACTTCGTCGGACGCCGCGCGCTCGAACGCGAGCACCGCGAGGGCTCGGCCTGGAAGCTGGTCGGCCTCGAAGTTGACTGGGAAGGACTGGAGCGCGTGTACGCGGAGGCAGGGCTGCCGCCGCAGATTCCCGGAATGGCCGTGCGTGGCAGCCTGCCCGTCATGCGCGACGGTCGGCAGGTGGGTTACGCCTCGACCAGCACCTGGTCGCCGGTGCTGAAGAAATACATTGCACTGGTACACCTCGAGCGCCCCCACTACGAACCGGGCAATCGCCTGAACATCGAGATCACCGTCGAGCACAAGAGGCGTCACGCGCCCGGCACGGTGGTCGCGCTGCCGTTCTACGAGCCCGAGTGGAAAAGAAAGTGAGCGCCGCCAGGTTCGATGCGATCGTCATCGGCGCAGGCCACAACGGCCTGATCGCGGCGGCCTACCTCGCCCGCGCCGGCAAGAAGGTCGTCGTACTGGAACGCAACGACTGGGTCGGCGGCGCCACCTGCACACGCGAGATCTTCCCCGGGTACCGCTTCACGGAGTATTCCTACGTAGTGAGCCTGCTGCGCCCGGAGATCATCCGCGACCTCGAACTGCCGCGGCACGGCCTCAAGATCCTGCCGTTGCCGAGCACGGTCACGCCGATGGACAACGGCGACTACCTTGCAGGCTGGGACGACCACGACCTGACTCGCCGCGAAATCTACCGTCACTCGCCACGCGACGCCGAGGCGACCGACGAGTACTCCCGGGTGATGGCGCGCGCCGCGAAGGCAATCAAGCCCATTCTCGGCATTGTTCCGCCCGACCCCTCTTCGCTCAGCTGGCGCGAGCTCGCCAGGATGCTGAAACTCGGCCGCTATGGCGCGAGCCTGAGCGACCAGGAGCGCTACCGGATTGCGAAGCTGACCACGCAATCGGCAGGGGACCTGCTGGATGAGTGGTTCGAATTCGACCCGCTGAAGGGCACCAAGTCCGCGAGCGGCATCATCGGCACCTTCCTCGGGCCGCGCTCGCCCGGCACCGCCTACGTGCTGCTACACCACTACATGGGCGAGATCGACGGTGCGTTCCGTGCCTGGGGCTTCGCCAAGGACGGCACCGGCGGCATCGCCGAAGCGATAGCACGCTCCGCCCGCGCACTCGGCGTCGAGGTCCGCACCGGCGCGCCGGTCGCGAAGGTGCTGGTCAAGGGCGGCCGCGCCAGTGGCGTGGCGCTCGAGAATGGTGACGAACTCGAGGCCCGGGTCGTCATGTCCGCGGTGGACCCGAAACGCAGCTTCCTGCAGCTCGTCGACCCGGAGCACTTCCCCGACGAATTCACCGAGGCAATCCGCGGGTTCCGTATCCGGGGCTCGTCGGGCAAGGTAAACATCGCGCTGTCGGAGCTGCCGCAGTTCACGTGCCTGCCGGGCACCGGACCCCTGCACCGCGGTGCTATCTCGTTCAGCCCGAGCGTGGACTACATCGAGCGGGCCTACGACGATGCCAAGTACGGCCAGTTTTCGCGGCGTCCGTACATCGACGCGATCATCCCATCGATGATCGACCGCGACATGGCACCGCCGGGGCACCACGTGATGTCCTGCTTCGTGCAGTACGCGCCCTACGACATCGACGGCGGCTGGGACGATGAAAAGCGCGAGGCCTTCGGGGAGACCGTGATCTCGACCATCGAGCGCTACGCGCCGAATATCCGGCGAGCCATCGTCGGCAAGCAGGTCATCACACCCAAGGACATCGAGAGCATGGCCGGCATAACGGGCGGCAACATCTTCCACGGCGAGCTGCTGCTGCACCAGCTGTTCTTCCTCCGCCCGGCCCCGCAATGGGCCGACTACCGCACGCCACTGGCCGGCTATTACTACGGCGCCTCTGGCGCGCATCCGGGCGGCGGAATCATGGGTGCGAACGGCAGGCTCGCCGCGATGGAAGTACTCAAGGACTGGCGGTAGGCCCAACATGACGAAACCAGACGTCATCGTCATCGGCGCTGGCCACAACGGCCTCGTTTCCGCCGCCTACCTGGCGAAGGCCGGCCGCAAGGTGCTGGTACTCGAGCGACGCTGCGTGCCTGGCGGACAGCTGGCCGCAAACGCGTCGCCGGCCTCCTTCGCTGCACAGTCGCTGCGCCCGGGCGGCCGCCTCCGTGCCGACATCGTGGCCGATCTCGACCTCGCGCGGCACGGCTATGCGGCGGACTCGGCGTCGATCCCGACCTACGTATCCGCGCTGCCGGATGGCGCCGTGCTGCGGTTGTCGGCCAGCGCCGGCGATGCGGCCACGCTCGAATCGATCCGCAGGCTGTCGGCGCGGGACGCGGACCGCTGGCCCGAGTTCGTCCGGTTCATGGACACGGCGGCGGGCTTCCTCGACCTGGCGCAACGCACTCCGATGCCGCGCCTGGCGAATGCCGACATTCGTGCGGAAGGGCGATCGCTTGCGACACTCGCCTGGAAACTGCGCAGGCTCGGGCGCAAGGACATGTTCCGTGTAATGCGCTGCCTGTCGATGTCGGCACAGGAATTCGGCGAGGAGTGGTTCGAGTCGGAACCGCTGAAAGCCGCGCTCGGCGCACTTGCAGTGCACGGCGTGACCATGGGATCGATGTCGGCCGGTGGCGGCTACATGCTGATCCACAACTGGCTCAATCGCGGCGGTCCGGCGCACCGACCGCTCTCGGGCGGCACGAGCCGTATCGCCGAGTCGCTGGTAGCGGCGCTCGTGGCCGCTGGCGGGCAGTTGCGCACCGATGCGCCCGTCGCACAGGTCCTGGTAGACAGGCAACAGGCCCGCGGCGTGCGCCTCGAAAACGGCGAGGAAATCAGCGCTCCCATCGTCGTATCGGACGCCGATCCGCGCCACACGCTGCTCGGCCTGGTAGGGGCGCCGGAGCTGCCGCCGGAGTTCGTGTGGCAGGCCCAGTCGATCAAGATGCGCGGCTCGGTGGCGAAGCTGCACGTACGCACCGAGGAAGGCCATGGCCTTCCCGAAGGCACGCTGGTCATTGCGCCGACGCTCAAGTACCTGGAGCGCGCCTACGATGCGGCGAAGTACGGCGAGATGTCGCGCGAGCCGTACCTGGAAATCACGACTTCGGGTGACGTCGTGTCCATCCATTTCCAGTTTGCGCCGTACCTGCTGCGACAGGGCGACTGGGATCAGCGCCGCGCGATGCTGGAAAGCCTGGCCGTCGACACCGTCGCCGCCCGGTTTCCCGGATTTCGCGAACGTGTCCGCGAGGTCCAGTCGATCACACCGCTCGACCTGGAGCGGACCTGGGGTCTCACCGAGGGCGACCTGAACCACGGCCAGTTGATCCTGGACCAGCTCCTGTTCATGCGGCCCATGCCGGGTTGGTCCGATCACCGCACACCGGTGGACGGCCTGTTCCTCTGCGGCAGCGGCGTCCACGGCGGTGGCGGCCTGAGCGGCGCGAGCGGCCGGAATGCCGCAAGAGCCGTGCTCAAGTCGCGTTAGCGGGCGTCTGGCTGGCGCTTGGACTGCATCAGCGCGTAGACAGGCACGCCCACCGCGGCGAGCGCCAGGCCCCACAGGAACGGTTCGCATCCCATGCCGAACAGCGCGAAAACGACGTAGGCGCTGCCGAGGATGCCAAGCACCATCAGGTCGCGCGACGGCCGGGCCTGCCCCCTCTTCCACAGCACGACGAGCGCAAGCGCGCAGCACAGGTACAGCGGCAGGTTCGCGGCCGTCACCACCAGTGTCAGGAACGTGAATCCCTCGACCAGCGACTTGCTGTAGTTCATCAGCACCATCGCGGTCGCGAGGATTCCCGTGACAACCAGGCCTGCCATCGGCGCACCGCGACCATTCTGCGCGTCGAGCCTGCGTGGCAGCAGGCCGTGGCTGGCCATGGTCCGCGTCAGCTCGCTCGCCAGCAGTGTCCAGCCGTTCAGGGCGCCAAGTCCGCTCACGACGACGAACACGGCGAGCCAGCGGCCACTGCCTGCGCCGAGGAAGCGGTTGAGCAGGTCGACGAACGGCGCCTCCGACGACGCGAGTTCCTGCTGCGGGATCAGCATGATCGCAACCGCCGATACCGCCACGTAGATCACCGCCGTGAGCAGCGTGCCGGCCATCGTCGCGCGGGGAATCGTTCGCCCGGCATCTCGAACGCGTCCGGCGGGGACGGTCGCAGATTCCACCCCGAGCATGGCGTAGAGCGCGATCGTAGAGGCAGCCAGCATCCCGCCAAAACTCAAGGGCGTCGTCGGTGGGTTCTGCGCGTAGGCGGACGGCTCGCTTAACAGCAGCCAGGCGCCCAGCAGGATTATCACCGCCATCGGCACCAGCTTCAGTACCGTCGTCACGACCTGCACTTGGCCGCCGGTCCTGATGCCAAGCAGGTTCAGCGCGACGAACAACCAGAGCAGCGCAAGCGCGAGCGCAAGCGGCGGAATGCCGGCGAGCTGCGGCACCGCAGTGGCAAGATAGCCCACGATTCCGACCGCCAGCGCAGCGTTCGTGATCCAGCACGAAATCCAGTAGCACCACAACGCCAGGAATGCCGGCCACTGGCCCAGCGTCGAACGCATGTAGGCATACGGGCCGTCGGCCTCTGGAAACACCCGGGCCAGGCGCGCGAACACCCGCGCCAGCACCGTCATGCCGGTAACAGTGATGCCCCAGCCTATCAGCGCGTTGAATCCATAGGGCGCCAGCGATGCGGGTAACAGGAAGATTCCCATGCCGATCGTGTTTCCGACGACCAGCGCCGTGCACATCCAGAATCCGAGTTCCCGGCCCGGTCCACCGCTCAACGTGGTGTTCTGCGCATTCATCCGGCAACTCCGTGCGGGCCGCCGGCAGTTGCATTGTCAATCTGCGCACTTTCGTCCAGCGCGTAGGCTTCGCGCAGTCTCTGGTGGAAATGCCAGACGCCGCCCTCGCGCCTGGGGCTCAATCGGCCCGCTTCGTAGAATCCAGACTCGAGTCCACGCTGCACCGCCTCGCAGATCGCAACATCCTCGTGCTGGACCGCGTCGCTGAACGCACGATCCTCGTCGATCCGGGCCATGGCGCCGGGATCCTGCAGGTGGTAGTAGTCGAACTCCACCCGGCAACGACCGGGTCCCAGCGGCAGCACGCGATTGGTCTGCATGCGCCCCGGCATCACGTTCAACATCACGTTGGGATAGATGAAGAAATAGAGCGCCTCGCCGTCACCATATATGGCGTCGGCGTTACGCAGCGGCGAATGCTGCAGCGAATACCATCCGAAGGTTTCCGTCTCGTAGGCGCGGTAGTCCAGCAGCCGCGACAGTCCCGGATGCACGAGTGGCAGGTGGTAGCCCTCGAGGAAATTATCCACGTACGCCTTCCAGTTGCAGGACACGTCGAATATGTCGCGCCGCGTGAATCTCATCGCCGCGAGGTCCACGGGCTCGATGCGCTCTGCAATGCCGGAGTACACGGAGTCGAAATCCGGCACCTCGTCGCGCAGTGCGACGAACACCAGGCCCTGCCACTCCCGGACGCGCAGCGGCGGCAGCCGTATGTCGCCCATGGCGAAGTCCTCCGCATGCTGCATCTCGGGCGCGCCGATCAGCCTGCCCTCGTGGTCGTAGAGCCAGCCGTGGTACTTGCAACGCAGGTTGTGCATGCCCTTGCCGCTGCAGTGCGCGAGCGGGCCGGCCCGGTGCCGGCAGACGTTGGGAAATGCCCGCAGCACGCCGTCGCGGCCGCGCAGCACGATCACCGGTGTACCCGCCAGGTTCTCCACCACGTGGTCGCCTGCCTCGGCCAGTTGCTCGCGGTGCGCGACCAGTTGCCACGACCGCGCAAAGACCGCGCGCCGGTCCGTTTCGTGCGCCGTTTCGCCGACATAGCGCCGGGCTTCGAGGGCGCGGGCCCTGCGAAGCGCACCGACCGGGGAAGCATTCATGCTGGCATTCATTGCGGCGGCATCCTTCGCTAAGCTCGCGGTCGGGCATTGTCCGCGATAACCCACTGCAGGAGCCACCAATGATTCGAACCACAGCTGCCCTGGTCCTGCTCGCTGCCTGCGGCACGGCAATCGCGGACGGTCCGCGGGCCCGCGATCTGGGCGTGCCATTCGACGGCGCGCCGGGACCGCTGGACGCAATCACCGACGTCGCCGGCGTGACCGTGGGCCAGGTCACGCTGATCGAGGACCTCCCGGACGGGCGCAAGGTACGCACCGGCGTGACTGCCGTGCTGCCGCGCGGACGGCAGTCACTGGACACTCCGGTCTACGGCGCGTGGTTCCCGCTGAACGGGAACGGCGAAATGACCGGGACCGCGTGGCTCGACGAGTCGGGCCAGCTCGAGGGACCGGTGATGCTGACCAACACCCACAGCGTGGGCGTGGTACGCGATGCGGTCATCGCATGGCGCATTCGCGCCGGCGGCCCTGATGTGTCCGGATACTGGTGGTCACTGCCCGTGGTCGCGGAAACCTGGGACGGCGACCTGAACGACATCAACGGCTTTCACGTGCGCCCCGAGCACGCCTGGCGGGCGCTGGACGAGGCCTCGGGCGGCCCGGTCGCGGAAGGCAACGTCGGCGGCGGCACCGGTATGGTCTGCCACGAATTCAAGTGCGGGATCGGCACCGCGTCGCGGCGCGTCGTGGCTGGTGACCACAAGTACATGCTCGGCGCCCTGGTGCAGGCGAATTACGGCACGCGCGACACATTGCGGATCGCCGGTGTGCCGGTCGGACAGGACCTTCCGGTCAGTGACACCGGCGGCGCCAGTGGCCCGCACGGCGATTCGGGATCGATCATCGTGGTGCTCGCAACCGACGCTCCGCTGCTTGCGACGCAACTCAAGCGAGTCGCGAAGCGGGCAGCGCTGGCGCTGGGCCGAATGGGCAGCTTCGCGGGCAACGGCTCGGGCGATATCTTCATTGCATTCTCGACAGCCAATGCCGCTGCGTTCACTGGCCGGCCGCTGGTCGAATCGGAATCACTGGGCAACGACTACCTCGATCCGCTGTTCGCCGCGGCAGTGCAGGCGACCGAAGAAGCGATCGTCAATGCGATGGTTGCCGCGCGCGACATGCACGGCCAGGACGGAAATTTCACGCCAGCCCTGCCGCACGACCGACTGGTCGAACTGCTGAAGCGCTACGGGAGGTACGCCCCGCCGCCCTGATTCGGCGCAGCAGCGGCGTCGGCGACGATCCGTTCGAGCCAGGTGACGAAGTACGCTAAATAGGTGCCTGGCACCTATTTTCCAATCGCCAGCGCTTGTGCCTGCGCCCGCCGCCTCAAGCCTTGCGCCCCTCGAGCGCCTCGCCGAGGCTCACGCGCAGCAGTTGTACTGCTTCGTCGATCTCGGCCGCCGTCACGCACAGCGGCGGCATGAAGCGCAAGGTGCTCACGCCGCAGGAGAGCAGGATCAATCCATTGTGGTAGCCGCGGGTCACCAGCGCGTCGCACAGCGCCCTGGCCGGCGTACGATCCGGACCGGGCTCTACCAGTTCCATGCCGATCATCAGCCCCTGGCCACGGACTTCGCCGATGCACGGGTAGTCGCGCGCCAGTTCGCGCAGCCTGCCCATGAAGTGCTCGCCCATGCGTGCCGCATTCGACATGTATTCGCGCCTGACCAGGTCGATGGTCGCGTTCGCAGCCGCACAGCTGATCGGGTTGCCGCCGTAGGTATTGCCGTGCGCACCCCTGCCCCATTTTTCCATGATCGATCGCTTCGCGATCACTGCGCCAATCGGCAGCCCTGACCCGAGTCCCTTGGCGCTGGTCACGATGTCCGGATGCACGCCCCAGTGTTCGATCGCGAACATGCGACCGGTTCGGCCTATGCCGGACTGCACCTCGTCGCAGATGAGGAGAATGCCGTGCTCGTCGCAGAGCTCGCGCAGGCCCGACAGGAAGCCGGCCGGCGGGACCAGGTAACCGCCCTCGCCCTGCAGCGGCTCGACCAGGATGGCCGCGACCTCTGACGGCGGCACGTTGCGCTCGAACAGCATCCGGATGTAATCGAGCACCGCCTTGCCCTGGTCCGCACCCGCGAGCAGCGGCCGATACGTGTTCGGGTATGGCACGTGCGTGACGCCGGGCATCGTCGGCGCGAAGCCCTTCTGCTGCGTGTACTTGCTCGATGTGAACGACAGCGACCCCATGGTCCGGCCGTGAAATCCCCCGAGAAATCCGATGAATCTCGGGCGGCCCGTCACGTAACGCGCGAGCTTGATCGCTCCCTCGACCGACTCGGTGCCCGACTGGCAGAGGAAACTCATCACCGGCTCACCCATCGGGGCGATTTCCGCGATGCGCTCGTTCAATGCCGTAAAGCCCTCGTGCCAGTAGTCGCTCGAAATGTGCAGGAACTTGTCTGCCGCGCTCTTTACCGCGTCCACGACCTCCGGGTGTGCGTGCCCCGTGGCGCACACGGCAATGCCCGCGGCGAAATCCAGGAATCGATTGTCGTCCACGTCCCACACCTCGGTACCGCGCCCGTGGGACATCACGAACGGGTAGTCGCGCGGGTAGGCAGGCGAGGCAACCAGTCGATCGCGTTCGAGCAGTGCGCGAGCCCTGGGACCCGGAAGCTCGGTCTTGATGTGCTGGTCGCGCATGATGTTCTCCTTCGATTGAATTGTGTTGCTCACGCTGGCAGCCGCACGGGACGGGCGTGCGCCTCGCGCGTGCGGGCATGAAGGCCGCGCAGGGTTTCGAGTTCGGCGGCGCCTGGCGGTTCCAGTTGACCGACAACGGCAGAGACCCGCAGCGGCCATCCTACCGCAGCCCGCGCCTCCTCGATTGTCGCGCCCGGGAACAGCGCGTCGAGCACCAGCTCACGCGTCTGCAGTTCCGGCACAAGCACTCCAAAGTCGGTGATCACCGAGAGTGGCCCGGCGCCCCTGGCACCGGAGAGCTCTCGCGAATCTCCGCCTTCGAGGAACCCGGCACTGGTCCTGAAGTCGAGCCGCTCGACGAAGCTGCGTTTCGTTGCCTTCAGCATCACGAACGTACGGCGCGCGTGCGCGGCGATTTCGGGCGCGCCGCCTGCACCGGGCAAGCGCGTGGCGGGCGCACCATAGCTCCCGATCACCGTGCTGTTCAGGTTGCCGTAGCGGTCTATCTGCGCCGCCCCCAGGAACCCGACGTCGACCCTGCCGGCCTGCAGGTAGTAACTGAAGATCTCCGGCAGCGGCACCACGCAGCTCGCCGTATCGGCAAGCTCCCCGTCGCCGATCGACAGCGGCAGGACCTCGGGTCGCGTGCCGATGGTGCCCGACTCGTAGATGAGCACGATGCCCGGTGCATGCGTAAGCCTGGCAAGGTTGCAGGCCGCGCTCGGCAGGCCGATGCCCACGAAGCACACGCAACGGTCCCAGAGCAGCCGCGCCGCGGCCACGGTCATCATCTCGTCACGCGACCAGCCGCTCATGCCGCGCCTCCAAGGCTCGCCAGGAACCCGGCGTGGTCGCGGCTCTCGAGCACGTGCTGCCGCATCCACGCCTGGAATTCGTCGCGCTCGCGGGCGATGCTATCCCAGCGCTGGTAGAACGAGTTGTCCCGTCCGTAATACCCCTGCGCATAAGCGGGGTAGGCGCCGCCCGGGCAGCTCGCCACCGCGCTCACGACCCAGTGTGGCAGCACGATCGAGTTCATCGCCGGCGGGAACGACTCGACGATTTCCTCCACCGTCACGACCAGCGACTTGGCTGCGAGCGCCGCTTCGCGCTGGGCACCGACGATACCGTGCAGGGCCACGTTGCCCTCGCGGTCGGCGCGCTGCGCATGCAGGATCGTGGTGTCCGGGTTGATGGCCGGCACTGCCGCGAGCCGTTCGCCGGTGAACGGGCATTCGACACTGCGTATCCTCGGGTTCGCGTCCACCAGGTCGGTGCCGATGTAACCGCGCAGCATGCCGAACGGCAATCGTGCGGCGCCGGCGCAATACGCCGCCGCCATGCCGGCGTGCGTGTGCTCATCGAGTTCCAGTGGCGTCGGCCAGCCCTTCTCGACCGCGTCGCGCAGGCGATGCAGCGAGCCCACGCCCGGGTTGCCGCCCCACGAGAACGTCAGCCGGCTCGCGCAACCCATGCCGATCATCTGGTCGTAGACGATGTCGGGCGTCATCCGCACCAGGTGCAGCCGACGCCTTGACTGACGGATGATCTCGTGTCCCGCCGCGAACGGAATCAGGTGAGTGAAGCCCTCGAGCGCGATGCACGAGCCGTCCGGCACGTACTGCTCAATCGCCGCGGCCAGCGAGAGGAACTGGGTCATCCGTGCTCCACGACCGTGCGCGACTGCTCCCGCTGGTATTGCGCCAGGTAATAGAACGACGCAATCGCCTTGCCGGTGGAGCCCGACCCCTTCCAGCCGCCAAACGGCTGGTAGCCGGGCCACGCGCCGGTCGTCGCGCCCTGCGGACGATTGGCGTAGGTGACGCCCGACTCGATGTGTTCCTGGAACCACGGGACCTCGTCCGCCGCGCCGTAGAAGCCGGCGGTAAGCCCGAGATCGGAATCATTGGCCAGCGCCATGGCCTCATCGCGGCCTCGGAAGCGGTGCACCATCAGGATCGGCAGGAACATCTCGTGTCTCCACAGCCGATGGCTGAGCCCAGCCTCCGCGAACACTGGCTCGACGTAATAGCCGCGCCCGAGACCTCCTTCCCGCAGCTGACGGCCGCCCGCAAGGAAGCGCGCACCGCCGGTGCGCAGCTCGTCGACATAGCGAGCGTAGTTCGCGTACGCGGACGCATTGACGACAGGGCCGAGCCAGTTCTCACGCAGCAGCGGGTCACCGATGCGTATCGCGGCGATCAGGGCCGTAACCCGCTCGAGAAGCTCGCCAGCGACGGATTCCTCGACGTAGAGCCGTGACGCGGCCGAGCACTTCTGTCCGCCCATGCCGAAGGCCGAGCGGACGATGCCCTGCGCAGCGTGATCGAGGTTCGCCCGACCGGTGACGATGCAGGGATTCTTGCCGCCCATCTCGGCGATGCAGGGCCTGGGGTACGTGCCGCCGGCCATGCGGCCGAGAATGTGCATGCCCACGGCCGCGGAGCCGGTGAATGTGACGCCGGCAGTATGAGGATGCGAAACCAGCGCCTCGCCGGCCTCGCGCCCGCTGCCGGACAGGTAATTGAATACACCCTGGGGCAGGCCGGCGTCGCGCACGCAGTCGGCCAGCAGGCGACCGGCCCAGGGTGTGTCACTCGCGCCCTTCGCTACGACCGTATTGCCGGTCACCAGCGCAGCGGCCACCGGACCGCCAGCCAACGCCAGCGGAAAGTTGAACGGCGCGATCACCACCCACACGCCATGCGGCCGCATCACGCTGCGATTGCGCGAAACAAATCCCTCCAGCGGGTCGTTCGGCAGCGCCTGCTCGTAGCCCGCGTGCGCCTCGAAGTCGGCGGCATAGTGGCTGAAGAAATCCACCGTCTCCTGCGCTTCGCCGAGCGCCTCCATGCGGTTCTTGCCGACCTCGAGCGCGAGCGCGGCCGCGATCTCGTAGACGCGCTCCTGCATTACCTCGCCTACCCGCCTCACCAGGCGCACGCGCTCAGCCATCGACGCGGCGCGCCAGGCGGGAAACGCCGCCCGCGCCGCCTGCATCGCTTGCTCGACGTGCGAACGGTCGGCGACCGCGAAATGCCCAAGGTTCATGTCGAGGTCGATCGGGCTCGGTCGCGGTGCCGTCACTGCAGCGGGCAGGTCGGCGCCGTCGATGAAAAGTTCGTGTGTCGCGCCAAGCTTCGAGCGCAGCGAAGCGAGCGCTGCCTCGAATCGCTGGTGCATCTCCTCCGGCGGATTGAACATGGTCGCGTACGTGAGGTGGAAGCTCATGGAACGTCACCGTCAGCTGTGTGGAAAGAACTGCGCCAGGAGCCTGTCGAGCAGCGCGAGTGCGTCGGCGAGATCTTGCTCCTCGATCACGAGCGGTGGTGCAAGCAGGATCAGGTTGCCGCGAGTCGCAAACGACACGCCCTGCGCCATGGCGGCGTCGACGAGCGCGGTCAGCTCCGGGACGCCTTGCGGCCATGGAGCCAGCGGCTCACGGGTGGCCCGGCTCCGCACGAGTTCGACGACGGCAAACAATCCGTGCCCGCCGCGCACGTCGCCGATGACCGCATGCCGCACAGCCATCGCGTCGAGTTCTCGCTTCATCACTGCGCCCAGTCGCCTCGAGCGATCGATCAGCCCTTCCGCCGCATAGGTCTCGAGCGCCGCCACGCCCGCTGCGCAGCAGAGCGGGTGGCCGCAATACGTGAGCCCGGTGTAGAGCATCTCGTGCTGCAAGGCCGCGGCGATCGGGCCCGACAGCACGACGGCGCCGAGCGGCAATGCCGCGCCTGTCAGCCCCTTTGCCAGTGTCATCATGTCCGGACGACTCGCCTCGCCATGGCGCTGCCAGGCAAACCACTCGCCGCAGCGGCCGAATGCGCTCATGACCTCGTCGGCGATCAGCGGCACGCCGGCCGCGCGGGTCGCGTCGCGCAACTCGGGCCAGAAATTGTCCGGCGCAACGATGCCGTTCGAACCCGCATTCGGTTCCATGATCACGGCGGCGACATTGCCCGGACCGAAGTGCGCAATTCGTTCCGCGACGGCTGCGGCCGCGCGCGACCCACACTCGGTATCATCGGCGCTGCCGAACGGGCAGCGATATCCATACGGCGGGTCTACGTGACTCACCCCGAATGCATCCGGATCGACCTGCACCCGGGTGCGCGAGTCTCCGGACAGCGCCATCGCGAGATGGGTCGAGCCGTGATACGAACGGTCGCGGGCGATCACCACGCCCCGCGGCCGCCGAGTCGCCTGCCGGGCGATCTTGACCGCGTGCTCATTGGCGTCCGCGCCACCGAGCGTAAAGAACACCCGACCACCGTCGAAGCCGGCGAGTTCGAGCAGGCGCGTCGCGAGCTCGGCGCGCGGCGCGGCGCCCCAGGCGCTCGTCACGAAGCACAGGTTCTCGGCCTGGGCGCGTATGGCCGCCACCAGCCTGGGGTGCTGGTGCCCCAGGTTGCTGCACTCCGCGAGGCTGCTCATGTCGAGCACCTCGTGCCCGTCCTCCAGCAGCAGTCGCGCGCCCTTCCCGCCCACCACGGTCGGGGCATTCCACTTCGACTGGACGCACCAGCTATGCAGGACCGATCGTCGCTCGGCGCTCACGTGTCACCTCGGAAACGGACCGCAACGGTCACGCGCGATCGTGGCCGGAAAGATGTGCCGCTCGGCAATTCTACGACGCCGCTGTCCGCCATTGGCAGCATCACCGGAGCAAAACGCCCTGAACCCGGGAATCCGCTTGCAGAGAATGCGGCGCAGGACGATATTGGCAGCCGGGGGATCGGGGGAAACTGGCCAGGGAGTAGTCTCATGTCAAGCCGTGAACAATGGATGCTGGCGGCATTCGCCGCATTCGTCATCGCCATGCCTTCCGTCGCCTCGGCACAGGCTCCGCCGAAGCAGGTCGTCAAGCCACCTGTCTCGCAGGCGTGGATCGACGTCGCAACGTTTTCCGGGTTCGGCATGGGTGGAGGCATGGGGCAAGGCATGATGAATGCCACGCTGGGCGCAATGATGGGTGGCGGCCAGAATGCGCGGGCGGAATTCGGCTACACACAGGTCGGAACGTCCGGGCGCTGGATGGACGTGACGCTGTACACCAGCCGCAACCCGAACCTGCAGCAAGCGCTGCAGAACGTACCGGAGGCGACCGGACTCGCACCGACACTCAAGCTGGAGACTCCCGACAAGCCGAAGCCAGCGCCGAGGGTCGATGACGAGTCGCCAACCGATTACGCGTCGGAACCGCCGAAGGGCAAGCTCATCATGTACTGGGGCTGCTCCGAGACAGTTCGTCCCGGCCAGCCGAAGGTGGTCAACCTCGAGACCGCGACGATCGCGGAGCTGGGCAAATTCTTCGAGTCCAGGCATGCGACACAGCGTGGTGCCCACGCAACCGCGGGCCGCCCGGTCTGGCCGAACAAGGAAGACCACAGGACATTTCCCGCCGGTGCGTCGATCGTGGGCCAGCACGCATATTCCGGCGACGGTGTGCCGGAGAGCTTCAAGTTCTCCATTCCGGCAGCGCAGGACATCATGCCGGAGATCAAGATCAGGCAGGCCGAGCAGCCGGGCTACGTCCAGCTGGAATGGAACGCGATTCCGACTGCCCGCGCCTACTTCCTGGGCAGCATGGGATCGTTGCCAGGCGAGGAAGCCGGAATGGTGATATGGACGTCGAGCGAACTGCCCGACAGTGGCTTCGGCCTGTTCGATTACCAGACCAATTCCGCGGTGGACAAGTGGCTCAAGGACAAGGTCCTGCTGCCCCCGACGACCACCAGGTGCGCGATACCGAAGGCCGCCGCCGCACAGGGCATGTTGCGGGCCATCGCCTACGGCACCGACCTGAACATGGCCTATCCGCCCCGCCCGACCGACCCGACGATCGCGTGGGAGCCGGAGTGGAACGTCAAGCTGCGGGTCAAGTCGATGACGACGACCATGATGGGGATGCCCGATGGGGCCGGCATGCCGGGCGCCAGTGAAGGCGACGGCGAAGGCATGACCGACGCGCCGCCGCCGGGCGCGGATGCCCCAGCCCCGACCGATGACAAGAAGAAAAAGAAGAAATCCTGGAACCCGCTCGAAATCCTGAAGGACGTGGTGCCGGGCGGCTGACACCGCCAATGCGGCCACTCGCTCGCCTGGCGATCAGGCGAGTGTCGACGCGTCCGCGAGCTCGACGGTCACCGGCGTACCGTTCAGCACTGCCGTGCCCGTCAACGCGTCGACTTTCTGGTCGTCGATCACGTCGTTGATGCTGACACCGGGACTGCGCGCTGCGACCGCGAGCCTCGATCCCGGCCGGTCATGGCCCCAGCCGTGCGGCAGGCTGACCACGCCCGGCATCACGTCGGCCGTGACCTCCGCCGCCACCTGCACCACACCGACGCGCGAACGCAGACTGACTACCTGGCCATCCGCGATCCCGCGCCGCGAAGCGTCGTCGGGATGGATCATCAACGTGCAGCGCGGCTTGCCCTTCACCAGCCGATGGCTGTTATGGAGCCAGGAATTGTTGCTGCGCACGTGCCTGCGGCCTATCAGCATGAGTTCAGGGACCGGCTCCGCCAGGCTCTGCGCGGCTCGGACGAGGTCAGCAACGTAAGGTGCCGGCGCGAGCCGGATGCGTCGGTCCGGCGTCGCGAGCCGCCGTGACAGGCAAGGCTCGAGCGGTCCGAGGTCGACTCCGTGAGGCGATGCGCGCAGCCGTGCGACGCCGAGCCCCTGCGGGCGGCGATCCGCGGCCTCCAGTTGCCGACGCATGGCGGCGAATCCCGGCAGTCGGGCCAGCAACCCCAGCGCCCCGCGGTTTTCATGCCCATAGCGGCCAGTGCGCAGCATCCAGTCGATGACGCCGTCCGGCCCGAGCCGGCGCGCGACCATCCCGCGCGCGAGCGCGACATTCCTCCCTACCCCCGGTCGAGTCCGCAGCCGCACTGCAAGCTCGGCAAGGATCTCGTGATCGTGCATGGAGCCATCTGGCGGAGCGAATAGCGCGGGTGCGTACTTGGCGACGTTGCGCACCGCGAAGCCGGCCAGCGCGACATCGTAGTGGCCGTGCTCGAGCGGGCTCGTCGGCGGCAGGACCAGGTGTGCGTGGCGTGTGGTCTCGTTGATGTACGGATCGAGCGACACCATGAACTCGAGATCCTCGAAGGCGCGATCCAGCTGGCGCCCGTTCGGTGTCGACAACACCGGGTTGCCCGCGACCGTAATCAGCGCCCGGACCTGTCCCGGCCCGTCGGTAAGGATCTCCTCCGCCAGCGCGGCGACCGGCAGCTCGTTGCCGAATTCAGGAAGACCCCTGACCCGCGAGCGAAACCGGTCGTAGTGGCCCGTCGCGCCATAGGCGCGCGTCAGGTCCACGGCCGGTTCGGCGAACATCATGCCGCCCTCGGCATCCATGTGCCGCGTCAGCAGGTTGAGGCAATAGATAAGCCACAGGGTCAGGCCGCCGAACTCCTGAGTGCAGGCGCCCACCCGCCCGTAGACCAGCGCGCGCGGCTCCGCCGCGATGTCCCGGGCAAGCGCCGAGATGCGCTCGGCCGGGATACCGGTACGCGCAGCAAGCTGCCCGGCGTCGAACGCGCTCACTGCCTCGCGCAGCTGCTCTATGCCGTCGACCTGCGCGTCGAGGTGCCCTGCTTTCACCGCGCCGTCCGCAAAAACCTGCTTGATCAGGGCCAGCAACAGGAATACGTCAGTGCCCGGACGGATTGGCAGGTACTCGTCGGCGATCAGGGCCGACTCGGTCCGGCGCGGATCGACGACCACGAACCGCCCGCCCCTCGCCCTGAGCGCCTCGACGCGCCGCGCGAAACCCGGCGCGCCCATGATCGAGCCACCCGAGGCCACTGGATTTCCGCCGATGCAGACGAAGAGCTGCGTGCGGTCCACGTCGGGCACAGGTATCAGGAACTGGTGACCGAACATCTGCTGCGACGCCATCATGTGAGGCAGCTGGTCGACGCTGGTGGCCGAGTAGAGATTGCGCGTACGCACCGAGCGAATGAAGTCGCCGATGCCGAGCATCGCGCCGAGATTGTGCACCACCGGGTTTCCGGCATAGATGGCAACCGAGTCGTTGCCGTGACGCTGACGTACCTCGCCGATGCGGCGCTCCACCTCGGCAAACGCATCCGGCCAGGAAATCTCGGTCCATCCGTCAGCCGTGCGCCGCATCGGCCGGCGCAAGCGGTCCGGGTCCTCGTGGATGTCCTTCAACGCAACGGCCTTCGGGCAGATGTGCCCCTGGCTCAGGACGTCATCGTGGTCCGGCTTTATCGAAAGCACCTGGCCGTCACGGTGCTCGATGACGATACCGCACATCGCCTCGCAGATCGGGCAGGTGCGGTGATGAAGCAGCCGTTCCGTCATCGCCACGCCGGGTCAGCCTGCGGTCAGGCCCGGCGGCGCCGGCGTGCGAGCGCGAGGCCGCCGAACAACAGCAGCATCCCCGGCGCGACCGCCCCGCCGCCCTGGTTCTTCTTCTTCTGGCCACAAGTCGTGTTGCCGGACACCTTCTCGCCGGTCGCACTGTAGTGGAACAGTGTTCCCTGTCCGCACTTCCCGCCGCCCAGGGTGACACCGACGAAAGTCGTGGCATCGAGTTGCAGCAGCGGACCGTTCGGGATAGATCCCTCGTCCCCGTTGAAACTGTAGAGCGTGGTGAACCCGGTGCCGTCGCGTGCGATCGAGTAGATCGTCCCGAGGGTCGTCGTCGTACCGCTCGAGTTCGTGCCTCCGCTTGCTGTCGTGCCATAGAGCAGCGAATCGCTAGCGACGATCAACGCGCCCGACGGAGCGGCGCCGCCAGCACCATCGAATTCGTGTCTTACCTCGAACACCAGGCCAGTCAGATTGATCGAGAACAGCGTGCCGAGTCCGTTCGTGCCGCCTGCGCTGGCCACCCCGTAGAGGTATCCATTCCCGCCATCGGTCAGGCCGACGAGTGGCGTGGCGCCATCGGCGTTGCCGAACGGACTGCTGTCAGAGGTGGCAGTGAACTCGTGCACGACCTCGAAGCCGGTGCCGTCCATGAGGATACGGTAGATTGTGCCGCGCCCGGCGGTGCCACCGACAGAAGCCGCACCGTAGAGGTAGCTACCCACCTGCAGAAGCCTGCCAATCGGGTTCGAGCCACCTACATTCTTGACGACGTTGTCGCTCGCTGTGGAGGTGACCGGCCCGAACTCGTGCAGCTTGGCGAAGTCGGTGCCGTCCCGCTTCACGCGGAAAATAACACCGGTACCAAAAGAACCGCCAGCGCGTGTCGTACCGTACAGGTAGCCGTCGCTTCCTTCTATCAGTGGAGTCTCAGGGTATGCCCCGTCAGCGTTAATCGGGTTGCCATTGACGTTGACCTGCGAGTAGACCCCGAAGCCATGCAGCGTCGTGTACCCCGTGCCGTCGTACCCAACTCGGTAGAGAGAGCCCGTCGTGAAAGCAACCGTCCGCAGGCCCAGGCGAGTCGAGCCGTAGAGCAACCCGTCACTGCCCTGCAGCAAGCCGGCCTTGGGCGCGTAACCATCGTCGATGGTCATCTGGTAAATCGTCGTCACCGACGAGCCGTCGACCGTGGATCGGTATATGAGCCCGCCAGCCACACGGGTGTTCGACGCGGACGTCCCGAACAGGCCGCCGTCCGGACCCTGCACGATGCCACCGTTCGGGACCGAACCATTGAATGCGAATACCGTGGACACTGCCGGCGTGGCTTGCCCGAATGCGACGGCCGAGGCCGTGAGCAACCAGGCTGCAAGCGCGGCGTGGGACAGGCGGAAGAACTTGAACGACTGCACTCGGCGCATCGACGACATCGGCTTTTGGTCTCCAGGTCCCCGGCAGGCGTGCCGGGCGGTGGCAAGGCCGTGAATTGTGCCGGATTCCCGCGGCAAGCGCATGGAGCCCGCAGGGGCGCCGGCCGGTGGCTAGAATGCGCCCCGGTCCCCGCATCGACAGGCGCCACGCGTTGATCCTTCTCCGCCAACTTACGCTATCCCGCGGCTCTCGACCCCTGATCGAGGACACAAGCCTGCAGATCCACGCCGGATGGCGGGTCGGCCTGGTCGGCGCGAACGGCAGTGGAAAGTCGAGTCTTTTCGCGCTTCTGCGCGGTGAACTGCATGCGGAGGGCGGGGACTGCGAGGTCCCCTCCGGCTGGACGATCGCCAGTGTCAGCCAGGAGACACCGGCCCTGGACCAGCCCGCAATCGAGTACGTGCTGGACGGGGACTCGGAACTGCGCAAGGTCGACCAGGCGCTGGCCCAGGCCGACCGCGACCATGACGGCCATGCGCTTGCCGAGTGGCACGCGAGGCTGGACTCGATCGGCGGATATGCAGCCCGGGCACGGGCAGCCTCGCTGCTCGCTGGGCTCGGTTTCACGTCCGCGGATCTCGAGAGGCCGGTGGCGGATTTCTCCGGCGGCTGGCGCATGCGGCTCAACCTGGCTCGTGCGCTCTCGAGCCGCGCTGACCTGATGCTGCTCGACGAACCAACCAACCACCTCGACCTCGACGCGGTGGTCTGGCTCGAGCGATGGCTCGCCAACTGGCGCGGCACGCTGTTGCTGGTGTCCCACGACCGCGACTTCCTCGACGGCTGCGTCTCGCATATTGCCCAGATCGAGTCCAGGCGCATCACGCTCTACACAGGGAACTACTCGGCATTCGAAGAGCAGCGTGCGGCGCGCCTCGCCGTTCACCAGGCGATGTACGAAAAGCAGCAGCGCGAGATCGCGCACATGACGAGTTTCGTGGCGCGATTTCGAGCGAAGGCCAGCAAGGCCAGGCAGGCGCAGAGCCGCCTGAAGGCGCTCGACCGCCTGGAGCGCATCGCGCCGGCGCATGTCGACGCGCCATTCGACTTCGAATTTCCGGCGCCCGAGCGCTCGCCCGACCCGCTGCTCGCGCTCGAGGATGCGACGCTCGGCTACCCCGGTCGCCCGGTCCTCGAGCACGTTGAAATGTCGCTCCGGCCGGGGGCGCGGCTGGGACTGCTCGGACCCAACGGCGCGGGCAAGTCCACTCTGGTCAAGACCATTGCCGGTGTGATCGAGCCCTTGTCCGGGCACCGGACCGCAGGCCACGGCCTCGAGGTCGGCTATTTCGCGCAACACCAGCTCGAGCAGTTGCGGCCCGATGAGTCACCGCTGCAGCATCTCGTGAGGGCCGAGCGCCTGACCCGGGAACTCGACCTGCGCAGCTATCTCGGCAGCTTCGATTTCCGGGGCTCGATGGCCGACGCGCCGACCGGCGCGTTTTCCGGGGGCGAGAAGTCGCGTCTCGCGCTCGCGCTCATCGTCCGGCAGCGGCCCAACCTGCTGCTGCTCGACGAGCCGACCAACCACCTCGACCTGGAGATGCGCCACGCACTGATGCGGGCGCTGGCCGAATACGAGGGCAGCCTGGTGCTCGTGTCGCACGACCGGGCGCTGCTTCGCACGGTGTGCGACGGATTCCTGCTGGTGGCAGACGGCCGCGCGGCGGAATTCCCCGGTGACGTCGACGATTACCTCGAATGGCTCACCGAACGGCGGGCGCGTGCAGACTCGGCGGCGCCCGGCGCGCCGGCGCTGCTGGACCGTGAGGCACGGCGTGCGCAACGGGAAAGCGCGGGTGCCGACCGGCAGGCCCGGCTGGCCCGGCGCCGTCCGCTGGCACGGGAAGCAACCGCGCTCGAACGCGAGGTCGAGGCGCTCGAGGTCGAAAAACGCAGTCTCGAGGCCCGGCTCGCCGACACCTCTTTCTACTCGGCCGGAAACCTGGCCGAAGTCCAGGCGACGACGCGGCGCTGCTCCGAAATCGGCAGGCGCCTCGAGCAGGCGGAGTCACGCTGGCTGGAACTGCAGGCCGAACTCGACGCGATCGGCGAGGCCTGATCAGATCCGGATGACGACCTTGCCGCGCGCGCGTCGAGCCTGGAGCGACTCGAACGCCTTGGCGTAGTCGTCCATCGAATGAACCTCGCCGACCACCGGCGACAGCTTGCCGGCCTCGAACAACGCCCAGAGTTCCTCGACGTTCTGGCGCTGAAGTTCAGGCTCGCGCTGCGCAAAACTCCCCCAGAAGACCCCGACGATCGAGCAACCCTTCAGCAGCGTGAGGTTGAATGGCAGGGAAGGAATGCCGCCGCTGGCGAAACCGATTACCAGGTACCGCCCGCCCCAGGCCATGCTGCGAAGCGCAGGTTCCGCAAGATCGCCGCCCACCGGGTCGTAGATCACGTCAACGCCGCGGCCGCCGGTGATTTCCTTGATGCGCTGTCGCAGGTCCTCCGTCGTGTAGTTCACGACGTGAACTGCACCGAGAGAACGGGCGAGCTCGAGCTTTTCGTCGCTGCTGGCCGCGGCGATGACCGTCGCACCCATCTGCCGACCGAGTTCCAACGCGGTGGTGCCGACGCCGCCCGCCGCGCCGAGCACCAGCAGTGTCTCGCCCGGCGCCAGCCTGGCGCGCTGCTTGAGCGCATGCATGGTCGTGAAATACGTGATGCAGATTCCCGCTGCCGATTCGAACGAAAGGCCGGCTGGCGCGGGCAGCACGAGCGCTGCGCGCGCCGTTGCTCGCTCCGCGATCGCCCTGCCGCATGCCGCCACCACGCGGTCCCCGACTCGCAGGTGTGAAACGCCCTGCCCCACGGCACTCACGACGCCGGAGAGTTCGGTACCGACGACGAATGGCAGTGGCGGCCTGTCCTGGTAGAGCCCCCGGATCGTCAACAGGTCCGGGAAGTTCAACGCCGCTGCTCTTATGTCCAGCAGCACCTCACCAGCGGCCGGCGTGGGTTCCGGCCAGTCCTGCTCCAGCGTGAGGCCGTCGATCCCGGTAAGTTCCCTGCAGACTACTGCGCGCATCGTTTCTCCGGTGTGGAACCCGCCGGCTTCAATGGCCCGTCGGCAAGTCAGGACTGAATCAGATGGCGGCCGAGCTCAGCAATGGACCCGCAACCGAGCAGCAGCATCACGCGGTCCATTTCGGCACGCAACAGGCCGAGCGCATGACTGGCACCCGCCTCGCCACCTGCCGCGATCCCGTACAGCGTTGCGCGCCCGATCATGACCGCGTCCGCGCCCAATGCGATCGCCTTGAGCACGTCGCCGCCACGCCGGAATCCCCCGTCCACCATCACGGTGAGCCGGTCTCCAACTTCCGCGGCAACCGCCGGCAGCAACTCCACGCCGGAGACGGCCCCATCAAGTTGCCGCCCCCCGTGGTTGGAGAGCACGATGCCGTCGACACCGGCCTCGACCGAATGTCGCGCGTCCTCGACGCACAGCAGCCCCTTGACCACCAGCTTTCCGGGCCAGCGCTTGCGGATGCGCTCGACGTCGCGCCAGGACAATCGCGAGTTGATCTGCGAGAAACTGTACTTGGCGCCGATCAGCGCCGAGTACTGCCCGGGCGGCAGGAACTCGACCAGGTTCTCGAAGGTCGGCGCACCGGACGGCAGCATGACCTGGGACAGCCAGCGTGGGTGGCACAACACGTCGAGCTTGCTGGCCAGGCTGAGCTTCATCGGCGAGCGGTAATTGCGCTGGTCCCACTCGCGCGCACCGAGCACCGGCGCGTCCGCGGTGATCACCAGCACCTCGCAACCCGCCTCGGCCACGCGATCGATCAGCCGATCGACGACGCTCTGGTCCTTGTAGGCGTAGAGCTGGTACCAGAGGTCGCCCTGCACCGCCGCCGCGAGCCGACCGACCGCGCAATTCGATGCAGTGCTCAGCGTGAAGGGAATCCCGGACGCGGCCGCCGCTTTCGCGAGCGCGATGTCGCCCTGCGGCCACAGCAGGCCGTTGAAGCCGGTCGGCGCGACGACCAGCGGCATGTTGGCCGGTCGTCCGAAGATCTTCGTGCCCAGGTCGGGCGGCCCCGCACCGACCAGTGCCCGTGGCAGCCAGGCAATCCGTTCGAACACGTCGCGATTGCGGCGCAGCGTCGATTCATCCTCGGCGCCACCCTCGACGTATTCGTAGCTGAAGTTCGGCAGCCTGCGACGGGCGATGCGCCGCAAGTCTTCGATGGTTATGGCACGACGGAAGTCGCGCCCCGTGTAATGGCCGCGCTTCACGGCTCGACCGCCCCGCGCTGCACGAGTTCGGTGATCCTGAGCGCGGTCTCGAGCGCACGCAGGCCGTCCTCGCCGGTCACGACCGGTGGGCGTTCACCGCAGACCGTCTCGAGAAATGCCTCAATCTCGAGCCTGAGCGCGTCGCCCTGCTCATAGCTCCTTTCCTCGATCGACACCTGCCCAAGCGTCGCACCCGATCCCTCCGGCGGCTTGCGCACGATGGTGAGCACCTTCTGCTGCAGGTCGATCGACACGTAGGCGTCGTCCTGGAAGAGCCGAAGCTTGCGCTCCATCTTCATGCTGATGCGACTGGCCGTGGTATTCGCCACGCAGCCATTCGCGTAGCGGATGCGCGCATTCGCGATGTCGAGGCCCGAGGAAAAAACGGATGTTCCAACGGCGTCGATCGAGACGATCGGCGCGCGCACCAGGCTCTGGATCAGGTCGATGTCGTGGATCATCAGGTCCAGCACGACGTTGACGTCGGTCCCGCGCTCCTTGAACGGCGCCAGGCGGTGCGACTCAACGAATCGCGGGGTGCCGAGCGTGCCCTCCAGCGCGCGGATCGCGGGATTGAAGCGCTCGAGGTGCCCGACCTGCAGGATGCGACCCCTGCTCGCGGCGACCTCGACCAGGCCTCTCGCCTCCTCCAGCGTCTCGGTGATCGGCTTCTCAACCAGCACATGGACACCACGCTCGAGGCATTCTCGGGCGATTTCGTAGTGCGCCGGCGTGGGTGTCGCGATGCTGACGGCGTCCACCTCGCCCAGGATCTCGCGGAAATCCGCGACCGCCCGGCAACCGACCTCGGCCGCGACGCGCTCGCGTACCTCGGAGGCGGCATCGACCACTGCGACCAGCCGCGACCGGGGCAGCGTGGCGTATTTCTGGGCGTGGAAACGGCCCAGGTAACCGACGCCGATCACGGCGGTGCGTACGGTCTGCATGCTCGCGAACTTCCTCAGCCTGCTATTGCGGTTCTGGCGGCCCGGACGCAGGATGCCGCAGATGAAGTCGAGACACCATATCCAGTGGGTGCTTGCGGCCCTGGTCTTCGGCGCCGCGATCCTGCCGTACCTGGTCTACGCAACGGGCGCCAGGACGCTGGGGCCCTACAGCGGTGGCGGTCCAGGCGCCTTCTACAGCGTATTTGCCGCGGATCTCGCGCACCTGCGGCCGGCTGCGCTCGCGTTGCTGCTCGGTCCTGCGGCGCTGGTCGCGGTGTGGCGCCTGCTGGTGGCGTATGCTTGGGCCGGCGATGGGCAATGACCACCGACACGGCGGAGGCAGGCCATGGGTAACCTGCAGGCATGGTGGCGCAAGCTGATGAGCAAGGGTGTGGTGGCTGAGGTGCCGGCGCCCAGTCCGGCGCCACGAATCGCTCCTCGGTCCGAAGGCCTCGAACTGGTCGACGAGCCGGAGCGGAAAGAGCCGGGCCACGCCGGCGCTGCGGGTTTCGACCCGTACTCGAGCGATGCCGGGTACGCTAAGCCTCATTCCTGGGAGCGCGTCGACCACGACTGATCGTCGCAATGGCGGGGCGCCTGCCCCGGAGAGGGTTGTCGAGGACTGATATCAGGCGCTCAGCGCCTGGTGAACCAATAGAGCGCGGCCAGCGATGAGAGTGCTCCCCACATGGCGAATTGTGCCCATCGCCGCCAGGGACGCTCCCGCGCCTGCCCGATGAAACTGACGGCCGCCAGCGTTGTCAAACCGGCGAACAGCACCAGATAGAGGGTCAGCAAGGGCAATTCGGCGCGAAATCGGGGAAACTCCCCGGACAGCACGAGGAATACGACAAGGGTCGCCCCGAGCCCGAACGTGGTGGCGGCGGACGACCCGAGGATGATGCCGGTAAGTACTGTGAGTGGTCGCACGGATATCGCAGCCGGATGGCGCGGCAGCCCTTGAGTCGCGGCCGCCGTGTCTCTAGCCTATTTCATCAAGAAATCCAGTCGAGGTCAGGAAGTGTATCAGGCAGGTGATCGGGAAGAGACGTCGTCCGGCCCCCCCCGTCGGGGCCGCCGCAGCGCCGCGGCATTCGCGGCCGCAATGGTTGCGGCCTGCACGCTGCTGCTCGGCACGGCATACACGCCGTCGGCTGCGACCGGTGCTGGCCTCGCGCCGACCGATCGCGAGGCCAGGGTCTCACGGCTCGTGGGCAGCGTCTTCGAGCGCTCCCACTATCGGCAGGCCCCGATCAACGACCCAGTCTCGTCGCTGATACTCGACCGATACGTCGAGTCGCTGGACGGCAATCGCAGTTACTTCCTTGCAAGTGACATCGCGGAATTCGAGCGCTATCGCTACCAGCTCGACGATGCGATCACTCAAGGCCGCCTGGATCCCGCGTTTGCGATATTCAACCGCTTCCAGGAACGCAACCGGGAGCGCATGAACTACGCACTCGAGATCCTGAAGACCGAACCCGACTTCACGCTCAAGGAGTCGTTCGAGTTCGACCGGGAGCACGCACCCTGGGCGGCGACCACCGCCGAGCTGGACGATATGTGGCGCAAGCGCGTCAAGAACGACGCGTTGTCGCTGATGCTCACCGACAAGACCTGGCCGGAGGCGCGCGACATCCTGCAGAAGCGTTACGAGCGCGCGGCCAAGCGCAGCGAGCAGGTCACCTCGGACGACGTGTTCGAGAACTTCATGAACTCGTTCGCGAGCGTCTTCGACCCGCACTCGAACTACTTCTCGCCGCGAAATTCCGAGGAATACCGCATCCAGATGAGCCTGTCCTACGAGGGTATCGGCGCATCGCTGCAGGTCGTGGACGACTACGTCACGATCATGGACGTCCTGCCAGGAGGATCAGCGCAGCAGAGCAACGAGCTGAAGGCCACTGACCGCATCCTGGCGGTTGGCCAGGGCAAGGCCGGGGAACTCGTGGACGTCGTGGGCTGGCGGCTTGACGACGTCGTGGACCTGATCCGCGGCCCCGGTGGCTCGTTCGTACGGCTGCAGATCCAGTCGGGCAACGCGGCGCCGGGCACTGCCGAGCGCGTAGTCATGCTGCCCCGCAAGAAGATCACGCTCGAGGCGCAGGCGGCGAAGAAGGAACTGCGCAAGGTCAAGCGCGGCGACAAGGAACTCAGGATCGGCGTCATCGACGTGCCGTCGTTCTACCAGGACTTCGACGCCCGCACTGCCGGCGACGAAAACTATCGCAGCACGACCCGTGACGTCCGCAAGCTGATCGAGGAGTTCCAGGCCGACGGCGGCATCGACGGCCTGGTGCTGGACCTGCGGCAGAACGGTGGAGGCCATCTTTCCGAGGCCATCGGGCTCGTGAATCTCTTCGTCCCCAAGGGGCCGGTAGTGCAGCTGCGAGAGTCCGGCGGCAAGGTCGAGGTCCTCGAATCGGACGACCAGAGCGTCGCCTACTCCGGGCCTCTCACGATCCTGGTGGACCGGTTCAGCGCCTCGGCGTCCGAGATTTTTGCGGCGGCCATGCAGGACTATGGCCGCGGCATCATCATCGGCCAGGAGACATACGGGAAGGGTTCGGTGCAGAACCTGTATCCGCTCGACCGATTCGCGCTCGGGCAGGACCCCGGCTATGGCCAGCTCACGGTTACCATCGGCATGTACTACAGGGTGACGGGCGAAAGCACCCAGAACCGGGGCGTGCAGCCGGACATCGCCCTGCCCTCCGCTATCAGCGTCGAGGAAGTCGGTGAAAGCTCGCGCGAAGGTGCGTTGCCCTGGAACCGGATACGCACTTCGACGTTCAAGCCCGAAGGCTCCGTGACCCCGGTGCTCGGCGAGCTGCAGCGCGATCACGAAGCGCGCGTCGCCAACGACCCGGACTTCCGCTTTGCCGAGGGTGAAATTGCCGCGATCGACGCGATGCGCAAGGAAAAGAGCGTCTCGCTCAACCTCAAGGAGCGCCAGGCGGAGCGGGAGCGGCTGACCCAGGAACGACTTTCGCGCGAGAACGACCGCCGGAAAGCCCTCGGCGAGGCGCCGCTCAAGACAGTCGACGAGATAAAGGACCTGCCCGACGCAATGCTGGCCGAGGCGGCCCAGATCACTGCCGACTACGTCGAACTCGAGCCGACTTACCTCGCCGGAACCAAGGTCGGGGGCTGAGAAGAGCCCCCTGACCTGCTCGGCGGGGTTTGGCAACGGTGTTGTACTTGACTACAACACTATAGACCCCTAGGATCGCCGGCATTCAGACCGACCCCAAGGGCTACCCCGTGTCCAATCGATACTCCTCGCAACCCGTGGCGACCCGTTCCGTCCTCAGGGTGGCCACGGTCGCTGCGGTCAGCATGATGCTGGCAGCGGGCTGCGGCAACGGCAAGGCAAAGGATGACGCCAAGGACGGGGCCGAGGCCGACGTCTCCGTACCAGTCGAGGTGCAGGCGCTGAAGCGCGCACCGATGGTCGCCGTGTACTCCGGCACCGCGCCGATCGAGGCGCACGACGAGGCTGAAGTCGTCGCGAAGGTGGGCGGCGAGGTCCGCCAGATCTTCGTTGAAGAAGGCGATAGCGTGGCTGCAGGCCAGGCACTGGCGCGCCTCGATGGCGACCGCCTGCGGCTCGAACTCGCCCAGACCGACGCGAACCTGCGCAAGCTCGAGCGCGACTACAACCGGCAGCTCGAACTGAGCGAGAAGGGACTGGTCGCCAAGGGCACCGCGGAGAACGCCAAGTTCGACCTCGATGCGCTGCGTGCGGCCTACGACAGCGCGAAGCTCGAACTGAGCTACACGGACATACGCGCGCCGATCGCAGGCGTGATCTCGGCCCGGCACATCAAGGTCGGCAACACGATCAAGCCGAACGACCCGACGTTTCGCGTGACCAACCTCGATCCGCTGGTGGCCTACGTCCACGTGCCTGAGAAGGAATTCCGAAAGCTCGCTGCCGGGCAGACCGTGGACCTGGTGGTGGATGCACTGGGCGGCCAGCACTTCGAGGCGAAAATCTCCCGCATCAGCCCGACGGTGGATCCCCAGACCGGCACCTTCAGGGCCGAGGTCGAGGTACCCGACGCGTCGCGCCGCCTGAAGCCAGGCATGTTCGCGCGCATCAACATCGTCTACGAGCGCCGCGAAGACGCGCTGCAACTCCCGCGCACCGCGATCCTCGATGCGGACGGCGAGCAGTCCGTGTTCATCGTTGTCGGCGGCAAGGCCGAGCAGCGCCGCATCGAGACCGGGCTCGCCAACAGCGGCTGGATCGAGGTCGTGAAAGGCCTCAAGGGCGACGAGCGCGTGGTCGTGATCGGCCAGGCTGGGCTCAAGAGCGGCACTGCGGTCAAGGTCGTCGACCAAGAGAAGCCCGCGGTCGTGGCGACCGACAAGGCAAAGTCCAAGTAAGAGCTCGCCCGCGGGCGGCTTCGGGGTAAGACCATGCAGCTGATCGACTTCGCGATCCGCCGGCGCGTGACGGTCGTCATGTGCACGGTCGCCATCGCGCTCTTCGGCCTCGTGTCGCTGTCGCGGCTGAAGCTGAATCTCCTGCCCGACCTGTCCTACCCCACGATCACGATCCGCACGGAGCTTCCCGGCGCCGCACCACTCGAGATGGAGGCGCTGGTGACCCGGCCCGTCGAGGAAGCGGTCAGCATCATCCGCAACGTGCGCCAGGTGCGCTCGGTGTCGCGCGCCGGCCAGTCCGACGTCACGCTGGAGTTTCTCTGGGGCACGGACATGGACCTGTCCGGCATCGACGTGCGGGAGAAGCTCGACCTGCTGCAGCTGCCACTGGAAGCCAAGCGGCCCCTGCTGTTGCGATTCGACCCTGCCAGCGAACCCGTGCTGCGACTGGCGTTCCTGGAGAAATCCGACCAGCCGGCCAACGAGAGCGTCGAGCGACTGAAGTCAATGCGTCGCTTCGCCGAGGATCGCCTGAAGACGGACCTCGAGGCGGTGGAAGGCTCGGCCGCCGTCAAGGTAAGTGGTGGCTACGAGGACGAGGTGCAGGTCCTGGTCGACCAGCAGAAGCTGGCGCAGCTGGGCCTGTCGATCGACACCGTGACCCGGCGCATCCGCGCCGAGAACGTCAACCTCTCTGGTGGACGGCTCGAGCAGGGCACGCAGCGTTACCTGGTTCGCACGTTGAACGAATTCGGGTCCATCGAGCAGATGGCCAACTCGATCATCGCGAGTCGCGACGGACAGCCCGTGTACCTGAAGGACGTCGCATCGGTCACCAGCGGCTACAAGGACCGCGAGGCGATCACGCGCGTGGACGGCAAGGAGGCCATCGAGCTCGCCGTCTACAAGGAAGGCGACGCGAACACCGTGCAGCTGGCCAGGAACGTACAGGATCGCGTCAAGGCGCTCGAGAAGAGCCTCCCGGAAGGCACCGAGGTGCTCACGGTCTACGACCAGTCCACGTTCATCGCGGCGGCGATCGGCGAGGTGAAGAGCGCGGCTTTGATCGGTGGCCTGCTCGCGATCCTGGTGCTTTACGCATTCCTGCGCGACGCACGCGCGACGCTGATCAGCGGCATCGCGATCCCGGTATCGGTGCTCGGCACGTTCGTGATGATGTATGCCTTCGACGTCACGCTCAACATCATGTCCCTCGGCGGCATCGCGCTCGCGGTAGGCATGCTGGTGGACAACGCAGTCGTGGTGCTCGAGTGCATCGTGCGCAAGCAGGAACACGGACTCGACCGGCGCGAGGCTGCGCGCCAGGGAACCGCTGAAGTCGCGATGGCCGTGACCGCGGCCACGCTGACATCGGTGGCAGTGTTCTTTCCCATGGTGTTCATCACCGGGATCGCCGGCCAGCTGTTCCGCGACCAGTCGCTGACCGTGACCTTCGCGCTGGCGTTCTCGCTGGTCGTGGCGCTGACCCTGGTGCCGATGCTCGCGGCCGGCCGTCCGCCCGCGATCGCCACGCCCGAAGGTTCCGCTCCGGACCGCGCGCCGCGCCGGGTCGAGAAGCTGCTTGCCGCTTGCGCCGGTGGACTGCGTCGGGCATTCGCGTGGATATCGAAGGCCTGCGCGCTGGCGCTGAGCCCGCTGGTCAGGGTCACGCAGGGCGTGAACCAATGGGCCAACAATCACTACCCCGGCGCAATTCGCTGGGTGCTGGCCAATCCCGTCAAGACGATCGGGTCGGCCGTCGCGCTGTTTGTCGCCACGATGGTACTGATCCTGCCGAGGCTGGGCACCGAACTCATCCCGCAGATGTCGCAGGGCGAATTCAACGTCGATGTACGACTTGCACCTGGTGCGCCGCTCGAGCAGACCGACCGCACGCTGCAGGCCGCGCAACGCGCCAGCGCGGGCCTCGGCAACGTCGCGCTGGCCTACTCGGTCGCCGGCACCGGTAACCGACTGGACGCCAATCCGGTGGACGCCGGTGAAAACACTGGCCGCCTGAGCATGACCTTGCAGAAGGGGGCCAAGCGCGCCGACGAAGAAGTCGCCATGAGCGGTATGCGCACCAGCCTGGACGACCTGCCGGGCGTGCAGTACCGGTTCAGCCGCCCCGCGCTCTTCAGCATGTCCACTCCGCTCGAGGTCGTCGTCTCGGGCTTCGATCTCGACCGCCTGCAGTCAGCGGCCGACAAGGTGCGGGCCCGCATGGCGGCAGACCCGCGCTTCGCGGACGTGAAGTCGACCATCGAGACGGGCAATCCTGAAATCCAGATCGTGTTCGACCAGGAACGTGCCGCCCAGCTCGGGCTGGTGGTCCGCGACATCGCCGACCGCGTCGTCAACAGCGTGCGCGGTGAAGTCGCGACTCGCTACCGGCTGCGCGACAAGCAGATCGACGTGCTGGTGCGCAGCGTGGACACGCGAGCCGCATCGATCGAGGAAGTCCGTGGCCTGATCGTCAACCCTGGCAGTGAACGTCCGGTGCCGCTGAGCGCGGTGGCCGACGTGCAGCTGGCGGTGGGCCCGGCCGAGGTGCGCCGCGTAGGCCAGGAGCGCGTGGCGGTGATCTCGGCCAACCTGGCCCACGGCGACCTCGGTACAGCCATCGAAGGGCTGCAGGCGATCGTCAACGAGGTGCAACTGCCGGTCGGCATCACGGCCTTCCTGTCGGGCCAGAGCGGCGAGATGCAGGACTCATTCCGCTCGCTGCGGTTCGTGCTGGTGATGGCGATCTTCCTCGTCTACCTGGTGATGGCATCGCAGTTCGAGTCGCTCATCCACCCGTTCGTGATCCTGCTCACGATCCCGCTGGCGGCGATCGGTGCGGTCTGGGCGCTCTGGATCACCGGCACCACGGTAAACGTGGTCGCCTACATAGGCCTGATAATGCTGGCCGGCATCGTCGTCAACCAGTCCATCGTGCTGATAGATGCGGTGAACCAGGCCCGGGAGCGCGGCCTGCCCAAGCACGAGGCGATCGTCGAGGCGGGACGGCTGCGCCTGCGCCCGATCCTGATCACCAAGCTCACGACCATCCTCGGCCTGCTGCCGATGGCGCTCGGTGTCGGCGAAGGCGCCGAGGTCCGCGCGCCGATGGCAATCACGGTGATTGGCGGAGTGCTGCTCACGACCTTCCTGACCCTGCTGGTAATCCCGGTTGTCTACTCGGTGCTGGACCGCAAGCGTTACCCGGTCGCCGCTGCCACGCACGACAACGCCCCCCAGGCCGCGACGAGCTGAGGTCGCACGATGCGCCACACCCGCCTTGCGCTCGCCAGGCCCGTCACCACGGTCATGATCACGCTCGCGGTGCTGGTGGTGGGATTGATCGCCGGCCGCCTGCTCCGGCTCGAGGCGATGCCGGACATAACGTTCCCGGGCATGAGGGTCGTTATCCCATACGCGGGCTCGACGCCACAGGAAATGGAAGAACTCGTGGTTCGGCCGGTCGAGGAGGCACTCTCGACGCTGTCGGGCATCAAGGAAATCCGTGCGAGCGCCGGCTCCGACCAGGCCCAGTTCGACATCCAGTTCAGCTGGGACCGTGACGTGGACGCGGCCGCATTCGACATCCGCACCAAGCTCGACTCGATACGGCCGCAGCTGCCTGCGGGCGCGGACCGCATGCTGATATTCGCCTACAGCGCGTCCGACCAGGCGATGGTGGTCATCCGCATAGCCGCGGACCGCGACCTGACAGACGACTACGACACGCTGGAGAAATACCTCAAGCGACCGATAGAACGAATTGACGGCGTCGCGCGAGTGGAACTTGCGGGCGTCCAGCCGCGCGAAGTCCGCGTGCTGGTTGATCCGAACCGGCTGGCGGCGTACTCCGTCGACGTGCGCGACCTGCGGGCCCTGCTGGTATCAAGCAATTTCTCGGTCAGCGCCGGCGAAATCACCGAAAACGGCTCGCGATTCATAGTCAGGCCGATCGGCGAGTTCCGCAGCATCGACGACGTGCGCTCGCTGCTGGTGCGGCCCGGCGTGCGCGTCGGCGACCTCGCCCAGGTCGAGCTCGTTGCACCGGAGCTGGCAGTGGGACGGCACATGGACGGTAAGCCGGCCGTCGGCATCGATGTCTACAAGACGACACAGGCCAACGTCGTCGAGGTCGCGGATCGGGTCATCGCGGCGGTGAACGATGCCCGCAATCAGCCACAACTCCAGGGAATCCAGATCCTGGTGGTCGGAAACGAGGCCGACAGCATCCGCCAGTCGCTCACGGAACTGCGCAATGCCGGCCTGATCGGTGCGGGCCTGAGCTTCTTCATGCTGCTCTTTTTCCTGCGCCACCTGCCTACCACGCTGATCGTGAGCCTCGCGGTCCCCGCGTCGCTGCTGGTGACGCTGGGCGCCATGTACTTCATGGGACTCTCGCTGAACATCCTGACGATGATGGGCATGCTGCTGGCGATCGGGATGCTGGTGGACAATTCCGTCGTCATCACGGAGAGCGTCTTCCGCCACCGCCAGCTCACACCCGGTGAGCCGGTCGAGGCTACCGTCGCGGGCGTGCGTGAGGTCGGCATCGCCACGCTGGCAGGCACGTTCTCGACCATCATCGTGTTCCTGCCGCTGGTGTTCGGCGAGAAAAACCAGATGTCGATCTTCCTGGTACACGTTGCGGTGCCGATCGTCGTCGCAATGACCGCTTCGCTGATCGTGGCTCAGACTCTCATTCCGATGCTTGCCGCGCGAATGCCGCCGCCACCGCCGGTCGCCGAGGGCTCATGGTTCAGCCGCCTGCAGGACCGCTACCAGCGCGCGCTCGAGTGGGCGCTGGGCCACCGCAAGACCATGGCGCTGATCACCGTCCTGGTACTGGCATCACCCGTGCCGCTGTTTGTGCTGAAGATCGCCAAGGTGGATCCGTTTCCGCAGGAAGCCAGCCGGACGCTGATGCTGGTCTATCACCTGCAGGGAACGCATCCGATGGAGCGCGTCGAACAGGCGGTGCGGCGCGTCGAGGCATACATCGAGGCGAACAAGGAAAGATTCGACGTCGACACCTATTACTCGTTCTGGTTGAGCGACCAGGCCAGCACGCGCCTGTACCTGAAGCCCAAAGAGAAAGCTACGGTTCCGGCCGAAGAGGTCATGCGCCGCGTGTCGGAGAATATCCCGGAGATCATCATCGGCCAGCCGAGCTTCAAATTCGACGACAGCTCGAGCGGCGGCGCATCGTTCAGCCTGCAGCTGATGGGCGAATCCACGGAGCGACTGGCCGACATTTCGCTGGAGGTCGCGCACCGTCTTTCGTCGGTACCGGGACTCGAGGCTGTTCGCTCGGAGGCGGGAACCGGCGAGGAAGAAGTCCAGGTCGTCGTCAATCGAGATCGCGCGGCGCAACTCGGCCTCACGACCGAGCAGGTCGCCATGACGGTCGCAGGAGCGATGCGAGGCGACCGCCTGCCGGAGCTGCGCACCTCGGAGCGGGAACTCACGATGCGGCTCGCCTTCCGCGAATCCGACCGGCAGAGCGTGGACGACCTGGCGCGAATTCCAGTGATGCTGCCCGACGGATCGCGCACCGACCTCGGTGCCGTGGCTGACTTCATCGTCGTTCCGAGCGATCGCGAAATCCAGCGCCTGAATCGCATGACTACGGTCGTTGTGACCGCGAATCTGGCCAAGGACACGACGATGGACGACGCCCGCAAGCGCGTCGAGCCAATCATGGACGCCTACCCGCTGCCGCCAGGCTACTCCTGGAAGTTCGGCCGGGGCTTCGAGGACAACGACAAGGCCGTGCAGATAATGGTGCAGAACCTGCTGCTTGCCGTGGTGATGATTTTCCTGGTCATGGCGTCGCTGTTCGAATCGGGGCTCTACCCGCTATCGATCATTACGTCGATCCTGTTCGCCATTGTCGGCTCGATCTGGTTCCTGGCGCTCACGGGCACGACGATAACCATGATGGCAATGATCGGTTTCATGGTGTTGATAGGCGTCGTCGTCAACATCGGCATCGTGCTGATCGCCCACGTCATCGACCTGAGGGAGGCGGGCATGCAGCGCGAACAGGCCATCATCCAGGCGGGACGGGACCGTCTGCGGCCGATCATGATGACTGTGCTGACGACGCTTCTCGGCATGCTGCCGCTTGCGCTCGGCGACGCGCAACTCGGCGGTGGCGACAGCGGCCCGGCCTACTTCCCGATGGCCCGCGCGATCATGGGCGGACTCGGCTTCTCCGCTGTCGTGTCGCTGCTGGTCGTGCCGATGTTCTACGTCTGGTTTGACGACCTGAACCTGTGGCGCAGGCGTGTGTTCGGCGTTACGCGCGCGCCCGACCCAGCCGCGCCGCCGGACGGCGCGCCCGCGATTCAGCGCAGCAGCACGCGGTAGAGATCGAAATATTCGTCCTGCACGAGGTTGACGGCTGGCGCGCCGCCGGGCGCCGCGCCCTGCGCGCGGATGCTGTCCTGGGTCGGGATCGGGTCTGATTCTGAACGGTAGGCTGCGCGGCGCCGCAGGTTGTCAGTTCTTGCCTTGACCGCCACGAGATCCACAGCCTGCTTTTCGAGCTTGTTGATGGCGTCCGCGACCGTCCGCAACAGTGCCTCGCACTGTTCGGGCGTGCCGTAGCTCGAGTCGTAGACGCGGCGCAACGTCGTCTGGCGCGACAGGTCGGCCAGTCCGTCCTCGGCCAACCGCTCGTACATCCACTCGGCAAATGCGATCACCACCAGGTTCACGGAGCGCTGCCCTTCCAGGCTCAGTGACTCGAATAACGGCGGCGGCTCAGCCGCGACAGCGTGCCTGCTGTCATCCAGGTCGGTGACGACGGTAAGCGCGGAATCGATGCGCGCCGCCCGCACGGCGATTGCCTCCTCCAGCCGGCGACGGCCGAAGTAGTTCCAGAATCCTCCCATCGCCGCCAGCCGTTGCTGCGCGAGTTTCTGCTCCGCCTGGAGCTGGTCCGCCAGCACCCGCGCTTCGACCAGTTCGCGGTCAACGTCGGCCAGTCGGCCGCGCTTGCCCCTGTCGAACTCGGCAAGCTGCAGCTTTCGCTCGCGGTCCTTCTGCTGCTCCGCGAGCTCACCGGCGAATTTATCAACGCGCTGGGATGCGATTCGCCAGAGAGCCTTCAGCTGGAAGTACAGCAGGCTCTTGGGACCTTCCTCCGGGCGGCCGAGATAGGCCTCCAGGGTCGCAACCTGCTCCTCGACCCTCATGGTCGCGCCCTCCTGCAGCTTCAGCCGGTCGAGAAGGCGGTGCCGATCGTCGTCAAGCGCGCCCAGTTCCTTCTTGAGTTCCGCCCTGTTGCGGAACAGGGCGACCAGACGCTCGTCTTCCGCCGACGGCCTGCGGCCGGCCAGCCGGCGGATCAGGCGGCCCAGGTCGTCACGCAGGTTCATGCGAGTCGCCGCCCGCAGCCGCGGGAATCGCCACGAAGCAATGACCCCTGCCCACGCAGTAGTCGAGCCACTTGTTCAGCAGCATGTTCCGCAACCAGCGGTCGCCAAGCGAAGCGGATACGCGCGAACGGATCGCGGCCAGGCCCGGGTGCCGCATCCAGCGCCCGCAGCGGCCGGCCTCCGCAAGGCGTGCGTCGTGGTACACGCGAACCTCGAGATCCGGGTCGGCCACCTGGCCCGGTTCATCCTCGAAGAAGTAGGTCAGCCGGAACACCGTCGTGTACGGGCTGTGCTCGATCGCGTCCAGGTGCAGGTCGCAGTCGGACGGCACGCTCGATACGCGGCGTCCGGCAAGGCCGCGCAGGTCCCCGGCGAGGCCGCACAACCGCACGTAGTTGCTCTCGTACAGCGTCATGAGGCCGACGAAGCTCGCGGGCCGCGCTCGCCAGGACGTGACGCACAAGCTGTCCGCGATCATTGGCCGACTATATCACAGGGTTTTTCCGCTTCCGTGACGCGCGCCACAACCGAGAGACCCATCACGGACGCAACCTGCGCTCGATGCCCAGCCGATCGATGATCCGGCTTGCGATCTCTTCGACCGAGCACTCAGTGGTGTCGATCATCGGCACGCCGTAGCGCTGGAACAACGCCTCCGCGCTGCGTACTTCGTAGTCGCACTGTGCCGCGGACGAATAGCGGCTGCCAGGCCGGCGCTCGGTACGGATCTGTCGGAGCCGCTGCGGGTTGATCGTGAGGCCGAACAGCTTCGATGCGTACGGGCCCACCATCGAGGGCAGCTTCCGGCTCTCGAAGTCGTCCTCGGTAAGCGGGTAGTTCGCGGCATACACGCCGTATTGCATGGCCATGTAGATGCAGGTCGGCGTCTTTCCCGAGCGCGATACCCCGACCAGTATCACGTCCGCACGCGAGTAGTCCGCGACGACGCCGCCATCATCGGCAGAGAGCGCGAAATTGGTCGCATCGATGCGCGCGCTGTAGACGACTCGATCCGCGATACCGTGCGCGCGACCCTCGCGCTCGGACGACCTGACGCCGAGTTCCGTCTCCAGCGGCAACATGAATGCATTGAAGAAATCCAGGAACAGCCCGTTGCTTGTCTTGACGACCGCACGCAACTCGGCCTTGACCAGCGTGCTGAATACCACCGGCCGGATGCCGTCGGCGGCGGCTGTCGCGTCGATCTTCTTTACGGCTTCCACTGCCTTGTCAACGCTGGATATAAATGGCAGAGTCACCTGTCGGAATTCGAGGCCTTCGAATTGCGTAAGCAGGCTGTGCCCCATCGTTTCGGCAGTTACGCCGGTCTGGTCCGAGACGAAAAATACGGTTCTGCGGTTCATCCGCGCGACTCACTCCGTTGCGCTGCAGGCACGCGCAGTCTTTCATTCATCCTTAGCAGGTAGCAAGAGGCGATCCTTGAGCCGCTATACAATCCCGTTCAACGAACTGGGCCGGCATGACGTTGCGACCGTCGGCGGCAAGAATTCCTCACTCGGCGAGATGATCGCCAATCTCAGTGCGCTCGGCGTCTCGGTGCCCGGTGGCTACGCCACGACCGCAGAAGCCTACCGTGAATTCCTCGATCACGACGGCCTCGCCGGGCGCATCAAGGCTGAACTGGACACGCTCGACGTGGACGACGTCGGCCGCCTGGCCGACGTCGGCGCCCTGATACGTGGCTGGATACTCGCGGCACCCTTCCCCGCCGCGCTGGAGCGGGAAGTCACCGAGCGCTACGTCGCGATGTGCGAGGGCCAGGCGGAAGTGTCCGTTGCCGTGCGCTCATCGGCGACAGCCGAGGACCTGCCGGAGGCATCGTTCGCCGGACAGCAGGAGACCCTGCTGAACGTTCGCGGCGCCGCCAACGTCGTGCGTGCCGTGCACGAGGTCTTTGCCTCGCTGTATAACGACCGCGCCATCGCCTATCGCGTCCACCAGGGTTTCGATCACTCGCTGGTTGCACTGTCCGCCGGCATCCAGCACATGGCTCGCAGCGACCTCGGCGCGAGCGGCGTGATGTTCACGCTGGACACCGATTCGGGGTTCCGCGACGTGGTGTTCATCACCGCGGCATGGGGCCTCGGTGAGACCGTGGTCCAGGGAGCGGTGAACCCCGACGAGTTCTACGTCTACAAACCCGCGCTACGCGCCGGCAATGACCCGATCCTGCGCCGCACGCTGGGCGCGAAAGCCATCAAGATGACCTACGCGGAGGGCGGCGAGAGTGGTGAGCGCGTCGTGACGGTGGACGTGCCGGAGGCCGATCGGCAGCGGTTCTGCCTCGATGACGCGGACCTGCTGGAACTCGCGCGGCAGGCGCTGGTGATCGAGGACCATTACGGCTGCCCGATGGACATCGAGTGGGGCAAGGACGGCAACACCGGGCGTATCTACATCCTGCAGGCGCGACCCGAAACGGTGCAGAGCCGCGCGGGCCGAACGCTGCAACGCTATACGCTCCAGTCGCGCGGCAAGGTGCTGGTGAGCGGTCGGAGCATTGGGCACCGCATCGGTGCCGGACCGGCGCGCGTGATCCGCGACGCGCGCGAGATGGCGCGCGTCGAATCCGGCGATGTACTGGTCGCCGACATGACCGACCCGGACTGGGAACCGGTGATGAAGCGCGCCTCCGCAATCGTCACCAACCGCGGAGGGCGCACCTGCCACGCTGCGATCATCGCGCGCGAACTCGGCATTCCGGCAGTCGTGGGCTGCGGCGACGCGACGACCAGCATTCGCGAGGGGCAGTCAGTCACCGTGTCCTGCTCCGAGGGCGACATCGGTTACGTATACGACGGGATGCTCGAGTTCGAGCACACCCAGGTCGAAGTCGACGCGATGCCGGCGTTACCCGTCAAGATCATGATGAACGTGGGCAATCCGGACCGCGCCTTCGATTTCGCGGCGATTCCGCATCGTGGAGTCGGCCTGGCCCGACTCGAGTTCATCATCAACCGGATGATAGGCGTTCACCCGAAGGCATTGCTCGGGTTCGACGGGCTCGACCCGCAGCTGCAGGACACGATCCGGCGGCAGATGGCAGGATACTCGGATCCGGTCGAGTTCTACGTGACGAAACTGTGCGAAGGCATCGGCACGATCGCGGCCGCATTCGCGCCTGAACCCGTGATCGTGCGGCTCTCTGACTTCAAGTCGAACGAGTACGCGAACCTGATTGGCGGCCGGCAGTACGAACCGGTCGAGGAAAATCCCATGCTCGGGTTCCGCGGCGCGTCCCGCTACGTGGACGAAGGCTTCCGCCCCTGCTTCGAACTCGAGTGCCGGGCACTGAAGCGGGTGCGCGGCGAGATGGGCCTCAAGAACGTCTGGGTGATGGTGCCGTTCGTGCGCACGGTGCGCGAGGCCGAGCAGGTCGTTGGGCTGCTCGCGGCCAATGGACTCAAGCGCGGAGAGGACGGGCTCAAGGTCATCATGATGTGCGAGGTGCCTACCAACGCACTGCTGGCAGACCGCTATCTCGAGCACTTCGACGGCATGTCGATCGGCTCGAACGACATGACGCAACTTACACTGGGACTGGATCGCGACTCGGCCATCATCGCGCGGCTGTTCGATGAACGCGACGAGGCGGTCAAGATGCTGCTGCACATGGCGATCCAGGCCTGCCGCAAGGCGGGCAAGTACATCGGCATCTGCGGCCAGGGGCCGTCGGATCACCCGGACCTGGCGCGCTGGCTGCTGGACGAGGGCATCGAGAGCATGTCGCTCAATCCGGACACGGTGGTCGAGACCTGGCTGTTCCTCGCGAGCGGCGCCGCGAAGGACAAGCACTGAGGTTACCGCCTCGCGCTACCGGCTGTTCGGCCACCCGGGGTCTCTACCGGCTCGCTCGGAAACATGCTCGCCTATAGAGACCCCGTGCGACCGCCAGCCTTCGGCCGCTCGGACCTTCGGGGTGTCCTCCCGCTCGCGAAGAAACATGCTCGCGGAGGACACCCCGAACGCCCTCACGGCCCGCGTCGCGGCACGCATCATGACCGGGCACGGAAAGGTGGGCGAACGGGCGAGCGATGCTTCGAGCAGGTTTCGGCGAATGTCAGCCAACCCTGCCTTTACGTCAGGCGTACGCGTCGACTCGTCGTTGGCGTACGGGTGCCGGGAACATCCGAGGACGAACCTGCCACCGCTTCAGGCGATCGTGGCGGGTCTTCTCCAGCGAGCATGTTTCTTCGCGAGCAGGAGAAGACCCGCCGCGGTCGCCACTACAGCGCACCTCGCCCGATTCGACCGGCGCTACAGCGCACCCTGCCCCGCCGCGGTCGCCGCTACAGCGCACCCGGCCTGCGCCGCCGCAGCTACCTGATCGCCAGCCGCCCGGTGAGCGCGTGGGCGAGCGTGCCGCCGTCCACGTATTCGAGTTCCCCGCCGACCGGCACGCCATGTGCGATCCGCGTGGCACGCAGTCCCAGTCGAGCGGCGACCTCGGCCAGGAAGTGCGCGGTGGCTTCGCCCTCGACCGTCGGGTTGGTCGCGAGAATTACCTCCTTGACCTCTCCCTCGCCGAGCAGGCGCTCAAATGCCTCGATGCCGATCTCGGATGGACCCACGCCGTCGAGCGGCGACAGGTGACCCATCAGCACGAAATAGCAGCCACGGTAACTTGCCGACTGCTCGATCGCGACCACGTCGGCCGGCGACTCGACGACGCAGAGCAGCGTGCGGTCGCGGGTGGTCGCCGCGCAGGTCGGGCAGGATTCGCCTTCCGCGAACATGCGGCAGCGGCGGCAGTGGCCGAGCGATTCGGTCGCGGCGGTCAGCGAGACGGATATCTCGCGTGCGCCATCCCGGTCACGTTCGAGCAGGTGGAATGCCATGCGCTGCGCGGACTTCGGCCCGACACCGGGCAGGCAGCGCAGCGCCTCGATCAGCCGGTTCAGCGTCGGCGGATAGAGCATCGGCCGGCGGCCCTCAGCCCAGCGGCAACTTGAGGCCCGGAGGCAGATTCATGCCTCCCATGAGCCCCGACATCCTTTCCTGCGACACGGACTCGAGCCGGTGCACGGCGTCATTGATCGCCGCGGCGACCAGGTCCTCGACCATCTCGCGATCGTCGAGCGGGACCGAGGCGTCGATCTGCACCCGCTTCGCCTCATGGCGGCCATTGATCGTGACCTTCACCATGCCGCCGCCGGATTCACCGGTGACTTCCATGGCCGCGATCTCGGCCTGGGCCTTCTGCATGTTCGCCTGCAGCTGCTGCGCCTGCTTCATCAAGTTGCCGATGCCGCCCTTCATGTGTCTGTGACTCCCGGAAATGAATCAGTTCAACGGCCGGACCGAGCCCGGCTGCACCGTGGCGCCAAAGACGTCGCGCATGGCGCGCACGGCAGGATCGTCGTCGATCGCCTGTTCCGCCGCCTTGAGACGCTCGTCGCTGTCGAGCGCCTGCCGGCGCGCGGGCGTTAGTTCGTCGTCCGAAATCGCAGCCACGCTGATCTCGAGCCGGATTGCCTGGCCGAAGTACTGTGACAGCGCCTGCGCCAGGCGCTCCATTATCTGTGGACGATGGAAGGACTCGCCTGCCGGGTCCAGCCTGAGGCGGACCACGTCCCGGCTCCTGCCGGCCAGCAGGCAGTGCGCCGCAAGCTGGCTCGCGGGCCCCTGCAGGCCCAGCGCGGGCACGATGGTCGCCCAGTCGCCCGGCGATGCAGCGGGACCGGACGAACCGCCCGCGCGCCCGGCGTCCCGTAACGGCTTCGCGCCACTCCGCGGCGCAGCCGGCGGTGGTACCGCCGGCGCAGCCGAGGCTCCCGCAGGCCTGAACGCCAGCATCCGCAGCAGTGCCATCTCGAATCCGCCGCGCGCGTCCGGCGCAAAATCGAGATCGCGCCGGGCCATGATCGCAATCTGGTAAAGCAGCTGCAGGTCCTCCGGGGAGAACCGCACCGCCAGCGCAGCAAGCGCGATGTCCTGTTCCTCGTCTTCGCCGCGCAGCTCCGGCAGCGCCTGCAACAGCGCCATGCGCTGGATAGCGGCGGCGAGTTCGCCCAGTGCCTGGTCGTAGTCAGGTGCGCGTTCGTCGAGCTGCTGCACGCAGCTCATCAGTTCGTTGCCGTCGTTAGAGGCCAGCGAGCCGAGAATCGCTTCGACGTGGCGTCGGTCCAGCGTGCCAAGCAGCGAGCGAACCTCCGCCTCGAGCACGCGACCGCCGCCAAAGGCGAGCACCTGGTCGAGCAACGACAGCGCGTCGCGCATGCTGCCCTCGGCGCCACGCGCAACCGCGCGCAGCGCGGCTGGCTCGAACTCGACCTTCTCCGCCTCCGAGATCATCGTCAGGCGTTCCTGGATCTGCTGCAGCGGCAGCCTGCGCAGGTGAAACTGCAGGCAACGCGAAAGCACGGTCACCGGGAGCTTCTGCGGGTCGGTCGTTGCAAGCAGGAACTTGACGTGCGGCGGCGGTTCCTCGAGCGTCTTCAGCAGCGCATTGAACGAGTGCGTCGAGAGCATGTGCACCTCGTCGATGAGGTACACCTTGTAACGGCCACGTGCGGGCGCGTACTGCACGTTGTCGAGCAACTCGCGCGTATCGTCCACCTTGGTGCGCGACGCCGCGTCCACCTCCAGCAGGTCGACGAAGCGCCCCGCGTCGATGTCCTTGCACGCGCTGCACTCGCCGCAGGGCCGCGACGACACGCCCTTCTCGCAGTTCAGCGACTTGGCGAAGATCCGGGCGATCGTGGTCTTGCCGACGCCGCGCGTGCCGGTGAAAAGGAAGGCGTGGTGGATGCGGCCCGAATCGAGCGCGTTGGTGAGCGCGCGCCGGACATGGTCCTGCCCGACGAGTTCCTCGAAGCTGCGCGGTCGCCACTTTCGGGCCAGGACCAGGTAACTCATGCGGAGGGTATTGCTCCCCGGGACAGCGAAACAATGGAGGCGGCCCGCGCCAGAATACCCCCGGCACCCGGCTTGGCCGCTACCGTTGCTCCCTTCCGGGCCTGGCGGGATTTGCAGCTGACCGTCGCGAGGGATCCGACGCGAGCCACCATGAAGGGCCGGGACTATAGCAGCCCGACCGGGGCCAGTCAGCCGCGGCCGCGATACGGCGGCACGCCCTGCTCCGGGATCCAGGCGCCGGCCGGGGGCCTGCCGCTTTGCCAGAACACGTCAATTGGCATACCGCCCCGCGGATACCAGTAGCCGCCGATCCGCAGCCAGCGCGGAGCGAGGAAATCCACCAACCGCCCGGCGACGGAAAGCGTGCAGTCCTCGTGGAACGCCCCATGGTTGCGGAAACTAGCGAGGTAAAGCTTCAGCGACTTGCTCTCGACCAGCCAGCGACCCGGCACGTAGTCGATCACCAGGTGGGCGAAATCCGGCTGCCCCGTAATCGGGCAAAGCGACGTGAATTCAGGCACCGCGAACCGGGCCACGTACAGCTTGCGCGGGTGTGGATTTGCCACGCGCTCGAGTACCGCCTCGGCCGGCGACGCCGGAACAGGGGTCGGCGCCCCGAGCTGCCTGAGCAAGGGAACGACGCGGGCGGAACCCTTGCTGCGTCGCGCCGCCATCCGTCACCCGCCCTGTCGCGCGTAGATGCGCTCCATTTCGTCCATGATCCGGTTCATCTCCTTGATCGCTGCGTCGAACGGACGCGAGGTCGTCATGTCCACGCCCGCATCCTGCAGCAGCTCGATCGGGTACTTGGACGAGCCGGACGCCAGCATGTGGATATACGCGTCCCGATTCTTCTTCGCCTGGCCGGAGTCCACCGCCTGCTTGCCGATGATGCCTTCGGCCAGAGACATGCCGCCGATCATGCTGGTCGCATACTGGTAGACGTAGAAATCGTAATAGAAGTGCGGGATGTAGGCCCACTCCGACTGGTAGGTGTCGGCGACCTTCACCACGCCCTGATCGGCACCGTAGTACTGGCGCAGCAGCTTCAGGTACAGCGCGTTAAGCGAGTCCTTGGTGAGCGGCTCGCCACGCTCGACGGCTTCGTGGATCCGGAGCTCGAACTCCGCGAACATGGTCTGGCGGAACAGCGTAGTGCGCAGCGTGTCGAGATAGCTCGAAAGCAGGAACAGCCGCGTCGCGTCATCCTTCGTCTGGTCGAGCACGTGGTGGAACAACAGGTTCTCGTTCAGCGTCGAGGCAACTTCGGCCACGAAGATCGAGTAGTCCGCGGTGGCGAACGGCTGGCTCTCGGCCGCAAGGTACGAGTGCATCGAGTGCCCCGACTCGTGCGCCAGCGTCGAGACTTCATTCCAGTTCCCGGTGAAATTCAGCAACTGGTATGGATGCACGCCGTAGACCATCGTGCTGTACGCACCCGCGCTCTTGCCGGTGCTGGGCATGAAATCCACCCAGCCGGAATCGTAGCCCCTGGCGAGCGTGTCGACGTAAGCTGATCCGAGCGGCGCGAACGAGTCGAGCGTGAGCTTCCTCGCCTCCTCCGGAGAGAACTTCAGGTCCACGCTGGCGACGATCGGCGCGTACAGGTCCTCGTAGCCCAGTTCGGGCAGGCCCATGATCTTCTGGCGGAGCTTGAGGTAGCGATGCAGCGTCGGCAGGTTCGCGTGCACATCCTCGATCAACTGCGTGTAGACCGACTTCGGGATGTTGTAGTCGAACAGCGCCGCCTCGAGTGAACTCGGGAACTTGCGCACATCCTTCGTGAAGACGTGGCTCTGCACCTGCGCATTCAGCGTAGTGGCGAGCGTGCTGGTGTAATCGTTGTAACGGCCGAAGAATGCCTTGAAGACGAGGTCGCGGTCGGCCTTCACCGTCGATGCGCGGTACCTGGTGTACGCGGCGCCGTCGAGGCGAACTTTCTCGCCAGTGGAAAGCGTGACCTCCGGGAACGGCAGTTCGGCGCTGGTGAACACGGAATAGACCGTGTCCCCGGTACCGGACATCATTCCGGACTGGGCCACGATCTTCTCCTCGGCAGGCGACAGCGTGTGCGGCGCCGCGCGCAGGATGTTGTCGAAGAACATGCGGTACTGGCCGAGCTTCGGCTGCTCGACGACGAATCGATCGACCTTGGCCTTGCCGAGCGCCAGGATCTCCGGCTGCATGTACGCGGTCGCGGTCTGCAGGTCGGTGTTTACCTGGACCGCTTCCTGTTTCATCTGCAGCGTGCGGCTGACCCGCGTGTCCTGGTCATACAGGGCATTCGCGTAGACGTACAACCGCTGCGCCGACTGGGTGGCGGACTCCCAGTCGGCCATCGCGGCAAGCAGGTTCGCGGAAGAGGTGCCGAGCTTGCCCTGCCACTGGCCGAGCTTAGGGATGACCACGGCGAGATCCCGTTTTGCGGCAACCCAGGCTGCCTCGTCCTTGTACAGGTCCGCCAGGTTCCACTTGTACGCGTCGGGTATTTCCGACCGCTCCACCGCGCCGGCGGCCGGCGCCGCCAGGACCGTCAGGATTGCAATTGAGGCGCAAAGTAGCTTAAGTCGCATCTGTAACTCCATGGCAGTCCAATTCGCCTGGGAAACGTGCAGCTTGCCTGCTGACCGCAGTCGCTGCAATCCGCGCTGGCTGCGGAAAACCACCCTGCAGCCCGCGGCCGAGCCGTCTACCCTTGGCCGTCGGGGGAGGTTAAGCTTGCTGCGCTGCACACATGCGTTGAACTAGGATCACCGAGGTCAAATGGCGACGCCTGCCCGCTCCGGAAAGCCGCCCCGCACTTTTTATACCCTGCTGGAAGCGCGCGGCCTGATTGAGATGGCCATGCTCCCGGCCTGGCTGCCGTTCCTGCAGGCGACACCACGCGGCGACGGGCATACGGTCCTGCTGGTGCCGGGCTTCACGGCTGGAGACTCGACACTGATCGGGCTGCGCACCTTCCTGAGATCGCGAGGCTATAAAGTCGAGACCTGGGGGTTTGGCCAGAACACCGGTTTCAAGCTCAAGTTCTCGCATGCGCTCGAGCAGAAAGTCCGCTACCTGCACCACCGCACGGATCGCAAGGTCAGCATCGTCGGCTGGAGCCTGGGCGGCGTCTACGGCTACTTCGCGGCGCACAGTGCGCCGGAGTGCGTGCGTACCGTGGTCTCGCTGGGCAGCCCGATGCGCTTCTCGGTAGAACGACTGCAGGTCCCGATGGTGGTGAGCGCCCTGTACCGCTATTTCGCCCACCCGATGGGAGCGGTCGCGCATCTTTCCAACGTTCGGGCCAAGGTCCTCAGGCAACCGCCGCCGATGCCCTCGACCTGTGTCTACTCGTCTACCGATGGCGTCGTTCCGGCCGATTCCGCCCAGCTCGACGACAGCGTGGGCCAGCACGAAAACATCTGGGTGCCGGGCAGCCATCTCGGGCTCGGGTTCAATCCAGCGGTGATGTGGGTGCTGGCCAATCGCCTGTCGCAGCCTGAAGACGAATGGCAACGATTCAGTCCCGACGGCGTGCTGGGCTCGATCTACGATCGCGTCGCAGGTCACATGCGAACCGAGATCGCTCCCGCCACCTGATCGCGCGGCCGGGCCTGGCGCGCCAGGCCACACCTGGGCCAATCCCGGGTCCTTCTGTTTCTGGTCCGCCCCCTCCGCCTCAGGCGGGCCTCCAGGGCCGTCAGGCGGCCCTGCGCCGCGGGCGGGCACCCTTCTTGCCCTTGGCCGCGGTCTTTGCCTTGCTGCGCTTGGCACGTGGCTTGCGGATCGCCGGCACCGCCCGGCTCGCGAGTTCCAGGTATTCCTGGAAGGACTCGCGGATACAGAGCGCAAAGAACTCGGGGTCCGGGATCTGCTCGCGACACGACGTCGGCGAGATGATGATCTTGCCGTCGTAGCTGGTGACCGCGAACACGAGCCCCATGCCGTCGGAGATCGGCATGATCGCCGAGAAGTAGGTCATTCGCGCACCGTTCAGGTAGAGCGGTATCGCGGGTCCCGGCACGTTGGTCACCGTGCAGCTGGCGAGCGGCGCGCGCTGCCCCATGCCCTGCGCCGAGCCGGCCAGCAGCCGCGCGGACACCGCGAGCGTCGCCGCAGGCGCGTGCTTGGTGAAATCCGTAAGCTCCTTTGCCCCGATCGCCTGTCCGATCTCTTCGGCGCTCGACGTGTGCTTGTGTATCGAGCGCAGCCGCTTCACCGGGTCTTCGATCTCGGTGCCCAGCGGCACCCGCAGCATGCTGATGCCGCCGGACCCCGGACCACCGCTGTCCGCATTGCGGATCGACACCGGTGCTATCGATACCAGGCTCGGTCCCGGCAGCTCGTCATGCGTAAGCAGGTAGCGGCGCAGGGCCCCGCCGCACACCGCCAGCACCGAATCGTTGATCGTCGAAGCCGGCACCAGCGAACGGATCTTCTTGAACTCATCGATGAAGAATCGACGCGACTCGTAAACGCGGTGCGGAGAAACTTCCGAGTTGAACCGGGTTATAGGCAGCCGCTCCGGGTGAAACCACGCCTCGCGCAGCGTGCCCAATACGACCGGCGCGACCTTGCGCACCATGCGGGTGAGCGGAGCCGCCACCATAAAAGGCTGCACCATGTTATGGAATGCCGCGCGCACCAGCATCGTGCCCATCCCGGGCGGGGATTCCGGGAACCACGGCTCCGGCGGTTCGGGGTGCGGCGGCACCGCCGTCGTGTCGTGCAGCAGCGTCGTGATCTCGGCGCCGCCATTCACGTCGATCGCCGCGTGGTGGATCTTGGTCAATACCGCGAAGCTGTCGGGCGGCAGGTCCAGGAACGTGTCCAGGCCCTCGACGAGGTACAACTCCCAGAGCGGCCTGGTGAGGTCCAGCGGCCGGGCGTGGATCCTCGAGGCCTGGATGCAGAACTGCCGCCAGTCGCCCGGGTTCGGCAGCGAGACGTGGCGAACGTGGTACTCGAGGTCGAAGCGATCGTCCTCGATCCAATAGGGGTAGTCCATCTCGAGCGGGACGTGCAGCAGCTTCTGCCGGAAGACCGGAGACAGGTGCAGCCTGCTCTCGATGTGCTTCAGCAGGCCCTTGAACCGCACCCGGCCCCCGGGAGCTGTCGAGGGGTCATAGATGTGGATCAGCGTGATGTTGGAATTTGCGTTCCCACTCTCCGCATACACAAATCGGGCGTCTTCACCGCGCAACTGGCGCATGGTTTGCTCTCGGTCGGCTGCTCGTCGCAGTCGGCCCGAGTCTAGCATTGCGCGGGGTGCCCGCACCCCTGCGGATGTCGCATACTTGCCTCGCCATGTCCCGCCCGATCCCCGTGGTCGATCTAGCATTCCTGTTGATTGACCGCGCCGAAGCGCCGGCCAATGTCGGGATCGCCCTGATTTTCGAACCGCCGACGGGCACGAGCAGCGACAGGGCCCTGCGGGAAATACTGCGCAGGTACCGCGCCACGCCGCCGACCCCGCCGTTCGACCTCGTGCCCGAGGTGCCGCCTCTCGGCGTGCCGCACTGGGTCCGGCCGTCGCGCGTGGATATGAAGCAGCATGTGCGCCGCGAAACGCTGCCCGGGCCAGGCTCGACCGCGCAATTGAACGAACGTCTGGCGGAACTGCACCGCGAACGCCTCGACCGGAGCCGGCCGCTGTTCGAGATCCACCTGATCGACGGGCTCGCGTCCGGACACTTTGCCCTTTACATCAAGTCGCACCACGTTACCTGGGATGGACGCTCGGCCGCCGCAAGGATTTTCGACAGCATGTCGAGCGAGCCCGGCCCGCTGCTCACGGGCTTCCATGCAATTCCAACTGATGCGGCTCCGCTGACGACGGACTTCGCCGGTGGCCTGCGCTCCGTGATGACGCACGCGCTTGCGTTCCGGGAACTCTATTCGCAGGTCACAGGCAGGCTTGCGGCACTGCGGGCCGCGTCCAGCCGTCCACGGGGCAATGCGCCTTTTGCCGGGCCCCACACCAGGCTGAATCAGCGGGTGGCCGCGGAACGCTCAGTCGCACAGTTTTCGCTGCCGCTGGATGAAATGCGGCGAGTCGGGCACGCTTCCGGCGGCTCGATCAACGACGTACTGCTCGCGGTGACCGACGACGGCGTGCATCGCTACCTGCGAGGCTTCGGCGAGCGACCCGCGGAACCGCTGGTCGGGATGTGCCCGGTATCGGTGCGCGAACCGGGGGACACCGAGTACGGTACCAAGGCCTCGACGCTGTTCGTGCGGCTTGGTCGCCCGCGCTCCGGTGTAGCGACCCGGTTGAAGGAAATCGTCGCCAGCACCACGGCTGCCAAGGCCGAGTTCCATGCGATGTCCACCGAGGCGTCGCTGGACCTCGCGGCACTCGCCTTCGGGCTGTGGCTGACCTCCGACGCGTTCGGACTGGGAGCATTCACCAGGCCGGTGGTGAATTTCGTAGTTTCGAATGTCGGTGGTGTCGTGGGGGCGCGCTACCTGGGACGCTCACGACTGATCGGCGCCTACCCGGTCTCGATAGTCGCGGGCCCGGCGGGGCTCAACTTCACGTCGTTCTCCCACGACGGGCGCATGGACGTCGGTATCGTCGCGAATCGCGTGGCCGTACCCGACGCCGCCGAAATTGCGCGGCACTGCCTGGCCGCGTGGCGGCAGCTACGCAAGGCGAGAGCGCCTCAGGACTTGACCTTGAGAAAGCCCCCGCCCCGCAGGCCCTCGCGCACGCGCCGCATGCCCGCGAGCCAGCGGCCGTAGTCGGCCGCCTTTTTCTGGAAGAAGCCGAGCACCTCCGGGTGCGTGAGCACCAGGAAGTCATCCCGCTCGATGCCGTCAGCAATTGCCGACGCCGCCTGCTCCACCGTCAGCACGCCTGGAATCTCGCCGGCGCCCGTGCCTTCGTCCAGACCCGTCATGGCGGTGGCGACGTATTGCGGGCAGACGACCGAGACTCCGATCCCGCGGTCCCCGTAGGTGATCGAGAGTGACTCCGCGAGCGCCACGGCTCCGTGCTTGGTCACGCTGTAAGCAGTGTCGCCTGCCTGGCTCAGTAGCCCCGCCGCCGACGCCACGCTGACCAGGTGACCGGAACCACGCGCGAGCATGCCGGGCAGCACGGCCCTGCACGCGTGCACGTGCGCCATGACATGCACCGACCACATGCGCTGCCACTCGGAATCGGTCTCCGACAACGCATCGTCCAGGTCCAGCGCCTGGACACCCAGGCCCGCATTCGACACCAGGATGTCGACCCGCCCGAATCGTTCGACGGTGGCATCGACCAGCACGCGCACGGCGCCGGCATCCGACACGTCGCACTGCATACCGAGCCCACCGAGTTCTCGTGCAGTAGCCTCCGCGAGTCCACCGTCGAGGTCCCCGATCGCGACCCCCGCGGCGCCACGATTCAGGAATTCACGACACAGCGCCCGCCCGATGCCACGTCCCGCACCGGTGACCAGCGCGACCTGTCCACGAATCTTCATGCCGAGGGAGTGAGGTACTGGCCAAGTTCCATCTTGGCGATCTGGTTGCGATGCACTTCGTCGGGGCCATCCGCAATGCGCAGCGTGCGCGAATTCGCATACAGCCAGCCGAGCCCGAAGTCGTCCGACACGCCGGCGCCGCCGAACAGCTGTATGGCCTGGTCGATGACTTCGCAGGCGACATTCGGTGCGACGACCTTGATCATCGCGATCTCCTTCTGCGCAGCCTTGTTGCCGGCCTTGTCCATTTTCCAGGCCGCATGCAGCACCAGGAAGCGCGCCTGGTCGATCTTCATGCGCGCATCGGCGATGCGTTCGCGCCAGACGCCCTGCTCCGCCAGCCGTTTGTGGAATGCCACGCGCTCGAGCGAGCGTTTGCACATGGCCTCCAGCGCACGCTCCGCCGTGCCGATCAGCCGCATGCAGTGATGGATGCGGCCGGGGCCGAGCCGCCCCTGCGCAATTTCGAATCCGCGGCCCTCGCCGAGCAGAAGGTTCGCGACCGGCACGCGCACGTCCTTGAAGTCGACTTCCGAGTGCCCGTGCGGCGCGTCGTCATAGCCGAACACCGGTACCTGTCGCACAACTCGCACGCCCGGAGCATCCATCGGCACCAGGATCATGGACTGCTGGCGATGGCGATTCTCATTCTGCGGATCGGTCTTGCCCATGAAGATCAGGATCTTGCAACGCGGGTCGCCGGCGCCCGAGGTCCACCACTTGCGACCGTTGATCACGTATTGGTCGCCGTCGCGTTCGATGCGGGCCGCGATGTTGGTCGCGTCCGAGGAGGCAACCGCCGGCTCGGTCATCGCGAAGCCGGAGCGTATTTCGCCTTCAAGCAGCGGCGTGAGCCACTGCCGCTTCTGCTCCTCGTTGCCGTAGCGAACCAGCACCTCCATGTTGCCGGTGTCGGGCGCCGAGCAGTTGAACGGCTCGGGGCCGATGTGCGAGCGGCCCATGATCTCGCAGAGCGGCGCGTACTCGAGGTTGGTCAGGCCGGCTCCAAAGTCCGACTCCGGCAGCCAGAGGTTCCAGAGTCCGGCTGCACGGGCCTTCTTCTTGAGTTCCTCGACGACCAGGGTTGGCACCCAGGCGTTGCCCTTGCGCCGGTTCTGCTCGATCTCGGCGTGGAAGCGACCCTCGCTGGGGTATACGTGCTCGTCCATGAACGCGGTCACGCGTCGCTGGAGATCCTGCACCTTCGGGGAATATTGGAAGTCCATCGTCGTCTCCTCAGGAAAGTTTAAGCCGCTCGACCTGGCTCCACGCCAGCTCCGCCAGCGGGCGCGCCTTGCGCCCAGTCTGCAGCGCCTCGGCACTCGAGGCATTGCCCTGCAGCGCACGCGCCATCACACCCTGCGCGATTGCGGCAATCCGGAACATGTTGTACGCCATGTAGTACTCCCAGTCGCGCTCGGCAATACCCTCGCGGCCGGTACGCCGGCAGTACGCGGCAACGTAGGCGCGCTCGTCCGGTATGCCCATTGCCTCGAAGTCGAGGCCTGCCAGCCCGCGAAACATGCCCGGTGGAATTCGCCAGGCCATGCAGTGATAGGCGAAGTCCGCGAGCGGATGGCCGAGCGTCGACAGTTCCCAGTCGATCACGGCCCGGATGCGCGGTTCGACGGGGTCGAAGATCACGTTGTCGATGCGGTAGTCGCCATGCACGATCCGCGTCTCGTCACCCGCGGGAATGTTCCCGGGCAGCCAGGCGATCAGCTTGTCCATCGCCTCGATCGTCTCGGTTTCCGATGCCTGGTACTGCCTGCTCCAGCGCGCCACCTGGCGGGCGATGTACTCGCCTGTCTTGCCGAAACTGCCGAGGCCGATCGCGGCCGGATCGACGGAGTGAAGCGCGGAAATGACGCTGTTCATCTCATCGTGGATGGACATGCGCTCCGCCGGGTCGAGCCCTGGCAGCGCCGGGTCCCAGAGCACGCGCCCGGTGACGTACTCCATGACGTAGAAGGTGGTTCCGATGACCGCTTCGTCCTCGCAGAGCGCCAGCGCCCGGGCTACCGGCACACCGGTACCTGCCAGTGCCTCGATCACCCGGAATTCGCGATCTACCGCATGCGCCGACGGCAGCAGCTTGCCTGGCGGCTTGCGGCGCAGCACGTAGCGCTGTTCGCCGGCACTCAGCAGGTAGGTCGGATTCGACTGGCCGCCCTTGAACTGCGCGACCTCGAGGGAGCCCGAGAGCGGCGCGACGTTCGCCTCGAGCCAGGTGGCCAGCCGTGCGGTATCGAACTCGTGCTGCGGAGCCACGGGTCGCGTGCCTGGAACCAGATCACTCATTGCGCGTTCCTCGCGGCGGCGGGTCTTTGCGTCGTCACTTCCGGTTCCTTGCGCGGGTACGGCCTATAACCGCCGGTCGCGCCTGACGATGAGTCTAGAAGGCATGGGCAGGCATGATACCGGCTGCACGCGCCCGCCGAGAGGCCGTAAAGTGCGTGGGCCGGAACCCAGCCCGACGGCACGGGATGGGTGTACCTTGGATCGGCGTTTCTGCTAGCGTCTGGAGAATATTGTGAAGACTCCCAGCCTGCTCGACATCGTCAAGCTCCTGCCTGCCCGCGACATCACGCGCGCCGCCAAGGCCCTCGGCTTGTCGCCGGACACCCTGCTGAAGCGCGTCGGGTCGCTGGAGTCCGTGGTCGGCACCAAGCTGATGGATACCGCCGCGAAGGCGCTCAAGCCCGGCGAGGCCGGCCGCCTGATGATCGATCACGCGAGCCGGATATTCACCCAGGCACGCGATTTCACCCGCGACCTCGAGGAACTGGCGGGCCTGCAAGCGCCCGAGATCGTGTTCGGCACGGACATGTTTGCCGCGGAACTGCCGCTCGGAATTGCCCTGGGTCGCATGGCGACCGCCAATTCCCGCCTGCGGGTGCACACGGTGACCGCCGACTTCGACGAACTCGCCAGGTCCGTGATGGCAGGCAAGATCGAGTTTGCCATTGCAGACACAACCGCCGCCGAGCGTCACCCGACCAGGCTCGCCATCGAGCCGGTGGCGGAACACCGCGTGTTCTTCTTCACCCGCCCGGGACACCCGCTGACGGCCGCCCGCGAGCACTCGCTCGAGACACTGCTGGTTTTCCCGCTCGCTGCCTCGCGTGTCCCGCACCGAATCGCCATGCACATCGGTCGTTCCATGCCGACGGCGAAGGTCGAGCGCGAGACGGGCGACCTGACGCCCAGCCTGATGCTCGACTGCTTCTCGACGGTGAAGGCCGCGGTGCTTTCCGGGGACGCGATCGGCCTCGCGCCGCTCACCGCGATCGAGACGGAGCTGCGAACCGGGAAGGTCGCGCTGGTGCCGTTCGACGCGCCGTGGCTGCACCTGAGCTACGGGCTCTTCTATCCACGCAAGCGCACGCTGTCGCGCGCGGCGCAGCTGTTCGTAACGCAGTTGCGCCAGGTCGAAACCGACATCCAGACGCGTGAACACAAGGCGCTGGCACGAATGGACCTGAAACGGCGGCCGGCACGCAAGACTGCGAAATCGCGCTCGACCAGTTCCCCTGCGGCGACGAAGCGGCGGCGCGTGCAGCCGAGGGGCCGCAAGTGAGCCGGCGCGCGGCGCTGGTCCTCGCGGCGGCCGCGCTGACCGCGGCTGTAACGCCCGTTGTGGCAGCGGACCAGCCCGCGACGATGCGCGTCGACTATTTCCACACCGGTGGCCAGGGCGCCGAGATCTATTCCGTGGACCGGATTGTCATCGAACCGTTGCCCTGGCCAGGCAGCCTCGCACGCACCGTGGACGACACCAATCTCGGCACCTATCGTTTCGAGGTCCGGGACGCCGCGGGCAAGCTGCTTTATTCGCGCGGCTTCGACTCGATCTACGCCGAGTGGGCGACGACGGCCGAGGCCAGCACGACGCACCGCACGTTCGAGGACTCGCTGCGATTCCCCGCACCTGTCGGCCCGGTGACGATCACGCTGCAGCAGCGCAATGCAGAACAGGTCTTCGCGACCGTCTGGCAACTGGCGATCGACCCGGCGGACCCGTTCATCGACCGCGCGCCTCCGCCGAAGCAGCAGGTGCTTGAGATCGAGCACAACGGCGCGCCGCCCGACAAGGTGGACGTGCTGCTGGTCGGCGACGGCTATACCGCGGCCGAGTGCGAGAAGAAATTCCACCCTGACGCCGAGCGACTGGTTGCGGCGCTGTTCCGCCACGAGCCGTTCAAGTCGCGGCGCAAGGACTTCAACGTCTGGGGCCTGTGTCCGCCGGCGGCGGAATCGGGTATTTCGCGGCCATCCACTGGCATCTACCGCCGCACACCGGTCGGCGCGACCTACGACGCGTTCGGCTCGGAGCGCTATGTGCTCACGTTCGACGATCGCGCCCTGCGTGACGTGGCGGCATGGGCACCCTATGAATTCCTGACCATCCTGGCGAACGGCGAGACCTACGGCGGCGGCGGAATCTTCGGCGACATGTCCACGGTTGCGGTGGACAGCGACTGGGCCGACTACGTCTTCGTGCACGAGTTCGGACATCACTTCGCCGCGCTGGCCGACGAGTACTACACCTCGCCCGTGGCCTACGAGCCGGCGACCAGAATCGTCGAGCCATGGCAGCCGAATGTGACCGCGATGCTCGATATCGACCGGCTGAAGTGGCGAGCACTCGTGGCGAAGGACACGCCGCTTCCAACTCCGTGGCCCAAACAGGAATTCGAAGACCACCAGCGCGACTTCCAGGCGCGCCGCAAGCAGATTCGCGCCGAGGGGCGCCCGGAAAGCGAGATGTCGGCGCTGTTCCGCGAGGAACAGGCATACACGACGCGCCTGCTCGGAGCGGCCCGCTACGCGGACCTGACCGGTGCGTTCCAGGGCGCGAATTACGACGCACGCGCCTACTACCGGCCGCAGATCGACTGCGTGATGTTCACGCGCGACGAGGTACCGTTCTGCAGCGTATGCAGGAGCGCGCTGGACAGGGTGATCGACATGTACGCCGGACCGACGGACGGTAAATGAGGAGCGCGCCGCGTGCTGACGCAGTTTCCTTCCGAAAATACGTATTTTCGTTTGCACTGTCAGAGCCTATTCCGGGTGCACGTGCCGAAGGATCGCGATCCGTCCGGCCAATTCATGTAGCCTTTTCGAGGTCCTGAACATGCCGATGACAAGACGTACCTGGGTAGCCATGGCGGCCGCCGCACTCACCCTCGCCGCAATGCCTGCCGTCGCCGAGGAACTGCGTTTTGAGGCAACGCTGACCGGCGCAGCGCAGTTGCCTGAGCCAACCAAGTCAAAGGCCACCGGCGAGTTGAAACTCACGGTGCACGACGGCGAAAAGAAAATTTCCTACACGCTTACCGTGACGGACCTGCAGAACGCATACAGTTCCGAACTCCACCTCGGCGGCCCCGCCACCAACGGCCCCGGCGTCGTGAAGCTCTTCCCCGCCCGTGGCGCGACGGTGAAAAAGGGACCGTTCACCGGCGTGCTGGCCGAAGGCACCATCACCGCGGCGGACCTGACCGGACCGATGCTGGGTTCTTCGCTGGCGGATCTGGTGTACGAACTGCGTGACGGCAAAGCCTACGTCAACATCCACACCAACGACGGCGCGAACCCGCAAAACCCCGGGCCGGGCAACTATCGCATCGGCGAGATCCGCGGCCAGATCGAGATGAAGTGAGTCGCTGCCGGGCGACTAGAGCCTGAACACACGGGCGGCGTTTCCGGACAGGAACGCCGCCTGCGTCTTTTTATCGAGGCCAAGTTCGCCGAGGCCCTCGAGTGCCTTGGCAGGCGGGATCATCGGCCAGTTCGAGCCGAACATCACCTTGTCCCGGCCGTGGGCCTTGAGATACGCGACCAGCGCTGGCGGATAACGCCGCACCGTATACGCCGACGTGTCGATGTATACGTTCCGGTGCTTGGTAGCCACGGCGATCATCTCCTCGGTCCACGGATAGCCGATGTGCCCGCAGACGATGACCAGTTCCGGAAAATCGATCGCCACCTGGTCGATGTACGGAATCGGGCGGCCCACCTCGGACGGCATCAGCGGGCCGGTGTGGCCGACCTGCGTGCAGAACGGCACGCCGAGCTCGCAGCACTCGCTGTAGACGGGATAGAAGCGCGCGTGGGTGGGCGGCAGTTCCCACAGCCATGGCAGGACCCGGACGCCCTTGAAGCCGAGTTCGCGCACGCAGCGACGGACCTCGCGCACGGCATCCAAGGGCCGACGGATGTTCACCGAGCCGACACCGACCAGACGGTCGGGCGCCTGGCCCACGAATCCGGCGACTTCGTCGTTCGAGATCAGCGAGCCCTGCGGTCCTTCCCATGCGCTGATCAGGCTTCTCGCGACCCCGGCCTCGTCCATGCTCGCTACGGTGAGTGCCACGGGCCACTCAGAGACAGCACCCTGCTCCGCGCGCGCCCAGCGCCGCAGCGATTCGAACATCGGTTGGTCAAGGTGACGTGCGGTCGGGTGCTGTGCCCAGGCGTCGATGATCATGGCAGCGAACCTTCAGGATGAATCCGGACTAGACCACAATCGTAGTCCTGGACGAAGAAACTCGCATGACCCTGGACCGCGCATGCTCAACGAACCGGGCAGGCCCAGCGGTCCCGCCCCGCATCCGGGGAAGCCGCGATGCCCCTAACGTGCCAGTGGCCTAGACTCGGTCACCATCGCTGCCCCCGCCCGGAGCGGAACCACGTGCCTGCCAGCTACAGCCACAGCCCCAGGATGCTTTCCAACAGCGGTGTTGTTGCCACTGCGCTGTGCACGCTCGCCGTGCTGGTCCCGGCAGCAGTGGCCGCCGAACCGCTGCTGACGCGCAACCAGAACCCGCTGGTGCTGCCTTACGGCCTGCCGAATCCCCTGCCGGCCCGGCTGCCGGCCGCGGATTCGGGGCGCGCAACGCTGGACATGAACTGGTCCAATTCTGCCAATGAAGACATTTCGGGCTCGCACAACTTCACCGTCGATGCCGAAACCCAGGACGTTCGCCTTCGTCTGGAGTACGCGTTCGGCGCGAACTGGGCCGGGCTGGTCGAATTTCCGTGGCGCCACCTGAGCGGCGGCACGCTCGACGGCTTGATCGAGAACTGGCACGACCTGTTCGGGCTGTCGAACGGCGTGCGCGACCAGATGCCCAGGGACCGGCTGCTGATCGAATACCAACAGGGCGATCAGCTCCAGTTGCAGGTGAACGACAGTGCCTCGGGCATCGCCGACATGCCGGTCGCCCTCGGATACCAGCTCAAGGCAACCGATCGCAGCGCCCTCTCGAGCTGGCTCAGCGTTGACATCCCGGTCGGTGATTCCAACGACCTGCTAGGCAGCGGCGCGGTTGACGTCGCGTTGAGCGTAGCCGGCCAGACGCAGCTGGCGGAACACTGGCAGGTCTTCGGTCAAATTGACGCGGTCTGGCTTGGCCAGGGCGACATTCTTCCCCAGTACCAGCAGAGCTTTGCGTGGGCCGGGCTCGGCGGCGTTTCATGGAACGCATGGCGCAGCCTCGACCTGACCGTGCAGTTCTATGCAAATTCGCGCATCTTCGACACTTCGATCAACGGCCTGTCGGGTGATGCAGTGGTGTTGAGCTACGGCGGCACCTGGCGAACCCCAGGCGGCTGGCGGTTCGACCTGGGCATGAACGAAGACATCGAGGTAAACGCATCCCCCGACGCCACGTTCTATTTCGCCGTACAGCATGGGTTTTGACTGATACGCTACGTCAGGCGTATTACCTGTCGGAGCTCGCACGATGGTCGGGACCTGGGGATCTCATGCACAGGCCTTCCTGCTGGCATTGATGCTGATCACATCGGCCGCATTCGCGCTGCCGATTTTCCTCGCGCCGCTCGCCTGGGCTCGACGGCTCGGCTGGCGGATACCTGAAGACACCGACCTCGCCGTCTATTTCGGGCGCTGCCTCGGCGCGTTCATCCTCGTTGTCGAACTGTTGATGCTGCGAGCCGTGCTGACTGGTACCGGGCTGGTATTCACCTTCCAGGTACTGATCGCAGTCGCCGCGCTGATGACGGTCGTCCACGTCTGGGGGGCACTGCAGCGCATCCAGCCAGTCGCGGAGACGCTCGAGATAGGCATGTATGCCGGCCTGGGGTTCCTGGCGGTGCTGTTTTATCCGGGCTAGAGGAGAGCAGCCGCCGGCCGCGGCCCCAATCACTCCCAGGGGGCCGCTGCAGACTTTGCGCGGGAGTACGCGCTGCGGAGCGAGAATGGAGTTGTGACTTGAAGACTACTGCCTATGCGCTCTGCTGGGGCGCCTTGCTTACCCTGATCGGAACGTCGGTTGCTGCGGCAGATCCGGACGCGGCACAAACCGGACCCGTAATCGAGCAGTTCGGGCCGGCCTACGACGTCGGCTCGCCAGACTTCGTCACGCCAGTCGACATGACGTACCGGGCCGTGTTCGATGTCGCCCAGTCACCCGAGGCGGCCGACCAACTGAATCCGCGCATCGAGAGCCTCGCCCGGTTCCTGAACATGCAGGCGCGCGCCGGCGTCAAACCCGAGCAGGTCAAACTCGCGCTGGTCGTCCATGGCGAGGCCAGCAAGGACATGCTGTCAAACGCAGCCTACAAGGCGCGATTGGGCGTCGAGAATCCCAATGCGCCGCTGCTCGCGGCGCTGCAGTCCAAGGGCGTCCGAATCATCGTTTGCGGACAGACCGCTGCGCACCGGGGATTTTCGCGCAAGGACCTCGCGCCCGGCGTTGAAATTTCGTTGTCGGCGATGACTGCGCTGGTGGTGCTTCAGTCCGAGGGATACGGGTTGATAGCGTTCTAGGCACGGAACTCCTCGGGGTGCTGCCTGCCATCGTCGCCGATTTCGTCCCAGACGGCCTTCGAGCCTACCCATGTGTGGTGTGCGACTTTGAGCGCATCACCCCCTTGGGTAATGGAACCCGCCGGCACGAACATCCTCGTCGGGTCGTTCTTGCCGGGCACCGGAGAGCCGCAGACCCTGCAGAACCAGGTCTGCCACTTCGTGCCCGGTTTCTCTCACAACACGATGTGCTCCTGGCCTCTAACCCACCGGAACTGGTTGTTGCGCACGACAACCACGGCGATACCGTTGCTCCCGGTGGATCTGCGACAGATCGAGCAGTGGCACACGTACACGCCGGAAAGATCCGCGTCGATCTCGAACTGTACCGCGCCGCAATTGCATTCGCCCCTGGCCATCCGCTCTTCCTCTTCTCTGGCAAACCGAGTCCACGTCGCACACCTTCCCAAGCACGGAGATTACCGGACGCAGAATTTCAAGTCGCACGGCGCGCGCAGGCGCAAGAATTGACGCGAATCGCCCCGAGGAGTTTTTCTTTGAATTTCCAGGTCATTCGCGAGATCCAACTCGAATGCCATTGGACCTGCCGCAATTTTCTGGCCGCGGCAGACGGCCAGGTTCGAGGACCCCCGCCGGTCCCCGCAATGCTGGTTTTCAGGGCCACGTCGCGCTGCGCAATTTCGGCTTGCCGCTTACGCTCAATGACCTGGTCCAGCGTCAGGCAAAAGGTCTGGGGTATCCTTGAGCCGACCGGAGTGATGCTGGTGCAACAGACGGTGTCGAGTCCACGATTCACGGCCTGGTAAACGGCTGGGATCTTGAAGTCGGCCGGGGGCGGGACCGTCGCCATTTTCAATGTAACTGGCTGCCGCGCAGCCGATTTCTGAGGAGCCGCAGCCGTCGCAGGTGCCTCTGCAGGGGTCGCCGGCACAACCCGCACCGCAGCAGGCTCCGAGGCAACAGGCGCGGACGCTGCAGCAGTGGAGTCCGCTTCTGCATTGGCCACGCCGATAACAGCAAGCGAGCCCACAACCAGCACCGTCAGTCTTGTACGCATGCCTGTCTCCGGTACACGCCGGGCATCATGCGGCGATTTTACCGCAGCACCTCTCGTGCACAACGAAAGTAGCAGCCGCCAAGAAGGCCGGACACGAGGAAGACGCGCCTATTGATGCAAAGCGCCGGCCTCAGGGCCCGCCCCCCCAACGTCGTCCGTGCAATGCGGCACCGAATGCTGTCGGCCACAAAAAAGGGTTCTTCTCCGATCTCCGGGGTGAGGAGAGCGGGCGCACGCGATCGTCCTCGATAACGACGCGCGGATCGGGCGCGGCTGCGCCCGTGCGACCGGTGATGTCGTCGCAAAAGCCTGTCAGACGGAAATCGGCGGCGCGCCCTGACTCGCTCCCGCGGTCGTCCCTGTCACCGACCGAGGGCCCCGCCCCTCCTACCCGCTTCCGAAAGAAGACAGGCCCTCGCGGGAGGGCCTGTTCAGCGGGCAACAAGAGAGGGGGCTGACACTGGGTCGGCACCGCCTCAATCAACACACGCTCACGGTCCGACGCTGCCGCTCCGTGCCGCGATGACATAGTCGGTCAGGGTCGGGTCGCTGGCGCGCAGCCACACCGTGGCGGCGGCCCCGCCGGCGAGTGCCACGTCGCCGAAGTACGGATTCGCCGACACGCTCTTAGTGAGCCAGGCGGCGGTGCCGGTGCCCTCGCCGGTGCCGGCCGTGACCTTGCCGTCCCAGGCGATCGCGTACAACCCAGATTCACTGCCCGCGGCCTGCGCGTTGCCGTTGATGAGTCCGATGTTGGTGAGGCCACGCCAGATTCTGCCAGTCGTCGTCGTGACGCTCGCTCGCAGCTTGCCGGTCGTGTAATCAACACCGTAGATCATCGCGTGACCGGCGCTCGAGGCCGTCACGTAGATCGAGCTGCCCATGACCTCGAATTTTGTCACTCGCCGCAACTTGGTCCACGCGGACGTCGGCGTCGACGTCGTGACGTTAGCGCCGCCATAGCGATTGTAGAGCACGAAATAGCCATTGCCGGCCGCGTCCATGGCGACATCGGTCGTATAGGTCTGTCCCGCCAGCGACGGAATCGCGAGCGGCACCCGATTCCACACGCCGGTGCTCGCCGAACGAAACGCCTGGTAACCAGCCACGAGTAATCCCTGGCCGCTGCTGCTCATCATGAATGCCGGATACGCGCCGGGCGTGCTGGTGAGCGGAATCGGCGCACCCCAGTTGCCGAGAGGATCCTTGACGACGAATTCAACATCGTAGGCGCTGTAGGCACCCTTGGGCCGCCGCGCCGCCATCGCAAATTGGACGTAGCCATCCTTGTCCGCGCCGGCACCTGCAACGATGCCATAGCCCGCATCCGCCGGCACCGCCATGGCCGGACCCCAGGCGCCGTTGTGATAGACGGCGTAATACGGCAGGTCGCTCTCCGACCAGAACACGGTGACGTCGCCCGACGGGGTGACCACCGCACCGGCATTCGCCGAGTACAGCACCGGTGTCGCGTTCAGTTGCTTCGCGGCCGACCAGCCGCCGTTCGAGCCGGGCGTGTACACGGATACGAAGACGTCACTGGTGCCGGTGGTGAGCCGCTGATCCCACACCGACGCGGCGACGCCGCCCGCGTTGACGGCGCTCCTGACGTACACCGAGCCCTGCACCGGCTGAGCCAGCGGCGACTCTGTCGACCAGCTCGACGTGGCCGCACCTGCGGGGCACGACGTGGCAATGGCCAGCACGGCTGCCGCCGCGGCACCGAACGCGAAACGGGAATGAATCGCATTGCGTCGGCTGAATTTCATAGGAGTTCCCTTACATCCAGACAATTACATCGCTGGTTAGACGGGCACATCCCGCGAAATCAATCGGTCACCAGGCCCCAAAAGAAATGCCCCCACGAGGGGGGCGACGTATTGGGAGTCACAGGAGACATTCTCAGCGTCCTGTAATGCGCCCGGGCAGGAGGCAAGTATGCCGAGCGTGCCGCACATGCCACCGTGCACTGAGTGTCGTGACTTTGTCGCACCTGTCGACCGTCGACTTCGACTTTTGAACCTTTTGGACATGCCTCCTACCCGCGCACTGGCGCTCCCGGACAACATGACCATACCTCCCGGCGGGAGAGTCGAGCCGCACCGCGACGTCCCCACCCCGGGCATCACGAGAGCGACGGCCGGCGTCAGATCACGCGGCGCGACCGTGCCGCATGAGCACGGGCGATCAAGTCCTCCGCAACGTCACTTCTCGGGAACGGGCTCAGGTACAGCTTCGGTGGCAAGGCAAACGAAATGGAGGCGCCGAACTTGCCTGGCGTCGCCAGCGTCAGCGTAATCCGGGCCGGCCTTATGTTCATCGCGAAGTTGACGTTGATGATATTGGCGAGCGGCACCCTGTCCTCATCGCCGTTCTTTCTGACCAGCAGGAAATCCCCGCAGTCATGGACCTCATCGGCGAGATCCCGCAGACTCACTCTGAGCACGTAGTAACCACCGATCGCCATGGCGAACGCGATCAGGACAAAGAATCGATCCTCTTTGCCCGCGCTGCCCACCAGTGCCACGGCGCCGAACACCGCCAGGAATCCAAAGTACAGCCACGGCAGGATCTTCAGCGAAAACGAGTACGGCGTTGAAATCTTCGACATGCCATGGCCTCCTCCGTGCCAGTGTAACGCCGCCGTCGACTGCATCAGCGTCTCCTCATGCCGGCAGGCGATGCTCGCTGCCGCGGAAGCCGCGCGCGCCGCCGGCGTCACGGTCGTCGCGATCGGGCAGGAATCCTCTGCCGCGTTTGAGATCGCCGTTCGAACCGGCGGCGCTACGGCCCTGGTACAGGACCCGGTGCGGTTCCCGATCGTCTTTCACGCTTTGAATTCGAGCATCGGTCACGCCCTGCCCTTGACCCGCGTGCGCATTGAACTGGATGCCGGCCAACCGGGTGTATTGGTTCCCGGACGCACCGTGTCGGCTACTTGAACGTCCGCGTCGGTGTGAACGCCTGCGTTGACCGGTATCTGGCCATCCCGATCTGAGCGATCTGCCGAGGCGCCAGCCACGATTTGCACGGCGGCTTTCAAGTCTCAGGGCACGCTCATACGCGCAACGCATTCGCACTCAAACGCCTATTTTCCCATTCGACGACGCCTCACATCGCCTATGGTTTCCGGGCGATCGACCGACACTGCAACTTGAGTGCACCCCCTCTCACCGGCACCGGGTAGTTTGCACGGATGAGCAGTTGCGGGTACCGTTGACCTGCTCATCCCGCCGCACATGAGATCGCATTGCGCAAAAGGTGATGCGAAGCTCAATAGCTGCGCCGCAGCTTCCTTAACCTTCATCTCATGAGCCGGTCATGTGAAAGAATCAGCAATGGATGGCCCATGCTGAATGGGGAGGTTCGTGCGGAGAGCGTTCCTGGTGCGGAAGTCAGTTTCGTGAAAAAGCATGCGACGGGCGATTGTCCCGTAGTCATCCTGTCGGGCGGCGTGTCGGGCTTAGGCGTGCTCAGGGCCTTTGCGCGCCGGGGCATCGAGACCTTCGTCTATCCAGGCATTCGCGGCGACCTCATGTCCCGATCGCGGTGGTTCCGGACGCTGCCGGGCTTTGGGCGCCTGTCCAGCGCGCCACGGCCCAGCACGGAACTACTCGAGCAGGTGCTGCGCGAATCGAAGCTCGAAAAGGCGTACCTATGCGCCTGCAGCGACGACTGGAACAAAGTGGTCGCGGAATTCGTCGAGCGGGGTTCCGGGCGGTTCATCAGCGTCGTACCGCCCCTCGGGGCGCTCGAAACGCTGCAGGACAAGGCACGTCTTGCTCTGCTGCTGCAGCGGCTTGGCGTACCGATGCCCATGACCCGGATGATTGGCAGCTGCAATGACCTCAATGAGTTGCCGCCGTACGACACCACTTTCTGCTTTCTGAAGCCCACCGATTCGCAGAGTTTCCTGGCGCACTTCGGCACCAAGGGCCTGCGCGTGCGCACGGTCGAGGAAGCGAGGCAGCGACTCGACGAGGTGATCGCCGCGGGCATGAGCGTCGTACTGCAGGAATATATTCCCGGGTCGTCGGCCGAGCACTATTTCATCGACGGATACGTGGATCACGCCGGCGTCATCAAGGCGTTGTTCGCGCGTCGCCGGTTGCGTATCTATCCGCTGGATTTCGGGAACAGCACATCGATGGTGAGCATCCCGCTCACGGCCGTGCACGGCGCGGTCGAAACCGTGCGTCGAGTGCTTTCGGAGGTAAAGTACCGCGGCATTTTTTCCGCGGAGTTCAAGCACGACGCGCGCGATGGACTGTTCAAGCTGATCGAGGTGAACGCCCGCCCCTGGTGGTTCGTGGATTTCGCCGTACGATGCGGCGTGGACGTCTGCCGCATGGCCTACGAAGACGCGCTTGGACGCGAGGTCTCGCAAGTCGAGGGTTACAAGGTGGGCGCGCGCTGCATCTATCCGTACTACGATTTTTTTGCTGCTCAGCCCCTCGTCAAGGCTGGCCAATTGAACTGGGCCCGCTGGGTCTCGGAGGTCAGCTCTGCCCTGCAACCCGTGGGTTGCTGGGACGACCCTCTGCCGGGCCTCGTCGGTTTCTTCAAGGTTGTTGCAGCGGCGTTCGCCAATCGGCTGCAGGAACCGTGGCGTAAAGCGATGCGCGCTTGCCGAGAGGGCGATTAGTATCTCCGGGACCGGACAAGTGCAACTTGACTCGCCCATCTCCGATACCAGGACGTGCACAGGGCGCAAGTTCAAATCGAGACCGGATTTCGCGCCCATGGGCTGGCGGTCGAGTTACGGCAGGTCGCCCCGCCCGCCACCGAGCTATTTTCACGCCTGAATCTCCCCAGGAAAGACATCGGTTGAGCCGGGCAAACTGGAATGACGTGACCAGATCTGGCGCTCAGGTCGCTGAGGTACGGAAACGGTTCCGCGACATCGCGATCGAGCGACTGCAACCCCTGCTGGATTTTCTCGGGCGGCAGGCAGGGCGTCGACCGACATCGCCAGCCGGCTCGCGCAAAGGCGCTAGCATGAAGCCAGCGCGAAAGTTCAAGCCACGGTCGGCGCGCCGACGCGCAGCACCTATTTGATCACCTTCGATGTGACGTTCGACAGATCGCTCTCGACGTTGCTGGTGTTGTAGGCGCTCATCGCAAAATACCACGTGCCCGGCGCCAGGTCCTCGATCATGACGCTGGTGATCCCCGGGTTCGGCAGGTCGATCGCAAGATTCAGGTTGGCCGCGCTTGTACCGTATTTGACGCGATAGCCCTTGAGATCGGTCAACGCGGACTGGTCCGTGTTCTGGGTCGGTGGCGTCCAGGCAAGCGTCACCGAGCCCAGCTGTATCTGTTGGACCGTCAGCGTGAATCCGGGCAACACCGCGCTGTCGGTGCCGTCGGACACCGTGATAACGATACCGGGGTAGGTGCCCGCGTCAGCCGCGGCCGGGGTACCGCTCAGCCGCCCGGTGCTGCTGTTGAACGTCGCCCAGGACGGCTTGTTGGCGATGGTGAAGCCAAGCGTCTGGCCGTCCGGATCCGAGGCAGTCGGCGTAAAGCTGTAGCCCTGCCCGACGGTTACCGAGGTCGCAGGGGTGCCGCTGATCACTGGCGGCCGGTTCGGCGCGGCCTCGACCGTCAGCGTGAATCCGGGCAACACCGCGCTGTCGGTGCCGTCGGACACCGTGATGACGATGCCGGAGTAGCTGCGGGCATCGGCCGCGGCCGGGGTACCGCTCAGCCGCCCGGTGCTGCTGTTGAACGTCGCCCAGGACGGCTTGTTGGCGATGGTGAAGCCAAGCGTCTGGCCGTCCGGATCCGAGGCAGTCGGCGTAAAGCTGTAGCCCTGCCCGACGGTTACCGAGGTCGCAGGGGTGCCGCTGATCACTGGCGGCCGGTTCGGCGCGGCCTCGACCGTCAGCGTGAATCCGGGCAACACCGCGCTGTCGGTGCCGTCGGACACCGTGATGACGATGCCGGAGTAGCTGCGGGCATCGGCCGCGGCCGGGGTACCGCTCAGCCGCCCGGTGCTGCTGTTGAACGTCGCCCAGGACGGCTTGTTGGCGATAGTGAAGCCAAGCGTCTGGCCGTCCGGATCCGAGGCAGTCGGCGTAAAGCTGTAGCCCTGCCCGACGGTTACCGAGGTCGCAGGGGTGCCGCTGATCACTGGCGGCCGGTTCGGCGCGGCCTCGACCGTCAGCGTGAATCCGGGCAACACCGCGCTGTCGGTGCCGTCGGACACCGTGATGACGATGCCGGAGTAGCTGCGGGCATCGGCCGCGGCCGGGGTACCGCTCAGCCGCCCGGTGCTGCTGTTGAACGTCGCCCAGGACGGCTTGTTGGCGATGGTGAAGCCAAGCGTCTGGCCGTCCGGATCCGAGGCAGTCGGCGTAAAGCTGTAGCCCTGCCCGACGGTTACCGAGGTCGCAGGGGTGCCGCTGATCACTGGCGGCTTGTTAGGCATAGAGACCACGATCGTAAACGGCGGCAATGCATCCTGAGCTGCACCGTCCGTGACCGAGATCGAGACGTTGGGATAGGTCCCGGCATCCGCCTCGGTTGGCGTTCCCGACAGGCGCCCGGTCGTCGTGTTGAACGTGCTCCAGCGGGGCTTGTTTGCCGCCGCAAAGACCAGTCTCTGGCCATCGGGGTCAACCGCCGTGGGGCGGAAGCTGTACGCCTGACCGGCCACCACGTCGGTTGGCGGCACGCCGCTGATGTCGGGCGGGTTGTTGTTCGCGATTACCGTGATCGAGAAACCCGGCAGAGTTGCGCTGGCGGCGCCGTCCGAAACGGTGATCGTAACGTTCGGGAACGGACCGATGTCGGTCGTGGTAGGCGTACCACTCAGCTGCCCGGTCGAGGTATTGAAGTTCGCCCAGCCGGGCTTGCCGGTTATCGAGAACGTGAGCGCCTGCCCATCAGGGTCAGAGGCCACGGGTTGGAACGAGTACGCTTGCCCTGCAGCTACCGCGCCGGCCGGAACACCAGAGATAACCGGAGGGCGGTTGGTCGGGCCAGCAACAGTTCCAGCGCTCACGACGATGTCGAACGCCGGCAAAGCCGTCTGCTCCACGCCGTCCGACACCGAGATCGTGACACCCCGGTAGGTGCCCACGTCGGTCGCGGCGGGCGTACCCGACAGCCGGCCGGTAATCGCATCAAACTGTGCCCAGGGAGGCTTGCCGGTAACCGACAGGACCAGCGTCTGGCCGTCCGGGTCAGATACCTGCGGGATGAATTCGTAGGAGTTGCCGGCGACCACCTCACCAGCCGGCGTACCGCCGATCGCGGGCGGCGTGTTGGCTGGCGGAAGACCCGCGATCTGCAGATCAAACTCGGACAGCTCGCTGATCGCCTTGCCGTCGGAGACACTGATCAGGATGCGCCGGTACACTGGGTTGGCCGTCACGGGCGGCGTTCCTTCCAGCGTGCCAGTGATCGGGCTAAACGTCGCCCAGTCCGGCCGGTTCTCGATCTTGAAAGTCAGGACGTCGCCATCGGCGTCTGTGGCCACCGGCGCGAATATGTACGGCCGGTCGACCATCGCGACTGCAGCCGGCGCACCGTCAATCTGCGGCGGATTGTTGACCGTGGGCTGAGCGTTCGGGTCCGAGCCGGATGACACGCTGCCGCAGGCGGCGGCGAAACCGCAGAGAATCGCGACGACAACCCGCTTCCACATGACCATTTCCGACATCGCGCACCTCGTCAGCGCAGGCCTGCTGGTGCAGAGGAGTCGGATGGGAAGCCGGGAAGCTCAGAAGAGACCGCCAGTGCTCGCGTTCGACGCACTACGGCCGCCGGTACTGGGCAACCCCGCTATCCAGGACATTCGTCCCTCGGACCGGAGGCTTTGCGTCCCCGCCTTTCGACAGGTTTGCCGTGATCAAGAACCAGACGATTGGCAGTATGCTCGCGGGGGCCATCGATTCAACTTTGGCCGCTGCTGCACCACGAAAACTGTGAGGCAGTTCCGCCGTCACGCTGTCCGCAGCGCAAGGGTGTCCCGGCTGAGGGAAGCACCAGGCAGCGATTCCGCTAGTCGCCCCGGCGCGCCGCCGGCTGCTTGCCGACCACGGCATCACCTGCAGCATGAGCCGTGCGGGTGATGTGCAGGACAACTCCGGGGTGGAATACAAAGAATGCCATGGGCTCAGCTTAGGACGGTGTCAATGGGAGCCGGGGAAACCAAAATATCCTGTTGTTATGAAGCTAAACTGGCGGAGAGGGAGGGATTCGAACCCTCGAGGGCCTTGAGGCCCCGCCGGTTTTCAAGACCGGTGCATTCAACCGCTCTGCCACCTCTCCTTCTCGAACCTTCCGCTCTGATTCGGGCGCTACCCCGTGATCAGTTCGGCGCCGCCCATGTACCTCTTGAGCACGTCCGGTACCACGACGCTGCCGTCCGCCTGCTGGTAATTCTCGAGCACCGCGACCAGCGCGCGCCCGACTGCGACACCCGATCCATTCAATGTGTGAACCGGTTCCGGCTTGCCAGTGGCCGGGTTGCGCCAGCGCGCCTGCATACGCCGCGCCTGGAACGCCTCGCAATTGCTGCACGATGAGATCTCGCGATATTTCTGCTGGCCCGGCAGCCACACCTCGAGATCGTAGGTCTTCGCGCTGCCGAAGCCGACGTCGCCGCTGCAGAGCGCAATCACGCGGTATGGCAGGTTCAGTCCCTGCAGTACCTTCTCGGCGCTCCCGGTGAGTTCCTCGAGCGCCGCATACGAATCCTCGGGCCGCACCATCTGCACCAGCTCGACCTTCTCGAACTGGTGCTGGCGAATCATCCCACGCGTGTCCTTGCCGTAGGAGCCCGCCTCGGAGCGGAAACACGGCGTATGTGCAACGTAGCGCCGTGGCAGCGTCGCGGCCTCCAGGATCGACTCGCGCGCCAAGTTGGTGACCGGCACCTCGGCAGTGGGAATCAGGAACAGTTCCTGCTCACCGGAGACAACGCGGAACAGGTCCGCCTCGAACTTCGGCAGCTGTCCCGTGCCGACCAGCGCGTGCCGCGCAACGAGGTACGGTGCGTACACCTCGGTGTAGCCATGCTTGCCGGTGTGCAGGTCCAACATGTACTGGATCAGCGCGCGATGCAGCCGCGCGACGCCGCCCTTCAGCACCACGAACCTCGCGCCCGAAATCCTGCCGGCCGCCTCGAAGTCCATCAGCGCAAGCTGCTCGCCGATCGCGACATGGTCCTTCGGCTCGAAGTCGAACTCGCGCGGCGTTCCCCAGCGTCGCAGTTCGACGTTGGCGGTCTCGTCCCTTCCGTCAGGCACGCTGTCGTGCAGCAGGTTCGGCAGGCCCAGCACCAGTTCGTCGAACTCGGCCTGGACGGCGACCTGTTCCTTCTCGAGGCCCTCGAGCCGACGAGCGAGCGTTTCGCCCTCCGCGACCAGCCCGGAAATGTCCTCGCTCTTGCCCTTCGCCATGCCGACCTTCTTGGCATGGGCGTTACGCGCCGCACGCGTCTCGTCGGCCGACACCTGGGCCACCTTGCGGCGCTCCTCGAGTGCACGGAGACTCTCAACGTCCAGCGTGAAGCCGCGCCGCGCGAGGTTCCGGGCAACCGACTCCGGATCGGTACGAAGCAGCTTGGCGTCGAGCATGGTCAGGTCGTCCTGGGTACGGCGATCAGGGCAAAGAAGGCGAATTGTACGAGAAACAGGGGACATTCTCCTTTTCAGAGGGGACATTCTCCTTTTTCCAGCGCGCCGCCAGATATTGAAAGTCGTCAGTTGCGAAAATAGGAGAATGTCCCCTCTGAAAAGGAGAATGTCCCCTATTTCCGCCGCCGCTCCAGCGCCTCGCGGATCTTGATCTCGAGGCCGCGGTCCACTGGTTGATAGTAGCGCGCCGGCTGCATGCCTTCCGGAAAGTAGTTTTCACCGGCCGCGTAGGCGTCGGGTTCGTCGTGCGCATAGCGATAGCCATTGCCGTAGCCGAGCGACTTCATGAGCCCGGTGGGAGCGTTGCGCAACTGCAGCGGCACATCGAGTGTCCCGTGCTTCTTCGCATCGTCCATCGCCGCGCCGAACGCCACGTAGACCGCATTGCTCTTTGCAGCGCAGGCCATGAACACCACCGCCTGCGCAAGGGCGAGTTCGCCTTCCGGGCTGCCGAGCCGCTCGTAGGTCTCGCTGGCCTGCAGCGCAAGTGCCAGCGCGCGTGGATCGGCGTTACCGATATCCTCCGACGCCATGCGCAACACGCGCCGTGCCACGTAGCGCGGGTCGCAGCCGCCATCCAGCATCCGGCACAGCCAGTAGAGCGCTGCATCAGGGTCCGTTCCCCGCACCGACTTGTGCAGCGCGGAAATCTGGTCGTAGAACTGCTCGCCCTTCTTGTCGAAGCGCCGGTAGCCGCCGGCCGAGACCTCCGAGGCAATCTCCTCGGTAACCGCGCCGCTGCCGGCCCGGGCCAGCTCGACCGCAACCTCGAGCAAGTTGAGCGCCCGCCGCGCGTCGCCGTCGGCCGCCCTGGCCAGCGTGTCCATCGCGTCAGTGTCGATCGTGACCTGCCCGGCACTGTCACCGGCCTCGCGCTCGAGTGCGCGCCCGAGCACCTGCTTCACGTCGTCGTGCGACAGCGAGCGAAGCACGTACACGCGGGCTCGCGACAGCAACGCACTGTTGATCTCAAACGATGGGTTCTCGGTCGTCGCGCCGATGAAGCAGACGGTACCGTCCTCGACGAATGGCAGGAACGCATCCTGTTGCGACTTGTTGAAGCGGTGCACTTCGTCGAGAAACAGCACGGTCTGCCGTCCGGAGTCCTGCTTCAGCGCCCTCGCCTGTTCAACCACGGCACGCACGTCCTTCACGCCGGCCATCACGGCCGAGAGAGCGACGAACTCTGCGTCGCAGGTGCGTGCGACGAGACGCGCGAGCGTCGTCTTGCCCGTGCCCGGTGGACCCCAGAGCAACATCGAATGCAGACTGCGCCCTTCCAGCATTCGCCGCAGCGGCTTGCCGGACGCGAGCAGGTGCGCCTGCCCGACGAATTCGTCCAGCGCCGCGGGCCGCATGCGGTCGGCGAGCGGTCTCCAACCGCCGTCCTGTGCGGCTTTCAGCGCGGACTCAGCCACGACTCGACCCTGCGTGCCCAACCCCCTGTCAGCGTCAGTGCGAGCAGCAGGCCGACACCGACGCCGGCCGCGTTCGCCACCATGTCGAAGAATTCCGCGCTGCGGCCGAGTTGCATGACGCCCTGCGCGATCTCGACGGCGAGTCCGAGCGCCAGCAGGCCCGAAACGACCAGCCAGTAGCGCGCACGCGGATAAAGACCCGTGAACCACACGGCGAGCCCACAGTAAGCAATGAAGTGCTCGACCTTGTCGAAGCCGCCCGGCGTGGGCAGCGGAAGGTTGGGTGTCAGGCTGCTATAGAGAATGACGCCCACGAGAGCCATGCTGATCGCGAGCCACAGGCGCCGGTGACGCAACGGGATCATCGCCGCTACGGTTTGGCGTCGCCGATGACGTCGGTGCCCTTCGGCGGCGTGAACCGGAACAACGCGGGATCCAGCTTCTTGTTGAGCTCTACGTCGCTGAAGTTGAGTTCGGTGCTCTGCCCGAGCTTGTCCACCAGCTGCATCGCAACCAGCCCGCCACGATCGTCGAAACCCAGGCTCACGCTGTCGAAGTCCGAACCGTGCTGCCTGGGCACCAGGCGGCACCAGGTCCACTCCCCGTCGCGCTCGACCGCCCCGGCACTGAAGCTCTCACTGACCGAACCGGTCCCCGACAGCAGCATGGCCGGCGTCGACCCCAGGCCGGATTCCAGCGGCCGCACCGTGACCTGCTCGAGATCGGCATCGTACAGCCAGAGCTTGCGGCCATCGGCGACGATCACCTGCACATAAGGGTCACGGTAGTCCCAGCGGAAGCGATCCGGCCGCGACAACGACAACGTGCCGGTCACACGGCTGCTGATCTGCCCATCGCGGTTGCGCACCACCTGCACGAAATCCGCCGACAGCGTGCGCACGGACTTGAGCCAGGCTTCGACGCGCGCCAGCGAATCGTCTGCGGCAACCGCGGGAATCGCCGCCAGCACAAGTGCGGCGGCGAACAACCTGCCCAGGACTATTCTGCGGATCATGCGAGTGCTCAGTCGGATTCCGGCGGTGGTGGCGCGATCACTTCACGGCTGCCATTGGATTGCAGCGGGCCGACCAGCCCGGCCGCCTCCATCGCCTCGATCATGCGGGCCGCGCGGTTGTAGCCGATCTTCAGCCTGCGCTGCACGCCCGAGATCGATGCCCTGCGGCTCTCGACCACGATACGCACGGCCTCGTCGTACAGAGGATCCTGCTCCGGATCACCGCTGTCCTCGCCATTGCCGCCCGCTTCACCCGGCAGGCCAGGAATCGGCGCCGACGGGCCATCCAGGATCTCGTCCATGTAGGACGGAGGGCCGGCAGCCTTCAGGCGACCGACGACGCGGTGAACTTCAGCGTCCGACACGAAGGCACCGTGCACACGCACCGGCAGTGACGTGCCTGGCTGCAGGAACAGCATGTCGCCGTGACCGAGCAGCGCCTCGGCGCCGCTCTGGTCCAGGATCGTGCGCGAGTCCACCTTGGCCGACACCTGGAACGCGATTCGCGTCGGGATATTGGCCTTAATGAGGCCGGTGATCACGTCCACCGACGGCCGCTGCGTCGCGAGGATCAAGTGTATGCCCGACGCGCGCGCCTTCTGCGCCAGCCGCGCGATCAGTTCCTCGACCTTCTTGCCGACAATCATCATCAGGTCGGCGAGTTCGTCCACGACCACGACGATGAACGGCAGCGGCTCCACGACGGAGACCGTTTCCGGGTCGCCGCCGGGCGGCAACCGCTTCAGCTCGAGTGGGTCGCGCATCGGCTTGCCGGCGTCGGCGAGGTCCTTCACCTTGCGGTTGAAGCCCGCGAGGTTGCGCACGCCCGCGGCCGCCATCAACTGGTATCGCCGCTCCATCTCGGCCACGCACCAGCGCAAGGCATTGGCCGCCTGCTTCATGTCGGTGACGACCGGCACCAGCAGGTGCGGGATGCCCTCGTACACCGAGAGTTCCAGCATCTTCGGGTCGATCATGATCATCCGCACGTGCTCGGCGGATGACTTGTAGAGCAGCGACAGCACCATCGCGTTGATCGCGGTGGACTTGCCCGAGCCGGTCGTGCCACCGACCAGCAGGTGCGGCATTCGCGCCAGGTCCGCGACCATCGGGTTTCCGCCGATGTCCTTGCCGAGCACCAGCGCAAGCGCCGAGCCCATCTCGTCGTAGGCCTTCGACTTGACGATCTCGCCGAGCGTGACGATCTCGCGCGTCTCGTTCGGTATCTCGAGCCCCATCGTGGACTTGCCGGGGATGATCTCCACGACGCGCACGCTCACTGCGGACAGCGCGCGCGCGAGGTCCTTCGCGAGGTGCGAGATCTGCGCGACCTTGACGCCCGGTGCGGGACGCAATTCGAATCGCGTGATGACCGGGCCGGGATGGACTTCCACCACTTCGGCCTCGACGCCGAAATCGCGCAGCTTCAGCTCGACCAGCCGCGACATCGCCTCCAGCGCCTCCGGCGAATAGCCGCCCTTGCGCGCCGGCGCGTCGTCCAGCAGCGAGAGCTCCGGCAGCTCCGTCGAGCCCAGCCGCTCGAACATCGAGACCTGCTTTTCCTTCTCGACGCGTTCGCTTTTCTCGACCTTTGGAGCGATGGCCTCGATCCTCGGCGGCTTGCGCTCCGCAGCCTTCTTCTGCTCCTCGCGCACGATCTCCTGTCGGGCCTGCTTCACCTCGCGCCCGGCCTTGACGTCGCGCGCCGTGGAACTGCGCTCCTTTGCCCAGTCGATCGCGGCCAGCACGCCGCCGCCGATGCGGTCCATCACGTCGATCCAGGATATGCCGGTGAATAGCGATACCGAACCCAGCCAGACGGCCAGCAGCAGCAGCGTCGCGCCGAGCGGGCTCAAGGCGGAGGCCAGTCCGTCACCCACCAGCGACCCGACCTGCCCGCCCGCCGAATACGGCAACGATCCACCGTCGAAATGCAGCGTCGCCAGTCCGCAACTGCTTGCGAGCGCCAGCACGAACCCGGCGGTGCGCAGCGCGGTCGTGCGCCGGTCCAGAGGCTCAGGGCTGCGCCTCTCCTGGAACAGCGTCCAGCCCGCGAATGCCAGCATCAGGGGGAACAGGAAGGCGGGCCCGCCGAAAAGCACGAAGAAGAGGTCGGACAGCCAGGCGCCGAACGGACCGATCAGGTTGGTGATCGGTCCCGATTGACCGGTTGACGAAAACGCTGGGTCGGCGCTGTCGTAGGTTGCGAGCGCCACCAGCAGGATCAGCGCCAGCGCGCCGAAAACCCACAGCGCGCTTTCGCGCAGGCCTCGGGCGACGCCAGACGCCGCGTCGGTCTTTGATTCAGTCCTGGCCACCGATAGTCACCTGAAAGCTCAATACTTTCGCGTAAGCGTATGAAGTTACGAAGATTACCGGGATGCTTCGGTCAGCTCCAGCGCACCGTGCCCGGCGACGCCGAACCGCCCGCGAGCGGCTGTTTTGCCGCGGGACGGGTTGTTGCTTACCATGCCGCGCCCCCGTCCGGTCACGGCGTCAAAGCCTGAGGAAGTATACATGAGCGATCCCCGTCACTCGCCGCTGATCATCCTGGGTTCCGGGCCTGCCGGTTACGCCGCGGCCGTGTACGCCGCGCGCGCCAATCGCAAGCCGCTGCTGCTGACCGGCATGGAACAAGGTGGGCAGCTGATGACCACCACCGAGGTGGACAACTGGCCCGGCGACCCGCACGGGCTCACCGGTCCCGGCCTGATGGAGCGCATGCGCGAACACGCGGAACGCTTCGATACCGAGATTGTCATGGACCACGTGAGCGAGGTGGACTTCTCGCGCCGGCCACTGCTGCTGAAGGGCGACCGTGGCGAGTACACATGCGATGCGCTGATCATCGCGACCGGCGCGAGCGCGCGCTACCTGGGCCTCGAGTCCGAACAGGCGTTCCGCGGCCGCGGCGTGTCGGCCTGCGCGACCTGCGACGGCTTTTTCTTCCGCGGGCAGCGTGTCGCCGTGATCGGCGGCGGCAACACTGCCGTCGAGGAAGCGCTGTACCTGTCGAACATCGCCTCGCACGTCACGCTGGTGCACCGGCGCGACAAGCTGCGTTCGGAAAAAATCCTCCAGGACCGCCTGTTCGAGCGGCAGCGCGCCGGGTTCGTGGACATCGCGTGGAATCACGCAGTCGAAGACGTGCTCGGCGACGAAACGGGCGTCACCGGCGTGCGTATCGCAGCGACCGACGGCTCGGGCAGCCGCGACCTCGCGGTCTCCGGCGTGTTCATCGCGGTCGGCCATACGCCGAACACGCAGATATTCGAGGGCCAGCTCGACATGAAGGGCGGCTATATCACCGTGCGATCCGGCTCGGGTGGCGGCGCTACCGCAACCAGCGTGGCGGGCGTCTTCGCGGCGGGCGACGTTGCCGATCACGTGTATCGCCAGGCAATCACCTCGGCGGGCACCGGCTGCATGGCGGCGCTCGACGCGGACAAGTACCTCGAGCAGTTCGACGCCGGCGCGGCCTGAACCAAGGCCCGCCGCCCGATGAGCGTGCAGGCGGAGACGATCGAGCGGATTGCGGACGTTGCAGCGGCCGACTGGGACGCACTGGACACGGCAGGCAACCCGTTCCTGCGCCACGCGTTCCTCGAGGCGCTCGAGTCCTCCGGCTGCGTCGGGGAGGACGCGGGCTGGGTGCCGCGCCATCTGCTGTTGCGCGACGACGGCGGCCGACTCGCCGGCGCCGTCCCCCGCTACCTGAAGTCGCACTCCTGGGGGGAGTTCGTCTTCGACTGGAACTGGGCCCAGGCCAGCATCCAAGCCGGCCTCGAGTACTACCCGAAACTCGTCTCGGCGGTGCCATTCACGCCGGTGACCGGTCCGCGCCTGCTGGTCGCGCGGGACAGCGCACACCAGCGACCCAACCTTGCGCATCGGCTGCTCGAATCGACGCGCCGCGAAGGCGTGCCCGTCACGCAGGTGAATTTCACGACGCCCGAGGACCAGGCCGCACTGGAGGCAGCCGGCTTCCTCACGCGCCACGACTGTCGGTTCCAGTGGCGCAATCGAGGCTATCGCGACTTCGACGACTTCCTCGACGGATTTCGAGCCGAGAAGCGAAAAAAACTCCGGCGCGAGCGGCGACGCGTAGCCGAGGCCGGCGTGACGTTCGCGACGCTCCCGGGCGGCGACGTGGCGCCGGATCTGTGGCAGGCCATTTTCGGTTTCTCCGAGCAGACCTTCCTGAGGCACGGCAACGCCCACTACCTGACAGCGGATTTCCTCGCGCTGGTCGCCGGGCGCCTGCCGGGCGCGATCATGGTCAAGCTGGCGCTGCTGGCCGGCGAACCCGTCGCGGCAGCGATCTTCTTCCATGACGACCGCTGGCTGTACGGACGCTACTGGGGCGCCTCGCGGCAGGTCGATTGCCTGCACTTCGAGGCCTGCTATTACCAGGGAATCGAGTGGTGCATTGAGCGCGGACTCGACGGTTTCGACCCCGGCACCCAGGGCGAGCACAAGCTCGCGCGGGGCTTCGAGCCCACGCTGACCCGTTCGGCACACTGGTTTGCGCACCCCGGCCTTTCCTCCGCAATAGGCCGTTACCTGGAGCGTGAACGCGACGCGGTCGTGCAGTACATCGAGACCGCCGGCGAACACCTGCCCTTTCATCGCAAGGCGGGCGCGTGATTCCGTTCCTCCGGCCCGGCGATCCGCCGGACGCGTTCCCGCCGCTCGAGCAGGCCCTGGACGAGCCGGATGGCCTGCTGTGCGCGGGCGGCGACTTGTCGCCGGCGAGACTGCTCGAGGCCTACCGACGCGGAATCTTCCCCTGGTACTCGGAGGGGCAACCGATCCTTTGGTGGTCGCCGGACCCCCGCGCCGTGCTGTTTCCAGTCGAGTTCCGCGTTTCCCGCAGTCTCGCCAAGACCCTGCGCAATCGTGGCTACCAGACCAGCGTGGACCACGCATTCGCCGAGGTGGTCGCACGCTGCGCCGACTCGGCCCTGCGTCCCGAGGGCACGTGGATCTCGCCGGACATGCAGTCCGCCTACCTGGAACTGCACCGACTCGGCCACGCGCACTCGGTCGAGACCTGGCGGGCCGGACGGCTGGTCGGCGGCCTCTACGGGGTCGCCCTTGGCAAGGTCTTCTTCGGCGAGTCCATGTTCAGCATCGAGCGCGACGCGTCGAAAGTCGCGCTCGCGCGACTGGTGGACGAATCCATGGCTCGCGGCGTCGAACTGATCGACTGCCAGGTGACGAGTCCGCACCTCGAGAGCCTGGGCGCCCGCTGCATACCCCGCGCCCGGTTCCGCGCGCTGCTTTCCGCGGCCATTCCACGCGACGGGACCGACACGACCTGGGCCTGACCTGCGTTGCCAAACGCCGGGCATTTATGCAGAATTCGCGCCGCTCGAACGGCGGCTTGAGGGGCTGCATGGCGAAGGAAGACGCGATCCAGATGGAAGGTCGGGTTACTGAGACCCTGCCGAACACGACCTTTCGTGTGGAGCTGCAGAACGGCCATCTCGTGACCGCCCACATCTCCGGCAAGATGCGCAAGCACTACATCCGCATCCTGACCGGCGACTCCGTGACGGTCGAGATCACCCCGTACGACCTGACTAAGGGGCGGATCGTCTTCCGCGCACGCTAGCGGCTCATTTTGCGTCGACTGGCAGCGCCTCGCTTTCCGCGGGCGGCCGGGACTTTACTCCAGCAGCGCCGGCTCCTCGACCGAGCGCGTCTCGATCTCCAGTTCGCCATTGGCGCCGACGTCCACGAATGCATGGCCGCCCTTCTCCAGCCTGCCGAACAGCAGCTCCTCGGCCAGCGGCCGCTTGATGTGCTCCTGGATGATCCGCGCCATCGGGCGAGCGCCCATCTTCGGATCGTAGCCGCGCTCGGCAATCCATCGCCGCGCGGCGTCCTCGACGTGCAGCGCCACGCCCTTCTGCTCGAGCTGCGCCTCGACCTCGACGAGCAGTTTGTCCACGACCCGCTGTATGGTGCGTTCGTCCAGCGACCCGAACTGCACGATCGCGTCGAGGCGGTTGCGGAACTCAGGCGCAAACAGCCTGCGCACCGCTTCCATGCCGTCGGGCGCGTTGTCCTGCGCGACGAAGCCGACCGGCGAACGGCTCATTTCCGCCGCACCGGCATTGGTCGTCATCACGATCACGACGTGGCGGAAATCCGCCTTGCGGCCGTTGTTGTCGGTCAGTGTTCCGTGGTCCATGACCTGCAGCAGCAGGTTGAAGACGTCGGGGTGCGCCTTCTCGATCTCGTCGAGCAACAGCACGCAGTGTGGGTGCTTGGCGATCGCCTCCGTCAGCAGGCCGCCCTGGTCGAAGCCCACGTATCCCGGCGGCGCCCCGATCAGGCGCGAGACCGTGTGGCGTTCCATGTACTCGGACATGTCGAAGCGGATCAGCTCGACGCCGAGCACCAGCGCCAGCTGGCGCGTGACCTCGGTCTTGCCGACGCCGGTCGGGCCCGCAAACAGGAACGATCCGACTGGCTTCTTCTGGTCGCCAAGGCCCGAGCGCGACATCTTGATCGCTGCCGACAGCGTCGCGATGGCCGGATCCTGCCCGTAGATCACCAGCTTCAGGTTGCGCTCGAGGTTGCGCAGCACGTCGCGGTCGTTCGACGAGACCGTCTTCGGGGGAATGCGCGCGATGCGGGCCACCACGTCCTCGATCTGCGCGACGTCGACCGAGGCCGGCCGCCCGGCCACCGGCTTCAGACGCAGCCGGGAGCCCGCCTCGTCGATCACGTCGATGGCCTTGTCGGGAAGATAGCGGTCGTTGATGTGCCGGGCCGCGAGGTCCGCGGCAGCCTGCAGCGCGTCGTCGTCATAGCTGATGCCGTGGTGCTCCTCGAAGCGCGCCTTGAGTCCACGCAGGATCTGCACGGTCTCCTCGACGCTCGGCTCGACGACGTCGATCTTCTGGAAGCGTCTCGTGAGCGCGTGGTCCTTCTCGAAGATGCCGCGGTATTCCTGGTAGGTGGTCGAGCCGATGCACCGCAGCTCGCCGTTGGCGAGCGCAGGCTTTATCAGGTTCGAGGCGTCCATCACGCCGCCCGAGGCCGCGCCTGCACCGATCACCGTGTGGATCTCGTCGATGAACAGGATTGCCCCGGGCTGCTTGCGCAATTCCGTGAGCACGGCCTTCAGCCGCTTCTCGAAATCGCCGCGATACTTGGTGCCCGCGATCAGCGAGCCGAGGTCCAGCGAGTACACCGTGCTGCCGGCCAGCACTTCCGGCACCTCGTCGGCGACGATCATCCTCGCCAGGCCCTCGACCAGCGCGGTCTTGCCGACGCCCGCCTCGCCCACGTAGAGCGGGTTGTTCTTGCGGCGCCTGCACAGGATCTCTATGGTTCGCTCGATTTCGAGCTTGCGGCCGATCAGCGGGTCGAGCCGCCCCTCCTCGGCCAGCCGGTTCAGGTTGGTGGCGTACTTTTCCAGCGCCGAGCCGCCATCCGCCTCGCGCTCGGCCTCCGGCTGCGCGGGCTCGTCACCCTGCGGCCCGGCCTCCTCGCCCGGCTTGGACAGGCCGTGGGAGATGAAATTGACCACGTCGAGCCTCGACACGTCCTGCAGCGCGAGCAGGTAAGCGGCGTGGGAATGCTTCTCGCTGAAGATCGCCACCAGCACGTTGGCAACCGACACTTCCTTGCGCCCGCTCGACTGGACGTGAAACACGGCGCGCTGCAGCACGCGCTGGAACCCCAGCGTTGGCTGCACCTCGCGCTCGTCGTCGGGCTTCAGTCGCGGAGTCGTCTGGTCGATGAACTCATCGAGTTCCCTGCCCAGGCGCGTGGAGTCGGCGCCGCAGCCGCGCAGGATCTCCTCGACCTTCGGCGTGGCGACGATCGCGAGCAACAAGTGCTCGACCGTCATGAATTCGTGGCGCGCCTCCCGGGCCGATTGGAAGGCCTCGTTCAGGCAGACTTCGAGTTCGCTGCTCAACACTGTTTCATGCCTCTTCCATCGTGCACAGGAGGGGATGCTGGTGCTGGCGCGCATAGCCGGTCACCTGCGCCACCTTGGTCTCCGCGATCTCGTACGTAAACACCCCGCACACGCCCTTGCCTCGCGTGTGCACCTCCAGCATGACACGCGTCGCGCTGGTGCGGTCCATGCCGAAAATGTGCTCGAGAACGTCCACCACGAACTCCATCGGCGTGTAGTCGTCATTGAGCAGGACCACCTGGTACAGCGGCGGGCGCTTGACCTGGGGCCGCGCCTCCTCAACCACCAGGCCGTGTTCCTGCCTTGTATGCTCTTCGCTCATGTTCCAACCTAGCTCCAGCCAATCCTATATAGGGCCCCGCCGCCCACCTGACAAGCGCCCCCCGGGAACGATCGTGCAATTGGCCACAGATCCGATATTTGCGCGATTGTCTTGAGGCTCGGTCCCGCAAGTCCGTATCATTCGCGGATCCCGGCAGCCAACCCGCCGGGCGGATGTACACACGCCCGAAATGCAGCTGCCGCCAACATTCTCCCGACTCGCCTCCGTCGCGGCCGACATTCGGTCCGGCCGATGGGTGCAGTCGCTGCCATGGATGGTCTCGGTCGCGCTGGTGCTGCTGCTGGCCTGGCAGCTGGTGCAGCTGGCCTGGGCGATCATGGGCACGCAAGGGGCCAAGCCGGCCGCTACGGCCCCGGTCGGCGCTGGAGCGCCGGCGGGTCCGGCGTTTGACCTGCAGGCTATCGTGAATGCGCACCTGTTCGGCGTAGCGGGCGCAAATGCCGACTCGACCGACCCCCAGGCCGTTGCAGCCACGCAGATGAACCTGGTGCTGGCGGGCACTATTGCCGAGTCCGACCCGGAAAAGGGCTACGCCATCATCGGCGAAAGCGCCGCCAACGCGAAGGTCTACGCGGTCGGCAAGACGATCACGGGCGGAACCAAGTTGCAGGCGGTCTACTCCGACCGCGTGATCCTGGACCGCGGCGGGCGCCTCGAAGCGCTGATGTTGCCGCGCAAGTTCCAGGGGGGCGGGTCGTCCGGGGCGGCACCACCACCGGAACAGGGGGCCATGCTGGGGACTCGCCTGAGTGAGATTGCCAGCGCGAATCCGGGCGCGATAACGGAAATCCTCCGTCCGCAACCGGTCTTCGCCAATGGCCAGCAGCGCGGTTACCGGGTATACCCCGGGCGGGACAGACAGCAGTTCACCCGGCTGGGCCTGATGCCCGGCGACCTCGTGACGTCGATCAACGGGACGCCACTGGACGATCCCGCGCGCGGCGTGGAGATTTTGCAGTCCATGAATTCCGCGGCGGAAGTGACGGTAACCGTGGAACGCAACGGACAACCCACGCAGGTGACGATCAACAACGCCCAGGTTGCCGCGGAAGCGGCTGCTGCGGCAGCCCTGCCCGAGGCCGTGCCGGTGACCGAAATGCCGGCGTCCGCGGGACGCCAGGACCAAGCGGAGTGACGATGAAACGCAAGCTGCTCAATTGGTTGGCCCCCGCGCTGTCGGGCATTGCGCTCGCAGGGCTCCTGGCGCTCACGGCCCCGGGAGTCTCTCTTGGCCAGGCGCAGGGATCCATCACGCCCAACTACAAGGACGCCGACCTTTCCCAGATCATCGAGGCGGTGAGCGCCGTCACGGGCAAGAACTTCATCGTCGATCCGCGGGTCCGGGCACAGGTCACGATGCTGTCGTCCACGCCGATGTCGCCGGATGCCTTCTACCAGGCGTTCCTGTCCATCCTGCAGGTGCACGGCTTCGTCGCCGTCCCGGCGGGCAAGGTGATCAAGATCCTGCCCGACGCGAACGCCCGCCAGATGCCCGCCAACGACCTGCCCTCGAGCGTGAGTTCGACCTCCGACGAAATCGTTACCCAGGTCATCACCGTCAAGAACGTCAGCGCCGCGCAACTGGTGCCGATCCTGCGACCGCTGATCCCGCAGTACGGCCACCTCGCCGCCTACCCCACGTCGAACATGCTGATCATCTCGGACCGCGCATCGAACGTGAACCGCATGGCGCGCATCATCGAGCGCATCGACCAGACCGGCGACGAGGAAATCGACGTCATTCCGCTCGAGCACGCGAGCGCCGCCGAGATTGTGCGCGTGGTGAACAGCCTGTACAGCACCGCCGCCGCGGAAGGCGGCGGCAAGCCGACGGTGAAGATGGTGGCCGACGAGCGCACCAACAGCATATTGGTGAGCGGCGAAAGCGCGCAGCGCCTGCGGCTCAAGTCGCTGATCGCGCACATGGACACCCCGCTCCAGTCGGGCGGCGACACGCAGGTCCGCTACCTGCGCTACGCCGATGCAGAGAAGATCGCGGCAAAGCTGCGCGAGCAGATCCAGGGCATCACGGCCACGGTGGCTGCAGCGGCCGGCGGCAGCCCGACGGCAGTGCCGTCCACCGCGCAGTCGGGCGGCGGCGACAAGAGCGTGACCATCTGGGCCGAACCACAGACCAACGCGCTCATCGTCTCGGCACCGCCCAAGATCATGAGGACTGTGATGTCCATCGTCGATCGGCTCGACATCCGCCGCGCGCAGGTGCTGCTCGAGGGCATCCTGGTGGAGATGACGGTCGACAAGTCGGCCGACCTCGGCGTCAACTGGCTGATCGCCGACCGAAGCTCCAACGGCGACATCCTTCCCGCGGGCGGCTTCGTACAGCCGGTGAACGGCACCGGCATCGGCGAGATCCTGCAGGGCATTCGCGATCCAGCCAGCATCGCCGCAGTGCCCACAGGTCTCACGCTCGGCGTTGGCAGGATCGTGACCAGCGGAATCAGCTGGGCAGCTTTGATCCGCGCACTTCAGGCGACCGGCAACACCAACATTATCTCGACACCATCCGTGATGACACTCGACAACGAGGAAGCCGAGATCAAGGTCGCCCAGGAGGTGCCGATCGTCACCGGCTCCTACACCAACCAGGGCATCTCCGGCACGGGCGGCCAGGTGAACCCGTTCCAGACCATCAACCGCGAGGAAGTCGGGATCATCCTGAAGATCACCCCGCAGATCAACGACGGCGGCACGGTGGTGTTGAAGATCTCGCAGGAGGTCTCCAGCCTCGCCGCAAGTGCCGAGCAGGTGCTGGCCGCGAGCCAGGGCCTGATCACCAACAAACGGACGATCACCACCAACGTTATGGCAGAGGACGGGGGCATCATCGTGCTGGGCGGGCTGCTGTCGGACGAAGCGACCGAGCAGAAGTCCCAGGTACCATTCCTGGGCTCGATCCCGATCCTGGGCGAGTTGTTCAAGACGCGCAGCGTCAAGAAGAAGAAGTCGAACCTGATGTTCTTCGTCCGGCCCCGCATCCTGCGCGACGGTGTGGACGCGGCGATCGAGACCAACGCCAAGTACAACTACCTGCGCGGCCAGCAGGACATGATGTTCGGCGGCAGGGTGCCGCTGCTACCGACCGAGCGCCAGCCAGCACTGCCCTCGCTGGACAAGCTCGTGCCGTCGGATGCGCTCCGGCAGCAACAGCAACTGGCACCGCAGGGCATGACGCCGGCCGAGCGCGCGGAGATCGAGTCAGGAGCGCCGACGATCAGCCAGGATTCCCCGGCGATCTCGGAACCCGGTACCGTGGGCCCGGCACCCACGCAGACGACACCATTCGCTGCGCCAGGGCCGCAACCCGACGGCCAGGCGCCCCCGGGCACGACTCCGTGAGCACTGCCGCAACCGACGAAGCGATCCTGGCCGCGGCCGATCGCGTCGCCGACCCGCTGCGCCCGCTGCCCTTCGCGTTCGCGAAGCGGCACGGTGTGCTGGTGAGGGCCCTTGCCGCAGACCGCGTGGATGCCGTGGTCCGCGAGGGAGCATCGCCGCTCGCCGTCGCGGAGGTGCGCCGCCACTTGAGGCGCCCGCTCACGATCGAGCGCGTGGACGCCGAGCGCTTCGAGTCACTGCTGCGCCAGGCATACGAGGGCGGCTCCAGCGCCACGATGGACGCAATGGGCGGGCTCGAGGAGGACACCGACCTCGCCGACCTCGCTCAGGACATCCCCGAGCAGTCCGACCTGCTCGAGAGCGAGGACGAGGCGCCGGTCATCCGGCTCATCAACGCGCTGCTAACGCAGTCGGTGAAGGAAAACGCCTCCGACATCCATATCGAGCCCTTCGAGAACCGGCTGGTGATCCGGTTTCGCGTCGACGGGGTGCTGCGCGAGGTGCTGCAGACCAAGCGCGCGGTCGCCCCGCTGATCGTGTCGCGCATCAAGGTCATGTCGCGACTCGACATCGCCGAGAAGCGCCTGCCGCAGGACGGTCGCATATCGCTGCGCGTCGCGGGTCGGGCAGTGGACGTCCGTGTCTCGACGATCCCGGCCGGGCACGGCGAACGCGTCGTGCTGCGCCTGCTCGACAAGCAGGCGGGTCGGCTGGACCTGAACTCGCTCGGCATGGATCCAAAGACCCAGGCGCTCACGGACGAACTGATCCACAAGCCGAACGGCATCCTGCTGGTGACCGGACCCACCGGCTCGGGCAAGACCACCTCGTTGTACGCCGCGCTGGATCGCATCAACGACCGTACCCGTAACATCATGACGGTCGAGGACCCGATCGAGTACTACATCGACGGTATCGGGCAGACGCAGGTCAACACGCGTGTCGAGATGACCTTCGCCCGCGGCCTGCGCGCCATCCTGCGCCAGGACCCGGACGTCGTGATGGTCGGTGAAGTGCGCGACCTCGAGACCGCGCAGATCGCCGTGCAGTCGAGCCTGACAGGCCACCTGGTGCTGTCGACGCTGCATACCAATACGGCCGTGGGCGCAGTCACGCGCCTCCGCGACATGGGCATCGAGCCGTTCCTGCTGTCCTCGAGCCTGGTCGGCGTCATCGCGCAGCGGCTGGTGCGCGTGCTGAACCCCGCGACTCGCGAGGCATACACCGCGGGCGAGTATGAACGGCGGCTGCTCAACATTCCCGAGGGTGTGCCGTCGCCAACGCTTTACCGCCCCGGCGCGCGCGACACCTCCAACGGCTACCGCGGCCGCACCGGCATCTACGAGCTGGTGCTGATCGATGAGCACATGCGCACGATGATCCACGATGGCGCGTCCGAACTCGAACTCGAGCGCTACGCGCGCACGCGCACGCCTGGCATCCGCGACGATGGACGGGCCAAGGTGCTCGCCGGCGTAACCACGATCGAGGAAGTCCTCAAGGTCACGCGCGAGGACTGACGCATGGGAGCCTTCGAGTTCGTCGCGGTAGATGCCGCGGGCCGGGAGCGAAAAGGTGTCCTCGAGGGCGACACGCCGCGGCACGTCCGCCAGTTGCTGCGCGAGCAGGGACTGCTGCCGGTGCTGGTGGACGAGGTCGTCGAGCAGGAGACCGCAAGCAGCCGGCGCTCGTTCACGTTCAAGATCCAGCGCGGCCTGAGTGCCGCCGACCTCGCACTGGTGACCCGGCAGCTTGCGACGCTGGTGAAATCGGCGCTGCCGCTCGAGGAAGCGCTGCTCGCGGTTTCGCAGCAGACCGACAAGCCCCGCGTCCGCAGCATCATGCTTGGCGTGCGCTCGAAGGTGATGGAGGGCCATACTCTGGCCGACGGGCTGGCCGACTTCCCCAGCTCGTTCCCCGAGATCTACTGCGCCACCATCGCGGCGAGCGAGCATTCCGGCCACCTCGACGCGGTGCTCGAGCGGCTCGCGGATTACACCGACAATCGCCAGCAACTCCGCAGCCGGACCCTGAGCGCGATGCTCTACCCGGTGCTGCTGTTCGTGGTGTGCGTCGTGATCGTGTTCTTCCTGCTGGTTTCGGTCGTGCCAAAGGTCGTCGAGGTATTCCGCTCGAGCGAGGCGGCCCTTCCGCTGCTGACCCAGGCGCTGATCGCCGGCAGCGACTTCATGCGGCACTACGGCATCTACCTGGTGATCGCGATCGCGGGCGCGATCTTCCTGTTCACGCGTTGGCTCAAGGTCGAGTCCAACCGCCGTGTCTGGCATCAGTTCCTGCTGACCCTTCCAGTCATCGGCAAGGCCGTGAGAGGCGCAAACACCGCGCGTTTCGCGCGCACCTTCAGCACGCTCACGTCGAGTACCGTACCGGTGCTGGAAGCCATGCGCATCTCGGCCGAGGTGGTTTCGAACCTTCCGATGAAGTCCGCGGTCGAGGCCGCGGCAGTGCGGGTGCGCGAAGGCGCGCCGATCGGCAAGTCGCTGGCTGCCAGCCGCGTCTTCCCGCCGATGATGATCCACCTGATATCGAGCGGCGAGACCAGCGGCGAACTCGACACGATGCTCGACCGCGCGGCGATCCACCAGGAACGCGAGCTGGACACGATCCTGCAGGGCGTGGTGGGCCTGCTCGGGCCGTTGATGATCCTGCTGATGGGCGGCCTCGTGCTGGTGATCGTGCTTGCGATGCTGCTGCCGATCTTCGAACTGAACCAACTCGTCAAGTAGCCAGCCGTATGATAAATAGGTGCCCGTAAATAGGTGCCAGGCACCTATTTTCTGGCGGCTGTATTTGGCGGCAAATTACCGAGGGTGGAAAATGTCGACATCGAAACGTCTCCGGACTCCCGTCTGCGCCGGGCTTGTATCGGCGCTGCTGTTGCTCGCCTCCGTAGCGGCGCCGGCCGCCGACCAGCAGTACCCGCCGGTCAGCCCGGACGGCCTGCAGCTCCGCAAGACCCTGGAATACGGCGCAGTCTACGTGAAGCCGGGGGCCGACTTTTCGAAGTACAAGAGCATCGGGCTACTCGAGTGCTACGTGCAGTTCGCTAAGGACTGGGCGCGTAACTACAACCAGCAGAACGAGATGAATCTCGGGGCACAGGTGACTCCTGAGGACGAGACGCGCATCAAGAACGAGCTTTCGCTGGAGTTCAACAAGGTCTTCGTGGATGTACTCGGCCAGAATGGCGACTTCCAAATCGCCACCTCGCAGGGCCCGGGGGTGTTGATGCTGCGGCCCTCGCTGCTCAACCTCATCGTCACCGCGCCGGACCCGGATAACGCCGCTCCGGGCGTGGACGTCGTCGCATCGGCTGGCCAGGTAACGCTTTACCTGGAACTCTGGGACGGCGGGACCAGTACTCTTCTCGCCCGTGTCATCGACACGCAAGCGGATGACAGCATGGGCGGAATGCCCAGGCAGGCCAATTCCGTCACCAATAAGGCAGCCGCGGACATCATCCTGAAGCGCTGGGCCGATCGACTGCGCAAGGCGCTGGACGCCGCGCGCAACGCGCCACCCGTCAGCCCTTGACGGCGAGCAGGCCGTCGAGGGCAACGCGGACGTCGAATCCCGCGCGTCGCAACCGTGCAGCGACCTCGCGCGGCACGTCGCGGCCACTGGTGAGCGCGTTCGGCGTACCGGTGTAGTGGAACATCCGACCCCGCCTTCGCAGCACACGGGCCAGCTGGTCGTAGAACACCTGGGAATACAGTTCGCCGGCGATGCCGAACCGCGGCGGATCATGCAGCACCGCATCCATGGAGGCGTCCGGAATCCGTGTGATCTCGCGGGATATGTCACCTTCCTCCAGGTCGAGCCCGCTTCCCGGCAGCGGCGACCAGGGGTTCAGGCTGCGCAGCCAGATCACGTCCGGGTTCTTTTCGAACGACAGCACGCGCGCCGCCTGCCCTGCCAGGCACCACGCCGCGAAATACCCTAGGCCGCCGCAGGTATCGAGCACGACTTTCCCGCGCGGGTCGATTAGCGCGACCTTGCTACCGGCATCCTCGTATGGCGACACCTGGGCGGTTGGCAGCATCTTGATGCCGTCGATCTCGAACGTCGGCGCGCCCCACTCCGTCGGCACCAGCTTGATCAACGAGCCGCTGAACCTCGACACCGGCTGGAACGCGTTCCCGTCCCAGAAGTAGATGGTCCGGTCGCGACAGGCATCCGGGTAGGGGTAACGACGGCCCCGCCAGGCCCACGCATCCTCGGCCGTCTCTACGGTCGTGGTCGAGCGACCGAGGTCCAGCGAACACTCGACAGTCGAATCGCCGCGCGCGCGCGCGGCCACAAGGATCCTGTACTCGCCGATCGCGAGCAGCGGACCAGCGTCGTGGAATGTCACTGTCACGGCCAGCCTCAGTCCGCCGCGGCTTCGGCCTTGAGCCGCGCTGCTTCGGCCGGGCCGAGGTAAGCCTCGATGCGGTGTCGCGCCAGGTAGATCAGCGGGCTCAGCAGCACCGCCATGACCATTTTGTAGCAGTAGTTGACCGTGCCGACCGCCAGGAACAGCGACAGCGGCCACTGTTGCGGCCCAAGCACGAAGGCGATGTAGAGGACGACGAAACTGTCCACGAGCTGCGAGACGGCAGTGGACGCAGTGGCGCGCAGCCAGATCCACCGCTCGCCGGTCACGGTGCGGATGCGGTGGAAGATCGCCACGTCGATCATCTGGCCGACCAGGAACGCCGCCAGCGAGCCTCCGATCGTCCACAGGCCCTGCCCGAACACGTTTCCGTAGGCGGCCTGCATGTCCGGCACCCCACGTCCGGCATTGACGGTGACCCACCAGTCCGCCGGCTCCAGGTGGATGGCCGCGTACGCGAAGACGAATGCGTAGGTGATCATGCCGGCGGCCGCGAACGAGATGAAACGAACGCCGCGGCGCCCGAAGTACTCGTTGATTACGTCCGTCATGATGAAGACGATCGGCCAGATCAGCACGCCGGCAGTGAAGCTTAGCGAGCCCACCTGGCCAAACAGGTTCCAGCCGAATGGCGGCAGCCCGATCGTGGGCTCGAGCGCGAATATCTTCACGCCGACGAACTCCGCCACCACCGCGTTTCCGACGAAGAACGCGGTCAGCGCCATGAACAGCCGCGTGGAGCGCGACGATAGCGAGGCAGTCATCAGGTTTCCCGGTCGGTACTGCAGCCGAGCATACACGGGCAGGATCGCGCGGGCGCTAGCGGCGGCCCTTCACCTGGCGCATCAGGTCGCGGCGCTCGCGCTTGTCGGGACGCCCCGAGTGCACCGGCGCGGTAAGCCTGTCGAACTCCCGAGCCGTCGCCCGGGCCGCTTCGCTCTCGGGCGTCTCGAGGTAGAAGCGTCTTGCCTCGGTCGCCGGACCTCGCCGCGCAGGAATACCGGTGACCGCCACTTCGAAGCGCTCGCGCTCGCGGGTGATGCTCAGCTGGTCACCGATTTTCACCTGGCGCGAGGGCTTGGCCCGCTCGCCATTCACCTGCACGTGGCCACCCTCGACCGCCTGCTGGGCGAGGCCGCGGGTCTTGAAGAAACGCGCGCACCACAGCCACTTGTCCATGCGCAGGCTCGCCGCAGCCGCTCCGCGGCCCCGGCCGGCGTTTTCGTCGTCTGGTTCAGTGGTACGGCTCACGGCAGCATTATAAGCCCCCTATAATCCGCGCTTGCCCGGAGAACCCGCGTGGACCAGACATTCCTCGACCGACTTGCCCGCCAGTGCGATGAACTCAAGAGCACAGGGCTCTTCAAGCCCGAACGCGTGCTCGACTCCCCACAGCAACCCGTAGTGCGGCTCGCCGACGGGCGCGAACTGCTGAACCTCTGCGCCAACAACTACCTCGCGCTTGCCAACCACCCCTCGATCCTCGAGGCCGGTCACCAGGCGCTCGACCGCTACGGCTACGGCATGGCCTCGGTGCGCTTCATCTGCGGCACCCAGACCGTGCACAAGGAACTCGAGGGACGGCTTGCGGCTTTCCTCGGCATGGACGATGCGATCCTCTATTCGTCCTGCTTCGATGCGAACGGCGGATTGTTCGAAACGCTGCTCGACGAGCAGGACGCGGTCATCAGCGACTCGCTCAACCACGCCAGCATCATAGACGGCGTGCGGCTCTGCAAGGCGCAGCGCCTGCGCTACGCAAACGACGACCTCGACGAACTCGAGACCCGACTGAAGGAAGCAGCCGGCGCGCGCACCAGGCTGATAGCCACCGACGGCGTATTCTCGATGGATGGCGTAATTGCGCGCCTCCGGGACATCTGTGACCTCGCGGATCGCTACGGCGCGCTGGTGATGGTCGACGACTCGCACGCAACCGGTTTCGTGGGCCCAGGCGGGCGCGGCACGCCGGAGTATCGCGAGGTCATGGGTCGCATCGACATCCTCACCGGAACGCTGGGCAAGGCGCTCGGCGGCGCCGCGGGCGGTTACACGGCGGCGCGCAGGGAGATAGTCGCCTGGCTCAGGCAGCGCTCGCGGCCGTACCTGTTCTCGAACAGCATTCCGCCGGTGATTGCAGCCGGAACACTGCGCGTCCTCGACCTGGTCGAAGCGGGCGACGAACTCCGCGCGCAGCTGCGCCGGAATACCGCGCACTTCCGCCAGCGGATGACCGCGGCGGGCTTCGACATCGCGCCGGGCGAGCACCCGATCGCACCGGTGATGCTGGGCGATGCCGCCCTCGCCGCCCGGTTCGCCGAGCGCCTGCTCGACCTTGGCGTGTACGTCATCGGGTTCTCGTTCCCGGTCGTGCCAATGGGCAAGGCGCGCATCCGCACGCAGATGTGCGCCGGGCACACGATCGAACAGCTCGATCGCGCGGTCGACGCGTTCGTGTCCGTGGGACGCGAACTCGGTGTACTGAAGGCATGAGTTCCGCAGGAGTCGGAAAATGAAGGCACTGGTCAAGGCTGAACGCGCGCCCGGGATCTGGCTCGAGGACGTACCGGAGCCCAAGGTCGGCCCGAACGACGTGCTGATCCGGATCCGCAAGACCGCGATCTGCGGCACGGACATGCACATCTACCTCTGGGACCACTGGGCGCAGAAGACCATCCCCGTGCCCATGCACGTCGGTCACGAGTACTGCGGCGAGATCGTGGAAATCGGCAGCGAGGTGCAGGGCTTCGCGATCGGCGACCGCGTCTCTGGCGAGGGTCACATCACCTGCGGATACTGCCGCAACTGCCGCGCGGGCCGCCGGCACCTGTGCCGCAACACCGTGGGCGTGGGCGTGAATCGGCCGGGTTGCTTCGCGGAATACCTGTCCATCCCCGCCTTCAATGCCTTCAAGCTTCCGGATTCGATCACCGACGAGATCGCCTCGATCCTCGACCCGTTCGGCAATGCCACTCACACCGCGCTCTCGTTCAACCTCGTCGGCGAGGACGTGCTGATCACCGGCGCGGGCCCGATCGGGATCATGGCGACGGCGATCGCCCGGCACGTGGGCGCCCGCCACATCGTCGTGACTGACGTCAACGACTACCGCCTCGACCTCGCGCGAAGGCTGGGCGCCACGCGCGCGGTCAACGTCACGCGGGAATCCATCGAAGAAACGATGAAGTCGCTCGGCATGGCCGAAGGTTTCGACGTCGGGCTCGAGATGTCCGGCAACCCCAAGGCGTTCCGCGACCTGCTGCGCACCATGCACCACGGCGGTAACGTTGCGCTGCTGGGTATCCCGCCCGATGAGACGGCCATCGACTGGAACGACGTGATCTTCAAGGGCCTGATGCTCAAGGGCGTCTACGGGCGCGAGATGTTCGAGACCTGGTACAAGATGGCGGCGATGCTGCAGAGCGGCCTGGACATCAGCGCGATCATCACGCACCGGTTCCCGATCGCCGACTTCCGCGAAGGCTTCGAAGTGATGCGCAGCGGCCAGTCCGGCAAGGTCATCCTCGACTGGGCAGCATGAGACGCGCGGCGCGCATAGCCGGCGCGGCCGCCGGGGCACTGGCGCTCATTGTCGCGGGTTTCGTCGCACTCAACTGGGCACCCGATCGCCCAGTGTCCGAACTCGAGGCGCGCTGGGCGCCGTCACCGTCGACGTTCATCGACGTCGACGGAATGCAGGTGCACGTGCGCGACGAAGGTCGGCGCGACGACCCGGTGCCGATCGTGCTGCTGCACGGCACCTCCGCATCACTGCACACCTGGGACGGCTGGGTACGGTCGCTCGAAAGCCGGCGACGCGTCATTCGCGTCGACATGCCGGGCTTCGGCCTGACCGGCCCGTCGCCCGATGGCGACTACAGCATCGGCAGATACATCCGGTTCACCGCCGCGGTGCTGGATCACTTTGGCGTCGAGCGCTGCGTGCTGGCCGGCAACTCGTTCGGCGGTTGGGTTGCGTGGGAGACTGCGCTCGCCGACCCTGCGCGCGTCGAGGCGCTGATCCTCGTGGACTCCGCTGGCTACGCGATCCGGTCCCAGTCCGTACCGCTGGCCTTCCGGGTGGCAAAGATTCCAATCCTGAACCGGTTGATGGAAGTCACGCTGCCGCGCCGACTGGTGGAGTCGAGCGTCAGGAACGTGTACGGAAACCCCGACAAGGTCACGCCCGAACTGGTCGACCGCTACTACGAGATCACCTTGCGCGAAGGAAACCGCGCGGCACTGGTTCAGCGATTCGTGCAGGCACCGCTCGGTATCGACGAGGCGCGGATCCGCGAGCTCCGGGTCCCGACGCTGATCATCTGGGGCGGGCGTGACAGGCTGATCCCGGCCGAGTACGGCGGGCTGTTCCTGCGCGACATCGCCGGAAGCCGCCTGGTGATGTTCGACGACCTGGGGCATGTGCCGCAAGAGGAGGACCCTGCGCGCACGGTCGCCGCCGTCGCATCGTTCCTGGCCGCGCTCCCTGACTGACCGGACGGCACCAGCGAGATTCACGTGGCACGCACCAGGCTCCTCAGGTCGCTGTACGCGCAGGTGCTCGTGGCCGTGGTGATCGGGGCGATCATCGGATTCGCGTTCCCGGAGACCGGCGCGGCCCTGAAACCGCTGGGCGACGGCTTCATCAAGCTCATCAAGATGATGATCGGGCCGATCATCTTCTGCACCGTGGTGCTCGGCATCTCGGGCATGGAAGACATGAAGAAGGTAGGCCGGACCGGCGGGCTCGCGCTGCTGTACTTCGAGGTCGTGAGCACGATTGCGCTGATGATCGGGCTGGTTATCGTCAACCTGGTGCGCCCCGGTTCCGGCGTCAACGCGGACCCCGCCACGCTCGATGCCGACGCGGTGCGGCAGTACGCGTCCGCCGCGGGCCCGCAGGGCTTCGTCGAGCACGTCCTGAACGTAATCCCGTCCACGATCACCGGCGCCTTCGCCGAGGGCGAGGTGCTGCAGGTACTGCTCGTCTCGGTGCTGTTCGGTTTCGCGCTGCACGCGGTCGGCGGCCGCAAGCTGGCCGTATACCGCATGATCGAACAGCTCTCCGAAGTGCTGTTCCGGATCGTAGGCTACATCATGCGACTCGCGCCGCTCGGCGCGCTGGGCGCGATGGCGTTCACCATCGGCAAGTACGGCATCGGCGCCCTGGTGTCGCTCGGCACGCTGATGGCCTGTTTCTACGCCACCTGCCTGCTGTTCATATTCGTGGTGCTCGGCGGCATCGCCAGGTGGAACGGCTTCAGCATCCTGTCGTTCATCCGCTACATCCGGGAAGAACTCTTCATCGTGCTCGGCACGTCATCGTCGGAATCGGTGCTGCCGCGCATGATGATGCGAATGGAGGACCTCGGCGTCGAGAAGTCAGTGGTCGGACTGGTGATCCCGACCGGCTATTCCTTCAACCTCGATGGAACGGCGATCTACCTGACGATGGCGGCCGTCTTCATCGCCCAGGCCACCAATACGCCGCTCGGTCTCGGTCACCAGATCACGCTGCTCGCCGTGCTGCTGCTGACGTCCAAGGGCGCCGCCGGAGTCACCGGCAGCGGCTTCATCGTGCTCGCCGCGACACTGTCTGCGGTGGGAAACGTGCCGGTGGCCGGAGTCGCGCTGATCCTCGGCATCGACCGGTTCATGTCCGAGGCGCGTGCGCTCACCAACCTGATTGGCAATGGCGTCGCCACCGTGGTGGTCGGGAAGTGGTGCGGGCAGGTGGACGAGGAAAAAATGCGCGAGCGACTTGGAGGCACGTGAAAGACCTGTTCGATCCACTGGTTTTCAAGCGCGGCCGGCCAATGAACAACCGTTTCATGCTGGCGCCGCTGACCAATTGCCAGAGTCACGATGACGGCACGCTGTCGGACGAGGAATATCGCTGGCTCACGATGCGCGCCGAGGGTGGATTCGGCCTGACGATGACCTGCGCCTCGCACGTGCAGGCACGGGGGCGCGGTTTCGCGGGGCAGCTCGGCATATTTTCCGACGCGCACCTCGACGGTCTTGCGCGCCTTGCCGCGGCGATCAGGCACACGGGCAGCCTGGCGATGGCGCAGCTGCACCACGCCGGCATGCGCGCGCCCGGGGCGTTGATCGGTGAACAGCCGGTCTGCCCCTCCGACGACGCCGAGACCGGCGCACGAGCACTCGACCTGGCGGAGGTGGAGCAACTGGTCGAGGACTTTTCCGCCGCGGCACTGCGTGCGGAGCGCGCCGGCTTCGATGGCGTCGAACTGCATGCAGCGCACGGTTATGTGCTCGCGCAGTTCCTGAGCCCCGAGGTCAACCGGCGCGAGGACCGTTATGGCGGAACGATCGAGAACCGAGCCAGGATCCTGTTCGAAATCCTCGCCGCGGTCCGCTCGCGTTGCCGAGCCGACTTCACCGTCGGTGTCCGGCTGTCGCCGGAACGCTTCGGACTCCGGCTCCCCGAGATCGTGAGCGTCGCGGAAATGCTCATCGGCAGCGGCAAGGTTGATTTCCTGGACCTCTCGCTGTGGGATGTCTTCAAGGAGCCCCAGGACGCCGAGTTCCAGGGCCGAAGCCTGCTCGCCTATTTCACGTCGCTCGATCGCGGCACGGTACGGATCGGTGCTGCCGGAAAGATTGCGGGTGGCGAGGACGCGATGCGTTGCCTGGATGCGGGACTCGACTTCGTCATCGTCGGCCGCGCTGCCATCCTGCACCACGACTTCCCGGAGCGCGTTCGCGCGGATCCGGGATTCCGGTCCCGCGAGCTGCCAGTGACACCGGAGTATCTGGCCCGCGAGGGCCTGGGCCGGAAATTCATCGACTACATGGGAAACTGGAAGGGATTCGTCTCGACGCAGGCTGCAGTCGGGACCTAGGCATCAGGTTCGCATCGGCTGGCAACGGCAGCCGATGCGCCACGCATGAACATCGGAGACACGACAATGCATACGGACTCGAACCGCGAATCCCTTCAGCTTCGGTCGCTGGTCAAGGCAAGCGGCGAACTCGAGTTGTCGCTGGCGGCAGTCGCCATCCCGCAGCCCGGCCCGGACGAGGTGCTTATCCGCGTCGAGGCGGCGCCGTTGAATCCGTCGGATCTGGGTCTGCTGTTCGGCGCGGCCGACATGGGTACCGCGCGCAATTCCGGGAGCGACGCGCGCCCGATCGTCACTGCCAGGATTCCGGACGGCCTGATGAAATCAATGGCGGCCCGCGTCGATGTGTCGATGCCAGTCGGCAACGAGGGGGCCGGCGTGGTGATCGCCGCGGGCGCGTCGGCCGAGGCCCAGACGCTGCTAGGCAAGACCGTGGCCGCCTTCGGCGGTGCGATGTACTCACAGCATCGCTGTGTAAAGGCAGCCCAGTGCCTCGAACTGCCGGCGGGCACGACCCCCGCCGCGGGCGCGTCGTGTTTCGTAAACCCGCTCACCGCGCTCGGCATGGTCGAGACCATGCGCAACGAAGGTCATACCGCGCTGGTACACACCGCGGCTGCCTCGAACCTCGGGCAGATGCTGAACCGGCTGTGTCTCGCGGACGGAATCGGCCTCGTCAGCGTGGTGCGCAGCACGGAACAGGCCGAACTGCTGCGCGCGCAGGGCGCGAAGCACGTCTGCGTCTCGGCCGCCGAATCCTTCTCGAGGGACCTGACCGACGCGATCGCGGCCACCGGCGCGACCATAGGTTTCGACGCCGTGGGAGGCGGACGGCTCGCGGGCCAACTGCTGGCCGCCATGGAGGCCGCGCTCACGCGCGCGGGCGGTGATTACCAGCGCTATGGGTCAACCACGTACAAGCAGGTCTATATCTACGGGTCGCTCGACAACGGCCCTACCGAGCTCAGGCGGAATTTCGGCGCGGCCTGGGGACTCGGCGGATGGCTGCTTCCGATCTTCCTGCAGAAAGTCGGGCCGGAAGTGGCGCAGAGGCTTCGCGCGCGCGTCGTCGCGGCGCTCGCGACGATTTTCGCGAGCAGTTACACCAAGGTGGTTTCGCTGGCCGAGGCACTCAGCCTGGAGGAAATCGCCTCGTACGGACGACGCTCGACCGGCGCCAAGTACCTGCTCAACCCGAACAAGTGACTACCGGCCGGTCGGCGACCGACCCGCGCCGCGACGGGTCTCAGTCGACCGAACAGGCGATACAGTAGGCGTATACGCCTGAAGGATCCGACAGCCTCGCGAGCCGCTGCACTTCCGCGAGCAGTGGCGCAAGCGCCTGCGGGACGACGGGGATCGTGGCTTTCGGCAGCAGCGGCGCGATTACGCGCGCGAGCGCCACGCGGATGCGCAGTCCGATCGCCTCGCCGATGCCGACATCCCCGTTGAAGTAATCGACGTCGTAGTCGTCGCCGAGCTTGGCCATGTCCGCAGCGAGCTCGATGGCGTCTTCGTAGCCGCCGAGCTGGTCCACGAGACCCACCCGCAGCGCGTCGGTTCCCGACCAGACGCGGCCCTGGGCAACCGCATCGACGGCCTCGACCGACATCTTGCGCGCCGTCGCCACGTGGCCGATGAAGTCCTGGTAGCCGCGATCGATGGTCTGCTGGAGGATGTCCTTCGAAATATCTCCCAGCGGCCGGTCCAGGCGGAACTCGCCGGCGAGCGCCGTCGTGCCGACGCCGTCTGTGTGCACGCCGACGCGCTCCAGCGATCTCTGGAAGGTCGGCATCATGAAGAAGATCCCGATCGAGCCGGTGAGCGTGGCCGGGCTCGCGACGATCTTGTCAGCGTCCATCGCGATGTAGTAACCGCCGGACGCCGCAAGGCTGCTCATCGAGGCCACGACGGGCTTGCCGGCCTTGCGCAGCGCCGCGACCTCGCGGCGTACCACTTCGCTGGCGAACACGCTGCCGCCGGGGCTGTCGATGCGCAGCACCACGGCCTTGACCGCATCGTCCTGGGCCGCATCGCGCAGCTCGGACGCCAGCGTGTCGGAGCCGATCATTCCCGGCGCCTCTTCGCCCGGAACGATGTCGCCCGAGGCAACGATGACCGCGACCTTCTGCGCGGACCGCGATGACAGCGCCCGCTCGGAATCGATGTTCGCCAGGTAGGAATCGAAGTCCACGCCCACGTAGGAACCGGTGCTGTCGTCCTCGCCGGTGATCTGCTTGAGCCGGTCCTCGACCTCGAAGCGGCCCTTGAGCGAAGTGACGAGCCCGGCATCCAGCGCCATCTTCGCGAGGTCGCCGCCAGCCTTGCGCAGGTTACCGGCAGCATCATCCGCGTACGCCTGAAGGTGCGACGGCTCGAACCCGCGCGCCTCAGCGACGCTGGTCTTATAGGTGCCCCACAGTGACCCGAGCCAGGAAAGGCTCTCCTCGCGCTCCGCCGGCGACATGTCGTTGCGGCTGAATGTCTCGACGGCCGACTTGTATTGCCCGACGCGGAAGATGTTCACGTCGATGGACAGCTTGTCCAGCGCATCCTTGAGAAAAATCCCGTAGTTGGCATAGCCGTCCACGTACGCTGCGCCCATCGGGTCGAGGTAGATCTCGTCGGCGTGGGCCGCCACGTAGTACTGGGTCTGCTCGTAGAAATTCCCGTAGGCAATCACGGGTTTGCCGCTGGCGCGGAAGTCGTCAACCGCCGTGGCGACTTCCTGGAGCTTGGCCAGGCCGCCGCCGGCAAGCCCGCCGAGGTCGAGATAGAGGGCGCTGATACGATCGTCGTCCGCGCCGGCCTCGATAGCATCGACGACGTCGCGCAGCAGGGTCTCTGTTGGCTGGCTGCGCAATGCCCGCGCGAACGCCCGTTCCAGCGGATCCCCGGTCAACTGCTCGACCAGCGGACCCTGTGGGTCGATCACCAGCGCGGCCTTGCCGGGGACGATCGGGATGGGGCGCGAAAAAACGCCCACGAGGGCGCCGAACAGCACCAGCAGCAGGACCAGGTGCAGTACCTTCCGGAGCCCGTCGAGGCCGCTCCAGATCCAGTGCAGAACGCGGCCGATGGCGCGGAACATGCGTTACCCGAGGCCCCGGCACGCCTGGCGCGCCGTGCCCCCGGAACCCGTCGTCAGACCTTCTCTTCGATGCGCGCTGCCTTGCCGGTGCGGTCGCGCAGGAAGTAGAGCTTGGCGCGACGAACGTGGCCGCGGCGCTTCACCTTGATCCCGCCGAGCGCGGGGCTATGGGTCTGGAACACGCGTTCCACGCCCTCGCCGTGCGACATCTTGCGCACGGTGAACGACGAGTTCAGTCCGCGGTTGCTCTTGGCGATGACCACACCCTCGTAGGACTGGACGCGCTCGCGATCGCCTTCCTTGACCTTCACCTCGACGACGACCGTGTCGCCCGGGCCGAAGTCCGGAATTTCGCGCTGCATGCGCTCCTTCTCGAGCGTTGCAATGATGTTGCTCATGTCTCACCTTTCTCGCAGTGGTTGCTTCCGTGCCCAGTCCGCGGCGCATCCTGCTCCGCGCGATATTCTTCCAGCAGCGCGAGTTCCTCGCCGCTCAATTCCCGCTGTCGCAGCAGGTCCGGTCGCCGCGCCGCGGTGCGCCCCAGCGACTGCTTCCTGCGCCAGCGCTCGATCGCGGCATGGTTGCCGCCCTTCAGCACCGCCGGCACCTCACGACCCTGCCAGCTCTCCGGCCGCGTGTAGTGTGGCCAGTCGAGCAGCCCGGTCACAAACGACTCCTGCTCCGCCGACTCCGCACATCCGAGCGAGCCGGGCAGCAGCCGCGACACCGCGTCGATCAGCATCAACGCCGGCAGCTCGCCGCCGGACAGCACGATGTCGCCGACCGACAACGACTCGTCGATACAAGCCTCGACGAAGCGCTCGTCCACCCCCTCGTAGCGGCCGGCCACCAGCACGACCTCCCCGAGTCCGGCCAGCTCCGCGACCTTCGACTGCGTGACCGGCGCGCCGTCCGCTGCCAGGTACACCCGTCGCGCCGCGGGCACAATTGCCGCCGCATCCGCCATCGCGAGCCTCAATGGCTCCGCCTTCAACACCATCCCGGGGCCGCCGCCATAGGGCCGGTCGTCCACCGTCTTGTGCACGTCCGTGGCGTAAAGCCGCGGATTCACCGTCCGAACCTCGAGCAGCCCCCGCTCGATCGCCCGCCCGAGCACACCGAAACCGACGGCCCGCTCGATGAACTCGGGAAACAACGTGACGACGACGATCTTCACGCGATTCCCCGCCGCTCAATCGTCCAGGTGCCAGTCGAGTGTCACCCGGCCCGTATCAAAATCGACCTCCAGCAGCCTCTGCGGCACCAGCGGCACCAGCCGCTCCCGATCGCCTGCCAGGACCAGCACCGGGTGGGCCGGCATGTCCAGCACACCCTCCACCCGACCGAGCATCGCCCCGTCGCGGTTGCGGGCCTCGAGCCCTACCAGGTCGTGCCAGTAGTACTCGCGCTCCGCTGTGGGCGCCAGTTCCGACCGGTCCACCTGGACCTCGCAACCGGTCAGCCCCTGGGCTGCTTCGCGCGAGTCCACGCCTTCGAGTCGCACAGCCACGGCCTTTCCGGCCCGCTTCCACTCGAGAACCGTCCGGCGCTCGGCCTGGCCGGCGCGGACGAGTTCCCAACTCCTGAAATCCACGATGCCCTCGAGCGGGTCTGTGAAGGAATTCACCTTCACCCAGCCCGTCACCCCGAATGGGGCACCGATTCGACCGAGCACCACCACGCGCCGGTCACTGCCGGGGCGCGCCTGGCTCACAGGCTCAGGCCGCAGCCTTGGCCTTGCGATAGCCCTTGATCAGCTGCTCGACGCGCTCGGAAGGCTGCGCGCCGCAACCCACCCAGTGGTCGATGCGGTCGAGTTCGAGCCGCAGCTCCTCGCTGCCGCCGCGGGCGACCGGATTGAAGAACCCGACCTGCTCCAGGGCACCACCGACGCTGCGGCGACTGTCGGTCACAACCACGTGGTAGAAAGGTTCTTTCTTACCGCCGCGGCGCATCAAACGGATCTTCACCATCGTCTGCCATTGCCTCGTTCAGGACTGCCAGGTACCGGCCCGGTACCCGGTCAAAAAAGAGCCGCGAACTATACCGAAAATCCCAGCGGAAAGAAATGCTTGTGGACGGCTCACTGGAGGCCGGGCGGAAGCCGGCCGGCCATCGACCGCATCATGCGTCCGATCCCCCCCTTGCCCATTCCCTTCATCATTTTCTGCATCTGCAGGAAATTCTTCAGCAGCCGGTTGACGTCGGCTACATGGGTCCCCGACCCGGTGGCGATCCGGCGGCGGCGTGACCCGTCGATCGTCTTGGGGTAGCGGCGCTCCCCCGCCGTCATGGAGCAGATGATCGCGATCTGGCGGCGGATTTCGCGGTCATTTCCCTGCGGCAGGCCACCCGCCTTGGCCGCGAGGTGGGCCGGCAGCTTTTCCATCAGGGCTGCCATGCCGCCCATTCCCTCGAGCTGGCGCAACTGGGCCTGCAGGTCGTTCAGGTCGAAATCCTTGCCCTTGGCCATCTTGCGGGCCAGCTTCTCGGCTTCCTCCCGGTCGACCTTGCGGGTGACCTCCTCGACCAGGCTCAGCACGTCGCCCATGCCCAGGATCCGGGACGCCATGCGCTCCGGCTGGAAGACTTCGAGAGCTTCGGGCTTTTCGCCCACGCCAAGGAACAGGATCGGACGCCCGGTCACCTGCCGCACGGAGAGCGCCGCGCCGCCCCGGGCATCACCGTCCGCCTTGGTGAGCACGACCCCGGTCAGATCGAGCGCTGACCCGAATGCGCGGGCCGCGTTGACCGCGTCCTGGCCCGCCATGCTGTCCACCACGAACAGCGTCTCGACCGGCGTAAGCGTTGCCCCGAGCTCGCGGACCTCCTGCATCATCGGCTCGTCTACGTGCAGGCGGCCGGCGGTGTCCACCAGCAGCACGTCGTAGAGCCCGCGGCGCGCCTGGTCCAGCGCGCGCGCTGCAATCACGACCGGCGCCAATGACGGCTCCGCGGGGGTCACGTCGATGCCCAGCTGCTCACCGAGGCGCTCGAGCTGCAGCATCGCCGCAGGGCGGTAGACATCGGTCGAGGTGAGCAGCACGCGCTTGCGTTCGCGATCGCGCAGCCACAAGGCGATCTTCGCTGCGGTAGTCGTCTTGCCTGCGCCCTGCAGGCCGGCGAGCAGGATCACGGCCGGCGGCTGCGTGCGCAGGTTCAACGGTCGCACGCCCTCGCCCATCACCCGGACGAGTTCCTCGTGGATCACCCGCACCAGGGCCTGGCCCGGGGTGAGGCTGCGGTGGATCTCGAGCCCGACGGCCCTCGCCTTGACCGCATCGATGAATTCCTTGACCACCGGCAGCGCGACGTCCGCCTCGAGCAGCGCCATACGTACCTGCCGAAGCGTGTCGCCGATGTTTTCCTCGGTCAGGCGGCCGCGGCCGCGCAGACCCTCGACGACTGTGGCGAGACGGGACGAGAGCTTGTCGAACACGGGACCTCGAGTCGGGCAGATGGGGGCGCTGGCGCCGCGGAGCGCGAATTATAGGCATCGCGCCTCCTCACCGTAACGCCGATGTGACATCATTTCACCGTAGCCGTCCTGAGAGGCCCACGCTTGCTGCTGCCACTGATTGCCATCGCCTGTTACCTGTTCGGTGCCGTGGGGCTGGGCTTCGGCGCGTACTACGGCGTGTCCCACCACGGCCGTGGCGGGCGCATCGCCGGCCTGCTGATCGCGTGCGTCGGCGTGGCCGTGCACCTGGCCGCGCTTGGGGTGGAACTGAAGCTCGACCCCGAAGCCGTGCTGTCACTGGGCGACACGGCGGCCATCGTCAGCGCGATGATCGCAATCACCGCGCTGGTGGTTGCACTCCGTCCAAGGCTGCGCGGCATGGCCGCGCTGCTGCTGGTGATCGCCGCGTTGCTAGAAGTGAGCTTCTCCGAAGGCGCGCGGAACTTCACCACCGGGCGTCCGGGCTGGGAACTCGCGTTCCACGTGGCGATGGCGACGACGGCTTTCGCCTTCCTCACCATCGGTGCTGTCCTCGCGGCCGCGCAGGTGCTGGTGGACCGCCGGTTGCGCAGCCGGCAGCCGCTCGGGATCATGCGCATCCTGACGCCGATCGAGTCCCTCGAATCGGGCTGCTTCCACAGTATCTTCGCTGGATTCGCGCTGCTCACGCTCGCACTGGTGAGCGGCGCGTTCTTCATCGAGAACCTTTTCGCGCAGCACCTTGTGCACAAGGTGGTGCTTGCGATCATCGCGTGGGTCGTCTTCGGGGTCCTGCTGCTCGGCCGGTGGCGCTTCGGATGGCGCGGCCGCAAGGCACTGCGCTGGACACTCGCCGGTTACGTGCTGCTGGTGCTGTCCTACGTCGGCAGCAAGCTGGTTCTCGAAAACCTGCTCGGCCGCCACTGGGGCTGACCGCCCTTGCAGGACATCCCGATACCCTGGATGGGCGCCCTGCTGGTGGTGCTGGTCGCGCTGTCGGCGTTCTTCTCGAGCTCCGAAACCGCGCTGATGGCAATCAACCGCTACCGGCTGCGGCATCGCGCCCGCGCGGGCAGCGCCGGCGCGCGCGCCGCCGAACGGCTGCTCGAGCGGCCCGACCGGCTGATCGGGGTCATCCTGCTCTGTAACAACTTCGTGAATTCCGCGTCCGCGGCGCTGGTGACGGTGATGTCGCTGCAGATCGGCGGCGAGGGCTTCGCCGTGATCGCCGTCAGCGCCTACACCGTGGTGCTGATCATCTTCGGCGAAGTGGCACCGAAGACCTTCGGCGCGCTGTTCCCGGAGCGCATCGCACTGCCCGCCGCGCTCATCTACGAGGTGCTGCTCAAGATCCTCTACCCGCTGGTCTGGGCGCTCAACCTGGTGGCCAACGGCGTGCTTCGACTGATGGGTATCACGCGCGAGAAGGCGGCCACCACGGAACTGAGCCGTGACGAGTTGCGCACCGTTCTCGCCGAGGCCGCAACGGTGATACCCCACCGCCACCAGCGGATGCTGATGAGCATACTCGACCTCGAGAAGATCAGCGTCGAGGACATCATGGTCCCGCGCAACGAGATCTCGGGCATCGACATCGGCGATGAGTGGGACGACATACTGGACCAGTTGCGCGACAGCCGGCACACGCGCATCCCGGTCTATGAAGGCAGCATCGACACCCTGGTCGGCATCCTGCACATGAAGAAAGTCGCACGCCTGCTCGCACGCGGCGAATTCGCGCGCGAGCAACTGCTGATGCTGGCACGCGCGCGCGAGCCCTGGTACGTCCCGGAGGGCACTTCACTGAACAGGCAGCTGCTGAACTTCCAGCGCCAGCGGCGTCGCGTTGCCTTCGTCGTCGACGAGTACGGCGACGTGCAGGGCCTCGTCACGCTCGAGGACCTGCTCGAGGAGATCGTGGGCGAGTTCACCTCGGATACCAGCTCGATGCACAAGGACGTGCACAAGGAAAAAGGCGGCAGCTACATCGTCAACGCCTCGGCCAGCCTGCGCGCGCTCAACCGCAAGATGAACTGGTCGCTGCCGACAACGGGGCCGCGCACGCTGAATGGCCTGATCATCGAGCAGCTCGAGACCATCCCCGAAGCAGGCACCAGCCTGCGCATCGACGCCTACTCGATCGACGTGCTGCAGACCGGGGACAATGCGGTGAAGACCGTGCGGCTCAAGACGCTGGCCCCGACCGCAGAGAAGCACACCGCGAAATCAGAAGGCGGCGGCCAGGGCCTGGTCTAGCCTCGCGACCCCCTGCACGGACATCCCTTCCAGGGCCTGCCTGGGAACGTTGGCCGCAGGCACCAGCGCACGCTTGAAACCCTGCTTGACCGCCTCCCGGAGCCGTTCCTCGCCGAAGGGCACGGGCCGGATCTCACCGGTCAGCCCCAGCTCGCCGAAGCACACCATGTCGGACGCGACCGCGCTGTTGCGCAGGCTCGACTGCACCGCAAGCACGGCCGGCAGGTCGGCGGCAGTCTCCCCGATGCGCACGCCCCCGACGACGTTGATGAAGACGTCCTGGCCCGAGGTCGAGATGCCGCCGTGGCGGTGCAGCACGGCGAGCAGCAGCGCGAGACGACTCGATTCGAAGCCTACTGCGATGCGGCGTGGCGACATGCCCTGTGCCTCGTCGATCAGCGCCTGGACCTCGACCAGCAGTGGACGGCTGCCCTCGCGGGCAACCGTGACGACGCTGCCGGGAACCGGCGACTCGTGGCGCGAAAGGAAGATCGCCGAGGGATTGCGGACCTCCTTCAGGCCCTGGTCCACCATCGCAAAGACGCCGATCTCGTTGGCCGCGCCGAAGCGGTTCTTGACCGCTCGCACGACCCGGTAGCGGCTTCCCGGGTCGCTCTCGAAGTAGAGCACCGTGTCCACCATGTGTTCCAGGATGCGCGGCCCCGCGATCAGGCCCTCCTTGGTCACGTGGCCGATGATCAGCACGGCGGTTCCCGACTCCTTCGCGTACCGCACCAGGCGGGCCGCCGATTCGCGCACCTGCACTGCCGAGCCGGGCGAGGATTCCGACAATTCCGTGTGCATGGTCTGGATCGAGTCGATAACCAGCACCAGCGCGGCCGCAGACACGGCCTCCGCCACGATCCGTTCGACGCCTGTCTCGGCCACCACCCTGAGCGTTGGCGAGTCGAGCCCCAGCCTGCGGGCGCGCAGTGCCACCTGCCGCACCGATTCCTCGCCGGAGGCGTAGAGCACCGGCCGCTCGCGCGACAGCGAGTCGGCGGCCTGCAGCAACAAGGTGGACTTTCCGATGCCGGGGTCGCCGCCGAGCAGCACCACCGAACCCGCAACCAGCCCTCCGCCCAGGACGCGGTCGAGTTCGCCGATTCCGGTGGCCGCGCGCAGTTCCGTGTCGTCACCGACCTGGGACACCGCCTTGCTGGTGCCGGGTCCCGGGGGCAGCGCGGCCCGCCTGACGGCCAGTCCGCCGGCAGACGATGCCGCGAGTTCCAGCGTGTTCCACGACTGGCACGCAGGGCACTGGCCCTGCCACTGCGGTGTCGCGGCGCCGCATGTGCCGCACACGTAGCTCGTCTTCGGCCGTGCCATCATTCAACCTTTTCCGGGGTGAGCGTCCGCGGCCCGCGATGCTAGCACGCCCGGCGGGCCGCCCCGGATTGTGACGGCACAGGCAAATCGGGGCGATTTGTCTACGTATACTTGGCGACAGATCATGCGAAACCCGTTAGACGAAACCCAGGAAATGGCCGTTACCGGCGGCCGGCCGCGGCCCGTGGCCGGTGCGGCCCCGTTTCCTGAACAGCTCGGCCGCTACCGCATCGTCGGGCAGCTCGGCAAGGGCGCAATGGGCGTTGTCTACCGCGCCCGCGACCCACGCATCAATCGCGAGGTCGCCCTGAAGGCGATTCCGCTCGCCGCGGAATTCGAGGGCCGTGAACTCGAGGATGCGCGCACCAAGTTTTTCCGCGAGGCGGAAATGGCCGGACGCCTGAGCCACCCGCACATCGTGACGATCCACGACGCCGGTGAGGACCACGGCACGGCCTACATCGCGATGGAGCTGTTGCGCGGGAAGCACCTTGTCGAGCACGCGGATCCCGCGAAGCTGCTACCGGTCGGCGTCGCGCTCGAAATCGTGGCGTGCCTGGCCGACGCGCTGCACTACGCGCATGGACAACACGTGGTGCATCGCGACATCAAGCCGGCGAACGTGATGTTCGACGCCGCGAACGGGGAGCTCAAGATTACCGATTTCGGCATCGCGCGCCTCACGGACAGCAACCGGACCCGCACCGGGATCGTGCTCGGGACGCCGTCGTTCATGTCGCCCGAGCAGCTGCAGGGCCGGGCGGTCACCGGCAGCTCGGACCTCTTCTCGCTGGCCGTGACCGCGTGCCAGCTGTTGACCGGGCAGCTGCCGTTCCGCGCCGATTCCATGCCCGCACTGATGATCAAGATTGCGCACGAGCCTCACCCGCCGATCCGGGCGATGCGCCCGGACCTGCCTGCGGGACTCGATGCCGTCTTCGACCGCGCGCTGGCCAAGGACCCGGCCAACCGCATCGAGAGCGGTGCGGCGTTCGCTACCGCACTTCGCGACCTGAAGCCTGCGGACGGGGCCTGACACGTGCACATGAAGGGGAAATTCCGCTGCGTCGGCATGAGCGACACGGGCCGCATCCGCGAGCACAATGAGGACACGATCGGCACCGACTCCGACATCGGCCTGGTGGTCCTGGCGGACGGCATGGGCGGGTACAAGGCGGGCGAGGTCGCGAGCGGCATCACGGTTCGCACCGTGATGACCCTGCTGAAGGACGCGGTCGAGCGGGAGGACCTGTCGCAGCGCGATCCGGACTCCAGCCTGAGCCGGCCCGGCATCCTGCTGCGCGACGCGATTCATCGCGCCAACAAGGTCATCTACCAGACTGCGAAGACGCAGGCCAACTGCGACGGCATGGGCACCACGGTCGTGGCGGGCCTGTTCTTCGACAACAACCTCACGGTAGCCCACGTCGGCGACTCGCGCCTCTATTGCCATCGCGCCGGAGAACTGCGGCAGGTCACCCAGGACCATTCGCTGCTGCAGGAACTTGTCTCCCGCGGCTTCTACACTCCCGCGGAGGCACAACGCGCCGCCTCCAAGAACTACGTGACCCGCGCACTCGGCGTCGAGCCCACCGTCGAGGTGGATGTGACGGAGTTCCCGGTTCTGAAGGATGACCTGTTCCTGCTGTGCTCGGACGGCCTGTCGGACATGGTCGAGGACGAGGATATCCACTTAACCATCAATACCTTTGGTGGTAGTCTTGAGACGCTCGCGAGGCAGCTCGTGCAGCTAAGCAACGACAACGGCGGGCGGGACAACGTGTCGATCGTGGTGGTGCGGGTGCTCGAGAGCTTTCCGGCACGTCGCGGTCTCATCGACCGGTTTCTCGCCCGGTTCAACTAGTCCGGAGGCTCGGAAATACTCATGGCACGGCTTGTTCTCAGCCTGGACGGGCAATCGCTCGCCGAATACAACATGAGCAAGGAGCGCTACACGGTCGGGCGCCTCCCTGACAACGACATTCGCATCGACAACGCAGCCGTCAGCGGCCACCACGCGTTGATCATCAACATCCTCAACGACTCGTTCCTCGAGGACCTGAACAGCACCAACGGCACCTACGTCAACGGCAAGATCGTCAAGAAACACGCGCTGCAGCACGGCGATTCGATCACGGTGGGCCACCACAGCCTGCGCTTCGTCGAGGACGAGACGGAGGAAGAGCAGGACGAATTCGAGAAGACCATGGTGATCAGCCCGCGGGCGGCGGCCCGGATGCAGATGCCCCCCGCGGCGGCCGCGCCGCAGCCGGTCGCATCCCCGCAGTATCCGAACTCGACGATGCCACGGGCAAGACTGCAGGTGCTGTCAGGCCAGTTCGCCGGACGGGAACTCGAACTCGTCAAGACGCTCACCACGCTCGGCAGGCCCGGCGTGCAGGTCGCCGCAATCACGCGGAGGTCTGACGGTTTCTACGTCGTGCACGTGGAGAGTGCCCGCCCCGACGACTACCCGCTGCTGAACGGCGTACCGGCCGGACCGCAGGCCCGCCGGTTGCACGACAACGACGTGCTGACCCTCGCCGGGGTCAAGATGGGGTTCTTCGAGGGCTAGGCGGTCGTTCGTGTTCAGCGGAATTCGCGTGGCACGCGAGGACTCACCGCGCAGGTGAGGTCGTAGGGGATCGTCCCCGCCCAGCGGGCCACCTCCTCCACCGCAAGTGTCCCGCCCCACAGCTCAACTGGTTCACCAACCGACACCGGCCCAAGGTCGGTTACGTCCACCGCGAGCATGTCCATGGAAACCCGCCCCACCAGCGGCACCCGGTGGCCGCCGACGATCACTGGCGTACCGGCGCGGGCGCTTAGCGGGTAACCATCGCCGTAGCCGGCGGCCACGATTGCCACTCGCGAATCCCGCACCGCGCGCCAGGTGCCGCCGTAGCCGACGGTCTCCCCAATCATCACCGTCCGCACCGCGATCACACGCGTCTCGAAGCTCATCACGGCGCGCAGGCCGAAATCCGCACCGGTTCCCTCCGCGAATGGCGACAGCCCGTACAGCATCAGCCCGGGCCGCACCCAGTCGCCCCGGGCCGCCGGCCATGCGAGCACGCCCGCCGAATTCGCAATGCTGCGGGCACCGGTCGTGCCCTCCGTCGCGGAATCGAAAGTCGAGATCTGGCTCGTGGTCTTCGCATCGGCACGGTCTTCCGCGCTTGCGAGGTGGGTCGCCAGCACCGGCTCGTGGTCGATACCCGGGATTCGAACCAGCCGCGCATGTGCTTCGGCGAATTCCTCCGGCCGGAAGCCCAGGCGGTTCATGCCGGTATCGACCTTCAGCCAGGCTCGAACCTGCCTGCCGTCCAAGCGTTCCTCGAGCATGCGTAACTGGTCGTGGCTGTTCACCATGAGGTCCAGGTTCGCACCTGCGGCCGCGGCGAGCTGGGCGATATCGAACGCGCCCTCGAGCAGCAATATCCGGTTGCTGCATCCCGCGGCACGAAGCGCGAGGCCTTCGTCGAGACGCGCCACGGCAACGCCGTCGGCGTCCGACAGCACTCGTACCACGGCCTCGAGCCCGTGACCGTAGGCGTTGGCCTTGACGACCGCCATCACGCGCACGCCCGGCGCAAGCTCGCGCACGCGGCGGAGGTTGTGCCTCAGCGCAGTGGTGTCGATGGTGGCTCGAATCGGGGTCAGCACGACAGCGGCAGCAGCAGGCGACGGCCTCAGCCGCCGTAGGAGTAATCGACCGTCGCGAGATTCTCGAAGCGCGTGTACTTACCCAGGAATGTCAGGTGCACCTCACCGGTCGGGCCGTTGCGCTGCTTCGCAATGATGATGTCCGCAATGCCCTTGCGCGCGGTGTCGGGCTCGTAGACCTCCTCGCGATAGATCATCATGATCACGTCGGCATCCTGCTCGATCGCGCCGCTCTCACGCAGGTCAGACATCACCGGCTTCTTGTCGGTGCGTTGCTCGACGCCGCGGTTCAACTGCGACAGCGCTATCACCGGCACCTTGAGTTCCTTCGCGAGCGCCTTCAAAGAACGCGAAATCTCGGAGATCTCGGTGGCGCGGTTCTCCTTGGTGCCGGGCACCTGCATCAACTGCAGGTAGTCGATGACGATGAGCCCGAGGCCGCGCTCGCGCGAAAGGCGTCGCGCCCGCGCGCGCACTTCCGTGGGCGTCAACGCGCCGCTGTCGTCGATGTACATGGGCGCGATCTTCATCTGCGCAATCGCGCCGTTGATGCGCGCCCAGTCCTCGTCGCCGAAATTACCGGTGCGCAGGTGGCTCTGGTCCACGCGCCCAAGCGAGGAAATCATGCGCATCGAGAGCTGTTCGCGCGACATTTCCATCGAGAAGATGGCGACCGGCACGTTACCCGAAATCGCCGCGTTCTCCGCGATGTTCAGCGCGATGGTTGTCTTGCCCATCGAGGGACGGCCCGCGATGATGACGAGGTCACCGGGCTGGAGACCAGCGGTCATGCGATCGAGGTCGGTGTAACCGGTGGCGACGCCGGTCAACTGCCCCTGGTTCTGGTGCAGCATGTCGAGGCGATCGATGGTGTCGCCGAGCACGTCGCGCAGCGGCACGAACCCCGAGCCGGTGCGGCGGCCGGCTTCGGCAATCTGGAACACGCGACGCTCGGCATCGTCCACGAGTTCCTTGGCGGGGCGGCCGTCGCTCTCGTAGGCACTGGCGGCGATCTCGCCGCTCACGCGAATCAGGTGCCGCAGCAACGCGCGCTCGCGGACGATGTCCGCATAGGCACGGATGTTGGCAGCGGTCGGGGTGTCACGCGCGAGGCCGGCGAGATAGGCGAGCCCGCCGGTTTCCTCGGCCTGGCCCTTGGAGGCGAGGTATTCGGCCAGCGTGACCGCGTCCGCGGGCTCGCTGCGTGCGGAAAGCTCTGCGACGGCAGAGAAGATCCGCTGGTGGTCGCGCCGGTAGAAATCCTCGGCGGTCAGCCGGTCGGCGATGGAGTCCCAGGTGCTGTTGTCGAGCAGCAGGCCACCCAGGACAGCCTGCTCGGCCTCGACCGAGTGCGGCGGGATCCTGAGCGCTTCTGCATCGGACACGGGCCGCTGTCGCCGGCGGCCACGCCCTTCACCCGCATCGTGATCCATCGTGGCGGACCGCCAGCGCGAGGACTATTCCTCGCCGACCACGTCCACCGGCAGATCGATGACCACGTCGCTGTGCAGGTGCAGCTTGACGTGATGCTCGCCGATCACGCGGATCGCGCCGGAATGCAGGCGAACTTCGGAGCGCTCGACGCGGATGCCCGCGGCCGACAGCGCCTCGGCGATGTCCGACGTGCCGATCGAACCGAAGATCTTGCCCTCGCCGCCGGCCTTGGCATTCAACTTGAGGCGGAAGCCCTCGAGCTGGGCCGCTCGCAGCGTGGCGCTGGACAGGTCGTCCGCAGCGAGCTTCTCGAGCTCGGAGCGACGTTCCTCGAAACGCTTCAGGTTGGCAGCGGTCGCGAGCGCGGCCTTGCCCTGCGGGAGCAGGAAATTGCGGCCGTAGCCAGGCTTTACCTTGACCTTGTCGCCGATCTTTCCAAGGTTGGCGACTTTCTGCAGCAGGATGACTTCCATCGTTGAGTCCTCGATCAATCGTTTGCCAGATTTTTACGCATTCTGCACCCGCATTCGCGAGCGCAGCCAGTTATCCACGAATCCCCAGCCGGCGAGCGCCGCGACCATCACCGGCGCGGCAAGCACCAGCAGCACGTAGATCGCCCAGAGCCAGCCGGCACCCAGGCGTCCTGACGCCTTGTAGCGGTGTGCCGCCGCGAGGCCCACGAGCATCAGGGCCCCGAGGAATATCCGCTCCAGGTCGTCCACCAGCGGCCGGTCCACCCAGATCGATGCCGCAATCAGCACCGCACCCACCACCCCGAGCACCAGACCGAGGCGAACCTGCTGGAACTCGGCGCCGAAGCTACCGGGCCGCTCCCGGTGAAACTGCCCCCACCGGGCGAGGAACAGCGCGCACATCGCAAGCACCATCGTCAGAGCCGTCACCCAGCCCCACAGTGTCCGCGCCAGCGTCTCGACCAGGCCCTCTTTCTCGAGGTCCATCGGCAAGCCGCGGCGCTGCATCTCCTGAGCCAGGTCCCGCACGAACGGTGCCCAGAATTTCTCCGGGTCACCGAGCGAAAGGTGCAGCAGCACCAGCATCACCACCCCGGCCAGCACCGCGAGCTGCAGGCACAGGCTCAATGAGCCGGTGCGCGCGAGCAGCACCGCAAGTGCAAGCGGGGGGCCGAGCACCCAGGCCGAGTAAATCAGCCCCACCGGCACCGGTCGCCCGGCCAGCCACATCGCGAACGTGAGCAGCCCCGCGGCACCCAGCGCGATCGCGAACCCGAACCGCGGGCCGCGCAGCAGCACCAGCAGCGCCGGTACCGAGCCCGGCAGGAAAAACGCGAATCCCAGGCCGAACAGCGGCAGCAGTCCCAGCAGGCCGGTGACGAACACCGCCCCGCCGGGGTTGTCGGCGAGCCAGCTGGCGAACGATCGGTTCATGTTGGCATCCGCCGGCAGGCCCGCGCGGCGCCAGGGCCCGCTCAGTGCTGGTCGGTGTACGGCAGCAGCGCCAGGAACCGCGCCCGCTTCACCGCGAGGGACAGCTGGCGCTGGTAGTTCGAACGCGTGCCGGTGATGCGGCTCGGGACGATCTTGCCGGTTTCGCTGATGTAGCCCTTCAGCGTGGCGAGGTCCTTGTAATCGATCTGCTCGACGCCTTCGGCCGTGAACTTGCAGAACTTACGGCGACGGAAAAAACGTGCCATGGGTCACCCGATAATTATTCGTTGATACGAAGTCGATGATCAGTCGGAGTCGCGGTCGCCGCGGTCGCCGCGGTCGCCGCGATCACCACGGTCACGACGGTCACGACGGTCGTCATCGGTCGCTTCCGGCAGCGTCGACTCCTCCGGCCTGCCACCCTCTTCCACGGCCTTCGCCATCGGTGACGGCTCGGTCACGGCAGCTGGCGTCGACACCACGAGGTTGCGGATCACCGCGTCGCTGAAGCGGAACGCACCGGTGAGTTCCTCGAGCACCTTCTGGTCGCACTCGATGTTCATCAGCACGTAATGGGCCTTGTGGATCTTGGCGATCGGGTAGGCGAGCTGCCGACGGCCCCAGTCCTCGAAACGATGCACCGCGCCGCCGCCCGCGGTGATGATCCCGCGGTAACGCTCGACCATGGCCGGGACCTGCTCGCTCTGGTCAGGGTGGACCAGGAACACGATTTCGTAATGACGCACTTCTTTTGTGCTCCCTTCGGTTAATGCCACCCGGAAGCAAAAAGCCACGGTGCGGCAAGGAGTTGCGATCGCCCGATGGTCACGTGGACCGCCGGGAGCCGCGCAGTTTATAGGAAATGGGGGTCGGGTGGCTAGCGGATGCCCGTGACAGGGGCCCGGCGCTGGCGCACGGCCTCGAACAGCACGATGCCGGCGGCGACCGACACGTTCAGGCTTTCCACCGCACCCGCCATCGGGATCGAGACCAGCAGGTCGCAGCACTCGCGCGTCAGCCGTCGCATGCCCTCGCCCTCCGAGCCCATCACGATCGCGGTCGGGCCCTTGAGGTCGGCGTCATACAGCGTCTTCCCGGTTTCGTCGTCGGTGCCGACCAGCCAGAAGCCGCGATCCTTCAGTTCACGAAGCGTGCGCGCAAGATTGACGACCGCGACAAGCGGCACGGTCTCCGCGGCGCCCGCCGCGACCTTGCGCACGACCGGCGTCATGCCGGCCGCCCGGTCACGCGGCACGATGACCGCCGCGACACCGGCCGCGTCCGCCGATCGCAGGCAGGCGCCGAGATTGTGCGGATCCTGCACGCCGTCAAGCACCAGCAGCAGCGGCGCTTCCCCGGCCGTCTCGAGCGCCTCCTCGAGCTGTGTCTCGGGATCACCTGGCCGCGGCGCGACTTCCGCGACCACGCCCTGGTGGCGCCCGCCCGCGGCCATGCGATCGAGCGTGGGCTCGTCGGCACCGGAAATCGGTACTTCGGCTCGCATCGCGAGCTCCCTGATTTCAGCGTGGCGAGCGCTGTCACGTCCGGAGGCGATCAGCACGCGGCGCACGCGCGCCGGGCTGCAACTCAGCAGCACCCGAACCGTGTGCATGCCGTAGGCGACGTCGCTCATCGGCGTCGCCTGCCCGCCTGCCGCGGCCGTCGGTCGCGCCGCGGCTCGCCCTCCGCGCCAGCCAGCTCGAAATCGACCCGCCGGTCATCCAGCGACACGTTCGTCACCTTCACCCGCAACCGGTCGCCAAGCTTGAAGGAGCGCCCGGAGCTGCGTCCCACCATGCGGAAACCCGACCCGTCGCGGGCGAAGTAGTCCTGCCCCAGCGCGGAGACGTGCAGCAGGCCGTCCACCTGCAGTCCTTCGAGCTGCACGAACAGGCCGAAGTCCACCACGCCGGAGACGATGCCGTCGAACTCCTCGCCGACGCGATCCTGCATGTAGTAGCACTTGAGCCACGCGACCGCGCCGCGCGTCGCCTCATCGGCGCGTCGCTCTCGGAACGAGCAGTCCTGACCCAGCACCGGGAACGATCCGTGCCACTCGACGAGCTGCTGCGGATCACCACCTCGCAGCACCTGGCGTATGCCGCGGTGGACGACCAGGTCAGGGTAACGGCGGATCGGCGACGTGAAGTGTGCGTAGTGCTCGAGCGCGAGCCCGAAGTGACCGATATTGCCCGGCTGGTACACAGCCTGGGGCATCGAGCGGACGACTGCCGTCGAGATCAGCAGCGCGTTGGGCTGGTCGCCGAGCCTGGTGAGCAGGTCGCGCAGGTGCTGGGGCGTGATCTCCTCCGCAGGCGGCAGCCACAGGCCGAACTCGCGCAGGAACTGCCTGAGCGTCTCCAGGCGGTCAACCTCCGGCAGGCCGTGGACGCGGTACAGCGTCGGCACGTGGTGACGGTCGAGATAGCGCGCCGCGGCTATGTTCGCCGCAATCATGCATTCCTCGATCAGCCGATGCGCGTCGTTGCGCGGCTGCTCGACCAGCGCTGCGATCCGCCCCTCGGCGTCGAACTTGAGCTTGAGCTCGGGTGTGTCGAGTTCGAGCGCACCGCGCCCGGTGCGCTCGCGCAGGAAGCTGCGATACACCCCGTGCAGCGCGAGCAGGCGCTCGCGCAACTGCTCGAGCCTCGGCGCATGCCTTGCCTCGGGTCGCTCCAGGAACTCGCCGACGTCACGATAGGTGAGCCGGGCGGCGGATCGCATCACGCCCTCGAAGAATCGCGAGCGCGTGATGCGGCCGTCGTCACCGACGCGCAGCTCACAGCACAGGCACAGCCGGTCCTGGTCCGGGACCAGCGAGCACAGGCCGTTGGAAAGCTCCTCCGGAAGCATCGGCAATACGCGATTCGGGAAGTACACCGACGTGCCGCGCTCGCGCGCCTCCACGTCGAGTGCGCTGCCGGGCCTCACGTAATGGCCGACGTCGGCGATCGCCACGATCACCCTCCATCCGCCGCGCGTCTGCTCGCAGAACACGGCATCGTCGTAGTCGCGCGCATCCTCTCCGTCGATGGTGACGAGTTCGATCCCGCGCAGGTCCTCGCGCCCGGCGATCGCCGCTTCGGGAATCCGCGCGCCGTACGCGCGGGCCTCGGCGAGGACCTCTGCCGGGAATGCGTCCGGCAGGCCGTGCGAGTGGATCGCAATCTCGGTCTCCATGCCCGGGGCGCCGTGGACGCCGAGCAGACGGGTCACGCGGCCGACTGGCTGCGCATTCCGGCCGGGCTGCTGCGTGATCTCGACGATGACGATCTGTCCCGACTCGGCCCCGCCAAGCTGCGCCTGCGGCACCAGTACGCGATGCGTGACGCGCGGATTGTCGGGGGTCAGGTAGGCGACTCCCGACTCGACGTGCAACCGGCCCACGACCTCGCGCGTGCGCCGCTCCAGTACCTCGACGATCGCGCCCTGCTGCTTGCCCTTGAAATGCGGGCCCTCGATGCGCGCGGCCGCGCGGTCACCGTGGAACACCTCCCGCATCTGCTGTGACGGCAGGTAGATGGCAGCCGAGGCGTCGTCGGGCAGCAACCAGCCGTCGCCGTTTCGCTGCGCCTGGATGGTACCGACGACGAGGCCCGGCATCTGTTCGCGCAGGCAGTACTGCCCGCGACGGTTCTGCACGGCGTCGCCGCGCTTCACCAACGCGATGAGTTGTGCCTCGGCGTCCGCACCCGCCACGGGGCCCAGCGCCTCGACGACTTCTTCGAGGCGTAGTGGACGACCTGCGCGGCGCAGGCACTCCAGGACGCCGGCCTCTCGCGGCATCGTCTTGCGGGCCGGCGGCCGCGAACGGGCTGCGCCTTGCGGCGGCTGGCTGGAGCGTCGGTTTCGTTTTCTTTGCATCTGTATCCGGAAAAGCGGTCTTGCGCCGCCGGTATTCGTTGACAGTGCCCGGGGTCGCCAGTAAATTGCGCCACCTTCCAGCCGGCCCCGGGGCCGAGCCGCAACCGAAGCCCAGGTGGCGGAATTGGTAGACGCACTAGTTTCAGGTACTAGCGGGTAACACCGTGGAGGTTCGAGTCCTCTCCTGGGCACCACTCGCGGCGCAGCGACGACTGTAGCACCGCGCGGCGCAACTGTCTGTTTCCTTTTGCTTTTTGACTCGCATGGCGAACCGGTCGCCACCGGCTGGCCGGGGCATTTGCCGCGTCAGATCGACCTCGAGATCAGTTCCTTCATGATCTCGTTCGTGCCGCCGTAGATCCGCTGCACGCGCGAATCGGCGAACATCCGGCACACCAGGTACTCGGTCATGTAACCGTAGCCGCCGTGCAGCTGCACGCACTCGTCGATGACTTCCTGCTGGGTGTCGGTGATCCACCACTTGGCCATCGCGGCAGTCTCTGTATCGAGACTGCCGGCCACGAGCTGCGAAATGCAGCTGTCCACGAACGTGCGGGCGACGCGCGTCTTGGTCACGATCTCCGCGAGCCTGAAGCGCGTGTTCTGGAATGACGCGATCGACTGGCCGAAGGCCTTGCGCTCGTTCACGTAGCGCACGGTCTCCGCCACCGCGCCCTCCATGGCCGCCACCCCGCCGATCGCGATCGTGAGTCGCTCGTAGGGCAGGTCGCCCATCAACTGGTGCAGGCCCTTGCCTTCCGCGCCGCCGAGCAGGCAGTCCGCCGGCACGCGCACGCCCTCGAAGAACAGTTCCGAGGTGTCCTGCGCGGTCAACCCCATCTTGTCGAGCACGCGCCCGACCCGGTATCCGGCGAGGTTCTCGGTCTCGACCATCAAGATCGACAGCCCGCGGCTCCTGTCGGATGCGTCGGTGCGCACCACCAGCATCAGCATCGTCGCGATCGAGCCGTTGGTGATGAAGATCTTCGAGCCGTCGACGACGTAGTGATCGCCGTCTCGCACCGCCTTGGTGCGAATGCCCTTGAGGTCAGAACCCGCGCCCGGCTCCGTCATGGCGATCGCGCCGATCAGCTCGCCGCGAGCCATGCGCGGCAGCCAGCGCTGCTTCTGCTGCTCGCTGCCGTAGTTGAGCACGTAGTGGGCCGCGATGCTGTGCACGCCCTGGCCGAAGCCGGAGATGCCGCGGCGGTTCAGCTCTTCGTACAGCAGCGCCTCGTGGCGGAAGTCCCCGCCACCGCCGCCGTATTCCGTCGGCACGTCCAGCAGCAGGAACCCCGCGTTTCCAGCCGCGCGCCATGCCTCGCGATCGACGTGGTGCTGGGCGCGCCACTTCGGCTCCTTCGGCAGCATCTCGCTCTCGACATAGCGCGAAATCGCTTCGCGCAGCATCTGCAGTTCGTCGTCCATCCACGGGGATACGTAGTGATTCATCACGGTCTTTCCGCGGTGACTATTCGAAGGGATGCCGAAGCACGATCGTCTCGTCACGGTCCGGGCCGGTCGAGACGATGTCGATCGGCACGCCGGCGAGTTGCTCGATGCGCGCCAGGTATTTCTTCGCGTTCTCAGGCAGCTTGTCGAACTCGGTGATGCCGACGGTGCGCTCGGACCAGCCAGGCAGCGTCTCGTACACGGGCTCGCATTCCGAGTAGCGATGCGTAAGCAGCGGCGGGCGCTCGCGCAGCTCGCCGTCGATCCGGTAGCCGGTCGCTATGCGCAGCGTGTCGAGGCCATCCAGCACGTCGAGCTTGGTGACGCCCAGGCTCGACAGGCTGTTGTGAAGTACCGCGCGTCGCAGCGCGACCGCGTCGAACCAGCCGCAGCGACGCGGGCGGCCGGTGACCGCGCCGAACTCGTGGCCGACCCGCGAGAGGTGCTCCCCGGTCCCATCGAACAGCTCGGTCGGGAACGGACCCGCACCGACGCGCGTGGCGTACGCCTTCACGATACCGAGCACCGCGTGGATGTCGCGTGGACCGAGGCCAGTGCCGACCGCAGCAGCCCCGGCGATCGTGTTCGACGACGTGACGAACGGATACGTGCCGACGTCGATGTCGAGCAGTGCGCCCTGCGCGCCTTCGAACAGCAGGTTGCCGCCGCGTTGCATTTCCTGGTGCAGGCGCTCGCTGATGTCCTCCACCAGCGGCCGGACTCGTTCGGCCTGCGCGACGAGGTCCTCGAGCACGCGCTCGAACTCGATGGGTTCGGCGCTGAAATAACGGCTCAGCACGAAATTGTGGAAGTCCATCGCCTCGCCCAGCCGCGCCGCGAGACGGTCGCGCTGGAAGAGGTCTGCGACCCGGACCGCGCGACGCGCGACCTTGTCCTCGTACGCCGGCCCGATGCCGCGACCGGTCGTGCCGATCGCGTTGGCGCCGCTCGCGCGCTCGCGCGCCCGGTCGATCGCAACGTGCGTCGGCAGGATCAACGGGCAGTTGGGGCTCACGCGCAGGCGGTCATAGACCGGCACGCCCTTCTGCACCAGCGCATCCGCCTCCCGGAGCAGCGCCTCGAGTGACAGCACGACGCCGTTGCCGATCAGGCAGTGCACACCCGGATGCAGGATGCCGGAGGGGATCAGTGAGAGAATCGTCTTCTGGCCGCCGATCACCAGAGTGTGTCCGGCATTGTGCCCACCCTGGAAGCGAACCACCGCCGCGGCGCGTTCCGTGAGAAGGTCGACGATCTTGCCCTTGCCCTCGTCGCCCCACTGGGCGCCGATGACTACCAGGTTCCTTGCCATGTCTTGCGCATCCGAGGTTGGTTCAGGCGCTGCCGCCGCGCACGAGATAGAGAAGCACCGCGCCCACTATCATGCTGGCGAGCCCGGCGACGCGCAGCACCGCCTCCGGGAGTTCCGCGAGCCGGCCAAGCAGGCCCTTCATGCCGCCAGGATTCAGGAAGGGCATCAGCCCCTCCAGCACGAGGTACAGGGCGCACGCCGCCCAGAGATCGCTCCACTGCACGGCGCGTCAACTGGCCGCCGTCAGCGGCCGGACTCCTTGAAGTAGTTGAAGAACTCGCCCTCGGGGCTCAGCACCAGCACGTCGCCCTGCTTGCCGGAGAACGTCTTGCGGTACGCCTGCAGCGATCGAAAGAATGAATAGAACTGCGGGCTGCGCCCGAAGGCCTGCGAATAGATGTCGGCGGCGGCGGCGTCGCCCGCACCCTTCACTTTTTCGGCATCGCGATAGGCATTCGCGAGGATCTCGGTGCGCTGGCGATCGGCCTCGGCGCGCGTCTGCTCGGAGATCGCCGAACCCTCAGCGCGCAGCTGCGCGGCCTGGCGCGCAAAGTCCTGGCTCATTCGATTGAACACCGACTCGCTCACTTCCTCCGGAAGCCCGATGCTCTTCACGCGGACGTCGATCATGGTCATGCCGAGGCCACCGACGTTGGCGCCCGCGATCTTGAGCACCTCGCCGAGGAACTCGCTGCGCTCGGCGGCGACTACCTGCTGGATGGTGCGACGCGCGATGACGCCCTTCAGGCCGTCCTTGACGATTTCACCGAGACGCCGCGCCGCAACCTCCTCGCTGCCGCCCGCCGTCGAGGTGTAGTAGCGCGAAACGTCGGTGATGCGCCACTTCACGAAGAAGTCGATGCGCAGGATCTTGCCTTCGCTGGTGAGGAAGCTCTCCGCCGGGTAGTCCTCGGTGAGCACGCGCCTGTCGAACTTGCGCACGTTGTTCACCAGCGGCGTCATGAAGTGCAGGCCGGGCGCGTAGTCCGCGCGCACGATCTCGCCGAAGCGGAACTTGATGGCGAGATCGGTCTCGTTCACGGTGAAAGCGGCCATCGAAAGTACCAGCACGGCGAAACCGAGCAGGATGGCCGCGATGTAGTTGCGACTTCCCATCAGCGTGTCCCCCGGTCGCGGCGTGTCTCAACCGTTGTCACCGGTACGTCCGCCGGCGCCACGGGCGCCGTCGCCGGCGTCTGGCGCTGCTGGTCCAGCGTCTGCATCGGGACCCGGCGCTCGAGCAGTTTGTCGAGCGGAAGGTAGATCATGTTGCCGGTGCCCTTGGTGTCGACAAGTATCTTGTTGTTGTTGCCCAGCACCTCTTCCATGGTCTCCAAGTACAGGCGCTGCCGCGTCACGGCGGGCGAGCGCTCGTAGGCTCGTGCGAGCTGGTCGAAGCGCGACGCCTCACCCTCGGCGTCCGCGACGATCCTTGCCTTGTAGGCCAGCGCGTCCTCCGTCTGGCGCGCGGCCGAGCCTTTTGCCTTCGGCAGGATGTCGTTTGAATATGCCTGGGCCTCGAGCGCGAGCCGTTCCCTGTCCTCGCGTGCCTTGATCGCATCGCGCTGCGACGGCTGCACCTGCTCGGGCACGCTGACGCCCTGCAGGTTGACCGTGGTGACCTCGATGCCGGTCTTGTACGCGTCCAGCGTGCGCTGAATGAGTTCCTTGGTCTTGGCCGTGATCTCCTGGCGCCCGGCCTCCAGCACGAAGTCCAGTTTGCTATGACCCACGACCTCGCGAATCGCGCTCTCACTCACCTCGGCAAGGGTCTGCTCGGGGTCGCGTACGTTGAAGGCGAAGGCGACGGGCTCGGCCCTCCGGTATTGCACGGCGATGTTGATGTCCACGAGGTTCTCGTCGGAGGTCAGCATCCGGGTCTGGTCGGTGAAACCCTCGACCGACTGGACGTTGACGATCTGCCGTGTCTCGATCGGCCAGGGCATGTGCCAGCGCAACCCGGGCTCGGTACTCTCGACGAACCTGCCGAAACGGGTCACGACCGCGCGCTCAGCGGCATCCACCTTGTACAGGCCCGTTGCGAGCCAGACGAGCAGCAGCACCGCCAGCACGGTGCCGAAGCCGAAGCCGCGCATGACAGCAGAACCGGATCCACCGGACCCGCCTGATCCGCCTGATCCGCCAGATCCGTCACCAGCACCACCGCCGAACATTCCGGCGATCTTCTTCTGCAGGTTGCGCAGCGCCTCGTCTAGGTCGGCGGCTCCCTTTTCGGGGCGATTGCCCCAGGGATTGCGGTTCCTGCCCGGGTCGTTCCAGGCCATGGGACTCAGTTACTCCCGATTGCTTGCGGTCGGTCTATGAGGGGGACGTCCGGACTACTCGACACCGCCGATGCAGCGGTGTCCGCGGCGGCGCGACCCGGGGATTGTAGGAACGGCTCAACGCTCGCACAAGGCTCGATCGCTGCCGGCAATGTTATGCCTGCCTCCCGGCAGATCCGTGCCACGTCGCGATGCCGAAGATTTACTTCCAGTTCGACACTACCGTCCCCGAGCAACCGCTCGGCCAGAACGGCGCCTGCCTCGAACAGCTGCGCCCGGGCCCGTCCAGCCTGTACGGGCAGGACCAGCATGCAGTGGTGCAGGTCGGCCCCGAGCTGCCTGTGCAGTGCATCCCTGAGCAGCTCGAGGCCCGAGCCAGTATGGGCCGACAGCCAGACTCGGTCTACCCGCCCTTGTGCGTCGAACTCGACGTGCGGGCTTTCGCCCGAACGGTCAATCTTGTTGTACACGGCGACCTGCGGCAGCGACTGCGCGCCGATCGACTCGAGCACCTCGTTCACCTGCAGGATACGGTCCGCCCGCTCGGGGTCGGCGGCGTCGATCACGTGAAGCAACAGGTCTGCTTCGCGCGCTTCCTGCAGCGTCGAGCGAAACGCCGCGACCAGCTCATGCGGCAGGTCGCGCACGAACCCGACGGTGTCGGCCAGCGCCACCTCGAGCCCGGGCGCCAGGCGCAGCCGCCTCACGGTCGGGTCCAGTGTCGCGAACAGCTGGTCCGCCGTGTAGGCACTCGCCGAGGTGAGGCGGTTGAAAAGCGTGGACTTGCCGGCGTTCGTGTAACCCACGAGCGCCACGGTCGGAACCGAGCTGCGCTTGCGCTCCTGCCGGGTCGTCTCGCGCTGCACCAGCACCTTGTCGAGCCGGTCGTTCAGCGCCTTTATGCGGCGGCCGATCAACCGCCGGTCGGTCTCCAGCTGCGTCTCGCCCGGCCCGCGCAGCCCGATGCCGCCCTTCTGCCGCTCGAGGTGGGTCCAGCCGCGCACCAGGCGGGTCGATACGTGTTCGAGTTGCGCAAGCTCGACCTGCAGCTTGCCTTCGAAGGTGCGCGCGCGCTGCGCGAAGATGTCCAGGATCAGGCCGCTGCGATCCAGCACACGGCAATTGAGTTCTTTCTCGAGATTGCGCTCCTGGCCCGGCGTGAGTGCGTGGTCCACGACCACCAGGTCGGCCCCGAGCGCGACCAGCCGCTGGCGCAGTTCCTCGACCTTTCCGGTGCCCAGCAAAAACCGCGGCTCCGGCGACCTGCGCTTGACCGTGAGCACTTCGAGCACCTGTGCACCGGCCGAACGCGCGAGCGCGCCGAACTCTTCCACGCGGTCCGGATCCGGCGCATGGCCGATGCCGACGCAGACAAGAATCGCGCGTTCGCCGCTACCGGGCCTGTCGAACAATGGGTCCTGTCTCCGCGCGTCGGGGCGTCGGCTCATTCAGCCGGCGCGTCCTCGGGCGGCAGATCGTCGTCGCCGATCGGCAGGCGGACATTGCGTGCCGGAACGATCGTCGAAATCGCATGTTTGTAGACCATCTGGCTCACGCTGTTGCGGAGCAGGATGACGAACTGGTCGAAGGACTCGACCTGGCCCTGCAGCTTGATGCCGTTGACCAGGTAGATCGACACCGGGATGCGCTCTTTTCTCAGAGCGTTCAGGAAGGGGTCCTGCAGGGACTGGCCCTTGGCCATGATCTCGTCTCCGTATTGTTTAGTCTTCTCGATCCTGCCGCGGAGTCTTCCTTGAGTCGACCGTCAGGCACGACGCCCCTGCGCGCAGAAATCGAGTTCAATGCTACCACACGACAACGGCGATTCAGCCGGCCGCGGCTGATGCCACTGCCCCGGATATGGGTGCAAGTTCCTGATCTTCAAGGCCCCTCAACCAGCGTACCGAGGGGTCGGCATTTACCCAGGTCAGTTGCCGCTTTGCGAGGTTGCGGGTGGCCCGCTGGCCGGCTGCAACCGCGGTGTCGAGGTCAGACTCGCCGGCGAGGTGACCCCACAGCTGCCGGTAACCGACGGACCGCAGGCTTGGCAGGTCCGCGTGCAGGTCGCCGCGAGCCCGGAGCGACCTGACCTCCTCCAGGAAGCCCTGCTGCATCATCTCCAGGAAGCGCAGGTCGATGCGCCGGTAGAGTTCCTCCCGGCCGACCGGCAGCAGCACGAAGGCCGCCAATGACAGCGGCGCCGGCTCGGCGAGCTTCTGCAGGTCCGAGAGACGCCGGCCAGTGAGTTCAATCACTTCGAGTGCACGCTGGATGCGCTGGCCATCGGCGGGACGGATTCGCGCCGCGGCCTCAGGGTCACGCGCCGCGAGCAGCGCGTGCAGCGCAGGCCATCCCAGTTCGCACGCCTGCGCGTCGATGCGGGCGCGCATCCCGGCATTCGCCTCGGGCAGCGGCGCGATGCCGCGGGTCAATGCGCGGAAGTAGAGCATCGTGCCGCCGACCAGCAGCGGAACGCGACCGCGCGCGCGGATTTCCGCGACCAGCTGCAGCGCGTCCCTGCAGAAGCGGCCGGCCGAGTAGCTCTCGGTCGGGTCGCAGACGTCCACCAGGTGATGCGGTACGGCCGCGAGCACCTCGCTCGATGGCTTGGCCGTGCCCACGTTCATGCCCCGGTACACCTGCGCCGAGTCGACGCTGACGATTTCGACCGGGAATCGTTCGGCAAGCTTGAGCGCGAGCGCCGACTTGCCACTGCAAGTCGGCCCCATCAACAGGACCGCATCGGCGATCTGCCCGCGCGCCGCAGTCATCGCCCGCGCAGGAAAAGCCGGTCGAGCTCGTCCATCGAGACGAACGACCACGTTGGACGGCCGTGCACGCACTGGTCCGCGCGCAGCGTCGTTTCCATCTCGCGCAGCAGCGCATTCATTTCGGGCACCGACAGCCGCCGATTCGCCCTCACCGCCTGGTGGCAGGCCATGGTGCCGAGCGCGCGCTCGAGCGCCTGTCGCGCGCCGCCGCCGCCCTGCTCGCGAAGGTCGGCCAGCATGTCTCGCGCAAGCGTGGCAGGGTCGGCCGATACGAGCAGCGCCGGCATCGAGCGGATGATGATCTGCGCAGGGCCCGACCTCGAGAGCTCGATGCCCAGCTCATCGAACAGCGCAAGGTGAGCCTCCGCCTCCTCCGCCTCGGCCACCGACACGTTGACCGCCACAGGCACCAGCAGCGGCTGCGCGGCGACACGCCGCGATTCGAGCGAGGCCTTGAGCCGCTCATAGGTTGTACGCTCGTGCGCCGCGTGCATGTCCACCAGCACCAGCCCGCCTTGCGCCTGGGCCAGGATGTAGACACCGTGCAGTTGCGCAATCGCGTAGCCGAGCGGGTGCCCGACTGCTGGATCGATGCCCGAGGCCGAACCTGCACTTTCAACCCACGAAGCCGTGTCGCGGCCCACCGGCGGCGCCTGGATACGCGCCTCGGCGCCACCTGCATCCACTCCCGTGCCATGCTCGCGCACGCCATCGCCCAGGGCTGCGTACAGGTCGAGCGCCGAGGTCTGCGGGCCGTCGATGCCGCTGCGCGAAGCAATTGAAAATCGTGCTGCCGGTATCGCGCCGGCGGCGTCCTGCTCGGGCCGGTTCTCCGCCAGTGCCCGCTCGATGGTGCGAAACAGGAAGTCGTGAATCAGCCTGGGCTCGCGGAACCTGACCTCGAGCTTCTGCGGATGCGCGTTCACGTCCACCCGCGCCGGGTCCATCTCGAGGTACAGCACATAGGCGGGCTGCCGACCGTGGTAGAGCACGTCGCGGTACGCAAGCCGCACGGCGCTGGCCAGCAGCTTGTCCCGCAATGGTCGGCCATTCAGGAAGAAATACTGCTGATCCGCCTGGCTTCGGGCATAGGTCGGCATGCAGAACCAGCCCTTGAGGCGCATGCCCGCGCCTTCGTGGTCGAGCTTCAGCGCATGCGCGATGAATTCCTCACCGAGCACGGCGGCAACGCGGGCATCCTCGGCACGCTCCGTGCGTGCCGGAGCATGGTCGGCCAGCCTGCGACGGGCCGAAGCAAGCCGGAATCCGACGTCGAACCGGCTGAGCGCGAGCCGCTCCACCAATCGCTCGACCTGGTTGAGTTCGGTACGCTCGGTGCGCAGGAACTTGCGGCGTGCCGGCACATTGAAGAACAGGTCCCGTACCTCGACGGTGGTGCCCGGCGGGTGTGCCTGCGGCGACGGGCCGCGGATCTCCCCGTCCACGACGGTCACCGCCATTGCGACAGGCGCGTCCGCGGTTCGCGAGACGACCGTGGTTCGCGACACCGATGCGATGCTGGGCAGCGCCTCGCCGCGGAAGCCGAGCGTGCGAACCGACTCGAGGTCCTCGATGCGGCCGATCTTGCTGGTCGCGTGGCGGGCAAGCGCCAGCGCAAGCTCGTCTGTTGCGATGCCGACACCGTCGTCGCGCACCCTGCACAGTTCCGCGCCGCCGCCCTCGACCTCGATCTCGATCGAGCGTGCTCCCGCATCGAGGCTGTTTTCGACCAGTTCCTTGATCACGGACGCCGGGCGCTCGACGACCTCGCCCGCGGCGATCTGGTGGATCAATTGCTCGGGAAGGACCCGGATGGTCATGGTCGCTGGAGGCCTCGCGCAGGGGCGGCGAGGATAGCAAATGGCGCGCCGTGGCGACCGACCGACCGTGCCTTGTTCAGCGCTCCGCGAGAGTCTGCGCCGTGCCGCTGCCGCCGGCGCGCCGTGCGGCCGAGAGCGCCGCGACCTTGGTGCCGGGCGGCGGTCGGTCGTAAAAGTAATTCTTCACGCCATCGCGAATGGCCTCGGCCAGGCGCTGCTGCTGGTCGGCATCGCGCAACCTGCGCTCGTCGGCCGCATTGGAAATGAAAGCCGTCTCCACCAGCATGGACGGAATGTCCGGCGACTTGAGCACCACGAACCCGGCGTGCTGCACGCGCGGGCGGTGCACGGTGCCGATGCGGCGCAGCGAGGCGAGCACGCTGTCGGCTGCGTCGACGCTGCTGCTCACCGATTCTTTCTGCGTAACGTCGAGCAGTACCGACGCGAGCAGGTCGTCCTTGTCATCCAGCGACACGCCGCCCTTGAGGTCGGCAGCGTTCTCGCTCTCGGCCAGCCAGCGCGCGGCTTCGTCGGACGCGCCGCGCAGCGAAAGCACGTACACCGACGACCCGCTGACGTCGCCCTTGCGAACGGAATCCGCGTGCACCGAAACGAACATGTCCGCGCCGAGCTGGCGCGCCTTGCGCGTGCGGCCGCCGAGGGTAATGAAATAGTCGCCATCGCGAATCAGTACGGCACGCATGCCGGGTTCCGCGTCGATCGCCGCGGCAAGACGCCGCGCGATCGCGAGCGTGACGTCCTTTTCCCGCGTGCCGCCACGGCCGAGTGCGCCGGGGTCCTGCCCGCCGTGGCCCGCGTCCACCGCGATGACGAGGTCCCGGCCGTTCACGCTGGCGACGGCCAGGCGCTTGACGGGGCTCGCGGCCTCGGGCGTGGCAGCGGCCAGGCCGGCCGCAGCAGAAGCGGACACGGTACTCGCGGCCGGCGCCGTGGACGACGGCAGTTCCACGACCAGTCGATGGCCGGCGCTGCCCTCCGGACCGACCATGAAACTGCGCATGTCGCGCGCGTGGTCCAGGTCGAGCACCACGCGCAATCCATGCTCGGCTTGCGGCCCGGAGCGCACACTCTTCACCGGGCCCTGCCCCGTCGGCAGGACGCCGGGCGACGCCAGTTCGGCATTATCGAGGTCGATCACGATGCGGTCCGGATTCTCGACCGCGAACACCTCGTATTTCGCGGGACCCGATAGATCCAGCACCAGCCGCGTGCCCTCGGGGCCGGACCAGAGGCGGACATCGTTGACTCGTGTGGGTGTCGCGGCCGCTGCCGCCAGCGCCGCCAGCAGCGCGGCCGATGCCATCAGATTCCGTGTGAACTGGGCCGGGCGCGAAATCATGCCGCGGAATCTACGCCGTCGACGATATTATTTCAATTAAATTATGAAGATACGCGACGTTTATCAGGTTACGTCTAGACAAGCCGAGTGAGTACGCGCCACCCGGCCTCACTGGCGGCCGTGATTTCCACCGTCCTGCCGTCATCGAGATAGGCGAGGTTGAGCGACAAGTCGGGGACGCCGAGCCGACCCTCGGCCCGCTCCGGCCACTCGACGAGAAGCAGGCTCCGCGGCGTCGCGAGGTCGCGGAGGCCGAGATCGTCCAGCTCGGACGGGTGGCGCAGCCGGTACAGGTCGCAGTGATTCACGTCACGGCCCGCCAGCCGGTAGGGCTCGATCAACGTGTAGGTCGGGCTGCGCGCCGCGCCATCGTGCCCGAGGGCCGCCAGCAGGCCGCCGACCAGCGTCGTCTTGCCGGCGCCGAGATCGCCGGTCAATCCAATGACCAGCGCGCCGGGCTCGTCGGCGCCCAGCAGCGCTTTCGCGAGCCGGGCGCCCAGTTCGCGTGTCTCCACCGCATCTGAGGCTGTCAATCGCACGCCGGATTCACGCAAGCGCGGACCTGCCGAAGCACATCGCTCGCGAGCATGCCCCGCTCGCCCGCCCGCGAGGCGAGATCCCCCGCCTGCGCATGCGCAAAGACGCCCGCCTGTGCTGCGAGCGCGAGATCGCCGCACTGCGCGACGATACCGGCAACCACTCCGGTGAGGACGTCACCCATGCCGCCCGCGGCCATGCCCGGGTTGCCTCGGTCGCACACGAAGGCGGGTCCGCCGGGCGGGTACACGATGGTGCCCGCGCCCTTCAGCACCGCAACGCCGCCGTACCTGGCCTGCAGCTCACGCGCGGAACACAGGCGATCGGCCTGTACCGCGGCCGGCGTGGTGCCGAGCAGGCGCGCGGCCTCACCAGGGTGAGGTGTAAGGACCCAGTGATCGCATGAGCGCGGATGGGCGGCGAGCCAGTTGAGCGCATCGGCGTCCATCACCAGCGGCAGGCCGCTGCCGACTGCCGCCTCGATGAGTTCCTCGGCCCAGGCGCCCTTTCCCAGCCCAGGCCCTGCCGCTATGACCGTCGCCCTCCTGAGACAAGGCTCGAGGTCGGCCACAGACGACGCGCCGACGCACATGAGTTCGGGCCGGGCGGTCGCGATCGAGGAATTGCCGGGGTGAACGGCCAGCGTAACCAGGCCGGCTCCCGCGCGCAGCGCAGCCTCGCCCGCAAGCCTCGCCGCGCCTGGCATGCCGAGTCCGCCACCGATGACCAGCACGTGCCCGTGACTGCCCTTGTTCGAGGTACGCGCCCGACGCGGCAATGCCCGCAGCACCGCGTCCTCGCCAATCAGTCGCGCAACGGGAATCGTCCCGTCGTAGCACTCGGCGGGCACGCCGAGGTCGTCCACAATCACTCGACCCGCGTGATCGAGGCCGTTACCGACATACAAGCCCTGCTTCCGGCCGATGAAGGTCACCGTGATTTCCGCGCGAACCGCAATACCCAGCACCGCACCGCTGTCGGCGTGCAGGCCGGACGGTATGTCGACGGATACGACGGGTCGCCCGGACGCGTTGATGGCGGCGATCATCTCCGCGGCGTCGCCGCCCACCGCGCGTGCGAGGCCCGTACCGAAGAGCGCGTCCACGATGACGTCGGCCTCGAGCACTGACGGAGACCAGCGATCGCAGCAGCCGCCGTCGGCCACGTAGTCGTCGTACGCACGACGCGCGTCTCCCGAGAGCGCCCGCGGGTCGCCGAGCGTGGCGACCGCCGTACCGAGTCCGCGCGCGCGCGCGAGGCGCGCGACGACGTAGCCGTCGCCGCCATTGTTTCCCGGCCCGCACAGCACGGTGATGGCCCTCGCTGCCGGCCACAGCGCGCAGAGCGCATCGAGCGTCGCCCCTCCCGCACGGCACATCAACTGGTAGCCCTCGATGCCGCACCCGCCGATGGCGCGACGATCTAGGTCGCGCACCTGCGAGGCTGAGTAGATGGCGCCTGCGAGCGAGTGCATGGCGGGCATTATACTGGCCGCGTCACCCGCACCGGTTGCACGAGGCCAATTGAACTTCGATCCCGCTGCGCTCGCCGCCCAGGTCAAGGCCTGGGGCCGCGAACTCGGATTCCAGAAAGTCGGCATCGCGGCGGTCGAATTGCCCGAGGACGAACAGCGCCTGCTGGCCTGGCTGGAAGCCGGGCATAACGGCGGAATGGAGTACATGGCGCGCCACGGAACACGCCGCGCGCGGCCCGCGGAGATCGTGCCCGGCACGGTACGAGTGATTTCGGCACGCATGGACTACTGGCCCGCATCCGCGGACGCCACGACGGTGCTTGGCGAGCCGACAATGGGCTACGTGTCGCGCTATGCGCTGGGCCGCGACTACCACAAGCTGGTTCGCAACCGGCTCGCGCGGCTTGCAGACAGGCTCGCCGCGGCGGCGGGCGCCTCGGGCTATCGCGCATTCACCGACAGCGCACCGGTGCTGGAAAAGGCGCTCGCCCGCAACGCGGGCCTTGGCTGGATCGGCAAGCACACCAACCTGCTCGACCGGCAGGATGGTTCCTGGTTCTTCCTCGGCGAGGTGTTCACCGACCTGCCCTTGCCGCTCGACGAGCCCGTGACCAGCCATTGCGGCAGCTGCACGGCCTGCATCGACGTCTGCCCGACGCAGGCGATCGTGGGGCCCTACCGACTCGACGCGCGGCGCTGCATCTCGTACCTGACGATCGAGCACCAGGGTCCGATCCCCGAGGAATTTCGCAAGGCGATCGGAAATCGAATCTACGGCTGTGACGACTGCCAGCTCGTCTGCCCGTGGAATCGCTACGCGAAGACCAGCACGGAACCCAGCTTCCAGCCTCGCAACGGACTGGACGCAGCGCGGCTCACCGCACTGTTCGACTGGACGGAAGCCCAGTTCGACGAACGACTGGCGGGCAGCGCGATCCGTCGCATCGGCCACCAGCGCTGGCTGCGCAACATCGCCATCGCACTCGGCAACACGCCGCGCACGCCCGATGTGATAGCCGCGCTCGAACGACGGCGCGAACACGAAAGCGAGACGGTCCGGGAAGCGGTGGCCTGGGCGCTCGGAAGCGCCGCCAGCTAGTTAAGTTAATTTGCGCCGGTTACCGGCTGGGCGCCGACCGGTTGCCGGCCTGGTTGCCAAGGTCGCCGGTGGCCCGGCACTGCAGGTTGTCGATCAGCCGCGCGCGGCTCATGCGCGCCGCCGCAAGCACGACCACGTCCACGTTGCGGCCCTGCGGATGCCCGAGCCTGCGAGCCATGCGCACTTCGAAGTAATCCGGGCGAAATCCAGCCGCGCGCAGCGCCTCCATGCCGTCGCGCTCGATGCCAGCGATGTCGGTCTCACCCGATTCGAGTCGCCGGCGCGCGCGGTCGAGCGCGCGGTAGAGTTGCGGCGCGCGAACCCGCTCCTCCGGCGTCAGGTAGCGGTTGCGCGAACTGAGCGCGAGACCGTCTTCTGCGCGCACCGTGGGCGCGCCGACAATCCTGACCGGCAGGCAAAGGTCCTCGACCGAAGTACGAATCACCGTGAGCTGCTGGTAGTCCTTCTCGCCGAAAATCGCCACGTCGGGCTGCACCAGGTTCAGCAGCTTGACCACCACCGTGGCCACGCCCTGGAAATGCCCGGGCCGGAAAGCTCCGCAGAGGATGTTCGAGAGATCGGGCACGTCCACGAAGGTGCTGCCTGCCGAGCCCTTCGGGTACATTTCCTCGACGGTGGGCAGGAACAGCACGTCGGCGCCGAGTTCCGACAGCAGCGCGACATCCGCGTCGGGCGTGCGCGGGTAGGCATTGAAGTCCTCGTTCGGCCCGAACTGCAGCGGATTGACGAACACGCTGGCGACCACGCGGCGCGCGTGCGTATGCGCCGCGCCCACCAGGCTCGCGTGACCCGCATGCAGGTTGCCCATGGTCGGCACGAACGCAATGCTCTCGCGTGCCAGGCGCCACTCGAGCACCAGGTCGCGCAGGTCTGCAATGCGCGTGATTATCCGCATCGCGTCGGCTGCTAGAAGCAGTGCTCGGCGGCCGGGTAGGCGCGCGACTTGACCGCCTGCACGTACGCCTTCAGGCCCTCGAGCGGGCTGTCGTGGCCGACCATGAAGTTCTGCACGAACCGCGGCTTGCGGCCCGGCGTGATGTCGAGCACGTCGTAGAGCACCAGGATCTGGCCATCGGTGTCGGGGCCCGCGCCGATGCCGATCACGGGCACGTGCAGCTCCGCCGTGATCTCCTTGCCGAGCTGGTTCGGAATGCACTCGAGCAGCACGATGTCGGCTCCTGCATCCTGCAGTGCCTTCGCGTCGCGGCGCATCTGGTCGGCGACCGCTTCTTCGCGTCCCTGGACCCTGAAGCCGCCGGTCTTGTGCACCGACTGCGGCCTGAGGCCGAGGTGCGCGCAGACCGCGATGTCGTGGCTCGCCAGGAACTCGACGATGCCCACCTGGCCGGCACCGCCCTCGAGCTTGACCATCTTGGCACCGCCCTCCTGCATCAGGCGCATGGCGTTGTCCAGCGCCTTCTCCCGTGAGGTGTAGGTCATGAACGGCATGTCGGCCATCAGGAACGGCCGTGACAGGCCCATGGCCACTGCGCGGCAGTGGTAGATGATATTTTCGAGCGTTACCGGGACCGTCGTGTCGTGGCCCTGGATCACCATGCCGAGCGAATCGCCCACCAGCACCAGGTCGGCGTCCGCCTCGTCCACCAGCGCGGCAAAGCTCGCGTCGTAGCAGGTGATGCTGGCGATCTTCTCTTCGCCAGCCTTCATCTGCTGCAGAGTCGAGACGGTCACTGGTGGGCGGGCCGAACCGCGCAGTTGAAGTTGTGTGTACATGGGGCGGCCTCGAGGAGGCGGCAAGGATGACCGAGCCGCCCCCAAACATCAACGCCGGAGACTACAGCAGGCTCTTCATGGGGTTGAAGAAGTGCCGGCCCTTGCGGGCGCGGGCGATCTCGGCCAGCAGGCTCGTGTAGTCGCTCTCGCTGCCGACCGGGTCTATTTCAGCCGCATTCACCGTCAGCACCGGGCAGGCGTCGTACTGCAGGAAGAACCGGGCATACGACTCCGCCAGCCGCTCCAGGTATCGGCGTTCGATCGCCTGCTCGTAGGCGATACCGCGGCGTCCGATGCGCTCGAGCAGCACGTCGACCGGCGCCTGCAGGTAGACGACCAGGTCCGGCACCGGCGCGTCGATCGCCAGGCGCGCGTAGACCTGCTGGTACAGTTCAAACTCCCCGTCGTCCAGCGTGAGCCGCGCAAACAGGCGATCTTTCTCGAGCAGGTAATCCGCGACCCGGACGCGCTGGAACATGTCCTGCTGCCGCAGTTCCTGCATCTGCCGTGCGCGCTGGAACAGGAAATAGAGCTGCGTCTGGAACGCCGCCGCCCTCGGGTTGCGATAGAAGCGCTCGAGGAACGGGTTCTCCTCGCCCTGCTCCAGCACCAGGTCGCTGCCAAAGCTGGCCGCCAGGCGACGCGCGAGGCTGGTTTTGCCGACGCCGATCGGTCCCTCCACCACCACGAAACGATGCGGCACGCTGACCACCTGCTCCGGATCCCCTGCCTTCTGCGGTCGCTGATTCATGCGGCAATCCGCGCAAGGCCGGCCGAAGGCACGTTTGCCAACAGCGTCCTGACCCGACCCAGGCCCGGCACGTCGAGGTCCGGCGCGATCTCGGCGAGCGGCGCCAGCACGAAGGCGCGCCCTGCAATTCCCGGGTGAGGCACGGTAAGTCCCGGCTCCTCAATGCGCGCCGTGCCGTGCACGAGCAGGTCGAGGTCGATGCGGCGCGGTCCCCAGCGCACGACTGGTCGCGCACGACCTAGCCGCTGCTCGATCGATTGCAGTTCCGCGAGGAATTCCCTGGGAGCGATCGTCGTCAGCATGCCTGCCACTGCGTTGACGAAGTCCGGCTGCGCGACCGGGCCGAATGGCGGCGACCGGTAGAGCGGCGAGCGCAGTACTAGCCGGGCGCCACGCACGGCCGCGAGCGCCTCGAATGCGCGCTCAATCTGTGCACTCGGGTCGTCCAGGTTGCTGCCGAGCGCAACGTAGGCGGGAATCCAGTGCGTCTCGGTCACCTGCGCACCCTGCCGCTCAGGTGGCGGGACGACGGGGCCGACGTGGACGCCGGCGGGAACGCGAGCGCGGTTCCGCATCGCCGGAACGCGGCTGGCTCTCCACCTCCGTGATCCGCTCGGCAGGTTCCATCTGCTGCAAGCGGGTCCACCAGGCGGCCAGTTCGGGATCGACCTCGCCGGACGCCGCGCGCAGCAGCAGGAAATCGTAGGCCGCACGGAAGCGCGGATGCTCGAGGAAGCGTGCGGCGCGCCGCCCCGCGCGGCGCTCGAAGCGCGGCTGCATCATGATGATGTCCTGCATCGGCATCGTGAATCGCTTCGGTACCGCGATGCGGCGCACTTGGCGCGAGATCACTGCGTCGCAGGCCGGACCGAGGACAGCAGGATCATCCGGCAGCGGACCGTGCGGCGCGCCAGCCTCGCGCAGGATCGCGGGCCACAGCAGCACCGCGAACAGGAAAGTCGGCGTGACGGACTTGTCCTCGCGCACGCGGTCGTCGGTGTTGGCGAGCCCGAGTTGCAGGAGCCGCGCGCCCGGCGAGTCCGGGGCGTCGTTCACCGCGCGCACCACGTCGGGCATCAGGTGCGACAGCAGGCCCATCCGCGCAAGCAGGTTGCAAGACGCGCCGGCCGAACCGGCCAGCAGCAGCTTCATCGCTTCGTCGAACAGCCGCGCGGGCGGCACGCCGTCGAGCAGGTAGGCGAGCTTGTGAAGCGGCGCCTCGGTCTCGGGATGCAAAGTGAAGCCGAGCTTCGCGGCGAAACGCGCCGCACGAAGCATGCGCACCGGATCCTCGCGGTAGCGCGTTTCCGGGTCGCCGATCATTCGCAATACGCGTGAGCGCGCATCCGGCACGCCGCCGACGTAGTCCCAGATCGAGTAGTCCTCGATGTTGTAGTAGAGCGCGTTCGCGGTGAAATCCCGTCGCCACACGTCTTCTTCGATGTTGCCGTAGAGGTTGTCGCGCAGGATGCGGCCCTGCGCATCGAGCACCCGGTGCTCCGCTTCGTCCACGCCGTGGTCTTCGTCGATCTCGGTGTGGGCTGCGCGGAAGGTTGCGACCTCGAGGATCTCTGGTCCGAAACGCACGTGCGCCAGGTGGAAGCGCCGCCCGATCAACCGGCAGTTGCGGAACAGCTTGCGGACCTGCTCAGGGTGGGCGTCCGTCGCAATGTCGAAATCCTTGGGGCTCAGGCCGAGCAGCAGGTCGCGCACGGCACCGCCGACCAGGAAGCCCTGGTAGCCGCCCTCGCGCAGGCGATAGAGCACCTTCAGGGCGCCCGGGGAGATATTGGCCCGCGAGATCGGATGGTCGGCGCGCGGGACGATGACGGGCGACGGGAGGCCGGGGGTGACTGGAATTTCTGTGGGGAACAATTATTCGGCTTCCGCTGGACCGGCAAAAACGGCTGCGTATAATACGCGCCCTCGCGCAGGCTCCGACAGCCTGCCATTTTCCGGGCACGCTCCCATCGTCTAGAGGCCCAGGACACAGCCCTCTCAAGGCTGGTACGAGGGTTCGAATCCCTCTGGGAGCGCCACTACACTCAACCCGGGCACTTGCCGCGGGTAAACTTGCGGGCAGTCCGGCAAGCGTCGCCTCGCCGGTTCTAGCGCTCCGCTGTGAGCTCGATGAACCCCGGATCGTCCCGCAAACCATCGAGGTCCGGGTCGTACTTCATCCAGCCGAAGTTCTCGTAGCCGCCGGCAATCGCCTGCCGCAGCGTGTCGACCGCGCGCGCGACTTCGCCCAGTTGTGAGTAAAGACAAGCGCAGTTGTAGAGCATCATCGGATCGCCGGGACTCAGCTCCAGCGCCAGGTTGCCCTCTCGGATGGCGTCTTCCTTTAGCCCCTTTTCCGCGAGCGTGATCGCGTAATACATCCGCGCTCGCGAGTCGTCCGGATTCTGCAGCAGGTAGTTCGGGAGCAGTTCCAGCAACTGGCGGGAGGCCTCATCGGCTTCCTCCTTGCGCCCGAGTCCTGCGCAGGTCTGTGCCAGGTCAGCGTAGGCCGCATAGAAGCCGGGCTTCAGCGCGATGACGCGACGGAACGGCACGAGTGCCTTCTCAAGCTCCCCACTGGTGAAGTGAATGCGCCCCAGCGTCCAGAACGCGATGAAGTCGTCCGGATCGAGTTCGATCGCCTTGCGGCTCGACTCACTGGCTTCGTCGAACTTGCCCCAGATGAAGTAGGACAGGCCCATCGCCGCGTAGGCCTCGGGCAGGTTGCTGTCGTACATCAAGGCCTTGAAGCTGAGTTCCTGCGCCTTGTCGCGATGCTGCTCGGCGCGCGAGAACCACTGGTACATCTGACCGTAGGCGCTCGAGCAGGCCGCGTAGGCGGCCGCGTAGCGCGGATCGAGTTCGATGGCCTTCTCGAACAGCTGGATGGCGTACTCGACACTGCGCTTGGTAAGTCGATACAGGTAATCCTGGCCGCGCAGGTAAAGGTCGTAGGCTTGCGCGTTCACGGTCTGGCGCTTGGTAAGCGACACTTTCTCCGAGAAGCTCAACCTGAGCTTCAAGGCCTCGACGATCTGCTTGGCGACCTGCTCCTGGATGTCGAAGATGTCGTCGAGCTTGCCCTTGTAGGTGTCGCCCCAGACCTGGCGATTCGTCACCACGTCCACCAGCTGCACCGTGATGCGCACCGACTCCTGGAACCGGCGCACGCTGCCGCCGACGATATAGCGCGCGCCGAGCTCATTGCCGATGCCGCGGATATCCTGCGCGCGGCCCTTGTACTGCATCGACGCCCAGCGCGACACGAGCTCGATCTCGCTCACCAGAGAGAGCCGCGCGATAAGTTCCTCGGTCAGGCCGTCGCTGAAGTAGTCGGTCTCCTGGTCGGGGCTGATGTTGTCGAACGGCAGCACCGCCAGCGCACCGGACTCGGCCTGACCATCGGTTCCCGGGGCGAGCTGCGCACCTGCCGACAGACCCGCGACGTTGCTTGCCGACTCTGCCGAAACCGGCTTGCGCGGCGGCGCAATCGTGACCCCAGCGCGCTCCAGCGAGCGCAGGATCGTCTTCAGGTTCGCTTCCGGGTCGCCATGGAAATACTCGACGTGCTGGATCCCGGCCAGCGCGTACTTGAGGCCGGCCGGAATCGCCGTCGGCTCGAGATCGACTGGCAGTATGTGTCCCTTGCGCTCGCTGACGAGCACCACTTCCTTCGCCACGTTGTGGGAGCGGGCGGCCGCGGAACTCACCGCAAGCAGCAGCACCTTCGCCTGGTCGAGCGCGTTGACGATCTCCTCGCCCCACAGGGTCGCGCCATCGATCCCGCCCTGGTCGATCCACACCGACACCCCGGCCGCGCGCAGCCGCGACGCTAGCTCGTGGACGCGATCCTTGTCCTCGCGCGAGTAGCTGATGAAGACTTCTGCCGGCGTCGCCATTGCTGCCTAGGGTACCTCAGCCGGGCGCCGTCATGCGCTTCAGGGCAAATGCCGCCGCGAACCCGGCCGCCACCAGCAGGCTCATCCAAAGCTGGCTCGCCAGGCCGGGCGTGAGCCCCATGAACACCATTATCGAGACCAGGCCAAGAATAGCGAACCAGGTGCCGTAGGGGTGCATCCACATCCGGATCTGCAGCCGCTCGGGCGCGTTGGCCTCGAACCCGGTCCGCAGGCGCAACTGGGCCACCGACAGCATCAGGTACAGCAGCATCATCGTCACGCCCGACGAGTTCAGCAGGAAGCTGAACACGTGCTGCGGCGAAAGCCGTTCCGCCGCGAGTGCCACATAGCTGAACAGGCTCGCCACGACGATCGCGCGGGCCGGAACCTTGCGGGAATTCACCTGCACCAGCCATTGCGGGGCGTCCCCGTACTTGGCCAGGCCGAACAGCGCGCGCGAGGTCACGTAGAGCCCGGAATTCAGGCAGGACAGCACCGCGACCAGCACCACGGCATTCATGATCACGTCGGCCCGGCCATAGCCCATTACCTGGAGCGCAGTCGCAAAAGGCGAGATGCCCGGGATCACGTCAGTCCAAGGCACCACCGCGACGATCAGCAGGATCGAGATCACGTAGAAGATCAGGATCCGCACCGACACCGTGACCGTCATGCGCGAGATCGTCTTCGCGGGCTCCTCGGACTCGGCGGCCGCGATGGTCGCGATCTCCGCACCGCAGAGTGAGAAAATCGTGGAGGTCACGCCTGCCAGCACGACGGCCCAGCCATACGGGGCGAAACCGCCGTGCTGAGTCAGGTTCGCGAATGTCGGTCCGCTGCCCGAGGTAACGCCGAATGCGAATGCCCCGGCCACCAGGATGAACACGATGATCGCGGCGACCTTGATCGACGAGAACCAGAACTCGAACTCGCCGTAGGAGCGCGCCGACATCAGGTTGACCGCAGTCAGCACGGCCATCAGCACCACGCCCACCATCCACACGGGCAGCGCGGGGAACCAGTCGCTGATGATCTTCGCGCCGGCGATGGCCTCGATCGCAACTACCACGACCCAGAAATACCAGTAGAGCCAGCCAGACAGGAACCCGGCCAGGTGGCCGAGGCCGACGCGCGCGAACTCCGGAAAGGTCTTCGCGCCCTCGACCGCGATCGCCATCTCCGACAGCATGCGCATGACCAGCAGGATGATCAGTCCCGCGATCGCGTATGAGACCACCGCGGCCGGGCCGGCGGTATTGATCGCGGTGGACGAACCGACGAACAGGCCCGCGCCGATGATTCCGCCGATGGCGATCATCGACACGTGCCGCGAGCGCAGGCTGCGGCTCAGCTCCACGCCGCCGGCGACCTCGCTCGCGACTGCTTCTGCAATGTGCGTCACTGCTATTCCCCCGGGCGCTGCGCCGCGACTGCGACGGCGTCGCGGCAGGATACAGGCCCGGACGCGACTGTCTACCCGCGTCCGGAATCCACCACCCTGGCCGCCGGGACACGCAGTCAGCAGTCGCCCTTAACTGATCCGACCTTGACGTTGAACGCCGATGGGTTCACAAACGCCAACGCAGTTGGCGAGCACCGGGGACATGCATTGAACAGACTCCATGCCATTGGCTATGCGGCCGCAGCCGCAGTCGCGCTTGCCACGATCGTGGTGACGGTCCGCACCGTGGCCTTCGAGCCAAGGGCCGCGCTGGATTTCGCGTCGATCCAACTGGCCGAGGCGCCGAGCGTGGACGTGGCGCGGGCCGCGCAGCACCTCGCAGAGGCAGTTCGATTCCGCACCATCAGCCACCAGGACAGTGCGGACAACGACTGGGCGGAATGGGACCGTTTCGATGGGTGGCTTGAGTCCACGTACCCCGCTGCTCACGCGGCGATGAGCCGCGAAATCTTCGCCGGTCACACGCTCGTCTATACATGGCCGGGCACGGACACGACGCTCGCCCCGGTCGTGCTGCTGGCTCATCACGACGTGGTGCCGGTGACGCCCGGCACAGAGGGCGACTGGACGCACCCTCCGTTCGCAGGTGACATTGCCGACGACGCGGTCTGGGGACGAGGCTCCGTGGACGACAAGGGCTCGTTGATCGGCATTTTCGAGGCCATCGAGTCGCTGGCGACCTCGGAATTCACGCCGCGACGCACGGTCATCGTGCTGAGCGGCCATGACGAGGAAGCCGGTGGCACGGGCGCGCATGCGGTGGCCGAAGCCTGGCGCGCACGCGGGCTCGCGCCGCAGTTCGCACTGGACGAAGGCCTCGCCGTCGTCTCCGACCTGCCGCTGGCAGGGCGGCCTGTCGCGCTGGTCGGCGTCGCCGAGAAGGGCTACGCGACGCTGCGAATCACAGCGCCCGCAAAGGGCGGCCACTCCTCCGCCCCGCCGCCCGAGACCGGCGTCGAGGTACTCGCGAAGGCAGTGCTCGCGGTCGCGTCGCGGCCGTTCCCGATGCAGTTCCGCGGTCCGGCGGCCGACATGATCCGCACGCTCGCGCCCGAGGCCGGCCTGGGCACGAGGGTGGCGGTAGCGAATACCTGGCTGTTCGAGCCGCTGCTGATCGCGAAGATCGCGGCCACGCCCGCCGGCGCCGCGTCGCTGCACACGACCATCGCGCCGACCATGCTGCGTGGCAGCCCCAAGGAAAACGTGCTGCCGCAGGACGCAACGGCGTGGATCAACTACCGCATCGCGCCGCAGGACACCGCGGCCGAGGTCATGGCCCGCGCGCAGACCTCCACGCGGCGCCTCAACGTCCAGCTTGCCTGGGACGGCCCGGCCTATGACCCGTCGCCGGTGTCGTCGGTGGCCTCGGATTCCTACCTGGTCATCGGCGCACTCGCCTCCGACAGCGGGCGGGTGCCTGTGGCGCCCGGACTCGTCACCGCAACGACCGACAGCCGCTACCTGGCCGGCATCGCACTGGACGTGTATCGCTTCCAGCCGATCGTCGCGTCGCTCAGCGACTTCGAGATGATCCACGGCACCAACGAGCACCTGACGCTGGACAACCTGCGTCGCATGACGGAATTCTATTCGAGGCTGCTGGCAACCGCCGCGTCTCGCTGAGATCCGGTCGGCCAGCGCGCCGCTCAACCCAGCCGGACGATGTCCTCCTGCCCGACCGATCGTTCGCGATGCATGAGGATCCATTGCGCGTGCTCCTCGAGCGCCGCATCGCCCAGCGACTTCAGGATTCCGCGACGTGCGACGTCGTCGACCGCATCGTCGATGCGGCGCTTCGCATTGTGAAAGATGCGGCCCATGAACTCGTACTGCTTGATCAGTTCCGCCTCGGCAGTACCCTTCGCGTACGACTGCCGGACACCTACCGCGAGCAGCACGCAGCCCATTCCGTACACCAGCGGGTTCTGCACCTCGTCGGGCACTCCGGCGCCGACGAACATCAGCACCGCCAATGCCGCGGTGCTCGCCCAGACTCCACCGCGCGCGATCGAGTTGGTCGTCTCGCGTCGTCGCATGCGTTCGGAAGCCCTGCGCCGGAAGTACCCAAGTTGCCCCGAACGCTCGTCGCCGATCCACTCGTCGATCGCGAAACGCAGGCCGGCCGGGTCCATGCCGCGTCGCGCGTCATATTCGGTGCCTGCCACCCGCATCACGTTCCTGATCCAGCCGAGTTCCGGGTCCTGCATCTGCAGGAAATTGTCGTGCGCGAACTTGGTGAGGCTGCCGCTGGTCACTCCGGCCGCGGCCCAGTAAAACTGCACCCGCAAGCCCTCGGCCAGCGTCCGGTAGTCGAGGTACTTGCGATGCCAGGCACCGCGACGCGACACGCGATTGATGCCGGACGCGACCAGCATCAGCGCGACCACCAGCAACAGGAACAGCCGGGTCGAATAGAAATCCGTATAGGAGATGTAGGCGAGGCCGGTCAGGAACACGCAGAGATGGCTCAAGCGCAGCGTGAAGATGAAGCGTTTCTGGTAATGACCCGCGAGCCAGTCGGCGGCGCAGAACACGCGATTGATGTCGGTCAGCCCCAGCGGCAGGCCCGAAACCTGTGAATCGGTGAGCAGCGGATAGCTGCCGCGCTCGATCTCACGTGCGTGCTGCGCCGCATCCTCGCCGAACTCGCTCGATCGCTGGAATACACGCCGGTATCGTGCCGGCATTTCGCTGGTACGTGGTTCGCTCTCGTCGGTGGTGAACCACGACACTTCGAACGGCTTAAACCCCTCGGCCGGCGCGCCGTCAGGGCGATCACGCGAACACACGATGTGGTAGACCAGGTCGCTCTCGTCGTCGGTGAGCGCCAGGCGACTCGCGGACGCGGGGGCGCCGTAGCCCGGCATGAAATCGTGATGGTGGAAATGCACGACCTGGCTCGTGCCGCCGACCCGTGGTGAAGCCTTGCCGTCCCACAGCGCCAGCAGGATGTGGCAGTGTGCGCAGAGAAAGACGCCGCACTGCGCGTACTGCGCCTCGCGATCCACCTTAGGCGCACCGGCCGCCGGCCTGTCGGCGGCCGCGACCAGCGGGAGTTCGAATACGTCGGCGGCGGCGCCGCAGAGACGATCGAATTCCGCGCAGGACGCAGGTGTGACGAAATCCCGGAGGTAATGCTCCCGTGGCATCGGCAGCACCGCGACCAGCGGTATGCCGATGTCGATCGCCTCCTCGGCGACCAGCCGGTCTGCCCCCTCGGCCATCGCCGACATCAACACGATTGCGCGATCCGGATACGCATCGCGCAGGCCCTGGATGAGCGCACGAACTCGCGTGCGGATGCCGGGGATTTCCGCCGGCACAAGGTCGCGGTGACCGGTAATGGCCACGACCAGCGGCACCGTAAATTCCGCCCCTGCACCGACGCCCCGCGATCCCGACCAGGGATCGAAGTGGGTCGCGACGACCGGCGTGAGGGTCTGGCTCATGGCGACCGGACCATACTGTAACCTCGCGGCCGTTGCACCCTCCCCGCGCGACGACGGCCGCGCACCACGCGGGCACCCCGCCGCACTGCGGGAATCGGGCCCGCTGGACCCCCGGGAGCGGGAACCACGTCGCAAGCTCGAATGCGCGATGCGGGAGTTCACTTCAGGCTCAAGGGCAGGCCTTACACTCCGGACTGGTACCGGAGCGGCTGGAACTGGGCAGAAAATGAGCGTTGCCGACAAGCGGATCGACGAACTGCTGGATCGCTGGCTGGCGAGCGTCGAGCTGCACGCGGGATACCTGGAACTCGACGATGCGGCGTACGCGAAGGTGCAGGATTGGCCTCGCCACCAGCGACCGACCCGCTGGATCGTGGAACTCGCGCGCTCGCGACTCGGTGAATTGCGTCGGCAGGTCGCAGACCACCAGGCGAAGGGCGACACGGCTTTCGCCGAGTCGCTGGAACTGATGAGTTTCCTGACCACGCTGCTCGGATCCGGGCACGTAGAACGCTTTATTCCGCTGGTCGCGGCAACATCACGCGAACCGGCACAGGAGGCGATCGCTCCGACGGTCGAAGCGCCGCGGCCCGCCGTTGAACCAACGGTGATACGACCGCGCACCGCGAAGGCGGGTGCCGCACAGGCAAGGGCGCCTGCCGCAGCGGCAACAACCGCTGCGGCACGGCCAAGGGCGCCAGTCGCAAGGACGAGGGCGCCAGTCGAAAAGGCAACCCCGCCTGCCACACCGGTGACGGCAGCGAAGACACCCAAGCCCGACAAGATTGCGACAACCGTGATCGCCGACGCCGCGCGCCTGCTCTCCTGGGGGCGCGAGTGGCCTCAAATTGCAAGCCTGATCGCCCGCCTGGCCGACCGGCCGCCCGAACAGGAAGTCTGGGCCATACTGCGCACGCATCGCGCGGCCATCCAGGCGAAGGCGCGCAGCATCCCGGACTGATCACGAATCGGTCCAGCAACGATCCTGCCGCCGACGCCTCGCGCTGCCTGCTCTTGGCGTGGTCGCCGCGACTGATGTAAGGTCGCCCGCTCACGCAGCGAGCCACCGCCACCGGAGTTTCGAATGTCCAAACGATCCGTAATTCGCCCTCTGCTCGTCCTCGTAGCCGCGTCGATTGCACTGACAGGCATCGCCTTCGCGGACGGCCCGCCGTCGAAGGCCGAGAGGATCCTGGCCTATCGCAAGGCGATCTACCAGGTCATCGTATGGAACGTGGGACCCATGGGCGCAATGGCACAGGACAAGGTGCCGTTCAATGCGCCGGAATTCGCGCTTCGCTCCGGGCGGGTTGCGGAACTCACGCCGATGCTCGCCGAGGCATATTCGCCCGAGTCGAAGGACGTTGCGAACTCGAAGTTGAAGCCCGAGATGTGGGCCAATCGCGCCGACTTCGACGCCAAGCTCAAGGACCTGGTGGACCGCAGCGCGGCACTGGCGGAGGTCGCGAAGGGCGGGGATCCGGCGAAGACCAAGGCCGCGTTCTTCAGCATGGCGGACGCGTGCAAAGCCTGCCACGACAAGTACAAGGCAGACTGATTCAGTAGAGCGAGATGACCGTGTCCGGCGCCGCTCGCACCGCGAGCGCCAGCGCGATCGCGAGTGCAACGACGACGGCGAGCGCGAGCAGCGTTTGCGAATCGTCGATGGCCTCGTCCGGCGGAACCTCGGACGCAGGTTTCTTCCCGGTGAACATGGCGCGCACCAGCGGCCGGCCCGCCACCCGCGCGTACCATGCGATCGCGCACAGGTGCAGCACGACCAGGCCGAGAACCAGGTTCGAATTCGCCTCGTGCAGGCTGGAGATGCGGTTGCTGGTACCCGGCGCGATCCAGCCGTAGAAGGGGCCGGCGCTCGCGATCTCGTCGTTGGCGAAGAGTCCCGTCGCCGCCTGGAACAGCACTGCTGCCAGCATCGCGAGCACGCTCAGCGCCCCGAGTGGATTGTGGCCCGGTGCCGGCCGGGGCGTCCGGCCGCGCAGGTACGCGACCAGCCCGGACTGTCCGGGCACGAACGAAGAGAAGCGCGCGTGCCGGGTGCCGATGAATCCCCACATGATCCGGAAAACAACCAGCACCAGCGTCACGTAGCCGAACCAGCGGTGCCAGGTGAACCAGCGCGTACCCGCGTAGTGCGTGGCCCAGGCACCGGCCACGGTAAGCACCAGCAACCAGTGTGTGGCGCGCACCGGCAGATCCCAGACCATTCGCGCCGCGGCAGTCGCTTCGTCGTTCAGCTGTTCGTGGTTCGCCATCAAGCCTCCGTCTCGCACGACTGCGGACCCGTCGATTCTAGCAATGACAGGTGACCCGACACCCCGCGTGCATTATTGTCCTAGCGGCGCCAAGAGCCGGTTGGTACGAGTACCGCGATGCGGCAGCAACATTCGGATCCCCGCTACATGATTTCATTTGTCATGGTTTCCTTTGTCATGGTTTCTTTTGTGATGGTTTCGTGCTTCCTGGATCCCGGCATGACCGGGCCGCGCGACCGCTGATGCCGGCCGGACTGCTGCGCCGCCTCGGCGCGCTCCTCTACGACACGCTGTTGCTGGTCGCGGTGCTGATGATCGCAACGGCACTCTTCCTGCCATTCACCGGCGGCGAGGCGATCACCAGCGCCGACGGTTGGCTGCTCGAGTGGGCCTATCGCGCCGTGCTCGCGGGCCTGGTCGTGATCTACTACGGCTCATTCTGGACGCGCAGCGGGCAGACGCTGGGGCTCAAGTCCTGGCGATTGCGGCTGGAACGCGAGGATGGCGCGCGCCTGACCTGGGCCGACACGCTGCGCCGGCTGGCGGCCGCGATCGTGTCGCTGCTGCCGGCTGGAATCGGCTGGATCTGGATCGTCGTGGACCCCGGCAAGCGGGCGTGGCACGACCGGCTGTCGCGCACCCGCGTGGTCGTCGTGCCGAGGGCGTCGTCCGTCGCCTGACCCGGTCAGCGGGTACGAGCAAGCATCGTCAGCGTAAGTGCCGCGAGTACCGCCGTAGGCAGCCAGCCGGTGACCAGCGGCGAGAGCCCTAGAAGCTGCCCACTGTTTTCCAGCATCTGGCTCACCGTCACGAAACCCGCGCCTATCAGGATGCCCACTATCATCCTCGCACCCTGCCCCGTAGCACGCAGCGGGCCGAGCGAGAATGGCAACGCCAGCATCACCACCAGCATCAGCGCGACGTGGCGCGCCATTCTCGACCACAGCATCACTTCGAAGCGCGACGAGTCGAGGTCATTGCGCTTCAGGTGATCGATATAGGCCTTGAGGTCGCGCAGGTCCATCGCGTCCGGTTCCACCACCGCAAGCCCCAGGAAATCCGCCGACAGCCCGGAACGAAAGCCCTCGGTCGCGGCCTTTTTGGCCACGGTCCCGGAGTCGGAAAAACTCGTCTCCGCGTAGTTCTCGAGCTGCCAGCCGGACTTTTCGTCGACGCTGGCCGCGTCGGCGCGACCTGCCTCGAGCAGCACCCGACCCGGGCCGAACCGGAATATCTGCACGCCGCCGAAGCGGGATTCGGTAGACTGCTGCTCGACGCTTATGATCGAATTGCCGTCGCGCACCCACGCGCCGCGATTGCCGGCAAAGCTGAGTTCATTGTACTTGCTGAATACCTTCACCTGGCGACCGTACTTTTCCAGCGGGGGCGCCACGAACTCGCTCACGCCTGTCATCACGACGGCCAGGACGATGCCCGCCACCGCAAGCCATGAGCACATCCGCAGCGTCGTGATGCCCGAGGCTCGCATCACCACCAGTTCGCTGCCGCGCGCAAGGTTCCCCAGCCCGAGCAGCGAGCCGATCAGGGCCGCCACCGGCAGCAGCTGGGTGGCGAAATTCGGCAGGCTGAGGAAGACGTAGGTCATCGCCTGCGTCGCCGTGTAGGTTCCAGTGCCGATGTCGTCCTGCTCGTTGATGAACAGGAACAGCGCGCCGAGCACCAGCAGCACCGCGAGAACCAGCGCCGTGTACGCGAAGATCGTCTTCAGGATGTAGCGCGCGAGGATCGGCACCTCAGCCTCCCGTCTTCCGCGCGCGGCGCAGGATAGGCGCGAATCTCTCGTCCCTCCAGATGAGCAGTGCGGCGACCGCGACCGGCACCAGGTGAACCCACCACATCCCGAGCGCGCCGCCCGGGCTGCCCTTCTCGATCCACACGCGTACTGCCGCGACCAGGTTCGAGTAGACGAAGTACGCGAGCACGGCGATACCCACCCGCGCGAACCTGCCCTGTCGCGGGCGCAGCTTCGAGAGGGGCACGGCAAGCAGCATCAACGCGAGCGCCATCACGGGCACCGCGGTGCGCCAGGCCAGTTCGGAGCGGTCGGCAGCGTCGCGCGAGCCGATCAGCGCGCTGGTAGGCTTGACCCAGAGCTTCTCGGCCTTGGCCTTCACCTCGGGAAGGCGCACCGGGATGCCGTGCTCCTTGAACGTGACGACCCGCCATTCGAGCGCGCCAGGAACACCTTCGTAGCGACGCCCGTTGTACAGCACGAAGAGTTGCTCGGCCTGGCCGGCACCGCGCTGCTCGGCGCGTTCGGCGACGGCGATCTCGACGCGATCCCCGACCCGCCGCTGCACGAACACTCCCTCGAGCTGCCCGTTCGGATTCACCCGCTCGGCGTAGAAGACGATGTCGCCGCCCGCGAAACTGCGGAAACGGCCGGCCTCGAGCGAACCGAACTGCGCCGAGCGCAGTGCCTCCACCCTGATCTGCTGCGCGCGCGCGCCCGCCGCGGGCACCACGCGGTAGGACAACACGGCGAGCCCTGCCACGACCAGCACCGTGAGAAGCCCGACCGGCCGGTAGATGCTGCCAGTGCCGACCCCGCACGCGGCCATCGCCGTCATCTCGCTCTCGTGATAGAGGCGCCCCAGCGCCAGCACGATGCCGAGATACAATCCGATAGGCACCAGCACGGTGAGTTGCTGCAGGGTCGTGAGGCCGATCAGGGCCAGCACCACCGAGCCCGGAAAGCCGCTCTGCACGGCCTGCCCCAGCACGCGCGCGAGCTGGTTCGACAGCAGGATGATCAGCAGGACCGTGGTGACGGCGATGAACGTCACGGTCACCTCACGCAGCAGGTAGCGGTCAAGCCGGGTCAGCACAGGTCGCGGCTCCGAGCGGGAAACGGTAGACTCCGACGTCCGTCGGCGACGGGCCCGGCATCAGCCGGGAACCCCGCGCAAGGCGGTGCGCAGCCAAGTGTAGCGGTCGCGTGCTCCCGGCCACCAGCCGGGATCGCCGCGGGCGCCGCGCTCGACACGCAACACGGAATACGAAGGAAGGAACAAAGCATGCGTTTCCATGCCGTCAGTGGATCAGCAACGCGCCAGCGCACGGACTGCGCGGTCGTTGGGCTTTACGAGTCCGGTGCCCTGGCCACCGCCACGGCCCAGCTCGACGTCGCGCTCGGCGGCCGCATTTCACGCCTGGTGAAACGCGGAGACCTGCGCGGCAAGGCCGGCGAAACCTCGCTGCTCGACGTGGAAAGCGGCCCCTGCGGGCGTGTGCTGGTCGTGGGCCTGGGTCGCAAGGACGGCTTCGACCGTCGTCGCTACAAGAAAGCCCTGCTCGCGGCGGCAGCGGCACTGGCAAACTCCGGCACGCGCGATGCGGTCAGCTACATTTCGCAGGAGCTGGTCGAAAGCACGGACGCCTATTACAAGGGCCGCCTCGCGGCCGAGGCCGTCGGGCATGCGCTGTACCGCGTCCCGGCGATCCGCAGCTCGCGCAAGCCGAAGGAACCCGCGCTGCGCAGTTTCGGCATCGCGGTCACCGAGCGCGACCAGAAGAAAGAAGCCGAGCGCGGACTCGCCCACGGACACGGCATTGCCGTCGGCACGGCCCTGACCCGGGACCTCGCCAACCTGCCGGCCAACGTCTGTACCCCGGGCTACCTTGGCAAGCAGGCGCGGGAGATGGCGCGCGAGCATCGCAGCGTTCGCGCACAGGTGCTGGGCGAGCCGGAACTCCGCCGGCTGAAGATGGGGTCGTTCCTGTCGGTGACCGCGGGCAGCGACGAGCCCGCCCGGATGATCGTGCTCCGTTACCAGGGCGCTGCCGCGCGGCAGGCTCCCGTCGTGCTGGTCGGCAAGGGCGTGACCTTCGACAGTGGCGGCATCTCGCTCAAGCAGCCGGTCGGCATGGACGAAATGAAGTTCGACATGACCGGGGCCGCGAGCGTGTTCGGCGCCATCAAGGCAGCGGCAGAGATCGGACTCAAGATCAACATCGTCGGCATCGTTCCGGCCTGCGAAAACATGCCGAACGGCCGCGCCACCAAGCCCGGCGATATCGTGCGCAGCATGTCGGGCCAGACGATCGAGGTGATCAACACCGACGCGGAGGGCCGGCTGATCCTGTGTGACGCCCTCACCTACGCGCGCCGGTTCAAGCCTGCGGTGGTACTCGACATCGCGACCCTCACCGGCGCCTGCGTGATCGCGCTCGGCGCTCACCTGAGCGCGGTGATGAGCAGCGACGCCGAACTCGCCACCGAAATCGAGGAAGCGGGACGTCGCGCCGAGGATCGTGCCTGGCGCATGCCGATGGCCGAGGAATACCACGAGCAGTTGAAGAGCAATTTCGCCGACTTCACGAACTCCTGCGGCCGTGAGGCCGGCGCGATCACCGCGGCCTGTTTCCTCGCCAAGTTCACCGAAGGCCTGCGCTGGGCGCACATGGACATCGCCGGCACCGCCTACCTCACCGGCACGAAAAAGGGCAGCACCGGCCGCCCGGTGCCGCTGCTCGTGGACTTCCTGATCAACCGCCGCTGAACCGTGACCGGCCCTGCCGCAGCGAAAGTCGATTTCTACCTGCTGGGCGCGCCGGACGCGCGCGCGCACCTGGTCATGGCCTGCCGCGTTGCGGAAAAGGCTTTCGACCAGGGGCTTCGGATCGCAGTGCGCACGGCCAGCCCGTCGCAGGCCGCCGAGCTGGATGACCTGATGTGGACGTTCAGCGACAGCAGTTTCGTGCCGCACGGCGTTTGGCCCGCGGAACCGGAGTTCGCCGCCGCGACGCCGGTGCTGATCGCAAGCGGCACGCTGCCGGATTCGCATCGCGACGTACTGATAAATCTCTGCGACGATATTCCGGCCGACGCAGGCAGCTACGCTCGTGTGTGTGAAGTTGTCGCGGGCGACGAGAACGCGAAGCTCCGGGCCCGGGTACGCTGGCGCGGCTATCGCGACGCCGGCGTCGAACCCGACCTGCACCAGGTCTAGGCGCGGAGGAACCCATGCAACAGGCGCTTGATCTGATTCCCGTGCTGACCGACATCGTCGAGGACGACGCACCGGGTGTCGTGTCCGCGGTGGACCGCACGGCCGAGTTCCTCGGCGAGATCGAGGCTCACCTGGCCACGGCCATCCACGACCACGCCGACGAGCTGGTGCACAACGCCTGCCGCGAAATGGAGGCTCTGCTTCTCGAGCAGGTCTCGGACCGGCTGCGCGCCCAGCTCCCGAGCCTGATAGCGGGAATCATCGAACAACACTTCCGCGAGCCTGGCAGCGACGCCTGATCCCGAGGATGGACAAGAGCTACTCACCCGGCGACATCGAGTCGCGCCAGTACCAGCGCTGGGAAGCGGCCGGCTGGTTCGCCGCAGGGCGTTCCGGCGCGCCCTACTGCATCATGATCCCGCCGCCGAACGTGACCGGCACGCTGCACATGGGGCACGCGTTCCAGCACACGCTGATGGACGCGCTCACGCGGCTGCACCGGATGGACGGCGACCGCACGCTGTGGCAACCCGGCACCGACCACGCGGGAATCGCCACGCAGATGGTGGTCGAGCGGCAACTGAACGCCGAGGGCCGCTCGCGGCAGGACCTCGGGCGGGAGGCATTCCTCGAACGCGTGTGGCAATGGAAAGCCCAGTCAGGCGACACCATAAGCCGCCAGATGCGGCGTCTCGGCGACTCCGTGGACTGGTCGCGCGAACGTTTCACGATGGACGACGGCCTGTCGGAGGCCGTCACCGAGGTTTTCGTGCGGCTCCACGACAAGGGCCTCGTCTATCGCGGCAAGCGCCTGGTGAACTGGGACCCGGTGCTGCACACCGCGCTCTCGGACCTCGAGGTCGCCTCGGAACCCGAGCCAGGAAACCTGTGGCACCTGCGCTACCCGCTGGCCGACGGCTCCGGGCAGGTCGTGGTCGCGACCACCCGTCCCGAGACCATGCTGGGCGACACGGCTGTCGCCGTGCATCCCGAGGACGAGCGCTATCGCCACCTGGTCGGCCGCGAGATTCGGCTGCCACTCACGGGCCGGCTGATCCCGATCATCGCCGATGACTACGTTGACCCTGCCTTCGGCAGCGGCTGCGTGAAGATCACGCCGGCGCACGACTTCAACGACTACGAGATCGGCCGACGCCACGACCTGCTGCTGATCAACCTGTTCACCGCCGACGCAGTACTGAACGACTCGGCGCCCGCCGCCTACCGCGGACTCGACCGGTTCGAGGCCCGCAAGCGCGTGGTCGCCGACCTCGAGTCGGCAGGTCTGCTCGAGAAGACCGATCCGCACACGCTGCCCGTTCCGCGTGGTGACCGCAGCGGTGCGGTGCTCGAGCCCTGGCTCACCGACCAGTGGTACGTACGCATCGCCCCGCTCGCGGAACCTGCCATCCGCGCCGTCGAGGACGGCCGCATACGCTTCGTTCCCGACAACTGGTCGAAGACCTACTTCCAGTGGATGCGCAACATCCAGGACTGGTGCATCAGCCGCCAGCTCTGGTGGGGACACCGCATACCGGCGTGGTACGACGGCGAAGGCAACGTATTCGTGGCGCGCAGCGAAGCCGACGCTCGTTCCCAGGCTCGTGAGCGGCACGGGCGCGAAGTCGCACTGAAGCGGGACGACGACGTGCTCGACACCTGGTTCAGTTCGGCGCTGTGGCCGTTCTCGACACTGGGCTGGCCCGAGCGCACGCCGGAGCTCGCCGCGTTCTACCCGACCTCGGTGCTGGTGACCGGGTTCGACATCATCTTCTTCTGGGTCGCGCGGATGATCATGATGGGCCTCGAGTTCACCGGCGAGGTACCGTTCCGCGAGGTCTACATCACCGGGCTCATCCGTGACGAGCACGGCAACAAGATGTCGAAGTCCAAGGGCAACATCATCGACCCGCTGGACCTGATCGACGGCATCGAGCTCGACGCGCTGGTTGCCAAGCGCACCAGCGGGCTGATGCAGCCGAAGATGAAGGGCGCCATCGAGAAGGCGACCCGCAAGCAGTTCCCGCAGGGCATCCCGTCCTACGGCACCGACGCCCTGCGCTTCACGTTTGCCTCGCTGGCGACCATGGGCCGCGACATCCGCTTCGACCTCGGGCGCATCGAGGGCTACCGCAACTTCTGCAACAAGCTCTGGAACGCCTCGCGCTACGTGATGATGAGCGCGGGTGACGATCCGGCGGCGCTCGAGGGCGAGCACGAGGACACTGTCTCCGACCGCTGGATCCGCGGCCGTCTCGGCCACGCCATCGCCGCAGTGCGCGAGAATTTCGCCAGCTACCGGTTCGACCTCGCAGCGCAGGCGGCCTACGAGTTCGTCTGGTACGAATTCTGCGACTGGTACCTGGAACTTTCGAAGCCGGTGCTCCAGGCCCCTGACGCGCCGGAGGCACAGAAGCGCGGCACGCGGCGCACGCTGGTGCAGGTGCTGGAGGCGACGCTGCGAATGCTGCACCCGCTGATGCCTTTCATCACCGAGGAGATCTGGCAACGCGTCGGTCCGCTTGCGGGTCGGGACGGCGAGACGATCATGCTCGCACCCTACCCTGTGGCTGCCGAATACTGCGCGGATCCCGAGGCGGAGCGGCAGGTGGCGTTGCTGCAGGCCGTGGTGCTCGGCGTGCGACAGATCCGCGGCGAACTCGACGTGCCTCATTCGCGCGCCACGCCGGTGTACGTGCGCAGCGATCACGCGGGTGACCGGGAAGCAATCGCAGCGCTCGGACCCACCATCGCCAGGGTCGGGAATCTCGAATCGCTGAAGCTCGTTGCCTCGGAGGCGGACCTGCCGCCCTGTGCCATCGCGGTGAGCGCCGGCCGCACCATCCTCGCGCCGTTCGACCGGCTGGTGGATGACGTATCGGCCGGGGTCGGGCGCCTGGAGAAGCGCAGTGCCCGCGCGGCCCAGGACCGCGACCGCGCGCTCGCCAAGCTCGGCAACGACGGCTTCGTGGCCAACGCGCCGGCCGAAGTCGTGGCCCAGGAGCGTGGACGCGTCGCGGAGTTCGAGCGGCAGCTCGCGCAACTCGGCGAGCAGCTGCGGCGCCTCGAGGCGCTGCGGCCTGGGACGACCGCCGCATGAACGCCCCGGGTCATGGCACTCCGGTCCAGCTCGATGCCGCGGCGCTCGAGCGCGTCGAGACCGCTGTCACTTCGCTCAACCGGATCATCCTCGGCAAGGAGCGGCAGATCCGTCTCTGCCTCGCCTGCCTGTTCGCGCGCGGGCACCTGCTGATCGAGGACATCCCGGGAGTCGGCAAGACCACGCTTGCCCACGCGCTCGCGGCAATCCTCGGCCTGACCTACCAGCGCGTGCAGTTCACCAGCGACCTGCTGCCCGCGGACATCACCGGCGTGTCGGTGTTCGACGCCGAAACCGGTCAGTTCCGTTTTCATCGCGGCCCGGTATTCGCACAGCTCGTGCTGGCGGACGAAGTGAACCGGGCCACGCCGAAGGCGCAGAGCGCGCTGCTCGAGGCGATGGAGGAGCACCAGGTCACTTCGGACGGCACCACGTACCCGATGAGCGAACCGTTCTTCGTCATCGCGACACAGAACCCGGTCTACCAGGTTGGAACATTCCCACTGCCTGAATCCCAGCTCGACCGGTTCCTGATGCGAATCGAGCTCGGATATCCGGAGGCCGAGCTGGAGCGCGAACTGCTGCTCGGCGCCGACCGGCGCGACCTGCTCACGTCGCTGTCTCCGGCGCTCACTCCGCAGCAGCTGCTGCGAGTGCAGACAGAGGTGCCGCGTGTGCACGCCTCTCCGGCCCTGCTCGATTACGTGCAGGCGGTCGCACGCTACACCCGCCAGGCTAGCGAGTTCGAGGCGGGGCTCTCGCCGCGCGCGGTCATTGCGCTGTTGCGAGCTGCCCAGGCCTGGGCGCTGATGCACGCCAGGCCGGGCGTCCTGCCCGAGGACCTGCAGGCCGTGCTCCCGGCGGTCGTCGGACATCGCCTTGCCCCGCGCGAGACCTCGCGATTCCGCGACGCCGGCCAGGTCGGCCTGCACGTCCTCGAGTCCGTCCCCGTACCCTGACCGGAATGCGCCAAGCGATTCGACGCCTGCGCGCCGGCCTGGACGGGCGCGTCGGCGCGTGGATCAAGCGTCGGCAAGGCACGGACCACGACCCCGTGACGCTGCGCCGCGGGCGTATCTACATCCTTCCGACGCGTCTCGGCGCGGCCTACGCGATCATGGCCATGTCGATGATCGCGGGCGGCCTGAACTACAGCAACAACCTGGCGCTGGGCCTCGCTTTCCTGCTGGTCGGCCTCGGCTTCGTCGCAATGCATCACTGCCACGGCAACCTCGTGGGACTCGAATCGCGGCTGCACTCGACGGAGTCCGCGTTCGCTGGCCAGGATGTGCGCATCCAGCTGCTGCTCGAGAACCGCGCGAGCGCGCCGAGGCCGGGCATTGAGGTTGCCCCGGACAAAGGAGTGGCTGCGCAGGTCGTCGACGTCCCGCCAGCTGCCACCGCAACGGCCGGGATCGCGCTGCACGCCGAGCGTCGCGGATACGTGCGGCTCGAACGCTTCATCCTGGCAACGCGTCACCCGCTCGGGCTGTTTCGCGCATGGGCGGTGGTACATCCCGGCTATTCAGCGATTGCATGGCCGCAGCCCGCGGAGCGCGGCCGGCCTCCGCCTGGCGTCGAGACCGACACCGGTGGTGCGCAGGATCGTGCGAAGGGCGAGGAAGACTTTACGGGTCTCAAGCCATACCAGCCCGGCGATCCGCTGCGGCGCATCGCGTGGAAGGCCTATGCACGCGGCCGCGGGCTGCACACGAAGCAATACGGGGGCACCGATGTCGTCTCGCATGTATTCGACTGGGAAAGCCTGCCCGGGCTCGACATCGAGGCGCGGCTCTCGCAACTCTGCCGCTGGGTACTCGACGCGCACCAGAGCGGGGAAGCGTTCGGCCTGCGGCTCCCCGGCCAGGTGATCGAGGCGAACATCGGTACCGGCCACCTGCAGCGCTGCCTGGACGCGCTCGCGATTCTCGAGCGGGGCAGCGCCAATGCGTGAACCGACGCAGGCGGGGCTCCGCGGACTCGACGGCGTGCTCGCCGCACTCGCCGTTTCAGTAGCGGCACATCTCGCCAACCTGCCGGGCTGGGCACTGCTGCTGGTGCTTGCCACGATCGCCTGGCGCTGGACCGCGGACCGGCGCGGGCTGCCGCTTCCGCCCCGCTGGCTGCGCGTGAGCGCCGCGATCGCGGCGCTGGTGCTGACACTCGCGAGCTACCGTACCGTCAACGGCATCGAGGCCGGCACGGCATTCCTCGTGCTGATGGCAGCGGTAAAGCTGCTGGAGACCCGCGCGGCGCGCGACCTCACGGTGCTGGTCTTCATCGCCTGGTTCCTGCTGTACGCGGCGCTGTTGCGCGACCAGCGATTGCAGCAGCTGCCATGGCTGCTCGCCGGGATGCTGCTTGCCACCGGCGCGTTGCTGCGCGTGCACTCCGGTTCCGCGGGCGGGTCGCGGAGCGACGCGCTGCGTCGCGCCGCGGGCTTGCTGCTGCAGGCCCTGCCGCTCGCGGCGGCGCTGTTCCTGCTGTTCCCCAGGCTGCCCGGTCCGTTCTGGGGCCTGTCGGCGCCGAGTTCCGCGCGCACGGGATTGTCGGACGAAATGACGCCGGGCGACGTCTCCGACCTGAGCGCGTCGGGAGAACCCGCGTTCCGGGTTCGCTTCGATGGCGCGCTGCCCCCGCCGTCGCAGCGCTACTGGCGCGGGCCGGTGCTGCACGAATTCGACGGCAGGAGCTGGAGGCGCCCACGCGGCCAGGCCTTCCCGGAGCAGGCGGTGACCGCCCTCGGTGCGCCGGTCGACTACCAGATCACGCTGGAACCGCACGACCGCAACTGGATCCTCGCGCTCGACCTGCCGGGCGAATGGCCGGCGCAGCAGGCCTACCGCGCGTATGACTTCACGCTGTTGTCCCCCCGCCCGCTGACCGACGTCGCGTCGTTCCGGCTGCGCTCGTATCCGGAGGTGCGCGCCGGCACGACCCTCCCGTCATCGCTGCGCCACCGCGACACGCAACTGCCGCCGTCCGGCAACGCGCGCTCCGTGGCGCTCGGTCGCGAACTGCGCGCGCGCTACGGTGATCCGCGCGAGATCGCGCAGGCAATGATGCGCCTGTTCCGCAACCAGCCGTTCGTGTACACGATGCAGCCCCCACGGCTTGGCGACGACGCGGTGGACGAATTCCTGTTCGACACCCGAAAGGGTTTCTGCGAGCACTATGCTTCGGCGTTCACGCTGGTGATGCGGGCAGCGGGAGTGCCGGCCCGCGTCGTCACCGGCTACCAGGGCGGCGAGTTCAACACGATCGGCAACTACCTGCTGGTGCGCCAGTCCGACGCACACGCCTGGTCGGAAATCTGGCTCGATGACGGCGGCTGGGTGCGGATGGACCCGACGGCTGCCGTCGCGCCGGATCGCATCGAGCGCGGGCTCGTCAACGCCGTGGGCGCCGACGAACTCGCGCCGGGACGCCTGCGACAGGAGAGTGCATTGTGGCTCCAGGTCACGCTCACCTGGGACGTGGTAAACGATTTCTGGAACGAGCGGGTCGTGCGCTTCAACGCGGCGCGACAGTTCGACCTGCTCGAACACCTCGGCTTCGACGATCCCGACTGGCGCACGCTGGGATTGGGGCTCGCCGCAAGTCTCGCCGCGTTCTTCGTCGCACTGTCCGTGTATATCGGCTGGAAGCACCGTGAGCCGCCGCGCGACTGGCCTGCAAGGTTGCACGCGGAGACTGCGCGTCGCCTGCGCCGCCGCGGTCTTGTACCCGGCCGGGCGGAGGGACCGATCGCGTTCCTCGATCGCGCGGCAGCGGCGTGCCCCGACCTCGCCGGCGACATCGCGCGGATTCGCGAACTGTATTCCAGCCTTCGCTACGGGCCACGCCCGGGCGCCGCCGACCTGAGCCGCCTCAAGCACCTGGTGAACCGCCTGCGCACCTGAGCGGTGCTCGGGTATGCTGGCGATCCAGTCAAGCGTCGGAGTCAGGACCATGACAGACCTGAAGAAGCAGTTCGAAGCGGCATCGAAAGACGCGCAGAAACTCCCGTCGCGGCCGTCCGACGAGGACATGCTGCGTCTCTACGCGCTCTACAAGCAGTCCACTGCCGGCGACGCGTCCGGCGACCGGCCCGGCGCGTTCGATTTCGTCAACCGCGCGAAATACGACGCCTGGGCACGCGCCAAGGGCACGCCCACGGACAAGGCGATGAAGTCGTATGTGGACCTGGTCTCGCGGCTGAAGAAACTGGGCTGAAATGCCGGGCGCGGCAGCGGCGATCGCGCTGGTCGCCGCCGCGGTCCTCGCCTGGCTGGTCGGCGGCCCGCTGTTGGCCGCGCGCCGGCGCCGGATCGCCATGGCGCGGCCGCTGCCACCTGCGATGACTGCCCACATCGAGCGCAACGTGCCGCAGAGGCATCGACTGCCGCCCGGACTCGCGGCACGGCACGACGCACTGGCAAGCGCCTTTCTTGCCGAGAAGGAATTCGTCGGTTGCGGGGGCTTGGTCGTCAATGACGAGATCCGCGCCACGATCGCCGCGCTTGCCTGCCTGTTGCTGCTCGGCAGGCGTGGCCACTACGAGGCGCTGCAATCCGTACTCGTGTACCCGTCGGGGTTCTGGGTCGAAGACGAGGTCGAGGACGAAGCGGGAGTCGTTGAAAAGCGCCGCCGCGACCTGTCCGGCGAAGCCTGGGACTCGAGCCGCATCATCCTGTCATGGGAGGACGTACTCGAGGCCGCGCAGGTCCCGGATGACGGCTACAACGTCGCGCTGCACGAATTTGCCCACTTCCTCGACGCCGAAGGGCTGGGGCTCGCAGCGCCGTCGAAGGGAACCGCTCGCGCAGGCGTCTCGCACGATACGACGGCCGGCGGCCCCGGGACGCTGGAATCGTGGTCGGCGGATCTGCAGCGCGAACTCGAATTGCTGCAGCAGGCAGTGGACCGCGGGGAGCAAACGTTCCTCGACCCCTATGCGGCAGAAGACGCGACCGAGTTCTTCGCCGTCGCCACCGAGGACTTTTTCCAGCGTCCGCAGCAGTTCCGCGACCGGCATTCACGGCTGTACCTGCTGATGCAGCAGTTCTATGGACTCGATCCTGCGGCGTGGTGACCCGCCGCGGCGCTGCCGCAGTCCGTCCGCATCATTTCGCCTCGCGCCTCTCCACTCTCGAGGCGACCGCCAGCAGCGCCCCGCCGGCGATGAACAGGATCACGATCGACAGGATCGACAGCCGCGAGTCGCCGGTCACCGCGGCGGTGATTCCGACCAGCGCCGGCCCGACGATCGCCGATGCCTTGCCCATCATGTTGTAGAAGCCGAAAAATTCCGACGACTTGCCCTCCGGCACCAAGCGCCCGTAATAGCTGCGGCTCAGCGACTGGATACCTCCCTGCACCAGGCCGACTACGCAGGCCAGCACGTAGAAATCTCGCGCATCCTGGAGGAAATAGGCGTAACAGGTCGCCGCGAGGTACACCGCAAGCGCGATGAATATGCCCCTGCGTGCACCAATCTTCTTGCCGAGCCAGCCGAACGCCAGCGCCGCGGGAAATCCGACGAACTGCGTGAGCAGCAGCGCCTTGATCAGGTCTGACTGGTCGAATCCCAGCGACAGGCCGTAGTCGACCGCCATCTTGATGATGGTGTTCACGCCGTCGATGTACAGGATGTAGGCGCCGAGGAACCACAGCATCGGCCTATAGCGCGAGATCTCGCGCAGCGTGCCGCGAAGTTCGCCGAACCCCTGGCGGACGGCCGTCGCCATCGACACCTGTGCCCGCGGGTCGCGCAGCTCGTGCACGAATACCGCACACGGCACCGTGAACAGCAGCCACCACACGCCGACGCTGGCGAACGACCAGCGCACGGCCTCGGTCGCATTCGCGAGTCCGAACCATTGCGGACGCAGCGTCATCATCACGTTGACCGCGAACAGCAGCCCGCCGCCGAGGTAGCCGAGTGAATAGCCGTAGCCCGATACCAGGTCGTACTCGTCGGGCTCCGCCACGTGAAGCAGCAGCGAGTCGTTGAACACGATGCCGCCCCAGAATCCGAGCGACGCTACCAGGAACAGCGCCGCAGCAACCTGCCAGTGCGCCTGCCCCACCGCCGACAGCGCCAGCGTAGCCGACGCGCCCAGCACGGTGGAGACGACCATCAGTCGGACCCGCGCGCCGCCACGATCGGCAATCGCGCCCAGCGCAGGCGCCATCAACGCGACGCACAGGCTCGCGATGCCGCTGGTCATGCCGAGCCGGTAGGTGCTCTCGGTAGCCGCTACGCCTGCATTCCAGTACTGCTTGAAGAACACCGGGAAAAACCCGGCCATTACGGTGGTCGCGAATGCCGAGTTCGCCCAGTCGTACAGCGCCCAGGCGACGACCGGCCGGCGCGTCAGGACCCTACGCCGCTGAGGCGAGGTGCTCACGTGTCTCCCTGAACGTGACGTCCGGCCAGCGCTCCATCGTCAGCTGCAGGTTCACCCGCGTCGGCGCGAGGTACACGAGTGCGCCAGAGTGGTCGAGCGTGAGGTTATCGTGGGCCTTGGCGCGGAACTCCGCCAGCTTCTTCGGGTCGGCGCAGTAGACCCAGCGCGCCGTGTAGACGTTCACCGCGTCCCACGTGGCCTGCACCGAGTACTCGTCCTGCAGACGGAACGCGACCACGTCGAACTGCAGCTGGCCGACGGCGCCGAGCACCAGGTCGTTGTTCCTGAGCGGGCGGAACAGCTGCGTCGCCCCCTCCTCGCAGAGCTGGTCGAGCCCTTTCTGCAGAGCCTTCATGCGCAGCGGATCGCGCAGCACCACGCGCCTGAACATCTCGGGCGCGAAATTGGGGATGCCGGTGAAGGTGAGCGCCTCGCCCTCGGTGAACGTGTCGCCGATGTTGATCGTGCCGTGGTTGTGCAGCCCGATGATGTCGCCCGCGTAGGCCTCTTCGGCGTGCTGGCGGTCGGAGGCGAGGAACGTGAGCGCGTCGGCGATGCGCACCTCCTTGCCGAGCCGGGTGTGGAACAAACGCATGCCGCGCGCGTAGCGCCCCGAGCAGATGCGCATGAAGGCGATGCGGTCACGGTGACCCGGATCCATGTTGGCCTGGATCTTGAACACGAATCCGGTGAGCGTCTCCTCGAACGCGTCGACGCTGCGGGTGGTGGTGTTGCGCGGCCTCGGCGGCGGGGCCTGCTCGACGAAGGCCGACAGCAGCTCGGTGACGCCGAAGTTGTTGATCGCGGACCCGAAAAACACCGGCGACTGGCGGGCCGCCAGATATTCCTCGCGAGAGAATGCCGGCGAGGCGCCGTGCACCAGTTCGACCTCGTCGCGGAACGCCTGCGCGCGGTCGCCGAGAAACCGCTCCGCGGCTTCGCTCGCCAGGCCGTCGATCGTCTCGTGCGTGCCAGCCCGGCCCTTCTCGCCCGCCTGGTACACGTAGATGCGGTCCTCGAGCATGTGATAGACGCCGCGCAGGTCCCGGCCCATGCCGATCGGCCAGGTCACGGGCGTGCAGGAGATCCGCAGCACCCTCTCGATTTCGTCGAGCAGTTCCAGCGGTTCCCGTCCCTCGCGATCGAGCTTGTTGATAAAGGTCATGATCGGCGTGTCGCGCAGCCGGCACACTTCCATCAGCTTGATGGTCCGCTCTTCGACGCCCTTCGCACAGTCGATGACCATCAGCGCGGAGTCCACCGCGGTCAGCGTGCGGTAGGTGTCCTCCGAGAAGTCCTCGTGGCCGGGCGTGTCGAGCAGGTTGACCATGCAGTCCTTGTAGGGAAACTGCATCACGCTCGAGGTGATCGAGATGCCGCGCTGCTGCTCGAGCGCCATCCAGTCGGAGGTGGCATGCCTTGCGGCCTTGCGGCCCTTTACGGTGCCAGCCATCTGGATCGCGCCCCCGAACAGCAACAGCTTCTCGGTGAGCGTGGTCTTGCCCGCGTCGGGGTGGGAAATGATGGCGAAGGTGCGGCGGCGCGCCACTTCGTCGCGTATCGGATTCATCGGTCGGGGCCGGTCGGTCGGGTTCGGGGCGGCGATTCTATCAGGGACGGCCGTTCGTCCCGGCGGGATCCGCCAGCCCGAGCTTCAACACAAGCGCGTCCTCGCGCCCCTGTGCGGCCTGGTAGTAGCCCTTGCGGAGGCCGACCTGCATGAAGCCGACCGACTGGTAGAGCGATATCGCGAGCGTGTTGGTAGGCCGGACTTCGAGGAATACGTCCCCGATGCCGGCCTGCCGCGCCCGCTCGAGCAGCAACATCAGCATCTGTCGACCGACGCCCCGGCCCCGCAGGTTCCCCCGCACGCACAGGTTGAGGATGTGGGCTTCACCGGCACCCATGGCCACGATTCCGTAGGCGACCACCTCGGACTCCAGTTCCGCGACACGGCACAGGTAACCTACCCTGATGCAGTCGCGAAATATCCCGTCGCTCCATGGAAACGGGTAGGCGGCGCGTTCGAGGGCGCCCACCGCTGCGACATCACCCGGGGTCATGGCCCGGAACTTCACCAGTCGCGGGTGTGGCCCCGGCGCAGCAGCACCCGCGGCATTCACGACAACACCTGCTCGCCTCGCTCGAGCCGCTGGAACACCTGCTTCGCGTGGACCAGGTCGAGCCAGGCCTTGCGCTTCTCACCTGGACTCCTGAGCAGGTAGGCCGGGTGGTAAATGACCACCAGCGGGCGTTGCCGGGCGCCGAGGCCGTGTACGCGACCGCGAAGCTTCGCGAGCGCGGCGTCCGTTTCGAGCAGCGTCTGTGCGGCGACCCGTCCCACGGCCACGATCAGCGCCGGGTCGACGAGTTCGACCTGGCGCTCGAGGTAACCGCGGCAACTGCGCGCTTCCTCGGGCCGTGGGTCGCGGTTCCCCGGTGGACGGCACTTGAGCACGTTCGCGATGAAGACATCCTCGCGTGCCAGCCCGAGGGCCTTCAGCATCGAGGTCAGCAGCTGCCCAGCCCGGCCGACGAATGGCTCGCCCTGCCGGTCCTCTTCGGCGCCCGGCGCCTCGCCAATGAACATCCAGCGCGCCGCGCGACTGCCGACGCCGAACACGGTCTGGGTACGGGTGGAGTGCAGTCCGCAGCGCTCGCAGGCCGATACGGTCGCGCGCAGCGCGTCCCAGTCGAGCGCCTCGCTGCCGCCACCCGCAGCATACGGCGCCTCGGCAACGGCGGGCTCCGCTGCGAGCCCGCGACGGACGTAGACGTCCACGCCCAGTGCCTCGAGGTAAGCCGCCTGGCGAGCGTCCACCACTTCGTGGCCCGCTACTTCTTCTTCCCGGCGCCGCCGGCCTGCGCCGCGACGCGACGACCACGCGCAAGCCTGTGCCATGCCCAGAGCAGCGGCCCGGAAAGCGCATAGAGCCCGAACAGGCCGAACAGTATCTCCGGCGGACTCGAGCCCACGACGATGAAGGCGAGCGGGATCAGCACCAGCAGCGCGAACGGGACCCGCTTGTTCAGGTTGAAGTCCTTGCCGCTCAGGTAGGGGAAGCGGCTGATCATCAGGCTGCCTGCCACCGAGGCGACGACGAACGCCAGCACCAGCGCACGCAGTCCTTCGCGCTGCAGGTCGTTCAGCATCCAGACGAAGCCCGCGAGCAGCGCGGCGCCAGACGGGCTGGGCAGTCCCTCGAAGAAGCGCTTGTCGGCGGTCGCCGAGCGCGCGTTGAATCGCGCCAGCCGGAACGCCGCGCAGGCCGTGTAGAAAAAGGTCGCCAGCCAGCCGATCCGTCCCCACACGGCGCCGTACTCGGCGATGCGCACCACGCCCCACTGGTAGGCCACGACACCCGGCGCGACACCGAAGGCGACCATGTCGGACAGGCTGTCGAATTCCTTGCCGAACTCGCTCTGGGTGTTGGTCCAGCGCGCGATCCGACCGTCCAGCCCGTCGCACACCAGCGCGACAAAGATCGCGATGCCGGCACGATCGAAATTGCCGTCCGTCGCGGCCACGGTAGCGTAGAAACCCGAGAACAGGACCGCGGTCGTGAACAGGTTGGGCAGCAGGTAGACGCCTCGGCTGCGCGGCCGCTTGGCGGGCGCGCCGGGCGTTCCGGTGGATTCGGTGGTCATGTTCACCCAGGCGGTGTGGCTCGGGGCATCATAGGTAGAGCGCGGCGCCCGCACAACGAAAAGCTGCCGCCCGGACTGGGTTCGGCGCCCGCTCTGCTAGAATCCGCGGCCGCGCGACCACTCCCTTCACCGGTACCAAGATGCGACTTTCGACCTATCCGATCAATACCTTGCGCGACGTCCCCGCCGACGCGGAGGTCGTCAGCCACCAGCTGATGCTCCGGGCAGGACTCATCCGCCGCCTGGCCGCCGGCATGTACACGTGGCTGCCGTTCGGCCTGCGGGTGCTGCGCAAGGTGGAAGCCATCGTGCGCGAAGAAATGAACCGCGCCGGGGCAATCGAACTTCTGATGCCGACGGTCCAGCCTGCGGAGCTGTGGCAGGAGTCCGGCCGCTGGGAACAGTTCGGCCCCGAGCTGCTTCGCATCCGGGACCGCCACGACCGTTCGTTCTGCTTCGGCCCGACGCACGAGGAAGTGATCACCGACCTGGCGCGGCGCGAATTGAAGAGTTACCGACAGCTGCCGGTCAATTTCTACCAGATCCAGACCAAGTTCCGCGATGAGATCCGGCCGCGGTTCGGCGTGATGCGCGCGCGCGAATTCACGATGAAGGACGCGTACTCGTTTCACGTGGACGCCGACTCGCTCGAACAGGGCTACCAGGCGATGCACGAGGCGTATACGCGCATATTCTCGCGCATGAACCTGCGCTTCCGCGCCGTGCGTGCCGACACCGGAAGCATCGGCGGCAACGCGTCGCAGGAATTCCACGTGCTCGCCGACTCGGGCGAGGATGCCATCGTCTTCTCGGATGCCGATGACTACGCGGCCAACCTGGAGATGGCCGAGGCGCTGCCGCCGTCCGAACCCCGCCCGGCTCCGACCGTGGCCCTGGCGAAGGTATCCACGCCCGGCACCAGGACGATCGCCGAGCTGACGGCATTCCTCGGCGTCGAGGCCTCCGCCTGCCTGAAGACGCTGCTGGTCGAAGGCAGCGACGGCGGCATCGTTGCGCTGGTCGTGCGTGGCGACCACGAGCTGAACGCGGTCAAGGCCCAGAAGCTGCCCGGCGTCGCCTCGCCGCTCCGGATGGCCACACCCGAGCAGGTGCGCGCCGCCACGGGCTGCGAACCCGGGTACATCGGTCCGCAGGGGCTGTTGAACGGCATTGGAGTCCCGGCCATGGTGTACGCGGACCACGCGGCGGCGCACGCGGCCGACTTCGTCTGCGGCGCGAACGAACGCGACGCGCACCTGACAGGCGTGAACTGGGGCCGTGACCTTCCGGAACCGCTGGCGGTGGATATCCGCAACGTCGTGGCCGGCGACCCGAGCCCTTCGGGGCAGGGTCGGCTCGATATCGCCCGCGGGATCGAGGTCGGGCACATTTTCCAGCTCGGCCGCAAATACAGCGACGCCATGAAGGCCGAGGTGCTCGACGAATCGGGCAAGTCCGTGACCATGTTCATGGGCTGCTACGGCATCGGTGTGACGCGCGTCGTGGCAGCCGCCATCGAACAGAACCACGATGAACGCGGCATTGTCTGGCCGGAACCGATTGCACCCTTCCACGTGTCGCTTATCCCGATCAACCTGCAGAAGTCCGAGCGCGTCCGCGAGACATCCGAGCGGCTCTACGTCGAGCTGCAGGCGGCCGGTTTCGAGGTGCTGTTCGACGATCGCGACGCGCGCCCCGGCGTCAAGTTCGCCGACGACGAACTGGTCGGCATCCCGCATCGCGTGGTCATCGGCGACAAGGGACTCGAGCGCGGCGTGCTCGAGTACAAGCCACGCTCGGGCGATGGCGCCTGTGACGTGCCGCTCGCAGGAATCGTGGAATTCCTCAGGGAGCGCACGCGCGGGCGGTATTGAAATGCACAGAACGGTGCCACTGCTTGCACTGCTCACGCTGCTCGCCGCGCTTCCGGCGGGCGCGGCGCGCGCGGATCGGCAGATGGACCCGGAGCTGCGCGGCGTCATCGCCGAGGCGCTCACGCCCGCGGATTGCTTCGAAGACCGCTACGAGCAGGCAGTCTGGGTCGCCTACATGGGACCGCGCCTCGGGCGCTACGTGAAAGACCAGCGCGAGCGCGACCAGATCCTGCACCACGTGCACTGCGAGGCCCGGCGCGTGGACATTCCGCCCGAACTCGTACTCGCCGTGATGGACGTGGAGAGCCGCTTCGACCGCTACGCGGTCTCCTCGGCCGGTGCGGTCGGGCTCATGCAGGTCATGCCGTTCTGGCCGCACGAACTCGGGATGACCAACGAACAGCTGGTGCGCATCGGCGACAACGTGCGCATGGGCACCACGATCCTCGGCTACTACCTGCGCAAGGAGCGCGGCAACTACCAGCGCGCCCTGCAGAGGTACAACGGCAGCCTGGGGCGACCGGACTACTCGGACCTGGTGATCGACCGGCTGGTTTCTCGCTGGCGCTACGCGTACTGAACGCGGCCGTCAGGCGGTGCGGAACTCCGCGGGACGCCCTTCCCGCTCCGGTACACCGGCGTCCTCGATCTCGACGGAAGTGACCTGCGACGCCGGCGATCCGTGCCACAGCCAGTCGCAGAGCGCTGCGACCGCCGTCGGCTCCCCGAAGGCAAGCACTTCGACACGGCCATCCGCCAGGTTGCGGGCATGTCCCGTGATGCCGAGCTCGATTGCGCGCTGGCGGGTGCTGGCCCGGTAGAAAACGCCCTGCACGCGCCCGGCCACCAGACAACGGCGCGCGATCCATTCGCCCATGCTGGATCTAGTGGCTTGGTTCCGGGACCGGATCCGGAGTCGTCGACGGTGCCTTTTTGGGCGCCTGGGCCTGCTCGGCCAGCTTGCGCGCCTGGATGGCCTTGTCGCGGGCCAGGTCGGCTTCGTCGCGCGCCATCCGGTAGTCGCCCTTGCTCGAATGCGACTTGGCGCTCGCCAGCAGTTTCTGCGCCTCGGCCAGCATCTCGGGGGCGTACCGCTCCGCACCCGCCTTCTCGGCCGCGACGATGGCCTGGCGTGCGTCGCTCATTTCCTGCACCGGCCAGCCGGCACAGCCGGACGCCAGCGCGGCACCGATGAGTGCAACTGCGAGGATCGGAAGGACCAGGATGCGTCGGAGGTTCATGGTTTGCTGGAAACTGGAAAATGCACGCTAGCAACTGCACCCTGTACCGTCAAGGCTGCGCGACCTAGAATCCGCGCGCGCCAACCGGGAAGAACTTCAGATGACCGAAGTGCTGGTTCTCTACTACTCGCGAAACGGCAGCACGGCCGAGCTCGCGCGGCACGTCGCGCGCGGCGTCGAGTCCGTCACTGGCGTCCGCGCCAGGGTCCGGACGGTGCCTGCGGTGTCGCCGGTGACCGAAGCGACGGCCGAGGCGGTGCCGGAGTCGGGCCCGCCCTTTGCGACACACGACGACCTTCGTGAATGCGATGGGCTCGTATTCGGAAGCCCGACTCGGTTCGGGAACATGGCAGCACCGCTCAAGTATTTCCTCGACGGGACCAGCGCCCTGTGGCTGAACGGCGCACTCGACCGCAAGCCGGCCGGCGTGTTCACGTCGACCAGTTCCCTTCACGGGGGGCAGGAATCGACGCTGCTGACGATGATGGTCCCCCTGCTGCACCATGGCATGTACCTGGTCGGCCTGCCGTTCACCGCCGAGGCAATGAATCGCACGCGCACCGGCGGCACGCCTTACGGCGCGAGCCATTTCGCCGCGGGCAAGACCGGCACCAGGCCGAGCGACGACGAGCGCGAACTCGCGCAACTGCTCGGACGCCGCGTCGCGGAAGCGGCGGTCGCACTCGGCTCCGTGCGCGGCTGAACCTTGGCCGCCGGCAACGAACGACACCGCGTGCTCGCACGTCGCGTGGTCCTCGCCAGCCTGCTGCTGCTGGCGGCCTCGAGCGTCGCGTGTGTTTTCTCAGGGTGGAGCGGCACGCCATCGGCGGTCCTTGCCGCCGTGCTGCTTCTGCCGCTGCTGTTTCCGCTGCCGGGTATCGCTCGCGGCGATCGCCGCACCCATGCCTGGGCGACACTCTGCGTCATGCCGGCATTCGTCTACGGCCTCACGGAAGCGGTCGCCAATCCAGGCGCACGACCGCTCGCGGCGCTGGTCCTGGGCACGAGCCTGCTGCTGTTCTTCTCGCTGGTCGCGTACCTGCGCGTAAGCCGTCCGCAACTTCAGGTCCCGCCGTGACCCTGATCCTCGAGCGCCTGGCGCAGGAACGGCACCGTCAGGCGGCGCTGTGCGGCCAGTGACGCCTCGTCGAGCCGGTCCAGCACGGCGCATAGCGTGTGCATGTCGCGCGGCAATCGGTGGACGAGGTACAGGGCGCCCTCGGCCGAAAGCTCGAGGCCGCGCCTCTCGGCACGCAATCGCAGCGCGTCGGCCTGCCCGGCGTCGTCGAGTTCGTGCAACTGGTGCACTGATCCGGCCAGCAGCCGCGAACGCAGGTCGGGCAGCTGGAATCCCACCGCTGCCGGTGGCCGCTCGGTCGCGACGCACAAGCTGGCCGCGCCGTCCTGCATCAGCGTATGGAGCCTGAACAGCGCATGGTTCCACGCGGCGTCACGGGAGACCTCTTCCAGTCCATCGAGGCAGACGAGGCCAAGGTTCTCACAACCCTCGAGCCAGCCAGGCTCGGCGCCGGATGCCGGATCGAGGTAACTTGCCGACCCGCCGCGGTCGGCAACCGACGCGCAGGCGGCCTGCAGAAGGTGCGTCTTGCCCGTCCCATGCCGGCCCCACACCCACAACACCCGAAACGCGGGACGAGCTGCCGTGGACAGCAATTCGACGACTTCGCCATTGCGACCGGCAATGAAGCTCTCGAACCTCGCGCCGTCCCGCAACCCGACGCCGAGCGGAAGCTGCCTCATCACGCTCAGCCGGCCGGCGCAGCGCGCGCAGCGGACAACGCGCGCCGTGAATACACCAGCACGTAGTCGAGTCCGCTCACGGCAGTGGTCACGAACACCAGCGCGCCGAGAACCGCGATCACCTGCTGCGAGGGCCATGCGTACGCGGCCTCCGCCACCACGGCGAGGCAGAACAGGATCTGGCAGAAGGTATTCAACTTGCTCGGGCGTGTCGGCTGGCCGTGAATCAGGCCGAGCAGCAGGCGGTAGGCGATCGCGCCGAATACGATCACCACGTCGCGCAACAGCACGGTCGCCGTGAGCCACCAGGGCGCGAGCTTCGCGAAGCTCAGGCAGATGAACACCGTCACCAGCAGCAGCTTGTCCGCGAGGGGGTCGAGGTGCTTGCCGAGTTCCGTACTCCATCCGAAGCGCTTGGCCAGGAATCCGTCGAGACCATCCGTGAACGCCGCGATCGCGAAAATCGCCAGCACCATGGGGTAGTGGCCCTGAATGATTCCGTGCGCCACTGGATACACGAGCAGTATGCGCAACACGCAAAGCAGGTTCGGCAGGAAGCGCAGGCTCATGGCACGTAGTCGAAGTCCGGTGCCGGCGCGCCCTCCGCCCCCGCTGCGGCCGCGGGCACCAGGTGCGTGTCGAGCGCAGCGATCCGGCGCAGCAATTCGAGGTCGCCCCGCAGCGTGAGGTCCAGGCTGACCACCCGGCCGTCGAGTCCCGCAACGCCGACGGCGCGCACCAGGCTCAATGCCTCAAGGTAGTCGACGAGCCGGGCGTAGGCCCGCACGTCTTCGATTCCGCCGACGCGGATCGCGATCGTGGAGACGCCGCGGCTCGACGCCGGTGCGTAGCGCGCGGCGAGCGAATCGGCGGCAAGGTCGATCCCGTCCTGCAGGCTGCCGTCCCCGCGTGCGGAACGACCGCCTTCGGTGAAGGCCCAGTCAACGGATCCGCCGGTCCCGACACCGGCCAGCAGGGCCTTGTCGCCCCATTCGCCCGGCATGGCCGCGCCCTGTCCCCGAGCCAGCATTGCACGCACCTGCTGCGCGTCGACCGTCGATTGCGGCCAGGTGATCGGCAGGCCACGCGCAAGCGCTGCGCGCTCGACCTCGGCGCGTTCCGGCACGCGATCCGAGGCCAGCACCGCCCGCTGCCCGCCGGCAACCGAGGGAACGACCAGCAGCACTACCGTGACGGGCCGCTCCACCGGCCAGAACGGCAATTGAGCCCGCTGCAGCAGGGCATCCATCGCCCGGGCATCGAAACCCACCTTCAGCATGCGGTCGGGCGAAGTGGAGTACTGCTGGACATAACGGGACGGGTCGGCCGCCGCGGCCGCGACCACCGGATTCGAACCCGCGTCGCGCTGGCCCGACGCGCGCACCGCGGCCGAGCGCAGCGCGTCACCGAATCCTGCGTTCCGGTCAGCCGCCGTCGTATCGGCGAGCGGCACCACGGCCTGGTAGATGGACACCTCGGCGGCGACTGCCCACGACTGGGCCAGCAGGATGCAGCAGGCCAGGGCCCGGAGAGCCGGCCCGCCCTTGATGACGGTGCGTGATTGTCTGTGCATTGGTCGGCGGGAGTTCGGCCTTGCCGGCGCACGTGTAAAATACCACAGCCTCGACGACATCCGCGGGGCAGGACCGCCCCGCGGGAGACCACTCGATGGCCGACACGACCCCGATCACTTATCGCGACGCCGGCGTGGATATCGACGCGGGTGACGACCTCGTCGAACGAATCAAGCCCGCCGTGAAGCGTTCGATGCGTCCCGAGGTCCTCGGCGGCCTCGGCGGCTTCGGGGCCCTGGTCGAAGTGCCGCTCGACCGCTACCGGCGCCCGGTGATGGTCTCGGGCACGGACGGCGTCGGCACCAAGCTCAGGCTCGCCATCGAGACCGGACGCCACGACACGATCGGCATCGACCTTGTCGCGATGTGCGCGAACGACGTGGTCGTACAGGGCGCGGAACCGATCTTCTTCCTGGACTACTACGCCACCGGCCGCCTGCAGGTGCCGATTGCGGAACGCGTGATCAAGGGCATCGTCGAGGGCTGCCTGCAGGCCGGCTGCGCGCTGGTCGGCGGCGAAACCGCCGAGATGCCGGGCATGTACGAGGGCGACGACTACGACCTCGCCGGCTTCTGCGTCGGGCTGGTCGAAAAAGACGCGATCATCGACGGCACGCAGACCCGTGCCGGCGACGCGATCATCGGCCTCGCCTCCTCCGGCCCGCACTCCAATGGCTATTCCCTTATCCGCCGCCTGATACAGGCTGGCGGCGCCGGCCCCGGCACGATGCTGGGCAGCGACTCGCTGTACGACCTGCTGATCGCCCCGACGCGCATCTACGTAAAGTCCGTGCTCGCGCTGCTCGCGGAAGTGCCAGTGCACGCCATCGCCCACATCACCGGCGGCGGCCCGGCCGGCAACATTCCCCGCGTGCTGCCCGAAGGGCTCGAGGCAATCATCGCGGAGCGCAACTGGCACAGGCCCGAGGTATTCGACTGGCTGCAGCGCGCGGGCAACGTCGAGCGCGACGAGATGCACCGGACTTTCAACTGCGGACTCGGCATGGTCATTTGCGTGGCGGCGGCCGATGCGGACCGCGCGCTCGGGATCCTCAGGGGGCGTGGCGAGACGGCAACACTGGTGGGTGAAGTGCGCCGCGGAGATCACGGCGTCGTGATCGAACGATGAGCGGCCCCGGCGCCCGCATGCCCGCTGTCGCGCTGGTCTCCGGCCGGGGCAGCAACCTGCGGGCTATCGCCGAGCGCGCGCGCAGCGGTGACCCGCCGGTGTCGATACGGGCGGTGGTGAGCGATCGCGAGGACGCAGGGGGCATCGAGTGGGCCCGCGCAGTCGGTCTCGAATGCGTGACCTTGTCGCCGAAGAGCTTCCCGAACCGCGATCGCTACGATGCGGCGCTCGCGGCGCTGGTGGCGAGCTTTGAACCCCAGCTGGTGATCCTGGCCGGGTTCATGCGAATCCTGGGACCGAACTTCGTGGACCGGTTCGCCGGCCAGATGCTCAACATCCATCCTTCGCTGCTGCCGTTGCACCGCGGGCTGCACACCCACCGGCGCGTGCTCGAGGCGGGGGAACGCGAGCACGGGGCCAGCGTTCACTTCGTGACCCGTGAACTGGACGGCGGTCCGGTGGTCTTACAGGCGAGGGTCCCGGTACGGGACGACGATGACGAGGCCAGTCTTGCCGCACGTGTACTCGAACAGGAACACAGGATCTACCCGCAGGCAGTGGCCTGGTTCGCTTCGGGCCGCCTGCGATTCGCGGAGGGAGCAGCCTGGCTCGACGGGCAGCGTCTCGACAGTCCGGTGGTCATCGACACGGCCTCCAATGACGCGGCCTAGCCTGCTGGCCCTGTTGCCCGGGATCGCGCTCGCGGCCAGTATCGCCCTGCCGGCCGCATCGCAAGGCGCGGAGCCCGTATCGAAGGCACCGGCGGCATCCAGCGTGCCGACGGCACCGACAGCATCACGGCTCACGCAATACAAGGCCCGCTACCAGGTGAGCTACCGCGGCATCACGGGCGGGCAACTCGAAAGCAGCCTGCACCCGGGAACGGTTCCGGGCCAATGGATTTACGAGTCGCGGGCATACCCGAACCTGCTCGGTCGCATTGCGATCAGCCCGGATGCGCGGCAGCGAAGCACGATGGAACTGACTGCGTCGGGCGTACGGCCACTGAGCCTGGTCTTCGACGACGGTAGCGACGACAGCGCCAAGGACGTGCACGTAGCGTTCGACTGGTCGGCCGGCCGCGCCCGCGGTGCAGCCAAGGAGAAGGCCTTCGACCTCGCGGTGGAGCCGGGCACCCAGGACACCGCTTCGGTGCAGGCGGCGATGATCCACGATCTGCTCGCTGGCCGGGAACCCGGATCGTTCTGGATCCTGAACGGTGCGAAGCTGGAGCAGTACCGTTACTGGCCCGAGGGCCGCGCCACCGTCGTCACGCCCTACGGACAGTTCGACACGGTCGTCTGGGCGAGCCAGCGCGACGGCTCGAAGCGGCTCAACCGCGTCTGGCACGCCCCGCAGCTCGGCTACGTGCCGGTGCAGGCCATCCAGTACAACAGGGGGCGCCCGGACGTGCAGCTGAAGCTGGTGGCGCTGGAGCAGGGGCCTGTCCCCGCGCGGAACTGACCAGGGACTGTCCCCGCAGGGGACTGTCCCTTTCTCGTCTCAAAGGGACAGTCCCCTGCGGGGACAGTCCCTAGGTCAGGCCCTGGGCAGCGTAACGCCCTTCTGTCCCTGGTACTTGCCGCCGCGGTCCCTGTAGGAGACCTCGCAGACTTCGTCGGACTCGAAGAACAGCATCTGCGCGATGCCCTCGTTGGCGTATATCTTCGCCGGCAGCGTCGTGGTGTTCGAAAACTCCAGCGTGACGTGCCCTTCCCACTCCGGCTCGAGCGGCGTGACATTCACGATGATGCCGCAACGCGCGTACGTGGACTTGCCGAGGCAGATGGTCAACACATTGCGCGGGATGCGGAAGTACTCGACCGTACGAGCCAGCGCGAACGAGTTCGGCGGGATGATGCAGATGTCGCCGCCGAAATCCACGAACGAGCCGCGATCGAAATTCTTCGGGTCGACGATGGTCGAGTTGATGTTGGTGAAGATCTTGAACTCGGCCGCGCAGCGCACGTCGTAGCCGTAGCTCGACGTGCCGAACGAAACGATACTCTGGCCGTTCGCGACCCGTACCTGGCCGGGCTCGAACGGATCGATCATGCCCTGCGATTCGGCCATGCGGCGGATCCAGCGGTCCGACTTGATGCTCACGATCAGGTCTCCTCGACGGTGAATTTCGGCGCCGCCGGAGCGGCCGCCTGCACGACGGACAGGCTTGCCGCGGTACGGCGTGCCATCTCGATGTAGGCACGGCCCAGCGGCCCGTCAGGGTCTGCGGCCACGGTCGGGCAGCCGCCGTCGGTCTGCTCGCGAATGCGGATGTCGAGTGGCAGGCTCGCCAGCAGGGCCACGCCATACTGCTCCGCCATGCTGCGGCCGCCCCCGCTGCCGAATATCGGCTCTTCGTGGCCGCAGTGCGAACAGACGTGCGTGGACATGTTCTCGACGACCCCCAGCACCGGGATCGAGACTTTCTGGAACATCCTGAGGCCCTTGCGGGCGTCGAGCAGTGCGATGTCCTGCGGCGTGGTGACTACGACCGCGCCGCTCACCGGAACGCGCTGGGAGAGCGTGAGCTGGATGTCGCCGGTCCCCGGTGGCATGTCTACGATGAGGTAGTCGAGTTCCCCCCAGTTCGTCTCGCTCAGCAGCTGCGTGAGCGCCTGGGTGACCATCGGTCCCCGCCAGACCATCGGCTGCTCTTCCTCGATAAGGAAGCCGATGGACATGACCTTGACGCCGTACGCCTCGAGCGGCTGCATGCTGCGGCCGTCGGCCGACATAGGCCGCGAGCCCTGCAGCCCCATCATGCGCGGCTGGCTCGGGCCATAGATGTCGGCGTCGATGAGCCCCACGCGGGCACCGTCCAGGGCCAGCGCAATGGCCATGTTGACGGCCGTGGTGGACTTTCCGACGCCGCCCTTGCCCGAGGCAACGGCGATCACGTTCGAGATGCCCGGCAGCGGCGGCCGGCTGCCATCGCCAGCCCGCGCAGCGACCTTCCAGCTGACCCTGACCTCGGCCGGTCCGATTGTCGCCCGCTCGGCCAGCAACCGCCCGATCCGCTCCTCCAGGTCCGCCCGGCCGCGCCCGAACGGGAAGCCCAGTTCGACCTCGACCAGGACCCGCCCGGCCTCGAATTGGACGGACTTCACAGCTTTGGCGTCGTCTAGCGGCATCCCAAGGTGGGGTTCGACATAATTCCCAACCACAAGGCGGGCTTCGCGGACGCGATCGTCTGTCATTTGTATGGCCAGTCCAACGGGAGAACGGCATGCGCCGCGAGTGCTTGATTGTAGCGGAATCCGGGCCGTGGATTGACATCCGCGCCGATGGCCGTCGCCTGGCGACCGCATGGCATACTGCGCCGGTCCCCGGTGTTTCGCGCCGGATAGCCCCGGACTTGACATAGCCCATCTGCTAGACGAGGCCAAGGCCCAAACCATCCGCCCAGCGCACATGAGCTTTTTCACGAACATTAAGGCCGACCGCTTGATTGCCGACATCAAGGCGGCGGGCGACGGCACGGGCACGGACGCGCACAAGGCACTGGACAGGCTGGGCAAGCTGGGGCCGGCGGCGATTCCTCGCATCATCGACGCGTTGTCGAATGCGGACCGGCAGGAGACCGAGGCCTTCGTCCGTGTCCTTGCGGCCTTGATCGACAACAAGGCGCTCACCCAGGTAATCGCCGCGCTGGCTGACGCAAACCCGCGAACGTCGGCCGCGATCGTCGCTGCCCTGTCGGCTGGCCGCGACTACAACCCGCAACTGCTACTGCCGCTGCTCGACGACCCGAACGCACCGCGGGGCCCGATCGTCAGCGTGATCGCCGCGAAGAAGTCGCGATTGTCCGCACGCGACCTGCTGAGCCGCGCCTACAACCAGGAAGCGACGGAGAAGGCGGCACTGTTCAGGATCATCGGTGAGATTGCCGACGAGAGCCTGGTTCCAGAGCTGATCAGCAGGCTCGAGGGCAAGGACCCCATCGTACGCACCCACATCATCAGCATCATCTCGCGCTTCAACCGCCCGGACGTGGCGGCAGCGCTGCAGGCGCAACTCAGGGACACCAACAAGTTCATCCGGCAGGCCGTGCTGAACGCGCTGTCACGGCTGGACGGCAACGCGGACCCGGCGATCCTCTGCGACCTGCTGCGCGACCCCGACGTGGAGACCCAGCAGAAGGCGATCGATGCCGTGGTCCGGGCGAACCACCCAGACACGATGCAGCACCTGGTGAGCGTACTGAAGGACGAGAACGAGGAATCGCGGCGTGCTGCAGTGGAGGTGCTGAACGTGATCGGCACGCCGCAGCATGTCCGCTTCCTGCTGCAGTCGATCAAGGACGACGACTGGTGGGTTCGCAGCAGGGCGGCGGATGCCCTCGCGAAGATCGGCGGACCGCGCGTGATCGACGCCGCGCTCGAATTGATCCGCGACGCCGACGAGGAAGTCCGCCGCGCGGCCATCGAGATCCTGAACCAGACCAAGGACGAGCGGGCCGTGGACCACCTAATCGAGGCCACGCGGGACACGGATTGGTGGGTGCGCGAGCGCGCGGTCGACGCGCTGGCGGAGATCGGCAGCCGCAAGGCACTGCCGGCGCTGCTCGACTTGCTGGACAGCAAGGACGATCGCTCCCTGCCGACGCTGGTGCGGGCGATCGGCAAGCTTGGGGACGCGACGCACATGGAGCGCCTGATGCCACTACTCGACAGCGCGTCGAAGGAGGCGCGGCTCGAGGTCATCTCCGCGCTCGCACGGCTCGTCGACCATCGGAGCGTGGACACCGTGCGGGTGAGGCTCGCGGACATTGGCGCGACGGCCGCCGACCCAACCGTGAGCCACGCCGCGCTACGCGCGGTCGATGGCATTGCCAGTCGCTTTCCTCCCGGCGGCACGGCCGCGACCGGGCCGCGCGAGGCACTGGTCGGCGGCACGGCAGACCGTCAGGCACTGGAGGCCGGGCGCACGCTGCTCGCCGACCGTGCCGACATCGAAACGATCGTGAGCAAGGCCCGGGAGCAGCAGCGGCTGGACATCTCCACGCTGAAGCCCGGCGACGTGCTGGAGGGCCGCTACAAATTCGTGCGCAAGATCGGCAAGGGCGCGTTCGGCACCGTGCTGCTGATGGAAGACACGGTGGTCGAGGAGCAGCTGGTGCTCAAGTTCCTGAACCCGAATGTCTCCCAGGACGAGGAGATGATGAAGCGGTTCGTCCACGAGCTGCGCTACTCGCGAAAGATCACGCACCGCAACGTCATCCGCATCTACGACTTCCTGCACATCCGCGGCAACTACGCGATCTCGATGGAGTACTTTCCGTCGCACACGCTCGGCAACGAGGTGAACGAGAAGCCACTGCCGCTGGCGAAGGCCGCGCGGCTTGCGGTTGACATCGCCACCGGCATGACCGTCGCGCACCAGTCGGGCATCATCCATCGCGACCTCAAGCCCGCCAACGTGCTGATCAACGACGAGGGCCTGGTCAAGATCGTGGACTTCGGCGTCGCCGCGGCGCAGCACCAGGGCGACACGCAGCTCACCAAGACCGGTTACGTCATCGGCTCGCCCAAGTACATGGCACCGGAACAGATCCTGGGCAAGAAAGTGGACGTGAGAGCGGACGTCTACAGCCTCGGCATCATGCTGTACGAGATGCTGACCGGCGAACCGCCCTACCAGCGCGGCGACCACATGGCGGTCATGTACCAGCACGTCCAGGGCAAGGCGAAGCCGCCGATCGAGGTCAATCCCGGCATCCCGCCCGGGCTCTCCGAAATCGTAATGAAGGCGATGGCGGTAGACAAGGCGCGGCGATTCCAGAGCATGGACGAGATGCGCGACGCACTCGAACGATACCTGTGAACGAGGCGAGAACATGGCTCGCATAGACGCATTCCTGAAGCTCGGCGCGGCGCAGGGCTGTTCCGACGTGCACCTTTCGGTCGGCGTGCCGCCGATGCTGCGCATGAACGGCGAGCTGATGCCGATCAAGTTCCGCGATCTGGCCGAGGCGGAACTCGAAGGCTATGTGGCCGAGATCCTGAGCGCCTCGCAGAACGACTTGTTCGAAAAGGGCAACGATGTCGACTTCTCGTACGTATCGGCCGACGGCGCACGCTTCCGGGTGAATGTGTTCCGCAAGGACTCCGGTGTCGGTGCCGTGTTTCGCACGATCCCGTCCGACGTCCCGACCATCGAATCGCTGAACCTGCCGGCAGTGGTGACCAGATTCTGTGATTACCACCAGGGCATGGTGCTCGTCACGGGCTCGACCGGCACCGGGAAGTCTACGACGCTGGCCGCGATGATCGACCTGCTGAACCGCACACGACGGCTGAACATCGTAAGCCTCGAGGACCCGATCGAGTTCGTCCACCGCAGCAAGCTCTCGCAGGTGGTCCAGCGCGAACTGCACACCCACCTGCCATCGTTCGCCGAGGGCGTGCGCGCCGCGATGCGCGAGGACCCGGACGTGATCCTGGTCGGCGAACTGCGCGACGCCGACACCGTGCGCTGGGCAATGACGGCCGCCGAGACAGGGCACCTGGTGCTGGGTACCCTGCATACGACCAGCGCGGTCAAGACCATCGACCGAATGGTCGACGCGCTGCCTGCGGAGGAACGCGAGCAGACCAAGAGTTTCCTGTCGCAGGGACTGCTCGGCGTGGTCACGCAGGTGCTGGTGCGCACACCGGACCTTCGCGGCCGGCGCGCGATCTGCGAGGTGATGGTGATGAACCGGGCCATCGGCAAGCTGATCATGACCGACCAGTCTCACATGATCCCGTCGCAACTGCAGACCGGGAAGGACGCGGGCATGCACACGATGGACCAGGCGTTGCTCGCCGCGGTCCAGGCACGCGAGGTCGACCCGGACGACGCCTTCAGCTACGCGCAGGAGAAGCGGCTGTTTACCCGCTACATCACTGACGGCACTGCGATCCTGAAGGCAGATATCACGCAGGGTATCGAATGAACACCGAGACAGGCGCGACCCAGGCACAGGCCGTCCCGCGACGCATCGACGAGTTCCTGAAGGAAGTCCTGGAGAAGAACGGCTCCGACCTGCACTTCGTAGCCGGCGACCCGCCGCGCATCAGGCTTTATGGCGAACTGCAGTCGCTTCGCAACGAGGCACTCGGCCAGGAGTACGTCCGCGACCTGCTATCAGAGATCCTGACCCACCGCGCCAAGCAGCGGCTCGCGGAAATGGATGGCGCAGACTTCGCCTATGCGATCCCCGAGGTGTCGCGCTTCCGCGTCAACGTGTTTCGCCACATCGGTGGCCTCGGCGCTGTATTCCGCGCCATTCCGTCCAAGGCCCTGTCGCTCGAGCAACTCAACTTGCCGGACGCGATCCGCAGCCTGTGCCGCACAAACAACGGCCTGATCCTGGTGACCGGCAAGACCGGTTCCGGAAAATCCACCACGCTCGCGGCGATGATCGACGACATCAACGGGCGAATAAAGGGCCACATTCTCACGATCGAGGACCCGATTGAATTCGTGCACGCGCGACGCAACTGCCTGGTGAGCCAGCGCGAGGTCGGCGTGCACAGCCCGGGCTTCGCGGAGGCGCTGCACTCGGCGCTGCGCGAGGATCCGGACGTGATCCTGGTCGGCGAGTTGCGCGACCTCGAGACCATGAGCATCGCGGTGACCGCCGCGGAAATGGGCATCCTGGTGATGGGCACCCTTCACACCAACGGCGCCGCCGCCACGGTGGACCGCATCGTCAACGCTTTCCCTTCCGACAAGCAGGCGCACGTGCGGACGATGCTGTCCACGTCGCTGCGCGGAGTGGTGTCACAGCAGCTGATCCGGAGGGCGGACAAGCGCGGCCGCGTGGCTGCGATCGAGGTGATGATCAACAACCCCGCCGTATCGAACCTCATCCGCCAGGGCAAGCTCGACCAGCTTGAGAACTCGATGCAGAGCGGTGCCCAGTTCGGGATGCGGACCATGGACTCGGCGATCCAGGAACTGCTCGACAAGGGCCTGATCACCGGCCGCGCGGCGTACGAGAAGTCGATCAACAAGCAGCGTTTCGAGCAATTCAAGGGCGTCAGCTGAACCCGGCTGGACGGGCTTCCGCAGCGCGACGGGGCGGCGGCGGCCCCGGCGCGTGGCATAATTCCGCGCACTGCCTGCCCGCCGACGCCCCATGACTACACCGAACCGCCGCACCATCCTCGTCACCTGCGCGCTGCCCTACGCGAACGGCGCACCGCACCTCGGCCACATGGTCGAGCACGTGCAGACCGACATCTGGGTACGTTTCCAGCGGCTGCGTGGTCACGATTGCCTGTTCGTGTGCGCGAGCGACGCCCACGGCACGCCGATCATGCTCAAGGCACGCCAGGAGGGCATCACGCCCGAGGAGCTGATCGAACGCGTCGGGGCCGAGCAGCGCCGCGATTTCGGTGGGTTCGACATCTCCTACGACAACTTCCACACGACGCATTCGCCCGAAAGCCGCGAAGTCACGGAGACCGTCTACCGCCGACTCGTCGAGGGCGGCCACATCCGCCGCGAGACCATCCGGCAGGCTTACGACGAGCAGGCGAAGATGTTCCTGCCGGATCGCTACGTGCGCGGCACCTGTCCGCGCTGCGGCGCGCAGGACCAGTACGGGGACAGCTGCGAGAACTGCGGCGCGACGTACACGCCGGCGGACCTGAAGGACGCCGTGTCGGTCGTGAGCGGTTCGCCCCCGATCCAGCGCGATTCGGAGCACCTGTTTTTCAGGCTCGGCGACTTCGAGCCGATGCTGCGCGACTGGACCAGCGCCGAGGGCCGCCTGCAGCCGGCCGTGTCCGCCAAGCTCGGCGAGTGGTTCTCGGCCGGCCTCCGCGACTGGGACATCTCGCGTGACGAACCGTATTTCGGCTTCGAGATCCCCGGCGAGAAGGGCAAGTACTTCTACGTCTGGCTCGATGCGCCGATCGGCTACCTCGGCAGCTTCCTCCAGTATTGCCGTCGCACGGGACTCGACTTCGACCGCTACTGGAAGGCCGGCAGCGACGCCGAGGTCTACCACTTCATCGGCAAGGACATCGTCTACTTCCACACGTTGTTCTGGCCCGCCGTCCTGCACGGTGCCGGATACCGGACGCCATCGGCGGTGTTCGTGCACGGGTTCCTGACCGTGAACGGCCAGAAGATGTCGAAATCCCGCGGCACGTTCATCACGGCACGCAGCTGGCTCGAGCATCTGCCCGCGGAGTACCTGCGCTATTTCTTCGCATCGCGCCTCGGAGACGGCGTCGACGACCTCGACCTGAACCTCGACGACTTCGTCGCCAAGGTGAACTCCGACATCGTCGGCAAGCTGGTGAACATCGCGAGCCGCTGCGCCGGCTTCATCGCCCGGGGCTCGGCAGGCCGGCTCGCGGAGCGCCTGCCCGACCCGGTGCTCTACGATTCGGTCGTCGCTGCAGCGGACAGCATCGCGGATGCCTACGAAGGTCGCGACCTCGCACGAGTCGTTCGCGAGGTGATGCTGCTCACGGACCGCGCGAACCTGTACATCGACCAGCAGAAACCCTGGCTGATGGCCAAGGATCCGGCCCGGTCCGCCGAGGTGCAGGGCGTCTGTACGCAGGGAATCAACCTGTTCCGCGTGCTGGTCGTGTACCTGAAGCCGATCATGCCGCGGCTTGCGGCAGGTGCCGAGCGCTTCCTCGGGCTTGCGCCGCAATCATGGGATGACGTCGCAAGGCCACTGCTCGGCGCCACGATCGCGGCCTACGAACCGCTGGCGACGCGGGTCGATACAGCGGCCGTCACGGCGCTGCTCGCAGCGTCGGTTGAAAACCTGAAGGTGACCGGTGTTCCGGCTGAGGCTGGCTCCGGGAGCGCAGCGGTGCCCGTATCCGGCTCCGCCCCTACCGCATCGGCGCTGGCTACTGCATCCGCACCGGCGGCTGCAGCCGATCTCCCGCGGCTGCCGACTGCGTCGATCGACGACTTCGGACGGATCGACCTCCGGATCGCGCGGATCGAGGCCGCCGAACTCGTGGACGGCGCCGACAAGCTGTTGAGGCTCACCGTCGATTTCGGCGGCGAGCGACGCACAGTGTTCGCGGGAATCCGGCAGGCGTATGCGCCCGAGGCACTGGTCGGGCGAATGACCGTGGTGGTCGCGAACCTCGAGCCGCGCAAGATGCGATTTGGAGTCTCCGATGGCATGGTGCTTGCGGCCGGGCCGGGCGGAAAGGACATCTTCCTGCTGTCGCCCGACACCGGCGCCGAGCCCGGCATGAAAGTGAAATGAGCCCCCCTGCTTTCTCCTGACCGGCGCCCGCCCCCCCATGACGGACCTGCTGCTGCTGGCTATAGGTGCGAGTCTCGTCAACAACTTCGTCCTGACGAGCTTCCTGGGGCTGTGCCCGTTCGTCGGCGTGAGCGGCCGGTTCGAGGCCGCCGCGGGCATGGCACTCGCCACGCTGTTCGTGATGACACTCGCCTCTGCGCTCGGCTACGCCGCATTCCACTGGTTGCTCGACCCGCTTGGGCTCGGGTACCTGCGCACGCTGGTGTTCATCCTGCTGATCGCGGCGGTGGTGCAGTTCACCGAGCTCGTCGTCCGGGCGACGAGCCCGCTGCTGCACCAGCTGCTCGGCGTGTTCCTGCCGCTCATCACCACCAACTGCGCGGTACTCGGCGTGGCGCTGCTCAATCTCGACCGGCATCACAACCTGCTGGAGTCGCTGGTCTACGGCGCCTCAGCCGCCGCGGGCTTCGGGCTGGCGCTGGTGCTGTTCGCCGCGCTGCGCGAGCGTATCGACGGCGGCGATGCGCCCGCGGCATTTCGCGGTGCGCCGCTCGCGCTGGTGACCGCCGGCCTGATGGCCCTGGCATTCATGGGGTTCGGCGGGCTCGGCGCGCGATGAGCGCGGTCGTGCCAGCACTCGCCGTGGCCGCACTGCTGGCCCTGCTGCTGGGTGCGGCTCTCGGGTGGGCGGCGACCCGGCTGAAACCGGACACCGACTCCCTGATCGCGCGCATCGACGAGCTATTGCCGCAGACTCAGTGCGGACAATGTCGCTACCCCGGATGCCGTCCGTACGCCGAGGCAATTGCGCGAGGCGATGCGGAAACGGACCAGTGCCCGCCCGGCGGCGACCACACGGCGCTCGCGCTCGCCAAGCTTCTCGGCCGCGAACCCCGGCCGGTGAATCCGGAATTCGGCGACGTCGCGAGCGCCAGTGTCGCAGTGGTGGACGAGTCCAGGTGCATCGGCTGCGCGCTGTGCCTGCCCGCCTGCCCGGTGGATGCGATCATCGGCGCACCGCGCTTCATGCACACGGTGATCGAGGCACAGTGCACGGGTTGTGGTCTCTGCATCCCGCCCTGCCCGGTGGACTGCATCGAAATGAGGCCACCGGCGACTACCATCGTGCCGCGAGCGCGGCGCGTGGCCTGAAGAATCGATGATCTCCCGGCGCCGGTTTCCAGCTGGGCTGCGATTGCCTGCGCACAAGGCTGGCCCGATGCGCCAGCCACTGCAGCAGGCGCCCTCGCCCGCCCTCGCGGTCGTCGCGCTCGACCAGGGCAGTGGAACCACCGCCGCACCTGCCGTCAGCGCGGGCGACAGGGTCCGGATCGGGAGCCGGATCGGAGTCGCACCCGATCTTTCGGCACCTCCAGTGCGCGCCCCGGTCGCGGGCATCGTTCGCTCGGTGGAGGTTCGCGACACCGCGGGCGCCATCGGCAGCGGGCTGTGCGTTTCAATAGAGAACGACGGCTCAGACGAACCCGAGCGCGAATTCACGCCGATTGACTGGCAGTCCATGCGCCCCGACGAGCTGCTCGAGGCAATTCGCGACGCGGGTATCGCGGGCCTCGGTGGCGGCGCATTCCCGACTGCCGAGAAGCTCGAACTCGCAAGATCGCGGGCAGTACCTCACCTTGTGCTGAACGGCGCCGAGTGCGAACCCTGGATCTGCTGCGACGACGCGTTGATGCGTGCGCGTGCGGACGACGTGCTGCAAGGCGCACAGGTCATGCTGCACGCAAGCGGCGCCTCGCGCTGCACGATTGCCGTCGAGGAGGACAAGCCAGAGGCCATCGCCGCGGTGCGGGCCGCGATCGCCGCGATCGCCGCGACCGGCGACGAGCGCATCAACCTGGTGACGCTGGGAGCAATCTATCCCGCAGGGGCGGAGCGCCAGCTGCTCGCCACCGTCACCGGCATCGAGGTGCCCTTCGACGCGTTGCCTACGGCGGCAGGCCTGGTTTGCCAGAACGTCGGCACGGCGGCCGCGGTGTCGCGCCTCGTCCGCACCGGCGCGCCGCTCACCACGCGCATCGTCACCGTCACTGGCAGCGGAATCCGGCGTCCAGCCAATCTCGAGGCGCGCATCGGCACGCCGGTCGCCGGACTAATCGAAGCGTGCGGCGGCTACCTGTCGGACCCGCAACGGCTGCTCGCCGGCGGAATCATGACCGGCAGGGCGATTGCCACCGATGCGGTGCCGTTGACGCAGGCGATCAACTGCATCGTCGCCGCCACGACCGAGGACCTCGCCGGTCGCGTCGCGGAATCGCCGTGCATACGCTGTGGCGACTGCGCGAACGTATGCCCCGCCGGACTGCTCCCGCAGCAACTTCACCGGGGCATCGTGTCCGCGAACACCGCATTGATCGAGCGCCACGGCCTCGAGGACTGCATCGAGTGCGGCTGCTGCGACTACGTCTGCCCGAGTGGCATCGCGTTGACGGCCGTCTTCCGTGCGGCTCGCGCCGAGGCGCGCGTCCGCCACGACGAACGACGGCGGGCCGACGAGGCGCGCGCGCGTCACGCCCGCCACCAGGCGCGTATAGAGGCGGCGGCCGAAGACGAGCGCCGCGCATTCGAGACGGCACGCCGGCGCGCCCGCGGCGAACAAGTAGACTGACCCGCGTGCGATTCGACACCTCACCTGCTCCCCACATCGTCGCCGGCTACACGGTTCCGCGCGTGATGGTCCAGGTGCTGCTGGGACTTGTACCAGTGGTGTTGGTGCAGGTTGCGGTGTTCGGCCCGGGAACCTTGTTGCAGATGGCCGTCGCCGGCCCGACGGCGATGCTCTGCGAGGCTATCGTGCTCAGGGCGCGCGGCCGCGACGTCGCGCCGTTCCTGCGCGACGCCAGCGTGCTGGTGACGGCGGCGCTGCTCGCGCTGGCTGTTCCGCCGCTCTTGCCCTGGTGGCTGACCGCGCTCGGCACTGCTGTCGCGGTGCTGCTCGGCAAGCACGTTTACGGCGGCATAGGCCAGAATCCCTTCAACCCGGCGATGGTGGGCTACGCCGTCCTGCTGGTTTCGTTTCCGCTTGAGATGACGCGCTGGCCCCTGCCCGTCGGGACCGGCGGCGTCGAATGGCTGGACCTGGCCGGGCTCGCATGGCAATCGGTCGTGCACGGGCCGACCGTCGCCGCCTGGGACGCCTACACCGGGGCGACCGCACTCGACTCGCTGCGGCTGGGCCTGACGCAACGCTATACGATGAATGAGATCTTCGCAGGGCCAGCCTTCGGCTCGCTGGGAGGCAGCGGCTGGCAGTGGGTGAACGCCGCAGCGCTGGCAGGCGGGCTCTACCTGATGGCGCGTGGCATCGTGCGCTGGCACATCCCGGTCGCGGTGCTGGCCGGAGTCGCAGTCCCCGCCTGGATCATGCACGTGGCTGACCCGGGCGCCCATGCGCCGGCAATGTTCCAGCTCTCTTCCGGCGCGACCATGCTCGGCGCTTTCTTCATCGCCACCGACCCGGTGTCGGCGGCGACCAGCGATCGCGGGCGGCTCGTTTACGGCGTCGGCATAGGCGCGATCACGTGGACGATCCGCACGTTCGGCAGCTATCCGGACGGCATTGCGTTCGCCGTGCTGCTGATGAATCTCGCCGCCCCGCTCATCGACCGCTACACCGTGCCGAGGATTCATGGACACCCACGGCGCTGAACCGCGCCGCCGCAGGCCGCTGCGCGCGGCCCTGACGCTCGCCATCGCGGCCACGGTCGCGGTCGGGACCGCGGCGCTGGTGCACGACATCGCGGAGCCGCGCATCGAAGCCAACGAGCGGGCGCAGCGCGTCGCACGCCTCGCAGCAGCACTTGGCGCGGCGGAGTATGACAATGACCTGCTCCGCGACGTGATTTTCGTGCGCGACGCCGAACGGCTCGGCACCGACGACCCTGTTCCCATTCACCGTGCGAGGCTCGCGGGCCGGCCCGTTGCGGCGCTGATCGAGACTGTGGCACCCGGCGGCTATGCCGGTGCGATCCGGCTGCTGGTGGCTGTCGGCGCGGACGGTCGCCTGCTCGGCGTCAGGGTACTCGCGCACAAGGAGACGCCCGGTCTCGGCGACGCCATCGACGAGCGCAAGTCGGACTGGATACTCGGCTTCAACGGGCGATCGCTCACCGACCCTGCGCCCGGAGGCTGGAAGGTCCGCAAGGACGGTGGTGAGTTCGACCAGTTCACCGGCGCGACGGTCACGCCTCGCGCGGTCGTCGGCGCGGTCGAGGATGCGCTTCTGTACTTTGATGCCCACCGGCAGCAGATCTTCGCGTTGCCTGCTGCAGAAGGCGCAAACGGCGCCAAGCGGTCGGGTTCGTGAACCGGCCAATGCCCTACAATCGGCGGATGACTGCTGCCGAGATCCTGCGCAACGGCGTGGACAGGTCGAATCCCGGCCTGGTCCAGCTGCTTGGCCTGTGCCCGCTGCTCGCGGTCAGCACCTCGGTCGACAATGCGCTCGGCCTCGCGCTCGCAACATGCGCGGTGCTGTTGACCAGCAACGCCATCGCCTCGCTGGTCGGCCGGTGGCTGCTGCCCGAAGTACGCATCGCGGTGTTCGTGCTTGCGATCGCCGGCGCGGTGACCTCGGTGCAGCTCGCGATCGCGGCCTGGTGGCCGGAGCTCCACGACGCACTCGGCATCTTCCTGCCGCTGATCGTCACCAACTGCCTGGTGCTCGCGCGAGCGGAATCCTTTGCCTCACGCCAGCCCCTGGGCCTCGCGCTGCTCGATGGCGCGGCGATGGGACTCGGCTTCGGTCTCGTGCTGGTGACGCTCGGTGCGCTGCGCGAATTCCTCGGCCACGGCCTGTTGCTCGCGCTGTTGCCGCCGGGCGCATTTATCCTGCTCGGGCTGATGCTCGCGCTGCGCAACTGGAGCATCCAGGCGCGGGCCGCGAACTCGGAGGCTGCCGAATCCGCGACCGGCGGGCGATCAGCCGCATGAACCCGCGACGCGCGCGGGCAATCTTCGAGCGCCTGCGTGCCGGGAACCCGCACCCGAAGACCGAACTCGAGTACTCGACGCCGTTCGAGCTGCTGGTCGCCGTGATCCTGTCGGCGCAGGCGACGGACCGTAGCGTCAACGTCGCGACGCGCCGGCTGTTCCGCGACGCGAACACGCCGCAGGCGATCCTCTCGCTCGGCGTGGAGGGACTGGCCGCGTACGTGAAGTCCATCGGACTCTACCAGGGCAAGGCCAGGAACATCGTGGCCACCTGCCGCATGCTCATCGACCAGCACGGCGGCCGCGTACCGGAGGACCGCGAGTCGCTCGAGGCCCTGCCTGGCGTCGGGCGCAAGACCGCCAACGTGATCCTGAACACCGCTTTCGGTCATCCGACGCTTGCGGTGGATACCCACGTGTTCCGCGTCGCCAATCGCACTGGCCTCGCGAGAGCCGACGACGTGCGCGGGGTCGAGGACCAGTTGCTTAAGCGCGTGCCACGGGAGTTCATGCAGGACGCGCACCACTGGCTGATCCTGCACGGCCGCTACGTGTGCAAGGCAAGGCAGCCCGATTGCCAGACCTGCCCGATCGCGGACCTCTGCGAGTACCAGCACAAGACCGGACAGGAGCAACAGGAGCGTCGCAAGTCGCCGAAATCAAAGCCGCGCCGCCCTGCCCGGGCGCGCCCCGCTGGCGGTCCTGCGCCGCGCGCGAAGGGATCGGGCTGAGCCGATGCCCGTCTTCCACGACCAGGATCGCGCGTCACTGCGCCGCAGCTACCTGCTCGCGTGGCGCAAGCGGCTCGATGGCACGCCGATGGAGCCCCTCGAGCACCAGCTCGCCACCGTCGTCGAGCAGCATCCCGAGTACCAGCCGGTCATCGAGGGCACGGCCGAGGTGCTCGAACGCGATTATTCTCCCGAGGGCGGGCAGTCGAACCCTTTCCTGCACATGGGCCTGCACCTGGCGATTCGCGAACAGGTGGCGACCAATCGACCGGCCGGCATCGCGCCGATCCACGCCGAACTGTGCGCTGCGCTCGGTGATGCGCACGCTGCGGAACATCGCATGATCGAGTGCCTCGGCGAGGCCCTGTGGCAGAGCCAGCGCACGGGGTTGCCGCCGGACGAGACCGCGTACCTCGAGGCACTGCGCAGGCTCGCCGTTCGCGGCAGGTAGGCCTCACCAGCCCATCGAGCAGCCGAGCAAACCCTCCAGCCGCAGGTTGTGCGGCTCGAAATAGTTCCTGAGTCGAGTCATGGTGGCGGGGTGCATCGCCGGATAACGGCGGGTGTTGCGGGCTTCCAGGCTCACCGATGTGGCGGCCGGCAACCCGAGGAACGCAAGCGTGCCGTTCAGCCCCGCAAGCGCATCCTGCGCGAAGTCCTCGAAGCGCAGCACGTGAATGCGTTCGCGCGGGTAGAACCCGAGCCAGCGCTCGAGCTGCTCGGCATAGCGGCCGCGCGCGAGATATGAATGCAACTGGTGCTCGAGGCTGTGCGCGATCTCGCCGTCCGCAAGCTGTTGTTCCGAGCGGCCCAGGCGTGCTGGCTCGGCGTCGATCGCTGCCTCGAACGATAGATCCTCGCGCCCCTTGTCGCGCTCGTGCCAGTAGTGGGAATAGGCGCGGCGCGCCGGGTCGCGCAGCAGCACGATCAGCCGCGCATCCGGCAGCAACTCGTGCATGCGTCGCGGCACGGCCGGGTGGAAAAGGTAGTAGGGACTGCTGTCCAGGTTGAGGCCCGGCTCGCCCAGGCGCCCGAAGTGGCCCCGATACCAGGCCTCACCGCGTCCGTAGTTCACGTCGAAGTAGTGCACTTCCTTGCGCAGCGGCGCGATCACGCCGGGGTGCTGCGTCAGGTAGTTGTGCAGCGAGCTGGTTCCGCATTTCTGCGCGCCGAGTATCACGGCACCGGGCAGCGCGCGCGGCTGCCGCATGCGCAACTTGAGCTCGACCCGGCGCCCGGCTTCGAGCAGCCCGAGCAGGCGCAGCGTGCGGGTCAGGCCGGGATGCATGCTGCTGTGCCGCGGGGCCCGAACTCAGCCTGGCTTCGCGCGGGACGACTTCCGCTTCGGCAGGTAGAGATCCGTGAGTGTCCCTTCAAAGGCTTCGGCCGCCATCCCGATCGTCTCCGACAAGGTCGGGTGCGGGTGGATGGTGAGCCCGATGTCGGCCGCGTCTGCGCCCATCTCGATTGCGAGCGCGACCTCTGCGATCAAGTCGCCGGCACTGGTGCCGACGATGCCGCCGCCGACCACGCGGTGGCTCACGGGGTCGAACAGCAACTTGGTGAACCCTTCTTCGCGCCCGATCGACAACGATCGCCCGCTGGCGGCCCAGGGGAAAACCGCCTTCTCGCAGGCGATGCCCCTCGCCTTTGCGTCGGTCTCCGTGAGGCCGACCCACGCAACCTCCGGATCCGTGTACGCAACCGACGGGATCACGCTCGCGTCGAAATAGCTCTTGAGTCCCGCTGCAGCCTCGGCCGCGACCTTGCCCTCGTGGGTCGCCTTGTGCGCCAGCATCGGCTGGCCGACGATGTCGCCGATCGCGTGTATGTGCGGCACGTTGGTGCGCATCTGCCGGTCCACCGGAATGAATCCGCGCTCATCCACGACCACGCCCGCCGCGTCCGCGGCGATGTTCCTGCCGTTAGGCGAACGGCCTACGGCAACCAGGACCTTGCCGTAGACCTCGGGTCCCGGCGCGCCCTTTCCTTCGAACGTGACACGCAGGCCTTCCGCTGCGGGCTCGACCGACGTGGCGCGTGTACCCAGCATGATGCGTTCGAAACGCGCGGCGATCCGTCTCTCCAGTGGGCGAACCAGGTCCCGGTCGCAGCCCGGGATCAGCCCGTCGGTCATCTCGACCACGCTTACCTTCACCCCGAGCGCGGCGTATACCGTCGCCATCTCGAGACCGATGATGCCGCCGCCGATCACCAGCATGCGGGCGGGCAGGTCGAGCTCCAACGCGACGGTCGAGTCGATCACCCTCGGGTCGTCGGGCAGGCCGGGCAGCCGGACCGACTCCGAGCCGGCCGCGATGACGCAGCGATCGAAGCTCACGCGACGCACCCCGTTCCCGCCGTCAACCGCAAGCTCGTGCGGCGAGCAAAACCGGGCATTGCCGCGGACAATGGTGACCTTGCGCTGGCGGGCCAGGCCCTCGAGTCCGCCGGTGAGCCGCGCGACGATCGAGTCCTTCCACTGGCGAAGCCTGGCCGCATCCACCTCGGGCTCGCCGAAGCGGATGCCGTGCTCGGCCATCTCGCGCGCCTCCTCCACGACCCTGGCCGCGTGCAGCAGGGCCTTCGAGGGTATGCAGCCGACATTCAGGCAGACGCCGCCCAGCGTCGGCCAGCGCTCGACCAGCGCTACCTTGAGGCCGAGGTCTGCGGCGCGGAACGCGGCCGTGTAGCCCCCCGGGCCGGCACCCAGCACGGCGAGGTCGAAATCGTAGGAGTGCCCACCGGGCGCTGTGGCCGTCGCGGGCCTTGTCGCGGCCTGCGGTGGCGGCGCGCCCGGCGCGGTCGGCGCGGTCGGCGCAGCCGCCGGCATCGGCTGCAGCGGGATGGTGTCCAGGTAGGGCTCGCCGCCGTACGGTTCCGCGACACGCAGCGCCGCCCTGGGCGCTGTGGTCGCAGATTCGTCGTCAGCGCCTTGCAGCGTTGCGATTGCCGTGCCCTTGCTGACGCGGTCGCCTGCCTTGACCAGCACGCTCTCGACGACCCCCGCGACCGGGGACGGCACGTCCATCGCTGCCTTGTCGCTCTCGAGCGTGACGAGCGGAGTCTCGGGCTCGATGCGATCTCCTGGCTTGACCAGCACTTCGATGACCGCAACGTCCTTGAAATCCCCGAGGTCGGGGACCGTGACGACCCGCGCGTCTTTCGTCGGTCCGGCAGTCTGGCTCAAGCGCTCACTCCTTGATGCTCCCTCAGGAAGCGGCCCCGAGCAGACCCGCCACGTCGGCCATCGCATGGCCGAGGAAGCTGGTAAATCGCGCGGCGTCCGCCCCGTCGATCACGCGGTGATCGTAGGACAGCGACAGCGGCAGCATCAGCCGCGGGACGAACGCGCCGTCCTGGTACACGGGCTGCTGGCTGGCCTTGGACACGCCCAGGATCGCCACCTCCGGTGCATTTATGATCGGCGTGAACGCCGTGCCTCCGATTCCGCCGAGGCTGGAAATCGTGAAGCACCCGCCCTGCATTTCCGCGGCCGAAAGCTTTCCGGCCCGGGCCTTCTCACTCAGCGCCGCCAGTTCGCCGGCGATTCCGAAGATGTCCTTGCGATCGGCGTCGCGCACCACCGGCACGACGAGCCCACCCGGCGTGTCGGCCGCGAACCCGATGTGGATGTACTTGCGAAAGACCAGTTCGCCCGCCTCCGCGTCCAGCGACGCGCAGAAGCGCGGGAATGCCTGCAATGCCTGCACGCAGGCACGCATCACGAAGGCGAGCGGCGTGAGCTTGATCCCGCGCGTCGCGGCCTCAGCCTTCATCCGGGCGCGGACAGCCTCCATCTCGGTGATATCGGCCAGGTCGAACTGCGTCACGTGCGGCACGTTGACCCAGCTCGCGTGCAACCGCGGCCCGGCAATCTTCTGGATCCGCGACAGCGGCTTGCGCTCCACGGGCCCGAACGCCGCGAAATCGACCTCCGGCACGCGCGGCAATGCGGCGGCCGGCGTCGGCGTCTGCGGGGGCGCCGCGAGCAGTCGCTTCACATGCGTCTTGACGTCCTGCTCTGTAATACGCCCCTTCGCGCCACTGCCGGCCACCGAGCCGAGATCCACGCCCAGTTCGCGCGCGAAGCGGCGAATCGACGGACTCGCGTGCGAGCGCGAGCCGCCGGCCTGCCCCATCGGGACAGCCGCAGGCGGCGCGAACGTCGACGTCTGGGCGGGCAGGGGACTCGGGGACGCAGGCTGGGCAGCGCCGGTGGGTTGCGACAACGGCACGGAAGCCGCTGCTGCGAGGGCCGGAGCAGGCCCGCCTCCGGGAGCGCGCGCGATCGCAGGCGCTGGCCCCGGCACCGCTTCTGCCGTCGCCTCCGCTTCGACGACGGCAACCAGGTCGCCCTGTGAGACTCGCCCGCCTCGCTGCACCTTGACCTGCCGGACGATGCCAGCCGCGGTCGAGGGTACATCCATCGTCGCCTTCTCGGTCTCGAGCGTGATCAGGCTCGCATCTACCTGCACCACGTCGCCTTCGCGTACCGCGACCTCGATGACCTCGACGTCCTTGTAGTCGCCGATGTCGGGCACCCGGACTTCGATGAGCTGCGTCACGTGCCGCCCTCGCCTACACCGTGACCGGATTCGGTTTGTCGGCGTCAATGCCGAATCGCTCGATGGCGGCACTCACGGTCGCCACGTCCAGCGTGCCCTCGTCCGCCAGCGCCTTCAGCGCGGCGACCACGATGTAGCGACTATCCACCTCGAAGAAATCGCGAAGTGCCGCGCGCGAGTCGCTGCGCCCGAAACCATCGGTGCCGAGCACGTGGTAACTGCCCGGCACCCACTGGCGGACCTGGTCGGGTACCGTGCGCATGTAGTCGGTCGCCGCGACGAATGGACCGACGTGTCGCTCGAGGCAGCTGCGCACGTAGGGAACCCGCGGCGGGCTGCCCGGGTGCAACAGGTTCCAGCGCTCCGCGTCCAGCGCCTCGCGGCGCAGCTCCGAGAAGCTCGTGACGCTGAACACGTCCGCCGGCACGCCGAACTCCTTGTCGAGGATCTCGGCCGCGGCCAGCACCTCGCGCAGGATCGCGCCTGAACCGAGCAGGTTCACCCGCACCTTGCCGCGCCCGCCGGCATGCAGCAGGTACGCGCCCCGGACGATGCCCTCCTCCGAACCCGCGGGCATCGCGGGCTGCACGTAGTTCTCGTTCATGCAGGTGACGTAGTAGAAGACGTTCTCCTGCTCCACGTACATGCGGCGAAGGCCGTCGTGAACGATCACCGCCACCTCGTAGGCGTAGGCCGGATCGTAGGCGACGCAATTCGGGATCGTGGTCGCAACCAGGTGACTGTGGCCGTCCTGGTGCTGCAGCCCCTCGCCGGCGAGCGTTGTGCGCCCTGCCGTGCCGCCGATCAGGAAGCCACGCGCCTGCATGTCGCCGGCCGCCCAGGCAAAATCGCCGACGCGCTGGAATCCGAACATCGAGTAGTAGACGTAGAAAGGCACCATCGCCACGCCGTGGTTGGCGTAAGCGGTGCCTGCAGCGATCCAGCTGCACATCGCGCCGCCTTCGTTGATGCCCTCCTCGAGGATCTGGCCCTTCATGTCCTCCCGGTAATAGAGCAGCTGGTCGGAGTCCTGCGGCTTGTAGAGCTGGCCCATCGAGGAGTAGATGCCGACCTGCCGGAACATGCCCTCCATGCCGAAGGTGCGCGCCTCGTCCGGCACTATGGGAACCACGTGCGGCCCCAGCCCCTTGTCCTTCAGCAGGATCGACAGCAGGCGCACCAGCGCCATCGTGGTCGAGATCTCGCGCTCGCCCGAGGACTCGAGCAGCGGTGCAAACGCCGAGAGTTCCGGCACGGCGAGCTTTGGCACGCTGGTGCGGCGCTGCGGCAGGTAGCCACCCAATGCCTTCCGGCGTTCGTGCAGGTATTCGAGTTCCTCGCTGCCCTCCGCGGGCCGGTAATAGGGCAGCTCGGCGATGTCCTCATCGGACACCGGGATGTTGAATCGGTCGCGAAATGCCTTCAGCGCCTCGTCGTCCAGCTTCTTCTGCTGGTGCGTGATGTTCTGCCCTTCGCCGGCGCGTCCCATGCCATAGCCCTTGACGGTCTTGGCGAGGATCACCGTCGGCTGGCCCTTCTGCGCAACCGCTGCGGCGTATGCGTTGTAGACCTTGTGCGCGTCGTGGCCACCGCGGTTCAGCCGCCAGATGTCGTCGTCCGACATGTTGGCGACCATCTCGCGAAGCTCGGGGTACTTGCCGAAGAAATTCTCGCGCGTGTAAGCGCCGCCCTTCGCCTTGAAGTTCTGGTACTCGCCGTCCACGCATTCCATCATCAGCCGGCGCAGCAGCCCGCGCGTATCCTGCGCGAGCAGCGGGTCCCAGCGCGAGCCCCACACGACCTTGATCACGTTCCACCCGGCACCGAGGAACGCGGCCTCCAGTTCCTGGATGATCTTGCCGTTGCCACGCACCGGCCCGTCGAGCCGCTGCAGGTTGCAGTTGACCACGAACACCAGGTTGTCGAGTTTCTCGCGCACCGCCATCGTGATCGCGCCCAGCGACTCCGGTTCGTCCATCTCGCCGTCGCCGAGGAAGCACCACACGCGTCGGTCTTCCGGCTGCACGATCCCGCGGTGCTCGAGGTAGCGCTGGAAGCGCGCCTGGTAGATGGCCATCATCGGCCCCAGGCCCATCGATACCGTCGGGAACTGCCAGAAGTCCGGCATCAGCCACGGGTGCGGATAGGACGACAGGCCCTTGCCACCGACCTCCTCGCGGAAGTGACGCAGCTGTTCCTCGGTGAGCCGGCCTTCCAGGTAGGCGCGCGCGTAGATGCCCGGCGCGGAGTGCCCCTGGATGAACACCATGTCCCCCGGGTGGTCGTCGTCCGGTGCCCGCCAGAAATGGTTGAAACCGACCTCGTAGAGCGTGGCCGCGGACGCGTAGGTCGCAATGTGCCCGCCGTATTCCGAACTCTCGCGATTGGCCTGGACGACCATCGCCATCGCGTTCCAGCGGATGTAGGCCTCGATGCGTCGCTCCAGCGCGCGGTCGCCCGGGTAATCCTGCTCCTGGCCGGTAGATATCGTGTTTACGTAGGCGGTATTGGGCTTGAACGGCAGGTGAGCGCCGGAACGCCGCGCGAAATCGATGATTCGCTCGAGCAGGTAGTGCGCGCGTTCGGCACCGTGGACGCGCAGCACCGACTCCATCGACTCGAGCCATTCACGCGTTTCCGCCGGATCGGAGTCTTCGAACTTCGAGGCTTCGAACATGTTGCGCGCCTGCGGTAATGATTTGCGCGGCACGCCCTGCTAGCATGCCGACGCGCAATGATCAGCGCTGGTACCGGCAGGGTCAAGGCAGGCACTTGGCACAACTTCTTCCTCCCGAGTTGAAAATAGACGTCCGCGGCCGCGCGGCCACTGCAATGGCATCCGCGTTGGCGAAGGCCGATGGCGCGATATTGCTTGTCCCGGCGACCAGGCCCGAGGAGGCTCTGGCACACCTGCCGCACGCAGAACTGTGGCTGCGACTCTATCGTGCAGCGAGGAGGGACTCGCCGACACCCGTGCTCTGCGCGCGACTGCCGAATGCCCGTCACACGCTCGCCGTCGTGGGTTTCGCCAAGCCCGGAACCAGCGCGTTCGAACGACTGTCGCTCGCGGGCAAGCTTACGGCCAGGGTGCTGGAACGAGGTGTCGCGCGGGTCGAATGCCATGCCTCGGGGCTCGACGCCGACGGGGCCGCCGCATGGAACGAATCGCTGGTGACGGCGCTGCTGGCGGCGGCGGCCCCGATGCCCCAGCGCAAGTCAAAGGCAGTGCCGCCCTGCGACCTGCGCGCGATCGGCGTGTGCGGCGCAAAAACCGCGGATTTCACTGCCTGCCGCGCGATCGCCAGCGGCAATCACCTCGCGCGCTGGCTGACAACGCTGCCGCCCAACGAACTGGACTGCGTCGCGTACCGCAAGGCGCTCCGCCAGCTCGCGCAGCGCGAAGGCTGGTCATTCCGCTTCTACGACGAGCGAACCCTGAAGCGCCTCGGTGCCGGCGCGTTCCTGTCGGTGTCGCGCGCAAATGCCCACCGCGGCGCCGGGATCGTGCGATTGCGTTACAGGGGCCCCGGGCGCGCGCCGCGACCGTCGATCGCACTGGTCGGCAAGGGCATCTGCTTCGACACCGGCGGCATCAATCTCAAGTCCCACAAGGGCATGTACCTGATGCACGGCGACATGCAGGGCAGTGCTGTCGCCGTCGGCACGCTGCTCGCCTGCTCCCGCAGCGGCGCTCGCCTCGAGCTGGACTGCTGGCTCGCACTCACCGAGAACGAGATCGGCCCGCTTGCCTATCGCCCGCAGGAGGTGGTGCGCGCTGCGAACGGCGTCACCATCCAGGTAGTGCACAGCGACGCCGAGGGCCGCATGGCGCTTGCCGACACGCTGACGCTCGCCTCGCGCGAGCGGCCGCGGCTGGTGCTGGACTTCGCGACGCTGACCGGCGCCTGCGTGAACGCACTCACCGACCGCTACAGCGGCGCGTTCACCAACCGGCCTGGCCTGAACGAACCGCTGCAGGCCGCCGGTCGATCGAGCGGCGAGCGCGTCTGGTGCTTCCCGATGGACGAGGACTTCGACCACGAGATCGAGAGCCCCATTGCCGACGTGATGCAGTGCCCGCTCGAGTCGAAGGGTGACCACATCCTCGCCGCCCGCTTTCTCCAGCGTTTCGTGGAGAAGGACGTGCCGTGGGTGCACGTGGACCTGTCCTCCGCAGAGCGCAAGGGAGGACTCGCCCACGTACCCACCGAGTTCACGGGTTTCGGCGTGCGCTTTGCCACCCAGCTGCTGGGCGACAAGACCTTCCTGGAACGGCTCGCGGACACGAAGTGACGACTCTCGCGCTGCGCCGGCCCGACGACTGGCATCTCCACCTGCGCGACGGCGCCCACATGGCGGCCGTGCTGCCGTTCACCGCGGCGCGATTCGCGCGCGCGCTGGTGATGCCGAACCTGAAGCCGCCGATGACGACGACCGCGGCGCTCGGCGAGTACCGGGCGCGCATCGTTGCGGCGCTGCCGGCAGGGGCGGACTTCGAACCGCTGATGACGCTGTACCTTACGGACCGAACGCCGCCGGACGAAATCCGTCGCGCGAAGGAATGCGGCTTCATCCTCGGTGCAAAGCTCTACCCCGCGGGCGCGACAACGCACTCCGACGCCGGCGTGACGTCGATCGAGAACACCTGGCCCGCGCTCGAGGCGATGGCCGAGCACGGCCTGGTGCTGCAGGTGCACGGCGAGGTCACCGCGCCGGAGGTGGACGTATTCGACCGCGAGATCGTGTTCATCGACAGGGTCCTCTCGCGGATCCTGGAGCGCGTTCCCGGGCTCAAGGTCGTCTTCGAGCACATCACTACGGCGGCTGCGGCCGGGTTCGTTCGCGATGCGCGCGACGGCGTTGCGGCCACCATCACACCACAGCACCTGCTGATGAACCGCAATGCGATCTTCGACGGCGGTGTGCGGCCGCATCACTACTGCCTGCCGCTGCTGAAGCGCGAGCGCGACCGCGAGGCGCTACTGGCGGTTGCGACCGGCCAGAACCCGCGATTCTTCCTCGGCACCGACAGCGCGCCGCATGCCCGGCACACCAAGGAGGCGCCCTGTGGATGCGCGGGAATCTTTTCCGCCCACGCAGCCATCGAGCTCTATGCCGAGGCGTTCGAGCAGGCTGGCCGCCTCGATCGCCTCGAGGCATTCGCGTCGGAGCGGGGAGCAGACTTCTACGGATTGCCGAGGAACGGGCAGCGCATCTCGCTCAGCCGCGAACCCTGGACTGTTCCCGATCACTATCCCTTCGGCGACGACGAACTCGTACCGCTGCGCAGCGGTACCGACCTCGCCTGGCGATTGGTATCCGGGTGAGCGACCAACTGCAGGAAATCGGCATTTCCGGAAGGTTTCGTGGTTTCCTTCCCGTTGCCGTCGACGTCGAGACCGGCGGCTTCAACGCCAGCACCGACGCACTGCTGGAAATCGCGGCGGTCGTCATCGAGATGTCGCCCTTCGGGGAACTGAAACCAGCGGCGAATTTCCGCTACCACGTGCAGCCGTTCCATGGCTCGCGAATCGACCCCGCGTCGCTGGCGGTGAACCGCATCGACCCGCACCACCCGCTGCGGCCCGCGATGCCCGAGAAAGAGGCGCTGACGCAACTGTTCCGCGAAATCCGCAAGGCAGTTCGCGACACCGGCTGCACGCGCGCCGTGCTGGTCGGGCACAACGCTTCGTTCGACCTCGGATTCCTGAATGCGGCGGTGGCGCGCAACGACATCAAGCGCAATCCGTTCCACCCGTTCTCCAGCTTCGACACGGCGACGCTGGGCGGCGTGGCGCTCGGCCAGACCGTGCTGTCGCGCGCCGTGACCGCGGCTGGACTCGACTGGCACGCGGATTCCGCGCACTCGGCGATCTACGACGCGGAACGCACCGCGTCGCTGTTCTGCAAGATCTGTAACCGCTTCCGGTTCATGTACGAGGAAGCGCTCGAGCGGGCGCCGGAACTGGCGACGCCCGAGGCTGGCGACGTCCCGCTGGCCGACTAACGGAAGAAAGGGACATTCTCCTTTTTCCGGCCGCGGAAAAAGGAGAATGTCCCCTCCTTGGAAAATAGGTGCCTGGCACCTATTTTTCGGTCAGGACTTTGCGGTGGCGCCCGCCTCGGTCAGCAGCGTCTGCAGTTCCCCGTTGCGGTACATCTCGTTCAGGATGTCCGAACCGCCGACCAGTTCGCCGCCGATGTAGAGCTGCGGATAGGTGGGCCAGTTCGAGTAGCGCTTCAGCCCTTCGCGCAGTTCCGGGTCCTCGAAAATGTTGACGTGCAGGAACGTCGCGCCACAAGCCTCCAGCGTGCGCACGGCAGATGCCGAAAAACCGCACTGCGGGAAGTCGGGCGTGCCTTTCATGTAAAGCACGACCGGGTTCGACTTGAGCTGGTCCTGGATTCTCTGGTTGATGTCCACTTTCTTACCTCGCGGCCGCTCTCGCGACCGTCATCATTCGCGCCTCGGCAGCGCTTGCAGCCTCGAGCCGTGCAATCACGGCCCACCGTTCTGAAGGACTCATGCGGCCCCAGCCTGCGATCTCGTCGATGGTCCGGCCGCAGCCCGTGCAGCGGCGCCCTGCGTCCAGGACGCAGATGTTGATGCAGGGCGACGCTGGACCGGTCATATCGATTACGCAATGTCCGGGCAGGGCGCAGGAAGCGTTGAATTATGCGGATGCGTCGCCTATTCTTCAAACGCCCTGCGGCGGCAAGCAAAATAAGCTAACTCATTGTCGCTAAACGGTATTTATTTCCAAGAGGAGTTTAGATGAATCCCCTGACCACGGTTCGCGGTTCGATTACGGCCGGATTCGTCGTCGCACTCCTGATCTCGCTGCTGATCGCGCCGACCGGATTCATGGAACTCGGCCTGGCGCGCTGGTTTCACATTCTCTCGGGAGTGATGTGGATCGGGCTCCTCTGGTACTTCAACGTCGTCCAGGTCCCGGCGCTCGCCGAGGCGGCAGCCGACAAGGGAGGCCCGGGCGGCGCCGGCATATCCAAGTACGTCGCGCCGCGCGCGCTGTTCTGGTTTCGCTGGGCCTCGCTGGCGACCTGGCTCACCGGCGCGTGGTACCTGCTGCGCGCCGGAAACTTCGGCGGCGCCTTCATGCTCGGCCTGGGCGGCAATCCGACGAATTACTACCAGCTCATCATCGGCATCGGCGCCTGGCTCGGCACCATCATGCTGTTCAACGTCTGGGCCCTCATCTGGCCGAACCAGAAGAAGATCCTCGGACTGGTGCCGGCGTCCGACGACGAGAAGGCCAGGGCGCGCAAGGTCGCCCTGTACGCCTCGCGCAGCAACTTCGTGCTGTCGATCCCGCTGCTGCTCTGCATGGGGTCGGCATCACACGGCCTGCCCTTCTGACTGCCTGATGTCCGCCATCCCTGAGGATCTCGGTGAACAGGTAGCCCGCGCGCTCGCCGAAGACGTGGGCACAGGTGACCTGACGGCCGCGCTCGTGCCCGAGGGGCGCCCCGGCAGCGCCACGCTGATCACGCGCGAGCGAGCCGTGGTGTGCGGACAGGCATGGTTCGACGAAGTCTTCCGCCAGCTCGACCCGTCGGTCCGAATCACCTGGAACGTCTCCGAAGGCGCATCGGTTCCCGCCGGGCAGTTGGTGTGCAGGCTCGAGGGTCCCGCGAGATCGCTGCTCACCGGCGAACGCACAGCGATGAATTTCCTGCAGACGCTGTCGGGAACCGCAACAGTGACGCGCCGCTATGCCGAGGCCCTCGACGGCCTGCCCTGCCGGGTTCTCGACACCCGCAAGACGATTCCCGGCCTCAGGCAGGCGCAGAAATATGCCGTGCGCTGCGGCGGCGGCAGCAATCACCGGATGGGCCTCTACGACGGCATCCTGGTCAAGGAAAATCACATCATGGCCGCGGGCTCGATCGCCGCGGCAGTCGCGACGGCCCGGGCACAAGGAGTCAGCATACCGGTGGAAGTCGAGGTCGAGACGCTCGACGAACTGCGACAGGTGCTGGAGGCCGGCGCCGACATGGCGTTGCTCGACGAATTCAGCCTCGACGACCTGCGCGCGGCGGTCACGATGAACCGCTCGCATCCGCACGGGCCGATCAGGCTCGAGGCATCCGGAAACGTGAGCCTCGAGACGCTGCGCGCGATCGCGGAAACGGGCGTCGATTTCATCTCGGTCGGCTCGCTCACCAAGCACGTGCGCGCGATCGACCTGTCGATGCGGTTCGAATTCGGCGCCTGATAGCGCGGCGCCCGCCCACTGTCTCGGCATCGACGGCGCGCATAATTTCGGAGATTCCCGGGCGCCCCGGTCGTCGAGTAGTTCCGCCTCGCGAAAGCCGACATGCTCGCCGGAACTACTCCCCGTCCGGAGCGCCCAGGCAACGTCGGTGGCAACCTGCTCGAAGGACGCATCGATGGATGTGGCTGCGATTCGTGCCCGAGGGACCTCGTTCACTGTGGATGTGATGGCGTGACGGCTCAGCCGGCGCGATGGTCCGGGCATTCCGGGTCTATTCCGGCGAGCATGTCGGCTTTCGCGAGCCGGGGTAGACCCGGAATGTCCGGACCTAACATGCCAGCCGCGTCCGAACACCGAATCGATTGAGCCAGCCTCTAGTTGGCAGTGGGCTGGTGCGATCAGCCGCAGACGCCGTCAACCGTTCACGGCAACCTTCGTGATCCGCTGCGGCATCGCGATGCCGTAACCCTGCGCGTAATCCACGCCGAGGCTGCGCAGCATGTTGATGATCTCGGCGTTCTCGGCGAACTCCGCGATCGTGAGCTTGCCGGTCAGGTGACCGATCTCGTTGATCGAGCGCACCATCTCGCGGTCGATCGGATCGTGGAGGATCTCCTTCACGAAGCTGCCGTCGATCTTCAGGAAATCCACCGGGAAGTGCTTCAGGTAGCCGAACGACGACAGGCCCGTGCCGAAATCGTCCAGCGCGAACTTGCAACCCAGTTCCTTCAATGCCTGGATGAACCGGTTCGCCTGCGAGAAGCTGGCAATCGCCGCGGTCTCGGTGATCTCGAAGCAGATCTTCGAGGCATCGATGCCGCTCCTGTGGAACTGGTCGATAACGAACGGCAGGAACTTGTCGTCGCCCAGGCTCTGGCCTGACAGGTTGATCGAGCACATCGCCAGCCGCTCGCGCTCGTCCGAATCCGAGACCAGCCAGCGCAGCGCGTTCTCGATGACCCAGCGGTCGATCGCTGGGGTAATGCCGTAGCGCTCGGCTGCGGCGATGAAGTGGTCCGGCGAGACGATCTTGCCGTTCTCGTCCTTCATGCGCAGCAACAGCTCGTAGTGCTCCCCGGGATCGGCCTTCTGCAGCGGCTGGATCGTCATCCGGTAGAGCTCGAAGCGCGACTCCTCGAGCGCATTGTTGATGCGCGCGGCCCACTGCATCTCGCGGCGGCGGCGCATCAGGTCGAGGTCGTTTTCCTGGAAGCTGTAGACGCGATTGCGACCCGCCTCCTTCGCCGCTGCGCACGCGCTGTCGGCAGCCGACAGCAATGCCGCGACGTCCTCGCTGTCGCCGGTGATCGGCACCACGCCCACGCTGCATCCGAGGCGGAACGTGCGCTCCTCCCAGATGAACTTGTACTCGGCGATCGTTTCGCGCAACTGCTCGGCCATGACCAGCGCCTCGTCCAGCGAGCAGCTCTCGAGCAGCACGCCGAATTCGTCACCGCCCAGGCGCGCGAGCGTGTCGCGCCAGCGGATCTTGGTCTTGAGCAGCGAGCCCATCTGGCCCAGCAGCGCGTCGCCGGCACTGTGGCCGCAGGTGTCGTTGATGATCTTGAACTGGTCCACGTCGACGTGGCAGAGCGCGTAGGACGTCTCCCGCGCCCGCGCGCTCCTGAGCGCCCGTTCGAGCCTGGACTCGAACTCGCGCCTGTTCACCAGGCCCGTCAGGATGTCGTGGCTCGCGTGGTACGAGAGCTTGCGGTTCAGCTCGCGACTCTCGCTCACGTCGTGGAACACCAGCACGCCGCCGGAGACCGCCCCCGAACCGTCCCGGATCGGCGAGGCCGTGCTTTCGATGTACATCTCGTTGCCGTCGCGCTTGATCAGCAGCGTCGGCCGCACCGACTTGATGGCCCGGCTGCGCCGCATGGCGACCGACAGCGGGTTCTCGAGCGGCTCGCAGGTCTCCTCGTGGAAGCCGCGGAAGATGTCGTCGATGTGCCTGCCCTGGGCTTCCTCGAATTTCCAGCCGGTGAGGTCCTCGGCGACCGGATTCAGGTATTCCATGATCAGGTGATGATCGGTGGTGATCACACCGTCGCCGATCGACTGCAGCGTGATCTGCGCACTCTCCTTTTCCTTGAAAAGCGCGTCCTCGTAGAGCTTGCGCTCGGTGATGTCGAATTCCACGCCGACCAGCCGGCGCAGCCTGCCCTCGCCGTCCACGCGCGCCTTGGCACGGCTTACGACCCAGCGCCAGTCGCCCTTGCAATGGAGCATGCGATGCGTGCTTTCGAACATCGTCGTCTTGCCGGCGATGTGATCGCGGATCATCGCCTGCACGCGGGCCATGTCGTCGGGGTGCACCAGGCGCCGCCAGTCCGGCTGCATGTGCGGGTCGTGCTCGTCGAACCCGAGCATCTTTCGCCAGCGCGGCGAGAAATACACGGTGTTGTTCTCGACGTCGAAGTCCCACATGCCGTCATTGGCCGTGGGCAGCGAGAGCGCGTTGCGCTCCTCGAGGCGCCCGAGGTGGCGCTGCACCCGCAGGCGCTCGAGGCCGGTCGCGAAACTCGCGCCGACGAGCTTCAGCAACAGGTGGAGGTTCGCATCCCACCCGTCCCGCGGCTGCGAGGAACACAACGCCATGAACCCACACACGCGATCGTTCAACGACAGCCCGCACACCAGCATCGACCGTACGCCGAGCTCGGCAAATCGTGCCGCGTCTGCAGCGTGTTCGCGCCGCGGCGCAAGCGTGTCGCGCAGCTCGAGGACGCGAAGGTGCCCGAGCTTGCGTGTGAGATATGGGATCCGCTCGAGCAGGTCGCCCTTCATGACCTGCGGGTCGAACGGCGCGAGCAGCCCCGTCGCGCTCGCAACACGCTCGACCGTGGTCTTGTCGGTGTTGAACAGCGCGATGCAGATTGCGTCGACATCGACCGCATCGCGCAGTGCGTCGAGGTCGCGCTTGATGCAGTTGTCGCCGGACTCGCTGGTGAGCCCCAGGAAATCGACAGAGACCTTGGTGGCGAGGACATCCAGGCCGACCGTGGGACGGCCACCGCTGCCGAAAACGACCTGTGTGGCCAGGAAATCCGGGTTTTCCTGCTCGTCGCCGCGCTCGGGTGCGGAACTCACCATCGCGTTTTCTCGGGCCCCCAGTCGTATGCGCTCAGTTTGTCAGTGCGTTCGGCTCCGCATTGGAACTGGTCCACAGTTCAGTTTGCTTATGGCGCCGTTAGTTGCGACGCATTCTGACATAGCTTGTAATGAAAGCAAGCTAACTCCCTGTATTTAAAGCGACATCTGGGGGCTGGTAGTACCGGGCCGCGGCGGGGTCTCCTGCGGACGCACAAGCCGCGTCGGGCACGCCGGTGACCAGGAACCAGTGCTGATCGTTGGCTTCGCCGAGGTCCACGGCACTGGCACCCTTGAAGCACAGTTCCCGCGAGCGCTTGTCCATCACCAGCCCACGGGCCGGATCCCCTGCGAGCCACGCTGCCGCGTCGTTCGCCTCGCTGGCCCGCTCGCGCCAGCGAGCGTGCCCGAAATTGACACTCGGGCGCCGCAATTGCAGCAGGTACTGCTCCTTGGCACCGACCAGTGCGAGTTCAGGGATCCCCGCACTCGCCTGTTCGACCTGCGACATGAAGGTGCGTCCGGAACGCACATCGTTGATTCCGGGGTACACGACGAGCCCGGTGAAGACGAGCACGACACCGAGCACCCCCGCGTAGGCGAGCCAGCCGTCGCGCACGCGAAACGCTGCGAGCACTGCTGCGGCGCACAGCGCGAGCCCCACGAGCGGCAGCACGGGCTTGAGCCCGTACATGTCCGCTACAAGCCGTGCCCGTTCCGGCTGAACGGCCAGGAAGATGGCCGCGAGGCCGGCCACCGTCGCGATCGCACAACCGAGTCCGAATGCGAGGCGCCGCGGCCCGCGCGCGCGAAGCAGTTCCGGCAGCCAGGGTCCGGCAGCCATTGCGAGCGCCGGCACGGCCGGCAGGATGTAGAGCGTGCGCTTGCCGCTGCTCGCGGTGAAGAACAGCACCACGATCACGACCCAGGCCAGCAGCACGGCGACGAGCGTGAATCGACCGCGCATCGCCTCACGCCATCGCGGCCAGAGCCATGGCACCAGCGCGACCAGCGGAAGCCAGAAGAGTGGGATGATCTGCACGAAGTAGTAATAAACGGGGGCATGGTGATGCCACGCGTCGGCGTAGCGAGTCACCGTCTGCCGGAACAGGATCTCATTGCGGTAGGCGAGCAGGTCGCCGCCTGCCGCCGAGGCCACCATCATCGGCACCAGCCACACGCCGATCGCTATCAGCATCGCGACGGCACCTGCGACACCAAGCGCGCCGACGCGAGGCACGGCGGCACGCCACCGCCGCCGCACCAGCACCGCGAACGGCAGCATCGCGAGCAGCGGCAGGAATCCGACGCCCTTGGTGATGACCCCGAGACCGGCCGCCGCCCAGCCGGCCAGGAACCAGCCCCGGGCAGGGCCGAGGCAGAGGTGGCGCAGAAGTCCATAGAGGCTGAGCGTCGTGAAAAAACACAGCACCGCGTCGATCTGCGCCTGCCGCGCCTGCCAGACGAACTGGAACGTCAGCAACAGGATGAATCCCGTGGCGAGCCCCACTTCCCGCCCGCGCGCGCGACGCATGAGGTCGTAGGCGAGCATCACCGTGCCGAGGCCCGCAAGCAGCGAGGGCAGCAGGAACCCGATGCGCAGCGACCCGGTCGCGGCGGCGGCGCTGGCCATCAGCCAGAAAAACAGCGGCGGCTTGTCGGCGTAGAGATCGCCGCCGACCCTTGGAAACAACCAGTCACCCGAGCGCAACATGTCCTGCGCAACGAGCGCGAAGCGCGGCTCGTCGGGCGCCCACGGATCACGCAGGCCGAGGCCCGTGCCTATCAGCAGCAGCCCCAGCCCGAGCAACCACAGCACGTCGAGTGCGATGTCCCGGCTGGATTCGCGGCCGGGACGCAGCAGGCGATCGAGCAGCGTGGGCGCACCGTCCCAGGCGGCGGTGGTCACTCAGTCGTCCTCGCGCACCGGGACGCGCCGTGACACGCGGCGGATAAGCCACATGACGCCGAACAGGTCCACGATGCCGACCCACAGGCGGTTATTGACGCCGTATTTCGACGTGCCCCTGGTGCGCTCGCGGTGGTTCACCGGCACCGACGTGACTTCGAAGCCCTCGCGCTGGAAGAGCGCCGGCATGAAGCGATGCATGTGGTTGAAGCGAGGCATGTCGATGAACACCGCGCGGTCGAAGACCTTTATCCCGCAGCCTGTATCGGGCGTGCCGTCCTTGAGCAGGCCTCCGCGCACTCCGTTCGCAACCCGCGACGAAAGCCGCCTGAGCCAGGTGTCGCGCCGCGTCGTGCGGTTGCCCATCACGAGGCGCAGCCGCGGCGAGGCCGACGAGCGTGCCGCGTCCAGCAGTTTCGGGATGTCCGCGGGATCGTTCTGCCCATCGCCGTCCAGCGTGGCGATCCACGCGGCCCCGGCATCGCGCACTCCTGTCGCGACGGCAGCACTCTGGCCGGAGCGCACCGCGTGGCGAATGAGGCGGACTTCCGGCATTCCGGCGTCGCGCGCGGCTCGCACGGCCGCGGCCGTACCGTCGGTGCTGCCATCATCCACGAAGATCGTCTCGTAGGCGTAACGCCCCTCGAGCGCGGCGTGGATCTCGCGGGCGAGCGGTTCGACGTTGTCCTGCTCGTTGCAGACCGGAATGACGACCGAGACGTCCAGTCCGCTTGTCGAACTCGTAGCCTGGGATGCAACCAATGTGCGGACTCCGGTCTGCGGGACGCTAGTATAGTCGCTTGGCATCGGCGCGCGCGCTCGCGCGGGCTGCGCCGGAGGACGGTGGATGAGCGAACAGGAACCGGGACCAGAGCACGAGGAGCTGCGCAATACCCTGTATCGCAAGGTGACGCGGGGCAAGCGCCGACTGACCCGTGGCCGCCTGTTCGCGTATCGCGTTGCAGTCCTGCTGGCGTATCGAATCGGCCGGTTCCTGTGGTGGTCGAACCGCTTACAGCGGCCCATCGGGCTGGAACGGGCGCGAGCCGCGGTGCGCGAACACAAGGCCGTGATCCCGGCCTGCTGGCACCAGCACCTGTTCTACGGCGTCCGGGCACTGCTGGAGCTGGAGCCCGACGGCCTGAAGCTCGGCTTCCTGGTCAGCCCGTCGGTAGACGGCACGGCTCCGTCGATGCTGGTGCAGCGGATCGGCGGCCACGTGATCCGCGGTTCTTCCACGCACACCGGCGCGCGCGCATTGCGCGACTTCTACGAGACGATCGTAAAGAAGCAGATCTCGCCCGCCATCACGCCCGATGGCCCCAAGGGCCCGGTGCACGAGTTCAAGCCGGGCGCGGTGCTCCTTTCCCAGCTCACCGGCAAGCCGATCATTCCGGTCAGCGTCGCCGCGTCCCGCACCTGGCGTTTCAAGACCTGGGACCGCTTCGAGCTGCCGCTGCCGTTCAGCCGGGTAGTGCTGGCCTATGGGGAGCCGGTACGCGTGCCGCGCGTGCTGAATGCCGAGGGTCTCGCACGATTGCAGGTGGAAATGGCCGAAAGGCTCCAGGCCCTGAACGCCGAGGCACGCGCGGCCTTGTCGTCCGGGCATGGGCGTTGACGCCTCAGAACACGAGCGCTGACGCCGCGACCTCCTCCACTTGTACGCGGCCAGCCGGCTTTCCCGCGGCCAGGTACGCGACGACTTCGCGCGCGATCTCGACGGGCACCAGGTGGTACGACTCGCCGCCGACCCGTCCTGCCAGCAGTGTCTCGGCGAGATCGACGTCGCGTGCGTCGCGAAGGCCGCGACCGGCCGCCTTCAGCACCGCCTCGGTCGCAGTCCAGCGGACAAGGCGCGACCTGCCGGCGGATGCATCAGTCTGCTCGAGATCGAACCCGATCTCGCAATCGGCGCACAGCGCCACGCCTACCCGCGACCCGCTATGCGAAACGCTGAAGCTCGGGCCACCCGGGAGGCAGGGCTTGCCTCCCGAGGGAAAGCTGAGCTGGCATGGGTCCACGGGCGCGGACAGCATGCTAGTCACGCCACGCAGCGCCAGCGCGATGCCGGCCAGGCTGGCGCAGCGAGCCTCGGGCCCGCGCCCCTCGATCTCGAGCCGCTTCGCGTACGGCAGGCGCGCGAGCAGCAGCGACAGCGCCGCTGGGCATGGTCCCGCAGGAAGCGTCGCATGCAGCACGAGCACCTGAATCATGGCCCGATTGTCGACTCGTGCACGCGCGCCCGCAATTCTGGGAGAATTCGCGCTACACCGACCTGCATGCCGAGTTGAGGAACGATGCCCAAGTACCAGACACTGACACAGGCACTCGACGAGCGCAGCCGGGGCGCCGCGACCATCACCTACCTCGAGGGCGAGAACGCCGAGAAGACGATCAAGCTCGCCGACCTGCGCCGGCGGGCGCTCGGCATCCTGCGCCACTTGCAGGCCATCGGCGCGCGCCGGGGCGACAAGCTGGTCCTGCACGTGGCGAGCAACGAGCAGTTCATCGACGCATTCTGGGCCTGCCTGTACGGCGGCATCGTGCCGGTGCCGGTCGCGGTCGGCATCAGCGACGAGCACAAGCACAAGCTGCTTCGCATCGCCCGCCAGCTCGGCTCGCCGCTGCTGTACACGGACCGAAAGCTCAAGGACCGACTGGCCGCGTTTGCCTCGGGCACCGGGGACACCGACGCGTGGGCCAAGCTCGAGGCGCGAACGTTCCTCGTGGACCAGCTCGACGACATCTCGCGCGAGGGCGTGCCGGCGACGATCACGTCGGATGACATCGCATTCATACAGTTCTCGTCCGGTTCCACCAGCGAACCGAAAGGCGTCGTGCTGACGCACGGCAACGTGCTTGCCAATGCAGATGGCGCCCAGCTGGCGGCAAAATTCGACGAGCAGGACGTGTCCCTGAGCTGGATGCCGCTCACGCACGACATGGGCCTGATCGGTTTCCACCTGATGATGGTCTACGCCGGCTGCCGCCAGCACCTGATGCCGACCGAGCTATTCGTACGGCGCGCGCTGCTGTGGATGAAGTTCGCCTCGGCCAAGCGCGCAACGCTCTCGTCATCGCCGAATTTCGGTTACAGGCACTTCCTGAAGGCCCTGGGCGACAAGACGCTCGATGGCGTCGACCTCTCGAGCATGCGGCTGATCTTCAACGGTGCCGAGCCGATCTCGGTCGACCTCGCGAACGAGTTCCTCGACCGCATGGCTCCCTACGGCCTGCGCCGCAATTCGATGTACATGGTGTACGGCATGGCGGAAGCATCGCTCGCGGTGACGTTTCCGGAGCCGGGCGCGGCTATCAAGTACATCGTCGTGGACCGCCGCTCGCTGGGCGTCGGCGCTACCGCACAGCAGGTGGACGCCGATCACCCGGCCGCGCTCAAGCTCGCCTGCGAGGGCCGGCCGATCCCGTACAGCAGCGTGCAGCTGCTGGATGACGCCGGCAACGAGGTCGGCCCCGAACGGGTCGGCCACGTGCTGATCCGCGGCGACAACGTGACGCGCGGCTACTACGAGAACCCGCAGGCCAACGCCGCCGCGTTTTCCGCCGACGGCTGGGTGCGCACCGGCGACCTGGCGCTCTGGCACGAGGGCGAGCTTTACGTCACGGGCCGGTCGAAGGAAATCATCTTCGTCAACGGCCAGAACTACTACCCGCACGACCTGGAGATGATCCTGCAGCAGGAGCCGGGCCTCGAGCACGGCAAGGTGGCAGCCGCCGGCGTGCGCGGCCCGGGTGCCGCCACCGACGAGCTGGTGCTGTTCGCTGTCCAACGCGGCGACATGAAGGACTTCGTCGGCGTCGCGGCAAATGCCGTGCACCTCGTGAACGAGCACGCCGGCGTCGAGGTGGCGCGAGTCGTGCCGATCGCCCGCATGCCGAAGACCACCAGCGGCAAGATCCAGCGCAGCGCGCTCGCAGAGGCGTATGCAAACGGTGATTTCGCCGCGGAGCTCGCTGAGTTCGACGCGGCCTGGGCCTCCGCGCATTCGCAGGGGCGTGCGGCGGCCGGAGGCATCGAGCGCCAGATCAAGGCCATCGTGGACGACGCGCTGGCCGGCAAGCACGTGGACGTCGATGACAACCTGTTCGAGGTCGGCGCAAGCTCGCTCACGCTGATCCAGATCCACGAGAAGCTCGATGAGCTCTACCCCGGCGCCGTGGACCTCACGGAACTGTTCGACTTCCCGTCGGTGTCGGAGCTCGCGAAGCACCTCGAGCAGAAGCTCGGCGCGACGCAATAGCACGTCGTTGCGGAGTCGGAAGCTGGTGGGCTCCTGGCCAGGGCCCAGCACGCACCCTGCCTCGGTCGTCAGTCGTCAGTCTTCCGCTCCTGCCCGTACACGCCGCGCTTAAGCTTCCAGCGCCGGTGCGACCACCACCAGCCGGCGGGGTCGTCGCGGATCCAGGCTTCGAGTGCTTCGGCATAGCGCCCGGTGATCTCGCCGCTCGCCAGCTTCTCGCCCTGCTCGTTGAGCTGGATGCACACCAGCTCGTAGTAACCGCGACGCAGCCGGTTCATGCGGACCATGATCACGCGCGAGCGCAGCGCACGGCCGAGCATCTCCGGCCCCATGTAGAAAGCCGTGTCCTGCCCGAGGAACGTGCACCAGTGCTTTTCGGGACTCGTCCTCGGGACCTGGTCGGCGATGAGCCCGACCGCGGCTGCCTCGCGAAACCCGGCCAGCTCACGCAGCACGGACTTCGCCGAGATCAGCCGCGCCCCGAATCGGGCGCGCCGCCTCGTGAGCCACGCATCGACACGCGCATTGCGACCGGGCTTGTAGAGTCCAGCGAATCGCGACGGGAATTCGAGCGACAGCCGGTAAAGCAGCCACTCAAAATTGCCGTGATGAGCGCCGACCAGCACCAGCGTACGCGGCGGATCGCCCGGATCCATCACCTGTGGGTTCGTGATCGTGACACGCTCGCGCAGTTCGGCCTCGCTGATTGACGAGCCATGGAGCGCCTCGGCCACCAGCTCGCCCTGTCGCTTCGCGAACTCGCGAGCCACGGACTTGATGCGGTCGCCCGACCACTCGGGAAACGAGCGCGAGAGGTTGCCGTGGACGATGGAACGACGCAGGCCTATCACGCGGTACGCCAGCCACGCCAGCAACCCACCGATCGCGTAACGGCACTTCAGGCGCCAGCCGTCAGTCATACACGCCCCGCGTGCGCTTCCAGCGGTTGTACGCCCAGAAATACCGGGCCGGCTGCTTGCGCACCGCCGACTCGACCGCGCGTACGTAGGCCTCCAGTGTCTGCTGCGGATCAGCGCGCTCGCCCGGGGCGAGCAGCGGCACGAAGCGGGCAACGTAATGCCCCCTGCTCTCGCGCCGCATCTCGATGAAGATCGGCTGGTAACCCATCCTCGCGCTGATCCAGCCGGGACCGGCGAAAAACGCAGTCTCGGTGCCGAAGAAGCTGGCCCACTGCTGTTGCTCGCTCTTTGCCGCGGGCGACTGGTCGGCGACCAGCGCGAGCAGCTTCACTGCGCCGCGCTGCGCGATCAGGTGATTGACGACCTGCTTTGCGGCAACCATCACCGCCCCGAAGCGGCTGCGCATCGCCGTGAGTTCAAGGTTGGCGCGCTCGCGGCTCGCAGGCTTGAAGGCGGCCACTAGCGGCACGCCGAAGGCCGTCGAGCAGCGCAGCACCAGCCATTCCCAGTTGCAGTGGTGCGCGGCCAGCAGCAGCACACGCTTCCCGCCGCGCAGGCTCTCCTCGACGAACTCCGCATTCTCGAAGCTCAGCCGCTTGACGAGATCGTCCTGCGGAATCCGCATGCCGTGCACGGACTCGGCGACCAGTTCGCCGAGGTATGTGTAGAAATCCGCCGCGACCCGCCCGCGCTCGGCCTCGGTGGCATCGGGCAGGCAGCGTTTGATGCCGGAGGCAACGAAGCCGCGGCGCCAGCCGAAGATGCGCGCAAGAAAAGCGGCTGCACCGAACACCAGATACAGCACCGGCAGCGGCAGGATCGAGAGGAATCTCAACACGGACAGGATGGTACTGGCCCCGTCCTCATCGCGTCGACTGCTCCGCAATGATCCGGGCGATCTGCTCACCGGCCTCGCCGTCCCAATAGTCGACAGCGTCCTTCGCGCGATCCTGCAGCAGGAATCGCGCCTCAGGGGACTGCTCGAAGGCGAACCGGACGCCCGTCTTCACCTCGAACGTCTCTGCGCCGATTCGCAACACGCCGGTCCCGCTCGGCACGAAGAAATGCTCTTCATTGGCGTGATGGTGCTGCGCGTCCATGACATTCAGGATCGGTCTCTTCATGCCAGGTCACACCCCATCCTGCCATGGCGGCAGGAACCCGGAAAAATGGTGCCGGAGGAGGGAATTGAACCCCCGACCCGCGCATTACGAATGCGCTGCTCTACCCCTGAGCTACTCCGGCATGGAGGGGCGCGCAGTATACGGATTCGGCCCGTGGCAGTGAAGATCTACGCGGTCCGGCGGATGCCGATGACGACCGTGACGCCCGCCATCTCGGTGCCCGGGGGCAACGGGGGCAACTTCGCGAAACTCAGTTCGTCCGGCTGGATATCGAACATCTCGCCGGTGTCGAGGTCCTGGAAATGGTGGTGCGGCGCCATCAGCGAGTCGTAGACGCAGCGTTCCGGGTCCGCGTGTATCTGCCGCAGCAGGCCCTGGTCCACGAACAGTTTCAGCGTGTTGTACACGGTCGCCTTCGACACCCTCCCCTGCGATTTCCGCAGGGAATCGAGGATCTGCTCCGCCGTCAGGTGCCGCGGTTCCGTAAGCAGGATCTCTGCGATCCGCAGCCGCTGCGAGGTCGGCCGGACGCCATGCCGCTCGAGGATGTCCTGGGTCCTTGTCATTGTTTCGCTGGTCGAAATGGATTCAATGGACATGGCGCGGAATTATACGTCTGCAATCGCGGCCAGCGCTCATTTGAGCGCGAATTGGCCACAAAATCAGGCTGATTCCGCGCCTGCCCCGCCCCAGTATCCACACCTGGGAAACGCGAGCTGGAGTGCGCCATGGAACGGCCGCCTGGATTCTCCCTGCCGGAACTCATGTTCTCGATGGCGATCGTGGCCGGGCTGGTCGGCTGGGGTGTGCCGGCATTCCGCGACCTGGAGCGCAATGCCGCCCGCACCAGCGAGGTCAACCTGTTCCTGCAGGCCGTCTACCTCGCCCGCAGCGAGGCGATCAAGCGAAACGGCGTGGTGAGCCTGTGTCCGAGCCTGGACGGGGTCAACTGCGCCGCCGCCAACACTTCCTGGGACCGCGGCTGGATCGTGTTCGTGAACGGCGACCGTGACTTGCCTGCCGTGCGGGATGCCGGCGAGGACCTGCTGCATGCCTACCCGACGTGGGACGGCGGCAACGTGGTTGCAAACCGCGATACGCTTTCGTTTCGCGCCTTCGGGCAGAGCGGAGTCACCGCCACGTTCACGTTCTGCGACGACCGCGGCAGTCGCCAAGCGCGAGCCGTGATTATCAGCCAGTCAGGACGACCCCGGGTTTCCGACCGCAGCTCGTCCGGATCTCCGCTGAGCTGCGCCTGACATGCGCGAGTACCCATGCGGCGGCGGCGCGGCGGCCTACGGTTTCACGCTGGTCGAGGTACTCATCGTCGCGGTGGTGATGGCCGTGGGGCTGCTCGGAGGCCTGGCCTTGCTGCTGACCGGATTGCGGGCCAGCCGCCTGGCCATGCAGCAGACCGGGGCCGCGACGCTGGCGGCCGACCTCGGGGACCGGATCCGCGCCAATGGTTCCGCAGGCGAGGCCTACGCGCTGGGCGCGGGAACCCTGCTCGCTGCACCGGCGAAGCACTGCCAGGCGGCCGGTGAGTGCGACCCGCAGGATGTGGCGGCGCTCGACCTGTACGAGTGGCAGCAGGCCGCGCTGTCGACCCTGCCCGGCGCGGTGACGAGCGTGGCGGTGTCCCCGGCCGGCCAGGTTCCTGCGAACGTATACGTCGTCGTGGTCGAATGGGCGCAGGCAGGTCAGACCGCCGCCGCGAGATTCGCGCTGACCGTCCAGGCATGAGCACGGACCGGGACATGACACGCCGTCGCCATCAATCCAGCCACGCGGGTCTCGGGCTCGTCGAGCTGATGGTTGCACTGGCCGTCGGGACATTCCTGGTCGCCGGCGCGATATCCATCTACCTGAAGGCCCGCGAGGTTCGCGCCGCACTCGACACCAGCGCACGGCTGCAGGAGATTGCCCGCTATGCCATGGCGACGATCGAAGCGGACGTCCGCATGGCCGGATTCTGGGGCCTCACGAGCCGCAGCGAGGCGATCACCGCAAACGCATCATTCTCCTTCCCGGCGAAGTGCGGCGGCACTGCATGGGTCACGCAGACCCTGCGCCATGTCGATGGCTCGAACAACGCCTACCTCGCGGTGCCGAACTGCGCGGCCGGCAATGGCGGCGCCGAGCCCGGCACCGATGTCCTCGTCCTGCGCCGCGCGAGCGCTGCGCGAATCTCACCGCAGCAACCGGTCGTCGGTGCGGCCGACAGGGACCGCGTGCTCATCATCACCAGCCATGCGGACGGCCAGATCTTCGTGCCGGCGGACATCGCGAACCAGATTCCCGCGGGGTATGCCACGAGTGACGTCGCGGGCCAGCCGCCGCAGGCCGACACGCGCGCACTGCTGGTGAACGCCTACTACGTGAGTACCGGCTCGAGCCGGTCGCCCGATTACCCCGCGCTGCGGCGAAAGACGCTGGTAGCCGGACCGAACATTTCCGACCAGGAGGTGATCGCGGGCGTCGAGGACCTGCAATTCCAGGTGGGCCTGGACACGGACGGCGACCTGGATGCGGACCTCTTCGAGAACCCCGGCGTGTTTCCACCCGGCGCCAGGCCGGTGTCGGTGCGCGTCTGGCTTCGCGTACGGGCCGAGGAACGCGATCCGTCGCTCGGTATCCAGGCGATCGAGGCCTGCGCGGACCGGCCCTCCGGCATTGCCACTGACTCCCACCGGCGGCTGCTGGTGTCCAGCACATTCCGGATCAGGAATATTTCGTCGTGACCCTGGGAATCCCTTCGTCATCGCCGGGTGGCGGCCCGCCGCGCCGCCAGCGCGGGGTCGTGCTCGCCATCACCCTGCTGCTGGTCATGGTGCTGACCCTGCTCGGCACCAGCGGCCTCGTGACGTCTGTGCTCGAACTCAGGATGGCAGCCAACGCCCAGTACCAGGCACGTGCATTCGCGGCAGCGGAGTTTGCGATCGAACAGGCGATTCACACGCCCGGGCTCGCGACGTCGATCAGCTACGCCAGTCCGCTGGTGGTGCCCGTCTCGGGCGCCGCACCCACGGTCCCTGGATCTCCGCCGGACGCGTACACCTACCAGGTGTACTTCGACACCGTTACCGCCGCAGTGCCCGGGGGCGAGGCGGTCGAAGGACTTCACGCCTACCACTTCGTGGTCGAGGCAACCGGCACGTCTTCACGCGGCGCGGCCGACACCCACGTGCAGGGCTTCTACGTGCTCGGCCCGGAGACTCCGCCCGCGACACTGACACCACCCGCCTGCGCGCCGGAATGCAGCGACCCCTCAATGTACGCGCCCGTGCGTACCTTCTGGCTGCAGCGAAATGCCGAATAGCACGCGCGCGGGATTCACGCTGGTCGACCTGGTCGCAGCACTAGCGATCGTGGCGCTGCTTGCCTGCGTCGCGGTACCTGGCTACCGCGCCTACCTGCTGCGTGCGCACCGATCCGAGGCCCGTGCTGCACTGCTCGCGCTCGCGGCGGCCCAGGAAAGCTTCCATACCAGCTGCAATGCGTACGCCGCAGCCCTCGACGCCTCAACTGAATCATCGTGCGAGGCGTCGAGCCTGAAGTTCTCCGGCACTGCCGGGCAGGACGCCTACTTGCTCGATGTAACGTCAGCGGACGCCTCGACCTGGGCTGCCGTTGCAACGGCAATCGACGAAGGTCCGCAGCAGGCAGACACGCGCTGCCACACGCTGGGACTCACGAGCACGGGCAACAGGACCGCCAGCACAGCCGATGGCACCGCCAACCACGCAGAGTGCTGGAGCCGCTAGCGTCCAGCCCGCAACTCGCGCGGCAGCGCGAACACGACGCTTTCCTCGCGGCCGACGACTTCCGCGGCATCCATGCCGCCCCAGTCCCGAAGCCGCGCCACTACGCGCTGGACCAGCAGTTCCGGCGCCGAAGCGCCTGCGGTCACTCCCACGCATTCCTTGCCATCGAACCAGCCGCGCTCGAGGTCATCGGGCCCGTCGACGAGGAAACCGGGGATGCCCGCCTTTTCCGCAATCTCTCGCAGGCGATTCGAGTTGGAACTAGCCTGCGACCCCACGACGACCACGACATCACAGCGGGTCACGAGAGTCTTCACCGCATCCTGGCGGTTCTGCGTCGCGTAGCAGATGTCTTCCTTGCGCGGAGTGGTGAGCGTCGGGAAGCGCCGTTTCAACGCATCGAGCACATCGGCCGTGTCATCTACCGACAGTGTGGTCTGGGTAACCACTCCGATGCGAGACGGATCACGCACCTCGAGGGTTTCCACGTCCGAGACTTCCTCGACGAGGCTGATGCGCCCGCCGTTCGCTTCATCGAACTGCCCCATGGTTCCCTCGACCTCTGGGTGACCCGCGTGGCCGATCAGGATCACCTCGCAACCATCCCGTGCAAACCGCACCACCTCCATGTGCACCTTGGTCACCAGCGGGCAGGTTGCGTCGAATACGCGAAGGTCGCGCCGTCGCGCCTCGTCCTGCACGGCCCGCGACACACCGTGCGCGCTGAATATCACCGTCGTGCCGTCTGGAACCTCGTCGAGTTCCTGCACGAACACCGCACCGAGGCTCCGCAGGCGGTCCACGACGAAGCGATTGTGCACGACCTCGTGCCGGACGTAGATGGGTGCACCGAAGAGTTCGATCGCGCGTTCGACGATGTCGATGGCACGGTCAACGCCGGCACAGAAGCCGCGTGGATTGGCGAGGAGGATCTTCATCCTGGTTGCAGCCCGGCTATTTCCGCTTCTCGCGGAACGCGTCGAGGATCATCAGTGCGGCGCCGATCGTGATCGCGCTGTCGGCGATGTTGAACGCCGGGAAATAGGACGCGCCCCAGTGGACGTGGATGAAGTCGATCACGTAGCCGTGGATCACGCGGTCGATGACGTTGCCGATCGCGCCGCCGAGGATCAGCGATAGCGAGAGCGGCAGCAGCTTGTCGCCGCGAGGCGCACGCCAGATCCACACCACCAGCAGCAAGCTCATCGCGAGGCCCAGGCCGATGAAGAACTGGCGCTGCCAGCCCGAGGCACCGGCCAGCATGCTGAACGCCGCGCCGGTGTTGTGCAGCAGCGTGAAATCGAGCACCGGGAGGACTTCCACGCGCTCGTAGAGCTCGAAGAATCGCGCGACCAGGAACTTCGTGGCCTGGTCGAGGCCGACTACCGCAAGCGACAGCCAGAGCCAGGCGGCCGGGTGCGTGCGCTGCACAGCTACCGTCCCGGGCGCCGCATCAGGTTCGCCCGCCACCGACGGCGTGCCCGGCCCGACATCGCGGGAGGGTGTACCGGGTTCACCTGCCATTGCCACCTAGGCATACCTCCGCATTTCGCCGGGGCCATCAACGTTGGACGCGCAGCGCGCGCAAAGTTCCGGGTGCGCCGCCACGCTGCCGACGTCGGGGCGCTTATGCCAGCAACGCACGCACTTCGGCGCCGCGGAGGGGTGCACGTGCAGCCACAGGGCCTCGGCGCCCTCGATTTCCGCCGCGACAGCAGCCTCCGGACGCGCGTCGGCCGGATGAACGTGGGCCTCGGACGTGATCAGCACGAAGCGCAGTTCCTCGCCCACCTGTCCGAGCGCCTGCAGAGTCGCGGGCTCCGCGTAGATTTCGACGATCGCGTCCAGCGGTGCGCCGATCGCGCCGGCCACTCGCAGTCGCTCGAGCTCGCGCAGCACCGCGCCACGAACCTCGAGCAGCCTCGCCCAGTCGATGGGCGCCGGATCGGCCGGCATTGCCGGCAGTTCGGCCCAAGTCGAGTGGAACACCGACTCGGCGCGGTCGCCAGGCATCAGCCTCCAGATTTCCTCAGCCGTAAACGACAGGATCGGCGCCAGCCAGCGCACCATCGCCTCGGCGATCAGCCACATCGCCGTCTGCGCTGAACGGCGCGGCAAACCCGTCGCCGGTGTCGTGTACAGGCGGTCCTTGATGACGTCGAGGTAGAAGCCGCCGAGGTCCACCACGCAGTAATTGTGCACTTTCTGGTAGATCAGGTGGAAGTTGTAGTCGCGATACGCGGCGACCAACTCCTGCTGCAGCACCTCGGTCCTCGCAAGCACCCAGCGGTCGAGCGCAAGCATTTCGCCGGTCGGCACGGAATCCACCGCAGGGTCGAAGCCCGCCATGTTTCCGAGCAGGAAACGCACGGTGTTGCGGATACGACGATAGGAATCCGACATCCGCTTCAGGATTTCGTCGGAGACGCTGATCTCGTTGGCATAGTCAGTCGATGCGACCCACAACCGGAGCACATCGGCGCCGAGCGTGCTGACCACCTTCTGCGGTAGCACGACATTGCCGAGCGACTTCGACATCTTGCGGCCCTTCTCATCCACGGTGAAACCGTGGGTGAGCACACCCCTGTATGGTGCGTGGCCATTCAGTGCCACCGAGGTGAGCAGCGAACTGTGAAACCAGCCGCGATGCTGGTCCGAGCCTTCGAGATAGAGGTCCGCGGGCGTGCGGATCTCGGGGCGGCTCTGCGACACGCAGTAGTGCGAGAGGCCCGAGTCCACCCAGACGTCCATGATGTCCGTCACTTTGTCGTAGTGCGCGGTATCGGAGCCGATCAGGCTCGCCGCGTCGAGGTCGAACCATGCGTCAACGCCGTCCTTCTCGACCAGGTCGGCAACCCGGTCGATGAGCGCCGGCGTGTCGGGGTGCGGCTCGCCCGTCTCCTTGTGCGCGAAGATCGAGAGCGGCACGCCCCAGGTGCGCTGCCGCGAGATGCACCAGTCGGGCCGGCCTTCGATCATGCTGTAGATGCGCTGCTCGCCCCAGGCGGGCGTCCACTCGACCTTGCCGATTTCCTCGAGCGCCTTCGCGCGCAGCCCCGCCTGCTCCATGCCGATGAACCACTGCGGCGTGGCGCGGAAAATCACCGGCGACTTGTGGCGCCAGCAATGCGGGTAGCTGTGGCGGTAGGCCTCGTGGTGCAGCAGCGCGCCTTTCTCGCCAAGCACCTCGACGACGTGCTTGTTCGCGTCGAAGACTTTCTCTCCAGCGAAGATCGGCGTCGAGGGCAGGAAGCGTCCGTCGCCGCCGACCGGGTTGTCAACGGCAAGGCCGTACTTGCGGCCGACCACGAAATCCTCCTGGCCGTGGCCAGGCGCCGTGTGCACCGCACCGGTGCCGCTGTCGAGCGTGACGTGCTCCCCGAGCACGACGGGCACCACGCGGTCGTAGAACGGGTGCCGGAGCGAAAGTCCTTCGAAGGCCGCGCCCTTCGCTCGCCCGAGCTCATGTGACGACGGCGCACCTGCACGCTCGAGCACCGCTGGCGCAAGTTCGGCGGCAAGCAGCAGCAGTTCCTCGCCATCGCCCTCGGCTGAACCTACCGCGTAGAGCGCGTAGTCGAATTCGGGATGCAGCGCGACGGCCTGGTTGGCCGGCAGCGTCCACGGGGTCGTGGTCCAGATCACGATACTGGCGCGTCCGGGCGGGAGGCCTGTAACGCCCAGTCGCCGTGCGAGATCGGCACGATCCACGGCCTGGAAGCGCACGTCGATCGAGGGCGAGGTGCGCTCCTCGTATTCGACCTCCGCCTCCGCCAGCGCCGAGCGGCAGTCCATGCACCAGTGAACGGGCTTGAAGCCCTTGTACAGGTGGCCGTTGCGGATGATCTGCGCGAATGCCCGCAGCTGGTCCGCCTCGTAGCGTGGCGCGAGCGTGAGGTATGGATTCGCCCAGTCGCCCATGACGCCCAGGCGGATGAAGTCGCTGCGCTGCACGTCCACCTGCCCCATCGCGTATTCACGACAGGCCTGGCGGAAGGCCTTGGCGTCGAGCGCCTTCGCGTCGCGACCGCGGGTCTTTTCGACCTGGTGCTCGATCGGCAGGCCGTGGCAGTCCCAGCCCGGGACATATGGAGCATCGTAGCCGTCGAGGCCCCGCGCCTTGACGATGATGTCCTTCAGCACCTTGTTGACGGCATGGCCGATGTGTATCGCACCGTTCGCGTATGGCGGGCCGTCGTGCAGGATGTACTTCGGCCGGTCGGCCGCGATCGCCCGCAGCTTCTCGTAGGTCGCGCGTTCCTCCCACCAGGCGAGCATCTCGGGTTCGCGGCGGGCGAGATCGGCCTTCATCGGGAAGGCGGTCGCGGGAAGGTTCAGAGTGTGTTTGTAGTCGGCCATCGAGAAGCAGGGGACGCGTGTGGTGGGTGTATCTGCCGGATGCAGAACAGCGAATTTTGCAGCAATGACCCGACTTACTCCAGAAATTGCGGCAGTAGTCCGCTTTATTCCGCAAAAAGCCCGTGACGGCCCTGCTAGAGCCCGAGAAACTCGCGGGCAGCGGCAGCATCGACGTGCATCTGTTCGACCAGCGCATCGAGTGACTCGAATCGCCGCTCGTCGCGCAGTCGCCGCACGAAGTCCACGTCGAGGTAGCGGCCGTACAGGTCGCCGTCGAAGTCGAAGACGTGCACCTCGAGCAGTGGCTCGGTGCCATTGATGGTGGGCCGGGTGCCGAGGCTAACAACCGCGGGGTGATCGACGAGGCCGGCTCCCGACACGCGCACCGCAAAGACACCCCACAGCGGCACGACCTTGCGGTGCAAAGCCAGGTTGGCCGTCGGATACCCGAGCTTGCGGCCGAGCTGCTGGCCGCGGCGGACCCGGCCCGCCATCCGGTAAGGTCGCCCGAGCAGCATGCGCGCCCGCTCCAGGTCGCCTCGCCCCAGCGCCTCGCGGACCAGCGAACTCGAGACGCGCTCGCCCTCGACCAGGAACTGCCCGACCTCCTCCACCTCGAATCCGTGCTCGGCGCCGGCCGTGCGCAGCGTCTCGATCGTTCCCTCGCGGCGCCGCGCGAAGTGGAAATCGTGGCCGACGACCAGGTGCCGCGCGCCAAGTCCGCTCACCAGCAGCCGGTCGACGAACTCCGTCGCGCCCATGCCCTGCATGCGCCGGTCGAAACCCAGCACCACGGTTCGATCGACTCCATAGAGCGGCAGCGCCTCGACTTTCTCGCGAAGTCGCATCAAGCGTGCTGGCGCAGAGTCTCGCTCGAAGAACTCCCGCGGTGTCGGCTCGAAGGTAACCACGGTCGCCGGCAACCCGAGCCTGGCGGAATGCGCGAACAGCGTCGCCAGCATGTGCTGGTGCCCGCGATGCACGCCGTCATAGTTGCCGATCGTCACCACGGAGCCGCGGTGGCGTTGGCGCAGGTTGTGCAAGCCCCGGACCAGCTCCATCGCGGTTACCCGCCGCCGGACGGACGGACCCTCAAGTGCGCGACCCGCAGGCCCAGCGCGAAGAGCGTCGCAAAATAAATGGCCGCACCGCCAGCCACCAGCAGCAGGGTCCACTCCAGTCGCTGGTGCGTGCGCATCGCCATCCAGCGCTCGGTGTCGCCGGCGACGATCCAAAGGAAGATTCCCATCAGCACGTTGCCGAAGAACACCTGCACCAGCATCCGGCGCCAGCCCGGGCCATGGTGCAGGACCTGCGCGTTGCGCAACCCGCGGTAGAGCATCGTGGCGTTGTACCAGGCGGAAATGCCGATGTTCAGCGCCAGCAACGCATGCAGTCCCGGCTTGTTGCCGTAGAAGGCGAGCGGCAGCACGATCACCAGGTTCAGCAGCATGTTTATCGCCAGGGCGCGCACCCCGATCTTCATCGGCGTGCGAGTGTCCTGCCGGGCGTAGAAGCCAGGCGCAAGCACCTTGACCAGGCTGAACCCCATCAGCCCGGTGGCGAAGGCCAACAGCGCGAGCGAGGACATGCGCACGTCCTCGGCGTTGAACGCCCCGTACTGGAAAATCGTCACCGTGAGCGGCCCGGCCAACACCATCAGCGCCACCGTGGCCGGTGCGACGACGACGATGGTGAGCCTGAGCGCCCAGTCCATCGTCGCCGAGAAGTGCTCGACCGACTCCTCGGCATGGTGCGCAGCGAGGCCCGGCAGCATCACCGTCGCGAGCGCGACGCTGAACACGCCCAGCGGGAATTCCATCAACCGATCGGCGAAATAGAGCCAGGAGATGCTGCCCGTCACCAGGAACGACGCGATCAGCGTGTCGAGCAGCAGCGCCACCTGGGAGACCGACGAGCCAAAGATCGCAGGCAGCATCAGCTGGCCGATCTTCTTCACGCCCGCGTGGTCCCAGCGCCAGCGCGGGCGGCGCAACAGGCCCATGCGGATCAGCGACGGCAACTGGAACGCAAGCTGCACTGCGCCGGCAACGAACACCCCGACCGCCAGCACGACCCCGGGTCGCTCGTATCGCGGCGCGATCCACGCGGCAAACACGATCATCACCAGGTTCATCAGCGTGGACATCAGCGCCGGGACGCTGAAGCGCTTGTAGCTGTTCAGCACGCCCGAGGCGAGCGAAGCAAGCGAGATGAACAGCAGGTACGGGAACGTCCAGCGCAGCATCTCGACCGTGAGGTCGAACTTGCCGCTGTCGGCGTGGAAGCCGGGCGCGAACATCAGCACGAACAGCGGCGCGGCGACGATGCCCACGATCGTCACCGCCGCCATGAACCAGGCCATGGTGCCCATGGCGCCGTCCACCAGTTCGCGGACTTCGTCGTGGCCGCGCTGGACCTTGTACTCGGAGACCACCGGGACGAAGGCCTGCGAGAACGCGCCCTCGGCGAACAGCCGCCGCATGAAGTTCGGGATCTTGAACGCGACCAGGAATGCGTCCATCAGGACGCCCGCGCCGAACATCCTCGAATAGACCATGTCGCGCAGCAGGCCCGTGACCCTGGACAACAGGGTCAAGCCGCCCACGATGCTCGTGCTGCGGAAAAAGCCGGCGCTCACGCTGGGATCCCGGCGGTATTCGCGACAGGTAACTTCGGGCAGGGGATCATGCGGGGCGAACTATAGCCGGGGAAATTCTCCCAAGGAGGGGACATTCTCCTTTTTCCCCGTTTTCCCTCGGTCACCGGAACAAGATCGCACACTGCCGCCACCCGGCGCTTTTTCGGGAAAAGGAGAATGTCCCCTCCGAAAACCCTCCGGAAAAGGAGAATGTCCCCTATTCCTCTTGACCTAGCAGGGCTTCACCACCAAAATACGCGGCTCTTTGACTGACCTCGCCGGCCACTTGCCGGCCCCCAGGAGACCGATTCCGTGGCGAACATCAAGTCCGCAGAAAAGCGCGCAAAGCAGGCCGTCAAGCGCCGTGCCCACAACATGGCCGCACGCTCGCGGCTGCGCGGCTCCATCAAGAAGGTGCTGAACGCCATCGGCGCCGGCAACAAGGATGACGCTGCCACGGCCTTGAAGGCCGCCCAGCCGGTGATCGACACGATGGTGTCCAAGGGCATCATCCACGCCAACAAGGCCGCCCGGCACAAGCGCGAGCTGAACGCCAGGGTGAAGGCGCTGGCCGCGAAGTAATCGCCCGCCTGAACGACGAATAAGCCGGCCTCGAGCCGGCTTTTTCATGGGTACTCACTCCCCGTCCGAAAGACCTTCCTGGGCCCGCGCCTCGGCTTCAACCTCGTCGAGGCGGCGCATCACGGCCTGGCAGAGTTCGCGCGTGCCGGTGCGCGTTACGCCCGAAATGCGGAACACCGGCCCCTTCCAGCGCAGCCGACGCACGATCTCCTTGCAACGCTTTTCCGCCTCTGCCGGCGGCATCAGGTCGATCTTGTTCAGGATCAGCCAGCGTTCGCGCGATGCGAGTTCCGGGCTGAACTTCTTCACCTCTGCCGCAATCGCGCGGGCATCGACAACCGGATCGACCTCCGGATCGGGCGGCGCGATGTCCACCAGGTGCAGCAGCAGTCGCGTGCGCTGCAGGTGCTTAAGGAAGCGGATGCCGAGCCCCGCGCCCTCCGCCGCGCCTTCGATCAGGCCTGGGATGTCGGCCATCACGAAGCTCTTGTGCTCGCCCACGTATACGACGCCGAGGTTCGGGTGCAGCGTGGTGAACGGGTAGTCGGCGACCCTCGGGCGCGCGGCCGACACCACGCTGATCAACGTGGACTTGCCGGCGTTGGGCAGCCCCAGCAGCCCGACGTCGGCAATAACCTTGAGCTCCAGCCTGAGTTCGCGCTTCTCGCCAGGGTACCCGGGTGTGGCCTTGCGCGGCGTGCGGTTGGTGCTGCTCTTGAAGCGCTGGTTACCGAGCCCGCCCTCGCCGCCTCGCGCCACCATAATGCGGTCGCCACCGTGTGCCAGGTCACCGAGCGTCTCGTCGGTGTCCACGTCGTAGATGACCGTGCCGACCGGCACGACGACCTCGAGATCTTCGCCGCCCCGGCCGCTGCAGTCGGCACTGCCGCCCGGCTCGCCGTTCTTCGCCTTGAACGTGCGCTGGTAGCGGAAGTCCGCGAGCGTGTTTAGTTCCGGGTCGGCCACGATGTGGATGCTGCCGCCCGAGCCGCCGTCACCACCGTCCGGGCCGCCGAACGGTATGAACTTCTCACGGCGAAAGCTCACCATGCCGCGGCCGCCGTTGCCGGCCTGGACCTTGATCGTGGCTTCGTCGACGAACTTCATTTCTACGGGTTCTGGTCAGCAGGAGATGGGGATAGTGAAGGACAGTATCCCCCGAAAAGCAAAGGCCCCGGGAATGCCGGGGCCTTGCGATGCGCAGGACGCGCGCGGGATCAGCTGGCCGCGGGCTCCACGAACACGTGCACGCGCTGGTCAATTCCCTTGCGCTTGAACTGCACCGTGCCGGTGGCGAGCGCGAACAGCGTGTGGTCCGTGCCGACGCCGACGTTTTCGCCGGCGCGATACAGCGTGCCGCGCTGGCGGACCAGGATGTTGCCGGCGAGCACCTTCTGGCCGCCGAACTTCTTCAGGCCCAGTCGCTTGCTCTCTGACTCGCGGCCGTTCTTGGTACTGCCGCCTGCCTTTTTATGTGCCATGGCTAGACTCCTTCAGGATCCGGGCTCAGCCCGCGATTCCGGTGATCTTTACTTTGGTGTACTGCTGACGATGCGTGCCCTGCCGCAGGTAGTGCTTGCGGCGGCGGAACTTCACGATCGTGACCTTGTCGGTCTTGCCGTGCGACTCGACGGTGCCGGTGACCCTGCCACCCTCGAGATAGGGCTTGCCGATCCTAACGTCCGCACCCTGACCCACCATCAGCACCTTGTCGAACTCGACGGCGGCACCAGGCTCGCCTACGAGTTTCTCCAACTGCACCACGTCGCCTTCGGCGACGCGATACTGCTTGCCGCCCGTCGCAATGACCGCGTACATAACCTTGAATACTCCACAGGGGCCGGGGCTGGCCCGGCAGAAAGACGCGGAAGTTTACGGGGCTGGGCCGTCCGAATCAAGCGCTTAGGCGCATGCCGCCATTCCCTAGCCGGTGTCCGCCCGGTACCATGCGCCGTCGATTTTCCGGGGGTTAGTGGCAAGAATGCAACTGGAACGGATCAGGGAGCCTGTCGCCGAGGACCTGCGCGGCATCGACCGCGTCATCGTCGGGCGGCTGGCCAGCGACGTGGTACTGGTGAACCAGGTGGCCCAGTACATCATCGGGGCCGGCGGCAAGCGCCTGCGGCCGCTCAGCGTCGTGCTGGCCGCACGCGCCTGCGGCTACCAGGGCGACCAGCACCGGGTCGCCGCGGCCATCATCGAGTTCATCCACACCGCCACCCTGCTCCACGACGACGTCGTTGACGGCTCGGACCTGCGGCGGGGCCGGGAAACCGCAAACCACGTGTTCGGCAACGAGGCGAGCGTGCTGGTCGGCGACTACCTGTATTCGCGCGCCTTCCAGATGATGATCGACCTCGGCGACCTGCGCATCCAGGAGGTCATGGCGAATGCAACCAACACCATCGCCGAGGGCGAGGTGCTGCAGCTGATGAACGCGCACGATCCCGACACGACCGAGCAGCGCTACCTCGACGTCATCTACCGCAAGACGGCCAAGCTGTTCGAGGCTGGCGCGCAGGTTGCCGCGATCGTGGCCAGCGCGCCGCCCGAGATTGAAGCCGCGATGGCCGAATACGGCCGGCATCTCGGAACCGCGTTCCAGCTGGTGGACGACTCGCTCGATTACAGCGCAGACAAGGCGCAGCTCGGCAAGAACATTGGCGACGACCTCGCCGAGGGAAAACCGACCCTGCCCCTGATCTACGCCATGGCCAACTCTGCGCCCGAGGACACGGCCCGGCTGCGGCAGATCGTCCAGGACGGCGGCCTGGACGAACTGGACACCGTTACCCAGGCAATTGAATCATCCGGGGGGCTTCAGTACACTGCCCGGCTCGCGCGGCGCGAGGCTGACCTCGCCATCGACGCCCTTAGCCGGCTACCCGAGTCGGCGTTCGTGGGCTCGCTGCGTGAATTGGCGGATTTCGCGGTCGGTCGTTCGTACTGACCCGGAACCCTGAGAAACGGCGACGGGATGTAGCTCAGCCTGGTAGAGCACTACGTTCGGGACGTAGGAGTCGAAGGTTCAAATCCTTTCATCCCGACCACTCACTTCCCGAGCGAGATCAGGCCCTTACGCGACTTTATTCGCGGTGCGCAGGCACCGGGATTGCGCCTTGGTGCCTGCGGCCTCATGGAATGTGCTCGGCTCCGGGCGGAGGAACAACCCATTGGTGTTTTCGTGATTCGTAGACGGAGACGCGCGGGGCAGGGAAGCCTGGATCAGCGAATGCTCCAACAGGGATTGCCAGGAATTCCTCCAGCCCCTCAGGCTCGTAGTAGACGGTGGAGCCACACCTGGGGCAGAAGTGGAATTTGACTTGAGATCCCTCGTCGCCGACACGGACGTACTCCGATGAGGCACCTGAGATAGAAACGCCTTCGCGAGGAAACCTGGCCTGTTCGCCGAAGACGCTGCCGGTTCGGCGCTGGCAGGCCAAGCAGTGGCAGATGGAGATGCGTACCGGGTCACCCACGACCTGAGCGGTGAGCTGCCCACAGCTGCAAGAGGCGAGACGCGTCGGCATGTGGGATTCTCCTCGGGCGCCTGAAAAAATTAGGCCGCGGCCTTATGCGGCAACGTGCGGCGTAAGAAACCCGATTCATGATCCGAATTGTGCCGCTTGTAAACGCTATTTTCGGCTTCCTGCAGGAACAGCGGTTTCGTCAGGCGCGACCAGGCGCCGCGACCTCTCGGCCGGCAGTCACGAAGCGCTTTGAGGTCAGGCCGATCGAGGTCCCGTAGACCATGTGTCCGAACAGGCTCGGCAGGACCGTGGCGGCACCTAGCTGCCATGGCAAGGGGTCACCGAAGTAGATCGGCAGCGCCAGTGAGTTGACGACTACGTAGAAAGCTGCCCCGTACGCTGCGCCGGCCAGGACCGGCCGCTTGCCGGCGCCGGCTTTGCCAGGATCACGAGCAGTGGCAGTGCCGACAGGCATCCGATCACCAAGTGCTGCAGGAAAAGCAGCCACCGCTGCGGATCGTTGAAGAACAGCGCTGCGAATTTCGGCCCGTAAAAACCGATTCGTAAGCCTGCCGCCTTGAACAGAGGACTCAGCGGCATGATTACCAGCGAGGCAATGGTCCCGGAGCGAATCGACTCGACTAACAGGTCTATGGGCTTCATGTGCAATTCCAATAGAGAAGTCGACCGCCGAATGGACGTACAGGACATCCAAGCGATCAGTCGCGAGCGTGCTCACTGCAAGCGCGACGCAGGTGGTGTCCGAGGCTTATCTCGCCGCGGGCCGTTGTGCTTCCCTAACAGTCTCGAATGGACTGTTGGCGTACCAAGTCGGCCAGACATCGCTGTCGGCAAGCTTTCGGCCCGTGAGATACACGAGTTCCAGTTGCTGCCGCATGCCGGCGAGGTCCCAGCTGGCCTCGTAGACGTCCGCCGGTTTGTGATAGCGGTCTTTAATGTAGGCCTCCCGCTGGGCGAGTCCCCAACCTGCAGGCCGGCCCGCGTAGTCCGTGCCGTTATCGATGCTGAGCGCTGGCACGCCGACCTTGGCAAACTCGAAATGGTCGGCGCGGAAGTAATAGCCTTTTTCCGGTTCCGCGTCCGGCAGGACCTTCAACCCCAACCGCTGCGCCACCTGCTGCAGATCATCGTCGAGGGTGGACATGAACTGACCGCGAACGGTGACGTCACGGGTTTCACCGTATACATTCATTACGTCCAGGTTCAGATTCGCCGCGGTATCCGACAATGGGAACAGCGGGTGGCTGGCGTAATACGAAGCGCCCAGCAGGCCCTGCTCTTCCGATGTCGTGGCGATGAACAGCACGCTGCGCTCCGGCGCATGCTTGTCCTGCGCGTACACCCTGGCCAGTTCCAGCAAGCCCGCGACGCCGGAGCCATTGTCGATGGCGCCGTGAAATATCTGGGGGTGGCCGTCGGGCCCTGACCTCGTGCCGAAGTGATCCCAGTGCGCGCTGTAGACCACGACTTCCTGTGGCCGGCGCGAGCCTTTTACGAATCCCACCACGTTGTGGCTCACGACAGGCCGCACTTCGTTGCGTAGCGTCAGGCTTGCGCCACGGTTCAAGGCGATGGGTTTGAAGCCACGTCGTGCCGCCGACTTGGCGAGTTCGTCGAAGCTGAGTCCGGCTTCGGCAAACAACTTGCCGGCCGCCTCCTCGCTCATCCAACCCTTTACCAGCAGATGATAGCCGTCGTCGGGCGGCAACTCCTGCTGCGGTCCAGTGTTGCTGTTGCGCACGACATCCCAGGAATAAGCCGCGGGCCCGGTCTGGTGCACGATCAGCACCCCGGCGGCGCCCTGGCGCGTAGCCTCCTGGTACTTGTACGTCCAACGACCGTAATAGGTCATGGCCTTGCCCTGGAAGAGCTTCGGGTCGCCAGTGGCGTAGCCGGGATCATTCACCAGCACCACCACTGTCTTGCCCTTTACGTCCAGCCCGGCGTAATCGTTCCACTGGTATTCAGGCGCGACGATGCCGTAGCCGGCGAACACCAGCGGGCTGTCGGCCAGTGACACCTCCGCTTGCGGCCGCGGAGTCCCGACCACGATGTCGCTGCCATACACCAGGGTCAGCGGCTTGCCACCGCTGACGGTCAGCACTACGTCGGGGTGTGCGGTGATTTCCACCAGCGGCACTTCCTGCAGGAAGCTGCCATGATCGGCTGGCAGCAGGCCGTATCGCTTGAACTGAGAAGCGATGTAGTCAGTAGCGAGCTTTTCGCCCTCGCTGGCCGGTGCCCGCCCACCGAACGCATCTGAGGAAAGGGTCTGGATCGTGGCACGGATATTGGCATCGTCGAAGCGCGCCGGCTCCGCCGCGCGCGCCAAGGGAGCACACAACAATACCGACACGAGGAAAGCGACTTTTCGCATACAAATGGCCTTTTTCTCAGCGGATGGCTGGCCTCAGGATACCCCCAAAACGGAGCGGGCTCTCGACGGCGGCGAGGACGAGCTCGACCCAGATCTACATCGTCTGAGTCCAGTCCGGCGTGGCTGTTGCTTCGCTTCGACAGTTGCTTGCGGAGCGTAAGTGGTATTCCCGATACCTGAGCCGCACGATTGTGCTTATTGGGTCGACATCACTGGACTTTCACCTGGTCTTCACGCGAGGACGCCCCAATGTTCGATCACCTGATGACCGAGACCCAGCGCCGTGCCCGCGACGATGCACGTGCCTTTGTCAGGGACACGCCGCGTCAGCTGATTCTCGACATGGATGCCGAAAAGGTACGCTTCCCCCGTGAATGGCTGGGCGAGGCGGCTCGCCGCGGGCTGCTCGGCGTGCGCCACCCGGTCGAATGGGGTGGGCGCGGTCTCGACTGGGTGACCGCCTGCGCTATCAGCGAGGAGATCGGTTGCCTGTCCTATGAACTCGCCTGCGTATTCGGCGTCGGTGCCGACCTGGTCTGTGATGCCATACTCCAGCACGGCACGGACGAGCAGAAGGCTCGCTACGTCAAGCCCCTGCTTGCCGGCGAACTCTTTGCCGCGGAGTGCCTCACCGAACCGCGCGGCGGTTCAGATTTCTTCGGCGCCACCTGCACAGCCGAGGACCGCGGCGACCATTTCCTGATCAATGGCCAGAAACGCTTCATCGTTGGCGGCGAGGGCGCCGATTTCTTCCTGCTGTACGCTCGTACCAACCCGGACCTGGACGCGCCGCCGCAGCAACGCATCAGCTGCTTTCTGATCGATCGAGGACCCGGCGTCGAGGTCAAGTACCTGTATGGCCTGATGGGTTGTCGCGGCGGCGGTACCGCACGCCTCGCCTTCAAGGATGTGCGTGTGCCGCGGTCAAACCTGGTCGGTGATCTGCATGGCGCCTATCCGGTGTTTACAACCATGATGGTGCCCGAGAGACTGGGCACCGCGGCGATGACCATCGGTCCCGCGCGGGCAGCGCTCGAAGTCGCCACGTCGTACAGTTCCCGACGCAAGGCCTTTGGCCAGGTCATCAATAACTTTCAGGGCGTGAGCTTTCAGGTGGCCGAGGCCGCGATGCTGCTCGATGCGAGCCGCTCAATGGTATTCGCCACGTGCTGCGCCGCTGACCAGCGCATCAACGCCGACACCCTGCGGCGAATGGTCTCGGAAACCAAGAAGTTCGCCACCGAGTCGTGCCAGAAGGTCGTGCACAACTCCATGCAGGTGCTCGGCGGCATCGGCTACACCAACGTACTGCCGCTGGAACGCATCTATCGCGACATCCGCCTCGCCTCGATCTGGACGGGCACCAACGAGGTGATGGCAATGATCGTGGCCCACGAGTGGTATCGCGCACACAAGGCGCAGCGCCTGGAACGACGGTATGCGGCGGACGCGGCGGAGGCCGACGCAGCGGACGAGCTGATTTACGAGTAGCCTGGGCCGACGACGTAGCGCAGAAAAGCAGCCTCTCGGCGCGTCGCTTTCCTTAACCGCAACATTTACGTTTCCCTCGGTACGGTCCTGGCCTGGTCGCCGCATTTGCCAAACCCGGCCGAGTTGGGATTAAGCTTGGAATGCATGCAAAGCGTGCGCCCACGGCAGGCGGTATCCGATCAAATGAGCAATACCCGCAGCGAACAAGCACGAATCATCGACGGCAAGGCCAGCGCCGCCAGGCTGCGTGCCGACATTGCCCGTCGCGTCCAGATCCTGTCGTCGCGGCACGGGGTTACACCGGGGCTCGCGGTAGTGCTCGTGGGCGACGACCCCGCGAGCGAGGTCTATGTACGCAACAAGGGTCGCCAGACCCGTGAAACGGGCATGCAGTCCTTCGAGACGCACATGCCGGCCACGGCCTCGGAAGGCGAATTGCTGGCGCAGGTGGCGCGCCTGAACGCCGACCCGGCCGTGCACGGCGTGCTGGTCCAGTTGCCGCTGCCACGCCAGATCCGCGAAACGGCAGTGATTGACGCGATCGCGCCTGCCAAGGACGTCGATGGTTTTCACGTCATCAACACCGGCCTGCTCGCCTCGCGCGGCAACGGGATCATTCCCTGCACACCGCTCGGGTGCCTGCGACTGCTCCGGGAATACGTCGGCAACCTTTCCGGAATGCGAGCCGTGATCGTCGGCCGCTCGAATATCGTTGGCAAGCCGATGGCCCAGTTGCTGCTGCGCGAGAACTGCACCGTGACCCTGGCGCACTCGCGCACTCGCGACCTTGCCGCGGAGTGCCGCCGCGCCGACATCCTGGTCGCTGCGGTGGGCCAACCCCACTTAATCAAGGGTGACTGGATCCAGCCGGGCGCGAGCGTGATCGACGTCGGCATCAACCGCATCAGCATCACCACGGCCGACAGGCCGGCAACGCGACTGGTTGGCGACGTCGCCTTCGACGAGGCCGTGCAGGTGGCCGGCGCAATCACGCCGGTGCCGGGCGGCGTGGGCCCGATGACGATCGCATGCCTGTTGAGCAATACGCTGGACGCCGCCTGCGCCCAGCACGGCGTGGATCCACGCAGCCTCGATGTCTCCGAGGCCGGCCACGCCGGCAGTCCGGCACCTTAAGGAACGCGCACATGAAACACATTTCCGAGGTCGCGCGATCGCTCGACCTGGACCCGGCAGACCTGGAGCCTTACGGTCACTACAAGGCAAAGCTGCCGCTGAAGCTCTTCCGGGACAAGCCACCACGCGGAAAGCTGGTGCTGGTCTCGGCAATCACGCCCACGCCCGCTGGCGAGGGAAAGACGACCACTTCAATCGGCCTGGTGCAGGGACTGGCCCGGATCGGCGTGAAGAGCGCCGCTGCGCTGCGCGAACCGAGCCTAGGTCCGGTGTTCGGCATGAAGGGCGGCGGCGCGGGCGGCGGCGCATCGGAAGTGCTGCCGATGATGGACATCAACATGCACTTCAATGGCGACTTTCACGCCATTACCAGCGCACACAACCTGCTCGCCGCCATCCTGGACAACTGCCTGCACAATGGCAGTGTCGTCACCGGACTGGATCCGCGGCGCGTGACCTGGAAGCGCGTCATCGACATGAACGATCGCGCGCTGCGCGACATCGTGATCGGCCTCGGCGGACGCACCGAGGGCTTCCCGCGCGAGACCGGATTCGACATCACGGCCGCGAGCGAGGTGATGGCAGTGCTCTGCCTCGCGAACGACATCCCGGACCTGAAGGCCCGACTGGGCCGCATTGTCGTGGGCTACTCGTCGGACGGCAGGCCGGTCACCGCGGGCGATGTCAAGGCCGTCGGCGCCATGGCGGCACTGCTGCGCGACGCGATCAAGCCGAACCTCGTGCAGACCACGGAAGGCGTGCCGGCGTTCCTGCACGGCGGCCCGTTCGCAAACATCGCCCACGGCACCAACAGCATCACGGCGACCAAGGCAGCGCTCGCGCTGACAGATATCGTGGTCACCGAGGCCGGTTTCGCATTCGAACTCGGCGCCGAGAAGTTCTTCGACATCAACTGCAGGTACGGCGGCTTCGCGCCGGCGTGCACGGTCCTGGTCGCGACGATCAGGGCACTGAAGATGCATGGCGGCAAGCCGCTGGCCGACGTCGGCAAGCCGGATGTCGAGGCCGTGATGCGGGGGCTGGACAACCTCGACAAGCACGTCGAGAACATCCATAAGTTTGGCCAGCCCTGCGTCGTCGCAATCAACCAGTTCGCAGCCGACACTGCGGAGGAAATCCGCGCGCTTGAAAGGCACTGCGCGTCCATCGGCGTCAAGGCCGTGGCGGCGCGGCCGTTCACCGAGGGCGGCAAGGGCTGCACCGAACTCGCGGAGGTCGTGCGCGACCTGGTGGCCGTCAGCGAGCCCCGGTTCACGCCGCTCTACGACTGGAACTCGTCGATAGAGGACAAGATCGCGACGGTCGCGCGTGAAATGTACGGGGCCGAGGCCGTCGACTACACGAAGCGCGGAAGGCGTGACCTCGATCAACTGGAGAAGACCGGGTTTGGCAAGCTGCCCGTGTGTATCGCCAAGACCCAGCAATCGCTCTCCGACAACCCGGCGCTGCTCGGACGACCGAAGGACTTCCTGGTCACGGTCCGTGAAATCCACCTCGCGGCCGGCGCTGGATTCGTGATCCCGATCACCGGCGAGATCATGCGAATGCCCGGGCTGCCGAAAGCCCCGATGGCGCACAGGTTCGACCTGACCGACGACGGCGAGATCGTGTTCGGGCCGTAGTGCCCAGGCAATGCAATCATGTCGAATCGAGCCGACCGCCAGACCATCGAGCACTTCGTTCGCGGCACGCTGGGATGCGGCTGCCCTGACGAGGTATTCAATTCGATCTCGATCGAGCGGCCGGGAGGGTCGGACCCTTCAGCAGCATACGTCCGGCTGCTGATCGGCAATCGACTGCTGATTTACGTGATCGAAGCACGAGGCGTCGAACAGGTTCAAGCGGCTGTGTCCGAACTCGCGCCGAGGGGTCTCGAGGAGCGCGACAGGATCGGACTGAACCGCTTCCGCCTTGTTGTCGTCGCCGACCACCCGACACCGCCAGTGGCGACGGCAGCTTCTGCAGGCTTTTCCGACGCGATCGACCATGATGACCGGGCGCACCTGCACGTGATTGCTGCCGACCTGGTACCCGCCAGCCTTCGTTGACGGACGCCTGGCGCTCAAGAACGCGCCGGGCAGTCGGCCAACGCGCTATCCTGCGTCGTCACCCGTCCCGTATCGACCAGCCGAGGCCAGCCATGCCTGCGACCAGCCAGCGTATCGTCCTTGCCAGCCGCCCCACCGGGGCCGTAACAGCGGACAATTTCCGCCTCGAGACCGTGCCCGTCCCCGAGCCCGGCGAGGGCCAGGTGCTGGTCCGCGTGCATTACCTGTCGCTCGATCCGTATATGAAAGGCCGCATGATCGAGTCGCGCTCCTACGCGCAGCCGCACCCGATCGGCGAAACCATGATCGGTGGCACGGTCGGCGTCGTGGAGAAATCCCGCAACCCGAAGTTCATGGCGGGCGACACCGTCGCAGGCGTGCTCGGCTGGCAGGAATACGGTCTCTCCGATGGGCGAGGCTTGGTGAAGGTGGACTCGGACAAGGCGCCGATGTCGGCCTACCTCGGTGTGCTGGGCATGCCGGGCGTGACCGCGTGGTACGGCCTGAACCGAATCTGCGAACCAAAATCCGGCGAGACGGTACTGGTGTCGGCAGCCAGCGGTGCGGTTGGAAGCGTCGTCGGGCAGCTCGCGAAACTGGCCGGCTGCCGCGCAGTGGGTATTGCTGGCGGTCCGGAGAAGTGCAGTTACGTCGTGGATGAACTCGGCTTCGACACCTGCATCGATCATCGGCAGCATCCCGACCTCAAGTCGATGACCGGCGCCGTAAGAGCAGCCGCACCTGGCGGCGTCGACTGCCTGTTCGAGAATGTCGGGGGCGTTTGCCTCGACGGCGCGCTGTCCTGCATGAATCCCTTCGGGAGAATTGCACTGTGCGGGCTCATCGCCGGCTACGACGGCGAGGAGATCCCCATCCAAAACACGCGCATGCTGCTGGTGATGCGGCTGAAGCTGCAGGGGTTCATCGTCGGCGAACACATGGACGCCTGGCCGACGGCGCTCGCGGAACTCGGCGCGGGCGTGGCTGGTGGCCGCATCAAGTATCGCGAAACCGTCGCGGTGGGATTGGCTGCTGCGCCCGAAGCATTCATCGGCCTGCTGCGCGGCAGGAATTTCGGCAAGCAGCTCGTGAAGCTCGCCTGATGCACCCCGCCGCGACGGTCGTCCTGCTGCGCGAGGCGAATGAAAGGCTCGAGGCGCTGATGATGCGCCGGGGAGCCGGGCTCGCCTTCATGGGAGGAATGTGGGTCTTTCCGGGTGGTCGCGTTGAACCTGCTGACCGCGCGCCCGAGTCGCTCGCCCGTATCCTCCCGGACGCGCGCGATGCCGGACTCGGGCAATTGAGGACGATGCAGGGCTCTGCACTGGAACTCGAGGCGACGGCCGGCATGTACGTCGCCGCCTGTCGCGAAGCCTTCGAGGAAGCGGGCGTGCTGCTCGCCTGCAGCGCATCGGGCGAACCCTGTGACGCCGCGACCGCTGCCCGTCTCGGTTCGCGTCGCGATGAGGTGACCCGCGACGCCACCGCATTCACTTGCATGCTCGAAGCCGAGGCGTTGTTCCTGGACACGCGCCAGCTGGTCTACTGGTCGCACTGGATCACGCCTTCGGCCGAACCCAAGCGCTTCGATACGCGGTTCTTCGTCGCGCGCGTGCCGCCGGGCCAGGTGGCCAGCGCGGATCTCTCCGAACTGACCGAACACGCATGGGTCGAGGCAGCCAGGGCGACGGCCGCGCTCGAACAGGGTGAGATCCGGCTCGTTCCACCCACGCTGCTGACGCTCGAAGACCTCGCCGATTGCCACCGGCGTCACAGCTCACTGGGCGCGTTGCTGGCCGCAGAAGCTGGTCGCGAAACGCCGCCGGTGATGCCGCGAATCGAGCTGTCTGCGGATGCAGTGCATGTCGTCATGCCCTGGGACCCGCGCTACGGACAGGTTCCAGGCGAAGGCTGCGAAGCCGCGATCGATTTCCCGCCGCATTTCACGCGATGCAGCTCGAGCCACACGATCAGGCGCGGCCGGTAGCGGCTGCCCGGCGTCCGCCAAGGCCTCCCGGAAAACGAAAAGCCCCGGGGTCGCCGGACCCCAGGGCTTTCCGCGGCGCCGCGATGGCGCCAGGAACCCGGCGCTGCCGCGCTACTTCTTTTCGAAGGGTGAATATCCCGGCAGTTCGTTCTCGACCAGGTTTTCGACCGCGTCACTCGCCTTCTTGAACAGGTCCTTGGCCTGGTCTACGACAGTCTCCGCGGACTTCTCCACCGAGTGCTGCGTCTTGACCAGACCGGCCTCAGCCTGTTTCACGGTCGCGGTGGCCTGCTTCTTGACCGCCTTCACCGTCTTCGCCACCTGCTTTTCAGCCTTGACCACGGCCTTCTGCGCCTTGGGCGGCAATTTCTTGACGGCCTTGACCGTCTTCGCAACATTTTTCTGGGCCTTGGTGGCTGACCGTGCGATGTTCTTCTCTGCCTTCCTGACAGCAGCCTTCGCCGTCTTCGGCGCCTTGCGGACCGCGGCGCCTGCGGCAGCCGCCTGCTTCCTGGCTCGTGCCGGAGCCTTCTTGAGGGCCTTGCGGATCGCAGCCTTCATCGTCGCGAGTCGGCTCTTCGCCTTTACGACGCGCTTGGCAGCGGCCTTTTTCCGTGCCGGCGCCTTCTTCTTGGCCGCAACCTTCTTCCGCGCCGTAGCCTTCTTCTTGGCCACGGTTTCCTTCTTCGACTTGCGCTTCAGGTCCGCCGAATGCGCGCGCTTGTAGGTCTGGATATCCGTGATGCGCCCCTTGGCGTCACGCTTGGCATAGAGCTTCGTGCCCTTGCTGCTGCGATGCGTCGTGCGACGCGCCTTCTTCTTCGCTGCCATGGAAAACCCCTCGTGTGTAAGGTGCCGCGGAAACTGCCGCGCCATTCCGGCGATCGAGACGGACGCTAGTGCAGCGTCACGCCCTAGTCAACAAGGGAAACCTGCAGTCAGCCCGATCCCTGCAGGCCGTGGGAGATGCCATTCACCGAGGCGACCAGTGCTTCGAGCAGCTCTCGGTCCTGTCGCGCAGTGTCCCGCCAGCGTCGCAGCAGATCGACCTGCGCGAGGTGCAGGGGATCGACGTACGGATTCCGCAGTCGAATCGAGCGCAGCAGCGTCGGCTCCGAATCCAGCAACTGACTGCCTCCCCTGACCGCGAGCACCTGCTGCTCGCTGACCTTGAACTCCGCCTTGATGGCGGCTGCATATCGATCGAGCTCCGGACGCGACAGCTGGTCGTAGATGCGGGCAATTCCCATGTCGGCTCGCGCCAGCGTCATCTCCACGTCGTCGACCAGCGACTCGAACACAGGCCAGCCGGCGTACATTTCACCCAGCATCGTGGCCCCGAAGCGCTGCGCCGCCTGCTCGAGCGCCGTGCCACTTCCGAACCAGCCGGGCAGCATGTGCCGGCTCTGGGACCAGGCGAAGGCCCAGGGAATCGGGCGCAGGGATTCGATGCCGCCGCCGGTGGCACGTGACAGGGGCCGCGAGCCGATCTGCATACGTTCGACGACGTCCACCGGTGTGACGGACTGGAAAAATTCGAAAAAGGCCGGATCGTCGTGAACCAGCGCGCGGTAGCTGGCACGACTCACCTGGGCGAGAAAGGCCATCACCTCGCGCCACCGCGGATCGACCGAATTCGCGTCGTGGACCCCGGCCGTGACCAGCGCCACGGCGCTCACGACCTGCTCGAAGCTGCGCAATGCGATCGGCCGGAGGCCATAGCGGTCGTTGATGTTCTCGCCCTGCTCGGTGGCGCGCAGCACGCCCCGCATGGCAGCCGTCGGCTGGCTACGAACCAGCGCCTCGTCGCGCCCGCTGCCGCGACTGGTCGAGCCGCCCCGGCCGTGGAACACCTGCAACTGCACTCCTGCGGCGTCGCAGGCCGCGGCCATCGCTTCCTGGGCTGTGTACAACGCCCACCGCGACGCGACGACCCCTTCGGCCTTGTTGCTATCGGAATAGCCGAGCATGACGACCTGCCGATCCCCACGCGCCGCCAGGTGCGCTCGGTACACGGGGTCGGCGAGCAGTCTCGTGACGATGTCTCCCGCGTGCTCGAGGGCCGCAGCTGACTCGAACAGCGGCGCGACGTCCAGCGGCACCTCCTCCCCTGCCCCGCCTGCCATGCCCGCCCATCGCGCGAGCAGCAGCACGGACAGCACGTCGTCCACGTCGTGCGCCATGCTCACGACGTAGCAACCAATCGCCCGGGGCCCGAAGCGGTTGCTGCAGAACTCCATCGCCTCGAACACCCACAGCGCCCGCTTGCCAGCGGGTCCCGGATCATCGAACGGCGATTCGTCGCAGGACAGGGCAGCGGCCAACCGCGCCGCGCGCTCCCCCGCGGACCGCGATCCCCAGTCCGGGTCGCCAAGGGCAATTCCAATGATTTCGCGGTGCACCTGGGAGTTCTGGCGCACGTCGAGCGTCGCGAGATGGAAGCCGAATGTGCGCACCCGCCGCAGCATGCGTTGCACGTGGAAGAGCCCGGCGTTCTGCCCGCGGTTCGCGGCCAGGCTGCGTGCGACCAGTTCGAGGTCGTCCTCCAGTTGCTCCACGCGATCGTACTGCCCGGACCGGCCGTCATAGGTCGACCGCAGGCGTTCCGCGATCTGACCGAGCAGCACGCGGTACGGCATCCGGTCGTGGCGCGCCGGGGTCGAGGCCCGTGCACCAGGCAACAAGGTCCGGTAGGCCTCGATCCGGACATCGATCGCGGGATCGTACGGAATCCGGTTCTCGCTCTGGCTGAGCTTTTCCGCCAGCACCCGGGCTTCCTTGAAGTACTGGTTCACGACGAGCTGGTGGTGGCGATTGCAACTTTCGCGGATCGTCTTGGCATGCACGTCCGGATGGCCGTCCATGTCGCCGCCGACCCACGAACCGAAACTGAGCAGGACGGGGACCTGGACGCCCTCCGCCACAGGGCCGAATACCGCGGCGAGGGCCGCGTCAAGCTCCTCGTAGAAGGCAGGTATCACCTCGTAGATCACTTCGACGATGAAGAACAGCACGTTTTCGCGCTCGTCCGCCACGGTCAGGCGTTCCCGCGAGTTGTCCGCCGTCTGCCAACCGGTGGTGATTTCCGTGCGCAGGCGCTCCACGCATATGCGCCTTTCGGCCGGCGTGCGCGCCGGGTCCAGCCCGTCGAGCATCAGCCGAGCGATGCGTTGTTGCTGTCGCAGCAGTGTCCTGCGCCTGGACTCCGTCGGGTGTGCCGTGAATACCGGCTCGAAACGAATCCGACCAAGCAGCGCCAGCACATCGTCCAGGGTCATGCCGCGCTCGCGCAGGCCGGCAAAGCACGCCTCGAGCCCGCCCGGCTGAGCGGAGATGCCGTCGCTCACGTATTGCCGGCGACGGCGTACCCGGTGCACCTTTTCGGCCGTGTTCACCACCAGGAACCAGGTCGTGAACGCACGGATCAGCTCCCGCACCTCTCGCGCCCGGCGCCCCCGGGTACGCACCACGAGTTCAACCGCGGCCTCTGCCGAGCCTTGCCTGCGGGCAATCGCCGCCCGTCGATCGCCGTCGACCATGTTGAAAAGTGCGTCACCGCACTGGTCCCTGAGGACGTCGCCAACCAGCCGGCCCAGCACATGCACGTCGTCGCGCAGCGCCGCGTCCTTGGTTGGAAAAATTATGCCTCTGCGGGCCATGGCCGCCGGATTCGTTCCAATAGGCTGGATGAGATGGGTCGGTGATCGCCCGGCCAAGGGCCGGCATTGACGCTAATACTGTAGCGAATCGTAGCAGAGTCGGCGGCGCACGCCTTTGTCGACACGCTGCAACGGGATCGCGGCGCATTATCATCGAGGACCCGGCGATCGAACGCCGGCCAGCCGGGAGGACCGCCACTTGACCACTACCCTGCCCCTTGCCGGCATACGAGTCCTTACGCTCGAGAATTTCGGAGCGGGGCCGTTCGGCTCGCTGTACCTCGCTGACCTCGGCGCGGAGGTCATAAAAATCGAGAACCGCGACCAGGGCGGCGACGCCACTCGCGGCATGGGACCGTTCTTCCTCGGCGAGCACGACAGCCACTTCTTCCAGACCTTCAACCTGAACAAGAAGAGCGTGACGCTCAACCTGAAGCTGCCCGAGGGCCAGCAGGCATTTCGCAGGCTGGCGGCCACGGCGGACGTCGTGATGAACAACCTGCGCGGCGACCAGCCAGAGCGACTGGGCCTCGACTACGCGAGCCTTGGCCCGGCAAATCCGCGGATCATCTGTGCCCACCTCTCGGCCTACGGGCGCGACAACGAGCGCCGCGGCTGGCCCGGCTACGACTACCTGATGCAGGCCGAAGCAGGCTACCTGCACCTCACGGGCGAGCCCGGCACGCCTCCGGCCCGCATGGGCCTCTCGATCGTGGACTACATGACCGGCATCACGACGGCGGTCGCAGTGCTCTCCTCGCTGATCGGAGTGATGAAATCGGGTCGGGGCGGCGACGTCGACGTGTCGCTGTTCGACGTGGCCCTGCACCAGCTCACCTACCCCGGCAACTGGTACCTGAATGAGGGACATCGCACCGAGCGGATGCCACGCAGTTCCCATCCTTCGGCCGTGCCGGTGCAGCTCTTCCGGACCCGGGACGGCTGGATCTTCGTGATGTGCATGACCGACAAGTTCTGGCAGTCGCTGGTCGATCAACTGGGCCGCACGGAACTGGCTGCCGACCCGCGTTTCGCGACCGCGGACGACCGACGACAGAACCGCGATGAACTGACCCGTGTGCTCGACCATGAATTTTCACGCGGCACGACGCGGCAATGGCTGGACCGGCTGCAGGGGGTGCTGCCGGCGGCACCGGTCTACGACCTGCCGGAGGCTCTCGACAACCCATACGCCCACTCCATCGGCATGGTGCGGTCGCTACCCCACCCGTCGCGCGCCGATTTCCGGGTGCTTGCCAACCCGATCAAGCTTGACGGCGAGAGACTACCCGCAATTCCAGCGCCCGCCCTCGGCGAGCACACCGACGAGTTGCTCAGGCAGGTGGGCTATTCCGCTGCCGAGATTGCGGCACTTCGAGCCCGCGGCGCCGCCTGACCAGGCTCGATGGCGTCGAAACCCCTTTCGATATTCTGTTAAAGTCCATCCGTCATTCCACCGACCCCATAGAGTGAAAATGCAGAGATTCACCGCGCTGCTCGCCATCGCCCTGACCCTGGCACTCGGAAGCTCCGCCGCGCTGGCGGACGAGAAGACGGACAAACGCCTCGAGGACTCACGCGCCGTATTCGAGACCTTCACTGGCATTTCCGAGCAGGCGATCCCGGGCTGGATGCTCGAGCGCGCCTATGGAATCGTAGTGGTGCCCAAGGTCTTCGAAATGGCCGTTGGCTTCGGCGGGCGCGGCGGCCGCGGCGTCATGGCAGTGCGCAACGCGGACGGCAACTGGAGTAATCCGGTATTCCTCAATCTTTACGGCGGAAGCTTCGGATTCCAGGCCGGCATGCAGATGACCGACGTCGTGCTGGTGCTGATGTCGCGCAAGACAGTCGAGGGCATCGCCGGCGGCAAATTCATACTCGGCGCCGACGCCAGCGTGGCTGCCGGGCCGGTTGGCCGCACGGCGTCCGCGAACACAGATCCGATGTTCAAGTCCCAGATACTGTCCTACTCGCGCAGCGAGGGTGTCTTCGCCGGAGTCTCGCTGGAAGGCACCGCACTCTCAGTCGACGACAGCGCGAACGAGACCGCCTACGGCGTGAGCGGCATTCTCGCCTCCCAGATCCTCACGGGCGAGCTGGGGACCCCGCCCGCGGGGGCGCTCGCGTTCAGGGCGGCGCTGGAAAATGCGACCAGGGCCGCGGCGGCCGAAGCGCCGGCCACGGCAGAGGCTGCGCCGGCTCCAACCGCAGCGGCACCTGTCGAGGACGCGTCCGCCGCCCCGGTGCAGACCTACCCGATGGAAGACCCGGCGCCCGGCGCACCGCCGCCGAACTGAGCCGTTCAGCGCCGGAATACGCCCCGGACGAGCCGCACCTGGCCCTGCTCGAGGCTGAGCCGCGCGTTGGTGGCTTTCTGCCCGAGGTTGTCGACGAACACCGACAGCCCCAGTTGCCCCGGCGCGGCTGGCGTGGCGTTTGCGACAGTCCTGCCCAGGTGCTCGTCACTGGTGTCCTCGAAAACACCGACAACGAATCCGCACTCCCCGAGAAGTGTGCGCATCTCGTCGGCCGAAACCAGGAAGTTGTCGGCCGGGTCGCTCGCCCACGGAAGCGGGTAATGCGACGTCGGCTCGTTTCCGGCGGCCATTTCCTGGAAGGCGAACCGGCCGCCGGGCCTCAGGACCCGGTGCATCTCCGTGTAAAGGCCGCGCTTGTCCGCGATGTTCATGCCGACGTTCTGCATCCAGACGGCATCGAACGAATCGTCCGGAAATGGCAGGTCGAGGGCACTTACCTGATGGACTGCGATTTGGTCATCGAGGCCGGTCAGACGGTTCAGCAAGGTCGCGCCGGCGCAATAATCGGGCGATAGCTCGACGCAATCGACGCGGCAACCGATCTCGGACGCGAGCATCCGCGCGGGTCCGGCAAGCCCGGCGCCGATATCGAGGACCCTGTCTTCCGCTCGAATCTGCGCCAGTTCCAGCAGCTCGCGCGAAGCGCGCAATCCACCCGTGTGGAAATGGTCGAGCGCCGCAAGTTGTCCAGGCGACAGTCGTTGCTCGGGATCCAGTCCCGCCGTGCGCAAGGCCGTGAGGATTCGCGCCTCGATGTCGTTTGCGGAATAGTGTGATTCCAGTCCAGCCATGACTCCCCCCAATTCTTGTCTGCGCAGGATCAGGCACTCTTGCGTGCCACGACAACCTCCGACGGAAACAACATCTGTTGGTGGTATTCCCTTACGTCAACGGAAAATCGATGTTCCAGGAGCCTGTGCGCCATTTGCACGCCGCGACAGCCGCCCAGGGCCCTGGGCGAAATCCTGTAGATGGATTCATACACCCTGCTGGCCCGGGACTCGCCCCGGGCCATGTTCACGAGCACCAGCCGGCCACCAGGCCTCAGGACACGCCTGAACTCGTCAAGGATTCGATCCATGTCCGCGCGCGGAATCAGGTCGAACATGTAGCTGTTGAACAGGATATCGACCGAATCCGGTGGCACCGGAAGATCGAAGGCCGTTCCGATCTCCAGCCGATAGTTCACGCCGGACAAGTCGCGCACGCGGGATTTCGCCCTGGCCAGCATTCCGGGCGAGAGATCGATCCCGTAGTTCTGCCCGTGAGGGTTTCTCTTCAGGATCTCGCGGAACGCCACTCCCGTGCCGATGGCCACCTCCAGGATCGACTGGCCGTCTTCGATGGCTGCAAGTTCGATTGCCCGCGCCATTGCGCGAGACTCGGTGAGTCGGCCCCAGATGTCATAGACGCCGGCGATCCGGTCGTAGACATGCGGAATGTCCGACTGGGAAATCCGGGCATCCAGTTCCGTTTCGCGGTCGCGTAGATCCTGATGGCTCATGCGACTCTCCGTCCGCGGTCAATCCAGGGAGTTCATTCTGAGCCTTCTGAGGCCGGCAGTGAATTGCATCGGCACTGGAGCACTCGAGGGCGCGCGGTCCGGAACTGAACGACTGCTGACAACGCACAGCGTCCCGGCAATATATTTCTCAGGGAGACTTGGGCATCATCACGGCACCAACCCCTTTTCACGCCAACCTGGGAACCGCGATGAATCCAAAAGCCGTCCTTGCAGCAACTCTGGCAAGCGCCTCGTGCCTGCTGGCGAACCAACCGGCCTGGCCTGCAGAACCGGACTTCAGTGCGATCAAGGCGGTGATTGCGGAACAGCATGACGAGGGCGTGAAACGTCTCCAGGAATGGATCCACCTTCCGTCGATCGCCGCGGAAGATCGCGGGTACCCGGCGGGCCCGGAGCACATGGTCAAGCTGCTCAAGGATGCCGGTTTCCAGCAGGCAACGATCATCGAGACCGACGGCAAACCAGGCGTGTTCGCGACGCTGGATGCGGGGGCAGCGCGCACTGTCGGACTGTATTTCATGTATGACGTGAAGCAGTTCGATCCCGCGGAATGGTCCTCGCCGCCGCTCGAGGCGCTGCTGGTGGACAAGCCCGGACTGGGCAAGGCGATCGTCGGCCGTGGCGCAGTGAACCAGAAGGGGCCGGAAGCCGCCTTCATCGCTGCATTGCACGCGATCAGGGGCGCCGGCAAGAAGATGCCGGTGAACCTCGTGCTTGTCGCGGAAGGCGAGGAAGAAATCGGTTCGCCGCACATTGGCCAGATCGTGCGCCGGCCCGAGGTGCAGAAGGCGTTGGCTGGAACAGTAGGCGTGTTCATGCCCTCGGCATCGCAGGACCTCGACGGCATCGTGACCGTGAGCCTTGGCGCCAAGGGAATTATCGAAGTCCAACTGACCTCCAGCGGCGAACAGTGGGGTCGTGGCCCTGGCAAGGACGTCCACTCCTCGCTCAAGGCCATGATCGACAGTCCAGCCTGGCACCTGGTGCACGCCCTCGACACACTGGTTTCGGCCGACGGCAACACGATCACCATCGACAACTATCCCAAGCCGCTGCCGGTGACGGCCGCGGAGAAGGCGATGATCTCCGAAGCCGCCGCTCGCCGCAGCGAAGCGCAGATGAAGCAGCAACTGAATACCAAGGTCTGGATCGACGACTTGCCGTTCGAGCAGGCACTCGAGCGACTGGTGTCGCAGCCCACCGTCAATATCGAAGGCCTGGTCGGGGGCTATACCGGGCCGGGCGGCAAGACCGTATTGCCTCACAAGGCAACTGCGAAACTGGACTTCCGGCTGGTACCGAACATGACGGCCGATGGCGCGCTGGCCGCCCTGAAGGCACATCTCGTCAATCACGGATTTGGCGACATCGAGGTGAACATGTCGGGCGGCTACGACCCGACGAGCACGCCCCTTAACGCACCGCTGATACAGGCGCAGATTGCGGTGCTGAAGCGCGACGGCATCAATCCGCTGATCTGGCCGCGAAATGCAGGTTCATATCCGGGCTTTGTATTCACCGGCCAGCCGTTGAACCTTGCTTCCGGTCACTTTGGCCTCGGCCACGGCAGTGGCGCACACGCGCCGGACGAGTACTTCATCGTTGAATCCACCAACCCCAATATCGATGGCTGGGATGGCGCAGTGATGTCCTATGTCGAGTACCTGTACGAACTCGGAAAGTAGCCAGGGTAGTTTCAATCTTCCGAACTGAACCCTGGAGACTAAGAAACCACATGGTCTTGTCGATGATTGTCGATTCGCGGTTACGCTTCGCGATCCGGGCAGGCGCGGTGGTACTCACTGCGCTTTGCGTGGGTCTCGTCGCGTCGCCACGCGCATGGGCCGGGTACAAGTACGTGCGGGCCGCGACGATCCCGGAATCGGCCCTGGTTCAGCCTGCTGCGCTGGTTGCGATACTGGAGGGGTCCCCTGACCGCGCGCCGCTGATGCTGCAGGTCGGGGCGCACGTGCTATACGTCCAGGCGCACATCCCGGGCTCCGAATATATTGGTCCTGGCGAGGAAGACGAGGGTCTCGAGGCCCTTCGCGCACGCGTCTCAAAGCTGCCACGGGAGGCCCCGATCGTCATCTACTGTGGCTGCTGTCCCTGGGATCATTGCCGGAACATCGGTGGAGCATTCGCCGCACTGCAGGGGCTCGGATTCACCGACGTGAAGGTCCTCTATCTCGAATCCGACTTTGGCAGCAACTGGGTCGATCAGGGTTATCCAGTCGCTCGAGGCGAGTGAGAATGGCACGAGGAGAATGCAACTGTGGGGCAGTCGCGTTCGAGATAGACGCCGCGCTGTCGGGCGTATACGTATGTCACTGCTCGATCTGTCGCAGGTCCACCGGCAGCAACGGGATCGCGGTTGTCGTCATCGACAACGACGCGTTTCGGTGGACACGCGGTGAAGAACGGATTGCGAGCTGGAAGAAGCCCAACGCAGATTGGCAGACATGGTTCTGCAGGACATGCGGCTCTCGGTTGCCCGGCGCCAACGACGAATCACGGATGTTCGTTCCGGCCGGGTTGATCTCGGACGGAGGTGACGATCTCAGAGTCATTCACCACATCTGGGTCGATTCGAAAGCCGGTTGGGATGAGATCGGAGACCGGGGCAAACAGCACCCCGGAGCTTTCGAGGGATAGTTGAGAATCTCCGGGATCTGCTAATTGTCCGGCTGCTTCCGACCCCACTGCAGACCGTCGGGCTGACAATCCCTCGTGCCGTATTCACTCGTCCAATCCGCGCCCGCAACGGCAGACCCGCGACGGCCAAGGCACCCATAACCGGTTGCGTCGGAACACCGGAATGCCGCATGCGGGGCACCGCATCAGAGCGGGCCGGGACGCGTCTCACGACGACTTCAGGCCGTGACCGCACGTTCGCCACCGGTCTCGACTCGGCCGCCGCATTGTCGCTAGGGTTTGGCATATCACGACCGAGCCCACGTATAGTTTGGCTAGGTATTTACTACTATAGTCACCGCGACACGCACCACATCACTGTCCGCCCGCGGTGGCGCCAGACCAAACGAAGGGTTTGATCCGCTTAGAGTCTGGATTGTGACCCGTCAAGCGCTGAGAACTTTTCTTCTTGAACCGGGAGCTGATGATGTTACGAAAGCCTCTGGGTAGCCGTGAGCGTCGCAATTTCATGCAATCGCTGCTGGTTGCCGCCATTGCACTTACGGGTATCGGCATGGCGCAAGCCCAAAGCAGCGGCCCCGCAGTCCCTGCCAAGATCAGCACCGTCTACACGGGCGATGTGATCAATGGCAAGAAAGTGGTGAGTTCTCTGAACACCAGTGACCTGGAGCCCGGGAAAAAGCACCTGCTGTACTTCCAGGGTGTACAGATGTCCACCGGGCAGTATTGGTACGTGACGGTGATCGTGGCCAAGGGGGCCAAGCCCGGTAAACGCTTTACGCTGACTAGCGGTGTACACGGCGACGAGATGAGTTCGGTGCACACGGTGCAAACGATCATGAGCCAGTTAAACGTGGCCGAAATGTCGGGCACGGTGATGGCAGTGCTGGATATTTCACGCCCTGCAATGGAAAGCATGCAGCGCCGCTGGCCAAGTTCCGGGCGCGGCCTGGAGTTGATCGACCTCAACCGCGAATGGCCCGGTAATGAAAACGGCTTCAGTGCCGCCAGCCGCCAGGCCGGGCTGGTGTTCAACCGGCTGCTCAAGCCCAATACCGACCTGGCCATCGATTTTCATACCGGGACTACCGGCATTGATGCGGCGGCCTTCCATATTGGTGACATGAGCATCCCGGATGTGAAGACCATGATGATGCTCTACCCCATCGGGCTGATCTGGGACAACCCGGCCTATCCCGGCGTGCTGCACAACGCCTATATTGACGCCGGCATTCCCTGCTTTACGCCCGAAATTGGTGTGGCGCGGCGGCTCGATTTGGACATGATTCCACGCTTCGTTGAGGGCACGATGAATGTGTTCAAACACTACGGCGTGGTGCCTGGCGCGATCGGACGCACGGCAGTCGATTCCAACGTTCATATCGGGAAGACCGCATTGCCCGTGCTGATCACCCAGGGGGGATTCATCGAACTGTTAGTCAAATTGAATGACGAGGTTGCGCCGGGGCAGAAAGTGGCCATCCAGCGAAATGCGTTTGGCGAAGTGGTGGCTGAATACACCAGCCCGGTGCGCGGCTATGTCGGTGGCCTGCGTAGCGATGCCACATCAGAGCCCGGCAATGTGCTGATGTTCATTCTGTCCAGCGGTGAGCCGGCGTCCGGTTCAGCCCCTTACGTAGAGTAGTTGGCGGTACATCGATGCCAGATCGTGTGCAGGCACGATCTGGACCGTTTTTAGAGCGACTGCTCACTGCTGCAAGGCAGCACTCCATTGCGGATTCAACCGGTTAGGCCGGGGTGACCCTCCACCCGGGGGTGGTCGTACATGATCACGCCGCGAGATGGCCGTCTATCCCAGCACCGCGGCAGCAATGCTCGTATAGACCGGGATGCCCAACAGGATGTTCAGCGGGAACGTGATGCCAAGCGACATGCCAAAGTAGAGCGAGGGATTCGCCTCCGGGACCGCGTAGCGCAGCACAGCCGGCACAGCGATATATGAGGCGCTCGCCGCCAGTACCATCAGCAGCGCGCCGTTGCCGGGCGACAGGCCGGCCAGCATGGCAAGCGCGAGCGCGAGGGACGCATGGGCGAGCGGTCCGAACACGGCGTACGCGAGAAGCATCGGAGGCTTGCCGCGCAACTCGCCGAAGTTGCGCGCGGCCATGAGTCCCATATCGAGCAGGAAGAAGGCGAGCATGCCCTTGAAGAGATCCCCGGAGAAGGGTTGCATCATTGCCTTGCCGACGTCGCCGGTCGCGAGTCCGATTGCCATCGATCCGAGCAGAAGGAGCTGTGCACCGTCGGTGAAGGACTCGTGCAGGATCTTGCGCAGCGGCGTGCCTGCGCCCGGCGACGTACCCGACACCGCGACTGCGTTGCCACCGTGGGAGCCAGCACTCACCGGCACGATCTGCGACCGGCGTATCGTGTTGGCGGCGATCACCGCCATGATGATGGCGGGCGACTCCATCAGGGCCAGTGCCGCTGCCATGTGCCCGCCGTAGTCCACGCCGCGGCCGTCCAGATACTGCGTCGCAGTGATGAACGTGACGGCGCTCACCGAGCCGTAGGTCGCGGAGATGGCCGCCGCGTCGAAGCCGGACACGATCCGGCGCAGCAATTGGTATCCGATCGCGGGCACGACGACTGCGAGCAAAAGTGCGCAGCCAATGCTCACCGCGACATCAGCGGTGAGCCCGGACTTGGCAAGCGCAAAGCCCCCCTTGAGCCCAAGTGCCATCAGCAGGTAGAGCGAGAGGAAGCGCGATACCTGCGGCGGAATCTCCAGGTTCGAGCGCGCGAGCCCGGCCGCGACGCCGAACACGAAGAAGAGAATGGCGGGGTCGAGAAAGCTTTGCATGAGGCATCCCGGTAATGATTGCGGCGGCACGGTACGAGTTGTGTTAAATAGAGTAAAATCAATAAATAATTTACGGCCCATCGAGGAACGTCTATGCACACAACGCTGCGCCAGTTGCGCCTCTTCGCCGCCCTCGCGGAGCACGGGAGCGTCACGGCAGCCGCGAGGGCATGCCATGTGACCCAGCCGACGGTCTCGATGCAGCTGAAGGACCTGGCGGACGCGGTGGGGTTGTCCCTGTACGAGCGAGTCGACAACCGCATCCATCTCACACAAGCGGGCGAGGATCTCCTGCGGACGGCCCGCGCGATGAGCGACGAGTGGGCGGCATTCGTCCAGCGTATCGACGCGATGAAGGGCCTCACTCGCGGCCGCCTTCGAGTCGCACTCGTCAGTACCGCCAAGTACGTCGTGCCGCGTATCCTGGGTCGGTTCTGCGCACGGCATCCAGACATCGACATCGCGCTGGAGGTTCTCAACCGCGACGGTGTCATTGCCCGCATGCGCGAAAACCGCGACGACCTCTACGTCATGTCGATTCCGCCCGCAGACATAGCGCTCGAGCGGCACCCGTTCCTACCGAACCCGCTGGTGGTCATCGCCGCTGCGTCGCATCCGCTCGCCGGCAGGAAACGCCTACCACTCGCGCGGATTGCCCGCGAGCGGTTCATCATGCGCGAACCGGGCTCCGGCACCCGCCTCGCCTGCGATGCGCACTTCAAGCGCGCGGGCCTGGTGCCCGACGTACGCCTGGAGATCGGTAGCAACGAGGCTATCAAGGAGGTCGTCGCCGCCTGCATGGGTATCGCTGTAGTGTCGCGCCACGCCTTGGGTAAAAAAGGGGCGGACCCGGGCATCGAGATCCTCAACGTTGCGGGCTTTCCGTTGCACTCGAACTGGTGGATTCTCTACCCGCGGGGGAAGAGTCTGTCGCCTATCGCGACGAGGTTCCTCGATGGACTGGCCCGTCCATGCCTCGATCAGGCGTCGTGCCCGGCCGCCAATACCTCTGGTATGTAGGAGACCCCGCAGCCCCCTAGCCCGCAATAGCCGTCCGGATTCTTTGCCAGGTACTGCTGGTGGTAATCCTCGGCGTAGTAGAACTCGCGTGCCGGCAGGATCTCGGTCGTAATCGCGCCGAGGCCAGCCGCCATGAGTCGCGCCTGGTATGAATCGCGGCTGCGCTCAGCCAGTTTTCGCTGCTCATCGTTGCCGGCATAGACACCTGACCGATACTGCGTTCCGACGTCGCCACCCTGGCGCATTCCCTGTGTCGGGTCGTGCGATTCCCAGAACACCTTGAGCAGGTCCTCATAGCCGACGTGCGACGGATCAAACACCACGCGGACGACCTCGGTGTGCCCGGTACGGCCGCTGCACACTTCTTCGTATGTCGGGTTCGGTGTCTGCCCGGCCGCATATCCGACCGACGTGCTGTAGACACCCGGCTGCATCCAGAATTTCTTCTCTGCACCCCAGAAACAGCCGAGCCCGAACAGCGCGAGCTGCATGCCTTCTGGAAACGGTGGCTCGAGCCGATTGCCATTGACGAAGTGCCGCTCCGGCACGCGCATCCTGGCGGCCCGTCCCGGCAGTGCTTCGCCGGCAGCAGGCAACACGGTTTTCCTGGACTCCCAGAGACTCATTTGAATCCTCCGCTCACGAATTTTCCGTTCAACCTTGCTGCATCCGCAGCGCCGTTGCGAGCCCCTCCCAGATGGCGGGATCGCCGAGCACGACCGCGAGTCCGTTGATGATGAACTGCACGCCGATGCAGATCATCAGGAATCCCATCAGGCGTGTCAGCGCCACCATTCCCGTGGCGCCGAGGACGCGGTTGAACTTTTCCGCGGCGCGCAGCACGGACCACGAGATCATGACGACCGCAAGAATGCCAGTCGCGACACCGACGAAGTCGGCGATGCGGTCCCAGCCCTGGCGCGCGCTCGCCTGTGACGAAAGACTCATCACCACCGCGAACGTACCGGGCCCGCTGAGGCCCGGCATTGCAAGCGGCGTGAAGGCGATGTCGTGGCGGACCTCGTCAGTCTGCGGCACCTTGCCCTGCCCCGCGTCTGCTCCCGGGAACAGCATGCCGAATCCGAGGAACGCCACAATCATGCCGCCCGCGATTCGCATGCCCGGAATCGAGATCCCGAAGAAGCTCATGATCAGGCTGCCCGCGACCAGGAAGCTGGACATCAACACAAACGTGTAAATGCATGCGCGGCGGACCTGGCGCAGGCGCTCCTGCTCCGGGAGATGGGATGCGACCGACATGACCAGCGGAACCGCACCGAGCGGATTGACGATCGGCAGGATCGCGAGCAGCGCTCCGGCCGCGTAACCCAGGTACGAGGTAAACCATTGCATCAACTGGACTCCCGCAGCCTCACGGCCGCGCGCGTTGCGACCCGGCGGCCAGGCCCGGCCTAGGCCGCTGGCGGATCGATGCGCTCGAAGTCGAGCGCGGGTTCGTCGCCGGGCCGGAAATATACGTAGCGCCCACTCATGCCTGCCAGCGCGCCGTCACGCTCCGAACGCGACGCGTACCAGTGTTCCTGCTGCCAGTCACCGCCCAGCAGGTTGCGAAACGGATCGCTCCTTCGCAGCCGCACGCGGATGCCGAACGGGCGCACCTCCGGCAGCGGGGCGCGAAGATTGTGTTCGTGGCAGGTGCTCATGAGTCGTCGGCCGCTTGATCCTTGCGGCGATTCTATCGTGAATCCCGCCATGCGCCTGCTAGAACGTCTTGCCGAGCAACAGATAGAGTGCCGCATCGCCCTCGGCGAAACCTGCCGCAAGGTACAGCGGGCCGAACGGCGTCTCCGCGGCCAGGAACGCGCTGCCGCCGTACTTGAGGTCCCCCCAATCCACGTCCTGCCTGGTCTGCCAGACGTTTCCGGCTTCCAACGACGCACCCATGTAGGCCGGGAACTCGAACAGACCGGTGCCGCCGCGGCTGATCCGCCTGTACAGGATGGCCCTGACGATGCCGTACTGGGTGCCGATCAGGGCGTCCTTGGGCAGACCCGACAGGTTCAGGAACCCGCCCAGCGTGAAGAGCTGCGAGGGCGAGACAACCCGGTTGTCGAGCGCCGACCCGGCGGCCATCGACAACACCAGGCTGTTGCGGTCGCGGCTTCGGGCAAACAGCCAGCTCGCCTCGACGATGTCGGCATTGGCGCTGGCGCCCAGCGCCTTGCTTTCCGACTGCCAGCTGGCGCGAAATGCCTGGCCGTGCTTCGGGAAGTACGCGCTGTCCAGCCGGTCGTAGCCGAATTCGAGATAGGCGGCACCAAGGTCGAAATCATCCTCGGGTGCGACCGGTTCCCCCACCATGACGTGACTGCTGCCAGTGCCGCGCCGCAGTCCCGCCCTCACCTCTCCCCAGTTCGACAACTCCGCACCGACCGCGAGCAGGAACTGCGTGTCGCGAATCCGGTACTGCGCCACGCGGTGCCCGTCCTGCACGATCTGCAGCGTCTCCAGGTCATAGTGGAACGCGGGCGCGACGAAGAACTCGTTGGTCGGCGACAGCGGCTGGAACAGTTCGGCGCGGAAATGCGGGTCCTGCCCCAGCTGCACGTCCCACAGCAGTTCGCCATCGAGCCTGTTCACACCGGTCATCAGCAGCCGCGCTCCTGCGTTGGCGTACGTGCCACCTTCGAAATCGCTTTCGATGCTCATGCCGACTCGCAGGAAGTTAGGCCCCCAGGACTTGCGGCGCAGGTCGATCTCGAGCCCCTGCTCCCCTCCGTCGCGCACGACCTTGTAATCGATCGCCTCATAACGATCGAGCCCGTACTGGCCATACACCTTCTGTTGCAGCTCCCCGGTGTCCAGCGGCTTGCCGGCCATGTCGCCGAACACTGCCGCGATGCGCGCCGCATCCTTTTCGGAGTGCGGCCCGGGCCGCACGAAGGCCACCTGGACGTCGGGGTTGGCGGCCCTCGACCGCGAGGCCACGTAGGCAGCGTAGTCGCCCGGCGGCAGCGCCAGCGCGGCGAGAGTCGCCTGCTGCTTCTGAACGGCCTTCTCGCCCGCGACCTGCACCTGCGGCATCCGCGTGAAATCGATTGACGTCATGCGCCCGAGTTCCGGCTCGACCAGCACATCACCCTTCTTCAACTCGGCGCGCGATATCTCGGTGCCACGCCTCACCATGATCGCGATCATCTGGTTGGTGACGTCAAGTGGCGTGTCGAGCCCGGTGCGCTTTGCGAGCGGGAAGCTCACGTCCACGGCGATCACGATGTCCACGCCCATTTCGCGCGCCAGGTCGACGGGCAGGTTGTCCACCAGCCCGCCGTCCACCAGCAAACGCCCGTCGATCTCCACCGGCGCAAACACGCCCGGCGCCGACATGCTCGCACGCAGCACCGTGGCGAGGTCGCCGGAGCGCAGCACCACCGGGTCCCCGCTTTCCAGGTCGGTCGCGAGTCCGCGAAACGGCGTCGGCAGCTTGTCGAAGTCCTGCACGTCCGCCACGCCCATCGTGGCGCTGCGCAGTACCTGGGTGATTTTCTGGCCCTGCACGAGGCCAAGTGGCAGCACGACGCCATCGTCGGCGCGTATGCCGAGTCCTCCAGTAGCGAGGAAGCTGCGATCGTCCTGCTTGCGGCGATACACCAGGTCCCTGCGTGGGGCCCGGTCACGCAGCAGGTCCTGCCAGTTGAGTTCGCGGAATACCCCGGCGATTTCGTCACCGCTCAAGCCGGCGGCATAGAGACCACCGACCACCGCACCCATGCTGGTTCCCGCAACGGCATCGATGGGCACGTGCATCTGCTCGAGCGCGCGTATGACGCCGATGTGGGCCGCCCCGCGCGCACCCCCGCCGCTCAGCACCAGGCCGATCCTCGGGCGCCCGTTGCTGGCTTCGGCGGGTGCGTCATCCGCCATGACCGCTGCAGGACGGGCCAGGCATCCAATTGCCACGGCCGCCATCAACACGAGTCGGGTCATCATCTGCATCGCTCCGGAGACCTTGCCGTGGATACTAGCAAACGCAGCGCCGACATCCCGTCGCGACCATGGGCGATAATCGCTGCCGCCATGCAGAAGCCGTCCCGATGACGCACAGAGACGCAACGCGGTTCGACCGTCGCCAGTGGCGACGAGCGGCCTTTGGCTGCGCGTGCCTTGCGCACGCCGCGCACTGCATGGCTGCGCCGGTCGCGACCAGCGAAGCGCTGGAGGAAGTCGTAGTCACCGCGACGCGCAGGCTGGAACCTGTGCTTGACGTGCCGCTCAGCATCGGCCGCGTCGGCCCCGACACCATCGTCCTGGTCGGCGCCACGCACCACTCCGAGATCCTGAACCGAATTCCCGGCGTGATGGTCCAGCAGGGCAGCGGGCAGGAGAGCCTGACGGCCATTCGCTCCCCGGTCCTCACGGGGGCCGGCTCATGCGGCGCGTTCCTGTTCCTCGAGAACGGCGTGCCGGTGCGCCCGGTCGGCTTCTGCAACGTTAACGTGCTCTTCGAGGTCAATACCGAGCAGGCACGGGCGATCGAGGTGCTGCGCGGTCCGGGCAGCGCGCTGTACGGATCCAATGCGATGCACGGCACGGTCAACGTGCTGCAGCCGTGGCCCCTGGAACGGCCACCGCTGGCCGCGAGCCTGGACGGGGGTCCATCGAACTACTGGCGCGTGAAGCTCGAGGGACGACACGACGGCGAGGATGCGGATGTGGGCGTGGCCGGCTTCTATGCCAACGACGGCGGCTGGCGCGCGCTTTCGGGCTACCACGAGGGGAAACTGAACGCGACGCTCGCGGGAGACCTGGCTGGCGCACCGGCGCGCGCAGATCTTTCCATCACCAGCCTCGACCAGGACACCGCGGGTTTCATCACTGGCAAGAACGCCTACCAGAGCCTGAAGCTGTCCGAGTCGAATCCCACCCCTGGCGCCTATCGAGATGCAAGCTCGATGCGCCTCACCGGACTCATACAACCGTCGGTGCCGGGTGGTGCGGTGCTGGAACTGCGCCCGTACTTCCGCAGCTCGCGCACGGAATTCCAGCAGCATTTCCTGCTCGGCAAGCCGGTGGAAAAGAACGGGCAGGACAGCGGCGGCCTGATGACCAGCCTGGCGTTCGGAAACGTGCGCGACTGGTCGGTCATCGCAGGCGCCGACCTTGAGCTCGGCTACTCGACACTCGAGGAGTTCCAGAAAGACCCTACTACCGGTGGTTCACCGCCAGCCAACGCGATACGGCCAGCCGGCCTGCACTACGACTACGACGTGCACTCCTCGGTCGAGTCACTGTACGTGCAGGCCGAGCGGCGATTCTGGTCGCGACTGCGAATCGGCGCCGGGCTGCGCACGGAATGGGTCACGTACGATTACAACAACCGGATGCTGGACGGCAATACCGACGACCAGGGCGTACCCTGCACACCCAGCGGATGCCTCTACAGCCGGCCCGCCGACCGCACCGACCACTTCTACGACTGGACGCCAAAACTCTCGCTGTCCTACGAGATCACTCCCGAGTTCGTCGCATACACGACGGCCGCGCGCGGGTTTCGCCCGCCGGAAATGACCGAGCTCTACCGGCTGCAGCGCGGACAACAGGTCGCGGACCTCAAGCCCGAGGAACTCGACTCGCTCGAGCTCGGCCTCAAGGGCGCTTGGCCGCAGGTCGAATTCGCGCTGGCGTTGTATGACATGGACCGCAGCGGCGTGATCCTGCGCGAAGCCAACGGCTATAACGTCGCGAACGGTCGAACCACCCACCGCGGCGTGGAGTACGAGCTTCGTTGGCGTCTCCTGCCGTCGCTGGAACTCTCTGCCGCCGGCACCTACGCGCGTCACCAGTACGACTTCTCACGCCAGGTGGACGGTGGAGAGACCATCAAGGCCGGCAATGACATGGACACCGCCCCGCGCGAGATCGGTCGCTACGGGATCCTGTGGCGACCGGCAGCGTCGGTGGAGGTCGAGACCGAATGGATGATGGTCGGCGACTACTGGCTCGATGCGGCCAATGAGCATCGATACTCGGGCCACGGGCTGCTGAATCTTCGAGGCCTCTGGCATTTCGCACCACGTTGGTCGACTGCGCTGCGCATTACCAATGCGCTCGACGTTCGATACGCCGACCGCGCGGACTATGCTTTCGGCACCTACCGGTATTTTCCGGGAAGGCCCCGAGCGGTGTTCGCGGAGATTGCCTGGTCGATGTGACTGGCTGCCACGGCGCCAGCACGCTCCGCCGCAGTCGCAAGCCGGGCCCGGTCAGGCGACCCGGCGCAGGGCCTCCCAGTGCCGCGGCTCCTCGCCGTACCAGTGCAGCGACGATGCAAGGGAAGCCACCTCGCCGACGATCACCATCGCCGGTGAGCAAAGCCCGCCGCGTGCAGCAAGATCGGCGAGCGCATCCAGGCGCGAGAGCGTGACGCGCTGCTCCGGTCGCGATCCGTTCTCGATGATGGCGACGGGCGTGTCGCCACGGCGACCGTTGGATACCAGCTTCGCGCCCACCGCCTCGAGCTCCGCCACGCCCATGTAGAAGCAGAGCGTCTGCCCCGCCGCGGCCAGTGCGGCCCAGTCTCGCGGCGGCAGCGACTCGCCTCGATGCGCGGTGACGAACTGCACCGACTGCGCGTGGTCGCGGTGCGTGAGCGGGATCCCGGCGTACGCGCCGCAGGCGACTGCCGCCGTGATGCCCGGCACGACTTCGTACGGAATGCCGTGCGCCGCAAGGAACTCGAGCTCCTCGCCGCCGCGTCCGAAGATGAACGGATCGCCGCCCTTGAGACGGACGACCCTGCGTCCGGCACGCGCGTGCTCGAGCATGAGTTCGTGGATCCGATCCTGCGCGACGGAGCGGCCGCCCGCCCGCTTGCCGACCTCGACGAACGTCGCGTCGCGGCGCGCGAGCGCGAGCACTGCGCCCGACACGAGGCGATCGTGCAGGATGACTTCAGCCTCCTGCAGCGCCCGAAGCGCGTTCAGCGTCAGTAGGCCGGGGTCGCCCGGTCCCGCACCGACCAGCTTGACCGAGCCGGACTCCGTCGCGTTCGGCCGCTCGAGTTCACGCGCCAGCCACTGCTCTGCGTCACCACCGCGTCCCCGGCGCACGTGCAGCGCTGCTTCGCCTCGCACGGCGTGCTCGTAGAAGCGCCGCCGCCGCGCGACGTCCGGAAGGGCCGCCTTGATCCGGGACCGCCAGCGCTCGAGCAGCGAGGCCAGTGCGCCCACGGACTCGTCCACCAGCGATTCGATGCGCTCGCGAACCAGTCGCGCCAGCACCGGGGCCGTCCCGCCGCTCGACACCGCAATGACGAGTGGCGAGCGGTCAATGATGGCCGGGACGATGAATCCCGAGAGCTCCGCGTCGTCCACGACGTTTGCCAGCAGACCCACAGCGCGAGCCGCAGCAGCGACCCGCGCGTTGACCTCGTGGTCGTTCGTCGCCGCGACTGCCAGCACCGCACCGCGCAGCTGGGGCTCGTCGAAATGCGTTGCGATCCAGGTGAGCGAGGCTGCGGCGGAAGGACGGCCGGCGATTCCAGTTGCATCGGTGGCCAGCCTCGCCGAGAGCCACTCGCTCAACTCGGGCGCCACAACCTCGACCTGCGCGCCGGCCTCGAGCAACAGCCGTATCTTGCGCTCGGCTACGTCGCCGCCACCGACCACCAGCACCCGGCGTCCTTTAAGGTCCGCGAACAGGGGGAAGTACCTCACGCCCCTAGCCCTCGAGCCCGTGGATGCCGCACTCGCGCTTGAGCCCGAAGAAGCGTGTCGCCTCGGGGTCCCCCGCCTCGGCCAGCGTCCGGGTAGTGTGCCAGTCACCGATGGAGACGTAGCCGTGGTGCCAGAGCGGGTGGTACGGCAGGTCACGGTTGCTCAGGTACTGGAATACCTGACGATCGGTCCAATCCAGGATCGGATGGAATTTCCAGCGGCCGTTGCGGTATTCGAGCGGCCGGATGCCGCTTCGCGAGCGAGCCTGTTGCCGTCGCAGTCCCGCGAACCAGGTGCCCACATCGAGGTCGGCAAGCGCCCGCTGCATCGGCTCTCCCTTGCGCAATTCGTTGTAACGAACGATGCCGTCGGCGCCCTGCTCCCACAGCCGACCATGACGCGACTCGAGCCAGGCCGGCGATGTGGCAGGCTGGTAAACCTTGAGGTTCAGTCCGAGTCGGAGCACGAGTTCGTCGACAAATCGGTAGGTCTCGGGAAACAGGTATCCCGTGTCGACCAGGATGACCGGGATTTCCGGCGCGAGACTGGTCACGAGGTGCAACGACACGGCCGCCTGCGCGCCAAAGCTCGAGGAGAGCGCGTGCCGGCCCGGCAGGTGATCGAGCCCCCACCGCACCCGTTGCCCGGCGTCCATGTGTTCGAGCGCCCGGTTGACCCGGTCGAGATACGCGGAATCGGCTCGCGCCAGACCGGCGTCGAATGACAGCGCGGTCACGCCGTCACCGCCCGCACCGGCGCGTTCACGAGGCCCGCGCGCCAGCTGAAGTCACCAAAGCGCTCGCCCGGCTCGCGCTCGGACGCAAATCTCTCAAACGCCGATTCCAGCGCACCGAGGATTTCACCCTCATCGACATTTTCCAGGTAGAGCACGTTCAGCCGCTGCCCCCGGCCATCGCCGCCCAGGTAAAGGTTGTACCGCCCCGGCGCCTTGCCAACCAGCGCGATCTCGGCAAGAAACGGCCGAGCGCAGCCGTTCGGGCAGCCCGTGATACGCAGCGTGATTGGCTCCTCGCGCAGGCCGTGCAACGCCAGGCGCGCCTCCACCGCGCGCACCAGCGACGGCAGGTAGCGCTCAGCCTCCGCCATCGCAAGGCTGCACGTGGGGAGCGCGACGCAGGCGAGCGCATCGCGACGCAGCGATGTCGTCCGGGCATGCGCATCGAGCCCATGGCGAACGACAAGTGCGTCGATGAACGCACGCGCGGACGCCTCGACGTTTGCTATGACCAGGTTCTGGTTCGGCGTAAGGCGGAAATCTCCACGATGCACGCGCGCGATCTCGCGCAGGCCCGTGAGCTTTGCGCCCGACACGGTGTCCGCGATGCGGCCCGACTCGATACGCAGCGTCAGGTGCCATCGGCCGTCGTGCCCCTCGGTCCATCCGAACTGGTCACCGCTGGTGGTAAATTCGAAGGGCCGCGCCGGCCTCAGTGCAAACCCCTGCCGCCGCGTGATCTCGGCGACGAACCAGTCAAGCCCGCGCTCGTCGATCGTGTACTTGAGGCGCGCGTGCCTGCGATTCGTGCGGTCGCCGAAATCGCGCTGGGTGGTAACCACCGCTTCCGCGACCGCCAGCAGCTGCTCGGGCCTTGCGAACCCGATGACATCCGCCAGTCGCGGATATGTCGCGGCCTCGCCGTGGGTGGTGCCCATGCCGCCGCCGACGGTGACGTTGAACCCGAGAAGTTCCCCGTGCTCGATGATCGAGATGAATCCAAGGTCCTGGGCGAACACGTCCACGTCGTTCACGGGCGGCACGACGATCGCTGCCTTGAACTTGCGCGGCAGATAACTCGGACCGTAGATCGGCTCGACTTCCGGGCTGCCGCCGACCTTCGCGCCGTCCAGCCAGATCTCGTGGTACGCGCGGGTGTGTGGCAGCAGGTGCTCCGAGAGGCGCTTTGCCCACTCGTAGGCCGCAGTGTGCGCGCCGGACTCCACCGGGTTCGCACTCGCCATCACGTTGCGGTTCACGTCGCCGCAGGCCGCGATGGTGTCTATCAGCGTCGCGTTTATCGCCGCCATCGTCGTCTTCAAATCGGTCTTGATCACGCCGTGGAACTGGAACGCCTGGCGGGTGGTGAGCCTGAGCGTGCCGTTGCCGTGGCGTGTGGCGATCTCGTCCAGCGCCAGCCACTGTGCGGGCGTGCACACGCCACCGGGCAGCCGCGTGCGGATCATGAAGCTGTAGGCGGGTTCCAGTTTCTGGCGGCGCCGTTCGTCGCGCAGGTCGCGGTCGTCCTGCTGGTAGCTGCCGTGGAACTTGATCAGCGCCGTGTCGTCCTCGCGAATCGCCCCGGTCAGCGGGTCGGCGAGACTTTCGACCAGCGTGCCGCGCAGCAGCCGGCTTTCGTTCTTGATGCGCTCGATGGGTGTGAACTCGGCCATGGTCAATACACGTCCCTGAGGTAGCGGCGATCATCCGCGAGTGCACGCAGCCAAGCCTCGGCGCCTTCGCGCTCCAGGCCGCCGTGCTCGACCGCGATATCCACCAGTGCCGCGTGCACGTCCGGCGCCATGTGTTCCGCGTCGCCGCAGACATAGATGCTCGCCCCACGCTCGAGCCACGCGTAGAGATCGGCGCCAGCCTCGCGCAACCGGTCCTGCACGTAGGCGCGCCCGCCGCGATCCCTGGAGAACGCGAGGTCCACCCGGTGCAGCAGGCCCTTGCGCACGGCGTCCTGCCACTCCACCTGGTAGAGGAATTCGCTGTCGAAATGCCTCGCGCCGAACACGAGCCAGTTGCGACCCGTGGCGGCCTGCTCTTCGCGCTGCTGCAGGAAGCCGCGGTAGGGCGCCACGCCGGTTCCGGGACCGATCATTATCACGTCGCGCGAGGGGTCGGCAGGCAGGCGGAAGCGCTGGTTCGGTTCGATGAATACGCGCACCGCCGCGTCGTCTGCCGTCAGGCCTGCCAGGTGGGTGGACGCGGCGCCGTGGCGACGTTCACCGCCCGATTCGTAGTCGATGACGGCCACCGCGACGTGAACCTCGTCGCCGACGGAGCCCTGGCTCGATGCAATCGAATACAGGCGCGGTGCAAGCGGTCGCAACGCCTGCACGAGTTCCTGCGCAGCCCACTGCGCGGGCCAGCACCTGAGCACATCCACGACCTGCAGGTCCTTGAGTAGACCGCGCAGGCGCGTCTCGTGCCCGGGCGACAAAGACTCGGCGAGCCCGCTGTCGCCCGAGCGCCGCGCATGTTCGATGAGGAACGGCCGGGTCAATCGCGTGATCTCGCGAGCCGTCGCGAGCCATTCTCGCAACGGCAGCGCTTTCCCGTCACTGGCAACGATTTCGTCGCCCGGAAGGCCCGCCGCTGCCAGCACGCCATCCACGACCGCTGGCGGATTGTCGTGCCAGACGCCGAGCGCGTCACCAGGCTCGTAGCGCAGCCCTGATCCCTCGAGCGAGATCTCCAGATGGCGCACGTCCCTGGTGGCCGTCCTTCCGGTGAGGCGCTGATTGTCGAGGACCCGCGCCACGAACGGCCGTTCGCGGCTGTACTGCGGCTCGGTGGGCGGCGGGCGCAGTCGGGTGACGTTCCCGAGCGGCTGGCTTCCCATGCTATCGCGGGCCGCTGCCACCAACTGCTCGAGCCAGGCAGCGGCGGGGCGCTCGTAGTCCAGGTCGCAGTCAACCCGTGGCAAAAGGCGCCGCGCACCAAGCGACTCGAGCCTCTCGTCGAGTTGACGGCCCGTCTCGCAGTACTTCGGGTAACTGGAGTCGCCGAGCGCGAGCACTGAATAGGCGAGGTTCTCGAGCCGAGGCGCGCGCTTACCGAGTATGTGTTCGTGGAACGAGCGCGCATCGTCCGGCGGATCGCCGTCGCCGTGCGTGCTCATCACGACGGTGAGGAATCGCTCCCTCGCCAGGTCCTTGAGTGGGTAATCGCGAGCGGCGTATACGCGCGCTGCAAGGCCGGCCGCCTCAGCCGCGCGCCCCAGCCGGTCGGCGATGCGCTTACCATTGCCGGTCTGCGATCCATACACCACTGCCAGCCGGGCCGTCGGCTCCTGTCGCGCAACCGCGGCCACGGCGGGCACCGCAAGATCCTCGGCCAGCAAGCCGAGCGCCTGCGACCGCACGTGGGCCACTCCCGCCGCGAAGCCCGACAGCCAGTGCAGCGAGGACGGCTCGAGTCCGTCCACGACGCGCTGCAGCAGCGCGCTGCGCTCGCTGTCGAGCGGCCCGATGGGTACGGTGGAGGAATTGGCAGCCATGGCATCGCCTCGGAACAGTGTCCGGGAGATGCTAGGGACTGGAGGCGCCTCCGAGGAAAGGCCGTCTGGTTATCTCGTCATGTCCGCGGCTGCCGGACGAGTGTCGGGGGCCACGCGCGCCACGGTCAGGCGGGGAAGAACTCGATCGGCTTGGTCGTGGTCATGGTCGCCACGTCGCGCGACTCGAACATGAACATCTTCACCCTGGCGACCAGCTTGCGCTCGAGCTCCGCGTCGCCGAGGTCGCTGGATACGACCCTGCAAACGGTCACCTCGCCGGACGGGGCAATGGTCACTTCAAGCACCACCTTGCCCTGCAGCGCAGGATTGTCGCGCAGCGCACGGCTGTAGATCGAATAGATCGCGGACTTGTTGCGGTCGAATACGAGTTCGATCTCCTCGCGCGTGCGGGCAGCCTTGCTGCTGTGACCGGTACGCTGGGCTTCCGCGCCCGGCGCGGCATCCACGCCTGACGACACCTTCGCGGTCGCCACACCCTTGAGCCCGGTGGAACCGCCACCGAAGCCGCTGCTTGCCTTGCCGACCGTGATGCCACCACTGCCCTCGCCCACCCGGGCGGTCAGCAGCGCGCGATCGACCCGGGTCTTTTCGCCGACGCCGGCGTTGAGCGGCTTCGCGTCGGTCGGCGAATCCACGTTCATGTCGCGCAGTTCCGCAAGCTGGTCGGACAGCGCCAGCAATCCAGCCGACGCGGCCTTCTTGCGCGGATCCGGGACCGGCTTGGCCTCCACTACCGGCACGCGCACCGGTGCGGGTTTTTCAATTGTGGGCACGACCACCGGTTTCGGCGGCGTCACCTCGACCTTCGGCTCCGGCAGCGGCTTCGGGCGCTCCAGGATGAATTCCACGATTCGTTCGGGCACGGCGGGCGCCATGGACTGCGGACGCGGACGTTCGGGCAGCAGCGGAATTACGATACCGATGCCGATGAAAATACCGAGCGCCGCCCCAAGCACGCGCCGTAGCCGGCGTTCCTCGGCCTCGGATGGCGTCCACGGCAGCTCGAAGACCCGGAAATTGTTGACGATCGTGGCGCTCATGCTGCAATCACCCTGAGACCGGTACGCTCGCGCCGAGCGCCTGTTCGCGCTCGACGACAGCCAGCGACACCTTGCTGTAGTCGGCCGCCGAGCAACTCGCCACGACCTTGCGCAGCACCGCGTACGGCAGCGACTTCTCGGCCATCACCGTGACCTCGCGCTGCTCGCCGTTACCGCCCAGCAGGTTGTCGGCCTGGCGGTTGAGTGCGGCCCGCAGCTGCTCGACGACCGGCTCCGGCGAGCTGCCCACCTCGGCGATCGAGACCACGGCCTCGCCGTTCACGTACAGCATGTCGCGCGTGACCGTGACCACCATGGCCTCGCGCGGCTTCAACTCGGAGACCGAGCGGGGAATCGAGATGTTGCGCGTGTTCGGCAGGATGTCGGTGTCCGCCGAGTGCACCAGCAGGTACACAACCATGATCATCAGCATGTCGATCATCGGGATCAGCGTGAGCGGGCCATGCCCCCCACCGCCGCCCTTGCCGTGGCGCGCGTGCCGCTTCAGTCCGGTGCGGATCATGTCGGGGCGTCTCCAAGTGAGATCTGCGGAAACAGCTCGGTACGCACGACCTTGGGGCCGTCCGAGCTCTGGCGCACACGCACTGCGTCCATCACCTGGACGATGGTGTCGTAGTCCACGTCCTCGGCCACCAGCAGCGTTGCGTTCGACTTCTCCGGGAAGCGCGTCTTCAGGTCCTGCAGGTAGGCGGAGAGCCGCACCACGTCCTGCCCGCTCGCGGTCACCGGCACGCTGGTGAGCACGCCGCTGTTGCGGTCTGCCACCTCGAGGCCGCTGCGCCGCACGATGACCTCGAGCTCGAGGGTCGGCACCTGGTCCACTGCCTTGGCCCCCGGGCCCGGCAAATGCACTTCCAGGATGCTGGTCTTCGAGAACACCGCCGTGAAGATCAGGAAAAACGTGAGGATCACCATCACGTCCAGCATCGGCACGATGGTCAGGTCGTTACGGCCACGGTAGCGCGCATGATTGCGCTGCTGGCGGCGCGCTAGCGTCGAGCTCCTCATGCGCGTGCGGCCCCCCGCAATTCATCGCGATCGACGTTGCGGGCGGCGGCCGGGGTCGCCGCAACCGGGTGCGGCGCTTCGCGGCGGCGCTCCGTCACGGTGTTCAGGAACTTGACCGAGGCCACTTCCAGGCTGTCCACGAGTTCTGTCGTCTTGGTCTCGAGGTACATGTGGCACAGCAGCAGGGTGATCGCGAGGCCGAGGCCGAGCGCCGTGTTGTTCATGGCGACCGAGATACTGGCAGAGAGCAACGCGGCCTTCTCCGCCGGATTCACCGCGGCGACCGCGGCGAACGCGTTGATCAGGCCGATCACGGTGCCGAGCAGGCCCATCAGCATGCCGATGTTGGCCAGCGTGGCGAGGTAGTGCGTGCGCTTCTCGAGGCGCGGGATCACCTCGATCAGGCTTTCCTCCATCGCCTTCTCGATGTCCTCGCGGCGGCGGGCCGTCGAGATGCGCGACATGCCGTAGCGCATGATCGTCGAGAGCGCCGAATCGGTGCTGTCCGCGACCTCCATGGCCTTGCGGAAGTTGCCGGCCTGGATCAGCGGCGCGAGTTCGGCCCACAGCCGCTTGTTTCCCTTGGCGACTCGAGTCAGGTAGACGAACCGCTCGGCGGCAATGGCCAGGCCGATCGTAAAGACGGCAGCGATGGGGTAAAGGAACGCCCCGCCCTGCTTGAAGAAGTTGATGATCATGTCGATTGCATTCATGGCTGGGTGGCTCCGGGGGAAGAACTGGCGGTTTTCGCAGGAACAGGTGAACTTTGCGTGGTCAGGTCATGGAAATATGTGATTTCGCGCCTGAATTCGTCACGATCCACCGGCGCAAGGACCTCTTCGATCAGGCTGCCCATCGGCCGGTCCGGGCCGCCGGGCGGTTCGGCCGCCTTCCAGGGCACGATGCTCATGACCTTGGGAAGTTCTCGGTTGCCGGTGATGGCGGTCGAGTCGAGTTGCAGCCGGTCGTGGGCGCGCTGGCCCTGGCCGGCGGACGCGACCTTGGCCGGCGCTGTTGCGGCCGGTGCCGGTGGCTCCGCCGCGACTGCTGCGAAGGGCACCGCGAGTGCGAAGGCAATCATGGTTGGCACGATCTTCATTGCTGCGCCTCCGCTGTGCGCGAAACCTTTCCAAGCCGGGCACGCAACTCGACCAGCCACGGCCCGGTGTTGGGATCGGTACCGCCGGTCAGCAACTGGTACTCCTCGTAGTGACCGAGAGCGGCTGCCGGGTCCCCGAGATAGAGATCGAGCAGCACGCCGAGGTTGCGCTGCGGTGCGGGGTAGTTGGGCGCCAGGCCCGCAGCACGCTCGTAGGCGGCGCGCGCCTCCGCGAATCGGCCGAGCCGTCGGTTCGCGACGCCCAGCATGTTGAGTGCTTCGGCATTCGTCGGTTCGACGGCAAGGGCCTCGGCAAGCTTCGTCTCTGCAGCGGCGTCATCACCGGCTTCAAGGGCCGAACGCGCAGCGGCAAGTGACCGGATGACCTCCGGGGACGGCCCGGGCGCCGCGTCGGATTTTTCGCCGGGCTTGGATTCAGGCACGGCATCTGCTGCCGCAACCCTGGCCGCATCCGGAACAGCACCCGCCGCGTCGAATATCTCAGGCCTGTCGTAGCGGGCAGGCTTCATCGCCGCGAGCGCCGCATAGCTTTTCCGCACCCACTGGTCGTAGATACCCTCGGCCGCCCGATGCGTGTTGGTCTCGTGGATGCCGATGGCCTTCTCCTCAAACGGGTAGGCCTGTTCCTCGAGCAGCAGGTCGTACTGCTCCAGCTCATCGGGTGACAATCCACCCGGACGGTCGGAAGCAAGCAACGCACTGCCGAGGTCGCGGTACAGGTCGGCCATCGCGTAGGTGGCTGCCGTCGTGACTTCAGCGACACCGTATCCGGCTGCGTGCGCGTAGGCAGCCAGCGACGCTTCCATTGCGGATTTCTTTCGCGCCAGCGAGCGGTCGAGCGGCGCCACCAGCGCCACGCCACGTGCGGCCTGGTCCAGCGGCCGCGCGAGTTCCAGCGATGCCTGCGCGGCAAGAAACCGCGAGCGATCCGAGCGTGCCGTTCCGGCAGCAGCGTCTGCCGCGACGAGTTCCTCGAGCCAGTGCTGCCGGGCAGCCGCGTCGCCTGCGCCAGCGGCAAGTTCGGCAAGCTGTTGCCGCGCCTCGATTGCGAGGTCCGCGGGCGCCGGGAATCTCTCGACGTAGTCGGCGTAGGCGCGGCGAGCGGATGCGGGATCATTGGCGGCCGCGTAAAGCTCGGCAGCCTGCCACTGCGCCGTACGGCGAACCTGCTCGTCTTCCGCGCCGCGGGCGGCCACGCGCTCGAGCTCGACAGCCGCATCGTGCGGACGCCCCGATTCGAGGTAGGCAACCGCAAGCTTGCGCGTCACGTCAGGCTGCAGTTCGTCCTGGGGATAAGAGGCCCGGAATCGTTCGAGCACCCCGGCCGCCGCGGCCCACTGCCGCGAGGACAGCAGCAGCGCCGCCGCGTCGTACTGTGCCTTAGCACCCGCGCTCGACGCCGGCGCGACGGTGGCCACGCGCAGGTACTCCTGCACCGCTCCGTCGACATCCCCGGCCGCCTGCTTCGCCTCGGCCTGGCGGTAGACCGATGCGGCCAGCCGGTCCGTAACCTCGGCCGCCTGCGGGTCGCCGGCAGGCAGCCGCGCCGCGAGTTCCGTGTAGGCCTTCTCCGCATCGGCATAGCGGCCATCGTCGAAGTAGGTGTGCGCGAGCACTGTCCACGCTACCCGCTGCTGGCCGGCGTCGGCCCTGCTGCCGAGTGCGAGAACCTGCTGGGCCACGGATTCGGCGCGTATGCGGTCGCCGGAGTCGAAAAGTGTCTTGGTGGCGCGGGTCAGCACTGCCGGTGTTTCCGGGTGCTCGGGGAATGCCGCGGCAAATCGCAGCCCGGATTCCATGGCCCGCGCCTGGAGCTCGGGGCGCTGCGACTCCGCGACCTGCGCGCCGGCCTTGTCGTAGGCGACGAGCGCGGCATAACCGGCGCGCGCCGCCTGCGGATTCGCCGCGTAGGAGTAAGCGTCACGCTCGTACTCGACCGCCGCTTCTTCGTAGCGGGCACCGTCGAACAGCAGGTCGGCAAGCAGCAGCCGGGTTGCCGGCGCCTGTGGCGAATCGTCGAAACCATTGAGGTAGTCCCGATACCAGCGCACCGCGATATCGAGATCGGCCGCGGAGCCCTTCTGAGCGAGCGCGTGGTGATGCTGCGCCAGGTCGAGCAGGTCGGCCTGGATCGCGGCGCTCACTGCAGGATCGATGTCGGCGGCGTGGATGTGCCAGTAGTCGCTGCGGGGGCCGTAGTCCTCGACCAGCTGGCGCTTTCCGTCCAGCACCAGCGTGGTGAAGCCGCCCTTCGCGTATGCGTCCGTGGCGCGCACGATCATAAGCGGCGCATCGGGATCCATCGGCCGTCGCGACGCAAAGGCCCGATAAGCCTCGGCTCCGTCCTGGAAACGCTCCTTCTCGACGTAGAGGTCGCCGAGCGCGACGTACAGGCGCGACTCGTACGGCGCGGGGCCGTGCTGGTCCACGGCGACCTGCAGCGAGCCCGGTCCTTCGCCGGCAGCAAACGTGATCGCCAGCGCGCGCAACGCGTCGGCGCTGAGCTCCTGCTGCGCACGCGGCAGGTCCGTCTCTGCGCGTAGCCGCCCGTCCTTGACCAGCACGGCGTCGAGCAACAGCAGGAACGCCGCGTTGCTCTCCGTGTCACGCGACTGCTTGAACAGCGCCCAGCCACGCTTGTAGACCGCCTGCTCGTAGAACGCTGAGCCTGGCCCCTGCGACTGCACGGACGCGTAGGCACGCTCCGCATCCGCATAGCGCTGCTCGCTGAAGAAAGCCTCGCCGCGCCGGAACTCCGCCTCGTCGTAGTGGGCGCTCTGCGGGAATTTTTCGACCATCCGGTCGAGTACCTTCAATGCCTGGTTCGTATCGCCGAGGCTCTCGTAGGCCCGCGCGAGCTGGTAAAGCACGGCATCGGTCCCGGACGCATCCGGCTGCTCATCGAGCAGTTGCTGGTAGGCCGAAATGGATTCTCGGCTTGCCGTCGCGGCCGCCACCGAGTCGGCGCCGTCCTCGACCCGCAGCGTCTCGGCCTCCGCGAAACGCAGGTCGCCGAGCCTGCGCAGTGCCTGGGCACGCATGCCGGGATCGGTATCGGGAATACGCAGGAAATCCTCGTAGCTGCGCGCGGCCTGCCCGGCGTCGACCTCGACGGCCCCGCCACGCTGAATGGGCACGCTGCGCTTCGACAGGTCGCCGAGCGTGGCCGGCTCCGGGGCCTTTCGGGCGGCGCCCGCCGGCGACGACGCCGCGAGACAGGCCAGCACGGCGACGGCGACGCGCGCGTTCATCGCACCACCCCGGCCGAGGCTCCGTCGTAGAGCGCCGCGAGAGCGAACTGCGCCTGCGTAGCGTAGCTGGCGAGGCGACGCTTCTGCGCCTCGAGTTCATTGACCGCGATGGCGGCGAGCACTCGTTCCTGGGCGGCCCTGGCCGCATCGATGCGCGGGCCGATCTCCTCGACGCGCGCGGCGAGTCCACTTACCCGGGATGCGAATGCACTGGTGTCGCGGGGCGCGGCCACCCCTGCTAGTTCCACCGACTGCACGCGGTTGCGCGCCTCCGCAAGCAGCGCCCCGGTCTCGCGCAGGTCGGTCGTGACGCGGCGCAGGCGTGCCTTGTAGGCCGTGTCCATCTGCCACAGCAGCACGCCGCGCAACAGGCGCTCGCTTTCCGCCAGCGCTTCACGCTTTGCGCCTTCCGGCAACATGGCGATTCGGGCCTGCACGTCGTCGAGCTGGCGCCAGCCGCTCGCCTCCGTATCCGTCGCAAGGGCCGCGACGTCACGGCTTGCCTCGATCGCGGCAACCCGCTGCTCGAGTGCCGCATGCTCACTGGCGAATCCGTCGAGGTCCGCGCCAGCCAGCGTAGCGGCCCGGCGCGGCTCGCGCTCGCTGGATGCCAGCTCGCGGGTCGCGACCATTTCGTCGAAGGCACTGAGCGACTCGCCCCATCCCTGCAGGTTGCGCTGCATGATGCGCAGGTCGCGGTAGTTCTTCAGGCCTTCCTGGAACTCGTGGGACGCGAGCAGGTGATACAGGTACCGTGTCTGTGGCGAGTCCGGCAATTTCTGCAGCTGCCACATCCAGCCGATCGCGTCGCTGTCGGGCGCGGCAGCCAGCACCGAATCGAGGAACCCGCCAGCGCGGATCGCTGCTATCGACTCGTCGATCCGCAGCGCTTCCTTCTCGTACGCCTGAACTGCGAACCGGTACTGCTGCGCGGCCTGCCCGTTTGCGGCGAGCTGCGCGTACGCGTACGGCACGGCGAGGTAGGACTCCTGCACCGCCGAGTCGAGCAGCCGCCGTTCGCGGAGTTCGAGCCACGGCACCAGCGCGAGGTCGGAGCGCTTGGCGTCCGACTCCGCCCAGCCGAGCCCCAGCAGTGCACGATTGGTGAACGGCCCGTCCAGCCGGACCCGGGTCAGCGCAGCAATGGCAGGCTCGGTCTCGCGGCCCTGGAGCATCGCATAGCCGAGCGCCAGGTTCGCCCGGTCGCGCAGCGAGCGTTCCTCTTCCGTGCCCGCCGGCATGCTGCCCACCGCTTCGAGCCAGCGCTGGCCCTGCGCAACGTCACCCGACCTAACCAGTGCCACGCCGAGGTTGAACTGCGCGAACGGCGCCCAGTCGTCGCCCGCGCCTGCGGCACTCAACACCGACGCGGCATCGGCATAGCGGCCCTGGGCCATCAGCACGTTTGCCGACAGCAGTCGCTTCTCCGACTCCAGCGATCCCGGCAAGGTGCCGTGGATCTTCTGCAGGCTCTGCCACGCTTCGTCGTAGTAACCGCGCTGGTATCCGATCCTGGCAAGGTAGAACCGCGCACGGTCGCTCACCGACTGAGGCACCGATCCGGCCAGCAGGCGATTGAAGATCCTGGTGGCCTCCGCATGCAGGCCGAGCGACAGGTAGAGACCGCCCGAGAGCAACTCCGCATCCGCGTCGTGATTCGGCATCCGACCGTAATCGCGGGCGGCCTCGAGTCGCACCAGCGCGCCGAAGTAGTCGTCCTGGTAGAAATGGAACAGCACGTCGCCATAGTCGAGGTCACGCACCTTGCCGGGTGGCGGCAGGTCCGATTCCTGCGGTGCCGCGCCCGCCCCGGTCGCGACGATCGCGCACGCGACCAGGCCTGCGGCCAGGTTCCAGTTGCATCGACGCGGTAACGTGGTCGTCATTCTGTCTCGAGCCGTATCCGTTGCCTGGAAACGGGACCGCTCAGTCCCACTGCCGGACGACGAACTCGGGCTGCAGCGCAGCTGCGCGGTCGCTGATGCGCAGTTCGACGTACTTGGTGCCGATCGCCTTGTCGAAAGTCAGCGTCGCACCGCGACGGTAGTCGACCGAATGCGGGCCCTTGCCGCTGAAGAACGCCACCAGTTCGTGCTTGCCGGTCTTGAGATTTCCGAGGTAGAGCTTCTGCACGCCGCCGCGGTACAACGCCTTCACCTCGCGCTCCGTGTACAGGTAGTTGGTGACCTCCTTGTCGTCGAGTTTCAGCGTCACCGAGTCCAGCTCGAAGAACGTGCCGACATTGAGCGACAGGAACACCGCCACCTGGGTGCTCGATGGATAGAGGATTTCCTCCTCCAGCTTGAACAGGTCGCGGTTCAGGTCGATGAGCTGCTTTTTCAGGTCTTGCACGTCCTGGTCGACGGCGCGCGTCGCCTGAGCCGGGTCGTCGGCGCCGGCCCGCCCGGCGAACAGGCTGCCGCCCGCGACGAGAATCATGCTGGCAAACGCCAGCCACCGGACACGGTGATTGGATTCGGGGGACTGCCGCTTCATTTGCCGATCTCCTCGAGCACACGGTTGAGTTCTGCCTGCGGCACCGGGGCCGACGCCCACGAGGCACGCACGATTCCATCGCGATCGACGAGCAGCGTCAGCGGCAGCGCCTCCACGTCGTAGAGACGCCCGATCGCCTGGCGACTGTCGAGCAGCGTGGGAAATTTCAAGCCCAGCGACTGCGATATCGAAGCAGCCCGGCCGTCGTCGCCGTCCAGGCTGACGCCGAGGACCACGGGTCGATCCGCATCCGGCGCGGTCGCGATCGTGTTCAGGTCCGTGAGTGCCGAGCGGCACGACCCGCACCAGCTTGCCCAGAAGGCCAGCACTACGACTTCGCCCTGGTATTCGGACAGGCGCAGGTTACGGCCGTCGGTGGACTTGAGAACGAAGTCCGGCGCCGCCGTTCCGCTGCGAATGCCCTCGGTCGCGGCATGCGCGACCAGCGGCAAAAGCGCGCCGGCAAGCGCCGCACCCCCAAGGGCCAGCGTGTGTACGAACGCCATTACGCGGGCGCGCGCGAAGTAATCTCTGCCTCGCATCCTGGCAACCCCGCTGTCATGGGTGAGACCCGAAGACCGGAAGCTTTGCGTCCCCGCCTTTCGGCGGGTTTGCCTTTTTCAGTCGAGTGAATCGTTGTCTAGCGGGCGCCGCGCTGTCAATTCAAAGGGCGATTTACGCTTCGCAGGCGGCATTGCGTCACAAAACACCGGGCTGGCCGTGCCGCGCAACGCGGGCCCACCGCCCTGGGGGCCTGCGCCCTACCTCCCGGGCTCGAGCCCCGGCGAGTAGTAGACCTGGCCCTGGTTGTCGATGATGACTGCCTCGACGTCGCCGACCCGTCGCACGTATTCCATGCCCCGCTCCACGCCGAGTATGAAGACGGGCTTGGTGAGACCGTCGGTGCGGGTCGCATTCGGACCGATGACGGTGACGCTGCGCACGTCGGACGGGGACTTGCCGGTGCCAGGCACCAGTATGTGATGGTAACGGACACCGTCCTGCTCGAAATAGCGTTCGTAGTCGCCCGAGGTGGAGATCGCCTCGTCCGCGAGCGGGATGCGCGTGACCACGGCACCATCCCGGCGCGGGTCACGTATGCCGACGATCCACGGCTTGCCCAGCCGGTCGCCGAGCAGGCGAGTGTCGCCGCCGGCATTGACCATCGCATGCTCGATGCCGAGTGCGCGCAGGATCTCGACCCCGCGATCGACCGCCCAGCCCTTGGCGAACCCCCCCAGGTCGATACGCATGCCCGGCCGCAGGAAGCGGATCGTGCGCGCATCGCGATCGACCTGAAGCTGGCGGTAGTCGATCGCCTGCAGCGCCGCGGCGATCTGCTCGTCGGTCGGGTGCAGCTGCGCGCGGTAATCGTAGAGATAGCCAACGCTGGCGTAGGTGATGTCGAAAATACCGTCGCTCAGCTGCGAGTAAGCAAAGGACTTCTCCACGACGTCGATGATGTCGGCATCGACCTGCACGGGCCGGTCGAATGCATGTGCGTTGACCTGCGAGAGCTGGCTCTCGGGCTTGTACGTGCTCATCAGGCGGTCGGTGCGGTGCATGTCGGCCATCACCGCATCGATGCCACGTTGCGCAAGCCCCGGGTCGGTCGCCCAGAGTTCTACGGCGATCCGGGTACCCATGATCGCCTCTTCGCGCTGGTACCACGCCCCCTTCGATTGCGCTGGCGCCGTTGTCGACGGAAACACCGGGCTCGTCATCGAAGCGATACCTCGAGGGCAGCGTTGAAGCAGGCGTAGAGACTAGCGGCGCGGGTGCTGGATCTCAACGAGCGCTCAGGGGCGCCAGGGCGCCTGCGCCTCCGCGAACAGGCGCTGCAGGAACCCACGAACCGCCGGAAGAGCCTCGTCCGCGGGCAACAAGCGCTCGCGCACCAGTATGTCGGCGATGTCGTGCAACGTGCGCTGGCCGTCCACCAGCGACGCGACGAACGAATAGACGCGCATCGCGAGAACCTGGCTCGCGACCTGCGGCAGCATCGGTACCGGCAGGTCGTCCTGCCGAAGCCAGCGCGGTGCGTTGCGATGCGGCGCCGGAGGCGCGACCCGCTCACACCCGATGGCGCTGAACGTCACCAGTCGCTCCATGCGGCTGTTGCGGCTGGCCGGGGACGCAAGATAAGGGACCACCTCCTCCTGCACCTCGATGTCCTCGAAGCCGGCCGCACGGAGGATTGCAGGCAGCTCGTCGATCGAATAGCAACGGGCCGGATCGCCGTGCTGGAAGAACAGCGAGCCACTGTTCACCCACCGGCCACCGGGCTTGAGCCACTGGCTCAACCTGGCCGCGAACGTCGCGAAGTCCTCGTCGAGGATGTCGATCAGCCAGGGCGTGACCACGGTGTCGAAGGCGCCCGACGCAAACGGGGCCTGCGACGCATCGGCGACGACCGGCCACAGGCCCGGTGGCGCGGGCACCGGGGCGTGAAGGTCGCGCAGCAACGCGTGGCTGCCAAGGTCACCCGGCGCCACCGGAAACTCGTGCAGCTCTACGTGCTCGCCCGAAAACATGCGGCGCGCCACGATCATCATCAGCGGATTCAGGTCCGCGGCAATCGTCGTGACAGGGCCGCGGCGTACGTGGAGGTCGTAGGCAAGCCGTCCGGCGCCACAGCCGGGCACCAGCAGCCGGCCAGGATTCTCGGGACCGAGCGCCCGATCCACCACTGCATAGGCCAGTTCGTTTTCAGTTTCACCCCAGCACCAGTCACGATGCAGGTTGGCGTAGTAGCTGGTGAGTCCCTGCCCTGCCGGTAGCGGCGAGCCCAGCGCCCGGTAGGTCTCGGGCACGGCGGCCGCGGCGGCGACGTCCAATGGCGCAAGCAGCGACGACAGTCGTCGCGCATGGTCGGTGCAGGCGCTGGAAAGGAGCTTCAGTCGATTACGGGTCGCCGCGAGGGTGACACCGGTCCCGAGTGCCGCACGGTAGCGCGCTGCCTGGGCCTCGAGTTCGGAGGTGAATGCGCGCATGCGTGTGCGCCACTCGCCCAGCGTCGCTTGCGGCTCGGCGCAGAGCCACGGGATTCCGTCCACGAACGGGTAGTGAGAGCCGCATGCCTCGCAGCGTGCGCCGGTGCCCGGGGTGAGCCGTCCGCCGCAGCGCGGACAACTGAGCAGCGTCCAGTAATCGGTTTCGGGTGCCCTGTCCAAGGTTCCCGAGTCTAGCTGATCGTCCCGTTCACGATCGGATTGAACGCGATCAGGCTGTCCTGCAGCGCCGCGGACCCGAGGCCGTGACCCTGGAACTTCTGCCCGAACTGGCCCTGCTCACCGTGCAGCGCCATGTAGTTCAGCACCACGGTCTCGACCAGCAGGTTGACGTTGTTGGCCGCGGGACTCGAAGCAGTCTCGACCGATGCATCGGACCGGAAATAACCGATCTGCTGGTGTCGTGCCGAACCTGCGGCTCCGCTGCTGAGCAGCTGCGGCCTGCCCTGCGGATTGTAGACCAGGAAGAACGACGCGCCCGTGGACTGGTTGTCGCTGGTCCACATGAACTTGCCGCGCCCGTCGACGCTGTTGTCCACCTGGCCGCTGGCAGAGATCGAGCCGTCCGAGAAAACGTACAGCATCAGCGGCATGCCGCGCCGCGCCGCATATTCCAGGCATGCGCCCATGCAGCGCCCGGCCCGCAGGTCGCGCAGCTCGCCGGTCGAGCGTCCCTGCCCATGGTAGTCGTAGCCGCCGAGCGTGATCGTGCCCGCACCGGCGTAGCCGGACAGCACCATCTTCATCACCGCCGCGGTCTTGCGGAACTCGGCGTCGCTGCCGTATTCGGCTGGACTGAAGACGCCACCGGCACCAACGATGTCCTGGTCGAGGTCCGGATTGAGGCTGGTGGGGTCGCCGAAGCGGTCCACCACGTCGGCCGCCTTGACGTAGCCGCAGTTCACCAGGTCGCGCACGACCTCGTCACGCGTCACCGTGGTCTTCTTCGGGTCCGCCCAGGGCTGCTTCGGATCGACTATCTGCAGCTTGCGGCTGCTGATGCGCTCGACCGATTCCATCACGGCCACAGTATCGTCCACGCTCAGCAGGCTTGCGAGCTGGCCCGTGTCGACGAGGCCCGTGACATCGCTGGCCCGGTCCACCTTGGTGGGACGGACCGACAGGTCGATCATGCCGATCGGCGCCATTGAATTGCCGCCGGAATCCGAGGCACGCGAGCCGATCAGCGTCGCAAGCGAACCGTCCGCGCCGGCCTTGTATATGCCGTACATCGGATTGTGAGGGTTGTTGCCGGTGTCGTTCTCCGAACGCGCCGCAATGACGGCGCCGTTGATCGAGGCGGCTGTCGCGGGCGAGACGCGATCCATGATTCCCCGCAGGAATGCGCTGTCGGAGTGAAACGCGAGACCCAGGCTCGTGTCGGTAAAGCTCGTGCCTGTCGCGGAATTGGTCATGCCGGGAAGCATGTCTCCGGGCAGGCCCATCTTTCCGTAGCCGGCCGTGCTCAGGAAGTCGAGCTGTCCGCCCGGCCCGCCGATCAGCACGTTCGATCCGACCATGTTCGCGCCGCCGGCGAGGTCGATGCAGATGAACGGGATCTTGCCCGCACCCTGCACCTGGATGCCGCAACTGCTGCGCAGCGCCTGCAGGTCGGGCGATAGCGCGGCCATCGCCGCGCGCGGGTCCGCGAACAGGCTGAAGATCGTGGGTGCTACGACCGTGCCGAGGCCGGCGGTCAGTCCCTGCGCGATGAATTCGCGGCGCGTAACCGGGCGCTTGTGTCCGAGCGCGTGCCGGATCGGTTCGTCCAGGCCCAGTCTCCGCGGGGGTGACTTGCGAATGATCATGGTTGCTTACCTGCTGCGTGCCTTGCGGCGCCTCAATTGATCAGCGTGACGGCGCTGCCGAGCATGGCTGCGCAGGTCGCCTTGACGACCGTCGCTGTGCGTCCTGCCGGGCAGCTGCTCCCACAGGCGGTGAGCCGCGTGATCAGCGAATCCAGTTCGTTGCGCACGTCGGTCGGATCCGGGTCGGTCCCCATGTTGGCCAGCATCATGCGATTGACCAGCGAGTCGACAACGATCCCGCGTCCGCCGGACCCGAACGCAGTCGCGGGTGCGGCGCCGAAGTTGAAGCCCGGGAAGTACGCGGCGCGCGCCGACGTGTCGTCGACCAGCGTGTTGCAGTACTGGATCGATAGCTGCGCGATCGCCACCGGGTGCCCGGAGACGAAGGTGTCGATGCTCTCGACGGTCGGCAATGCCTGCTTGACCGTGTCGAACGTGGTCTTCACCGCAGGAGCCTGGGAGCTCACGCCGGTCAGCCTGGACATGGTTGCGTTGATCCTGTCGAACACTCGCAGGCCGATGTCGGCGGGACGACGCACGTCCGGGGGAGGACCCGGAGCCAGCGGCACGGGATCGAGGCGCACATTTGTGTGCGAACCGAGCACGTCGAAGGTCAGGAAGAATTCGTCGGCGTCCGGCCCCTTCTGCAGCGCGATGACCGTGCCGATCGTCGACAGCTGCTGGCCAAGCGGCCCGTACTCCGAGTCCGTGATGTTGGTGTCCAGCGTGCGGTATGCCTGGCCAACGTCGGGTTCCGTGCCGTTGATGCCGATGCGCATGCCCGCAATGGGAATGGTACCCGGCTTCGCCGCGGGATCGAGGCTGATGAACGTCGGCTTTTCGAACAGGTAGCTGTAGCTGTCGAACTGGCTCACCGTGAACATGATGTACGACTGCGGCACGCCCACCAGGTGGCTCACCGAGAACAGCACGAAGTATTTCTCGCCAACGCCTGCGTCGAAGTTGGTCTTCACCTGTTCCTGGGTCAGCGCGCGGTTGTAGACGGCCACCAGCCTGAAGATTCCCTGGAACTGGCGGTCGCCCGATACTTCGTTGCCCAGCACAAATGCGAAGGTGTCATCCCAGTCGGCGATGTTGCCGCCGGCGGACGGATCGGCATCCCCGGTGTACTCGCCGTTGACGTAGATGCGCCGGCCGTTGACCGGGTCGTAGGTCGCGACGACGTGCTGCAGCGTAGCCTGCAGGTCTTCGTCGGCGGCGGCCGTCGTGAGCTTCGGGTCGCCAGCCTGGTCGGTGCTGCTCGACCGGTTGTAGAAATCGTAGCTGTAGAGTGTCTGGCCGAGCATGAAGTTGCGCGTGGTCGTGCCGCCCGAGTAGGAAACGATGCGCGCGTCCTCCTGTGCGACGTTGCCCGGCGCGACCCAGGCTTCGATCGTGTACTCGCCGGTGGCCGCGATCAGGTCGTGCAGCTTCCGGCTGGCGGTGGTCGAGCCCTGCGCCTTGCCGCTGCGTACATTGATGCCCCAGCCGCCCACCCAGGTCACGTCGCCGGACAGCGTGAGGTTCAGCGCCGGATCGACGCCGCTGGTGTCGTAGGCGGCGCTGCCCCGGCCGGTCTTGAACTCCCACAAGCCGATCAGGTTGGACGTGTAGCGGTTGCCGCCGCTCGCGACGGTACCGTCGTACATGCCGAGTGCTTTCGAAAGCACCAGCGAAGGATCGACCTGAGTAGCAGACACCTGCCCGGCGAAGGCACTGATGGCCGCCTGCATCTCGTCCGCGTCAGCGGCACAATTGCTCCAGCAGTTGTGAAACTCGTTGCGCAGCCGGAGCACCAGTCGCGACTGTGCCGGGGTGTCGAGGTCGATCTTGACCTTCGCCGCCGCGTAGGCTTCGTCCAGGTCCGCAGACGCGAAGTATGGTGACTGTGCTGCGGCCGCGGTCGGTGAGTGGCAGCGCGCGCAGTATTCCCGCACGACCGGGTAAACGGTCGTCGAGAACAGCGCAGGCGTCGCCGGGAATGCCTTGCTGGCACCCGGATCCCTGATGACCGGCGCCTTGAGAATCACGCCCTGCACGCCACCGCCACCTGCCGCGCCGGCCCACGCGGTGATCCAGGTCGTCATGATGTCGGCACAGGCGTCGGCGCTGGCGAGCCAGCAGTTGTGGCCCCCGGCGACTTTCTGCACCAGGCGCGAATCGCGCGGGGAGGAAAGCGTGACGACGCCGTTTGCAGCAGCGTAGGCGAGGTTGATGTCGTCCTGGCGCACGAACTGCGGGGCCTGCCCGCCGGCCACGTGGCACTTGCCGCAACGATTGGTCGCCTTGAGATTGTCCCAGAGGTTGATCTTGAAGGCCTGCACGTCGGCGGTGGCCGGCGGCGGACCGCTGTACGCGGCCGGTGTGCCACCGGAAGTGACCGGATTCTCGACCGTCTTGGCGCCGCCGCCGCAACCGCCGAGCAACAGCGCGGCGGCGCTGATGGCAGCGGCACGGATCGTCCAGGTTCGCAGGGTCGTGATGTTCATGGCGTCCCCTAGTCACCCATGCAGTAGGTGGCAGCCTCGGCGAATACTCGCTTCAGCTGGTAACCGCTGGATCTGAATGAACCGACCATCGCCTGGACCTTTGCCCGGTCCTGCGCGTCACTCGGGTCACGGAAGCAGACGGTGCGGAACACCTTCTTCACCTGGCAGCCCGCGAATGCGTCCGTGTGCGCGAGTTCCATGCCGAGCGACTTCGGGCCCTGCCCGCTGCCTGGCAGCGAGGGATCCCATCCAAGCAGCGAATTGCGGCCCTGGCGCCAGTAGTTGTCCCAGTGATCGTCCGGCGTGGAGTAGCCGGCCGGGAACGTGTCCTTGTTGTGAAAGTACTTCGGGCGCACCACGCCTTCCGAGTAGACCATCCGACCGGCCGTCTCGTCCCAGTCGTGGTAGGCAAATGCCTGGACCATCGGGTCCATGCCGCTGTGACAGCCGATGCAGTTGTTCAGGAACACGCGGCTGTCCCCTCCGGGGCTGCGGCTGACATCCTGGCGGATGCGGTCCGGCGGACGGGTCGTGTCCATCACCTGCTCGAGGTCCGTGCACAGGTGGTTGATCAGCGTGAAGCGGAACATCGCGCGGTTGGTTCCGGCGACCAGGAACGCCTCCGCGGCCGCACGCGAGGTCATCACGCCCGCGGTCGCGCCCGGCGGCAGGCCGTTCAGAGACGACTGCGTCGTTCGCGTCAGCACGTCCTTCAGGTTCGCGCCCTGAGCCTCCAGCGCAGCATAGTGGTCGTTGTTCGCCGGTGAGTACGCCGGCACGCCGGAAGCACCGCTGCCCACGTAGAGAATGTCGTCATACAGGACGTGGTCGAACGGTACGTCGTCGCGCACCATCCCGATCACCGTCGCGACGTAGTCATTCAGCGGCGCGAAGACCGTCTGGTCGCGGTTTGTCCACGGCATCGCGAAGTTCTTCAGGGTCACGTCGTAGAAGGCGCGGTCCTGCATCGCCGTGTAGGCGGCCTGGGTCGGGCTGCCGGCCGCGATGTCGCTCGCCATCGAGGTGAGCACCGCTTCGCTGGGCGGCACGCCCGCGAGCCGGTCGTGCATGCGCTTGGCCTGGCTGCGTGCGTCAGCCAGCGATGCCGCGGGCTGCAGCGCGACGAGCATCGCGCACGCAGTCATGGCGGTCACCCGCAACTTGCAAAGCCCGTACCGTGCGAGCGTCCTGCGGCGCATGCAGATCCTCCCCCCGACCGGACCATCCGGTCGTTGGGCGCAAATCTGGATGCTCGCGCGGCAAACGCCAAGCCGCGTGTACCGCATTGAGAGCTGCCTCACACAACAGGAGTGCGCAGGTGGTGCTGCAGGCTGCTTATGAGAAAAAGTGACCCCCCGCGGTGCCTGTGCCGCGCTCGTGCCCACCTGCCGAGGATGCTCCGATGCTCGCAATTGCCCGGGATCTCAAGCATGCGCGTTGGCCGCGCCGTCGACTTGCGACCGCGCTGGTCGCAATCGTCATCGCCGGCTGCGGCGGTGGAGGCGGTGCCGGCCCGGGTAGCGGCCAGAGCCCCGACCCGATCGTGCTCGACTTCCCGATCGCATACGTCAAGCGGCCCGTACCGACCGGGAACGCGGCAAGCGTCGACGCGCGGCAGCTGCTCGACTTCGAGCCGGGCGCCGACCTTTACGTGCGTGATCGTGCCTCACCGTCGGCCAGCGAGCGCAACGTAACCGGTGAACTGACACAGGGCATGGGTGAGGTGCGCGACATCGAGCCTTCATACGACGGTACCAAGCTGGTGTTCGCAATGCACCGCCCGCTGGTTGACGGCGCCGAACCCGACCAGCAACCAACCTGGGAAATCTGGGAATACATCGTTGCGAGCGACGAACTGCATCGCGTCGTCGATTCGGACACCGTAGCCCGCCAGGGCAATGACGTGGCTCCGCACTACCTGCCGGACGGCCGCATCGTGTTCAGCTCGACCCGGCAGCGCCAGTCGAAGGCCATCCTGCTCGACGAAGGCAAGCCGCAGTTCGATGCGCAGGACGAGGACCGCCGCGAACCTGCGTTCGTGCTTCACGTCATGGACACCGATGGCGGCAACGTCCACCAGATCTCGTTCAACCAGAGCCATGACCTCGACCCGGCAGTCCTCGACGACGGCCGCGTCGTCTTCAGCCGCTGGGACGGCGCGCCCGGTCACGACGAACTGAGCATCTATGCGATGCGTCCTGACGGCTCCAACCTCGAACTGCTGTATGGCGCCAACAGCCACATGACCGGGACGGACGACACCGAAATCCAGTTCCTGGACCCGCGCCAGATGGGAAGCGGGCACCTGCTGGTGCGCGCCCAGCCGATGGTCGCCCCCGAGCGGGGTGGCGAACTGCTCGACATCGACGTATCGAACTACGTGGACAACACGCAACCGACGGCTCCGAACGCCGGCGTGCTGTCGGGTCCGGCGCAGCTTGCCGCGACGATCAATGTCGTCAGCACGATTCCCGGGCCGTCCCCGGGCGGCCGCTACCAGGCGGCTTTCCCGCTGCGCGACGGTACCGGCCGCCTGCTGGTGAGCTGGACCCAGTGCCGGCTGCTCGAAGCGGCCATGATCGTTCCCTGTACGGCGGATCGTCTTGCGGCCCCGGGCGCGACCCCTGCCCCGCCGCTGTATGGGATCTGGATGTACGACCCCGCGAACCGCACCCAGTTGCCGGTTGCACGCCCCGTCGAGGGCGTCATGTATACCGACATCGTCGCGCTGCAGCCGGTCGCACTGCCACCGGTGCTGCTCGACCGCGTGGCCGGGGTCGACTTCGATGCCGATCTCGAGTCCGAGAGTGTCGGCATACTGGACATTCGCAGTGTGTACGACATCGACGGCGTGGATACCGCTCCCGGCGGCATTGCAGCGCTGGCCGACCCGGCGCGCACCACGGCCAACCAGCGCCCGGCGCGGTTCCTACGTCTCGAGAAAGTCGTCAGCATGCCGGACCGCGACGTGCGTGATTTCCGCGGCAGCGCGTTCGGGGTCACTTCGGCCTTCGGCATGCGTGAAGTGCTGGGCTATGCGCCGATCGAGCCGGATGGCTCGGTCAGGGTAAAGGTCCCCGCCAACGTCGCCTTTGCGATCGCGCTGCTCGATGCGAACGGCCGGCGAATCGGACCGCAGCACAACAACTGGCTGCAGCTGCGCGCGGGGGAAGAACTGCGCTGCAACGGCTGTCACGATCCGGCGAGCGGGCTGTCGCACGGGCGAAGCAACCTGTTCGACGCTGCCTACGCGGGTGCCGCGACCACCGGCCTGCCTTTCCCGAATTCGAACCCGGCGCTGTTCGCGGACTTCGGCGAAACGATGGCGCAGGTGCGCGCACGCATCAGCTGCCAGACCGACTGCGCCGCGCTGAAGCCGAGCACCAGCGTCGTGTTCGAGGACGTGTGGACCGACCCGGTTGCCGCAGGGCGCCCGGCGGACGCGCCGTTTGAATACAGCTACGCCGACCTCGCGACCCCAGCGCCGACCTCGCCGGAGTGCGTGCCGTCCTGGCACGCCGGCTGCCGGATAACGATTCACTACGAACAGCACATTCACCCGCTGTGGAGCGTCCCGCGCGTCACGTTCGACGTGGACGGCGTGACCGTGCTCAAGGACGATACGTGCACCAGCTGCCACTCGCGGGTCTCGGTGGCCGGCGAGGCCCAGGTGCCCCCGGGCCAGCTCGAACTGACCGACGGACCGTCGGCCGACCAGCCGGACCAGTTCCATGCCTATCGCGAGCTGCTCGCCACGGACAACGAGCAGGAACTGGTCGGCGGGGTGCTGCAGGACCGCCTGGTACAGGTCGGCGTGGACCCGGTCACCGGTGATCCACAGTTCGCACCGGTGCCGGTAGCGTCGTCCCTCCAGGCGGGCAGCGCAAACGCATCTGTGACCTTCTTCTCAAGATTCGCGCCGGGCGGCACCCACGAGGGCCGCCTTTCGGCAGCGGAGTTGAGGCTCGTCTCAGAATGGGTTGACGAAGGTGCCCAGTATTTCAATGACCCGTTCGTCGCGCCGGTCAATTGAGTCAATGCACCGAATCCTTTTCACTGGCCTGCTGCTGCTTTCCTCGCTGGCTCCTCACGGAGCAGGCGCAGCGAGCACAGAGACCGTCGTCGTGCAGGACCCGTACATCGACCTGCACAGCGGGCCCGGTCGAGGCTTTCCCGTGACCCAGGTGGTCGAGCGCGGCGCCGACGTGGTGCTGCTGCGCCAGCGCACGGACTGGGTAAAGGTTCGCACCGATCGCGGCCGCGAAGGCTGGGTGAATCGCAAGCAGCTCGAGAGAACGCTCTCCCCGGAAGGCGAGGAGGTGCGGCTCCCCGGCCCCAGCCCCGACGCCCGGGTCGCGCACCGCTGGGAAGTCGGCGTCGGCGCAGGCGACTTCGGCGGTGCGGACACCGTGGCCGTCACCGGCTCATACATGCTGACTGACTCGCTGTTCGTGCGCGCCGACGTCTCCCAGGTACTCGGGGAGTATTCGACCGGCTGGCTGGGCACCGTGGGCATCGGCCACACCTTCATGCCGCAGCGGCGGGTGTCGCCGTTCGTCTCGATCGGCGGCGGTGTCGTCTACGTGGACCCGAATGCGACGCTGGTTCAGACCAGCAACCGAACCAACTCGGTTGCCTACGCGGGTGCCGGCCTGCGTGGCTACCTGAGTGACCGATTCCTGCTGCAGGCAGAGTACCGCCAGTTCGTGATCTTCATGGACACCAACGATAACGAGGTCATCAACGAATGGACCGTCGGCTTCAACTATTTCTTCTGAACGTCGCGGTCGCTGCCGGCGCACACCTGCTGCCCTCCGCGGCACTTGCGCAGGACGCCGTCGGCGCGTCCGCCGATGCACCCCAGGTGGTCGAGCCCAAGGTCGCCCGGCGCGAGGTCAAGGTATCGGCGATCGACACCGAGAACTTCGAGGCGGGCCTGTTTATCGGTACCGTCAGCATCGAGGACTTCGGCTCGAGCTTCCTGTACGGCGGGCGATTCGCCTACCACTTCACCGAGGACGTCTTTGCCGAGGCAACGATCGGGTCGGCCAAGGCGGGCAAGACCAGCTACGAGGACCTGAGCGGCTCGGCGGAACTCCTCACCGACAGCCAACGCCAGTACACGTACTACGACGTGGCCATCGGCTGGAACGCCCTGCCGGGCGAGGTGTTCTTCGGCGGCAAGCACGCGATGCCGAGCGCGGTCTACCTGACACTCGGTGTCGGCAGCACGAGGTTCGGTGGCGACGATCACTTCACCGTGACGCCGGGCGTCGGATTCCGGCTGCTGATGACGGACTGGCTGGCCGCGCACGTGGACGCAAGGGACCAGATGTTCAACAGCGCCCTTCTGGGCAACAGCAAGCTGACCCAGAACATGCAGTTCAGCTTCAGCCTCACGGCATTCTTCTGACAGTGGAGCACGTCATGCGCGCCATCCGCCCGTTTGCAGCCACCGTGATCCTCGCCGCCATGGCGAGCAGCGCGCACGCGGCGACCCCGGCTTTCACGCTGCCCGCCCGCGACGGCGGCAACCTGAGCCTGGAAGAACTGAAAGGCCAGGTCGTGATGATCAATTTCTGGGCCACGTGGTGCGGCCCCTGCAGGCAGGAAATGCCCTTGCTCGAGCAGATCCAGACAAAGTACGAACCGCTGGGCTTCACGCTGGTGGGCATCAACGTCGAGCCTGACAGCGCCGCAGCGCAGGAATGGCTGGCGAAGGTACCGGTCAGCTTCCCGATCCTGTTCGACCGCAAGAACCAAGTTGCCGAGTCGTTCGGCGTCGAGGGCATGCCGAGCTCGGTCTTCATCGACCGCGCCGGCAACGTGCGCTACGTGCATCGCGGCTATCGGCCCGGCGACGAGGCAAAGTACGCGGACATTGTCCGCAGCCTGGTGAAGGAGTGAAGCGGATGATCCTGGTGCGTGCCATGGCATTGCTGGCGCTGGCAGGCCTGGCCGGTTGCAGCGGCGTCGAGCCGTGGGTCAAGCCGTATGAGCGGCAGAACTTTGCCGACCTGATCATGAGCCCCGATCGCGACCCGGTCTCGCAGGCCTACATCGAGCACGTATACGAGGCTCGGGAAGGCGCGCGTGGCGCGCTCGGCGGAAGTGGAGGCGGCTGTGGCTGCAACTGACGACAAGCCTGTGCGCCAGCGCCACGACGCCACCGCGCTGCTCGCAGTGCCGCTCGCACTGTCATCGCTGGCGCCGGCGAACGCGGCCGTCCTTCCCGAGGATCGAGCCGACGCGCTCTATCACCGCTACGAAGGCGGTGGCGTGACGGTGGACGGCCCCTCGCTGCTGGTGCGCAAGAAGTTCGGCGAGAAGTTCTCGGTGGCGGCCAACTACTACATGGACATGGTTTCGAGCGCGTCAATCGACGTGCTCACGCAGGCGAGCCCGTACAAGGAAACCCGCCGCCAGGCGAGTATCGCCGTGGACATGCTGCAGGGCAAGACCCAGTACAGTCTCTCTTATACGAACAGCGACGAGAACGACTACACCGCCAATACCGCGAGCTTCGACCTGAGCCAGGACATGTTCGGCGACCTGACGACGGTGTCGTTCGGCTTCACCCGGGCCTGGGACGAAGTGCGACGCAACGGCGACCCGGAGTTCAAGGAATCCGTGGACCGCTGGAGCTACCGGCTCAGCGTCTCGCAGATCGTCACGCCTACGCTGATGATGGGCCTCCGGTTCGAGACCATCACCGACACCGGATTCCTCAACAATCCGTACCGCTCTGCGCGCTACGTTGACCCGACTGCCGCCAACGGCTTCGCCTGGGAGCCGGAAGTCTATCCGCACACGCACACCAGCAACGCCGTATCCCTGAACGCCGACTACTTCCTGTGGTACCGAGCGGCGATCCACGGCACGTATCGCTACTACACCGACACCTGGGGAGTCGACGCCAACACGCTGCGCATCGGCTACACGCACCCGATCGGTGAGCGATGGATACTCGAGGCCGGTTACCGCTGGTACGACCAGTCTGCGGCCGACTTCTACTCTGACATTTTTCCATACGCGAACTCGCAGAACTTCCTGGGGCGCGACAAGGAATTGAGCACGTTCCAGAGCCAGATGGTGACGGTGGGTGCCACCTGGCGGTTGCCCGCGATTACGTGGGGCGGGATCAATCGTTCCACGATCAACGTCTTCTACGACCACGCGCTCTACGACTACAAGGACTTCCGCAACGCGCTCAAGGGCGACTCCGTGGGCACGGAACCGTTGTACCACTTCAGCGCAGACGTGTTTCGAGTGTTCTTATCGGTCTGGTTCTAGTTCCCGGGCTGGTTCCAGCCGTCCGCGCTGTCGGCCCTTACCCGAGCTCGGCATCGATCCGCCCGCACAGGCGGCGCAGCACCAGCAGCCGTGCGTAGCGCTTGTCGTCCGCGGGAATGACGTACCACGGTGCATGGCGCGCGCTGGTGCGCGCGATCATCTCGCGGGCGGCGCGCTCGTAGGCGGTCCGGTGCTTTCGATTGGTCCAGTCCTCGGCATCCACCTTGAAGCGCTTCAGCGGATTGCGATCGCGCTCCCGAAACCGCGCCAGCTGCTCGGCCGGACTGACCGACATCCAGAACTTCGCGACGATGACGCGATGCTCGGCAAGCTCCCGCTCGAATTCGTTGATCTCGTCGTATGCGCGCTGCCAGTCGGGCCGCTTCGCGAGTCCCCTGACCCGCTCCACCAGCACACGCCCGTACCAGGAGCGATCGAAGATGGTGTAGTTGCCGCGCGGCGGCAGCTGGAACCAGAAACGCCACAGGTAGGGGCGCGCGAGTTCCTCCGGTGACGGCGCAGAAATCGGCACGACCCGGTACTGCCTGGCATCGAGCGCCGAGGTGATGCGGCGGATGGCGCCGCCTTTGCCCGCGGCGTCCATGCCCTCGAAGGCGACGACCACGGAATGCCCGGCGAATTTCGGCAGCCGGGACAGCAGCGCAAGGCGGCCCTGCAGCTGCTCCAGTTCCTGCTCGTAGTCCTCCTCGGCCATACGCGGTCCGCGATGCACCGCCGGCAATTGCACCTTCTTGGCGGCCCGCAATCTCGATGCCACGGGTAGCATTGCGCGGCCCGCGGCCCTGCCAAGGCTGCCCTGCATGCCTGCCAGCAGGACCCGGCCCACTTCCAGCTCACGATGCTGGCGGTCGGTACCGTCGACCAGGTGCCACGGTGCCGCCGGCTGATCGGTCACCTCGAGGCAGTGCTCGAAGGCCCGCTCGACCCGGCGGAAACGCCGGGCGAACCAGAGATCCTCGCGGGTCACCCGCCAGCTGGTCCGCCTGTCGTCGTGAAGTTTCTTGAGCCGCTTGCGCTGGATCTCCGGCCCGACGTGCAGATGGACCTTCACCACCGCGACCCCATCGGCGACCAGCATCCGCTCCAGCGACCGGATGCGCTCGACGTCGCGATGCACCACGGCGGCGGGTCGCTTCTTGTCCAGCACGGACTCACGCAGGAATTCACCGTACCAGCCCGCGTGCAGGATCGCGATGCGTCCGCGGGGCGGCATGACTCGCCAGTAGCGCCACATCTGCGGCTTCTGGCGCTCGGCCTCGTCCGGCGCGCGGAATCCGTAGACGGTGACGAACTTTGGATCGAGCCATCCGAGCAGCTCGTTCACGACTTCGCTGCGGCCGGCGCCGGGGATGCCGGTGACGATCATCGCCAATGCCCGCGTCTGGCTCTTGCGCAGTTCGAACTGCGCGTCCAGCAGCTGGTCCTGCAGCTTCGGCAACGCGTGCTCGTACTCGAGCTTCGTCAGTCGCCTGCCGCTCAACACCTCATGCAGCATGGTGCCGGGCACCCTATCGCGCGCGGATTCCAGTCGCCGCGCGTCCGATTGCTGCCATGCGCCGGCCCCTGAGCGCCATGCGACGGCCCCCCTGCGCCATGCGGCGCCCTCCGACCACAAGCCGTGTTGCCCTCGGCACCTGCTGGGTGATGCAGTGGACGTTACCGCCGCCGAGCAGGATCTCGCGTCCCGGCACACCGACGATATCGCGCCTCGGAAAAAGGGTCTTGAGCTTGCGCATCGCCGCCCCGTCGCGTTTCGGGTCGAGCAGCGGCACCACGACGTGGCGATTCCCCAGGTAGAAATTGACGTACGAGCCCGCGAGCCTGGCGCCGGCCTCGCGTGGCTGGGAGCCCTCCGCAGCATCGATGCCTTCAGCCTCGGCTTTCGTCATGTGCAGTGGGCCGGGCTGGACGAGCTTGTGCACCTTGAACCTCCGGCCACGTGCGTCACGCGCCTGCTTGAGTCGTTCCCACGCGTCACGGGAAATCTCGTACTGCGGATCCCGCCTGTCGTCGGTCCAGGTCAGCACCACCTCGCCGGGCCGCACGAATGCACAGAGGTTGTCCACGTGCCCGTCGGTCTCGTCGAGGTGCACCCCCTTGCCCAGCCAGACGATTGTCTCTACGCCGAGGTAGCGCTGCAGCAGCCCTTCGATCTCGCCGCGCGTGAGGTGCGGATTGCGGTTGCGATTCAGCAGGCACTCTTCGGTCGTGATCAGCGTGCCCTGCCCATCCACGTGGATTGCCCCGCCCTCGAGCACGAACGGGGCGCGGTACCGATCACAACCCTCGATCTCGATCACCTTCTGTGCGACCCCTTCGTCCCTGTCCCACGGAAAATAGATTCCGCCGTCGAGGCCGCCCCAGGCATTGAACATCCAGTCCACGCCGCGCAGCCCGCCGCGCCCGTTCACGACGAACGTGGGCCCGACGTCGCGCATCCACGCATCGTTGCTCGACAACTCGACCACGCGCACTTCGGCGGGCAAGCCGCGACGCGCGTTGTCGTACTGCGCCGCCGAGACACCAACCGTGACGGGCTCACTGCCGGCGATGGCAGTGGCCACCGCGACGAATGCCTGCTGCGCCGGCTTGGCGCCAAGCCGCCAGTTGTCGGGGCGCTCCGGCCATAGCATCCAGCACCCCTGGTGCGGCTCGAATTCGCCGGGCATCCGGTATCCGTCGCGGCGTGGGTTGCTCGACAGTGTGCGGGTCACGTTGATGGCCTCCAGGTCTTGCCTGCGGCGCCGCAGGCTGGTGAGTCGCGCTCGCCGCGCGTTTCAGATCTTCTTCCGCCCCAGCCGGAGCGCGTTGGTGATCACGCTCACCGAGCTGAGCGACATCGCCGCAGCCGCGGCCGCGGGCGCCAGCAGCATTCCTGCCAGCGGATACAACACGCCAGCTGCCAGCGGGACTCCTATCGCATTGTAGCCAAAGGCAAAAAACAGGTTCTGTCGGACATTCGACATGGTGGCATCTGCGAGCCGCAGCGCGCGCCCGACCGCGCGAAGGTCGCCGCTCATCAGCGTCACGCCGGCAGTCTGCTTCGCGATATCAGTGCCCGCTCCCATCGCAATACCGACGTCAGCCTCCGCAAGAGCCGGGGCGTCATTGATGCCGTCACCCACCATCGCGACCTTGCGTCCCTCGGCGCGCAGCCGGCGAACGACCTCGGCCTTGCCGTCAGGCATCACGCCGGCATGGATCTCGTCGATGGCGAGCATCTGCGCAACGGCGCGCACCGATGCCTCGTGGTCGCCGGACAGCAGCACCACGCGCAGGCCCTCGCGCTTGAAGCCCTGCACCGCCTCCCACGCCTCGGGCTTAAGCGGGTCCGCGATGCCGAGGATGCCGATCGCCACCTGGTCCACAGCGACGAACACTGTCGTCTGGCCGAGTTCCCTGAGACGATCGGCCTCCGGCTCCAGGACCTGCACGTCCACGCCCTCGTCCGCCATCAGGCGCGTATTGCCCACCACGACCCGACGCATCTGCACCACACCCGTTGCCCCGGCACCCGGCCGGGCTTCAAAGCCATAGGTGCGCCCCAGCCTCAAGCCCCTGGCCTGCGCCGCTCGAACCACTGACGACGCCAGCGGATGCTCGCTCGCCTGCTCGAGGCTGGCGGCGAAGCGCAGCAACTCCGATTCGGCGATATCGTCCACCGGCAGGATGCTCACGACCTCGGGACTACCGACCGTGAGCGTGCCGGTCTTGTCGAGCACCACCGTGTCGACGTCTTCCAGAGCCTGCAGTGCGCCTGCGTCGCGGAACAGCATGCCCGCTTGCGCCCCGCGACCCATCGCCACGGTCATCGACATCGGTGTCGCGAGCCCCAGCGCGCAGGGACAGGCGACGATCAGCGTGCTTACCGCGACCAGCAGCGCGTTCGCGAGCCGAGGCTCGGGTCCGACGAACGCCCACGTGATTGCCGCGATGACCGCGACCGCGATGACCGCCGGAACGAACCATGCCGACACGCGGTCGGCCAGTGCCTGCACCGGTGCCCTGCTGCGCTGCGCCTCGGCAACGGCTTGCACGATGCGCGCAAGCACCGTCTCGGTCCCGACTTGCGCGGCGTAAATCACCAGTGACCCCTGGCCATTCAACGTGCCACCTATGACGGAATCCCCCGGTGTCTTGTCCACCGGCAGCGACTCGCCGGTGACCATCGACTCATCGACGGCACCGTGGCCTTCAACGACAGACCCGTCGGCTGGCATGCGCTCCCCGGGGCGCACACGCAGCTGGTCGCCGACGCGCACTTCGGCCAGCGGAATCTCGACCTCCGGCCCGTCGTCACCCAGGCGCCTGGCGGACTTCGGCGCAAGGTCCATCAACCCGCGCAATGCGGCGCCGGTCCGGCCGCGAGCGCGCAGCTCCAGCACCTGCCCGAGCAGCACCAGCGTGATGATCATTGCAGCGGACTCGAAATAGAGCGCGACTTCGCCGCCGTGCCTGAACGCATGCGGCACGACCGACGGCATCAGCGTCGCCCAGACGCTGTAGAGGTATGCCACGACCACGCCCAGGCCGATCAGCGTGAACATGTTGAGCCGCCGGTTCACGATCGAGCGCGCTCCTCGAAGCAGCAGCGGCCATCCGCACCACAGCACGACCGGTGTCGCAAGCACGAACTGCACCCACGGCGCCGTTGCCCACGCCAGGCCTCTCGGAATCCACCCCGCCATGCCCGCCATCGCGATCACGAACAGCGGGACGGTCAGCGCCGCGGACACCAGGAACCGCCGCTTCATGTCCCGCAGTTCCGGGTCCTCGCCGGCCGCGACCACAGGCATCGCAGGTTCCAGCGCCATGCCGCAATGCGGACAGGCAGCGGGCACCGGGCTCTCCACGCCCGGGCACATCGGGCAGATGTACAGCGTTTCGCCGGGGCGCAGGACCCTCGCGGTCGACGCTGCTGCATACGGAGCCCCCTGTGCGTGACAGCAATCGTGCTTCACGGGCTCGGGCTTCTGCGCGCAACAGTCATGTGCAGCCGCGGCCGTTTCGACCGGCGCAGCCTTCGATTCGGAGTGGCAGCAGCCGCCGGCCGCCGGGCTTGCGACAGCCTCCGGTTCGGCGTGACAGCAGTCGTGATCCGCAGCTGCAACAGGCGGCGTCGGCTTGCCGTGGCAGCCCGCTCCCAGCGGCTCATGCTGCCGGCCTTGGTCTCTTGTCGGGTCGCTCATGTGCCTAGTCTAACGCCGCACGCAGCCTCCAGCCGTTCATGATCAGGTACAGCGACGGGATGATGACCAGCGTCAGCAGCGTGGCCGACACCATGCCGCCCACCATCGGGGCCGCGATGCGTCGCATCAGCTCCGATCCCGTGCCCGATCCCCACATGATCGGCAGCAGGCCCGCGATGATCGTGACCACTGTCATCAGCTTCGGCCGCAGCCTGAGCAGCGCGCCACCGACGATCGCTTCACGCAGGTCCGCACGCGTGGGTTCGCGCCCGGCTTCGCTCGCCAACCGACGGCGGTCGGACCAGGCTTGCTCCAGGTACATGACCATCACCACACCGGTCTCGGTCGCGACGCCAGCGAGCGCGATGAAACCCACCGCGGCAGCGATCGACAGGTCGTAGTCGAGCAGGTAAAGAAGCCATACGCCGCCCACCAGCGCGAATGGCAGCGCGCCGAGGATCAGCAGCACGTCGCGCGCATTGCGGAAGTTCAGGTACAGCAGCAGCACGATTATGCCCAGCGTGAAAGGCACGACGACCTTCAACCGCTCCACCGCCCTTTGCAGGTACTGGTATTGCCCTGACCAGCCGAGGCTGTAGCCGGCTGGCAGCTTCAGGCTGGCCGAGAGCCGCTGCTTCGCTTCTCCCACGTACCCTCCAAGGTCACGACCCTGGATGTCGACGAATACCCAGCCCGAAGGCCTGGAGTTCTCGCTCCTGATCATGCCGGGACCATCGGCGACATCCACCCGCGCGACGTCGGCGAGCGTCACGTTGGCGCCCGTCGGCGTGACCAGCGGCAGGTCGCGCAGGCTCTGCAGCGAGTCCCGGAAATCCTGCGGATATCTCAGGTTGATCGGATAACGCTCCAGTCCCTCAACGGTGTAACTGACGGTCATGCCGCCCACCGCGCTGCCGACGATGTCCTGCACGTCCTTGATGTTGAGTCCGTAGCGCCCGGCGGCGATTCGATCGATTTCTATGTCGAGGTAGCGGCCGGTCGCGGTTCTCTCGGCGTACACCGAGGTGGTGCCCGGCACATCACGTAGGATTTCTTCGATCTGCTGGCCGATGGCCTGGATGGTGGCGAGGTCAGGGCCCATGATCTTGATGCCTACCGGCGTGCGGATCCCGGTCGCCAGCATGTCGATGCGCGTCTTGATCGGATAGACCCAGGCATTCGAGAGTCCCGGGAACTTGATCAGCGCATCGAGTTCCGCCTTCAGTTTCGCCGGCGTCATGCCCGGCCTCCACTCGTCGCGGGGCTTCAGCTTGATCGTCGTCTCGAACATCTCGATCGGAGCGGGATCGGTGGCCGACTCTGCGCGGCCGGCCTTGCCGAAGACGCGCTCCACCTCCGGTACGGTGCGGATCAGCTTGTCGGTCTGCTGCAGCAGTGCGCGTGCCGCGTCGGTCGAGAGCCCCGGCAGCGTGGTCGGCATGTAGAGCAGGTCGCCTTCGTCCAGTTCGGGCATGAACTCGGTGCCGAGCCGGGAGGCCGGCCACAGCGTCACCAGCACCAGCACGATGGCCGCGACAACCACCGCCCATGGCGCACGCAACGCGAGGTCGAGGAACGGGCGATACACGGCCATGGTCGCGCGGTTCACCGGGTTGGCGCTTTCGGGGCGGATGTTGCCCCGCACCAGCCAGTAGATGAGCACCGGCACCAGCGTGATCGAAAGCAACGACGCCCAGAGCATGGCGTAGGTCTTGGTGTACGCGAGCGGCGCGAACATCCGGCCTTCCTGGGCCTCGAGCGTAAACACGGGCAGGAATGACAGCGCGACGATCATCAGCGAGAAGAACAGCGACGGCCCGACTTCCCGGCATCCTTCGAAGACCGCCTCCATCCGCGCAGGACCATCGACGGCGCCATGCTCGAGCTTCTTGTGCACGTTCTCGATCATCACGATCGCCGCATCGACCAGCGTGCCGATCGCGATGGCGATGCCGCCGAGCGACATGATGTTGGCGTTCATGCCCTGCAGCCGCATCAGGATGAATGCGGCAAGCACGGCGATCGGCGTGACGATCACCACGATCAGGCTCGAGCGCAGGTGGAAAAGGAACACGAAGCACACCAGCGCCACGACGATCAACTCGTCGAGAAGCTTGTACCTGAGGTTGTCCACGGCACGCTGGATCAGCGCAGAGCGATCGTAGGTCGTGACGATCTCGACGCCCTCCGGCAGGCTGCCGCGCAGGTCTTCGAGCTTGGCCTTGACGCGCTCGATCGTCGCGCGCGCGTTGTCGCCATTGCGCATCACGATCACCCCGCCCACGGCCTCGCCCTCGCCGTCCAGTTCGGCGATGCCGCGTCGCATCTCGGGGCCGATCCGCACCTCCGCGACGTCGCGGAGCAGCACCGGCGTGCCGCCCTTCGTCGTCATCACCGGGATGCGCTCGAGGTCCTCGATGCTCTTCACGTAGCCGGACACGCGAACCATGTATTCGGCCTCGGCCATTTCGACGACCGAGCCGCCGACCTCCTGGTTGCCCGCGCGGATCGCCTGCTCGATCATCGCGAGCTGCAGGCCGTAGCCGCGGAGCCTCAGCGGATCCACGACGACCTGGTACTGCTTCACCATGCCACCGACGGTCGCTACCTCCGCCACGCCGTCGAGCGCCTGCAGCTCGAACTTGAGGAACCAGTCCTGGATCGAGCGCAACTGTGCGAGGTCGTGCCTGCCGGTGCGGTCCACCAGCGCGTACTGGTAAATCCAGCCGACACCTGTCGCGTCGGGGCCCAGCGCAGGTCGTATTCCTTCCGGCAAACGTGCCGAGGCCTGGCTCAGGTACTCGAGCACGCGCGAGCGGGCCCAGTACGGGTCGGTGCCATCGGCGAACAGCACGTTGACGAAGGAGTCCCCGTAGAACGAGTACCCGCGAACCGTCGTCGCGCCCGGCACCGACAGCAGCGCGGTGGTGAGCGGATAGGTCACCTGGTCCTCCACCAGCCGCGGTGCCTGTCCAGGGTAGGAAGTGCGTACGATCACCTGTACGTCGGACAGGTCGGGCAGCGCATCCACCGGGGTATGCGCGAACGAATACGCGCCGGCCGCCGTCAGCAGCGCAGCGAGCAGCAGCACCAGCGCGCGGTTTTCCAGCGATGCTCGAATGATCGAGTTGATCATGGGAATCGCCTCCGGTCAGTCATGCGACTCGTGGGCGGCAGGTTCGCTCGCCGGCGGCTTCTCGCTCCCCATCCGGCCGAGGCCCGCGCGGAGATTCGCTTCCGAGTCGAGCAGGAACTGGCCCGCAACCACCACGTTGTCACCGACCTCGATACCGCTGGTGATTGCCACGCGCTCGCCGCTTTCTGGCCCGGCAACGACGCGCCGAGGTTCGAAGCGCCCCTCGCCGAGCGCGATCACGACGCGATCCTCGGTGCCGGTGCGGATCAGCGCGCTGCGCGGGATGCTGACGACCTCGTCGCCACCCGCACCAACGAGGCTGACCGACGCAAGCATGTTGGGCCGGATGGCCGGGGGCGGCGTCTCGAGCGTGATCCTCGCCTTTACGGTGCGTGTCTCCATGTTGAGTTCCGGATACACGTACTCGACGCGGCCGGCGACCCGATGCCCGGGCAGCGACGGGAAGCGCATTTCCGCGACGGTGCCCACAGCCACCCACGCGGACTGCGCCTCGGGCACCTCGGCGATCACCCAGAGGCTGCCGAGCTCGGTGATGGTCATGGCGACCATTTCAGGCGTCACCATCGAGCCCTGCTCAAGCGAGATCTCCGTGACGACGCCGGACACAGGCGCGGTATAAGCCACGCGGCCCGAGGCCCTGCCGGCCTTCTTGAGGCGCCCCGCGGTACCGGGATCGAGGCCCAGCGCGCCGAGACGATCCTCCGAAGCACCGATGAGATCGACGTTGCCGATTTTCAGCGCATCCAGGTACTCCTGCTGCGCGCTCTCGAGCGCCGGCGAATAGAGCGTGAACAACACCTGGCCGGCCCGAACGGTCTCGCCCATGGTCCGCACCGCCAGGCTCTCGACCCAGCCCTCCGCGCGCGGGCGTACCTGCCTCACGCGGCGTTCGTCAAAACCCACGTAGCCAACCGTTTCAGCGCGCCGCGGCAGCGAACCCATGACCGCGGGTTCGGTACGCACTCCCAGGTTCTGCACGACCTCGGGCGATATGCGCACACCGGGTCCCGCAGCGTCCGGGAACACCGGGACGTAATCCATCCCCATCTCGTCCTTCATCGGGACCGGGGATGTGCGCTTCGGATCCATTGGATTACGGTAGTAGAGCGGCTTCGCGGCCTGCGCGTCGGTCGGACTGCCGGGGCCTGCGGCCGCGGCGCTGCCGTCGGCCGCCGCACCGGCCGGCTCCGATGCCGGCTGTCGCGCACACCCGGCGGCCATGATCATCGCGATCGCAGCCGCTGCCGCTGCCGCGAGGGCGCGCTCGAACGCGCGACCTGCAGGTACCCGCTGGCCGCAAGTCAACTTGATTTCGGCACTCATGGCTCTTCTCCGACAAGGTAATCCACCTGGTACTGGGCCTGCGCGCGATCTGCCGACATGCGCAGGTGCTTCAGGTTGGTCTCGAGCGCGACGCGGCGCGCGGTCAGCACCTCGTCGAACATCGCCCGGTTGTTGCGGTAGGCGAGCAACGCCGCCTGCACCGACTGGTCGGCCAGCGGCACCAGCTCGGTCTCGTAGAACTGCTCGATCTGGCCGGTGCGAACCGCGACGACCCATGCTTCCTCGAGCATCGCGCTCATCTCGCGCTGGTGGTCGGTGTGCATCTCGTGCAGGCCCTGCGCCTCGGCACGTGCGGCGGCAATCTCCCGGTCCTGGCGATTGCGTTGGAAGAACGGCAGGTCCACCGTGACCATCGCCGACACCATGTCGGAGCGTGGCTGGCCATTCGCCATCTCGCCACCCCTGAAGCCGTAGTTCAGGTCCAGCATCCAGCCCGGCCGCGTCGATTGCTCCGCGAGCTCGACCGCAGTCTGTGCCGCCTCGATCCGTCGTTCGTAGTCCTGCTGGGCCGGGTGCTGCAGCACTCGCTGGTCGAGACCTTCGAGCGGCGGCAGGTCGCCCCTGGCCGGCAGCGTGAACGGCCCGGCACGAGCAGCGTCCTCCTCGCCCAGCCAGCGCACCAGTTGCGCCCGCCGCATTGCCGCCTCGCGATCGAGATCGAGTTGCCGTTCCTTCAACATCGCGACGTCCAGGCCCGCCTGCAGCACGTCGAGCTGCTTGCCTTCGCCGGACGCGTACCGCGCGCGGGCGGCCGCGCGCATCTGGTCCACCCATGATGACTGGTCCGCGAGCTGCCCCTTCGCGGCCTCGATGTAGGCAAGCTCGACCCAGACACGGCGAACCTCGCGTTGCACGACGCGTTTCCTGTCGCCCGCGACAGCTTGCGAGGCAGTCGCAATCTGCTCCATGCGCCGTCGCGCCAGTTGCCGGGTCCGGCCGGCCGGAAATTCCTGGCTCACGCCGATCTCCAGCATGGTCATGTCTTCCTCGGTGAGGCTGAAGCTGTCGGTCGGGACGTTGACCGCGCCCATCTTCAGTCGAGGATCCTTGAGCTGCCCCTCCGCGACGGCGCGCTCACGCATGCCGGCAGACTCGGCCGCGAGTTGCTGCAGCACCGCGTCGCGCTCGATCGCCAGGCGCTCTGCCGCGGCCAGCGGCAGCGTCGGATCGGCGCGCGAGGCTGGCGCCGCAAGGCAGGTAACGGCGAGCGATGCCAACGCGACGAGCGCGGAAATACTTGTGTCATTCAACCGGCCTTGTTCAGGCGCCGGACATACCTGTGCCATGCGATAGCCTCCCGGGCTGTGGGATGTCGAACGCGTCCGTTGCGGACGCAAGCCTGGGGAGGAGCGCTACTCGAGGTAGCGGCAGAAGCTCAACTGGATCGGTACACGCGGTACGGGATCTTGAAGTGTCGATGGGTGGGCATGGACGTCGCGCGGCGCGACATCCAGCATGACGCTGAACAGCGTGACGGGTACCGCTATGAAAAGCGCAGCCGCCTCACGCGCATCCACCTGCGGCTGATGCGGATAGGCACAGGTGCCGCCGTGATCGGCGGCGGATTGGGTGGATGCATTCGGCGGACAGTAGACGCAGTGCTGCCCGCCGTCCGGCATCGTTGCCGAGCCGGTGTTCGCCATCGCACAGGGCACCACGGCCGCCTGCAGCCACGCGAGGCAAAACAGCGCCAGCACGCCCCTCGCCAGCGCGCGTTGCCGTCGCCTTACCCAATGCAGTGCCGAGTCCACGGGATCCGCTCCTTTGCGCCGGCCAAAGCTAGCGCGATCCCCGCTGCGAGGCAAGCAATCGGGACTGCCGGCGCGACGCTCTGCGGTAAGTACCCGGGAATGGGTCACAATCGCCGCCGTGAAGCCCATAGCCGCCACCCTGGCCATGCTGACCTGTCTCGCCGCATGCCATGGGCCGGATCGGAACGCGCTGTGGCTCGAGCCCGTCATCGGGGTTGCCGTGCCTGCCGCCGCGGGAAGCCGCTACCCGAACCTCGCTCCGCTGCCCAGCGGCGCGGTGATGAGCTGGCTGGCACCGGATGCGGGCGGCGGTTTCACCTTGCGCCACTCGACCTGGAACGGTGACGCGTGGTCGACACCCGGCACCGTCGCGGCCGGCAGCGACTGGTTCGTCAACTGGGCCGATTTCCCCTCGGTGGTGCCTTTGTCCGACCGCATCTGGGCCGCGCACTGGCTGCAGCAGAAACCTGGCGACGTCTATGCCTACGACGTGAGGATTGCCGTCAGCCAGGACGCCGGCGGCACCTGGTCTCAACCGATGTCGCCACATGACGATGGCACGCCCACCGAGCACGGGTTCGTATCGCTGATGGAAGACGGTGATTCGGCCCGAGCCGTCTGGCTGGACGGCCGCCACACCTCGGGCGAGCACGATCACCCGGGCGGCGCGCGCGAACCTGATAGTAGAGGCGGAGCGATGACGCTGCGCAGCGCACTGATCGGCCCGGACGGACACAAGCAGGGTCCGGACACGGAACTCGACGCCCGCACCTGCGACTGCTGCCAGACGGACTCTGCACGCACCGGCGAGGGCCTGGTCGTGGTTTACCGGGATCGCAGTGACACGGAGGTGCGAGACATCGCGCTGGTGCGGCAGACGGCAGCTGGCTGGTCCGAACCGGTGCACGTCGCCCGCGACGGCTGGCTGATCGATGCCTGTCCGGTGAACGGCCCGGCCGTGGATGCGCGCGGTGACACCGTCGTCGTTGCCTGGTTCGCCGCAGCGGACAAATCCCGCGTGCGGCTGGCATTCTCGGCGGACGGCGGGCGCACGTTCGCGGACCCGATCGATGTGGCTGCCGGAAAAGTCGCGGGACGCGTGGACGTGGTCCTGCTTGCCGACGGTCGGGCGGTCGTGAGTTGGCTTGAAGACACGGCAGGCACAGCGGAAATTCGAGTGCAACCGTTCACGGCTGAGGGCCCGGCCGGTGCTGTCGTGGTTGTCGCCAATTCCGAGGTTGCGCGCTCCAGCGGGTTCCCGCAGATGGTGCTGGCGGACGGCGCGCTGCTGTTCGCCTGGACCAGGCCCGGCGACCCGCCGCAGGTACAGGCCGCGCTCGCCCGGTTGCGCTGACGCCCGCCGGTCCGGGTCCGGCGGCGCCCGGCCATGTGATACGATTCAACCCTTATTTTTCCAGTCTTGACGAACCCCCGGAGCTCGACAAATGTCCAGCAGCCTCAAGCTCAACGTGCCCGCCGAGGGCCAGAAGATCACGATTTCCAACGGGCGCCTGCAGGTGCCCGACCAGCCGATCGTGCCGTTCATCGAGGGCGACGGAACCGGACCTGACATCTGGCGCGCCTCGGTGCGGGTGCTCGACGCTGCGGTCGCCAAGGCCTATGGCGGCAAGCGCAAGATCCACTGGATGGAGGTCTTTGCCGGCCAGAAGTCCAATGACCTCTACAACACCTGGCTGCCGGACGAAACCGTCCAGGCCTGCCGCGACTACCTTGTCTCGATCAAGGGCCCGCTCACGACGCCGATCGGCGGCGGTATCCGGTCACTGAACGTGGCGCTGCGCCAGATGCTGGACCTGTACGTCTGCCTGCGCCCGGTGCGCTGGTTCAAGGGCGTGCCCTCCCCGGTCAAGGCACCCGGCAAGGTGGACATGGTGATCTTCCGCGAGAACACCGAGGACATCTACGCCGGCATCGAGTTCGAGGCCGGCAGCGCCGACAACGAGAAGTTCAAGGAACTCTTCAAGCAGTCGTTCCCGAAGCTTTACGCCAAGATCCGCTTCCCGGACAGTTCAGGCATCGGCATCAAGGCCGTGTCGCGCGAGGGCACAGAGCGCCTGATGCGGGCTGCCGTCCAGTACGCGATCGACAACAAGCGCGAGAGCCTCACGATCGTGCACAAGGGCAACATCATGAAGTTCACGGAAGGTGCGTTCCGCAACTGGAGCTACGCGCTCGCCGAGCGTGAGTTCGCGGAGCAGACCTACACTTGGGACCAGTGGGAGCGAACCCGCGCGGAAAAGGGCGAAAAGGCCGCCAATGCCCAGCAGGACGCCGCGAAGCAGGCCGGCAAGATCATCGTCAAGGACGCGATCGCCGACATCACGCTGCAGCAGGTACTGACGCGTCCCGAGGAGTTCGACGTCATCGCGACGATGAACCTGAACGGCGATTACCTCTCCGACGCGCTGGCCGCGCAGGTCGGCGGCATCGGCATCGCGCCGGGCGGCAACATCAACTACATGACCGGCCACGCGGTGTTCGAGGCGACCCACGGCACCGCGCCGAAGTACGCGAACCTCGACAAGGTGAACCCGGGCTCGGTGATCCTCTCAGGGGAGATGATGCTGCGCTACATGGGCTGGTACGAGGCCGCGGACGCGGTGATCACCGCAATGGACCGCACCATCGCCAAGAAGACCGTCACCTACGACTTCGCGCGCCAGATGGAAGGCGCCACCGAGGTGAAGTGCAGCGAGTTTGCGGACGCGATGATCGGCAACATGTAGCAGCGTGCCGCCGGTGCGCCAGCGGCGCGGAAGGAAGCCTTGAACCAGACGTCCAGCGTGGCGCGCACACGCGACGAGTTGATCCAGGACTGCGCGCAGTCGCTGGTCAACTCGTTCGCCGACTACAACGCGGAATTCCGCGCCATCACGCAGCGCGCCAGGCAGCGCTTCGAGGACCGTGACTGGCGCGGCAGCCAGCGTGACGCCGTCGAGCGAATCGACCTCTACCGCAAGTACGTCGTGGGTGCGGTCGAGCACATGCGCCAGAAACTCGGCGACAACGTGCACGAGCGGGGCATCTGGTCGAGCATCAAGCGGCGCTTCGCGGAGATCATCGACCCGCTGCCCGACAGCGAGTTTCCGAAGACCTTCTTCTCGTCCGTCACGCGCACCACGTTCGACACCTCGGGCGTCGACCCGGCCGTCGAGTTCGTCGCGCTCGACATGGACCCGCTCGGCAGCGTCACTACGAACGTGGAGACCAAGGTCTACGCCAATCGCGGCTCGGTTGACCTGCTGGTCGAGGAGCTGCTGGCCGACTTCCGCTTCCGCACACCGTATCGCGATTTCGAGCTGAGCGTTCGGCGCGTTGCCGACGAGATCAAGGCGGCGCTGGACTCGGGTGGCGAGCGGCGCACGATCGAGCAGCTCGAGGTCATCAAGGAAGTCTTCTACCAGATGACCCGCGCGTACTTGGTCGGCCGCATCAGCGGGCGCGGCTGGACGCTGCCTTTCGTGGTGGCACTCCGCAACCAGGACAGCGGCGTGCTGGTGGACGCCATCATGCTCGAACAGGGCACTGTCAGCGTGCTGTTCAGCTTCAGTCGCTCGTACTTCCACGTCGATCTCGCCCACGTCGGCGAGGTAGTGAAGTTCCTGAAGCAGATCCTGCCGCTGAAGCCGGTGAGCGAGCTCTACACGGTGCTCGGGCGCGCCAAACAGGGCAAGACGGAGCGCTTCCGCGAACTGTTCCGGCACCTGCAGCATTCCGACGACCAGTTCGACCTGGCACCCGGGGAAAAGGGCCTGGTCATGGTCTGTTTCACGCTGCCCTCGTTCGACGTGGTCTTCAAGCTGATTCGCGACAAGTTCCCCTACCAGAAGAATATCCAGCGCCAGGACGTGCTCGAAAAATACGACCTCGTATTCAAGCACGATCGCGCGGGCCGACTGGTGGACGCGCAGGAATTCAGGCTGGTAAAGCTGCCAAAATCACGCTTCTCGCCGGAACTGCTCGAGGAACTACTCACCGAAACCTCGAGCACAGTGCACGACGAGGGCGACCAGCTGGTGATCGGCCACATGTACGTCGAACGCCGCATGACGCCGCTCAATCTCTACGTGCGCACCGCGACCCGCGACCAGGCTGTAAAAGCCGTGCTCGACTACGGGCAGGCGATTCGCGACCTGGCCGGCACCAACATCTTTCCCGGCGACCTGCTGCTCAAGAATTTCGGTGTCACCCGCCACGGTCGAGTGATCTTCTACGACTACGACGAACTGTGCCTGGTGACGGACTGCCGCTTCCGGGAGATCCCTCAGGCGCGGCACGATGAGGACGAAATGCGCAGCGAAACCTGGTACTACGTCGGCGACAACGACGTGTTCCCGGAGACGTTCATCAACTTCCTGGGCTTCGATGCTGAATTGAAAGGAATATTCCTGGAAGCGCACCGCGAGATCCTGACCGCCGAGTGGTGGCGCGGCATCCAGCAGCGGCTGCGCGAAGGAGACCTGCTCGAGGTCCTGCCCTACCACAAGCACCGCGTACGCGTATTCAGCAGCATGATATGAACATGGAGAAGACAGGCTGCCCGCCCGCCTGGCTGCTCGTGCTGTTCGTAGTCCTCGCCTTCACGTTCCAGGGAACCCGCGCCATCTGGGAGCCGGACGAGGGCCGCTATTCGTCCGCCGGGCTTCACATGCTCGAGAGCGGCGACTACCTGGTACCCACCATCGACGGCGAACACGCGCACCTGACCAAGCCGCCGCTCGTCTACTGGGCGCTGGCTGCGAGTTTCGCGACGCTCGGCCGCAACGAATGGGCCGCGCGATTGCCTGGGGCGCTGGCGTTCGTCGGCACCGGCCTGCTGGTCTTCGGACTCGGGCGACGATTCTGCCCGGCAAAGCCATGGCTGCCGGCGCTGGTGTACGGGCTTTCGCTGGCGCCGTTCATGGGCGCCAACGTGGTCTCCGCGGACGTGCTGCTGGTGTTCTTCGAGACTGCGGCGATGTACGCATTCGTACGCGCGGGCCCCTGGAGCAGCCCGGCTGACCGCCGCTGGGTGCGCCTGATGTGGCTCGCCTGGGGCCTGGTCTTCATGACCAAGGGACCGCCCGGGCTGCTGCCACTGCTGGCGATGATCGTGATGTTGGCATTCCACGATCGCGCTGCATTGCCCCGCCTGTTCGATCCGCTCGGACTGCTCACATTTGCCGTGGTGGCCTTCACCTGGTTCGGCATCGTGATAGCCCAGGACCCGTCGAGGCTTGGATATCTCCTCGGCTACGAGGTCTACGACCGGGTGTTCACCGACGCCCATAACCGCAATGCGGAATGGTATGGAGCGTTGCTGGTCTATGGCCGGGTGTTCCTGTTCGGCGCGCTGCCATGGTGGCCGATGGCGCTGGTCGCCGCCGGCGGACCCCGGCGCGCCTGGTCCGATTTCCGCGCAAGGTTCGCGGCGCGCGACCGCGACTGGCTGTTGCTTGCGTGGTGGTTGCTGCTGCCGCTCGCGGTCTTCTGCCTCGCGCGTTCGCGGCTGCAGCTCTACGTGCTGCCGCTGTTCGTTCCGCTCGCGCTGATCCTGGCGCGCCCGCTTGCGAAGTGGGACTGGCTCAGCGCCCGTAGGCTCGCGGCAGTCGCGGGCCTGACCGCGATCGTGCTGCTCACACTCAAGGGTGTGGCTGGGCACGTTCACGCAAACCGCGACGGTCGCGACATTTCTGCGGCGATGCGCCGGATCGTCGACCCGAACAGCATCGACGAAATCGTGTTCGTCGGAATGCGGCCGTTCTACGGAATTTACCTGTACCTCGACGTCCCGATCGAAGGCGTCCAGCTCGGCGCGAGCCGCGACCCCTACGCGAAGTTCGCCGTCGAGGAAGACCTGTGCTCGGAACTGGCGAATCGGGAAAACACCGTCTATGCGATGAAGGAGAACCGCGCCGACCGATTCGAGTCCGCGGTCCAGGAATGCGGCGACATGCAGGCCAGGCCGATCGGGCACTTCGAGGCGGACGGGAATCGGATCGCGCTGTTTGCCGTCGACTGAGCCGGGTAGTACGGTTGGGGCTGTGTAGAGCCGGTCACTCCGGCTATTGGCCTGGCGGTAGGCGGCTGCCGCAGCCAGTGTTGGCCACATGAGGTGAAATCGATGCGTGCGCTATCCGCCGTTTCAGCGTTGATGTTCATCGCCTGCGCTGGCGCCAGCCAGGCCCAGGACGCCAACATCACGCTCCCTGTACCCGAACTCGAGCGCATGCTGGCGCAGGACCCGTTCACGATCGTCAGCGCGGAAATCAGCCGCCCCAAGGCGAAGGGCGACATTACGCTGAAAGCCGAGGTGTCGTTCGACGGCCAGCCGCCGATCCGCGTGAAGCTGCGCAAGGCCGAACCCGGCGCCGATTCATTCAACAACCAGCCCCGCTACGATCTCGCCGCCTACCAGCTGCAGGCATTGTTCCTGGACCCGGCGGAGTACGTCGTCCCGCCAACGGCAGCCCGATTCCTGGCGCTGAAGGAATTCGAGAAGTACTCCCCGGGAGTGAAGCGCACCTTCAGCGGCGCCGACGAGGCGCTGGCCGTGCTGCAGTACTGGCTGCAGGACGTGAAAGTCATTGCCGACGTCTATGTTCCCACGCTCTACGCGACGGACCTGGCATACGCGCGCGCGGTGGGCCAGATGAACGTCCTCACGTTTCTCATCGAGCATGGCGACTCCAACGTCGGCAATTTCCTAATTTCAAAGTCGGAGACCGGTCCCCGTGTCTTTGCCGTGGACAATGGTGTCGCGTTTGCGGCGGCCGACAGCGACCGTGGACGAAAATGGGCGGAAATGCGCGTGGACAGCCTGCCAGCCACCACGGTTGGGCGACTTCGCGCCATGACATTCGATGAGCTGCAGCGGCTTGCTGTCGTCGCGCAGTGGACGCTCGAGGACGGTCACTTCGTCGCTGCGCCGTTCGGCGCGAGTCTCTCGACGATTCGCGGCGTGCGACGGGACGGCGCGGTGCTGCAGATGGGCCTGACGAAGCCTGAAATCGAACGGGTCTGGCGCAACCGCCAGCGCCTGCTCGACATGGTGGACAGCGGCCAGTTGAAGACCTACTGAGGACCCCCCAGCATGAGCGAACCAGGCATTCGAAACCGCCTATTGCGCGTGATGCGATTTTCACGTGTCCTGCTTGCATCGGTCGCGTTGACCTCGCCGTTTGCGCCGGCAACCGTGGCCGCGCAGGTCGAGTGGAAAGGCGTCGAGCGCGTAGTCGCTTTCGCGGACGTCCACGGTGCCTACTCGGAGCTCACGGCCCTGCTGCAGTCGCAGGACGTCATTGACGCCGAGCTGCGCTGGTCGGCGGGCAAGACGCACCTCGTCAGCCTCGGCGACCTGCTCGACCGCGGCGCCGACTCGCGCAAGGTCATGGACCTGCTGATGCGCCTGCAGACGGAAGCCGCGGCTGCCGGCGGGCAGGTGCATGTCGTGGTCGGCAACCACGAAGCAATGAACGTGCTCGGCGACCTGCGCTACGCCATCCGCGGGGAATTCGCCGCCTACATCGGCGACGAGGATCCTGCGACTCGCGAAGCGCGCCGCAAGGAGTTCCTCGCGCGCCAGCCGGGCCGCACGGAGGCCGACTTCGACAAGCTTTTTCCACCGGGTTACTTCGGGCAGCGCAGGCTGCTCGGGCCGGACGGCCAATACGGAAAGTGGCTGCTGGCGCAACCGGCCGCCATCGTCGTGAACGACACGGTCTATATGCACGGCGGCCCCTCGCTCGTGCTGGGCAACCGCAGCATCGCCGAACTCGACCGCGACTACGCGGCTGCCGTGAACGCCTACCTCTCGGCCGAGGCGCCGCTCAACGAAGCCGGGCTGCTGGTAATCGAGGATCCTTATGCGAAGCGCGCGCAGAACGCGCAGGCGCGCCTGGACGCGCTGCCTGCGGGCGACGCGAAGTCCGCGCTGACCCCCCAGGTCGCGAGGTTCGTGCAGGCGGATGACGATCCGCTGATCGGCTCGGACGGGCCCAACTGGTACCGCGGCGCGGCGCTCTGCAACGAGTGCGCCGAGGCCGACGTGCTGCGCCCGTTCCTGCAGAGGACCGGCGCAAGGCGTGTCGTCGTCGGGCACACGGTTGCGCGAAGCGGGACTGTCGTGTCGCGGTTCGACGGCGCGGTCGTGAAGCTCGACGCCGGCATGAACAATGCCGTTTACCACGGCCGTCCCGCTGCGCTCATTTCCGACGCCTCGGGCTCGCGTGTCGCGTATGCAAACCCGACCGTGGCACCTGCAAACCTGCCGGCCGAGCCGCTGTACCTGAGTTCGCCGCTGATAGACGAGGACACCGTCGCCGCGATTCTCCGCGACGGCCAGGTCGAGACGACGGAGACCTGCGGCCCGGGCGTGCTTCGGGTGCGCGTGACCCGCGACGGGCGCGGCGTCGATGCGGCCTTCGAAGCGACGTCAACGGAGGTTGCCGACCGTGAGCTTGCGGCCTATGCACTGGACCGCCTGCTCAGGCTCGGCCTCGTGCCGGCGACCGTTGCCCGGTCCTACGACGGCGCAAGCGGTGTACTGCAGGGCAGGCCCGCCGCCTGGGCCAGCCAGCAGGATCGGCAGAACGCATCGGCCGGAACCTCCGCCGGCCTCGCCTGCCAGGCCATTTCGAACGCGCCCGGCCAATCCCCGATCCGGCGGCCGCTGTCCCTGGCGGCCGTGCCGGCACGGCTGTCGCCAGGTGGCTATTGCGACCTGAACGCGCAGTTCCAGCTCGCCTATGCGTTCGATGCCTTGATAGGCAACCAGGCGCGTACGCAGGACCGCTATCTCTACGACCTGGACCCGTCCATGCAGGCGCGTGGGATGTCGCTGATCCTGAGCGGCCACGGTTCTGCGTTCGGCACGACGACAAAACTGCCGCCGCAGCTCGAGGCAGCGCTCGCCAGGACCGGCCCGGAAATGCAGTCGCGGCTCAGGCAACTCGACGCCGCCGTGGTGAAATCGGCGATCGGAAAGTGGGTCGGTGATCAGGAGATCAAGGCGCTTCTCGCGCGCCGCGACAGGATCCTCGAGCTGGCCCGAAGCTCGAACTGACCGGACCCGCAGCCGGGCCCCGAGGCGCCGGCCTCAGCTGCCGTGCGTCACCGTCGCGCGCAACTCGAAACTGCTGCTGGCCGTGAGGCCATCGACATCACTCGCGACGACGGTGACAGTGAAAAATGTCGTGCAGCCCTCCGGCGGGCGGCCTTCGAAGCGGTGCAGCTTTTCGTCGAAGCGCAACCAGCCCGGCAAAGGACTGCCATCCGACAGCCGCGCCGATAGTCGCAGCACATCCCCAGGGTCGGAATCCACGAAAGCGTCTTCCGCTACCGTGTGCTGGAACGCCTGTCCCGGGACATAGTCGACGTCGCCGATTGCGCGACACGCCTCCGGTGCCACGTTGAAGACGCACTCCTTGGCCTTGCGCCCGAACTCGCGCCCGATTCTCGCCGCGAGACCCACCCACACCAGCGCGAGCAGCAGGTTCAGTAACGCGAATGTCGGTGTCGCCCAGCCGAACCAGTTGATTCCCGCGAACACCACGCCGGCCTGGATCAGGTCGCCGAATCGCCAGAAGAATGTGTCGATCGCGGTCTTGCCCTCGTACTTGGCATCCCGGTCAACCGGCAGGAACAGCGCCTGCCGCGTGGTGTTCATCAGCGAGTAGTCAGTTGCGTTCTCTGCGATCTTGACCAGCCGCACCAGCGTGAAGATCGGCACGAAGCCGCCCAGTATCGGTGCCATCGCCAGCAGCCCGTACCCGATCGCCACGACCGCTGGATGGATCAGCAACGCGCCGCGCACACCGAAGATGCGATAAATGCGCGCGACCAGGAACAACTGGATCGACAGGCCGACCAGCGTTACCCAGAACTGGAAGTTGCCGTAGAAGGCGGCGATGATCGTGCCGGGATCGAGCGCCCCTCCACTCGCGATCGCCTGCCGCGCCGCATCGCGCTGGACGAAGTCGGCCAGGATGAATTCGCCCGTGGTGTTGATCCAGTTGAGCAGCACGACGAGCAACGCGATCAATCTCAGGTAGCTGTCGCGCAGCACCAGGCCGATTCCTCCGAGCAGCCTGGGAACCGGCTTGCCATGCTCCGCGGCGATCGCGCGTGACCCGTCCGGCACGGCTCGGTCCGCGGGTCCCGGCAACGCCATCGTTGCGAGCAGCGCCAGCGTGGCGACCAGCATCAGTCCCACCGGGGTCAACGCCGAGACCGCAAGCTGCGCACACTTCGCGCCAAACAGCGCCCCGAGGTTCGCTCCCACCATGATGACCGGGAAGAGCCGCTGGCCGCTCTTCAGGTTGAACGTGTCGGCCGCAAACGCCCACAACTGCGAGGCGATCATCACGCCGTAGATGCTCACCCAGACGAAGAACACGAATGCGATCGACAGCTGCGCCCAGGCCGCCAGGGCAAACAGCAGCATCGTCGCCGCGAAGAAAAGCGTCACCGCCTTGAGCAGCCGCGCCCCGTCCAGCCGGCGGCGCACCGCGCCGTACACGGGAACCAGCAGCATCAGCACCAGCGCAATGACCGCCACCGCGTAGGCGCGCACCTCCGCCGAGAACCTGGTGAGCATGAAGGCTTCGCGCAGGGCCTTCACGATCTGGTAGGAAAAGAGCACCAGGAATGCGTGCGACGCAAACATCGCCAGGCATCGACCTTCCCCCGGCCGAACGCGGGTGAAAAGTGTCAGCAGGCGCTCGAACGGGCTGAAGCCAGAGTGCCTGGTCAGCATCAGGACTTCTTTCGGGCCAGCGGCTTGAGTTGCGGATCCGCCAGCAGCAGTCTCCGGGGGTAGCCGAGCTTCTCTGCGCGCGCGACAGCCTCGGCGGCTGTGTCCAGGTCACCCTGGTCGGCATGCGCGAGGGCAATGTACACCTGGGCGTTCATGTTCTTCCCACCAAGAATTTCCGCGCGGGCCAACGCAGTACGAGCGTCCCCGTGGTCCCCGCCGCGCCCACGATAGTAGGCGAGCATGGCCCACACCGCAGCGTCGGTCGGATCGACCTTCAGGTTGGCGTCCGCGAGACTGCCCGCGCGCTTATACAGCTCGACCGCTTCCGGACGCCGGCCGGGCACGTGCCACAGCGCATCGGCGAGCGCGCTCACCACGGCGTGATCGGTCGAGGCAAGTGCTTCGGCTCTCTCGTACTGCCTTACGGCGTCCGGGAATCGTCCCAGATAATAATAGAGCGTTCCGAGGTTGGAATATGCACTGCGCGTGGGTTCGATGGCCAGCGACCGCTCGAACGTCCGCACGGCCTCGTCGAACTGGCCATCCATCAGCAGAGCCGCGCCGAGATTGTTGATCGCAGATGCGTTTCTCGGTGCAAGCTCGGCTGCCTTTCGATACTCGACGATCGCCTCCGGGATACGACCTGCTCCCAGCAGGAAATTTCCGAGGCCGACGTGAGCGCGCCAGTACGCTGGATCGATCCCGACTGCACTCCGGTAGCTGCGCTCGGCATCTTCGCGTTGACCCTGGCGCTCCAGTGCCTCCGCAAGTCCCATCCTGACGCCCGCATCCATCGGTCGGCTCTCGGCCAGCCTCGAGAAGACCGCCTCCGCCTGCTCGTGACGGCCGCTCGCCAGGTAGAGTTGGCCGAGCGCGATTTCGGTCTCGGCGCGGTCCGGCTCGAGCTTGAGCGCCTTGCGGCACATGGCTTCGGCCGTCGCCACCTGGTCGGTTGCCCCGGTGCGCTCGTAGCGGCTCAAATCGACCCCGCAAAGTCCCGCATAGGCGCGCGCCATGTCGGGATCGAGATCCAGTGCCTTGCGGAACAGCGCGCCGGCCTTGTCGAATTCGCCCAGCGTTCCTGCCGCGCGAAATGCCGAGACACCGGCAAGGTAGACGTCGTAGGCCTCCAGGTTGGACACCTCCTTGCGTTTCAGGACGCGCTCCTCTTCCGGCGTCAACACGATCTCGAGCGCCTGGGTGATGGCGCGCGAGATATTGTCCTGGATGGCGATCACGTCCGCCCAGTCACGGTCGTAGGTCCCGGCCCACACGTGATAGCCGGTGATGGCGTCTATCAACTGGACCGTGACACGCAGCTTGTCCTTGTCGCGGCGCACACTGCCCTCGAGCACGTTGCGCACACCGAGCGCGGCACCGATCTTCTTCACGTCCTCGCTCTTGCCCTTGAACTCGAATGCCGAGGTCCGCGCTGCGACGCGCAGGCCCGGGATCTGGGCGAGCTGCGCGGAAATCTCCTCCGCGAACCCGTCGCCGATGTAACCGCTCTCGCCGCCCGACGTCATGTCCACCAGCGGCAGCACCGCAATCGAGCGCTCGGCGGGCACGGTGGCCGCAGTCACCTTCTGGTCCGTCTGGTCGATCGAGCGCCACCAGGCGAACCCCGTCACGCCCGCCATCAGCGCGACACCGGCCACCAGCCACGGCGCAATGGCCCTGCGGGGCTTAGCAAGCCGCATCCGTCCCGGAGCGCCTGAGTCCAGCACGATTCCGGCCGGTGTGATCTCGTAGGCCCATGCAAGGATGCCGACGATCGGGATGCCGGTTACGGCGAGGATCGTGAGAGCGGTCATCCACCAGCCGGGCAGGTGCAGCGGCTCGAAGGTCATCTCGGCGACCTGCAGCAGGATGAACATGCCGACGAGGTAGCTGCCCAGCACCCTGAAGACGTGCCGGCGGCGCAGCTCGACCGCGAAGCCCTGCACGCCGGCTACGCCGCGGCCCGTTCTTGCGACAACGGCTGGATTGATCGGAGTCCTGGGCTTGCCGGCCTCTCCGAGCAGCTCGAAATGCGCGATCAACGCGTACCCGACCCGTGCCACCTTGACGATGTAGCGCGGCGCATCGCGTGTGTCGCCGAGCATGGCGTGCAGTTCCCGCATTGCGGTACGCAGCATTTCATCCGTGGCCGGCTCGCCGGGCCACGCATGCTCGAGAAGCGTCCGGCGAGCCACTACTTCGCCGTGGTTCGCGGCCAGGACCTGCAGGATGCGTGCATGTTGGGGAGCAAGGGCGCGGGAGCGCTCGCCACTGGAGATGCGTCCGAGCCGCGGTTCAACGACCCAGTCACCCAGTCGATACCCTGCCCCGAGGTCTTTGGCGTCCATGATAGACCGACGCGGACCTTGCCGTCCCTTGGAAACCGATCATAACAGAGCAAGAGCCTGCCTGAGATCGGCGACCAGGTCGTCCGTGTCCTCGATTCCGACCGAGAGACGCACTGTACCTGGCCCGATGTCGGACCACGCATTCTGCTCCGGCGTAAATCCGCGCGGCTGCTGCAGGGCGGGCGGCACCACCAGCGACTCTGTCGAGCCCAGGCTCGAGGTCAGCTCGAAGAGCTCGAGCGCCTCGCAAAAGCGGGTGCCAGCCTCGAGGCCCGCGGCGAGATCGAAAGTGACCATCGTGCCGAAACTGTCCATCTGACGCTTTGCGAGCGCGTGGCCCGGGTCCGAAGGCAGGCCCGGAAAGCGAACTCGCGCGACCGCCGGGTGATCCCACAGGAATTCCGCGACACGTGCTGCATTGCGGCACTGGCAATCCCAGCGCACGAAATAGGTCTTCAGGCCCCGGAGCAGCAGATAAGCGGCGTGCGGATCGAGTGTCGGCCCCAGGTGCGTGAAATCGTCACGCATCGACTCGATCAGATCGCTGCGCCCGATGACCGCGCCGCCCATCACGTCGCCATGGCCGGACGCGAACTTGGTGAGGCTGTGTGCATAGAGATCGACGTCGTACTGGCCGTGGTTGTGAAGGCCCGCCAGCGTGTTATCGAGCAGCGTGAGCGCACCGTGCCTGCGTGCGATGGCGGTGACGCGCTCCAGGTCGGCGACTTTCAGCACCGGGTTCGTCGGGCATTCGAACACCACCAGCCGCGTCGGGCTGCCCGCGAGCGTCTGCTCGAGCGCAACGTAGTCGGTTACCGAGAGCATGGTCGCCGTGACGCCAAAGCGCCCGAGCGTCCGGCGAATGAACGCGCGGGTCGGCTGGTACGACTCCGCAAAATAGACCACGTGGTCGCCGGCCTTCAGCAGCGCCAGCAGCGTCGTCGAGATCGCCGCGATTCCCGAGGCCGTGAGCAGGCATGCGTCGCGGTCCTGCAGGCTCGCGAGCGCCTGCTCCAGCTGCTGGAGCGTCGGGTTGGACACCCTCGAGTAATAGAATCCGTCCCGCTGGTGCGCGAAATACTTCTGCGTCTCGGCAACGTCGTCGAACGTGAACTTGACCGACTGGTAGATCGGCGCGACCAGCGGCCGGTTGTCGGGCGGCAGGCTGACGCCCGGCAGGTGCGTGACCCGCGTGCGCTTCTTCACTTGATCTCGAACGCGTCGGCGTCGAGGTCCGCCGGGAAGCTCTCGCGATAGGCCCGGAGCGATTCCATGTCGAGCACGGCCGTCTCGACCCGGTCACCGCCTCCTTCGCTCGAAAGCGGCTTCCCGTGGAAGTCCAGCGCGACGCTGTCGCCGGCGTAGCTGACTGCATTGCCATCCCGGCCGATGCGGTTAACACCCACGACGTAGCAAAGGTTCTCGATCGCGCGTGCCCGGAGCAGCGCCGCCCAGGCTCGCGCACGACGCGCCGGCCAGTTCGCGACATAGAGCAGCAAGTCGTAATCACCGCGGCTGCGGCTCCAGACTGGAAAGCGCAGGTCGTAACAGATGAGTGGGCACACGCGCCAGCCCTTGAGCTCGACCGTGAGGCGCGATCCGCCTGCCGCGTAGTGAGTGTGCTCGTCGGCCATCCGGAACAGGTGCCGCTTGTCGTAGTGTGCCAGCGACCCATCCGGGCGGGCCCACACGAGACGGTTGAAATGACGGCCCTGGTCGCTGACGACCAGGCTGCCGGTGATCACGCAGCCCATCGCCGCCGCTTCCTCGCGCATCCACCCGACCGTCGGTCCATTCATGGACTCGGCGAGCGTCCCGGCATCCATGCTGAATCCCGTCGAGAACATCTCCGGGAGAACGATCAGGTCCGTGTGTCCTGCAAGCCCGCGGAAGTGCTCCGCAAGCCGGTGCCGATTCGCGGCCGGTGCCTCCCAGGCAATTTCCGACTGGACCAGGGTGACGCGCAGGTGTGAATTCATCGTCCCAACCTCCTTAACCTCTGGCCGGCGGCCTCGAGCGTCGATTCGTTCTTTGCGAAACAGAATCGCACGACCCGTGCGGTCGAAACATGTGTGGAAAACACCGAGACCGGTATCGCGGCGACGCCGATTTCGCGGGTGAGCCAGCGCGCGAACTCGACATCGGTCGAGTCGCTCACGGCGGAATATCCGGCGAGCTGGAAATAGGTCCCGGCCGTCGGCTCGAAGCTGAGCGGGGTTTGCGCAAGCAGGCGGCAGAAGTGGTCACGCTTGTCCTGGTAGAAAGCGGACAGCCCGAGGTGGTGTGTCGGGCACTCCGCGAGGAAATCCGCCAGCGCCGCCTGGATCGGCGTGGCAACCGCGAACTGCACGAACTGATGCACCTTGCGGAATTCGGCGGTCAGCGCCGCGGGCGCGACACAGTATCCGACCTTCCAGCCGGTGGCGTGATATGTCTTGCCGAAAGACGACACCACGAAGCTTCGCGCGGCCAGCGCTTCCCGACCGAGCACGCTCGCATGTTCCCGCCCGTCGAACACCATGTGCTCGTAGACCTCGTCCGACAGCACGTATGCGTCCGTCCGGCCCAGGATGATATCGAGCGCATCGAGATCGGCCCCGGTCCAGACCGCTCCGCTCGGATTGTGCGGCGAGTTCACGACCAGCAGGCGCGTGCGCGGCGTGACTGCGTCCGCGACGCGGTCCCAGTCAACCGAGAACATCGGCGACTGCAGCGGCACGCGCACCGCCCGGCCGCCGGCCAGCTCGACTGCCGGCTCATATGAGTCATAGGCAGGCTCGAGCAGGATCACCTCGTCGCCGGGCCGCACGACGGCCTGGATCGCGCAGAAGAGCGCCTCCGTCCCGCCCGAAGTGACCGTGACCTCGTCGGTCGCCGATACCTCACGCCCGTACAGGTCGCGAACCTTTCCTGCGATCGCCTCGCAGAGCGCGGGCCAGCCCGCCATCGGCGCGTACTGGTTGTGGCCCGAGCGCATGTGCATCGCCACCAGGTCGACCAGGCGCGCCGGCGGATCGAAGTCGGGGAAGCCCTGCGACAGGTTGATCGCGCCGCACTCGGCCGCGAGCCGTGACATCACGGTGAAGATCGTGGTGCCGACACGCGGCAGCTTCGACTCGATCGCCGGATGCGTCACGGCGCGGAGCCAGCGTGCGCCGCCGCCATCGCCGCGCCAATGATGCCTGCCTCGTTGCGAAAGTGCGCCGGCACGATTTCCGCACGGCTCTCGAGCAGCGGACCGAACATCTCCCAGTTCTCGGTCACGCCACCGCCGACGACGAAAACGTCTGGCCACAGCAGCCGGTGGTAGGCCGCGAGCACTTCGTTGACTGCCGCCGCCCACTCGTCCCACCCGAGGCCGAGGTCGGCCTTCACCTTGGCGGAGGCCCGGTGTTCCGCTTCCATGCCGCGCACCTCGAGGTGCCCGAGTTCCGTGTTCGGGAGCAGGTGGCCGTCCACGAAGATCGCAGTGCCGATACCGGTGCCGAGCGTCAGCACCATCACCGTGCCACCGCGTCCGCGGCCGGCGCCCAGCGTCATCTCCGCCAGGCCGGCGGCATCGGCATCGTTGAGAAACGCCACTGGACGGCCGATCCGCGCTCCAAGCAGTCCCTGCGCATCGGTGCCGATCCAGCGGGTGTCGATGTTGGCCGCAGTCCAGGCCGTGCCGTGCCGAGTGACTGCAGGGAATGCCACGCCTACCGTGCCGTTGGACGGCAACTCGCCCGCCATCGAGGCGAGCAGGTCGATCACGTCCACTGGAGTGGCTCCTAGCGGAGTTGGCCGTCGCAGCACCGCGCCAGCGACGGCACCGGATTCCGGATTCACCAGCCCGGCCTTGACGAAAGAGCCCCCGACGTCGAATGCAAGGATCGGCGTCTCCTTCATCCCGGGTCAACCCTTCTTCATGCTCTCGATCATCTGCTGGTTCGCCGCCAGCGCCATCTGCGCGTCACGATCCCTGGCCTTCTGCTGGCGGCTCATCATGACACCCGCAATGACCACGCCGACGGCGACGACGGAGACGAGAATTGTCGCGAGCGCGTTGATGTCCGGGCTCACGCCGAGGCGCACCTTCGAGAAGATGACCATCGGCAGCGTGCTCGAGCCCGGCCCCGCCACGAAGCTGGTGATCACCAGGTCGTCGACCGAGAGCGTGAAGGCGAGCAGCCATCCGGACATCAGGGCCGGGGCGATGATCGGCAGCGTGATCAGGAAGAACACCTTGGCCGGACGCGCGCCCAGGTCCATCGCCGCCTCTTCGAGCGAGTCGTCCATCTGCGCGAGCCGCGACTGCACGACGACCGCCACGAAGGACATCGTGAACGTAATGTGCGCGATGACGATGGTCGTCATGCCGCGTCCGGCCGGCCAGCCGATCAACTGCTCCATGGTCACGAACAGCAGCAGCATCGACAGGCCGGTGATCACTTCGGGCATGACCAGCGGCGCGGTCGTGAGCCCGGACAGCAGCGTGCGGCCCCTGAACGGCCCAAAGCGCGCGAGCACCATGCCGGCGAGCGTCCCGAGCACGACCGCGAGCGTCGCCGACAGCGCGGCGATCTTCAGGCTGAGCCATGCGGCGCCCAGGATCTGCTGGTTACCCAGCAGTTCACCGTACCACTTCGTCGAGAATCCCGCCCACACGGTCACGAGCTTCGACTCGTTGAACGAGAACACGATCAGCGAAAGGATCGGGATGTACAGGAACGCGAACCCGAAGACCAGCGCGAACACGCGAAACCACGAACGGCCCTGCATCATCGGTGCAGCCCTCCGCCCGCCTCTGCGTCCTGCGCACGCTGGTAATACATGATCGGGATCACCAGGAACAGCAGCAGCGCGATCGCGACTGCGCTCGCCACCGGCCAGTCGCGGTTGTTGAAGAACTCGGTCCACAGCACCTTGCCGATCATCAGCATGCCCGGGGAACCGAGCAGCGACGGAATGACGAATTCCCCGACTGCGGGTATGAATACCAGCAGGCATCCAGCCACGATGCCAGGCACCGAAAGCGGCAGCGTGATCTTGTAGAAGGCCTGCCAGGGCTTGCAGCCAAGGTCATAAGCCGCCTCGAGCAGCGTGATGTCCATCTTCTCGAGGTTGGCATACAACGGCAGGATCATGAACGGCAGGTACGAGTAGACGATGCCGATATAAACGGCCGTGTAGGTCTGCAGGATCTGGATCGGCTCGTGGATCACCCCGAGCCAGATCAGGAAATTGTTCAGCAGGCCGTTGCTCTTCAGGATGCCGATCCACGCATATACGCGTAGCAGGAACGAAGTCCAGAACGGCAGCACGATCATCAGCATCAGGATGTTGCGCTTGGAGGGGTCGCTGCGCGCGATGGAATACGCGATCGGATAGCCGATCAGCAGGCAGAACACCGTCGAGACGAGCGCGATCCCGATCGAGGTCAGGTACGCCTTCCAATAGAGGTTGTCCTGGACCAGGAACAGGAAATTACCGAAGTCCAGCTGCACCTGGACGACCTTGTCCGATACCCAGTGCAGCAACGGCGCATAGGGCGGCATCGCGATCTGCGCCGTCGAGAAGCTGATCTTCAGCACGATCACGAACGGCACCAGGAAGAACAGCAGCAGCCAGATGTACGGAATCGACGTGACGAGGCCCTGCCCCGTCAACCCGAGGCGCTTCATCAAGCGCTTCACTTCGTCACCACCACCGGGCTTTCAGCCCGCCAGTACACGTACACCCGCTCGTCCCAGGTGATGCGGTCGTCCGCATGGCGGTATACGTTGGGTTGCGTGACGCGCACGACCTTGCCCGAATCGAGCTTCAGCAGGAAGATGGACATGTCGCCCATGTACGCGATGTCTCGCACCACGGCGGAAGCCCAGTTATCCGGCGTGCCCGGCTTCTCGCGTGAGACCTGGATCTTCTCCGGCCTGATAGCGGCCCACACCGTCGCGCCCGGGGCAGAACTCACGCCGTGGTCCACGTAGATCGGGGCTTCCAGGTCGTCGCACTTGATGCGCACGTACGACGGCTCATCCTCGATCAGGCGTCCCTCGAACGTGTTGACCGAACCGATGAACTCGGCGACGAAGCGCGAGCTCGGGTATTCGTACATCTCGCTCGGCGTTCCCACCTGCACGATGTCGCCGTGGTCCATGAGCCCGATCCGGCTCGAGAGCGTCATCGCCTCTTCCTGGTCGTGGGTCACGACGATGAAGGTGACGCCGAGTGTCTCCTGCAGGTTGATCAATTCGAACTGCGTATGCTCGCGGAGCTTCTTGTCCAGCGCCGCGAGCGGCTCGTCCAGCAGCAGCAGCTTCGGCTTCTTCACCAGCGACCGCGCGAGTGCGACGCGCTGGCGCTGGCCTCCGGACAGCTGATGGGGCTTTCTCTTCGCGAACTGCCCCAGTTTCACCAGTTCCAGCATCTCGCCTACACGGCGCGCGGTCTCGGCCCTGGAAATCCCCTCCTGCCGCAGGCCGAACGCCACGTTCTGCTCCACCGACATGTGCGGAAAGATCGCGTATGACTGGAACATCATGTTGACCGGGCGCTCGTACGGCGGGATCAGGGTCATGTCCACGCCGTCGATGTAGATGCGGCCCGCCGTCGGCCGCTCGAATCCGGCCAGCATGCGCAGCAGCGTCGTCTTGCCGCAGCCCGATGCGCCCAGCAGGCAGAAGATCTCCTTCTGGTAGATGTCGAGCGTGATGTCGTCGACGGCGACGAATTCACCGAATTTCTTCGTGATCTTCTCGATCCTGACGTAAGGCTGGGCGTCCGGGTCGGTCCACGGTTCGAATTTCTGCTGGGTTGCTCGCGGTGAGATTGCCATTTGATCCTGAGCCGTCATTCGGGGGCCCTCAGGCCCGGTTATGCCTCAGTGGAGCGGCGCCATGTGCAGGCCGGAAACGAAAGTGGGGCGGGCGGAGACTTTCCTCCGACCGCCCCACTCGTGATCCATGCCCGTGGGTGCCTACTTGCCGGTCATGAACCGGGTCCAGGTCCGGTTCAGCTCGCGCGTGAACTCCTGTGTATGGGCCAGGTTCGGGAACAGCTTGGCCATCGTCTCGGGCGGCGGATAAACGCCCGGGTCGTCACGCACGGCCGGGTCGAGCAGCGGTACCGATGCCTTATTGCCGTTTGCGTAGTGCACGAAGTTGGAATTCGCGGCCGCCACCTCGGGCTTCATCATGAAGTTGATGAACGCGTGGGCATTGTCCGGGTGCGGCGCGTCGGCCGGGATCGCGTACATGTCGAACCAGATGACGGTGCCGTCCGTCGGCACCGTCAAGGCAATCTCGGGGCCGTTCTCGGCCTCTGCCGCACGTGACTTGGCCTGCAGGATGTCGCCGCTCCAGCCCATCACGACGCACAGTTCACCGGTTGCCAGGCCGTTGATGTACTCCGAGCTGTTGATCGTCCGAATGTACGGGCGAATCTTCATCAGCACGTCTTCGGCGGCCTTCAGGTCGTCGAGGCTCTCGCTGTTCGGGTTACGGCCGAGGTAGGCGAGCACGACGGCGACGACTTCGTCCGGGGCATCCAGCACCGAGACTCCGCAGCCCTTGAACTTCGATACCTCGGCGGGATCAAATATCAGCCTCCAGCTGTTGACCGGGGCATTGGGGTCGATGGCCTTTACTTTCTTGACGTTGTAACCGATCGCGTCAGTGCCCCACATGTGGTTGACCGCGTACAGGTTGCCAGGGTCATGGCGCCCCACGCGCTCCAGGATGTCCTTGTCGAGGTACTGCCAGTTGGGCAGCTTGGAACGATCGAGCTTCTGGAACACGCCTGCCTTGATCTGCAGTTCGAGGAACGAGGCTGACGGCACCACGACGTCGTAGCCGGTGTTGCCGGCGAGCAGCTTGGTCTGCAGTACCTCGTTGTTGTCGAATACGTCGTAGTTGACCTTGATGCCGGTCTCCTTGGTGAAGGCCTCGAGCATCGCCGGGTCGATGTAATCCGACCAGTTGTAGACGTTGACCACCTTCTCCTCGACAGGGGCGGCGGCAGCCGGAGCCTGGGAGGCGGTAGCTGGAGACGAGTCGTCCTTCTTGCCGCAGCCAGCGAGTGCTATTGCTGCAGCCAGGCCTATGAGCCCGGCTCGAATGGTGGAATTCATCGTGGTATTACCTCGCTGTGTCGACTTGCGAATACGTGGCCCGCAGGCCAATCCCCTTGAACGCATGTATAGCGCACCGGGCAGGGTCAGGACAAGGAATCGGACTCCTCGCTCCGCCCCCCACCCGGGAACTGGTCAGAGCCGACCCTCGGCCCGGCACTGCGCGAGCGTCAGGTCGAGGCATCGCCAGGCCTTCTCGGCGAGTTCGTCTATCTGCTCCCGGCTGATCACCAGCGGAGGCGCGATGATCATGGTGTCCCGCACCGCCCGCATGATCAGGCCGTTCTGGAAGCAGAAGTCGCGACAGATGTTGCCGACCTCGCCGCGCTTGTCGAAGAAACGGCGGCCTTTCTTGTCCCGCACCATCTCGATCGCACCGATCAGGCCGATCGAGCGCGCCTCCCCCACCAGCGGATGCTCGCCGATCTCGCGCCACTTCGCAGCCAGGTAGGGGCCCGTCTCGTCGTGCGTGCGCGACACGAGTTTCTCCCGCTGGATCAGGGCCAGGTTCGCGCTCGCGACGGCGCAGGCCACCGGATGCCCGGAATACGTGTAGCCGTGGGCAAACTCACCACCCTTGTCGATCAGCACGTCCGCGACGCGGTCACCGACCATCACCCCGCCGATCGGCAGGTAACCCGAGGACAGGCCCTTGGCGATGGTCATCAGGTCGGGCCGGATTCCGTACAGGTTGCTGCCGAACCAGTGCCCGGTACGGCCGAATCCGCAGATCACCTCGTCGGCGACCAGCAATATCCCGTAGCGATCGCAGATGCGCTGGATCTCCGGCCAGTAGGTGTCCGGCGGAATGATCACGCCGCCGGCGCCCTGGATCGGTTCGCCGATGAAGGCCGCCACCCGATGCGCGCCGAGCTCGTCGATCTTGTGTTCCAGTTCGCGCGCGACCTTCAGGCCGAACTCGGCCGGCGACAGGTCGCCACCTTCCCCGTACCAGTAGGGCTGCGCGATGTGGACGATGTCCGGGATCGGCAGGCCGCCCTGCTCGTGCATGAACGCCATGCCACCGAGGCTCGCGCCCGCCATGGTGCTGCCGTGGTAGGCGTTCTGCCGGCTTACGATGACCTTGCGCTCCGGCTGTCCCAGCAGGTCCCAGTAGCGCCGGACCAGGCGGACCACCGTGTCGTTGCCCTCCGACCCGGAACCCGTGAAGAACACCCGGTTGAATTGCGGTGGCGTCAGGTCCACGAGCTGCTTCGCCAGCTCGATGGCCGGCGGGTGGGCCGTCTGGAAGAAGCTGTTGTAGTAGGGCAGCTCCAGCATCTGGGCGTACGCCGCATCGGCGAGTTCACGCCGGCCGTAGCCCACGTTGACGCACCACAGCCCCGACATGCCGTCGAGGATGCGATTGCCTTCCGAGTCGTAGAGGTACACGCCTTCGGCCTTCACGATCACGCGTGACCCCTTGGCTTGCAGGGCCTTGTAGTCGGTGAACGGGTGCAGGTAGTGCTGGCGGTCGAGTGCCTGCCAGTCGGCGGTGGTGCGATCGGCGATATCGGGAGTGGCTTTCTTCATGCAGGTTGTCGACGTTTGGCTGAATGGGAGGGTGGCTCTCGAATGGTCGACGCTGGTCCCGACTACACGTTCAGCAGCAGGTGCTCCCGCTCCCATGAGCTGATCACCTGGAGGAACGTGTCGAGCTCGCTTTCCTTGACAGCCGTGTAGGCCAGCACGAAGCGCTCGCCCAGCAGGTCGATCAGCGGTCGGGAACTGCGCAGCATGCGGACGGATTCCTCGAGGCTGCGCGGCAGGCCGAACGGCAGTTCGTAGGCGCTGCCGGTGACCGGCTCCGACGGCTTCAGGCCCTCGACCATGCCGAGGTACCCGCAGGCAAGCGATGCTGCCAGCGCCAGGTAGGGGTTCGCGTCCGCGCCGGCGAGCCGATTCTCGACGCGCCGGTTCTCGGCGTTGGAGATCGGCACGCGCAGCCCGGCCGTACGGTTGTCGTATCCCCACTGCGTATTGATGGGCGCCAGGTGCCCCAGGATGACGCGGCGGAACGCGTTCACGTTCGGCGCGAACAGCGCCATCGCCGAAGGCAGGTACTTCTGCAGCCCGGCGATGTGTGCGAAGAACAGCTGGCTTGGGTTTCCATCCTTGTCGCTGAACACGTTCTTGCCGGTCGTCGCGTCCACCACGCTCTGGTGGATGTGCATCGCGCTGCCCGGCTCGCGAGCCATTGGCTTCGACATGAACGTCGCGTACATCTTGTGGCGGAATGCCGCCTCGCGCGCCGTGCGCTTGAACATGAACACCTGGTCTGCCAGCGACATCGCGTCGCCGTGGATCAGGTTGATCTCCATCTGCGCCGCGCCGTCCTCGTGGATCAGCGTATCGATTTCGATCTCCTGCGCCTCGCAGAAGGCGTAGACGTCGTCGAACAGCGGATCGAACTCGTTTACCGCAGCGATGCTGTAGGACTGGCGACCTACTTCCGGACGACCCGAGCGGCCGATCGGCGGCTTCAGCGGGTAGTCGGCGTCGATGTTCGGCTCTACCAGGTAGAACTCGAGTTCTGGCGCGACGATCGGCTTCCAGCCCTTCTGCGCATAGAGATCGAGGATGTGCCTGAGCACGTAGCGCGGTGCCATCGTGACCGGGCTGCCGTCGTGGTAGAAGCTGTCGTGGATGACCTGCGCGGTGGGCTCAGGAGCCCAGGGCACGACACGTGTCGTGGCCGGGTCGGCCTTCAGCACGATATCGATCTCCGACGGGTTGATCGCGCGGTCATCCGCCGGGTACTCGCCGGTGACGGTCTGCAGGAAGATGCTCTCGGGCATGCGCATGCCCTCGTCCTCGGCGAACTTGATCGCGGGCATCACCTTGCCGCGCGCGATGCCCGCCATGTCGGGGACGATGGCCTCGACCTCGGAAATGCCGTGTTCCTTGAAGAATTGCTGGATCGGCGTACTCATGATCGATTTCCTTTTGCGTGCGCCCTCGCTGCCTGGCCAAAGGCAGCGAACAGGGCCCGCGAGAACGGGTTTTTCATTACCTGCCACTCGGGGTGCCACTGCACCGCGAGCGCGAATCCCGGCGACGAACGCACACTGAAGGCTTCGACGAGGCCGTCCGGGGCACGCGCCTGCACTTCGAGGCCGGGCCCGAGCCGATCGACTCCCTGCGAGTGCAGCGAATTCACCATCACACGCGCGGCGCCTGCCAGGCCGCGCAGGATCCCGCCCGGCACCAGTTCAACCTCATGCACCGGCGCGTACTGCACCTCGAGCGGCGCGTCCTTGTCCTCGCGGTGGTCACTCATGCCGGGCTGCTCCTGCACCTTCTGCCAGAGCGTGCCGCCGTAGGCGACATTCATCTCCTGGAATCCCCGGCAGACCGCGAACAGCGGCATTCCGGATTCCACGACCCGCGGGATCATCGGCAGCGTGGTCGCGTCGCGGTGCGGGTCATGCAGCGTTCCCGCGTCGCTCGCGGTGCCCGCGTAATGATGCGGCTCGACGTTCGATGGGCTGCCGGTAAGCAGGATGCCGTCCACGCCGGCGAGGACCGCGTCGAAGTCCACCTCGTCGCCGAGCGCAGGTATCAGCACCGGCACCGCGTCCGCCGCATCCGCGATGGCGCGAATGTATTTCTCACCCACGCAGTGGAAAGGATGCGGCCCGAGGATTCGGCGGTCCGCGGGAATGCCGATCAGTGGTTTGCGCTCAGCCACGTTTAAGATCCTAGACAGCCCGAACCGGACCGCCGGACGAGTGCGACCCGGATTAAACCACAGGCCCAGGGTGGCCGTCGCCAGGCAGTGCAAAAAAACCGCCAATAACCCACTCAAACAGCCAGTTGCGCTTTCATTCTTCCCCCGCGGCCTGCTTGCCGGCCCGGCCCGGCTGCGGCTATGCTCGGCCGCGGCGCGCGAACAAACCGTCGCTAAATCCTAAACAACGGGTGTTACATGCCTCAGTTCGCCGATTACGAGCAGGCGCGCGCCTGGCTTGCGCTCCACCCGCAGGTGCGCGCCATCGACCTGCTGCTCCCGGACCAGATGGGCATCCCGCGCGGCAAGCGTGTTTCGGTCGCCGAACTCGAAGGCGTCCACCGTGACGGGCTGCTGCTTCCCGCGTCCATGTTCGCACTCGACGTGCTCGGCGGAACCGTGCAGGCCACCGGCCTCGGTTTCGACGAGGGCGATGCCGATCGGCTCTGCCTGCCGGTGCCGGGCTCGCTTGCGATCGTGCCCTGGCTCGGCGGCGAAATCGCGCAGATGCAGGTCGCGATGTACGAGCACGATCACACACCGTTCCATGGCGACCCGCGCCACGCGCTGGAACGGGTTGCCGTACGCTTTCGCGAGCTGGGACTTTGTCCCGTCGTGGCCGTCGAACTCGAGTTCTATTTCGTGGACCGAGAGCGCACACCGGATGGCCGTGCCCAGCCACCCCGCCAGCCTCTCACCGGTCGCCGGGAGCACAAGACACAGATCAATTCGATGGCCGAACTGGACGAGTACTCCGTGGTGCTGTCCGCAATCGATGCGGCAGCCCGGGCCCAGGAACTCCCGACCGGCACCGTGCTGGCCGAATACGGGCCCGGACAGTTCGAGGTCAACCTGCACCACGTGGACGACGTGCTGCTCGCCTGCGACCACGCGATCCGCCTGAAGCGCCTGGTCAAGGGCATCGCGCTGCAGCACGGGATGGAAGCGACATTCATGCCGAAGCCCTACCGCGATCACGCCGGCAGCGGCGCGCACCTGCACGTGAGCCTGTTGGACGCGGACGGCCACAACATCTTTGCCGCCGACGACCCGGCCGGCAGCCCGGCGCTGGCACATGCCATCGGTGGGCTCGCGGCCACCATCAACGACACGATGGCGGTCTGCGCGCCGACCGCGAACTCCTACCGTCGCTTCCAGTCCGAAGCCTACGTGCCGCTGAGCCCGAGCTGGTCGGTCAACAACCGCGGAGTCGCGTTCCGCGTGCCGCACGGCCCGCCCGAGAGTCGCCGGGTCGAGCACCGCGTCGCCGGTGCCGACGCGAATCCCTACCTGCTGTCGGCGATGGTACTGGCCGGCATGCACCTCGGCCTCACTTCGATGCTCGACCCCGGCCCGGTGTTTGCGGGCAACGCCTACCGCGACACGGAGCCGACGATTCCGCTCAGCTGGCCGGAGGCACTCACGGCCTTCGAGCGCAGTTCGTTCGTCCGCGAATATCTCGGCGAGAAGTTCGCACGTCTCTACGCACAGACACGGCGCGGCGAGTTGCAGGATTTCCGTTCGTACGTGTCGCCGCTCGAGTACTCCTGGTACCTGACCACGAGCTGAGCCATGCAACACGTTCGCTCGTATTACGCCGCATCCGCCAACCCTGCCCCGTTGCGTGAGCCGCTACGCGGCGACGTGACGGCGGACGTCTGCGTGGTGGGCGGCGGCATCGCTGGCTGCTCGACCGCGCTCAACCTCGCGGAGCGCGGATACAGCGTGGTGCTGCTGGAGGGACAGCGCATCGGCTGGGGCGCCTCGGGCCGAAGCGGCGGACAGGCGTTATTCGGCTATGCCTCGGGCCAGGAAAAGCTCATCGCGCAGGCCGGGCGCGAGACCGCGCGACGCATGTTCGACGTCTCGGTCGAGGCACTGGATTTGCTCAAGTTGCGCGTCGCGAGGCATGCGATCGATTGCGACCTCAATCTTGGCCAGGTCCACGCCGCGATCAAGCCACGGCACGAGACCGAGCTCAAGGCCTGGCGCGAGGAACTCGAGCGCGACTATGGATACACCTCTCTCACCTGGCTCGACCGGGGCGAAATCGGCGAATTGCTGGCGACCGGGCGCTACATCGGCGGCCTGCACGACTCACGCAGTGGGCACCTGCACCCGCTCAACTACACGCTGGGCCTGGCCCTTGCGGCGGAAACCGCCGGCGCCCGGGTATTCGACGGCAGCCAGGTCACACGGATCGATCACGGTGACACCGTCACCCTGGCCACGGCAGGCGGGTCCGTACGAGCGAAGCACGTCGCGCTGTGCTGCAACGCCTACGTGGACGAGAAGGTGTCGGCGAAGCTCAGGGCGCGGATCATGCCCGTGGGCACCTACATCGTCGCCACGGAACCGCTAGGCGAGGCGCGCATGAAGGCGCTGATGCGCGACAACGTGGCCGTGACCGACATCAACTGGGTACTGGACTATTTCCGGCGCTCTGCGGACCACCGGCTGCTGTTCGGCGGGCGCGTGAGCTATTCCGGCCTCCAGCGCGCCTACACGCAACGCGCCACCCGCGCGCGAATGCTGTCCGTATTCCCGCAGCTTGCCGACGTCGGCATCGCCTACGCGTGGGGAGGCTATGTCGACATCACGATGAGCCGCGCGCCGGATTTCGGGCGGCTCGCGCCGAACGTCTTTTACCTGCAGGGATTCTCAGGCCACGGCATCGCGCTCACCGGCATGGCGGGCCAGCTGGTCGCGGAGGCGATCGCCGGCCAGGCCGAGCGCTTCGACATGTTCTCGAAGCTCGAACACCGGGATTTCCCCGGCGGACCGGCGTTGCGAACGCCTGCGCTGGTGCTCGCGATGCTGTGGTTCCGGCTGAAAGACCTGCTGTAAAGAGAGCGATTAACGGCTGGCGGCTGACGAACCACCGATCACAGGTCGCCTCCCCCGTAGCTCGCTCCGCTGGTGCAGGTCTCGTGCACCACCACCCGCGAGAGTTGCGGCAGCACGGGCTGTAGCTCACGCCAGATCCAGCGCGCGAGGTTCTCGCTGGTCGGGTTCTCGAGACCGGGCACGTCGTTCAGGTAGCGGTGATCGAGCTGCTGGAACAGTGGATCGAACGCGGTCTTGACGTCGGCGAAATCCATCACCCAGCCGAGACGGTCATCCACCGGGCCACTGACGTGGATCTCAATGCGAAACGAGTGTCCATGCACCCGGGCACACTTGTGTCCCGCCGGCACGTTTGGCAGCCGGTGCGCGCTTTCGAGCGTAAATGTCTTGAAGATGTCCACGGATCCGCTCACTCCTTGTGCCTCAGCAGGTACGCAACATGGATTTTCGGATTGCGCCGGAAATCCTCCGGGATCGTAGCCCTCGTCAGGTCCTCGATCTCGAAGTCGGCCAGTGCCGCGGTGTCGAGACGGAAACGCTGGTAATTGTTGGAAAACAGGATCAGGCCGCCGGGCTCGAGCAACGCACCGATCCGCTTCAGCAGCGGCACGTGGTCACGCTGCACGTCGAACTCGGTTTCCATGCGCTTCGACCGCGACAGCGTCGGCGGGTCGACGAATACCAGCCCATAGCGCTGTCCGCCCGGCCGCGCCTGCGCCTCTATCCAGGCCAGGCAGTCCGCGTGGACGAAAACGTGGTTCGGCCCGGCAAGCCCGTTCAGGTCCAGGTTCCGCTTCGCCCAGTCGAGATAGGTGTGCGACATGTCCACGGTCGTCGAACCTGTCGCCCCGCCGCCGACGGCGTGCACCGTCGCCGTGCCGGTGTAGGCGAACAGGTTCAGGAACCGCCGTCCGGCCGCGAGTTCACCAATGCGTCGCCGGGTGATGCGGTGGTCTAGGAACAGCCCGGTGTCCAGGTAGTCTGCGAAATTGACCAGGAAGCGATAGCGCCCTTCGCGGACTGTGTGAAAGACCTGCTCACTGTCCACCTTCTCGTACTGCTCGCCGTGCCGCTGGCGCCGCCGAACGCGCAGTGCGATCCGTTCCTGCGGCAGCCCGAGTACCTCGGGCAGCACCGACAGGGCTTCGTCGCGACGGCCGCGGGCCGCATCGCGCGACACCGTTGGCGGCGCCGCATACTCCTGCACGCAGGCCCAGCGCTCGTCGTTGCCATAGATGTCGATGGCGAACGAGTACTCCGGCATGTCGGCGTCGTACACGCGGTAACAGGCCACGTCCTCGCGCCTGGCCCAGGATTTCAGGCGAGTGACATTCTTGCGCAACCGGTTGGCGAACATCTCGGCCCCGGGCCTGGCCTTCGCCGCCTCGAGGCGGTCGCGACGCGCGGTTTCCGCATCCGGCTCGACCGTCTCGGGCTTCAGTTCGAAACGCAGCAGGCGGCACTCGATCGGGCCGTTGAAGAACGTGTGCGCGCGGTAGGCGCGCAGGCGCAGCGCCCTACCGAGCGGCGGATTTCCGGTGAAAACGCCCGCCTCCCATCCCGGGAAACGCTCGATCAACGCGTGACCGAGGTCGGCGTATGTAACGGCGAGCGTTTCCTCGTCCTCGAGTCGCGCACCGTACGGGGGATTCACCAGCACGAGCCCGGCCGGCTCCTGTGCCTGCGGCAGCTTCGTGATGTCGCGGCGCTCGAACGACAGGTAGTCGCCAAGGCCCGCGCGATTGGCATTCGCGATCGACGCGCGGACCGCGGACTGGTCCCGGTCGAAGCCGCGGAACCGGCCTCGACCGAGCGCCGGGAGATTGCGACGCTCGAGCGCAGCCTCGCGCAGCGAAGTCCAGGCAGCCGCGTCGTGCTTCAACCAGCGCTCGAATCCGAAACGACGCCGCAACAGGCCGGGCGCGAAGTCCGCGGCGATCATCGCGGCTTCGATCACGAACGTGCCCGAACCGCACATCGGGTCGGCGAACCCACCGCCCTGGGCGGCCATCTCCGGCCAGCCGCAACGCAACAGCAACGCGGCGGCAAGCGTCTCCTTCAGCGGCGCCTCGACGCCGGAGACCCGGTAGCCCCGGCGATGCAGCGGGTCGCCACTCAAGTCGATGCCGACCGTCGCATGCGTGCGCGCAAGCCGCAGGCTCACGCGCAGGTCCGGTGACGCGAACTCCACCGACGGCCGCTCGCCGGTGCGCGCCCGGAACCGGTCCACGATCGCGTCCTTGGCTTTCTGTGCCGCGAACTGGCTGTGGCGCAACCAATCGGGACTCTCACCCACGACGTCGATCGCCAGTGTTCCCTGCGGCGCGAGGTGATCCTCCCAGCGAATTTCCTTCAGCGCCTCGTACATCGCCTCGACCGTGTCGAGCGGCACCGTGGCAATGGTCTGCAGCACGCGGCTCGCCGTCCGCGACTGCAGGCACGCGACGTACGCATGCGCCAATGGACCGACGAAACTCACGCCTGCGGGATGCTCGCGCGTCACGGTGATGTCGAGTAAACGTAGTTCCGACGCGAGCAGGTCTGCTACCCCACGCGGACAGGCTGCGAAGAACTCGTTGCCGCCTTCCACTGATTCGTCCGTCATTGGTCAGCGCTCCCCTGCCCCGAGCATCACCAGATCACGCGCTGCAATACGATCGAGGCAGCGCGCCACGATACGATAGGCATCCGGATCAAATGCCGTTCGCGTCGCGGCCTGCACCAGTTCAGCCACCTCCGTATCGTCACGTGCCGTGCCGAGGTGCTGCCAGCGGTCCACGACGTGCAGCAGCGTCCCGGGACCGTTCGGCGCGGGCTCGCGAATGCCGACCGGACCGGGGAAAGGCCACGAGCGAATTCGCAGCGACGCGAGCGCGAGCCGCAGGCGCGCGTCGTGCAGCGCGGGCGCCTCGGTGCCGACGCACGCGCCGCGGCAGCGCCCGAGCTGCAAGGCGAAGCACGAGCCCGGACCGCTCTCGAAGCCCATGACTTTCATGCACAGGCCGGCCTCCCGCGCCTTGCCCTCGAGCGCGCGCAGGGCATCACGCTCGGTCCGGAACGGCCCGTAGCTGTCAGCGCCCGACTCGAGGTCGTCGAGACCGAATGGCTCCACGCAGGGCTTCAACCGACCCTCCGAGTCCTTGAGGCGGATGCAATGCACGCCCTTTGGTTTACGGAGGCGGCGGTTTGCAGCTGGCGCAAGCTGCTTGACCAGGCGCGACTCGGCCAGCAGCGCACCGAGCTCGCCACCAGTCTCGATCCACTCGACGTCGCGTACCTGTTGCGCGAGCTTCGCTTCCTTGCTCGAGCGATGGCTGGCCGAAAAGTGGGCGAGCACGCGACTGCGAAGGTTGCAACTCTTGCCGACGTAGAGCAGCACGCCGCCTTCGCCGCGGAACAGGTACACACCCGGTCCGTCCGGCAGGTCATCGGCGAGGTCAGGTGGCAGGTATGGCGGAAGGCGCGACTCGAAGCGGGTAGCCTCGACCGCTTGCTGCAGGCTGTCGGCGCCCACCGCTGCCTCGAACGCCGCGAGCAGCGCCGGCAGCACGGCGGCATCGCCTAGCGCGCGATGGCGCTGCCCGCACTGGAGGCCCCATCGCTCGATCAGCACATCGAGATTGTGGCGATTGTGCTCGGCAAACAGCGACCTCGACAGCCGCACCGTGCAGAGGACCGGCGCCGAGAACTTCTCGCCCAGGCGCCGGAACTCGCTGCGAAGGAAACCGTAGTCGAAACGCGCATTGTGAGCGACGAACAGCCGCCCCTCGAGGCGCGACCGAACGTCGGCGCGCAGTTCATCAAAGGTCGGCGCATCGGCGACCATCTCGTCGGTGATGCCGGTAAAGCGCTGGATCGCGGGCGGAATCCGCTGACAGGGATTTACCAGGCTGCTCCACTCGTCCACGACCACGCCGTCCTCGAGCAGCACGATGCCGACCTCGGTGACGCGGTGCTGGGCGGCCGTGCCGCCCGTGGTCTCGAGATCTACGCAGGCCACACGGCCCTGCAGCACCGGTGCCGCGAGCGCAGCCAGACTGGATCCAGCCGTACTTCGTGACGGGGAAATGGTGCCTGGCACCATCTAGAGCGTCGCGTCGCCGTCCAGCGTCATGATCGGGCCATAGAGATCCGGGCGCCGGTCGCGGAACACACCCCAGGCATGCCGCTGCGCGCGCGCCGCCTCGAGGTCGAGCGTGGCAGTGATGACCGCTTCCGATGAGCGATCGGCTTCGGCCAGCATCTCCCCGGTGCTGCCGGCTATGAACGACGACCCGTAGAACGTCATCCGGTAGTTCTCACCGCGCTCTACGCCGATGCGGTTCGAGGCGACCAGCGGCATGACGTTGGCCGCCGCGTGACCCTGCATGCAGCGCTGCCAGTGGTCGCGGGAATCGATGCTGGCGTCCTGAGGCTCGGAACCGATGGCGGTTGGATAGAGCAGCACGTCCGCGCCCATCAGCGCCATGCAGCGGGCCGCCTCGGGAAACCACTGGTCCCAGCAGATGCCGACACCGAGCGTGCCGTAACGCGTCTTCCAGACGCGGAATCCCGTGTCGCCCGGCGAGAAATAGAATTTCTCGTGGTAGCCGGGGCCCTCCGGGATGTGCGACTTGCGGTACACGCCGAGCACGCTGCCGTCCGCGTCGATCATCGCCATCGAATTGAAATAGGCGTTGTTGGCTCGCTCGAACACGCTGAGTGGCAGCACGACTTCGAGTTCGCGTGCCAGCGCCCGGAAACGCTCCACGACAGGGCTTTCCGCAATCGGTCGCGCCAGCTGGAAATGGCTCGCGAGGTGATCCTTGCAGAAATAGGGCGTTTCAAACAGTTCCTGCAACAGCACCACCTGCGCACCCTGTCCGGCGGCGCTGCGCACCGCTCGTTCGGCGGAATCGAGGTTGGCGGCCGCATCGGACGAACAGGCGAACTGTGTCGCGGCAAATGTGGTCTTCATGGCTGTTCCGGACGCTTGGCTGATGCTGGATTGTAGCGAAACCCAGCCTCCACCGGCCGGCGGCCTGCTGCTGTCAATGCATCTGCTGCCCGGTCAGCTGCCAGTAGATCAGCGATACCGGCATCATGCCGGCAGCGTTGAACTCGTCGAAGAACCGGCGCAGCGAGAACGAATCGCCCAGCTGGTGTGAGCGTTCCATGATCGTCTGCTCGATCAGGTACTTGCCGGTGACGTAACTGGTGCCATAGCCGGGCTGGCGCAGGTAGAGCTGCTGCTCGAATCCGAGCAGGTCGAGGTCGGGACGCATCCAGCCGCGAGGGGTCCATTCGACCTGGAAAGCCTTGGCCTGCTTCAGGTCGAATTCGTTGGCCTGCGCATACAGCGACGCGAGGCCACGGGCGCAGCGCTGGGCCAGCATGATCCACACGATCTCGCGCGCGCGCGGATTGTCGTCGTAGTAGCCGGCATGCAGGATGATCTCCTCCATCGCCGTGGCCATGCCCTCCGCGCGGGAATCCCAGGAGTTGTAGAGCCATGACCCTCTGCGGATCGGGCTCGGGTTCGGCCTGTGCACCAGCCACTCGTGGTCGAACCAGTGGTAGAAATGGGCATAAAGCGTCATCGGCTCGTAGTGGCTTGCGATCGAGAAGAAGTTGCGCTGCTGCAGCGGCACGAACGAGTCGATACGCCTGCGCAACGCAGGATCGAGGTAGTCCTGCACCTCTATGAGGTTGCGCTCCTCGAGGAATGCCATGTATTTGGTGATCGCGGAGTTTGCGCGCTGCGTGTGTTCCTCTGCACTCTTCGATGGCACCAGCTCCGGCAGGCCACGATTTCGCTGCTCCTCCAGCCGCAGCATGGTCTGCGCGCGCGCCAGCTCGCTTTTCAGCAGCATCACCTCGTGGTCCCAGGTGAGCGGCACGAGATGCACGTTGCGCAGGCTCCAGTCGTAGGCTTCCTTGCCGACCCCCGACGGGCCGGTCTTCGACGGCGCCTGGGCCTGCAGCCATGCGACAAAGTCGCCGGTCGCCTTCGACGCCGCCGCGATCGCATCGCGAAGTCCGGGCCCGGAACCGGATGTCTTCGTTGCCAGTCCCGAGAGGCTCTCCGCCTGCTGCTGCATGCTGCCGGTGCCGGTCAGCCACAGGTCGCGGGCGTTTCCGGTCAGGTTGAGCCGCGCCTGCGCAAGCAGCGGCGGGATCGAACGCAGCTGGCCGGCAAGTTTCGCTTCATCGTCCGCAGACAGCGGGAACTGGAACTGCCACAGTTCCACCAGCGCATGGTTCACTGGTCCTTCGTGCTCCGGCGTGTCGCTCTGCTCGGTCCAGATCGACTGGTAGAACGCCGGGTCTCGCTCCCATGGACGCAACCAGCGGATGTCGAACTCGAGCCCGTTCATCTGTGCGCGAACCAGGTCGTAGTCGATCCTCTGCTCGATTGGCCACGCGTCCGCGTCCAGGGCCGCGAGGCGCGCCTGGTAGCTTTTCAGTTCCTCGTGCCGGCGCGACACGGCGGCTGCGGTGTAGTCCGGCGCCCCGTCGCGCAGGGCCGGACGCTCGAATGCGCGCCACTGCTGGAATAGCACCAGCAGGTCCGCATAGGTGCCCTGCGCAGCCATGACATTCGGGCTCACCAGCAACGCCCCGATGCACAGGATCCACGAGTACGGCCACCTGGCGCGAGCATCGACATGCATGGCTTACCCCTGTTCATCGTCATCACCGGAGAATATGGAAACCGACGCGCCGGGCACGACACCGGTATGCCCGAGCAGGCGCGCGAGGTGCCGTCCGATCATCAGCTCTTCGTCGGCCGGGATTACGTAGGCCGCGACGGCCGACGTCGGCAGGCTGATGAGCCGACGCTGCGCGCGGTTTGCATCCTCGTCAAGCTCGACACCCAGCCAATTCGCGTCGCGGCAGATCCTTGCCCTCACCTCAGGCTGGTTCTCACCGACCCCGGCCGTGAAGACTACGGCGTCGAGTCCGCCGAGCGCTGCCGCCAGCGAGCCGAGTTCGCGACCAGCACGATAGACGAACACGTCGATCGCCAGCCGCGCGGACGGCTCGTCGCTCGCAAGCAGCACACGCATGTCGCCTGAAATTCCGGACATTCCGAGCAGCCCGGACTCCTGGTAGAGCAATCGCTCGACATCGCGTGTCCCGTACCCGAGTTCGTCCTGCAGGAACAACACCACGCCCGGATCCAGCGACCCGCTGCGCGTGCCCATGGGCAGCCCATCGAGGGCGGTGAAGCCCATCGTCGTGGCGACGCTGCGGCAGTCGCGCATCGCGCACATGCTCGCACCGCTGCCGAGGTGGAAGGCGACGGTCCGCCCCCCGGCCGCGCGCGGGTCGAGGCGAGGCAATTCCGATGCGAGGTACTCGTAGGAAAGCCCGTGGAAACCATAGCGGCGCACACCCGCGTCGGCGAAGCGTGGCGGCAGCGCGAAAAGCTGGGCGACCTCCGGGACGCTGCGGTGGAACGAAGTGTCGAAGCAGGCGACCTGGGGCACGGTTGGAAGCACGCCGGCGACCTGCCGGATAGCATCGAGGTTGTGCGGCTGGTGCAGCGGCGCGAGCGGCACGTAGCGATCGAGTCTCGCCAGCGTGGACGAATCCACGACGGTCGGCTCCATGAACTCAGTTCCACCGTGCACAACCCGGTGCCCGACGCCCGCGATCGGCGTGCCAGCCAGCTCCTCGCTTAGGAATTCAAGCAGCGACGCCAGCGCATCCGCGTGACGCAGCGGCCCGTCCAACAGCACGCAATCAGCGACCACGGCCGGTCCGCGTGTTGCGACAAGTCGCGTCGCATCGTCAACGGTGTACACCTGCCCGCGCAGGCCGCGCTCGAGTGATTCCCCGGCGCGCTCGAAGGTGCAGAACTTGATGCTCGCGGATCCTGCGTTCAGGACCAGCAGGACCTCGCGCGAATCGGTCACACGGTTACCATCCCAGTGGCAGCCACACGCTTCCCGTGCGCCAGCAACTTGGCAACCGCCGCAGAGCCTATGCGCATCCGCACGTTGTCGGCGCGGCTGGTGAGCACGACCGGCACGCGCGCACCCAACACGATGCCCGCGCTGTCGGCGCCGGCAAAATACTGCAGCTGCTTTGCGAGCATGTTGCCCGCCTCGAGGTTCGGCACCATCAGGATGTCCGCGCGCCCCGCTACCGGGGAGCGGATACTCTTGGCACGCGCCGCGCGTGTACTCACCGCGTTGTCGAAGGCCAGCGGCCCGTCGAGCACCGCCCCGACGATCTGCCCGCGGTCCGCCATCTTGCAGAGCGCTGCGGCATCAACCGTTGAACGGATGTCGGGATTCACGGTCTCGATGGCCGAGAGTATCGCGACCCTCGGCTCGGCAAGGCCGAGCGCATGCGCGAGGTCGATCGCGTTCCTGAGGATGTCGGCCTTCACCGTCAGCGTAGGCTCGATGTTGATACCCGCGTCCGTGACGAACAACATACGCTCGTAGGCAGGCACGTCCATCACGAACACGTGGCTTACCCTTCGCTCAGTCCGGATCCCGAATTGCGATGAAAGCACCGCACCCATGATTTCTTCGGTGTGCAGGCTTCCCTTCATCAGTGTTTCGACTTCACCGTTGCGCGCCAGCGCCACTGCCGCCGCCGCGGACGCGTGGCTGTGCTCGGTGCCGACGATGCGAATACCCGACAGGTCCACGCCGTTGGCGGCAGCCACCGCGCGGATTCGCGCGACCGGCCCGACCAGCACCGGCGTGATGAGTCGTCGGCGCGCGGCCTCGATGGCGCCCATGAACGAATTCGTGTCGCAGGGATGCACGACGGCGCAACTGACGGGATCCAGCGGCTCACAGCGCTTCAGCAGGTGGGCAAATACGTCGTTGCGCCTGAGCATGATCTCCGGAGTGGCGATGTCGGAATAGGCGAGCCGTCGCCTGGGCGCCTCCACCACCACCGTACCCCACAGCACGCGGCGGTCGGCCACAGTCGCCTCGGCATCGAACGTCACGAGCCCGGTCTCCGCATGCTTTTCGCGCACCGTGACCCTGACCGTGAGTTCCTCTCCCACCCAGATGCGGCCGTCGAACTCGAGCTGCTGCGAGACGATGCGGGTACCCGGACCGGGCAGGCGGCGCTCGAGCAGGCCTGAAATCACCGCGCCCGCGCCGACCGCGTCCACGCAAAGCCCGCCGTCACTGGCGGCCATCTCGTCCTCGAGATGAAACGGCACGATTTCGCCAGTAACCAGCACCAGCGCCTCGACCTCGGCCTGCGTGAGCGCACGCTGCGCGCTCGCGGTGGCGCCAGGCTCGAGTTCCTCGAACGTGACGTTGCGATACGCGCTCACGAGAGATCGATCCAGGTTGTCTTGAGTTCGGTGTACTTGTCGAAGGCGTGCAGCGACTTGTCGCGCCCTGTCCCCGACTGCTTGAAGCCGCCGAACGGCACGGTGATGTCGTCGGCGTCGTAGCAGTTGACGTAGACCATGCCGGCACGCAGCGCCCGAGCCATGCGGTGGGCCCGCGTAAGGTCGCGCGTCCACACCGCCGCAGCGAGCCCGTAGATCACCGAATTGCCGACCTGCACCGCTTCCTCCGCGTCGTTTACCGAGATAGCGGCCAGCACCGGCCCGAAGATCTCCTCGCGCGCAATCTTCATCCCGGGTGCCACCTCCGAGAACACCGTCGGCTCGACGTAGCATCCTCCGCTGTCGCGAAGCGCGCGGTTGCCTCCGGTGAGCAGCCGGGCGCCCTCGCCCTTCCCGGCGTCGATGTAGCCCATCACCGTATCGAGCTGCACGGCGTCGACGATGGCGCCGAGCCGCGTGGCCGGTTCGAGCGGATCGCCCGGCAACAGCCTGCGCGCGGCCGCGACCACCTTTTCCAGGACCGCGTCGCGCACCGGCGCCTCGACGATCAGCCTGGAGCCCGCCGAGCACATCTCGCCCTGGTTGAAGAATATCGCCGACGCGGCCGCAGCCGCCGCGCGGTCGAGGTCAGGGCAGTCGGCCAGGATGATGTTCGGTGACTTGCCGCCGCACTCGAGCCATACCCGTTTCATGTTCGACCTGCCCGAGTACTCCAGCATCAGCTTGCCGGTGCGCGTCGAACCGGTGAAAGCGATGCAATCCACGTCCATGTGCAGTGCGAGCGCCTGGCCAGCCGTCTGGCCGAAGCCTGGCAGCACGTTGAAAACCCCGTCGGGAATTCCAGCCCGCGAGGCGAGTTCGCCTATGCGGATGGCCGTGAGTGGCGACTTCTCCGACGGTTTCAGGATGAACGAATTGCCGGCCGCGAGCGCGGGCCCGATTTTCCATGCGGCCATGATCAGCGGGAAGTTCCACGGCACGATCGCCGCCACCACGCCGATCGGCTCGCGGGTGATCAGCGCGAGTGCATCGTGCCCGGTGGGCGCCACTTCGTCGTAGATCTTGTCGATCGCCTCGGCGTACCAGGCAATGCAGCGCGCACTCGATGGAATATCCACCGCCAGGCTGTCGGAGATCGGCTTGCCCATGTCCAGCGTCTCGAGCAGCGCAAGTTCGTCACGGTGCTCGAGCAGCAGTTCGGCGAATCGCAGCAGCACTCGCTTGCGCTCGCGCGGCGGCTGCCGCGCCCAGCTGCCTCGCTCGAACGAGCGCCGCGCTGCCGCCACCGCAAGGTCGACATCGGCCGTGCCGGTAGAGGCGACTTTGGCGATCACCCGCCCGTCGATCGGGCTCACGCAGTCGAATGTCGCGCCGGAAACGGCGCTGGCGTAGCGCCCATCGACGAATGCGCGGCCCTCGGGGACCAGCCCACGGGCGCGCTCGTGCCAGTTGATGTCGTTGATTGCCATGACCAGGGCCTCAGAAAGTCGGCGGCGTGCTCGCGGAAATGATCTCGCAGGTCTCGCTGCCGTTGTTGCGGAATCGGTGCGGAATGGCGCTCGAGAAATAGTAGGCATCGCCGGTCCCGAGGACCCGGGTTTCGCTGCCCACCGTGAGTTCGATTCGGCCGCGTACGACCACGCCACCCTCCTCGCCGTCGTGTCGCAGCATGTCGGCACCGGTATCGGCACCCGGCGCATAGCGTTCGTGCATCACCGACATGGCGCGATTCGCGCGGCGTGCCGCCACCAGCTTGAACGTGACGCTGAGATCACCGAGTTCCGCGAGTTCATCGGCCCGGTAGAAGACCTGTGGGCTGGCGGAGAGATCCAGCGTGAAGAACTCCGCGATGGACATCGGGATCCCGTCGAGGACCTTCTTCAGCGAACTGACCGACGGGCTGACCCGGTTCTGCTCGATCAGGGAGATAAGCCCGTTCGTCACGCCCGCCCGCTTGGCGAGTTCGCGCTGCGATAGTCCGTAGATGGTGCGGACGGCGCGCAGATGGGCGCCTACGTCGATGGCGAGATCTGCCACGGTGTTCAATATCCTGCACAGGGAGCGCCTAAGTGCCGGAAGTTTCGGTGCGATTTGAGGCTGGTGTCAATTTTTCTTATCATCTTCGGTTCTCTCCTCAATTCCGGACGGCCACATGTCCTCCAATCGCAGCCTCGACCGTGCCGACCTCGAAGCCTTCTGGATGCCGTTCACGGCCAATCGCCAGTTCAAGGACAAGCCGCGGATGCTCGCGAAAGCCTCCGGCATGTACTACTGGACGCCGGACGGCCGTCGAGTGCTCGACGGAGCCGCGGGGCTCTGGTGCGTCAACGCTGGGCACGGTCGCCGCGAAATCACCGAGGCCGTGAGCCGACAGATCGCCGAGATGGACTTCGCGCCGGTGTTCCAGATGGGCCATCCGGGCGCATTCGAACTCGCGAACGAGGTCGTGCGCTGGCTGCCGGGCGGGCTCGATCACGTGTTCTTCACCAACTCGGGCTCGGAGTCGGTGGACACGGCGCTGAAGATCGCGCTCGCGTACCACCGTGTGCGCGGCGAGGGAACGCGAACCAGGCTGATTGGTCGCGAGCGCGGGTATCACGGCGTCGGGTTCGGCGGCATCTCGGTTGGCGGCATGGTCAACAACCGCAAGTTCTTCGGTGCGCTGTTGCCCGGGGTGGACCACCTGCCTCACACCCACGACCTCGCGCATAACGCGTACACGCGCGGCGAACCGACCCACGGCGCACAGCTTGCCGACGAACTGGAGCGCATCGTTGCATTGCACGACGCAAGCAACATCGCCGCCGTGATCGTCGAACCGGTCGCGGGCTCGACCGGCGTGCTGATTCCGCCGAAGGGTTACCTGCAGCGACTGCGCGACATCTGCACGAAGCACGGCATCCTGCTGATTTTCGACGAGGTGATCACCGGTTTCGGACGAGTCGGCACGCCGTTCGCCGCACAGCATTTCGGCGTCACGCCCGACATCATCACGATGGCCAAGGGCCTCACCAATGGCTCGATCCCGATGGGCGCGGTTGCGGTACGCACGGAGATATACGACGCGTTCATGAAGGGCCCGGACAGCGCGATCGACCTTTTCCACGGCTACACGTACTCGGCGCACCCGATCGCCTGTGCCGCGGGCCTCGCGGCACAGCAGATCTACCGCAAGGAAGGCCTGCTGACGCGCGCGGCGGAAATCGGCGACTACTGGGCCGATGCCGTGCATTCGCTGAAGGGCCTGCCGCACGTGATCGACCTGCGCAACCTCGGCCTGATTGGCGCGGTCGAACTCGAGCCCATCCCCGGCAAGCCGGGTGCGCGCGGCTTCGACGTGTTCGTGCGTGCCTTCGAGAAGGGCCTGCTCGCGCGCGTGACGGGCGACATCATTGCGCTCTCGCCGCCGCTGATCATCGAGCGGCAGCACGTGGACGAACTGGTCGGAAAACTCGGTGACGCGATCAGGGAAGCGGCCTGACGCGGCGACGGAACCCGCCTGTCACGATTCAACGTTCCGCGAGCCTGCCCGCGGCCCCGCCAGCCTCGAAAAGAAACGCCCGGCCTCCTTGCGGAGGCCGGGCGTTGTCACTTATGCGCCGAAGCTGCAGTCGAGGCCTATTCCGCGTCGTCCTTCCAGGGGAAGGTCGTCGAGATCTGGAAGATCGCGCGGGCTTCGCTGCTGAAGATGTTGTCCGGAGTGTTGACCGTGTTGTCCATGGTCTTGAGGTCGCTGCCGTCCACCCACTTGAGCGACATGTCGATGTGCTTCCAGCTGTAGGTCACACCGACCGACCAGTCCATGTAGCTGCTCTGGCCGTAGAAGGCCTCTTGGATGCCGCTGCCGTTCGTGTAGCCCATGTGGCCCGTCAGGCCGAAGTTCGCCGGCAGCGGGTACTCGACATTGCCCTCGAAGTAGCGAGCGTTCTTGCCACTGAAACCAGCGTAGTCCGACGCATACCAGACCTTGGCCGAGAAGTACTTCCAGCCCAGCCCCGCGTAGTACTCGGGGTAGTTGCCACTGCTGGCGCTGACGTATGTGTAATAGGTCATGCCGAGGTCCCAGGTGATGGTGTCACCGCCGCCCCAGCCCGCGTAGTAGTCGATTTCGACATTCGGGTCGCCGGGGCCCCAGTCGATGTTGCTGGCCCAGATACCCATGTAGAACCCGGGGTCGGTCGAGAGATCGACACTGCCCTGGATCGCGGGATTCTGCGCAGTCTGCGTCACGCCGCGGAAGTCATAGTCGGTCGTCCCGGTAACGGTCGCGGAAAAGTCAGCCGCGTTCGCGGCGGCCGCAGTCACCAGCAGCGCAAGCGCTGCGATACTCGTGGTCAATTTCATGGTGCACCCCAACGTTGCGTAAAAACAACAATCTAAGTCTGTTGACTGCCGAAATGGTAGCAGAATAGAGACCAGAAGCCTCTGCACACCCGTTCGCCATGCCTCGGATGGTGTAAGCACGATTCATGCCAAGCTGAATCCAACGGAAAAAGCGGACTTCCGCTGGAACGGCGCACCAAAACAGCGCAAGCGCCGCGGGCTGTTGCACCGGAATGTCCGTAGGTTCCGTGCCAGGCACCGGAAATAATTCGGTGCCCGGCACCGAATTATTCACCAGCTTCTGGGCGAACCGTCGGCAGCGGGCCTCAGCCAGCTGCCGGCGGCTCGTAGATCGCGTAGAACTTGCGCGCCGGTTCCAGGACCTCCCAGATCCCGCGAAATCCGGCCGGCATCACGAAGCAGTCTCCTGGCCCGAAGGTCCACGAGCGCCCGCTGTCATCGGAAATGCGCACCCTGCCCTCTGTCAGCACGCACAACTCATTCTCCGTGTATGAAACGTGCCAGGCGCCCTTACCGCTGCGCCAGATTCCGCCGAAGAACCTTCCCGTATCGTCGGTGTAGAGATTGCGAACGTGCTGGTCCGGCACGGGGCTTCCGGCGACCAGCCGCGCCGGGTCCAGGCCGAGCGCTTCCTCGCTGCCGCCGAAATCGTCGACCTTGATCACCTCGGGTCCGAGATCGCTCATTACGGCCTCCTCGCGCCAGGTTCGGCGCTCGAGCGTAGCACGCGACGGCGTCACCGCTGTTCGTGCAGGTCCTGCCCGGATGCGGCGAGCAACCGACTCACCTCGGCATCGGACGTCTGCTCGAAGTCCCTATACCACTGGCCGACGGCGCTGAAATACCGGGGCGTTTCCAGGCAGACGATTTCGTCGGCCAGCAACGCGATCCTGTCCCGCGCCTCCGCGGACGCAACGGGCACCGCTACCACGATGCGCGCCGCGCCCAGGCTCCTGAGCGCACGCACCGCGGCCTCCATCGTCGCGCCGGTGGCGAGCCCGTCGTCCACCACGATCGTGGTGCGTCCTGCGACGGCCAGCGCCGGCCGCAAGCCGCGGAATTCCAGCTCGCGTCGCTGCAGTTCCGCGAGTTCCCTGTGCCTGACCTGCTCGATGATCTCTTCACGGCCCACTGCGTGTGCCAGTACGTCTTCATTCAGCACGATTGCACCACCGCTCGCAATCGCACCCATCGCGAGTTCGGGCTGCCACGGCAGGCCGAGCTTGCGGACCACGAGCACGTCTAGTGGCAGGGCGAGCTCATGCGCGATTTCGCTGGCAACGGGCACACCGCCGCGCGGCAAGCCGAGGACGATTGCGTCGCTTGCGCCGCTGAAAGAGACCAGCGCCCGCGCCAGTGTGCGGCCGGCGTCCGCGCGGTCTGCAAAAATGCGCGGCACGTGGTTTCTCCGGTGACCAGGCCCCATGTTCCGCGGTGCCTGCAGGCCTGTCATTCGCGCAAGTACTTAGGTGCTATTCTGGACCGGACCCTGCGTGGCATGCACGCGCAGCGTAGTCGCACTCATGTGCAGCGAAACCCGCACGCAATCGCCCGCCCAGCCGACCGACGGTCCTCCGTCGCTTGTCGAAAAGGTCACTCAACTGCGGCAGCTGTGCGGCCCCGGCGACGAGGCGATCGAGACGCACTTCGCCTGGATCTTCCTGGTCGGCGACCGGGCGCTCAAGCTTCGCAAGCCCGTGCGCCGCGACACCATGGACTACAGCACCATCGACCTGCGACGCGTGGATTCCGAGGAAGACGTTCGACTGAATCGGCGGCTTGCGCCCGACGTATATCTGCGCACGCTGCCACTGGTTCGCCTTGCGGACGGCCGCATGGTGCCGGGCGGCGCGGGCGACATCGTTGACTGGCTGGTGGAGATGCGGCGCCTGGACCGGCGCTGGTTCCTGGACGCGGCACTCGAGCGTGGGGACGTGACATTGCCGATGCTGCAGCGGGTCGCCGGGATGCTCGCGACGTTCTACGCAGCGGCCTCGCCCGCAATTTGGCGGACCGGCGAACTGGGCCCGAGGCTCGCGGCACAGGCCAAAGCCAATGCGCACGCGATCGGGGCCCTGGACGCGCCGCGGGCCGCACGCCTCGCGCAACTGCAACTCGTTGCGCTCGAAGCGCTGGGAAACGTGCTGGACTCGCGGGCGACCGGCGGCTGCGTGGTCGAGGGGCACGGCGACCTCCGGCCGGAGCACATACTGCTCGCGGAGCCGCCCGCCGTCATCGACTGCCTGGAATTCGACCGCGACCTGCGGGTGATGGACCGAGCGGAGGAACTCTGCGTGCTCGAAATCGAGTGCGCGCGTATCGGCCACGCGGTCACCGGCGGCCGGCTTCTCGACGCCTGCCTCGCACGGCTCGGGGACCACCCGCCGGCGGCGCTGCTCGACTTATATCGCAGCCACCGTGCTGCACACCGCGCGAAGATCTACGTCTGGCGAGCTGCGGAACCGGACGGCGGCACGCCGCGGCAATGGCGGGACCGGGCCATGGCGTACCTTGACGCCGCGCTGGACTCGGCCGTCCGGGCGGCGCGCTAGCGACGTTTCGGCTGGAGCTCGCGAAGCGCCACCACCGAGCCACCGCTGCAGATCCGCCGTATGGCCTCGGCATACAGCCCGGACACCGGCAGGACGACCGCCGCACGGGTGGAGTCGCCGATGCGCGTCGGCAGGATCGAGTCCGTGACGATCAGCTGGTCGGGGCCGTCGGGACCGAGCAGTTGGACTGACTCGGGCATGAAGACTCCGTGGGTCGCGAATGCCGATACCTCGCTCGCACCAGCGGCGCGACAGGCCTTGACGCCCCGCATCAGCGTCGTTCCGGCACTGATCAAGTCGTCGACGATCACCGCATGCGTTCCAGCAACAGGCCCGATCACCTGCTCGCCGCCGCTGACCACGCCGCTGCTGCGCCGCTTCTCGATGAGCGCAAAGCCGATCTCGCGACCGGTGCGCGACTCGAGGATCTCCTGCACCCGCTGTGCTCGCTTCGCGCCGCCGATGTCCGGCGACACGATGCACACGGGCGTGGCATCTGCCCGCGAAGCGAGGTGCGTCGCGAGCAGCGGCGCTGCCTCGAGGTGGTCCACCGGGCAGCGGAACGCGCTCTCGAATGCCGCCAGGTTGTGCGCGTCGAGACCGATGACGTGGTCGGTGCCCACGGCCTCTATCAGCTGCGCCACGTAGCGCAGCGTGACCGGGTCGCGATCCTTGGTGCGCCGGTCCTTGCGAGCGTAGGCGAGATACGGAATGCAGGCTGTCACGCTCTCTGCGCCGCTGTCCTTCAGGCCTGCGATGAAGAACAGCAGGCGGCAGAGCCGGTCGTTGGCGCTCCCGGCAGCGTCGCCACTCAGCGACTGCAGCACGAACACCCGCCTGCCACGCACGCTCACAAGCGGACGCGTCTTGTGCTCGCCGCCCTCGAATTCGCGCTCCTCCATCGGGGAGATGGCGACGCCGAGCGACGCCGAGACGCGCTCGCCGAACTCTCGCGAAGCTGCCGGCGCGAACAGCAGGGGTTCGATCATGGCCGCCGCCGGCCAGGCTCGCACGCCGATCCGCCGCCCAGGCTCAGGACAGCTTCTCGCGCAGCTTCACCTCGTTGCGAAGCAATGACATCCGCTGCTTGACCTGGCGCTTCGCCGCGTCGAATGCATCGCGGATCACGACATATACATCTTCATGGTTGTCACGATCCGGGCGTTCCATGTCGACGACCACGTCCTCGCCAGGCATGGCCAGCTGGACCTTGACGTTGAACACCTTGCCCTGGTGATGATGCCGATGCGGCGAATCGACCACCACGCGACACGAAACGATCTTGTCGCTGAATACGCCGAGGTGGTCCGCGAGCTCGCGCACCCGGGTCTCGACGGCGTCTGAGGATTCCATGTGACGGAAAGTAATCTGGACGGGAATAGTCACGATAGTTGCCCTTCTTGTGTTTCCCGGAAAACCAATTTCATCGTGTGGCCGGACCGGCCTGCGGCCATAAGTATTGCACACAGGGACTCGGGTCCACGGCTACAAGGTTACACTTGTCGGGAACCCGTGGGTCAAGTCCGAATCCCACGCAATCGCGCGAATTGGGACCGCGGTACGGCCCCGGTCCAGTTGACCGGCCATGACGCACACCCAAACTGCCAGCGACGACAACGTGCTCGTCGAGCGGCTGCTCACCGCCGCCGCATACCCGCATGCCGTCGCCGAACCGGTCCGGATGGTGGAAACCCACATTTCCCGGGTTTTCCTCACCGGTGAATTCGCCTACAAGGTCAAGAAACCCATCCGACTCGCTTTCCTCGACTACTCGACGCTCGAGCAGCGTCGCGCATGCTGCAACGAGGAACTGCGGCTGAACCGGCGCTACGCACCCGAAATCTATGTCGCGGCTTCGCCAGTTGCAGGTCCCGCGGAGACGGCGCGGGTGGACGGCACCGGGACTGCGGTCGAGTACGCGGTAAAGATGCGCCAGTTCGAGCAGGAAGAGGAACTCGATTCGCTGATAGAGGCGGGTCGCGTGGACGCGGTGGCGCTCGCGGCGCTCGGGGCGCGCATCGCGGCATTTCACGCGCTGGCCGCGCGAGCGGATCCGGCTACCGCGTTCGGCCGGCCGGACCACGTGCAGCAGGTGGCGCTGGACAATTTCAAGGAATTGCGGCGGCTGCCCGAATCCGCGACACGCGACGGTGTCCTGGAGGACGTCGAGCAGTGGGTCGTCGCAGAGCACGACCGCACCCGAGAACTGCTGCAATCGCGTCGCGACTCGGGCCGCGTCAGGGAGTGCCACGGCGACATGCACTGCGGCAATGTCGTGCGTTGGAACAGCGAACTCACGCCCTTCGACGGCATCGAATTCAACCCGGGGCTGCGCTTCATCGACGTCGCAAGCGACCTGGCTTTCCTGGCAATGGATCTCTCTGTCCGTGGCCGCGACGACCTGCGCCACGCGATGCTGCAGGCCTGGCTGGAGCTGACGGGTGACTTCCAGGCCCTGCGCGTGCTGCCTCGCTTCGAGGCCTACCGCGCGCTCGTCCGGGCCAAGGTCGCGGCGCTGCGCGCGTTGCAGCATTCGCGCGGCACCGCAGCGCACCTGCGGGACTGCGAGCTCGCAATACGATACCTGGACTGGGCATCGTCGCGGACGCGACGCAAGCGCCCTGCGCTGCTGCTGACCTGCGGTTACTCTGGATCCGGCAAGACCTGGCTGTCGCACGCGCTGGCGATCGAACTGCGCGCGCTGCACCTGCGCTCCGACGTGGAGCGCAAGCGCCTGGCAGGGCTCGGCGCCATGGACGACTCGCGCTCGTCTCCGGACGGCGGCATCTACACGCCTGAATACACCAGGCGCACCTACCAGCGTCTCCACGACTGCGCCGAAGACGCCCTGCGCGGCAGCGAATGCATCATCGTGGACGCGGCGTTCCTGAGGCGCGAGGAACGCGAACGCATGCTCGACCTCGCCGACAGGCTCAGTTGCCGCGCGGCCATCGTGCATTGCGTTGCGCCCGACGAGGTGCTGCGCGAGCGTGTCACGAGCCGCTCGCTGGCGGGGACCGACGCATCCGAGGCAGGACTTGCAACCCTGCTGCGCCAGCCTGGCTACTGGGAGGAATTCGGCGAGGCCGAACTCGAACGAACCGTGACCGTGAACACGACTGCACCCGACGCGGTCGCCGCCTGCCGCTCCGCGCTGCGCCGAATCGGCGTCGGCTGACCCGGTCACCAGCAAGCACATCCCGCCCGGTTTGAGCTACGCGGCACGCGGCGCCGGTTTCTCCACCCAGACGTTGCACGGCAGTCGATCGAGCGCCGACTCCGCCGTGCTACCGACGAACCAGCGCTCCAGGCCGCGCCGCGACACCGCGCCCATCAGGACTATCCCTGCCTCGAGTTCGCGCGCAGCCGCAACGATTTCGCGCGATGCGACGCCTACCCGCAGATGCACGCGGTCCTTCGGCAGGTCGTACCCGGCCATCAACTGCTGGTATGACTCGCGCGCGTGCCCGAGCCACTCATCTTCCGGCGGCATTGCGAGCGCCGTCACGTAGGCATCGCCGACGATGTGCATCGGCCGCGGTATTGCACACACGTGCAGCACGTGCAGTTCGCCGCCCAGCTTCTCGGCCAGCATCGCGCCGCGGCGCAGCAGCTGGCGATCCAGCGAAGCAGGCTTGTCATTCGCATGCGTCGGATCCACGCAGGCCAGCACGGGCGGGCCAGCCAGTCTGCCCGGCTCCTTGACCAGGAGGAGCGGAACGGGGCAGTCACGCAGCAGATGCCAGTCGGACCCGGTGAAAAGAGTCCGCTCTATGCGGCTGTGGTAGGCGCTGTGCTTGACGACCAGGTCCGGCCGGGTCGCTGCCACCCGGGCCAGCACGATTTCGTGGAACGGCGTGCCCCACAGCGCCTCGCCCAGCGCATTGACTCCCTCCGCCGCAGCGACCTTCACGTAACGTTCGAGCAAGTCGCGGTGGCCCGCCATGACGCCGTCGTGGAATTCCTGCAGCGTCGCCGTCATCGGATCGAAGTATCCGGCGTGAAAGTCCTGGAACTCGGCCAGTAGCAGTTCGAGCTCGCCGCCGAAACGCTTTGCCAGCACCATTGCGGCGTCGAACGCAGGCTGCTCGTCCGCGGAATGTTCCATCAGCGTCAGGATGTTCCGGAGCGAATTCATGTGCGCCTCCCGGGAGTCCAGCGGGCCACGGCAGGCCCGCACTGTCACAAGCATACGGCGCGAGGCGCCTTCGGGGGGTACGCGACGCCTCGCGGCATGTACCTAGCGCGCCGGACGACTTTCCGCCGCCGCCCGGCACTGCGCGAGCGGCCCGGGGCCCCGCCCGGCGCTGCGCTAGCGGCCCGGCCGCTGCCTATCCCCCGTACTGTCGCCGCTGCTGCCGGTCCACGACGGCCGTGGTTACGAGGTCGGCACCGACGTTGGTCACCGTCCTGGTCATGTCGAGAATCCGGTCCACGCCGAGGATGATGCCGATGCCCTCGGGCGGAATGCCGAAGGCGACCAGCAGCCCCGCGATCAGCGGCAGCGAGCCACCCGGAACCGCCGCGACTGCCACCGCGCTCAGTACTGCGAGGAACACCAGCGTCACCTGCTGCGCCAGGTCGAGGTGCACCCCGAACACCTGCGCGATGAACAGCACGACGCATCCTTCGTACAGTGCCGTGCCGCTCATGTTCATGGTCGTGCCGAGCGGTAGCACGAAGCCCGCCGTCGAGGGCGAGATGCCAAGCCGGTCGCGGGCGGCGGTCAGCGCAGCCGGAAGCGTCGCGCTGCTGGAACTGGTGGAGAACGCGGTGACCAGCACGTCCTTGACCTGCCGGAAGAACTCCGCTGGCTTGCGCTTCGCGAGGAACCTGAGCCAGATGTACATCGTGCCGAACAGGTGCAGCATCAGCATCACTACGCATCCGGCCACGAACAGCCCGAGCGCGATGACGATTTCGAAACCCACCTTGACTACGACGCTGAATATCATCGCCGGCACTGCGATCGGCGCCAGCCTCAGCGCGAAGCGCACGATCCCGGTCATCAGCTCAGTGGCGGTTTCGAGCCCGTCCTGGAGCGACTGCCTGCGCTTTTCAGGCAGGCCCAGCCCGGCCGCGCCGACCAGTATTGCGAACAGGATCAGCGGCAGCACCTCGCCGAGCTGGTTACGCTGGTTGCCGACGAATGCGCCGAACAGGTTGCGCGGCATGAACATGTCCACGACCGTCGCCGGGCTGAGCTCCGGACGCGACTCGCTCAACTCGAGATGCTTGTGCGACTGGCCGCTGTACTCCGCGATCAACGCCTTGGACGTCTCCTCACCGAGGTGCCGGCCCGGCTGCAGCGTGTTCATCATCACCAGGCCGAGGGTCGCCGCAATCAGCATGTTGGCGAAGAACAGCGTGAACGTCCGCCGCGCCAGCGGGCCCAGGTGCGAAAGCTCACCCAGCTGGACCACTCCGCTCGCAAGCGAGGCGAACACCAGCGGGATGACCACGAAGAACAGCATCCTCAGGAACACCTGCCCGATCGGGTCGAGCAGCGCCGTCGAGAGCCACTGCGCGGACTCGAGGACACCCGGTGAAAACCGGCCGATTACCAGCACCACGGCCCCGGCCGCCGCACCGATCACCAGGCCCAGCAGGATCCGGTTCGCAAGCCGTGCGTCGATGTCCGCCAAGGTGAATGCCCCCGTTTGACCAGCCTGCACTTTGGCGATCCATGCCGCGGACCGCAAGCCCGGCGGCCGTCTCCACGGCCTCGCTCGCACTGGCATGGGCTCAAGCGGGGCCGCCTGCGGTAAGCTTGCACCTCACGTAACGAGCCAGGTTCAATGAAACACACCCTCGCCATGCTGTGCGCGACACTGAGCTGCGCCGCTTTTTCCCCACAGGGCCTCACAGACGCAGCGCCGGCCGCCGTGCCGGGCTTCAAGTACGTGCGAACCGTGGGAACGATCTCCGAATACACGCTCGAGTCCAATGGACTAACCGTGCTGCTGATGCCCGAGCATTCCGCACCGGTCGTGACCTTCATGGTCACCTACCACGTCGGTTCGCGGAACGAAGTCACCGGCACCACCGGTGCAACCCACCTGCTCGAGCACCTGATGTACAAGGGCTCGCCGAAATACAACGACGCCAAGGGCAACAGCATCAAGCAGTACGTCGAGACGGTCGGCGGCATGATGAATGCCTCGACCTGGCTCGACCGCACCAACTACTACGCAGTCCTCGGCAAGGAGAACCTGGAAGGCTACGTGGCGATCGAGGCCGACCGCATGCGAAACCTCTGGCTGCACGAGTCGGACCGCGAGAAGGAAATGACGGTGGTCAGGAATGAGTACGAGCGCGGTGAGAACGACCCGCAGGAAGCACTCTCCAAGGAGATCACCGCCGCGGCCTTCGTCGCCCACCCCTACCACCACGACACCATCGGCTGGCTGAGCGACATAGAAAACGTGCCGATCGAAAAGTTGCGGGCGTTCTACGACACCTACTACTGGCCGGACAACGCGACGGTGTCGGTCATCGGCGACTTCGAACCGGCCGCGGCGCTGGCCCTCGTGAAGAAGTACTACGGCGTGTATCCGCGATCGCCACAGCCGATACCGCAGCTCTACACGGTCGAACCCGAACAGCAGGGCGCGCGTCGCGTCAGCGTGTCGCGAGCCGGCGAAATAGGCGTGGTCGGCATCGCTTACAAGACTCCTTCGGGCCGGGACGCCGACTATGCCGCGCTGGACGTGCTCGGAACGATCCTGGGCAACGGCAAGACCAGTCGCTTCTACAGGGCGCTGACCGACAAGAACCTTGCGCTAGGCGTGTATGCGAACGCCGGCTTCTACCACGATCCATCGCTGTTTCAGGTTTACGCTTTCGTCACGCCCGGCGTGGAGCACGCGGAGGTCGAGCGTGTGATGCTCGAGGAAATCGAGCGCGTGAAGTCAGGCGGGGTGACCGACCAGGAACTTCAAACTGCGCTGGCCAAGTACGAGGCGTCCACCGCATACGGCCGTGACGGCTCTTTCGCGATTGCCTCCACGCTGAACGAGACCATCGCCGCCGGCGACTGGACGCTTTATTACTCGGTAGACGATGCGACCCGGAAAGTGACGGCGGCCGACGTGAAGCGCGTCGCCAACAAGTACCTGGATACGAAAAGCAGCACGACCGGCTGGTTCGTCCCGCTGCCGCCGACCGCACCGGACGCGGATCCCGCCACCGCACCCGCCGCCGCTCAGTAGAGGCCCGAACAGCCATGAAGACTCACCAATTGACCCCGCTCCGGTGCCTGGCCGTTCTCGGGCTTACGCTGCTTGCCGGCGGCAACGCCATGGCCGGCCTGGCCAGCGAAGCGGTGCGCACGGACATCGGCGGCATCGACGTCGTGATCGTGAAGACTGACGTCAAGGACGTCGTAACGGTCGTGGGCACCATGCGCGCGGGCGACGATCGGAGCCCCGCGGACAACGTTGCACTCGCCACGATGACCGGCGCGATGCTGGACAAGGGCACGACGAAACAGGACAAATTCGCCATTGCACAGCAACTCGGCGGCGTCGGCGCGTCGCTGTCGTTCTCGGTCGACTCGAGCAACCTGCAGGTGAACGGCAAGTGCCTGCGCAAGGACTTTCCGCTGCTCGCCACGCTGCTTGCCGAGCAGCTGCGCGAGCCGGCGTTCCCGGAAGCCGAACTCGTCAAGCTCAAGAAGCAGCTTGAGGGAGCCATGCACGCGCAACTCGACGATACGGATTTCCGCGCCGAGGACGCCTACTCGCGTGCGGTATTCCCGCCTGGGCACCCGAACCGGCAGCCGACGCCCGATGAATTCATGGCCGCCGTGGGCAAGACCAGCGTCGGCGACGTCCGCCAGTTCCACTCGCAGTACTACGGCCCCACCGGCATGCGACTGGTGATCGTGGGCGACGTGGATCCCGCGTCAATACAGGCCGAGTTGCGCCGGGTGTTCGCCGACTGGACCGGCGGGTCGATTCCGCCTGCGGCACCGCTGGCGCCGCGTCTCAAGTCCGCCGGGCAGGAAACCGTCTTCATGCCCGAGAAGACCAGCGTGAGCGTGATACTCGGCCAGCCTACGCAGCTCCGATACAGCGACCCCGATTCGCTCGCGTTGCGGGTGGCCACGCGCATCTTCGGCAGTGGCTTCACCGGCCGCCTGATGAGCAGCGTGCGCGACAAGGAAGGACTCACGTACGGCATCGGCGCCACGGTCGCCAACGACATCGCCTCGGACGGCGACTGGCGCATCGATGCGACCTTCTCGCCGGCACTGCTGGGGCAAGGCGTCGCATCGACGAAGCGCCAGCTCACACTGTGGCGCGACCAGGGCGTGACCGCCGAGGAACTTGCACGGTCGAAGAGCCGCACGGCAGGTTCGTACAAGGTCGGCCTCTCCACGACCTCGGGCCTCGCGGGCACGATCCTGCTGATGCTGAATGCGGGGATGCCGCTCGAATTTGTCGACGAATACCCGATGCGTATCGATGCGCTGACGCTCGAACAGGTGAACGGCGCCATCAGGAAACACATCGACCCGGAGCGGATGGTGCTGGTCGAAGCCGGCACGGTACCCGGAGCAGCGACCGCTACGAAGTAGCGGCCCGGCTATGATTTTTCTGACATATTCAGGTGTCTCAACACCCGGTTCAGGTTCCTGCGCATCCGGCTCAACTGGCCGAGTGCGGCAAGCGTGTGCATCGCTTCCTTGATCGGCTGCAGCGGGTAGCCGGCGTAATGACCCGCCTCGGTCACGTCGCTGGTCACAGACGATCGACCCGCCAGCACCACGTCGTCGGCCAGCGTGAGGTGCGACGAGACCACCGAATTTCCGCCGGTCATGAAACGGCGACCGATGGTGGTCGAGCCCGCCATCATGAAGCCGGCCGTGTAGAAACCGTCCTCTCCCAGGTCGCAGTTGTGCGCGATGTGGCAGATGTTGTCGAGCTTGGCGCCGGAGCGGATGTAGGTGGACGACAGCTTCGCGCGATCGATGGCGCAATTGCTGCCAATCTCCACCTCGTCGCCGATGCAGACGTTGCCTAGATGCGGCACCTTGCGGGGCCGACGATCTGCGCCGACGGCGTAACCGAAGCCGTCACTGCCGATGCTCGTGTGCGGATGCACCTCGCAGTCGCGCCCCATCTCGCAACCGGCGCCGACGAAGACGTGCGGATGGAGAATCGTGCCCGCGCCTATTCGCGCGTCGTTCTCGACGACAACGTGGGAACCGATGCAGCAGCCGTCGCCAATCGACGCCCTGGCGCCGATTACACAGTACGGGCCAAGCAACACGCCGGACCCGATCGTCGCAGTCGGGTGCACGACAGCCGTGGAATGGCGTTCACCCCATTGCGTGAAGCGCTCCCGCTTGCGGTCGAGATGCACGAGAAGCACCGCCATGGCCATCGGCACGGACGGCACGCTGAAGCAGCAACCAAACGCGGTCTCCTCCGGGTCGAGTTTGCCGGCAATGTCCCGCTGCACGATGAGAATTGCCGCGCGGCGCTGCCGGACGGCGTCAAGCTGCGTTACGTCGGTTACGAATACGAGACTGCCGGGACCGGAGTCCGCGGGGGCACGGCAATCGTCGGCCGCGGCATCGAGATTGCCCCGTAAATAGGTGCAGACATCCGGATGAAGTGTCTGGATGGTACGGGCATTCAGCATGGGACCTCGCATGCACGATTGAGGCTGCGACGCAGCCTGGTGAGCCGGCTGTCGCCGTCAGGCGACGATGGCCGCGAGCTCGACACGCGACGTGACCTGGCCGCGGAAATCCAGCCACGCGTGTTCGGTGAAATCGTAGAGCTTGCAGCGCCGCACGGCGTCCATGTACGTCCGCCAGTTCAACCGGTAGTCGCACAGGCCCGGAAACCGGTCCTGCAGCACCTGCTGCGCAGCGCGCAGCCTGAACATCGGGATGCCGGGATTCAGGTGATGCGCGTTGTGCTCCATGATGTTGTGCATCAGGCGGTCGATGCCGAACGGAAAGCGCACCCGTGCCGTCGCGGTGAGGTACGCCCGGTTGCGCTGCCACTCCTGCCGGTTCTTGAACCAGGCAATCCTGGGATTCGTGTGGTGCAGGTAAACGACGAAGCCGATGATGACATTCCAGAGCAGGAACGGTATCACCATGGCCAGAACCATCAGCAGGGCCAGCGACTGGTCCGTCGCCTCCGCCGACGCCGCCACCACGCCCAGCCAGGCCACGGCCCCCACGGTGACCAGCAGGCTGTCGAGCTTGTACTTGCGGCGGCTGGAACCTATTTCCTTGCGGCTGGCGAAGAACAGCTTCTTCCACCACATCTCGACCAGGTAGTAGGCGCCCCACCCGAGACCACCGCGATAGAGACGCTCGAGTGCCTGGCGATAGCGAGGAGACGCGTCGAACTCGGCCTTCGAGAGTGGCGCCCAGACCTGGTCACGGCCCTTGAGGTTGTTGAATCCATGATGGGCGGTGTTATGCCCGACTTCCCACAGGCTGAAGGCTGTCATTGACGGCAGGAACGCAATCCTGCCGAAAACGGCATTCAGCCTTGAATTGGCGAAGAAGCTGCCATGGCAGGCGTCGTGACCGATCATGAACAGCCTGACGATGCCTGCGGTCACGCAGAACGTGCCGACCAGCTTCAGCGTGATGCTGCCAGCCAGCAGGACCAGCGCGGACCCGCCGGCAAACAGCGCCAGGTCGAAGGCCAGTACTGCGAAGGGGAGCAGTTTCGACGGCGACCGCTCGAAAGCGTGCAGGATGCTCTTGCGGTTCCAGTTGGTCGCTTCCATCAGACGGCGCACCTCGATGATACGAACGAGCCCCCGCCTGCAGGCAGGATACGGCGCCGTTAGATAGTGGATTTTACCCTATTGACCGGAGGTTTGCCCCGGTCTACGCGGATGCGAAACGCGCCTTGGCCTTCTGCACGATCCCGTTGAATCGCGGGTGGTCCCGCAGCGGGTCGAGGTCCGTGTCGTTGTCGAGCCAGACCAGCAAGCCTTCCGAGGCCTTGTCGATCACACTGTCGAGCAGGTCAAGCGCCGGCACGACCTCGCGCAGCCGCGCGAGTGTACAGACGAGATTGAACTGCAGCAGCGTATTGTTCGGATCGAGCAGCATGCCGCGCTCGATCCACTCCTTCGCCCTTTCCGCCTCGCCGAGACTTGCCAGAAGGCTCGCGCCGTAGCCGAGCGCACGCCCGTGGTCGGGCTCCGCGGCTATCACCTTTTCGATGCGACCGAGGGCTCGACGCGCTGCAAGGCGCATGCCCTCCAGATCGCCTTTTGCCTCGTAACACTGAGGTGCGAAGCTGGCTGCAATGAACTCCGTATCGACGACGGCCGAGGGCCTTTTCGAAATAACGAATTGCATCGTCGAAAAGACGCAGCACCGTGCTGCACATGCCCGCGATTCGATTGCCGTCGTAGGAGTTTGGATCGAGCGCCAGCGCGGCCTTGCATGCCTGCAGTCCTGCCTCAAACTCGCCCTGTCCCAGGTATGCGGCACCGAGCGCAGCATGTGACTCGGCCAGGTTGGCGTCGAGCGCGATCGCGCGCTTTGCGGCTTCCTGGCCGTCCTCCGCGCAGGCGCTGCGACGGTGCATGTCCCACTGCGCGATCGCCATGGTCGCCCACGGAGCCGCGTACGAGGGATCAAGTTCCACCGCGCGTCGGCACAGGCGAACGATGATCTCCTGGTGGCGGTCGTTACCCATGACGCTGAACTGCCGCGCCATAAGGTAGAACTTGTATGCCTTCACGTTTGTGGTTGCCCGCTGCTCGAGCGCGCGCTTCTCCTCCGGCAGCAGCGTGAGTTTCAGCGCCGAGACGATGGCCTTCGATATTTCGTCCTGCAGCGCAAAGATGTCGCTCAGGTCGCGATCGTAGCGTTCGCCCCAGACCTGCGCCTCGTTTGCAGCATCGACGAGCTGTGCCGTGATGCGCACGCGCTCACCTGCCTTGCGCACGCTGCCGACCAGCACGTACGAAACGCTGGTCTGCCTGCCGATATCGCCGACTCCGCCCTTTGCACCCTTGAAGCTGAACGCCATGTTGCGCGAGACGACCGAGAGCGCGGAGACCTTGCCGAGGTCGGTAATGATGTCCTCGGTGATGCCGTCGGAAAAATATTCCTGCTCCGGGTCGCCACTCATGTTGGCAAAGGGCAGCACGCAGATACTGACCTCGGCCTTGCGGTCCGCTGCAGTTGCTGCGGACGCAGGCCTCTTCGGCGTACCTAGCTTGGCTTCCAGCGCCTTGAAGAGCCCGCGAAACGCCGCGCCGTTGCGGTCCCCGCCCCAGTTGTCGAGGTCCGTTGTGTGTACTGCGCGGAAATCTATCGGCAGCTTCGCGTTGCCGAATCGGACCGGCACCAGCGCGCCGCGGTCGGCGGCATCGCGCGCTTCGCCGCGTACCCAGCGCGACTCGGCCGAGCCGGCCGTCCAGACTACGACGACGGAGCGCGCGGACTCGAGTTCACGCGAGATCAGCGAGTCGAATTCCTCGCCGGGCGTGATCTCCGGATCCCACCAGACAGACCAGCCCTCGGCCTCGAGTGCGGCCACGAGCGGCGCCACGAGACCTTTGTCGTTTCGTGCATACGAGACGAATATGTCGGCCAAGAAGCGGTCCCCAGGGTCGGCGGAGGTCGGACCTTAGCATAACGGCCCTCCAGGCCGGGCCGGGCACCGCAGCGCGGCAAGCACTCGCGCGCCGGCCGCCAAGGTCATGATCGCCCGAAAAAAAGAGCCCAGCGCATGGCCGGGCTCGTCGAGTCTAGTGGCGCCGCTCGGCCCGCCACACTTGAACGGGAGAGTATCCGGTCCTTAGTTGTCGTGGCGTACCGTGCAGAGCCAATCAGTTCACTGCATCTTGCGACGCCGGCTCACGCCCAGACCGGCGAGGCCGAGACCAAACAGCGCGAGAGTGGCGGGTTCGGGAACGAGGCGACCCCGTTGGTAACGTCGACCCTCCTCCATTCGCGAAATCTGTTTCGCAAAAGCCGGTGGTCTTCAAGGCCGTGCAAAATCCCCATCCAAATTCGGTAGGCAGTTGCGGCTGCGAGCCGGGAAGGTCCGGATTGGCAAAGGCCGAGAGGTCGGCAAAATACGCATTGAAGGTAAACCGCAGAAGGTGCGTGGAGTCAACGTCATCCAGATACAAGCGGAATTGCAGCGAATCTCGCAAGCCTCCCAGTCCGTTGAAGTTGACGTTGTTGTAGACGTCCGTATAGCTATATCCGATGCCACCAGCATTGAATGCCGAATTGACCGGTCCGGTCTCGCAGGGCTGATTCCCGTTGGCAGTGTTGTCGCAGTCTATGCCGAAGTCGATCGTGGCCCTGACGGCTGATGGGTCGAACTCCTTAGCGCAATTCACCGGGTTGCCTTGCGTACAGTCGGTCCACCATTGGGCAGCGGTCGTCTCATAGGTGATCGACAATTGGTATGGGGCTCCAACGGCGACGCCTATGGGATTCGTGCCTTGTGCGTTGTCGAGATTGCCCGAGAAAGTCCACGTCACGAGACTCGCACTTGCCGCCATCGGCCCGACGAGCAGTCCCAACGCCAGCAACCCCAGAATCTTCGATTTCATGTAGGCCTCTTAATTTGACTTAATTCTTCCGAGGCCCGTCTTTCCGGGGCCTGGTCTTTCTAGAAAGCAAATTTCTTGCCAACAAGAATCGGAACCAATCGCATCAAGGGCTTGCGTGGTCAGGACGAGGACCAGCTGCGGTCTCCTGCGGCGCACGGCATGTAAGAAATTCCGACGTGCCCACCGACGGGGCGCAGGCGAGCTTAAATCGGACTGGGTGGTGCCTCGACCGCCCCCCCCCCTGAGACAGTCCGATCGGAAGGGAATTGGTGGTGAGGGGGAGAATCGAACTCCCGACCTAGGGGTTATGAATCCCTCGCTCTAACCGTCTGAGCTACCTCACCACGAGGGGCCGGAATTGTCCGGACCCCGGGCAATCGAGTCAAGAAACCGGGGACATTCTCCTTTTTCCGCAGCGAAGAAAAGGAGAATGTCCCCTTTCACACGTTGAACCGGAAATGCATGACGTCGCCCTCGCGGACGACGTACTCCTTGCCCTCAAGCCGCATCTTGCCGGACTCCTTGGCGCCCTGCTCGCCATTGCAGGCGATGAAGTCGTCGAAGGAAATGACCTCGGCCCGGATGAAGCCCTTCTCGAAGTCGGTGTGGATCTCGCCGGCCGCCTGCGGCGCGAAGGCGCCGGCGTGGCTGGTCCAGGCGCGCACTTCCTTCGGGCCCACGGTAAAGAACGTGAGCAGCCCCAGCAGGTGGTAGGCGGCACGGATCACGCGGTCGAGGCCGGGCTCGTGCAGGCCGAGTTCCTCCAGGAACGCCAGCCGGTCGCCGGCGTCGAGCTGGGCAATCTCGGACTTCGATCGCCGCGCACACCGGAACGACGTCGGCGCCCTCGGCATCGGCGCGCTTCTGGACGGCGTCCAGGTACGGGTTGTCCTTGAAGCCGTTCTCAGCGACGTTCGCCACGTACATCAGCGGCTTCAGCGTGATCAGGCACAACTCCCGGAGCAGCGGCCGTTCGGCCGGGTCCAATGAGAGCGTGCGCGCGGGGTTGCCCGCATCGAGGTGGGCACGCATGCGCTTCAGTACGTCGAACTGCCGAATCGCATCCTTGTCGCCCGCCTTCGACGCTTTCTCGGCGCGCCGCAGGCCGCGCTCTACCGTGTCGAGGTCCGCAAGGCCGAGCTCTGTATTGATGACGTCAATGTCCGCAAGCGGATCGATGCGGCCCGCGACGTGCACCACGTCGTCGTTGACGAAGCAGCGCACCACGTGCGCGATTGCGTCGGTCTCGCGGATGTGCGACAGGAACTTGTTGCCGAGCCCCTCGCCCTTCGATGCGCCGGCGACCAGCCCGGCGATGTCGACGAATTCAACCGTGGTCGGGAGGACCTTCTCCGGTTTCGCGATCGCGGCAAGCTTCGCCAGCCGCAGGTCCGGCACCGGCACCACGCCGACGTTCGGGTCGATGGTGCAGAAGGGATAGTTCGCGGCCGCAGCGTTCTGCGCCTGCGTCACCGCGTTGAACAACGTCGACTTGCCGACGTTGGGAAGCCCTACGATGCCGCACTTGATGCCCATTACTTGTCACTTCCCTGCGTGTGCAGCAATTTCATGGCCTTTTCCGCCCCGTCCCGCAGCAACGTGGGCAGTACCTCCAGCGACGCGCCGATGCTGGCGACGATCGCCTCCTCGTCGGCCGGCGTCGCACGCTGCAGCACGTAGTCGATCACCTGGTCGCGATCGCCCGGGTGGCCGATGCCGATGCGCAGGCGCCAGAATTCCGCGCCGCAGTGCGTGATCGTGTCGCGCAGGCCGTTGTGTCCGCCGTGCCCGCCGCCGAACTTGAGCCGCGCCGTGCCGGGCGGCAGGTCCAGTTCATCGTGCACGACCAGCACTTCGCTGATCGGTGCCTTGGTGTAGTCCACCAGCGAACGGACCGAGATGCCGCTGCGGTTCATGTAGGTCTGCGGCTTCAGCAGCGTGATGTCCCGCCCGCCGACCTCGACCCGTGCCACTTCGCCGTGGTAGCGCGAATGCGCGCGGAACTGCGCTCCGTGGGCGCGCGCCAGCGCATCCACGAACCAGAACCCCGCGTTGTGGCGCGTAAGCCCGTGCTCGGGCCCGGGATTGCCGAGCCCGACGATGATCTGAATCTCTGTGCCAGCCATTGATGAGTCCGGAAAAAGACCGGGCCGCCCCGGAGGGCGGCCCGCGTCGAACGGCCCGGGGGCCGATTACTTTTTCGCGTCCTTGCCCTTGGCCTCGGCTGCCGGCTTGGCAGCCGTCTTGGCGTCGGCCGCGGGCGCAGCCGCAGGCGCGGCACCGGCCGCCGCCACGGGTAGCACCGCCGCCTCGGCCACCACGGCCTCGACTTCCTCGGCGCGCGCGTGATGCAGCGAAACCACCGGCGCATTCCGTCCGTGCGCAAGCTCCGGGATCTCCACGCCTTCCGGGACCTTCAGGTCGGAGAGATAGAGCATCTGGTTGATGTCCAGCTCGGTGAGGTCGACGTCGACGAATTCCGGCAGGTCCTTCGGCAGGCAGGTGACCTCTACTTCGTTGCGCAGGTGCGAGACGACGCCGCCCTTCTTGACGCCCGGGGATACCGCGTCGCCCTTGAAGTGCAGCGGGACGCTGATGCGGATCTTCTCGTCCTCGAGCACGCGCAGCAGGTCCAGGTGCAGCACGGCATTCTTCGCCGGGTGACGCTGCACGTCCTTCAGGATCGCAGCCTGCACGACGTTGCCCACTCGCAGGCCGATGATCGTCGAGTAGAAGCGCTCGTTGTCGAGCATCAGCAGCAGCTTGGTGTGGTCGACCGCCAGCGCGCGCGGTTCACGGTGGCCACCGTAGAGGATGGCGGGCACCTTGTTCTCGTGACGCAGGCGGCGGCTCGCACCTTTGCCCTGCGCGTCACGGAACTCGGCATTGAGTTCGAATGAGGTCTTCATGGTTAGCTCCGTTCAACAACAGTAACGCCGTCCGCTCGCGACCAGGCTGGACGACACCAGGATCGGGAGTAGTCGTGACTACTCCCTCGTCAATCAATGTAGAGCGAGCTGACGCTCTCTTCATCGCGGATCCGGCGCATCGTCTCCGCCAGCAATCCCGCCACGGTCAGCTGGCGGATCTTGCGGCACGCGCGCGCGTTCTCCCGCAGCGGAATCGTATCCGTCACCACCAGCTCGTCGAGCGCCGAGGCCTCGATCCTGTCCACCGCCGGGCCCGACAGCACCGGGTGGGTGATGTAGGCCGCGACGCTCCTCGCGCCGTGGTCCTTCAACGCCTTGGCCGCCTGGCACAGCGTGCCCGCGGTGTCGACCATGTCGTCCACCAGCACGCAGCTCTTGCCCTCGACCTCGCCGATGATGTTCATCACCTCGGACACATTGGCCCGGGGACGGCGCTTGTCGATGATCGCCAGGTCCGCGTCGTCGAGGCGCTTGGCGATCGCGCGCGCGCGCACCACGCCGCCCACGTCCGGCGAGACGACCACCAGGTCGTCGTACTTCCTCTTCCACACCTCGCCGAGCAGCACCGGCGAGGAATAAACGTTGTCCACGGGGATGTCGAAGAACCCCTGGATCTGGTCGGCGTGCAGGTCCACCGTCAGCACGCGGTGCACGCCCACGCCGGCGATCATGTTGGCCACGACCTTCGCCGTGATCGCGACGCGCGTGGCGCGCGGCCGGCGATCCTGGCGCGCGTAGCCGAAGTACGGCATCACCGCGGTGATGCGACCGGCCGACGCGCGACGGCAGGCATCCACCATCACCAGCAGCTCCATCAGGTGATCGTTGGCCGGCGGGCACGTGGACTGCACGACGAACACGTCGCGCCCGCGCACGTTCTCCATCAGCTCGACCGTCACCTCGCCGTCGCTGAAGCGGCCGACGTGTGCCCTGCCCAGTGGCACCTGCAGGTAACGCGCGATGTCCTGCGCCAGCTGCGGGCACGCATTGCCGGTGAACACCGCCATCGTCGGGCCGTCCATCACACGTCACTCCTGGGAAAATAGGTGCCTGGCACCTATTTCCTGTCTCGGAAAATAGGTACCAGGCACCTATTTTCTTTTCCGTCGTTCCCGCCCGTCACAGTCCCGCTCGCAGTCCCGGAAAAGGAGAATGTCCCCTTTTCGTGGTGGCTGGGGTGGAAGGATTCGAACCTCCGAATGGCGGGATCAAAACCCGCTGCCTTACCGCTTGGCGACACCCCATCGCATTCGTCAGCGGCCGGACTCAACTCCGTCCTGCTCGAGTTCGCACCGTGCGGCAAGCGGCGAGCGATTGAGACCGCGCACCACGTACCCCGTCCAGCGCGCCGGAAGTCCCGCCAGTGCCGCCAGGGCATCCGCCTCTGTCGGCATCGGCGCGTACACGCAGGAGCCAGTGCCGGTGAGCCGCGCGGGCGCGATCCGTCCAAGCCAGTCCAGCGCTTCGGCAACCTCCGGGAAACGCCGTCTGACGACCGGCTCGCAGTCGTTCCGCCCACCTGCCTTCAGGAAACCGCGAATTGTGATTACCGGGGAATCCCTTGTCAATTCAGGGGCTTCAAACACCTCTGCAGTACTGATGCTCGCGTCGGGGCGGATCAGCACGTAGAAGTGCTCGGGAAAGTCCGCGGGGGTGAGCACTTCGCCGACGCCCTCCGCCCAGGCCGACCTGCAATGGACGAACACCGGCACATCGGCGCCGAGTTCGAGCCCAATGTCGCCGAGCTGGCCGGGAGACAGGCCGAGCCCCCACAAACGGTTTAGCGCCACCAGGACCGTGGCCGCATCGGAACTGCCGCCGCCCACTCCGCCCTGCATCGGCAGCTTTTTTGTGAGCTCGATCGCCACCCCGCGTTCACCGCAACCACTGGACTGGAGTAGCCGTCTTGCGGCGCGAATGGTCAGGTCCTGCTCTGGCGGCACTCCGGGAACGGTTCCGATCCGCTCGATCACCCCCTCCGGGCGCCGCCAGAAGCGGATTTCGTCACACAGGTCGATGAACTGGAACGCCGTCTGGATCAGGTGATAGCGGTCAGGCCGGCGGCCCACCACGTGCAGGAACAGGTTCAGCTTGCCTGGCGCCGGCCAGGGGATCGGGCGGCCCAGCGGTTCGCCCTGGGCAATCACGGCCCGCGACCGGCCGCCGGAGTCACCCGCCAATCGTCCACCGTGACCTTCAGCCGGACGCCTTCACGGGTTGCCGTAAACCTGGTCGGAAGCGAAGCGCCCAGCGTCGACCTGAACGCGTCGTAGCCGATGCGCCAGTCGGCCTGCTCGATCACGCGCAGCGGTGACTGGTCGGCATCGGCGACGCGGGCAGGGCCGTCCGGCGCGGGCACACCGAGCATCCAGAAGCGCAGGCTGCCCCAGGGCAGGTCGGCGCCGAGGCGCTCACGCAGCAGCGCCCTCGTCTGCGCGGTGTCGAGGCTGCGCCCTTCGTCATCGGTGACACTGAGTCGGTCGCCGTCCACCGTCACGCGCATGGCACCGGCGCCCAACGGCCCGCGCAGCGAGATGGTCGTCGCGTCGGCTTGCTGTTCCCAGGTGAACGACCCGCTGCCGCCCCCGCCGTTTGCGGCGAGCGCGAGACGACCGGTCGCGGTCCACGCGGCGAATGCAGTCGGGTCCGCAGCCACGAACGGCGGCGGCGCAACCGGTGCCACTGCGCAGCCGCCGAGCGCCGCCAGGACCAGGACCGCAGCGGAGCGGTGCATCATTTCCCGGCGCGGGCGATACGCTTTTCCAGCGGCTTGTTGCCCGGATGTCGCTCGAGCGACTCCTTCCAGGTCTTGCGGGCCGCGTCCTTGTCGCCCATGGCCCACTGCACTTCACCCAGGTGCAGGCTGATTTCCGGGTCGTCGTTGCCCGCGCGGGCGCGCTCCAGGTATTCGGCCGCCTGCGCGTAGTTCTTCTCGCGGTAGAGCACCCAGCCCATGCTGTCCATCACCGCAGGACTGTCCGGGGTCTGCGCGAGCGAAGCGGCAACCAGCGCACGCGCCTCGCCGAGATCCCGATCCTGGTCCGCGAGCGTGTAGCCGAGCGCGTTCTGCACAACCGGGTCCCCAGGCCTTTCGGCGAGCAGCTTGCGCAGCTCGCGCACCGAGGCATCGCCGCGACCGAGTCGCTCGTATGCGAATACCCTGGAAAGCTGCAGGTCCAGCACCTCGGGATAGCGCTCGAGACCGGCGTCGAGCACCGCGAGCGCGCGCTTGTCGCCGTCGAGCGAGGACAGCAACCCGGCCTGCGCCATCACTATCCGCGGTCCCAGCGACGGCTCGGCCTGGCCGAACTGCTCGAGATGGGCGAGCCCCGCATCGACGCCGTCCTTCCGGGCCTTGAAGAATGCGACGCGCTGCTGCGCCGCCAGCGCCTGCTCGCCGCCCGTCACGCGCGAGTAGTAGCGGATGGCGTTCGCCTCGTCGTCGCGTCGCTCCGCGATCACGCCGAGGTAGTACAGCGCCTCGTACGACTGGGAGCCCATGGACAGCAGTTCCTCGAAGCGCACATTGGCCGCCGCCAGGTCGCCGCCCTGCAGGTCGAGCATGCCCAGTGTGCGTATCGCCGCCGGCACCACGGTGGTTCCCGCCGCGTAGGGCGTGAGGATCGCGCGCGCCTCTTCGTCGCGGCCCGCGCCCGCGAGTACCAGCGCGTATTCCATCTGGGTCGCGACATCGGCGTCCGGCGCGAGCGCCAGGTCGCGCTCCATCGCCAGGCCGTCGGCCTCGCGCCCCGACGCGATCATCGTCCGGGCCAGCAGCATCTTCGCCGGCACCCAGTACGGGGCCAACCGCACCGATTCCTCCGCGCTCGACATCGCCAGCGCATAGTTTTCCGAACGCAGCGCGGAATTGCCTAGAGCGTTGTACCCCTCTGCCACCTTGGGATGCAGGGCCGAGAGCCGCCGAAAGAGCTCGGTCACGTCGGGGGCGGTAGCCTCGTCCATGATGACGGGCAGCAACGCCAGGTAGCCGGCGGCCGGGCTCACGTAGGCTGTCTCGACCAGCGTGCGGAAATGGGACTCGGCCACGTCCAGCCGATGCAGCGCCAGGGCCGCCACGCCGGCGTACCGTTCCGCCTGCTCGCTCGATGGATTGATCTGCAGCCAGCGCTCCGCCGACAGCAGTGCGTCGGACAACTGGAAATTGTCGAACGCAATCCGGCTCGCCTGCTCCGCGACCGCCTCGTCGTCGGAGGCCTCGGCCGCGAGGCGATAGGCCCGCGCGGCCGCCGGCAGGTCCCCGCGCTCGAGGGCCGCGTCGCCTTCGGCAAGCAGCGCCCCGGGTTCGGGCCGGGATTCTGGCTCGGCCGCCAGCGCCACCGACCACGGACCGAGGGAGATTGACAACAGCAGGAGCGCCGGCACCAGCAGGCGCCGGGCGAGAATCAGGGGTTTCCGCATGGTCTGCCCACTATAGCGGAAGAGCCGTCGCGCTTGTGTTGCCACTGGGCATCACCCAGAATTTCGCGATTTCGCTGACCGGATCCCGGATGTCCCTAGTTGTCGTCGGCATCAATCACCGCACCGCGCCCATTGAGGTGCGCGAGCGCGTGGTATTCGAGCCGGCACGCATGCCGGAGGCGCTGCGCGATCTGGCGACGCTGCCGTCGGTCCAGGAGTCGCTGATCGTCTCCACCTGCAACCGGACCGAGATCTACTGCGCGAGCGAATCCGGAGACGTGGGGCTGGCCGACTGGCTGCAGCGCTACCACAAGCTCGGCGCGAGCCTCCACCACTGCCTGTACCGCCACGACGACATGCGCGCGGTCGCCCATGCCTTCTCGGTAGCCTCCGGGCTCGACTCGCTGGTGCTTGGCGAGCCGCAGATCCTCGGCCAGCTGAAGGACGCCTATCGCGTTGCGCAGGAGGCCGGCACCACCGGCCCGATGCTGAATCGACTGTTCCAGGCGACTTTCTCCGTTGCCAAGCGCGTCAGGACCGAGACCGAGATCGGCGCGAACGCGGTGTCGGTGGCATACGCGGCGGTGCGCATGGCCAGGACCGTGTTCTCGAGCTTCGAAAGCCGGACCGCGCTGCTGGTTGGCGCCGGCGATACGATCGCGCTGGCGGCGCGCCACCTGCACGCCGACGGCCTGCGCCGCATGATCGTCGCCAATCGCAGCGTCGACCGCGCGCGCGAGCTCGCATCCGAATTCCAGGGCTTTGCCATCGGCCTCGACGAGATCCCGTCGCACCTGAGCGAGGCGGACATCGTCGTCGCCTCCACCGCAAGCCCGAACCCGATCATCACCCGCGCCATGGCCCAGGACGCGCTGCGCGTGCGCAAGCGACGGCCGATGTTCATGGTGGACATCGCGGTTCCCCGTGACATCGAGCAGGAGGTGGCCGAGCTCGAGGACATCTACCTGTTCACGATCGATGACCTGCAGACGGTCGTGAACGAGAACATGGAGGGGCGTCGGCAGGCCGCGCGCGCGGCCGGCGAGATGATCGAGTCCGCGGTCGATCGCTTCGAGATGCAGATCCGCAGCCGGCAGGCCGCGCCGACGATCCGCCGGCTGCGCGACCAGGCCGAGCAAGTCCGGCGCAACACGCTCGACCGGGCCCGGCACATGATCGCTTCCGGGCGCAGCCCTGACGAAGTCCTGGAGTTCCTTTCCACGACCCTGACCAACCGCCTGATCCACGCACCGAGCCAACGGATGCGCGACGCTGCCGAGACGGGCGACGGGGCGATCATCGAAACGATCGCCGAGATCTACCACCTCGACCACGACTGATGAAGGACTCCATCCGCCGCAGGCTGGAAACGACGGTGGAGCGCTTCGAGGAGCTGGGCGCCCTGCTCGCCGAACCGGACGCCGCCGGCAAGCCCGGTCGATTCCGCGACCTGTCGGTCGAATACGCGCGGCTCGAACCGGTTGCGACCCGCTTCCGGGAGTTCTCGCGCCTGGAGGCCGAGCGGCGCACGACGGCCGAAATGGCTGTCGGCACGGACGCCGAGATGCGGGAACTCGCCGAACAGGAAATCGAGGACCTGGACACGCGACTCGAGTCCGAGTCGGCGGAACTCGCCAGGTTGCTGCTGCCGAAGGACCCCCGCGACGACAGCAACATCTTCCTCGAGATTCGCGCCGGGACCGGCGGCGACGAGGCCGCGATCTTTGCCGGCGACCTGTTCCGCATGTACGCGCGCTACGCCGAGCGACAGGGCTGGCGTGTGGAGATCCTGAGCGAGAGCCCCGGCGAGCACGGCGGCTACCGCGAAGTGATCAGCCGCATGGTCGGCAGGGGCGTGTACTCGAGGCTCAAGTTCGAGTCGGGTACGCACCGCGTGCAGCGGGTACCGGCCACCGAGGCCCAGGGACGCATCCACACCTCGGCCTGCACCGTGGCAATCCTGCCCGAACTCGAGGAAGTGGACGAGGTCGCGCTCAATCCCGCGGACCTGCGCGTCGATACCTACCGCGCATCGGGCGCGGGCGGGCAGCACGTCAACAAGACCGACTCGGCGATCCGCATCACGCACCTGCCGACGGGGATCGTCGTCGAGTGCCAGGACGAACGCTCGCAGCACAAGAACCGCTCGCGCGCGCTCTCGCTGCTGCGCGCGCGCCTGCTGGAGGCCGAACAGCAGAAGCAGGCCGCGCAACAGGCACGCGAGCGCAAATTGCAGGTGGGCAGCGGCGACCGCTCCGAACGCATCCGTACCTACAACTACCCGCAGGCTCGAGTCACCGACCACCGCATCAACCTGACCATCTACCAGCTGCCAGCGGTGATGGAAGGCGCGCTCGACGAGGTGATCGGGCCGCTGCAGCAGGAGTGGCAGGCCGAGCAGCTCGCGAGCCTTCAGTGAGCTTCGCGGCCCGGGCACATGGCGACTGAAATCCGCGCGCTGGTCGACGAGGGCGCCGCGCGGCTCGCGCGCGTTGCGGACGACCCGCGCGTCGACGCGGAGATCCTGCTCGCCGCCGCGCTCGCCAGGCCCCGCTCGCACCTGGCCGCGCACCCCGACGCCCAAGTGCTCGATTGCGAGGCCACCGACCGCTACGAGGCGTATGTCACCCGCCGCGCGCTCGGCGAGCCCGTCGCCTACATCCTTGGCGAGAAGGAGTTCTGGTCGCTGCCGCTGGCGGTGACGCCGGTCGTGCTGATTCCGCGACCGGAAACCGAACTCCTGGTCGAGCGCGCGCTGGCGCACCTGCCGCCGGGCACGGATGCGGACGTGCTGGACCTTGCGACCGGCAGCGGCGCGATCGCGCTTGCGATCGCAAGCGAGCGACCGGCCTGTCGCGTGGCCGCGACCGACATCTCGCCGGACGCGATCGACCTCGCCCGGAACAACGCGGGACGACTCCGCCTCGATCGCGTCGAGTTCCTGGCAGGTTCGTGGTACGAACCCGTTGCGGGAAAGACTTTTGACCTGATCTCGAGCAATCCGCCCTACATCGCGGACGGCGATCCTCGCGTCGAGCGCGCAGTGCAGCGCTTCGAGCCGCAGCTGGCCCTGTATGCAGGCCCGACCGGACTCGAGGCATTCGGCAAGATCATCGAAGGCGCGCTGCAGCACCTGAAACCCCGAGGGTGGCTGGTCCTCGAGCACGGTGACACCCAGGGCGAGCCCGTCCGCAGGCTGCTGTCGCTCGCCGGCTTCGAGTCAGTAAGCACGCACCGCGATCTTGCGGGTCGTGAACGCTGCACCGAAGGTTCTAGGAGCGAACGGCCAGGATAGTTTGACGGCCGGAGGTAGTGGCGGGCCGCGCAGACGGGCCCCGCTCACCGCAGTGAGGCGTCAGCAATCCCCAGCCAGCGCGGCGAGGCGTTGCCGCTGCAGCTTTCCGGCCGCCGTCCTGGGCAGGCTGCTCACGAACCGGAAATCGCGCGGTCGCTTGTAGCCGGCGAGGCGATCGCTGCAGTGCGCAGACAGTACGCCCGCGTCGGCCGCGGCTCCATCGCGGATTACGATCCACGCGGCGACTCGCGCGCCGAGATCCGCATCGGGCAGACCGGCCACGCCGGCTTCAGCAACCGACGGGTGTTCCAGCAGCACCGCCTCGACTTCAGCCGGATAGACATTTTCGCCGCCGGACACGATGAGGTCTTCGCGACGGTCGAGCACGTGAAGCCCGCCCTCCGCGTCCAGCAACCCGACGTCGCCGGTGTGGAGCCAGCCGTCACGGATCGCGTGCGCGGTGGCTTCCGCGTCCGCGAGATACCCGGACATCACCGTCGGACCCCGCACCAGTATTTCGCCCGGCTCCCCGATCGCCGCATCGCGGCCGTCCGTGACGACACGCACCTCGGTGCCCTGCAACGGAAACATCGGTGGAGACGAAGCCGCCGCCGCGCCGCGCGGCCGCCCAGTCGCGACCTGGGAGGTGGCTTCGGTGAGCCCATAGGTGCTGAATACCGGATAACCAAGGTTTTCTGCGCGCGCGCGCAATTCGGGCGTTGCTGACGCGCCGCCGAGCAGCAGCACTTCGAGGCCAGCAGGAGCCGGCCGGCCGGCACGATGCTCGAGCAGCCGCGAAAGCATGGTCGGCACCAGCGAAATACCGGCAATGTCCCCGGAATCCAGCGCGTCGCTGACCGCGGCAACGTCGAACTGGGACAGCAGCCGCACCGGGCCGCCATACAGCATGCTGCGCACGATTATCGACAGCCCGCCGACGTGGAACAGCGGCATGCAGGACAACCAGCGCCTGCCGACCGCGGGGCCCAGGCGCTCGAGAGCGCCGGCCGCGCTGGCCTTGAAGTTTCCCCAGCTGAGGCATGCGCCCTTCGAACGCCCGGAGGTTCCCGACGTGAACAGCACCGCGAGCGTCGACCCCGTTGCGGCGCCCTCACCCGGCAGCTGCACCGCAGCCCGCGGCAGCGCGTCGAACGCCGGCGCTTGCGCGGCGACGAGGTCCGGCAACTGCGAACGGATCGTCGCCAGGCGCGCATCGCCAGCATCGCAGAGCAGGTACTGCGCGCGCGAATCAGTGAGTTGCTGCACCAGTTCGCCCGCCGTGAGTCGGGCATTGAGCGGCAGCACGACGCGGCCCGCGAACGCCACCGCGCAGAACCATGCGACAAACCGCGCGTCACCCGGCATCAGGATCGCGATCGGGCCATCGCCCGACGGTGCCGCAGCCAGCAAGTGTGTCGCGCCGCGCCTCGCGCGGTCGGCCAGTTCGGCGAAGGTCCAGGACTGCTCGCGCCACTCGATCGCAATCGCAGCGGGGTTCTGCTCAACGCGAGACCGGAGTGCAAGCGCCAGGTTCACGGCGCGATCCCCAGGCCCGGCGAACTGGCAACCACTGCAACGCCGTTGCGACAGACAACCGGCTCGGCGATGTCGTTTGCGAACAAGCCGTCGGTGCACAACCCATGGCAGGCACGAGGATCGCCCCATGCCGCCGCACAATGCAGCGCGTGACGCGCGCCCACGGCACTCTCGAACGCGTGGGAAAAAACCACGTCGCAGCCGGATCGGTGGGCCCGCTGCGCAATCTCGAGCGCCAGCGCTGGACCGCCGAGCATCGCCGGCTTCAGTACCAGCACGTCCACCGCGCCGGAATCGAGCAAACGCCGTGCGTCGCGCTCCGTCGCGACTGATTCGTCGGCCGCGACTCGAATCAAGCCGAGCCCGCGCAACCGGGCAAGAACCGCGTCGTCACCCGGTGCGACAGGCTGTTCCACGTATTCAAAGTCAAATTCGGCAAGCGACTGCAGCGCCTGTCGCGCGTCGTTCTCCGACCACGCGCCATTTGCATCGCCCCGCAGGCGGAAGCCTTTCCCAAGACCTTCGCGGGCAGCGCGCGCGCGAGCGCGATCCTCATCGAGGCCCCCGCCGCCGAGCTTGATCTTGGCGGCACGGTATCCGGCGGCCCGCACGCCCGCCGCCTCGCGACGCAATGCGTCCGGCAACCTCTCGACGAGCAGCGCACTCACCGGCACTTCGTGCAGCGCCGCGCGATCGGCGATACCGGCATGCTTAGCGAGGGGACCGGCGCAATGCCGGGCGAGATGTGCGGCGAGCGAGCACCCTGCACGTCGCGCGGAGAGGTCCCAGAGCGCGCCCTGTAGCGCCGCTCGCGCAGCCGGCTTCCCACTGAGCCGACGGGCCAATGCGACCGGCCAGTCGCCAGGCTCGACGTCGGTGCCGGCCAGCAGCACCGCCACGTCCTCGAGCGCGGCGAGCGCCTCGTCTTCGCTCTCGGTTCCGAAGCCCGGCCAGGGGGCGGCCTCACCGTATCCGCAGCGGCCCTCCAGGTCCTCAAGCGCGAAGATCACACTGCCGCGAGCGGTGTACTCACCGCGCGACGTGTACACGGGCCGTGCGAACTCGAGTCGCGCCATGCGCGCCCGGGCCGCCGCCAGTCTCACAGCGCGAGGCCGACCGCGAGCAGCAGGCCGAAGACGACTTCGAGCCGCGCGGTCTGCACCAGGCAGCCGTTCAGGGCGAGGCCCCGTTCGTGGCGCATGCGCCCTGCAAGGCTGAGCGCCAGCGGCACCGACAACCAGGGCAACATCACCCAGGCGCCCGCGAGCCCGCGTACCCATAGCAGCGGCGACACCAGGTACGCGACCGTCAGCAACAGCAGGTAGTAGTTGCGGGTCGCGCGCTCGCCGAGCCTCACCGCCAGCGTGAGCTTGCCCGCGCGCGCGTCGGTCTCGATATCGCGGAGGTTGTTCACCACCAGGATTGCCGTGGCGAGAGCACCGATGGGCACCGATGCCCAGAGCACCAGCGCGGATACCGCGTGCGCCTGGACGAAGTAGGTGCCGGCGACCGCGCCGAATCCGAAGAACAGGAACACGCTCAGGTCGCCGAGGCCGAGGTAACCGTAAGGTTTCGGCCCGCCGGTGTAGAGGTAAGCCGCCGCGATGGAGAGCAGCCCCAGCGCCATCACCGGCCAGCCGGCCACCGCAGTGAGGTAGATACCGATCACGAGCGCGCCCGCGAAAGCCATCCACATCGCGGCCTTCATCTGCGCGGCGGTAATCCAGCCCTGTTGCGTCGCGCGCTGCGGCCCGAGCCGGTCGGCGTTGTCGGCGCCGCGTTCGAAGTCGAAGACGTCGTTTGCGAAGTTTGCGCCGACCTGCAGCAGCGAAGCGCCGACCAGCGCCGCGAGTGCCGGGCCGGCCGCGAACACGCCGTCATACCACGCTGCACCGGTGCCGACGAGGACCGGCGCGGCGGACGCGGTCAGCGTTGCCGGCCGAATCGCCAGCCACCAGGCGGAGCGCGCGCTTATGGACGCCATGGGAATCTCGAGAAGTCCGGCGGCCGCTTCTCGTTGTAGGCGTCGCGGCCTTCCTGGGCTTCCTCGGACATGTAGAAGAGCTGTGTTGCGTGACCCGCCAGTTCCTGGATTCCCGCCTGGCCGTCGAGCTCGGCGTTGAATGCAGCCTTGAGACAGCGGATCGCGAACGGACTGTGCTGCAGGATGCGTCGTCCCCATGCCACCGCCGTCGCCTCGAGTTCTGCGAGCGGAACGACCTTGTTGACCAGCCCCATTGCGAGCGCCTCCTGCGCGTCGTACTGCTCGCAGAGGTACCAGATCTCGCGGGCTTTCTTCTGCCCGACAATCCGCGCGAGGTACGAGGAACCGAACCCGCCGTCGAATGAGCCGACGCGCGGCCCGGTCTGCCCGAAGCGCGCATTTTCCGCCGCGATCGTGAGGTCGCACACCACGTGGAGCACGTGCCCGCCGCCGATGGCATAGCCCGCCACGGCTGCGATGACGACCTTCGGCAGCGAACGGATCAGGCGCTGCAGGTCGAGGACGTTCAGTCGCGGCACGCCGTCGTCGCCGACGTAGCCCTCGTTGCCGCGGATGCGCTGATCACCTCCCGAACAGAATGCCAGGTCGCCTTCGCCGGTGAAGATGATCACGCCGATCGTGCCGTCCTCGCGCGCGCGCGTGAACGCGTCGATCAGCTCGAACAGCGTCTTCGGACGGAATGCATTGCGCACCTCGGGACGGCAGATGGTGATCCTGGCTAGGCCGCCGTCCCTCTCGAAGCGGATGTCTTCGTAGGTGCGCAGGGGCTGCCAGTTCGGCGCGTCCTGCAACGCCCCGGTCGTGTCGGTCATTACGCGGTCTCCTGGTCCGGATACGAATGGTTGGTCGGCGCCGGGCGCGATGCCCGGCGCAGGAAATCCGTTGCTGCGCGCAAGAAGGCGTCCTGCTGTTCGAGGTGCACGGCGTGACCGGCGTCCGCGATCTCGCAAGACTCCGCTGCCGGCAGGCGTCCCGCCAGTTCACGTCCGGCAGTCACGAAAGCGTGGTCGAGCTCGCCCGCGACCAGCAGCACCGGCACGGTGACCTGCGCGAGTTCGTCGAACAGTGCCGGCTGCGCCGCGGGGCCGAGTCCACGCAGGCTCGCGGCGAGTTCGTGCGCATCGTTGGCAAGCCGCGTGCGGCGCTGCTCGTCCAGGAATGCCGCGCCCAGCCGTCGCTGCGACGCGAACAGCGGCATTGACATCCAGTCGTCCACGAACGCCTCGACGCCGTCGGACTCGATGCGCCGGGCCCGCAACTCGTCCTCGCGCTGGCGGGCCTCGCGCGCGCCTGCGTCGGCGATGCCTGCGCGCGCGCCGATCAGCACCAGCGAGGCAACGCTGTCGGGATGACGCACGGCACAGGCGAGCGCGAGCCGAGCGCCCATCGAATAGCCGAGCCAGTGCGCACGCTGGTGGCCGGCGGACTCGAGCGTCGCGACCAGGTCGCGCACGCATTGCTCGAACCCGTATTGCCCCGCGTTCGCGCGACCCACCGAGCGTCCGTGACCGGGCAGGTCCGGCACGATCGTCTCGAATTCGCCCGAGAGCGCCTGCGAAAGACGGCGCATGCTGCCGGCGCTGCCGGTGTAGCCGTGCAGGATCACCAGCGCAGGGCCCTTCCCTCGGCGCTCGAAATGCAATGGGCGCCCGCTCACCCGGTGATCTCCCGGTCGAGTGCGGCACCTACCGCCGCGTGCAGCGAGAGATGGAACGCCGTATTGACGGCGCGGTCCACCTTGACCTCGATCACGTGCCGGCCGCCCTCGAGTGCATGCGACAGTGCGGCAAGAAATGCCGGCGCCGATTCGACGCACTCGGCGTTCCAGCCGAGGCCCCGCGCGAGGCTGCACAGGTCGAGGCCGTGCGGCGTGGCAAATACGCGCTCGAACGACGGTCGTGGAACCGTCCGGGCTGCGGGCAGGTATTCGAAGATCCCGCCCCCATCGTCGTTGGCGACGACGATCGTGAGGTTCGCCTGCTGCATGCTCCCGGCGAGCAGGCCGGCGACGTCGTGCAGCAAGGCAATGTCGCCACACAACAGCACCGTGGGCACACGCAGCGCCGACGCCGCGCCGAGCGCCGACGACACCAGTCCGTCGATGCCGTTCACACCGCGGTTCGCCATCACACGCAGCGCATCGCCGCGTGGACCGGCGAATGTGTCGATCTCGCGGATTGCCATGCTGTTCGCGACATAGAGCACGGCACCGGCTGGGACCTGCGCCCAGAGCAGGCCCGCGAGATGCGGCACCAGCAGGCGTGACTCCGCCGCGACGGCAGCATCGGAAGCGGCCCGTGCCACTCGATCGGCACGCTCCCACATGCCCAGCCACGAGTGTGCGTCCGCGTCCGGAATCGCAGTGCTCGAATCCGCGGCGCCCGGCTCCCCGGCCGCTGACGCTGCAAGTGCGCAGAACTGCCGCGCGTTCGCCCGGCATGAACGTGTCGCTCGATGCTGGGGATCCTGGAACCCGCCGGCTTCGTCCACCAGCCACAACTCGGCGGAATCGTTACGCGCAATCCACTCGTTGATCGCCTTGCTGGTCGGTGGCCGGCCGAAACGCACGACGAGATCGGGGCGCAGCGCCTTCGCGGCCGGCGCGCTGCGAAGCAGCAGGTCCGCTCCGTGAACCAGCATTCCGCCCAGCACATCACCCGCGCGCAGCCCGGATGCGGGATCGGCCAGCACCGGCCACCCGAGCACGCGTGCAAGCGATTCGGCAGCAGCGCCCAGCGACGGATCCCAGGTACCGGGTCCGAAGACCAGCACGCCGCGCGCGGCACGGCCGAGCCGGCAACCCAGTTCATGAGCCAGTTCACGGCCCGGCTCCCAGCCCAGTTCGTGGCCGTGCCCGTCGCCCGACTCGCGGCCCGGGTGGCGCCGGGAACCCGCGCCGGCATACGGTTCGGCGCCTGCCCCGTGGACCTCCGCCTTTGGGCCCCGCTGCTCGGACCCCGGTGCATCCAACGCGGCAGGCAGCAGCGGCTCGCGGAACGGCAGGTTCAGGTGGACCGGTCCCGGCACGGAACCGGTTGCCTCCGCGACTGCGCGTCGCCCCAGGACCCTTGCATATGCGGTCTCGTTGCCACGCTCGCCCGGACAGGGCGCTTCCTCGCTCCAGCGCGTGAATCCTGCGTACAGGAATCGCTGTTCCATGGTTTGAGGGGCACCCCAGGCGCGCAGTTCCGGCGGACGATCCGCGGTCAGCACGAGCAGTGGCACGCGCGCATGACACGCCTCCGCCACGGCGGGAAGGAAGTTGGCGCCGGCCGTGCCCGATGTGCAGAGGAGCACGACGGGTCTACCGGCTGCCTTCGCGTACCCGAGCGCCTGGAAGGCCGCGCCACGCTCGTCCACGTAAACGCCCTGCAGCAGCCCGGGACGCTCGGCGAGCGCCAGCGCCAGCGGCGTGGAGCGTGAACCCGGGCAGAGGAATGCGGCGACGACGCCGGCCTCGTGCAGGCTTTCGACAAGCACCCGCGCAAACTGCAGGTTCGCGTTGCCCACGTCGATCGCACCGATGCATTCGTTCATCAGGGCGCCCCCCACAGCAGCGGGCCCAGCACGGTCCGCAGCTTCAATTCGGTCTCGGTAAATTCGGCCATGGGCTGCGACCGCTCGACGATACCGGCGCCCGCCCACGCGGTGGCGCTTCGCCCGCGCACCAGGGCCGAGCGCAAGGCTACCGCAAACTCGCCATCGCCGTCCGACTGCACGTATCCAACCGGACCCGCGAACCAGCCGCGTTCGGTGGCCTCGTTTTCATGGATCCAGCGCAGCGCAGCGTCGCGCGGGGCACCGCCAACGGCAGGCGTCGGATGTATGCGACCCACGAGTTCCAACAGCGCAGCAGCAGACCGCTCACGACGACGCGCCCTTATCTCGGTGCAAAGGTGCTGCACGGTGCGAGTCCTGAGCAGGCTCGGCTCGCGGGCGACCTGAACGTCCTCGCAGCATTCGTCCAGCACCGATCGCAGGTACTGCACGACCACCGCGTGCTCGGCCCCATTCTTGCTGCTGTCGCGGAGCGCCTCGCCCAGCGCATGGTCGGCCGCTCGCGAGGCGCCGCGCGGCGCAGTGCCGGCGAGCGCGGCGGTCTCTACCCACTCGCCCTGCGCCCTGAGCAGTCGTTCAGGGCTCGCGCCGAGGAATACGGTCGGGCCGTCACCGACGGCAAACAGCGTGCAGGTGGGAAATCGCTCGCGCAGCGCGACGAGCCACGCGATCGGGTCGATATCGGAGCCCGCCGTGATGTGCACCTGTCTCGCGAGGACGACTTTCTGCACCTGTCCCGCGCGGATGTCGTCGAGAATTCGCTGCACCTGCTCGGCGTAGGCCTCGCGCCCACCGTTGCCGATCTCGACCACGCCGCGCACCGGGTGTCCGAGCGCGACCGGTCGCGGTCGCAGGTTGAGCCAGGCGCTGCCGGCACGTGAGACCCGCGTGCATCGGTCACCGTCACTCCAGTACGTGACCTCGGGCAATCGCAGCTCGCCATCCGGGAAACCCTGCCACAGCCCGCCCTGGGCCTGGGACGGTGCGAATGAAAAGCCGCCTAGCAATTGAGCGACACGCACGCCCTCGCCTTCCCAGCTGATCGTGTCGAACAATTCCTGCGCCGCAATCCCCGCCTCGTGGAACCGTCCCACCCCGGCGGATGCCAGCCGGGCGGCACACCCGACTCCGACGCGATAGCGCCCCGCCGAGGGTTGCTCCCAGAAGAAGCGCGGCGCGGTGCCGGCCGCCGCGAAGACCTCCAGCGGGTCGACGGAAGCGCAGGATTCGGAGCGCAAATGGATCGGCTGTGTCGTCACGGCCGACACTTTACCTGCTGGCACGCCCGATATAGTACGCAGCGTTGCAGACCCGCCGCTGCGCGTGACATCCGGGCCGCGTCCATTCAATATTCCGCCCCCGCCAGACACTGCACGGACTCCCGCCATGATTCGATTCGAGACCACCCTTGGCAGCTTCACGATCGAACTCTTCGAGACTGAGGCCCCGATTTCGAGCAAGAACTTCCTCGACTATGTCGACTCCGGGTACTTCGACGGCACGGTATTCCACCGCGTAATCCCGGGATTCGTGATCCAGGGCGGCGGGCTCACCGCAGACATGCGCCAGAAAGCGACGCGGGCACCGATACGCAACGAAGCGGACAACGGCCTCAAGAACCGGCGCGGCACGCTTTCGATGGCACGCACCAACGACCCCCACAGCGCCACCTCGCAGTTCTTCGTCAACCTGGTGGACAACGTCGCGCTGGACCCGGGCCGCGGCGGCGCCGGGTACGCCGTGTTCGGCCACGTGACCGAGGGCATGGACGTAGTGGACAAGATTGCGGCAGTGAAGACCGGCAACAAGAGCGGCCACCAGGACGTGCCGGTGACACCGGTCGAGGTGACGAGCGCAAAGCGGGTCGCGGCAGCCGGCTGAGCAGCGGGCCCGCCGAGCCGGCGTTTCCAGGTGGCCAAGCGCCGCAAACCCGTCATGCGGCTGTTGCGAGGGCTCGCGCTCGCCCTCGCGACCTGGGCCGTGGTCACCGCGGGTGTCGTAGTGGCGCTGCGCTGGATCGATCCACCATTTACGGCCTTCATGGTGCAGAGCCGGGTGGCCGCGCTCTTCACCAACCCGCCGGGCTACGATTTTGACTACCAGTGGCGCGACTGGGGCCAGATCTCGCCGAACGCCGCGCTGGCAGTGGTTGCCGCCGAGGACCAGAAGTTTCCCCTGCACCACGGTTTCGATTTCAAGCAGATCGACAAGGCGCTGCAGGACCGCGAACGAGGCAAGCACGTGCGTGGCGCGAGCACGATCTCGCAGCAGGTGGCCAAGAACCTGTTCCTGTGGCCCGGGCAGAGCTGGTTCCGCAAGGGTCTCGAGGCCGGCATCACCGTGCTGATCGAGCTCGCGTGGAGCAAGCAGCGCATCCTCGAGGTGTACCTGAACGTGGCCGAGTTCGGTCGCGGCACTTTCGGAGTTCAGGCTGCAAGCCGTAGATTCTTCCACAAGGACGCCTCGCACCTGACGCGCGCCGACGCTGCGCTGCTGGCCGCGGTGCTGCCGGCGCCGAACCGCTTCCGGGTGGACGCGCCGTCGAACTACGTGAAGCGCCGCCAGGGCTGGATCCAGCGCCAGATGGCCTCGCTCGGCGACACGTCCTACGTGCAGGGACTGGACTAGTATCGATGCTCCCATGACTACCTCGACCCGAGTCGCGATCATCGGCGCAGGCCACTCCGGAATCTGCCTGGGCATGCTGCTCAAGCGTGCCGGCATCGAGGAATTCCTGATGCTGGAGAAGGCGCCGACGCTGGGCGGCACGTGGCGTGAGAACACCTACCCGGGTGCCTCCTGCGACGCACCCTCGTTCCTGTACAGCTTCTCGTTCGCGCAGAAGACCGACTGGAGCCGGCGCTTCGCGCTGCAGCCGGAACTGCTCGGCTACTCGGCCCAGTGTGCGATCGAGGCAGGGCTGCTGCCCCATTGCCGGTTCAATGCCGAAGTGGTGTCGGCCCGCTTCGACGACGCGCGCATGCTGTGGCGAATCGAGCTGGCCGACGGCACGTCGATCGTGGCCGAATTCCTGGTATCCGGCGTGGGCCAGCTGGATCGCCCGTCCATCCCGGAGCTTCCGGGCCGCGACGACTTCGCCGGGCCGCAGTTCCACTCGGCGCGCTGGGACCACTCTGTGGACCTGGCCGGCAAGCGCATCGCGGTGATCGGCAATGCGGCCAGCGCCGTGCAATTCGTGCCGCAGATCGCGCCGCTCGCGACGCAGCTCTCGATCTTCCAGCGTTCGGCGAACTGGCTGCTGCCGCGCAACGACAAGCTTTACGCGCCATGGCTGCACCGCGCGATGAAGCGCCGGCCCTGGCTCGCGAAGTTGCGGCACGACTGGCAGTGGTTCTTCTTCGGCGAAATGATGCTGACGCCGCTGATGAAGCGGGTGCGCATCGCCCAGTGGGCTGCGCGGCAGCGGGCGCTGGCGCATCTTCGCAGGCAGGTCAGCGACCCAACGCTGCGCGCGAAGCTGGTGCCCGACTATCCCGTGGGCGCGCGGCGAGTGCTGTTCAACGACGATTACTACCCGGCGCTTGGCCGCCGCAACGTGCGCCTGGTGACCGACCACATCGAGCGCATCGAGCCGGATGGCATCCGTACGCGCGACGGCGAGCTGCACGAGGCGGACGTGATGGTGTTTGCAACCGGCTTCAAGGCGACTGAATTCCTGGCGCCGATCGAGCTTACCGGGCCGGGCGGCCATGCTCTTGCGGCGGAATGGAGCCACGGCGCGCATGCGTACCTGGGCGTGACTGTGAGCGGGTTCCCGAATTTCTTCATGCTCTACGGCCCGAACACCAATCTCGGGCATAACAGCATCCTGGTGATGATCGAGGCGCAGGCCGGTTACATCATCCAGGCGATCGAGAGCCTGCGGGCGCAAGGCCTCCGGCGCATTGACGTCAAGCGAGTGGTGATGGAGGAGTACAATCGCAACCTGGCGCGGGATCTTGAGAAGTCCGTCTGGGCCGACGCCAAGAGTAGTTGGTACAAGCTTGCCGACGGCACGATCACCAACAACTGGCCGCACAGCACGATCCGCTATCGCCGGCTGCTGCGGACAGTGGACCTCGACGACTACGAAGTCGCCTGAAACCGCGGAACTTCCGCGCCCGGCGCGGTATCGAAATACATACAGCCCACCTTGGCAGCTCTTTCTGGAGATAAGCCCTTGTCCATGCAATTGACCCGCCCGCTGACCCACACCTCCCTCGTCGGCCTGGCCGTCCTCGCCGCACTTGCGCTAGCTGGTTGCGGCAAGAATCCAGCCCCGGCGCCGGAGGCCGCGTCGCAATCGACGGAAATAGCGGCCCAGCAGAACGCGGCGAACGACGCCGCTGCGCAGCAGGCCGAGGCACTCGCCGCGAAGGAGCAGGAACTCGCGGACCGCGAAGCCGCCGTCAAGCAGCAGGAAGTCGAGGCGGAACTTGCCCGGCGCAATGCCGAGTCGGCCCAGCAGTCGGCTGATGCAGCGGCTGCAGCGGCCAGGAAGTCCGCAGCGCAGGCCAAGGCAGCAAAGGCCGCGCCGCCGCCGGCCAAGGTTGTGGCCGCGCAGCCGGCCACGCCGCCCCCGCCGCCCCCGCCGATCGTGGTTCCGGCCGGCACGCAGCTCTCGATCGAACTCGTCTCAGCGGTAAACAGCAAGAACGCCGTGGTTGGAAACGCCGTACAGGGCCGCCTCGCCTCCGACCTGGTGGTGGGCGGGCGGCTCGCCGCCCCCGCGGGTTCCGCGGTCACCGGCACGGTCACTGAGTCCGTGTCCGGCAGCAACCAGATTGGCGGCATGCCGTCGGTGGCGGTCACGTTCAACAGCCTTTCAACCGCAAGCGGTCCGGTCGCGATCAGTGCGCGCGTGCGGCAGCAGGGCGCAAGCGAAACCGGCAAGGACGCGGCCAAGGTCGTCGGCACTACTGCGGCCGGTGCCGTGATCGGTCACCAGGTGAGCAGCAAGAACGGCGCCGTGGTCGGCGGCCTGCTCGGCGGCGCGGCCGGCCTCGGGATCGCCAAGAAGACCGGCGGCGACGTCAAGCTCGCCGCGGGCACTGTCGTGAACGCCCCGCTGGACGGCGCCATCCAGGTCAACGGCCGCTGATTACCGGGCGCAGCGGCCGGTGCGCGGCGCTCAGGCCGCGTCGGCCGCCGGCTCGTAGCCGATCGAAGGCGCGAGCCAGCGCGCGGCCTCGGCCGGCGTGATTCCCTTGCGACGCGCGTAGTCGGCAACCTGGTCGGCGTCGATCCTGCCGACCGCGAAATAAGTCGATTCCGGGTGCGAGAAGTACCAGCCGCTCACCGCGGCGGCCGGATGCATCGCGTAGTTCTCGGTCAGGTGGATACCGGCGGTGCGATCGACGTCCAGCATGCGCCAGAGAGTGGCTTTCTCGGTGTGGTCCGGGCATGCGGGATAGCCCGGCGCCGGACGAATGCCGCGGTACTTTTCCCGCACCAGGTCGTCGCTGGTGAATCGCTCCTCGGGCGCATAACCCCAGAATTCGCGCCGAGCCCTCTCGTGCATGCGTTCGGCCAGCGCCTCGGCGAGCCGGTCGGCAAGGGCTTTCAGCATGATCGCGCCGTAGTCGTCGTGGCGCGCCTCGAACTCGCGGACCTTCTCGTCGAGGCCGATGCCGGCGGTCACCGCGAACGCGCCGATCCAGTCCGCCACGCCGGAGTCGCGTGGTGCCACGAAGTCGGAGAGCGCGTAATGCGGTTGCCCGGCAGGCTTCGGCTTCTGCTGCCGCAGGTGATGCAGCCGCCAGGCGACGTCGCCGCGCGATTCGTCGGCATAGACCTCGATGTCCTCGTCCACCGAGTTGGCCGGGAAGAATCCGATGACGCCGCTCGCACGGACCCAGCGCTCCGAGATCAACTGCTTCAGCATCCGGCGCGCGTCGGCGTAGAGATTGCTCGCCGCCTCGCCCACGACCGGATCCGTGAGCACGTCGGGAAACTTACCGGCAAACTCCCAGGCGTTGAAGAACGGCATCCAGTCCACGTAACGCACCAGTTCCTCGAGCGGCACGTTCTCGAAGCTGCGCACGCCCGCGAACTTCGGCACCGGGGGACGGTACGCGGCCCAGTCGCAGTGGAAGCGGTTTGCACGCGCCTCGAGCAGCGAAAAAGCCGGAGCCTTGACCTTGCGCCCGCGATGCTGCTCACGCTTGGTCGCGTGCTCCGCCTTCAGCCGCCGCGTGGTCTCCGCACGCTGGTCTGGAGTCACCAGTGACTGGCAGACGCCAACCGCGCGCGAGGCGTCCTTGACGTAGGCGACGGGTCCGTCGTACTCGGGATCGATCCGCACCGCGGTGTGCGCCGGCGAGGTAGTGGCCCCGCCGATCAGCAGCGGAACCTCGAAGCCCTGGCGCTTCATCTCGCGCGCCACGTGCACCATCTCGTCGAGCGAGGGCGTGATGAGCCCCGAGAGACCGATCATGTCGGCGCCCTCGCGCCGGGCAGTCTCGAGAATGCGCTCGGCCGGCACCATCACGCCGAGATCGAGCACCTCGAAGTTGTTGCACTGGAGCACGACGCCGACGATGTTCTTGCCGATGTCGTGCACGTCACCCTTCACGGTCGCCATCACGATCTTGCCGTTCGTCCGCACGGCCTCGCCCGGCTCGCGTTCGAACCAGGGCAACAGCTGCGCGACCGCCTTCTTCATGACGCGCGCGGATTTCACGACCTGGGGCAGGAACATCTTTCCCGCGCCGAACAGGTCGCCGACCACGTTCATGCCGTCCATCAGCGGTCCCTCGATCACCAGCAGCGGACTGCCGAGCTCGATGCGCGCCTCGTCCGTGTCCTCCGCCACGAACTCGTCGATGCCGCGCACCAGCGCGTGCTCGAGCCGCTTCGTCACCGGCCACTCGCGCCAGGCCTTGTCTTCGACCCGTTTCGCACCGGCCTCGCCCCTGAACCGCCCGGCGATCTCCAGCAGCCGCTCGGTGGCGTCGGGCCGGCGCGCCAGGATCACGTCCTCGACGCGCTCGCGCAGTTCCGGCTCGATCTGCTCGTAGATCGCGAGCTGGCCAGCGTTGACGATGCCGACGCCCATCCCGGCGCGGATCGCGTGGTAGAGGAACACCGAGTGCATCGCCTCCCGCACAGGCTCGTTGCCGCGGAACGAGAACGACACGTTGCTCACGCCGCCGCTCACCAGCGCATGGGGACACGCCGCGCGGATCCGGGACGTTGCCTCGATGAAGTCGAGTGCGTACCGGTCGTGGGCCTCGATGCCGGTCGCCACCGCGAAGATATTGGGATCGAAGATGATGTCTTCGGGCGCGAAACCCGCCTGTTTCGTCAGCAACTCGTAGGAGCGCGCGCAGATCGACACCTTGCGCTCGACCGTATCCGCCTGCCCCTGCTCGTCGAAGGCCATGACGACCACGGCCGCGCCGTAGGCGCGCACACGCCGCGCCTGCTCGATGAAGGCGGTTTCGCCCTCCTTCATGCTGATCGAATTGACGATACCCTTGCCCTGCAGGCACTTGAGTCCCGCCTCGATCACCGACCACTTCGACGAATCGATCATCACCGGCACGCGCGCCACGTCGGGCTCGGCCGCGAGCAGGTTCAGGAAGCGCACCATCGCGCCTTCGGAATCGAGCATTCCCTCGTCCATGTTGACGTCGATCACCTGCGCACCGCTTGCGACCTGCTGGCGCGCGACGTCGAGCGCGCCCGCGTAGTCGTCGGCCTCGATCAGGCGACGGAATTTCGCCGAGCCGGTCACGTTGGTGCGTTCGCCGACGTTCACGAACAGGCTCCCCGGGCCGATGTTCAGCGGCTCGAGCCCGCTCAGCCGGCAGCGCGGCTCGAGCACCGCCGGACGGCGCGGTGGCAGGCCGGCGACGGCCTCGGCAATGTGCGAGATGTGCTCCGGCGTCGTGCCACAGCAGCCGCCCACGACGTTCACGAAGCCGCTGGCGGCGTAATCGCGGATCAGCTCCGCAGTCTCGCACGCGGTTTCGTCGTACTCGCCGAAGGCATTCGGCAGCCCGGCGTTTGGATACGCGCAGACATGGGCGTCGGCGAGACGCGAGAGTTCCTCGACGTACGGTCGCAGCTGCTTAGCACCGAGTGCGCAGTTGAGCCCGATCACGGTCGGCCTGGCATGGCGCACCGAGTTCCAGAACGCCTCGACCGTCTGGCCTGAAAGCGTCCGCCCGGAAGCGTCGGTGATCGTTCCAGACACCATGATCGGCAGGTCCACGCCGAGCTCGTCCATCACCTGGCGTACGGCGAACAGCGCGGCCTTCGCATTCAGCGTGTCGAAGACGGTCTCGACCAGGACCAGGTCCACTCCGCCCTCGACCAGCGCCCGCGTGGCTTCCGAATACGTCGCCACCAGCGCGTCGAACGTGGTGTTGCGGAAAGCCGGGTCGTTGACGTCAGGCGACAGCGACGCGGTACGGTTGGTGGGCCCGAGCGCGCCGGCGACGAAGCGCGGCCGGCCGGTCCGGGCCGCCACGTCGTCCGCAGCGCGTCGTGCGATCTGTGCGGCCGCAAGGTTCAGCTCGCGCACCAGCGCCTCGGTGCCGTAGTCCGCCTGCGAGGGTGCGTTGGAGTTGAACGTGTTCGTCTCGACGATGTCGGCGCCGGCCTCGAAATAGCGGCGGTGGATCTCGCCGATCAACTCGGGACGGGTCAGCGTCAGCAGGTCGTTGTTGCCCTTGAGGTCGCTCGGCCAGTCGCGGAATCGCTCGCCACGATAATCGGCCTCGCCGAGCCCGTGCGACTGGATGACGGTTCCCATCGCGCCGTCGAGCACCAGGATTCGCTCGCCAAGCAGGCGCTGGAACTCGCGGATACGGTCGGATCGCAGCATCGTCAGGCTCCCTGCGCAGGGCGCGCCGCAGCGGGCCGCACGCCGAGTGCGTGGCAGATCGCATAGGTGAGCTCCGCACGGTTCAACGTGTAGAAGTGGAATTCCTGCACGCCGTGTTCCTGCAGCCGGCGGACCTGGTCTATCGCAACGCTCGCGGCGATCATGCGCCGCGTTTCCGGGTCGTCGTCCAGGCCGTCGAATCGGTGGGCGAGCCAGTCGGGCACGCTCGCGCCGCAGCGTTGCGCGAAGCGGAGCATCTGCGGGAAGCGCGTGATGGGCAGGATGCCCGGCACCAGTTCTGCCCCGATTCCCCGCGCGACGCAGCGGTCACGGAAGCGCAGGAACGCGTCGGTGTCGAAGAAGAACTGCGTGATCGCGCGGTCGGCGCCCGCGTCGATCTTGGCCTTGAGCCGGTCGAGATCGAACGCGGCGTCCGGCGCCTCGGGGTGAGTCTCGGGATACGCCGCGACCGAGATCTCGAAATCGCCGACCGTGCGCAATCCCCGTACGAGGTCCTCGGCGTACGCGAAACCGCCAGGCTCGGGTTGGTACGTGCCCTGGCCGGCCGGCATGTCGCCGCGCAGCGCCACGATGTGCCGCACGCCGGAGTCCCAGTAGCCGCGCGCGATCTCGAGGATTTCCTCGCGCCGCGCGCCGATGCAGGTCAGGTGCGGCGCCGGCGTAAGCGCCGTCTCCTGGAGGATGCGCGTGACCACGTTGTGCGTGCGCTCGCGCGTCGAACCATCCGCGCCGTAGGTGACGGACACGAAGCGCGGCGCAAGTGGCGCGAGCCGCTGGATCGATGCCCACAGCGTCGTCTCCATCTGCGCGTCGTTGGGCGGGAAGAACTCGAACGACACCAGCACGGGCCTGCGCAGCCCGGAGACGGCCGAATCGAATTCGTCGCGCAGTTCGCCCGCTTCCATCGTCGATCTCCTTGATTGAGCCGCTGTCAGGCGGCCTGCTCCACGCGCCCGGGCGACGCCGTGGCCATGATCACGTGCATTTCGCCGGCATCCGCTGGCCGGAGCCGCTCGCACGCCAGGCCCTCCTCGGCCATCCAGTTCCTGAGCGTCGCGAGCGAGTTGCCGGAACCGGCTCGACCGGACAATGCTTCGTAGTCCTCGATGATCAGCAGCCGGCCATCACGCCTGAGCACGCGGGCCGCTTCGCGGAGCCACTCGCCCCTGCGCGATTCCGGCCCGAGCACGCGATCGAGCACGACCGCGTCGAAACTCGCGGCCGCGGGCGCGGCACCGGGCAGGTCTCCGTGCTGCAGTTCGCAGTGCGAGAGCCCGCTGCTGTGCAGGCTCGCGCGCGCCTTCTGCACCTCGTGCCGGGATTCACTGACACCGACCATGCGACGCGTCCGGGGCCCGATGGCGTGCAGCATCTCGGCGGGGGCCGGACCTGCGTAGAGGACGGCTTCGTAGCCGCTACGCCCGAGTTCCGCGACGACCAGGTCGGTTAGGTCCTTGATCGACGCTGCGTCTGGCGACTGTTCGTCCGCAGGTTCCATGCCCGGCCCACCCTGATGGGCCCGCCCGGTCAGCGCTGCGTTGGCCCGTTCCCGGTCCAGCGCCAGCAGCGCGTCGTCCGCATCGAGCAGTCCGAGCAGCGAGCGCACGAGCGCCGCGCCCTCGCCATCCGCGGGCACTCGGTGAAAGACCCAATGCTGCTCGCGGAATCGTTCCAGTAGCCCGCCGTCATTCAGTAGTTTCAGGTGCCGCGAAACACGTGGCTGGCTCTGGCCCAGGATCCCGGTCAACTCCGAAACCGTGAACTCGCCAAGTGCGAGAATGGCCAGCAGCCGAAGGCGGCTGGGCTCGGCGGCGGCCTTGAGGCCCCGGAGCAGGCGCTGGTGTGTCTGTGTCATTAGATGCAAATATAAACAACTCTTGATATTTAAGCCACAGGGCCAAGAAAATAGGTGCCTGGCACCTAATTGTTATGATGTGCGGAATTCCTTGAGCCCAGACCGCCATGACGACCCGCCGGGCCGCCGATGCCTGATCCATTGAACCTGCCCGGGGCACTCGACGGCCCGCCCGACGGACGCGCTCCCTTTACCCGGACCGAATTCGAGCAAGGCGAACGGCGCCCGCTCAGCGAAGGCCGCTGGGCGAACGCGATCCTCTACCGCTATGAGCGGGACGGACGCTGCTGGGTGGTCAAGGACTTCGCCTCGAGGTCGTTCCTGGTCCGCAACCTGATCGGCCGCCTGCTGGTGCGACGCGAGCACCGCTGGCTCAGGCGCGTGGACGGCATCACCGCCGCGCCCCGCGATGCGTTTCGTCTGGATGCCCATGCCCTTGCCTACCGCTTCGTGCCGGGCAGGAGCCTCCGACTGACAGCCGGCTCTGAGCTTGCGCCCGGATTCTTCCCTGCGCTGGAACAGAGCCTCCGTCAGATGCACTCGCGCGCCCGGATCGTGCACCTCGACCTGCGCAACGCCCACAACATCCTGGTTACGGACGCGGGCGAGCCATTCCTGCTCGATTTCCAGTCCTGCCTGGGTACGCGCCTGCTCCCGCCGCCGCTGCGCCGCTTCGCCGAGCGCATCGACCTCGCGGCGATCTACAAGCACTGGTCGAAGCGCAGCCCCGAGACGCTGGGGCCTGAACGCGCCGCGGCGCTCGCACGCATGAACCTGCTACGCCCGTTGTGGGTGCTGCGCGGGTATATTGGCGCGCGCCGGGCCGGCGACGGCCGCGACTGACACGCCGATCGATTCGAATTCACGCCCCGGAGTAAGCCGTGCTCGACGCCATCCACCGCCTGTTCAACAACCCCACGCTGCGCAAGGTCCTGGTCAAGGGCCGCGTACTGCTCGGCGTCGCCGTCCTTGCCGCGGTCGTCTGGTACCTGGATCCAGCCTGGCTGCTGCCTGGCTTCCTGGTGTCCATGTTCGGCGAGGTCATCCAGCTCTGGTGCTTTGCCTCGCTCGACAAGGGCCGCACGCTCGCGTTCAACGGCCCGTACGCAATCGTGCGGAACCCCATGTACCTCGGGCGCTACTTCATATTGCTCGGCGGAATGATGCTGCTCGGCCAGTGGTGGGTGCTGGTCGCGTTCACCGTCGTTTACTACTTCTACATGGTGAACCGCGTGAAGCGCGAAGAAGAATACCTGCGCGGGCCACTGGGCGAACCCTACGTGGACTACCTGCGCACGGTGAACCGATTCCTGCCCGGCGCGCCGAAGCCCGGCAGTCGGCTCGCGTTCTGGGACTGGAAGCTGCTGAAGCGCAACCACGGCACGACGAACCTGATCGCCACGCTTGGCTTCTGGATCATCGCACTGGTCGTCGCACGGACCGTCGTCCACTGAATCTACCGGCCGGCGTGGCAGCCCGAGTTGCGCATCGTAGCGGCGAGGACTACGGTACTGCGCGGCGAACGATATCAATAACAAGCGCGCGCGACGCCGGCGGCGACATTTGTCGCTCCACGTTGCCCGCGTATTTCCACGATCCGGGGAGGATCACATGAAGCGAATTTCAACTACGGTACTGGCCGGACTCCTATTGGCCGTATTCGGAACGACGGCCAGTGCAGACGATACAGCCGACCTGATTGCGCGGGACATGGCGTGGGGCGCCGCGGGCACCAAGGGCGACACGGCCGCAGCGGCAAAACTGCTGGCTGACAACCTCGTCTCGGTGAGCGGACAGGGCGTGACCGACAAGAAAGGTGAACTGGCGGACAGTGAGCCAGCACCTGCCGGCACCAAGTACGAGCCGACCGACTACAAGGTGATGTTTCTCGACAAGGACACGGCAATCATGACGCACGGCACGAAGGGCGAGGATGCCCACTACAGCCTGCACGTGTGGTCACGGAAGGGCGGACAGTGGCTGGTTGTTGCGACCACCACGACGCCGGTCGAGACAAAGAAATAGGACTGCCGCTGCCTTCTCAGTGCACGCCGCTGCGCGGCACGTCGGCGGCGTGGGTGAACACGGTGCCGGCGTCCACCGCGTCGAAGCGGTAACTGCGGCTGCAGAATTCGCAGCGAACCTCGACCGAGCCGCGCTCGGCAAGGATCGACTCCACTTCCTCGCGGCCGAGTGAGCGCAGCATCGTCGCGACCCGTTCACGCGAACAGCTGCAGCGGAAGAAAACCGGCGCGGACTCGAACATCCGCACGTCGTCCTCGGCAAAAAGCCGTCGCAGCAGCTCGCGATCGGTGAGTTCGGCCAGTTCCGGCCCGGTGACCGTGCCGGCGACCAGCTGCACGCGGTTCCACGCGTCCTCGATTTCGTCCTCAGAAACGCCGCCGGTGCCGGACTCGGTCGCCGCCGCCGGTCGCGAGGTGACCGGCAGGCGCTGCAACAGCAGCCCGCTCGCCTGGTCGGCGTCCGCGCGCAGCCACAGCCGCGTCGGCAGCTGCTCGGAGCTCTCGAAGTACTCGCGCAGGCAATCGCTCATGCGTTCGCCGGAGAGCGGCACCACGCCCTGGTAACGGCTCGCGACGTCATCGCCCTCGATCGTCACGGTCAGGGTGCCGTCACCGGACAGTTCGCGCAGGTCCAGCGTCGCAGGCGTGCCACTGAACCTGGCCACCGCGCGAACCGCCAACCCGTCGCTGCATTCGACCAGCATCAGCCGCATGGGCCCGGTGCCGCGCAGCTGCAGCGAGAGCCGGCCCTGGAACTTCAGCGTCGCGGCCAGCAGCGTCGCGGCGGCAACCGCCTCGCCCAGGCTGTCGCGCACCTCGGCCGGATAGTCGTGGTGCTCCATCATCGCGCGCCACGCGGGACCCAGGTGCACCAGCTGACCGCGAAACGGATAGCGCTCGAACACGAAGCGTCGCAGCGAATCCGACGGCCGCATCGTCAGGCGACGCGCACTGGAATACCGAGCGTACGGATCTTTCCGGCCCACTCGGCAGGCGCGGTCTCGTGCACCGACGTGCCTTTCGAGTCCACCGCGACGGTGACCGGCATGTCCTTGACGTCGAACTCGTAGATCGCCTCCATGCCGAGGTCGCCGAAGGCCACGACGCGCGCCGAGCGGATCGCCTTCGAAACCAGGTAGGCGGCGCCGCCGACCGCCATCAGGTAGGCCGCCTTGTGCTTGCGGATCGCCTCGATCGCCACCGGTCCGCGCTCGGACTTGCCGATCATCGCGATCAGTCCCGTCTTCTCGAGCATCATCCCGGTGAACTTGTCCATCCGAGTCGCAGTCGTCGGACCCGCCGGACCGACCACTTCGTCGCGCACCGGATCGACCGGGCCGACGTAATAGATCGCTCGATTCGTGAAATCCACGCCCTCGGGCAGGCCCTGTCCGCTAGCGTACAGGTCGGCGATGCGCTTGTGCGCCGCATCGCGACCAGTGAGCATTTTCCCGTTCAGCAGCAGCGTCTCGCCAGGCTTCCAGCTCGCGACCTCGTCGCGGGTCAACGAGTTCAGGTCCACGCGACGCGAACTGGCACCAGCGGTCCAGGTCACTTTCGGCCAGGACTCCAGCGACGGAGGCTCGAGTACGGCCGGCCCCGAGCCGTCGAGCACGAAGTGCGCGTGACGGGTCGCCGCACAGTTCGGGATCATCGCGACCGGCTTCGACGCCGCGTGGGTCGGATAGGTAAGGATCTTGACGTCGAGCACCGTCGTGAGGCCGCCGAGGCCCTGTGCGCCAATGCCGAGCGCATTGACCTTCTCGTACAGCGAGACCCGGAGTTCCTCGAGCTTGTTCGACGGGCCGCGCTCGATGAGTTCGTGCATGTCGAGCGGTTCCATCAGCGATTCCTTCGCAAGCAGCATGGCCTTCTCGGCCGTGCCGCCGATGCCTAGCCCAAGCATGCCGGGCGGACACCAGCCAGCACCCATGGTCGGCACGGTCTTCAACACCCAGTCCTCGATCGAGTCGCTGGGATTCAGCATCACGAACTTCGACTTGTTCTCCGAGCCGCCGCCTTTCGCGGCGACCGTCACTTCGAGCTTGTCGCCGGGCACGAGTTCGACGTGGAACACCGCGGGCGTGTTGTCGCGGGTGTTCCGGCGGGTGAATGCAGGGTCGTCCACCACCGAGGCGCGCAGCCGGTTGTCGGGGAACTCGTATGCGCGGTGCACGCCCTCGTTCACCATCTCGGCCAGGCTGTGCTTCGTGTCCCAGCGCACGTCCATGCCGACCTTGAGGAACATGTTGACGATGCCGGTGTCCTGGCAGATCGGGCGATGCCCCTCCGCGCACATCCGCGAATTGGTCAGGATCTGCGCGATCGCGTCGCGCGCCGCCGGCGACTGCTCGCGCTCGTAGGCGCGGCCGAGGTGCGCGATGTAGTCGGCGGGGTGATAGTAGGAAATGAACTGCAGTGCGTCGGCGACGCTCTGCACGAAGTCGTCCTCGCGGATCACGGTCATGTTGCGGCTCCTCAGCCGCTGAGCTTGCGCTTCAGCAGCTCGTTCAACTGTGCCGGGTTGGCCTTACCCTGGGTGGCCTTCATTACCTGCCCGACGAAGAACCCGAACAGCTTGTCCTTGCCGGAGCGGTAGTCGGCGAGCTGCTTCGGGTTGCCCGCCATTACTTCGTCGATGGCCTTCTCGATCGATGAAGTGTCGGTGATCTGCCTCAAGCCGCGTGCGTCGATGATCTCGTCGGCGCCGCTGCCCTCGGTCCACATCGCCTCGAAGACTTCCTTGGCGATCTTGCCGGAAATCGTATTGTCGCCAATGCGCGCGACAAGCTCGGCGAGCGCGGGCGCCGCGACACGACTCTGCGTGATGTCGAGCCCGTCGCGGTTCAGGGCTCCGGAGACTTCACCCATGACCCAGTTCGCCGCGAGCTTGTGCTGGCCGCCGAGACCCTGCACGACGGCCTCGTAGTAGGCAGCGAGTTCGCGGCTCGCGGTGAGCACGCCGGCGTCGTACGCCGAGAGCCCGTGGTCGGCGACCAGGCGCGCCGCCTTCTCGTCCGGCAATTCCGGCAGCGTGGCTCGCACCGACTCGATCAGCTCCTCGTCGATCACCAGCGGCAGCAGGTCGGGATCCGGGAAGTAGCGGTAATCGTTCGCCTCTTCCTTGGAGCGCATCGAGCGTGTCTCGCCGCGGTCCGGGTCGTAGAGGCGCGTCTCCTGCACCACCTTGCCGCCGCCCTCGATCAGGTCGACCTGGCGCTCGACTTCGTAGTTGATGGCGCGCTCGACGAAGCGGAACGAATTGAGGTTCTTGATCTCGGCGCGGGTGCCGAGCTCTTTGCGGCCCTTCGGGCGCACCGAAACGTTGGCGTCGCAGCGGAACGAGCCTTCCTGCATGTTGCCGTCGCAGATCTCCAGGTAGCGCACCAGCGTGTGGATCTTCTTCATGTACGCCACGGCTTCCTTCGCCGAGCGCATGTCAGGTTCCGACACGATCTCGAGCAGCGGCGTGCCCGCGCGATTGAGGTCGATCCCGGACAGCCCGTGGAAGTCCTCGTGCAGCGACTTGCCCGCATCCTCCTCGAGGTGCGCGCGAGTGATACCGACGGTCTTGCTGCTGCCGTCCTCGAGCAGGATCACGAGCGACCCCGACTGCACGACCGGCAACTCGTACTGGCTGATCTGGTAGCCCTTCGGCAGGTCGGGGTAGAAGTAGTTCTTGCGCGCGAACACCGAGCGACGCGCGACCTTCGCCCCGACCGCGAGCCCGAAGCGCACCGCCATGCGCACCGCCTCGTGGTTCAGCACCGGCAGCACGCCCGGGTAACCGAGGTCGACCAGGTTGGCCTGGGTGTTCGGGCCGGCGCCGAACGCCGTGGACGAGCCAGAGAAGATCTTGCTGCGCGTCGCAAGTTGCGCGTGGATCTCGAGACCGATGACGGTTTCCCATTCCATCACGCGTACTCCGCAGGCACACGCTTATGCCAGTCCGTCAACTGCTGGTACTGGTGCGAGACCGACAACAGCAGCGACTCGGCGAAATGCGGGCCGACCAGCTGCAGCCCGACCGGCAGGTCACGCCCGCCTTCCTGCACGAAACCGCATGGAATGGAGACGGCGGGCAGGCCGGCCAGGTTGGCACCGATGGTGTAGATATCGTTCAGGTACATCGTGATCGGGTCGCTGGTCTTGGCGCCCAGCTTGAACGCGGGTGTCGGCGCCGTCGGGCCTGCAACCACGTCCACGTCCTGGAAGGCGCGCGCGAAATCCGCCGCGATCACCTGCCGCACCTGCTGCGCCTTCAGGTAGTAGGCGTCGTAGTAACCGGCAGAGAGCACGTAGGTACCGGTCATGATCCGGCGCTTCACCTCGTCGCCGAAGCCCTCGCCTCGCGATCGCTTGTAGAGGTCGAGCAGGTTGCGCGGCGCATCGCAGCGGTGGCCGAAGCGCACGCCGTCGAAACGCGACAGGTTGGACGAGCATTCCGCCGGCGCCACCACGTAGTAGGTCGGCACCGACAGCGGCAATGCGGGCAGGCTCACCTCGCGCACCGTCGCGCCCGCGGCCCGCAGCGCGTCGATCGCATCCTGTACCAGCTTTCCGACCCCTGGTTCCAGGCCCTTGTCGAAGAATTCACGGATCACACCGACGCGCAGGCCCGCGAGCGGCCGCGAGAGTCCGGCCACGTAGTCGGGCACCGGCACATCGACGCTGGTCGAGTCCCGCGGATCGAACCCGGCCATCGAGCCGAGCAACAGGGCTGCGTCCTCGGCCGACCGGGTGAGCACGCCCGCCTGGTCCAGGCTGGAGGCGAACGCGATCATGCCGTAGCGCGACACCCGCCCGTAGGTCGGCTTGAAGCCGGTCAGGTTGGTGAGCGCCGCGGGCTGGCGGATCGAACCGCCGGTGTCCGTGCCGCTGGCCGCCGGCGCGAGGCAGGCAGCGACCGCGGCGGCGGAGCCGCCCGACGAGCCACCGGGCACCCGGGACGGGTCCCACGGGTTGCACACCGGGCCGAAGAAGCTGGTCTCGTTCGACGAGCCCATCGCGAACTCGTCCATGTTGGTCTTGCCGAGCATCACCGTGCCCGACGCCTTCCAGCGCTCGACCACGGTGGCGTCGAAGGGCGCCACGAAGTTCGAGAGCATCCGGGACGAGCAGGTAGTCCGCACGCCGTCCGTGCAGAAAATGTCCTTGTGGGCGATCGGGACCCCGGTGAGGAGGCCACCCTCACCTTTCGCCAGCAGTTCGTCGGCAGCCCGGGCGTCGGCCAGCGCGCGGTCCGCGGTCACGGTGACGAAGGCGTTCAGGTCCGGTGCCATCCGCTCGATTCGACCGAGGAAGTGCAGGGTCAGGTCGAGGCTGGAGAACCGCCGGGCCCTGAGGCCGGCCGCCAGTTCGGCGACGGTCAGCGTATGCAGCGACATGGCCTGAGCCTCAGTCTATGACTTTGGGGACGAGGTACAGGCCGGCCGCCACTGCGGCCGCGTTCTGCTGGTACTTTTCGTGCCGGTCGGTCTCGGTGACCACGTCCGGGCGCAGGCGCTGGGCCTGGTCCGCCAGCGGGTGCGCCATGGGCGTGACGCCGGCGGTGTCGGCTGCGGACAGCTGCTCGACGAAGTCGATGATGCTGGAAAGGCTTTCGACGTAGACGGGCAACTGCGCCTCGCTGATCTCGAGGCGAGCGAGGTGGGCGATGCCCTCCACCTGGGCACGAGTCAAACTCATGAAAAGCTCGCAGAACCGGAAAAAACAGTCGATAAATCATACACGTCGCCTTGCCGAAAGTCCTGACAATGGTTAAATTGCCCTGATACCCGCGCAACTGCGCGCCCCTCCTCCTGCTGGTCACTTCTCCCCAGATGTTCAAGAAACTCCGAGGCTATTTTTCCAACGACCTCTCGATCGACCTAGGCACCGCCAATACCCTCATCTACGTCCGCGGCAAGGGCATCGTGCTAAACGAGCCCTCGGTGGTCGCGATACGCGAGGAGCCTTCGCGCGGCGGCAAGAAGATCGAGGCGGTCGGTACGGAAGCAAAGAACATGCTGGGCCGCACGCCCGGCAACATCACTGCCATCCGCCCGCTGAAGGACGGCGTGATCGCGGACTTCACCGTCACCGAAAAGATGCTGCAGTACTTCATCGAGAAGGTGCACGGCAACCGCCTGATACGCCCGAGCCCGCGAGTGCTGGTGTGCGTGCCCTACGGCTCGACCCAGGTCGAGCGACGCGCGATCCAGGAATCGGCCGAGGGCGCCGGCGCGCGCTGGGTGCGCCTGATCGAGGAACCGATGGCGGCAGCAGTCGGCGCGGGCATGCCCGTGCACGAGGCGCGCGGATCGATGGTGCTGGACATCGGCGGCGGCACCTCCGAAGTCGCCGTCATCTCGCTGAACGGTATCGTCTATGCGGCCTCGGTGCGCATCGGCGGCGATCGCTTCGACGAAGCGATCATCAACTACGTGCGGCGCAACTACGGAATCCTGATCGGCGAGGCGACCGCCGAGCGCATCAAGATCGAGATCGGTTCGGCCTATCCCGGCCAGCAGGTTCGCGAAATATCGGTCAGGGGTCGCAACCTCTCCGAGGGCGTGCCGCGCAGCTTCACGCTGAACTCGAACGAGATCCTGGAGGCGCTGCAGGAGCCGCTGCAGGGCATCGTTGGCGCGGTCAAGGCCGCGCTCGAGCAGACACCGCCGGAGCTCGGCTCCGACGTCGCCGATCGCGGCATCGTGCTTACGGGCGGCGGCGCGCTGCTGCGCGACATCGACAAGCTGCTGATGGAAGAGACGGGCCTTCCGGTCGTGGTGGCCGAGGACCCGCTCACCTGCGTCGCGCGCGGCGGCGGCAAGATGCTGGAACTGATCGACGAACACGGCCCGGGCCTCTTCGGGCTCGACTGATCGCGAGCGTGACCGCCCAGCTGCCGCCACCGTGGTAGAACTGAGCCACGACTCGCGTCCGATCATCGGCCGCGGCACCCCGCTCGGCGCCACGTTCCTGGCGCTCGCAACCGCCTCGATCGGGCTGATGGTGGCCGACGTTCGTTACGACCAGCTCGAGCGGGTGCGCGGCTGGATGAATTCCGCCGTCTATCCGCTGCAGCTCGCCATCGACCTGCCGTTCAGCGTCTGGCAATCGATTGGCGGCTGGTTCGCGGACAGCGACCGCCTGCGCCAGCAGAATCTCGAGCTCACGGCGCAACTGCGCGACGCAAACCTTCAGCTGCAGCGCTTCGACGCGCTCGAGCAGGAGAACCAGCGGCTGCGCGAGATGCGCGGCAGTTCAGCAGCAGTCGCGAAGCGCGCCATCGTCGCCTCGATTCTCAAGGTGGACCTCGATCCGTTCCGCCACCGCGTGCTGCTCGACCGCGGCGCTTCCGACGGCGTATTCAAGGGCCAGACGGTGCTCGATGCGCAGGGCATCTTCGGCCAGGTGTGGCGCGTCAACGCGCGCACCTCCGAAGCGATCCTGATCAGCGACGCGGAGCATGCGATTCCGGTGAAGTCGAACCGCAGCGGAGTGCGTACCATCGCGGTAGGCACAGGCGACCCCGATCGCCTGTCGCTGCCATTCATCACCGGCGAGTCCGACATCCGCAAGGGAGACCTGCTGATATCGACCGGCATGGGAGGCGTGTTCCCTCCCGGCTATCCGGTGGCCACCGTCACGAGAGTCGAACGCACCGCCAAGGCGACGTTCGCCATCGTCGAGGCGCGACCGGCCGCGGCTCTCGACCGCGACAGCGAAGTGATGCTGGTGTGGTTCGACGCGCCGCAGCCCGAACCGGAAGGCGCTGCCGAAAGCCCGCAAGCGGCGACCGCGAAGCATGCACCGATTCAAGCAGCGCCCACGGCCACTGGATCCAGCGCCGCAGGGAATACGACCGCCGGACCGGCACCTGCGTCATCCGCACCTGCCGCGTCCGCACCCCAAGCGTCCGCTCCTGCCGAATCCGCCCCGGCTGATTCAGCTCCTGCTCAGCCCGAGCCTACCGGGTCCGCGCCTGTCGATTCGGCGCCCCCGCAACCGACGCCGGCGCCCGATGCGGCCGTCGGAGAAGAGCAATGAGGCGCGGCATGTTGGGCCGCCGGATCCTGTACTGGCTCAGTGTCGCCGCTGGCCTCGCGCTCTCGATCGTGCCGCTGCCCGGCTGGCTCGACGCTGCGCGGCCCGACTTCGCGCTGCTTGCAGTCATCTACTGGATTCTCTCGAGCCCGCGCATCGCGGGACTCGGGTATGCGTGGCTCGCCGGGTTGTTTCTCGACGTCCTGCGCGGCATGGTGCTTGGCCAGCACGCGCTCGGGTTCCTGGTGGTGGCATTCCTGACGCACCGCCTGCAGCTGCGCATGCGCATGTTCCCGATCCCCCACCAGGCCGCTGCAGTAATGCTGCTGCTCGCGCTTTACCACTTCATCATCTTCTGGACCGACGGGCTGGCCGGGTACAGTTACACGGGGTGGAATCGCTGGTTGCCTGTGCTCTCGGGCGCGCTGCTCTGGCCGCTGATCGTCGCGGCAGGCGACACGCTGACCCGACGTTCGCGCTGACCCAAGGACGATGGCGCGCACAGTCCGTCTCAAGGATCACTGGGCCGAGCAGCGCATGTTCGGCCGGCGCGTGATCGCCGCGACCATGGTGATCCTGTTCTGCCTGTCGGCACTGGCCGCCCGGCTGGTCTACCTGCAGATCCTGAGGTACGACTACTTCAGCGATCTCTCGCAGGGCAATCGCATCCGCATCGATCCCGTGCCGCCGAGCCGCGGCCTGGTGCTGGACCGCAACGGCGTTCCGCTCGCACTGAACCGACCGTCCTACCAGCTCGAAATCACCCGTGAGCAGACCCCCGACCTCGAAGGGACCGTGTCACGCCTGATCGAGCTCGGTCTCGTGCCCGCGGAGGAGCGCGACCGCGTGTTGCGAACCATCAAGGCACGCCGCGCGTTCGACTCTGTGCCGGTGCGGCTGCAGTTGAGCGAGGAGGAACTTGCGCGGTTCGCCGTTCGACGGCAGGACTTCCCCGGCGTCGAGGTCCGTCCGCGCCTGACCCGGTATTACCCGCAGGGCGGCACTGGCGTACACGCGCTCGGCTACGTGGCCGCAATCAGCGAGGCCGACGAGAAGCGGATCGACGTGGCCAACTATGCCGGCACCACGCTGATCGGCAAACTCGGCGTGGAACGCGCCTACGAGGACGAGTTGCACGGTGAGACCGGCTACCAGCAGCTGCTGGTGAACGCCCAGGGCCGCCACGTGGAGCGCGTGGGCACCGAGGCCGCGGACCTGAAGCGGCGAGAGCCGGTGGCCGGCAACGACCTGTACCTTGCGTTGGACGCGCGGGTGCAAAAGGCTGCCGAGGACGCGCTTGCCGGCCAGCGCGCCGCCGTCGTTGCCATCGACCCGCGCAATGGCGACGTGCTCGCTTTCGTGAGCACGCCGACCTTCGACCCGAACGGCTTCGCGCGCGGGCTCTCTTACGCGGAATACGCCGCGCTGTCCGAAAGCATCGACGTGCCGCTCTACGACCGGGCACTGCGCGGCGTCTACCCGCCCGGCTCGACCATCAAGCCGCTGGTCGCACTCGCCGCGCTCGAATACGGCATCCAGAAGCCCGAAGAGACCGAATTCTGCCGCGGCTATTTCCAGCTGCCCGGCGACAGTCATCGTTATCGCGACTGGAAAAAGGGCGGACACGGCACGGTGAACATGCATTCGGCGATCGCCCAGTCCTGCGACGTGTATTTTTACGGGCTCGCCCAGCGTCTTGGCATCGATCGCATGCACGACTTCCTTGCGAAGTTCGGCCTCGGCGCCGAGACCGGCATCGACATCGGCGGCGAGCGCACGGCGCTGCTGCCCTCGCGCGACTGGAAGAAGAAGGCCTTCAAGCGCAAGGACATGCAGGTCTGGTTTCCGGGCGAAACGGTCATCGCCGGCATCGGGCAGGGGTACATGCTGGCGACGCCCCTGCAGCTCGCGCACGTGGCGGCAACGATCTCCATGCGCGGCAAGCGTTATGCGCCACGGCTCGTGACACGCATCCGCGATGCCCGCACCGGCGAGATAAAGGACCTGCCGCCGCGCGAGCTGCCGCCAGTCGTGGTGAACGACCCGTCGCACTGGGACGTGATCATCGGCGGCATGGTCGGCGTGACCAACGACTCGAATGGCACGGCGCGCCGTTTGCAGGTCGGGGCGCCGTACCAGATCGCCGGCAAGTCCGGCACCGCACAGGTGTTCGGCATCAAGCAGGACGCAAAATACAAGGAGTCGGAAGTGTCCGAACGGTTGCGCGACCACGGCCTGTTCATCGCCTTTGCCCCAGCAGGAGACCCGAGGATCGCCGTAGCCGTGGTGGTCGAGAACGGGCGCAGCGGCAGCGGCACGGCCGGACCGATCGCCCGCAAGGTGATCGACGCGTACCTGCAGCCCGACTCTGCGGAGCCTGTATCGACTGGCGCTGTCGCATCGCCTGCGACGGGTACGCCGCCGAACGCAGCCGCTGGCGCTGTCGCACCACGCGCCACCGGCGCGCAGCCAGGCGCAGCCGCTACCGTGCCGCCGCAGCCGGCACCCGCCGCGGCAGGGGGAATCGAGGAATGAGAACAGAGATAGCCGGACCCGGGTACTCGAGCCGCACCCGCAGGACGCTGACGCTCACAGGACGGCTGATGGACGCGCTGCACCTCGACGGCCCACTGCTGCTTTCGGTGCTTTCGGTCTGCGCAGCAGGGCTCGTCGTCCTCTACAGCGCGGCCGGCGAGGATATCAGCGTGTTCCTCGCGCAAGCCGCACGAGTGGGACTCGCGCTCGGGGTGATGGTCGCCGTGGCACAGGTGCCACCGCGCCTGATGCGCGTCGGCGCCCCGTGGCTCTACGCGCTCGGAGTGCTGCTGCTGGTGGCGGTCGCGGTCAAGGGCGACGTGTCCATGGGCGCCCAGCGCTGGCTCAACCTGGGCGTCGTGCGCTTCCAGCCCTCGGAGATGCTGAAGATCGCAGTTCCGCTCGCCTGCGCCTGGTTCGTGCACGACCGGCCGTTACCGCCGGACCTGCGCTCGCTGCTGGTACTGGGCGCGGCGGTGCTGGTGCCGACGCTGCTGATCGCGGAACAGCCCGACCTCGGCACGGCGCTGCTGGTCACCGCAGGTGGCGCGATGGTCGTGCTGCTCGCCGGACTGCAATTGAGATATATCGTCAGCCTCGGCGCGGCATTCCTGGCGGCAGTGCCCGTGGCATGGCACTTCATGCATGACTACCAGCGCAAGCGCGTGCTGATGTTCCTGAATCCGCAGGACGATCCGCTGGGTGCCGGATACCACACGATCCAGTCGCAGATTGCGATCGGCTCGGGTGGCCTGTTCGGCAAGGGGTACATGGGCGGCAGCCAGTCGCAACTCGAGTTCCTGCCTGAACGCTCGACGGACTTCATCTTCGCCGTGATCGGCGAGGAATGGGGACTGGTCGGGCTTGGCGTGCTGATGGCCCTCTACATGCTGGTCATCGCGCGCGGGCTCTACATCGCGGTCCAGGCACAGGACACGTTCTCCCGGCTCATGGCTGGCGGGCTGACCCTCACATTCGCCGTCTACGTGTTCGTCAACAGCGGAATGGTCGCAGGACTCCTGCCGGTAGTTGGTGTCCCGCTGCCGCTGGTGAGCTACGGCGGCACGTCGATGGTGACCCTCATGGCAGGCTTCGGTATCCTGATGTCCATCCACTCCCGCCGGAAACTCATCTCGACGTGAATACGCGCCATACGTGGCACATGCGGTCGCGCTTGCTGCATCTGGTTGCGCCGGTGCTGATCGCCGCACTGGCGGCCGACTCGGCGCGCGCGCTCGACACCAGCCGGGAGGACGTGGCCGGATTCGTCGCCGAGATGAGCACCAGGCACGGTTTCGACGCCGTGGCGCTCACGGACCTGCTGTCGAAGACGGAGTCGCGTTCGAGCATCCTGGAGGCGATCGCGAAGCCGGCCGAGAAGAGGCTTACCTGGCAGGAGTACCGGGCACTTTTCATCACCGAACGGCGCGTTACACAGGGCGTCGAGGTTGCCGGCTCGCAGTCCGCGGCGCTCCAACGCGCCGCGGCCGGCGGCGTTCCGGCCCGGTACCTGGTCTCGATCACCGGGATCGAGACGTTCTACGGCCAGATTGCCGGCAAGTACCGGGTGATGGACGCGCTCGCGACGCTTGGATTCGACTACCCGCCGCGCAGCCGCTTCTTCCGCGAGCAGCTCGAACAGTACCTGCTGATGACCCGCGAGGAGTCGATTGATTCCCTCGCGCCACTCGGATCGTACGCCGGTGCGATGGGCATCCCGCAGTTCATGCCGGGAAGCTTCAGGTCGTTCGCTGTGGACGGCGACGGCGACGGCCACCGCAACCTGTGGAGCAACTGGAGCGACGTGTTCGCCAGCGTGTCGAACTACCTGCTGAAGAATGGCTGGCATCCCGGAGAACCGGTGATGGTGCGCGCCGACGTCACCGGCGCCAGGCTCGAAGGACTTTCCGACGACATGCTGGCGCTGTCGGAAACCGTGCGCTCACTGCGAGAGCGCGGCGTGCAATTCGAGACCACGCAGCCGCCGGAAGCGCCGGCGGTACTGATACCACTCCCACTCGCCGACGGCGTCGAATATAGGGTCGGTTTCAGCAACTACTACGCGATTACCCGCTACAACCGCAGCGCACTCTATGCGAGCGCCGTGAACGACCTCGCCGAGGCCATTGCGGCGGGCGCTGCCGACAAACCCGCAGACGCCGCTTCAAGGCCGGCGCCAACATCTTCATTCGAATCAATATCAAGTATCCCGAAATGAACCGATCAAACTCGACCGCTGCCTCGCTTCCCGTTTCACTTGCCCTGTCGCTGGCGATCCTGCTCGCGGGCTGCTCCGGTTCCAAGGACGGGGATGCTGCGCAACCAACTGGTTCCGGTACCACGACGACGGCCACCGCGAGGTCGCCCGGCGACGGCGTAAACGCCGCCGCTGGTGCGGCCGCACAAGCTGCTGGCCCCGCGACGGCTGCTGGCGCGGCGACCGCCACTGGCCCGGCGACCCCGCTGCCTCCACCGCCGGAGCTGAAGGCGCGCAGTTTCATCCTGATAGACGGGAACAGCGGCCGCGTGCTCGCAGGGCTGGATCCCGACTCGCGACAGGAGCCGGCCAGCCTCACCAAGCTGATGACGGCCTATGCCGTGTTCCATGCACTCAGCGAGGGCCGCATCAAGGTCACCGACATGGTCACGATCAGCGAGCACGCCTGGAAGCAGGAAGGCTCGCGGATGTTCATCGAGGTCGGCAAGCAGGTGTCGGTCGAGAACCTGATCCAGGGCATGATCGTGCAGTCGGGGAATGACGCCACCGTGGCGCTCGCAGAGCACGTCGCGGGTACCGAACCCACCTTCGTGCAGATGATGAACTCGTACGCGAAGCAACTCGGAATGACGGGCTCGCACTTCACCAATGCAGCAGGCATGCCCGACCCGGACCACTACATGACGGCGCGCGACGCCGCCTCTCTGGCGCGGGCCGTGATCAACCAGTACCCGGACTACTACAAGTGGTACTCGCAGAAGGAGTTCACCTGGAACGGCATCACCCAGCCGAATCGCAATGGCCTGCTCTGGCGCGACCCCACCGTGGACGGCGTGAAGACAGGACACACCGAGTCTGCCGGCTACTGCCTGATCGCTTCTGCGAAGCGCGACGGGATGCGGCTGGTGTCGGTGGTGCTCGGCACTGATTCAATGAAGGCGCGCGAGGACGCGAGCGCCGCACTGCTCGGCTACGGCTACAATTTCTACGAGACGAAGCGCGTCTACGGCGCCGGTGAGCCGCTCACGACAGCTCGCGTCTGGAAGGGTGCACAGCCAGAGGTGGGCCTCGCCCTCCACGACGAGTTGTACGTCACGGGTCAGCGCGGCCACATCGGTAGCGTGCAGGCCGAGTTCGAGGTTCCCGCGCGGCTGGTCGCCCCGCTCAGCACGACGATCGCAGTGGGCAAGGTCAAGCTGGTGGTCGACGGCCAGCCAGTCGCCACCTACGACATTTACCCCGCACAGGACGTTGCGGCCGGAGGCTTCTTCCGCCGCGCGACCGACACCGTGCGGCTGTGGTTCAACTGACGTGGCCACCCCCTACCCAACCTGCTACCTGGACGGCGAATACCTGCCACTGTCGGAGGCGCGCATCTCGCCGCTCGACCGTGGGTTCCTGTTTGCGGACGGAGTCTACGAAGTGGTCCCCGTGCACCGCGGCCGGTTGTTCCGGTTGCGCGAGCACTTGAAGCGGCTCGACGACAGCCTGCGCGGCATCCGGGTCGTGAATCCGCTGGACGAAGCCGGGTGGACGGCGGTGCTTCAGAGGCTGGCCACCGAAGCCGCGGCGCCGGAGTTGCTCGTCTACCTCCAGGTGACGCGCGGCACCGAATACGGCCGCAACCACCTGCTCCCAAAGGACGCGAAGCCAACCGTATTCGCATTCGCGAGCCCGTATCCCGAGCCGTCTGCCAGCACCCTCGAGCAGGGACTCCGCGCCGTGACGCTGGAAGACATCCGCTGGGACCGATGCGACATCAAGTCGATCGCGCTGCTCGGTAACGTGTTGCTCAGGCAGGAAGCGGCCGACCGTGGAGCGGACGAGGCGCTGCTCACACGCGACGGGCTGCTGCTGGAGGGTTCGTCGAGCAGCGTGTTCCTGTGCGTCGGCGGCACGCTGGTCACGCCGCCCAACAGCCACCGCATCCTGCCCGGCACCTCGCGTGACGCGGTACTGGAGCTGGCGGCCGGCTGGTTGCCCTGCGAGATCTGCGACGTCGAGGCACGGGACATCGCGAGCTGCGACGAGGTGTGGATCGCATCCGCCGGCCGGGGCGTGCTGCCGGTGACCTCGGTGAACGGGGAGCCGGTCGGCAGCGGCCGCCCGGGGCCGCAGTGGTCGGCGATGTACGCGCACCTCCAACAGCACCTCGACGACCTCGCGTCCACGCCCGCGATCTGAGCGATGGCCGAGGACACGCTGCTCGAGTTTCCCTGCGACTTCCCGATCAAGGTGATGGGCGCCGCGACCGATGAATTCCGCAGCCTCGTGCTCGGCATCATTACGCGGCACTTCGGCGCGCCGGCCGAGGGCAGCATCGAGGAGCGCCCGAGCAGCGGCGGCAAGTACCTCGGCCTCACCGTCACGGTGCGCGCCGACAGCAAGGCCCAGATAGACGCCGCCTACCTCGAGCTCACGTCCTGCCGCCAGGTGCTGGTCGCGCTCTGACCTGCATCGGGCAGCCCGAGTGACTCGAGCAGGTGCTGCGCCAGCGCGCCCGCGACCAGTCGCAGGTCCGTCGGACCGCCGAGTTCACTCACCTGGGTCATCTGCAGCCCCGCGTAGCCGCAGGGATTGATGCGGTGGAACGGCTCGAGGTCCATCGCGACGTTCAGCGCAAGCCCGTGGTACGACCGCGAGTGGCGGATGCGCAGCCCCACGCTCGCAATCTTGCGGCCGGACACGTAGACACCCGGTGCGTCGCGACGCCCGATGGCCTCGATTCCCCAGTCGGCCAGCGTCGAGATGATCGCGCGCTCTATGCCCTCGACCAGCGCGCGGACGCCCAGCCCGGCCCGCTCGAGGTCCACCAGCGGATACACGACGAGCTGGCCCGGGCCGTGGTAGGTCACCTGCCCACCCCGGTCGATCTGCACCACCGGGATATCGCCGGTCGCGAGCAGGTGCTCGGGCCGCGAGTTCATCCCCAGCGTGAAGACCGGCGGATGTTCGAGGAACCAGAATTCATCCGGGGAATCCGCTCCACGCGAATCCACCTGCCGCTGCATCGCACGCCATATGGGCTCGTACTCTACGAGTCCCAGCCAGCGAAGGACGGGCAAGGGCATCTCTTGTGCGGCCGGCATGGGATTTGCGCGGGCGGCGGGGCCAGTCGGGGAATCGAGGCGCGACGCGCTCAGCGCCGCGCGACGCCGCCCTCGCCCAGTCCCGCGTTGTTGCGCGCCAGCGCCTGTTCGGCGCGATAGCTCGAGCGCACCAGCGGCCCCGCGACGCACTCGACGAAACCCCGTGCGAGTGCCTGGGCGCGGTATGCCTCGAACTCTGCCGGCGTGACGAAGCGCTCCACCGTGAGGTGATTCACCGTGGGCCGCAGGTACTGGCCGAGCGTGAGTATGTCGACGCCCGCGCGGCGCAGGTCGTCCATTGTCTGGAGCACTTCGGCATCCGTTTCACCGAGTCCCAGCATCAAGCTGGTCTTCACCAGCACCGACGGTCGGTGCCGCTTCGCATGCGCGAGCACCGCCAGCGTCTGCTCATACGATGCGCGTGGATCACGCACCGGGTGCGTGAGCCTGCGCACCGTCTCGACGTTCTGCGCGAACACCTCGAGACCGCTGTCGACGACGGTCTCGACGTCAGCAAGCACGCCCTGGAAATCCGGCGTGAGCGCCTCGACGGCGGTGCCTGGATTCGCGCGCTTGATCGCGCGAACGCAGGCCGCGAAATGGGCCGCGCCGCCGTCCTCGAGGTCGTCACGATTGACCGACGTGAGCACCACGTACTTGAGGCCCATGAGCTGAACACTGCGCGCGGCATTCTCGGGCTCCCGGGCGTCCAGCCAGCCCCGGGGATTGCCGGTATCCACCGCGCAGAAGCGGCAGGCGCGCGTGCACACTTCGCCCATCAGCATCAGCGTGGCCGTGCCGGCATTCCAGCACTCGCCGATGTTCGGGCACTTGGCTTCTTCGCAGACCGTCGCGAGCCGGTGCTCGCGCACCGTGCGGCGCACGCCGTCGAAGCCCTCGCCGCCCGGCATCGGCGCGCGCAGCCACGACGGCTTGCGGCCGGCTGGCAACAGCGCCGGCGCGCCACCGGACTTGATGCCGTCCTTGATCGCGGTCGTGCCCTGCCCGGTCACGTACTTCTCGCCGCTGCGGGCGGACGCGGTGACGACAGGAATGCCCTTCAGGGTGCTCATGCGCGCCATTCTAGTCGCTGGCGCGAGGGGCAGGCGAACAAGACCGTTCAGGTGCTGCGCAGCCGCCGATCCAGCTCCGCAAGCCTCTCCGGCGTGCCGATGTCCATCCACTCGCCGTCGTGCAGCTCGCCGCCGACGCGGCCCTCGCGCGCGGCAGCGCGAATCAGCGGCGCCAGCTTGAATATGCCGTCCTGGCAGCCGGCAAACAGTTCCGGCCGATAGACACCGACACCCGAGAACGTGAGCCGCTCGCTTTCGCCACCCCGCTCGCCCTCCTTGCCCGGCTCAAGCGCTTGCTCGACGATGCGCCCGGCGCGCAGCACGAAGTCGCCGCGCGCGTTGTGTTCCGGGTTCGGCACCAGCACGAGCTGCGCCAGGTCGTCGGGTCGCAGCGACCCGCGCAGTTTCGCGTACGGGTAGTCGGTCCAGACGTCGCCGTTCAGCACCAGGAACGGGGCGGGCCCGAGCAGCGGCAGTGCGCGAAAGATCCCGCCGCCGGTCTCGAGCGGCTCGGGCCCCTCGTCGCTGTACTCGATGTGCACGTTGTAGCGCGAACCGCCGCCCAGCGCCGCGCGGATCTGCTCGCCGAGCCAGGAAACATTGATCACCACATCGCGGAATCCCGCCATCGCAAGCGCGTGCAGGTGATGCACGATCAGCGGCAGCCCCGCCACCTCCAGCAGCGGCTTCGGGCGATCCAGCGTGAGCGGTCGCATGCGTTCACCGCGGCCGGCCGCAAGCACCATCGCCTTCATGCGCGCTTCACCTCGAGGCTCGAGCGCACCGCCGGCAGCACGTGCTCGCGAACCAGGACACCGAGCGCGGCGAGGTCCGCGTGACGGGCGCATGCCTGCTCGACGTAGCCGAGCGTGCGCGGTACGTCCGGCAGGTACCCCGACTTGCCGTCGCGGTGCCACAGGCGCGCGAAGATGCCGCTGGCCTTCAGGTGCCGCTGCACGCCCATCAGGTCGAACCAGCGCAGGAACTGCTGCTCGTCAGCGCCTGCGTCGATGCCTGCGGCCATCGCCCGGCGCCGGAACTCGTGCGCCCATTCGACGACCCGATCCATCGGCCAGTCGATGTAGCAGTCCCTGAGCAGGGACACTAGGTCATAGGTGAGCGGACCGTTAACGGCGTCCTGGAAATCGAGAACGCCGGGGTTGTCGCGTTCGCAGGCCATCAGGTTTCGCGAGTGGTAGTCGCGGTGCACGAACACCTGCGGCTGCTCGAGCGCGTTGGCGACCAGCAGGTCAAATGCCGTGCCAAGGTCGCGCAGTTCGTCCTCGCCGAGCGCCAGCCCGAGGTGCCTGCCGAGCAGCCAGTCGGTGAACAGGCTCATTTCGAAGCGCAGCAGTTTTTCGTCGTAACGCGGCAGGCTCGTGGCGGGCACAGCGCCGCCCGCCTGGATCCGGACCAGCGCATTGATCGCGTCCGAGTAAAGCGGCCCAGCCCGGTCGCGATCGGCCAGCGCGTCCAGGTAGGTGACTGACCCCAGGTCAGTGAGCAGCAGGAACCCCTGCGCGGCGTTCCGGGCGACCACCCGGGGCGCGTTGACCCCGATCCCGGCCAGCATGCCGGCTACCGCCAGGTAGGGCTCGACATTCTCCTTGTCCGGTGGGGCATCCATCGCGATGCAGGTGGCCTGCGGCCGCGTTACGCGGAAATACCTGCGAAAACTCGCATCCGCCGATGCCGGGGCCAGGGTAGCGTCATGCCAGCCGAGGTCGGTCTCGAGCCAATGCCTGAGCAACGCGAGCCGCGGGTCGTCTCGGCGGGGTTCGGTCAAGATAAGCCTCGGAAAGTCGGATGGGATCGAGCGCGGCAATTATAATCGCAACGATGAAGCCGCCTGCCCGCATCGTGTCCTACCGGCGACGGCTGTTCCTGGCACTCGTGTCCTGTCCCGTGGTCGTCTTTTCGGCCGACGTCGGGGACCAGTCATGCCGGATCCAGGTGGACCAGGACCCGCGGCTGGACACACTGCGCGCCGCAGACCCGGACGACCCGCACATCAACATCACCAGCGACCAGGGCGACCTTTCGCGTGCAGGCGACGCGGAACTGTCCGGCAACGTCTCGATCCAGATGGGCCAGCGACTGCTCTCCGCGGACAAGGCCACGGTCGATTCTGAAAAGCGCAGCATCTCAGTGCAGGGAAACGTGGAGTACCTCGACCCGACCATCCACGTCACCGGTCTCGACGGCCAGTATGCGGATGGCACCGGAAATTTCGAGCGTGCGAAATTCGAACTGGTGGATGGCTCCGGCCGTGGCGCGGCGAAGGACGCAAGACTTCACGACCAGACGATGCTCGACCTGGAGGGCGTGCGCTACACGGCATGCCCGCCCGGCAACAACGACTGGGAGATCAGGGCGCAGAAGATCTCCCTGGACCAGGAGTCGAGCACCGGCACGGCGCGCGACGTCCGGCTTGACTTCAAGGGCGTACCGATCATGTATTCGCCCTGGTTGTCGTTTCCGGTGGGTGACCAGCGCAAGTCCGGACTGTTGTTTCCGTCAATCGGCACTGGCGGCAAGAACGGCACGCAGGTCGTGGTGCCCTGGTACTGGAACATCGCACCGAACTACGACGCCACGTTCACCTCCCGCTGGTACTCCGCGCGCGGTTACCGCATCGACCCGGAATTCCGCTACCTGACTGAGCAGAGCCACGGGGTACTGGAGGCGCAGTACCTGCCGCACGACTCGCAGCGCAACGACTCGCGCGGCTACTATCATCTCAAGGACACGACGATGTTCGAGCCGCGCACGCGGTTCCTGGCCAATGCGTCGTACGTCACCGACAACTCGTTTTTCGAGGATTTCGGCTCGGGCTTCGAGAACACCAGCATTATCTTCCTGAACCAGCTCGCGGAAATCCGTCGCGACACCGAGCACTGGTCGATGCTGGCGCGCACACAGAACTTCCAGGTGATCGACAACCAGCTCACGGAAGACGAGCGGCCCTACACGATGCTGCCGCAGTTGGTCGTCGCCGGAGACTGGGGCGGGCTCTCGCGCGGACTGGGCGCGTCCTTCGACGCCGAGGCGGTCAACTTCTACCGCACGACCGGACCGCAGGGCTTTCGTCTCGACGCCGAGCCTGCCGTCACCTGGGGCACCGGCCACAGCGGCGCCTACCTGGACGCTACTGCGGCCTGGCGCTACACGGCGTATGCGCTGCACGACACCGCTCCGGGCACCGACGGCAGCCTGTATCGCTCCTTGCCGATATTCAGCGTGGACTCGGGCTTCGTCCTCGAGCGCCCGGCCGGATCGAAGCAGCAGCGTGTGCAGACGCTCGAGCCCCGCGTGCAGTACGTCTACATCCCGTTCAGGAACCAGGATGCGATTCCGGTCTTCGATACGGACACGCCTGACCTGAACATGGTTGAACTCTTCCGCACCAATCGCTACGTCGGCGCCGACCGCGTCGGCGACGCGAACCAGGTGAGCGCCGGCCTGACCACCCGGCTGCTCGATGCATCGAGCGGGCAGCAGTTCCTCACCGCGACCGTCGGCCAGGCCTACTACTTCGCGCAACCCCGGGTCACGCTGCCGGGCGAGATCGCGACCAACCGCTCGAGTTCGAACCTGATCGCAGAGATCGAGCTCGACGCCTTCAAGCACTGGAACGGTCGCTTCGCCTACCAGTGGGATCCGGACGCAAACCAGACCGAGCGCAGCGAGGTCGGCGTGCAGTACCGGCTGGCCAGCGACAGCGTCGTGAACGTCGCCTACCGCTACCAGCGCGACCTGCTGGAGCAGTTCGACGTGTCGGCGGCATGGCCCATCGGGACACAGTGGCACGCATTCGCGCGCTGGGTGTATTCGCTGTCCGAGAACAAGACGCTGGACCAGTTCGTGGGCTTCGAATATTCCTCATGCTGCTGGGCCGTCCGCGTCGTGACCCGGCACTTCGTGAGCAGCCGCACGGGCAGTTCCGACACCTCGGTCGGCCTGCAGCTTGAACTCAAGGGCCTGTCCAGTGTCGGAGTGGACAACGAGGCTTTCCTGCAGGACGCGATTCGTGGATACTCCGCGCTCCCTGCCGAGCAAAAACCCTGAGATGCCATTGATTTACAAGAGTTTTCTTGCTGGCCTGTTGTTGCTCGCCGGCGTGACCACAGCCGCCTGGGCGCAGCAGCCCGAAGCGGTACCCGGCACTCCGCCGACAGCGGCCGCCCAAACCGAACTGCCTGCATCTGGCGGGTCAGTTGCAGTGTCCTCTGCGCCGGCCGCCGGCCCGAATGTGCCGGCCGCAGAACGTGGCGTATCGCTGGATCGGGTCGTTGCGGTCGTGAATGACGGCATCGTCCTGCAGAGTGCGCTCGACCAGCAGGTGCAGGCCGTCACGCTGCGCCTGCAGAACGCGGGCCAGCAGATGCCGCCGCGGGACATCCTCAGGCAACAGGTGCTCGAGCGGCTCGTGTTGCAGGAGCTCCAGATACAGCGCGCCGACCGCGCCGGCATCAAGGTGTCCGACGAGCAGCTGAACCAGACTCTCACCGAAGTCGCGGCCCGCAACAACGTCAAGTTCAGCGACCTGCCCGCGGCGCTCGAGGCGCAGGGCATCAATTACCGGACCTATCGCGAGGAAGTCCGCCAGGAGATGCTGCTGGGCCAGCTGCGGCAGCGCGACGTGTATTCGCGCATCTACATTTCGCCGCGCGAAGTCGACCAGTGCGTCGCCAAGGCGCTGGCTGCGCCGGAGGACCGGCTCGAGTACGACGTCGCGCACATCCTGGTCGCAGTTCCTGCCACGGCAACGCCGCAGCAGATCGAGGAACGGACGGCACGCGCCCAGGGCGTGTACGAGCGCGCGAAGCGCGGAGAGGATTTCTCCGACCTGGCCGTCTCCTATTCGGATGCCGGCACGGCCCTCGACGGCGGCAAGCTAGGCTGGCGCAAGGTAAGCCAGCTTCCGTCGATCGTGGCCGAGGTCGTGCCGGGCATGAAGCCGGGCGAGGTGAGCGAGATCATCCGCACGCCAAGCGGGCTCCACATCTTCAAGCTGATCGATACGCGCAGCACGCAGCCGGCAGCGCTGGTCGCCCAGGTACACGCGCGGCATATCCTGATGCAGACCAATGCGATCGAGGACGACGAGACGGTGCGGCAGAAGCTGCAGCAGATCCGCGACCGCATCGTCAAGGGCGAGGACTTTGCCGCCATAGCGTCCGTGTCGTCCGTCGACCCGGGCTCGGCCACGCGCGGCGGCGACCTGGGCTGGACGGGCCCCGGCTCGTTCGTGCCGGAGTTCGAGAAGCAGGTGGACGCGCTCGACATCAACGAAATCAGCGAGCCGTTCAAGACGCAGTTCGGCTGGCACATCGTGCAACTGCTCGGACGCCGCACCTACGACGCCTCCGAGGACGCCACGCGCAACAAGTGCGTGCAGCAGATGCGCGAGTCGCGCGCCGACGAGGAAACGGAGCTCTGGCTGCGTCGCCTCCGCGACGAGGCATACGTCGAATACCGCAAGTGAGCCGTACCGGCACGGTCCCGACGCTGGCAGTCACGACCGGCGAGCCGGCCGGGATCGGGCCGGATCTCTGCGCGGCCATCGTCGCGCACGCCTGGAAGTGCCGCATCGTGCTGCTTGGCGACCGCCGGCTGCTGGGCCGCGTCCGCGGTACCCGGCGACTGATGGACTCACTGCCGGACTACGATGCCAGGGCGCCGGCGCGGCGTGGCGTCCAGGTCCTACACATGCCCCTCGCCGCCCCGTGCAGCGCAGGGCGACTCGACGTCGCCAACGCACGCTATGTGCTCGGCCTGCTCGACCAGGCGGCGGACGGCTGCATCCGGGGCGAGTTCGCCGCGATGGTGACGGCGCCGGTGCACAAGGGGGTCATCAACGACGCGGGCATTCCTTTCTCCGGCCACACCGAGTACCTGGCCGGGCGATGCGGAGCCCGCAGGCCCGTGATGATGCTCGCCGGCGGGGGAATGCGCGTGGCGCTCGCCACCACGCACCTGCCGCTGGCGAAAGTGCCGGCGGCGATCACGCCTGCCGCACTCGCCTCTGTGCTCAGGATCCTGGATGCCGACCTCAAGCGCCTGTTCGCGATCCGGCGTCCCCGCATCGTCGTGTGCGGCCTCAATCCGCACGCCGGTGAAGGCGGACACCTCGGCCGCGAGGAGATCGAGGTGATCGGGCCGGTGGTCGCGCGGCTGCGTCGCTCGGGCCTCGATCTTGTCGGCCCCATACCGGCGGACACCGCCTTCCTGCCAGCGCAATTGAAGGGCTTCGACGCCGTGCTGGCGATGTACCACGACCAGGGATTGCCGGTGCTGAAGCACGCCTCGTTCGGCAATGCCGTGAATGTGACGCTCGGCCTGCCGATCGTGCGCACGTCGGTGGATCATGGCACGGCGCTCGACCTTGCCGGAGCCGGCCGCGCCGATCCCGGCAGCATGCTCGCCGCGCTCGCGATGGCGGAGCAGGTCTGCCGGCCGGTGCGCCGGTGAGCCGCGCGAAGAAGCGCTACGGGCAGCACTTCCTGCACGATCGCGGAACGATCGAGCGGATCGTAAACGCCATCGACCCGCGGCCCGGCGATCGCATCGTTGAAGTGGGCCCGGGCCGCGGAGCCATCAGCGCATCGCTGCTGTCGAAAGCTGGCCACCTGGACGCGGTCGAGATCGATCCGGACGTGGTGCCGGGCCTCACAGCGCGCTGCGAGGGCCTGGGCAGGCTCGACGTGCACCTCGCCGACGCACTCGAGTTCGACTTCCGTGCGCTGCGCGGCGACGGACCGCCGCTGCGACTGGTCGGCAACCTTCCCTACAATGTCTCCACGCCGCTGCTGTTCCACTTCCTGTCCCAGATCGACGCGTTCTCGAGCATGCACTTCATGCTGCAGAAGGAAGTGGTTACGCGGATGGCCGCGGCACCCGGCGGTAAGGAGTACGGCCGCCTGACCGTGATGCTCGCGCCCTGGGTCCGGGTCGAGTCCCTGTTCGACATCGGGACCGGGGCGTTCACACCGCCGCCCAAGGTGGTCTCGACCTTTTTTGCGCTGCACCCCCACGCTACCCCGCCGTTCGCCATCGGCGACCACGGCGCATTCGCCCGCGTGGTGTCGGCCGCGTTTTCGCAGCGACGCAAGACACTGCGGAACGCTCTTTCCAGCCTGCTCGACAAGGACGCGATCACCGCGGCCGGTGTCGATCCCGGCGCGCGCGCCGAAACGCTCGCGCCGGAGCGATTCGCGGCGCTCGCCGCCCAGTTGCCGCGCTGAGGGGCCTCAGGGCGCTGCGCCGCCCGGCTGCCAGGTGCAGTCCGCGCCTGACGATGTGCCACCCGGATGCCAACCACAATTGGTGCACCGGGGCGCGGGACCTATAATCAGCAGACACGCACTCGCGCCGGCCCGCCGGAGACGACAATGAGCAAATACTCGAAAATCCTGATCTGCCTGGACCTGACCGAGGAAAGCGAGAAAGTCGCGGAGCGCGCCAGGACGCTTGCCTCGAGCGCCGGTGCCAGCCTGACGCTGCTGCACGTGGTCGAGTACGTCCCGGTCGAACCCATGGGCGAGGCCTTGCTGCCTGCGGTGCAGATCGAAGGTGAACTGGTGGAACGCGCGACCACCCGCCTCGCCGAATTCTCGGCCAGACTCGGCTTCGACCGGTCCGAGCGACTGGTGCTCACGGGCAACATCAAGTCGGAGGTGGTCCGCGTCGCCCAGGAGCGCGGGATCGACCTGATCGTGATCGGCAGCCGCGAGCGACACGGCATGTCGATCCTGTTCAATTTCACCGAGGACACCGTGCTGCACGCCGCGCCCTGCGACGTGCTCGCCGTCCGCCTCCAGAAGAATTGAGTCGAATCGGGGCCACTGAAGTGACCGAACCATCGTCCCACCACATCAGCGTGGATGTAAGCACCAGCTACATCGAGGACCAGTCGAGCCCGGGCGACGGCCGGTTCGTGTTCTCGTACACGATCACGATACGCAACGATGGCTCGGTCCCCGCACGCCTGCTGACCCGCCACTGGATCATCACCGACTCGAACGGCAAGGTGCAGGAAGTGGTCGGCGACGGCGTGGTCGGCGAGCAGCCCCACCTGCAGCCGGGCGAGGGCTTCCGTTACTCCAGCGGCGCGATCCTCGAAACCCCGGTAGGGGCCATGCAGGGCAAGTACAGGATGCTCGCGGACGACGGCGAGCACTTCGACGCGAATATCGCCCCATTCAGGCTGGCGATGCCGGGCCTGCTGCACTGACGCCGGATGGCGACGTACGCCGTCGGTGACGTGCAGGGCTGCGCCGACGAGCTCGAGACCCTGCTCGAGCGCCTTGAATTTTCGCTGCACCGCGACCGGCTCTGGTTCGTCGGCGACCTGGTCAATCGCGGCCCGCGCTCGCTGGACGTGCTGCGGCTGGTTTCGCAGCTCGGCGACGCAGCAATCGTGGTGCTCGGCAATCACGACCTGCACCTGCTCGCCGCGGCACGCGGCAACGCCGGGCTCAAGCGCCAGGACCAGTCCCTGCGCCCGATACTCGAGGCGCCTGACCGCGAGTCGCTGCTCGACTGGCTGCAGTCCCGGCCGATGCTGCATCACGACGGAACGCTCGGCGTAACCATGCTGCACGCGGGCCTGCCGCCCCAGTGGGACCTTGAGACGGCGCGCCGCTGTGCCGGTGAACTCGAGCAGGCGCTCCGAAGTGACCACAGCGGCACGCTCTTCGAGCAGATGTATGGAAACGAGCCTGACCTCTGGAGCGACGACCTCGAGGGCATCGACCGGTTGCGATTCATCACCAACGCACTGACGCGACTTCGCGCCTGCGACGCCGACGGCCGCATGCTGTTGCGGTTCAAGGGAACGCTGGCCCAACTACCTGCCGGCGCCGTGCCCTGGTTCCGTGCCGCCGGACGACGCTCGGCCGGCGCGCGTATCGTCTGCGGGCACTGGTCTGCGCTCGGCTATCGCGACGAAGCCGGCGTTCTCTCTCTCGACACAGGTTGCGTCTGGGGCGGCGCACTCACCGCGCAGCGGCTCGACGCACTGTCGCCGCCCGTCCAGGTCCTGAGCGCGCAACCGCTCGCGCGTTTCGCCGACTGCTGACGCTTCAGGCTGGCGCACGACACGACCCGCATCGGGTACGGCGCGCCGGCGCCACGCCGGTCGCTTGACGCCGCGCAGGCCCCTCTGCTCAGTCCCGCGGCAGCGGCTCGAGCACGTCGATCGAGAGATTCACGATGCCGACACCGAGCTGGTGCGGCACGCAGTTCATGCGGCTCTCGACGACTTTCGCGCCAAGCGGCACGAACACCTTGTCCCGCAACTGCTCGACCAGCTCGCAGTCGCCGGGCTCCACCAGGCCCGACGGGCTGTCGCGGAATTCGACGCGTCGCATTCGTGCCGGAAATTCAGCCGCCGCTTCGGTGGTCGGTGCAGCTTTTCCCCCGGCCTTCGCTGCGACTTCTCTTGTGGAAGCGTCCTTCGCGACCTGCGCGAGGATCCCCGGCGTCGCCTCCCGCGGCATCGCCGCCACGATTTTGAGCATCGGCGCCCGCTCCACACCGCGACTCGGATTCATGCAGGCCCTGGCGGTCACCTTGAAGCCTGGCCTGGCCCCGATCTCCTTCAGGATGGAACTGACCTTGTTCTTCAGTCCGGAGCAGGAATAGTAGGACGTGAAACCCACGTAGGTGAAATCGATGTTCTGCTCGACCCATACGGCCATGACCGGAGCCGCGGTGTCGGCCGCGCTTTCGGCTGCAGGCGCTATCTCCGCGTCGGCCAGCTGCGCTACGAGCAACGAAACCGCCGCCAGCGCCGCCAGTTTCACGATCTTCATCGAACCCTCCTGCCCCGCCCGGGGGCCGCATTCGAATATATACTCCGACCCGCGCGGGACGGGTAATCCGGTCCGCAGCAGAAACAAGAGTCCAGGCACCTCTACTTCGACCATCGCCAGCGCTCCGAAGTTCGGATAACGGCGGGAACCGGAACTCGCATGCATGACCTGACCACGGGCCCCGTCCGACGGCACCTGATCGCCATGGCAGTGCCAACGGCGATCGGCATGCTGATGCAGACGCTCTACTACCTGGTCGACCTGTATTTCGTCGGTCGGCTTGGCGACGCCGCGCTGGCGGGTGTCGGCGCGGCCGGAACCGTCATGATGGTCGTGGTCGCGATGACCCAGGTGCTCGGTGTCGGCACGGTCGCGCTGATCGCACAGGCGGTCGGCCGCAAGGATGCGGCAGACGCAAACCTGGTGTTCAACCAGTCGCTGCTGATGGCGGCCGGCTGCGCAGTGTTCACGATCATTGCTGGCTATGGGTTCAGCGGGCTTTACATGGGTACGGTTGGCGCGGATCCGGCCACCACTGCCGCTGGAATGACATACCTGCACTGGTTCCTGCCCGGCATGGCGCTGCAGTTCGCGCTGGTCGCAATGGGATCGGCGCTGCGCGGCACCGGCATCGTCAAGCCGACGATGGTGGTGCAGATGGTGACCGTGTTGCTGAACGTGGTGCTGGCGCCGGTGCTGATCGCCGGCTGGGGTACGGGCCATCCGATGGGCGTCGCGGGTGCCGGACTTGCCAGCACGATCTCGATCGCGTTCGGCGTGGTCATCCTTTACCTGTATTTCCATCGCCTCGAGAAATACGTTGCCGTGCACCGCGACCAGCTCAGGCCGCGCTTCGAGACCTGGCGACGCCTGCTCGGCATCGGGCTGCCCTCGGGCGGCGAGTTCCTGCTGATGTTCGTGATCATGGCCGTCATCTACGGGACCATCCGCAACTTCGGCACTGACGCCCAGGCCGGTTTCGGCGTCGGCTCGCGGTTGATGCAGGCGATATTCCTGCCGGCGATGGCGCTGGCCTTCGCGGTCGCGCCGGTGGCGGGACAGAATTTCGGCGCGCAGCGCTACGACCGGGTGCGCGAGACGTTTCGTTCGGCTGCCTTGATGAGCTCGGTGCTGATGCTGGCGCTCACCATCGCTTGCCAGTGGCAGCCGGCCTGGCTGGTCGGCGGCTTCGCCGCTGATCCGGGCGTTGTCGAGGTGGGTGCCATCTACTTGAGCACGGTCTCGTGGAATTTCGTCGCCTCGGGCATCGTATTCTGCTGCTCCGGCATGTTCCAGGCGCTGGGCAACACCGTGCCATCACTGGTCAGCAGCGCGAGTCGCCTCGTGACCTTCGTGCTGCCGGCGCTGTGGCTGGCGCAACGTCCCGGCGTCGAGCTGCGCCACTTCTGGTATCTCTCCGTCGCCAGCGTTGCGCTGCAGGCGCTGACCAGCCTGCTGCTGCTCAGGATGGTGATGCGCCAGCGACTTCCGGCGTCGGCCTGAGCATGCGGGTGCTGGAAACGGAGAGGCTCGTGATCCGGCACCTGGTGCCGGGCGATGCCGCGTTCATGCTGGAGCTGCTGAACGACCCTTCCTTCATCCGCAACATCGGCGACCGGGGGGTGCGTGACCTCGAGGGCGCGCGCGATTACATCGGGCGCAGCGCGGTCGCGAGTCACGACAGGCACGGTTACGGCCTCGACCTGGTCGAACTCAAGGCCACGTCGGAGCCGGCGGGCATCTGCGGACTCGTGCGGCGTGACTACCTGGACGACCCGGACATCGGTTTTGCATTCCTGCCACGATTCACCGGGCTTGGTTACGCGGTCGAGTCCGCTACAGCCGTCATCGAACACGCGCGCGGGGTCCTGAAGCTGCCGCGGGTGCTCGCAATAGTCTCACCCGACAACGAGCGGTCGATCCGGGTGATCGAGAAGATCGGGCTGCACTACCAGCGGATGATCACGCCGCCCGGCGCCAACCAGGCGATCCGGCTCTTCACGTCCGACGCCTGAGGGTTACGAAGCTCATCGGGTGCGCGTGCCTGTCGTCCGCGGGACACTCCTCGCGCGCGACCTCCTCCCATTCGGCAACGTCGAACGCCGGGAAGAACGTGTCGGCGCCGGTGGTGGCGTGGACGCGCGTCAGGTACAGGGTGTCGGCGACCGGCAATGCCAGACGGTAGATCTCCGCCCCACCGATCACGAAGACTTCCTGCGCCGGGCCTGCGGCTGCGAGTCCGGCATCGAGCGAATCGACGACCGTGCAGCCCTCGATCGCGAGGCCGGGCTGCCGGCTGACAACTATGTTGTGCCTGCCGGGTAGTGGGCGGCCGATCGAGTCGCAGGTCTTGCGCCCCATGATGATCGGGCTGCCCATGGTCAGTGCCTTGAAGCGCCGCAGGTCCTCGGGCAGGCGCCACGGCAGCGAACCGCGCAGGCCGATTCCTCCCCGCTCATCGGTCGCGACGACGATCGAGACGGCGGTCACCCGCGTCGGCTCTTCCCCGGACTTTTCCCGGCACCTGGCGTCGCGCGCGTGGGCCTGGCCTTGCCCCTGGCCTTCGACTTGGCTTTGCCCTTCACTTTCACCTTGGCCTTGGCCTTGACCTTGCTCTTGGCTTTGGCTTTGGCTTTGGCTTTGGCTTTGGCGTTGGCCTTCTTGTTTTTTCGCTTCTTTCGCCTGGCCGCCTTCTGCTTGTCCAGCGGGTCCTCGGCCAGCATCGTGCCTCGGCATTTCGCGGCGCCGCAGCGGCACTGGTAGTTCTCGAGTTCCTCGGGATCGTCGGTGCTTTCCCAGGTAAGACCGTACTCGTAACCGAGTTCCGCACCGGGCTCGATGTCCCGGATCGCCTCGATGAAGACGCGCTCGTTCTCGATGACCGTGTCGCAGTTCGGGTTGCAGGAGTGGTTGATGAAACGCGCGTCGTTGCCGTCCACGCCTGCATCGATGACGACGCGCGAACTCACGACGAACAGGAACGTGTGCCCGTCGTCCTGCCCCTTGTCCTCGTAGCGCGCGTCGGCCTGCTTGTGGGTGATGCGCTCGCCCAGGTACTCGACGATTCGCGTGCCCTTCGCGATGTGGTGGGTCGCGTAGGCGCCCCTGCCATGGATGCCCGAACGGCGAACCTCGAACAGCGGCGCGTCGCCGGGCGCGCCCGCGCGTCTCGCGTGACGCATGTGCGCGTGATGGCTCGCCCCGGCGCGGGCGCTTGATACAGGCGATTTCGCGGACTTCTTCATACGGCTATGGGTGCCTTGATTGCTGGATGAGATTGATATCCGACGACCTCGAAGTCGTCGAACCGGTAATCGAAAATGGATTCGGGTCTGCGCTTCAACTCGAGGCGCGGCAGCGGCAGCGGTTCGCGCGCGAGTTGCAGCCGGGCCTGCTCGAGGTGATTGACGTAGAGGTGGCAATCACCCCCGGTCCAGATGAACTCGCCGGGCACGAGGTCGCACTGCTCGGCCAGCATGTGCGTCAGCAGCGCGTAAGAAGCCACGTTGAACGGGACCCCGAGGAAGATGTCCGCGCTGCGCTGGTAGAGCTGGCAGGACAGGCGCCCATCGGCGACGTAGAACTGGAAGAGCGCGTGGCAGGGCGTGAGCGCCATCTGGTCGAGTTCACCGACGTTCCACGCGTTGACTATGATCCGGCGGGAGTGCGGATCGCGCTTCAGCAGGTCTACGGCCGCCTGTACCTGGTCGATCGCACGGCCGTCGGCGCCGCGCCAGGAGCGCCACTGCACTCCGTACACCGGCCCCAGTTCGCCATCGGCATCGGCCCATTCGTCCCAGATCGTCACCCCGTTTTCGCGCAGGTAGCGGACATTGGTTTCACCGCGCAGGAACCAGAGCAGTTCGTGGACGATGGACTTGAGGTGCAGTTTCTTGGTCGTGACCAGCGGAAATCCCGACGACAGGTCGAAGCGCATCTGCCAGCCGAAGGTGGCCAGCGTGCCGGTGCCGGTGCGATCCGTCTTGCTGGCGCCGTGCTCGAGCACGTGGCGCATGAGGTCGAGGTACTGGCGCATGGTTCAGGCGTGGTTTCCGGACGGCTGCTTCCGGCGATAGGCCACGACCAGCATGCACAGGCCGGCCACGATCATCGGCAACGACAGCAACTGGCCCATCGTCACCCAGCCCAGCAACAGGTAGCCGCGATTCTCATCCGGGACACGGACAAATTCGATCGCAAAGCGGAATACTCCGTAGCAGACCAGGAACAGCCCCGACGCGGCCCACCTCGGCCGGGGTGTCGAGGTGAACCACCAGACGATCGTGAACAGCACCAGACCCTCGAGGAAAGCCTCGTAGAGCTGCGATGCATGCAATGGAACGCCGTTCACGACCACGGCCCAGGGCACGTCGGTCGGCTTGCCCCACAACTCGCCGTTGATGAAGTTGCCGATGCGCCCCGCGCCGAAGCCGATCGCCGGCAGAGGCGCGGCGAAATCGAAAACGTCGACCAGCGACCGGCCGCGGCTGCGCGCGAAGGTCGTGAGCGCAACCAGCACTCCGATCAACCCGCCATGGAAGGACATGCCCCCTTCCCAGATCCGCAGCACGCTGGCCGGGTCGGAGAGGATCCTTTCCGTGCCGTAGAACAGCATCCAGCCCAGGCGACCGCCGAAAATCACGCCGACTGCGCAGTAGAAGATCAGGTCGTCCACGTCCACCGGTGTCCAGGTCGAGCCCTGCTGCCCGGCGCGTCGCCGCGCCAGCCACCAGGCGGCCAGGAACCCGAGCAGGTACATGAGCCCATACCAGCGCACGTGCAGCGGCCCGAGCGACAGCGCGATCGGATCTGGATTCGGATAGACGTACATGGGGCGATTATCCTACCGGCTGGCGGGGACACGCGCCCGACTTGATGGACGCCGATTCATTCCTGCACGACTCGGCAGGTGAGCGATTTCAGGTAACGCGTCTCCGGGATGGCCGGGTGGATCGGGTGGTCCGGCGAGTGACCGCCAACCTCGATGACCTGCGCGAACCGGTTCAGGTGCCGCGCCGCCTGCTGGATCGCGGCAATCAGGTCGTCCTGCGCCAGGTGATGGGAACACGAGCAGGAGACCAGGATGCCGTCTCGCGGCAGGAGCTGCATCGCGAGCTGGTTGAGCCTGCGATAGGCCGCCTGCCCTTTCGGAAGGTCACGGCGGCGCTTGATGAATGCCGGCGGATCCACGATCACCACATCGAATTTTTCGCCGGCGTCGCCCAGCGCCTTCAGTGCATCGAAGGCGTCGTCGCGCAGCGTGCGCACTTCGAGCCCATTCCCGGCGGCCGTCTCGGTGAGCAGTTCGAGCGCCGGCGCCGACGAGTCGACGCACACGACCTCGCTCGCCCCGGCCTTCGCCGCGGACAGCCCCCAGGCCCCGAGATAACTGAACACGTCGAGCACCCTGCGTCCGCCGACGTACTTCAGCGCGGCCCGCCGGTTCACCGCCTGGTCGTAGAACCATCCCGTCTTCTGGCCGGTGCCGATCGGCACCTTGAAGCGCACGCCGTTCTCCTCGACCCAGGCATGCTGCGGCGCCTCGCCGAACGCGGTCTCGACACCGGACGGCAGTCCCTCGAGCTCGCGGGCCCCGGAGTCGTTCTTCCAGACGAACGCACGCGGTTCGATCACCTTGCCGACCGCCGCGACGATCTCGTCCTTGCGCGCTTCCATGCCGACCGTGCCGATCTGTCCGACAATGATGTCGCCGTAACGGTCGAGTACCAGTCCCGGCAGTCCATCCGACTCTCCGTAGGCGAGCCGGTAGAACGGCGACTGGTAGAGGCGCTCGCGCAGCGCGAGCGCCACGCGCAGGCGGTGCACGAACAGCGACGATCCCGGCAGGAAGCGCTCGTCGCGGCCCAGGATCCGCGCGCAGATGAGCGCGTGGGGATTGACGTAGGCGTAGCCGAGGAAGCGATCACGGTCGCCGATGACGCGACAGGCGGCACCCGGAGCAAACCCCGTGAGCGGCGTGCGCACGGTGTCGACCTCGTTGCTGAATATCCACAGGTGTCCGGCCGCAATGCGGCGGTCCTCGCGCGGCTTGAGCCGCAGTTCGGGAAAATCCGGCCCTTCGCGCGCCGTGTCCGGTGCGTGCGTCATCTGCGCATCGTCCATTCCGATATAGTGCCGTCATTCTATCCGAGCGCCGCGCCATGCATTGTCCTACCGCTGATCGACGCGAGAATCGACTCGCGGGCGAAACCAGTCCCTACCTGCTGCAACACGCTCAAAACCCGGTGGACTGGTACCCCTGGGGCCCGGAGGCACTCGAACGCGCGCGAGCCGAGGACAAGCCCATCCTGCTTTCCATCGGCTATTCGGCCTGCCACTGGTGCCACGTGATGGCGCACGAATCGTTCGAGGACGATGAGACCGCCGCCCTGATGAACGAATCCTTCGTCAACGTGAAGGTTGACCGCGAGGAGCGCCCGGACCTCGACCGCATCTACCAGACGGCGCACCAGATGCTGACCCAGCGTGGCGGCGGATGGCCGCTCACGATGTTCCTCTCGCCGCGCGACCAGCGGCCGTTTTTCGGCGGCACGTATTTCCCGCCGGCGCCGAAATACGGCATGCCGGCGTTCCGCGAGGTGCTGCAGCGCGTCGCCGCCTGGTATCCGGAGCATGAGGCCGACATCGATCGCCAGGGCACCGCGCTGGTGAAGGTCCTCGGCGAACTGGTCCCGCTGCCCGCCAGCAGCGCGACCGCGCTGACGCGCGCGCCACTCGAGGCGGCACGCGCGGCGCTGCAGGGCGACTTTGACGGTCAATTCGGCGGCTTCGGCGGCGCGCCAAAGTTCCCGCACCCGATGAACGTCGAGTTCCTGCTGCGCGCGTGGCGGGCAACGGCCGACAGCGGCGAACCCGACCTGCAGTCGCTGTACATGGCGACTCTCACGCTCACGCGGATGGCTGAAGGCGGAATCTACGACCAGCTGGGGGGCGGCTTCAGCCGCTACTCGGTGGATCCGTACTGGATGATCCCGCACTTCGAGAAGATGCTCTATGACAACGGCCAGCTGCTGAGCGTGGCCGCGCAGGCCGCCGTTGCCACCGGCGAGGAGCTGTTCCGGCGTGTCGCAGGCGAGACCGCCGACTGGATGCGTCGCGACATGGAGCACGAGGCCGGCGGCTTCTACTCGACGCTGGACGCGGATTCCGAAGGCCACGAGGGCAAGTTCTACGTCTGGACGCCCGACGAAGCCCGCGCCCTGCTCGATCCCGTCGAGTACCAGGTGCTCTCCCGCCGCTTCGGCCTCGACCGAGATGCCAATTTCGAGGGGGCCTGGCACCTGCACACGTTCGAATCGCTGGCGCAGGTCGCAGGCGAATCGGGACTCGACGAGCAGCGCGCTGCCGCCGTGCTCGACTCAGCGCGCGCGAAGCTGCTCGAAGTGCGGAACCAGAGGATCTGGCCAGGTCGTGACCACAAGATCCTGGTGGGCTGGAATGGGATTGCCATCGCCGGTCTCGCGTCAGCCTCGCGCGCGCTCGACCGAGCCGACCTCGCCGACTGTGCGGGCCGGGCCGTGGACTTCCTGCGCACGCAATGCTGGGTGGGCGACCGGCTGCTGGCCGTGCACGCGGACGGGCAGTCACGTTTTCCGGCCTACCTCGACGACCATGCGTCGCTGGCCTGGGGCCTGCTCGAACTGCTGCAGGCCCGGTGGCACGGACCCTGGCTCGCGTGGGCGGTGGAACTTGCCGAGACGATGCTCTCGCGCTTCGAAGACCGGGAGGCCGGCGGATTCTTCTTCACTGCCGATGATCACGAGCAGTTGATCCTGCGACCGAAGACCTTTGCCGACGACGCCACGCCCTGTGGCAACGGCGTGGCAGCACGGGTGCTGGCACGACTCGGGTTCCTGCTGTCGGAACCGCGCTACCTCGACGCCGCCGAGCGCACGCTGCACGCCGCGTGGCCCGCGATGGAGAAATACCCTCAGGCACACGTGAGCCTGCTGATGGCGCTGGACGAACTTACGTTGCCGCCGGACATCGTGGTGCTGCGTGGAGCGCGCGAGGATCTCGACATCTGGCGCACCGAACTCGACAAGGCCTGGAACCCGCGACGCTGTGTCATTGCGATTCCGGCGGACGAGCCCGGGCTGCCCGAGTCGCTCGATGCCAAGCAGCCGCGCGAGCGAACCGTTGCCTACGTCTGTCGCGGGACCGCCTGCTCCGCGCCGATCGGGTCGCTGGGCGAACTGGTGCGGGAACTGAAGGCGAACTGATCGACCGAGGACCGGTGCCGGCGACGCCTCAACGCTACCTGAGGCCGACCACCAGTCGTGCCGAGTGGCTGCGCCAGTTGATGGGTATGACGATCGGATGACTGCCCGGAGGCAGCTGGGGCTTTTCGCCGCCGCCCGCGAGCACCGTCGGGACCGAGATGATGAACTGGTTGCCGAAGTCGCGGCGTGCATTTCCCGCGATGGTGTTCGCCACTTCGCCGACGACGTCGCAGATGTTCTCCTGCGACACGTCGCTTTCGTTCATCCGCATCAGCAGCACTGTCAGCATGCCGCGTGGCGCCGTGAAGTAGACGATTCCGTCACGGCGCCCGGAAACGGAAATCACGCCAGTGTACTCGTGGAGTTCCAGCTCCCCGGGAGCCATCAGGTATGGCGATCCGACCGATGCCGGTTGCTGCGCAGCGACCTCGAAGTAGCGGGTCGTACCGTGCAGGAAAGTGCGGATTGCCTGTTCGTCGAGCATTGCGATCAGGCTCCGCCCAGCAGTTCCTCGAGCGCCTCGTTCAGCTGGCGATCGGAAAACGGCTTGTTCAGGAATCCATTGGCACCCTTCTCCATCGCCTCGACCGCCGTCGCCTTGTCGGCCAGCGCCGACACGATCAGGATCAGCACGCCAGGCTTCATCCGTACCAGTTCCTCCACGCACTCGATGCCGTTCATGTGGGGCATCGTGATGTCCATCGTGACGACGTCCGGATCGGTCTCGACGAAGCGCTCGATCGCCTCGCGGCCGTCGCGGGCAGTGCCCACGACCTCCAGCTGGGGCAGGTTCTGGGACCGCTCGATGCGTCGGCGGATCACGTTCGAGTCGTCGACGATCAGCAGCCGGAACGGCTGCGCGGAGGCGCGTTGCTGCCGGGCAATACCGCTCATGACTCTCCGGCCCCGCTCACGCCACCGCGTCCTGGCGCTCGTCGGGTCCCGGGAGCAGGACACGGAATCGTGTCAGCTTGCCCGGCACCGTCGCGACGGCGATCCGGCCGCCCGTTTCCTGGATAGACTTCCACACGATGTCGAGGCCAACGCCTCGCCCCGCGTCGCGATTGTCGCCATCGTGCGTCGAGATACCCGCCTTGAAGATCAGGCTGAGCGTCGATCTTTCGTCCAGCGTTTCCGCGCGAACCGGGTCGACCAGGCCGAGCGCGATCGCCTTCTCCTTGACGAGATCGGCGCGTATGCCCGCGCCGTCGTCCTGGAACACCAGTTCGTATCCGTGCTCGCGGGACTTGAATTCGATCTGCAGCAGCCCCGCCGGGTTCTTGCCGGCGTCGTTTCTCACGCCGGGATCCTCGATTCCATGCACCACGGCGTTGCGGACGAACTGGATCACCAGGTTCTGCACGACGCGACGGTAGTCACCGGGCACCTGGTCGAGCCCGTTCGTCACGAGCATTACCTTCTTGCCGTGACTGTCCGCAACGCGGGCTGCCAGCGTCTCGAGCGTGTCGGACAACCTGCGCCCGGAGGTCCGCGCCGGCGACGGCTCGACGGACGGGACCGCCGCCGGTGGCGAAGCCGCAAGCAACGATGCCGAGCGAAGGTTGTCGAGGCGACTGAGCAACTCCTGTATCGCCCGCAGGTGCGCGAACAGGTCGTCGAGACGCACGACGAGTGGCAGGAAGTCGTTCCCGGACAGCTCGACGCGCTCGCGCAGTTCCTTCAGCGTGTCTTCGAACGCATGGGCACGGCTCTCGACCGTGGGAACGCCGAGCGTCGCGGCATCGCCCTTGATCTTGTGCATCTCGCGGAACAGCGAGTCCACTTTCCTGCGGAAATCGGCGTCATTCCGCGCCGGGACCTTCAGTACGCTGTTGACCATCCGCAGCGACGCACTGCAGTCCGACAGGAACGCCTCGAGCTGACCGGGCTCGACCTGCAGCATCGCGAGCAGCAGGTCCATCTGCGCGCCGGCTGAATCCTGCGACTGCTTGATTTCGCGGGCCAGCAGCACGCGCGACGTGACGTCGCCGACGGACACCAGCACCTGCCGCACGACGCCGTCCTGCTTGACCCTGTGGAAGTCGAACTCGAGGTAGCGCGTGTCCCGCCCGGCATTGCCGTGGTCGAACGTGACCTCGACCTCGGCCAGAGGGTTGATGCTCTTGATCAGGTTCTCGTTGGCTCTTTCACCCCAGAGGAGCTTCACGTACTTGGACGCGGTTTCGAGCGTCGCTTCGGACACCACGCCGCGCAACAGGTCGTCGAAGGTCAGCCCTTCGAACGAGTCGCGACCGAACAGCGCCGCGAGGGCCGCCGAGTGCGTCCTGCCGATGCGGAAATCCTTGTCCAGCAGGCACAGGCCTTCCTTCACCGTGCCAAGGATGTCGCGCGTCTGCCGGCGGGCGTCGCGCGCCGCGCGTTCCTCCCGGGCCTTCAGCCACTGGAATCGCGCGACCAGCGCCAACAGGACACCGGCGAAGAGCATGCCCACGAGCATCAGCCGGCGAAGTGTCGCCGCTCCGGTCACCGCTTCGCCTTCGAGGCGGGCGCCGATTGTCGCCAGGCCGTCGACCATGCCGGTCGCGTTCTGCCGTCCGTAGTCCAGGGCCTTCAGCGTGTCGGCCATCAGCCGTTCACCGTTGGCATTGAGCTCGGTGCCGGTTCGATCGGTATCGCGGTAGGGAATGCCGTTGAATACAGCCACGGGCTCCAGCAGCCCGAGATACCGCACCCAGGCCTGCTCGACCGGCTGCAGTTCCCCGGAATCGGCCGCTGCCGTCTGTCGGAGCTGGCCGATGGCCGAGTCGTACTCGCGCTTCGAGGTGGCCAGTTCGGCAACCGCGTCACCAACGTAGCTTCCGGATCGGAGGCGGTCCCTGATTCCGGCCAGCGTACTGGCCATCGCCTCGGGCTGGCTGCGATGCTCACTGACCAGCTTCAATGCTGCCGTGCTCTGGGACAACTGGTCGGCGAGCCTATAGCCCGGCAGCAGCACCGTGGCTATGAACGCCACCAGCAGCGCCAGGAACCCGACGGCCGTGACTGCGCCCTTGTATCGATTGATGAGGTCGCCCATGAGTGCTTGTCCAGTCTTGCCCGGTGCCACGGCCTTGTTCATCAGCGTGCTCCGCCGGCAGGTTTGAACACGACAGAGACTATCGTCGTGGTTTCGACTGCCCGGCCCTCGACCTGCGGCGGCTTGAACCGCCAGCGAATGACGGCGGCCATGACCGACTGGTCGAATATGCCGGCCGGCATCGACGACACGATCTCGGCGGCCTTGACGCGACCTTCGGTTCCGACGGTGAGTCGCACCCGGACCTCACCGCTTAGCCCATCTTTTTCAGCGCTTTTCGGATAGGCCGGGGCCACGTAGTACGTGCGCTCGACTGCAGTAGTCTGTCGCGCCCCGGGCGCAGGTGCCGACGCCGCGGGCGACTCCTGCCGCGCAGCAGCCGCGCCTGACCCGATCGGTTCCACGCGGGCCGGTTCGGTTGCGGGTTGGCGCGCTACGGCCTGGCGCTCGGGTTCCGAGAACGGCTGCGAGGCCTCAGTTACTTCGCCGAACGCGGGTGCCTGCTGCCCGGCGTCTACCGGCGCGCGTGGTGTCGCTCCAGGGTCGCGCATTTTCGTCGACGCGCGTGCCTCATCGGTGGCCTGCTTCTGCGCGATTGCAGCGTGTTGTGCACGCTGCCGCTGCTTGATCTCGTCGTACCAGTGGGTCGCACGATCGGCGGGCAACGCCTGCGCCTGCGTGGCCTGCCGCAACAACTGGTTCGCGCGGTCGAACTTGCCTGCATCGAGCGCCTCGGCGACCTGGCCTTCGACGATGCGGATTTCGACGGACCGGATCTTCGGGTCACCCGGTCGAACGAGCGAGAGTTGGGCGAACGCCGTCGCCGCGTCATCGAAACGCCGCTCGGCGACTGCCAATTGCAGGCGCTGGTCCAGGACCGCGACGATGCGGTCCAACCCCTGACGCGCCTCCCCGTTGTCCGGCGCCTGCGCAAGGACGGACCGGAAGTAGAGGAGCGCGCTGTCTGTTTCCGGTTCCACATAGCGGCGATCGCGAAACGCCGTGTCGGCCTTGTCGAGCAGTACTTCCACGGATCCGCCCACGACGCGGTCCGGCGTGGATTTCGCCACAACCGGCACAGCGCTTCTCCCGGCGTCCACAGCGCCAGGGCCTGCTGCAGGGATCGGTGCGTCCGGGGCGTCCGCGGCTTCGGTGGCGGTGGCGGACGCAGGCTCGACACGCTGCGTCGGACGATCCAGCAGGTACCAGGCTGCTGCGAGACCCAGCACGGCGAGCCCGATCAGGCCCGGTAACAGCAACTTCGGCGTTCGCGGCCGCGCGGGCGGCGCGACTGCCGCGGGCTCGCTCCACGGTTCCACGTCGTCGGGCGGCAATTCGACGGATTGACTTGCGACCCGAGCTGGACTTGCCTGCGGTACGGCCAGTGTCGCCCTGGAGAGTGCCTCATCACGGGCTCCCTCGAGCACGGCGGCAGTCTTGCCGGGTTCGACCGGAATCGGCAGCACCGCGAACACCGCCGTGCGTTTTATCACGCCGGCTATCTCGGTCAACTGTGCCTCGGGCGCGAATACGACTACGACGCCGGAATCAGAAAATGACTGCAGCCGGTCTACCGCGCTAGCCAGGTCCGCGTGATCGCGCGCATCGAGCAGGTAGACCTGCGCATGAGAGGCGACAACATGCTCGCCAGCCAGTTCAACCGAGTCCGCGAGCCGGATACCGCTTCGAGCGTCGAGTTCCCGACCAAGCTGCTCGAGCAGCGCGTCGTCGCCGGTGACCGCGATGAGGTCTACGCACGCCGTCTGGGCTGGTTTCGCGCCCTCTACGAGCTGCGTTGGCGGATATGCATGAGCTGGAACGGGCGTCGCAGCCACGGAACACTCCTTTTTCTAATACCCGGAACGGCGAACAATACTTGTCGTAGCCCGGTCATTCGTGGAGTGTAGAGTTGACGTCGCCCAAGAATTTGCGCTGCGTCACGGTTTGAGACTGGACGCTGCGATTAACGCGGCTTTCGTGCCGAAAGTAACGATTTCGCTGCTGCGTTGCAGCGAACAGCGCTGCGGACCCCGTCAGGCCTGCAGGCGCTCGCGCAGCGCCGCCAGCACCGTGCCGTCCACGGTGGCGTCGAACGGCCGCGCCTTCGACCAGTCGTAGGCCCACGGATGCGCGGTCTTGAGGTCGCGCGGTTCCGACTCGTTGCGCGGAAACACGTGCGCGTGCAGCGCGGGCTCGAGATTGCCGAACATCGCGTAGTTGATCCGCAACGCCCCGGTGACGTCGAGCACCGCCTGCCCGAGACGAGCCATGTCGGACAAGAACCGCGCCTGCGCGTCTGCCGTCATCGCGTTCAGTTGCGGCACGACCGGGTCCGGCAGCAGCAGGCAGTAGCCGCGCAGGACCTGCGGGTCACCCATCACCGCCCAACCCGATGCGAGCCGCGCGATCAACGTGGGATCGGTCCCAGCGCGGCAGGCTGACACCCTGCGGTGAATGGCGGTATTCATTGGCGGGATGCAATGCCCACGACTCACTCCTCGTGGAACGGCGGCGGAATGCGAACGCCGATCGCCTTCAGGTCGCTGCGCGTCGTGGAAGGATTCACGTGGTGAATCGCGTTCCACCCGCGGGAACGCGCGCCGATGACGTTGCGCTTCAGGTCATCGATGAACACGGTCGCCGCGGGATCGAGCCCGAAGCGGCGTTCGGCTTCGCGATAGATGGCGGCTGAGGGCTTGGTCGCCCCCACGCGGAACGACGCGATCGCGCCGTGCCCGACACCCTCGATCCCATAGGTCGCGTCGAAATGTCGCCAGTGCAGGTCGCCCACGTTCGAGAGCAGGTACACCCGATACTCGCCCATGAGCGCGTTCGCGAGCTCGAACATCTCGTCGGTGCGCTCGAACATGTCGAGCCACCGGCGTCCTAGTTCGTCAGGATCCAGCGGCTGCGCCGCCGACGCCGCAATCCGGTCGAGCAGTTCTTCCCCGGTAATTTCACCCCGCTCATGCGCGTCCAGGTCGATACTCGCCAGCCACGCCGGCAGGTCCGCGAGGTCCACGCCCGCGTCCTGCAGGTAGCGGACGAACGGCTGGTAGCGAAGTCGCACCAGCACTCCGCCGACATCGAACACGACGTTTCTGATCATGGATGAGGCCGCCAACCCAGCGTAAGTAGAAGGACCGCGAACCCGACCACGTAGCCGAGCGCGATGTGCCACCCGGAACGCAGCCACAATCGTACCGACCGGGCTTCGGGGAACACGGAGGTAATTGCCACGCCGGCCGACGAACCGAACCAGATCATCGAACCGCCGAATCCGACCGCATAAGCGAGCACGCCCCAGTCGTAGCCGCGCTGCTCGAGCGCGAGCTTGGTCAGCGGAATGTTGTCGAACACGGCGGAGACGAAACCAAGGCCCAGCGTCGTCGGCCAGGATGGCGCCGGAAGCTGCTCGACCGGCATCAGCGAGGCAGAGAAGACCAGGCACAACAGGAACAATGTGCCCCTGAGCATGCCGGGCAGGGCCGACCAGTCTGGCGCACGCAGCGGCGCCGCAAGCAGCAGCGCCGCCCAGACCGAGACGCCGATGAACGGAAACCGTGTCGCGAGTTCCGGGAACTCGACATTGACACCGACGTTACAGGCCACCGCCACGGCCAGGATGAACCCGACGACGCCAACCCGCACCCAGTCCGCATGTATGCGCACGTCGGCCCGCTTCACGATCGGTGAATAGCGCTGCTGCTGCATCGATGCGGGAATGCCGAAAACCAGCAACGCTGCCGCCGAGCCCACATACGCATGGACCACCTCGCGCGGACCTACGCCATCGATCCACATCATCGTGGTGGTCGTGTCGCCGACGACGCTGCCGGCTCCGCCGGCGTTCGACGCGGCAACGATGGCGGCCAGGAAGCCAATGTGTACCTTGTGCCGATATACGTGCGACGCCACCGTTCCGCCGATCAGCGCGGCCGCGATGTTGTCGAGAAAGGCCGACAGCACGAATACCAGCAGCAGCAGTACCAGCCCTCCGCGCCAGTCGTCGGGCAGCAGGTCAGGCAGCAGGTCAGGCGCACGGCTCGCCTCGAAGTGGCGGGAAAGCAGCGCGAATCCCATCAGCAGGCAGAACAGGTTGGCCAACACCACCCACTCCGCGGCTACATGCTCCGCGAGGCCCGCGAGCCCGGGCACGCCGTGAAAGCCGACGACGGCAAGCTTCCAGCCGAGGATCGCCGCGAGGCCCGTGGCCGCCACCTCGAGCGTCCGGTCATGGGAGAGCGCGACGCCCACCAGTGTCGCGCCGAACAGCAGGAATTCGACCGGGATGACCATGCTCAGTGCTTCGGGGCAGCGAGTCGCTCGAGTTCCAGCGGCTCTCCCGGCAGTCGCCGGACACGCAGCACGAAGTCGAAGCGATCCACCTCGGTGCAATAGTCGAAGTCGTCGCGCGGGGCCCAGTCGCAGGCCGGGTCGAAGAACTTGCGCGCCGCCGGAGCGCTGCGCAGCCGATCACGCACCTCGGCCAGCGGCGCCGGCTGGCCCCGCAGCAGCTGGTCCAGGCACTCCGCGTAGAGATCGTCTTCCGCGCACCGCTCGCGGGCCTCGTGGCCCATACGCACCAGCGACACGAGGTCGGCGCCCCGCGCCTTCACGTAGCGGCAGACCGCCGATATGTTTACGAAGGCACCGGTCACGACCTCGTCGGCCAGCGACGCATTGACCAGCCCCTGGGTGCCGGCGTGAGTCGTGTGCACGAGTATCTTGCCGCGCAGGTCCAGTGCGCGGATCTCCGTCGGCGAATTTCCCGCGTCGAATCCCGGCAGCCTGCGCGCGTGCCGCTCGCCCGCGAGGACCGCCCCCGGGAAACGTCGTCCAAGCTCGAAGGCGTCGTCAACTTCGCCGACCGGGAACACGCGCTCCGCGCCCACGTCGAATGCGTGCGGCGCAACCGAGAAGGCGCGAAACACGTCGATGACCACGGCGATGCCGCGCGCCTCGCGCGCGCCGGCGACGTGATCGAGCATCTCAATGCGCACTGCTGCGCCCCCCACGCTGGATCATGGCTGCCCGATTCCGTCGCCGAATTCGGCACGCAGCGCGGCGATGTCCTGGTCGACGGCCACGACGTTCTCCGCCGACGCCGCCCGGTGCAGCCGGTCCCGTACCGCATCCCAGGCCTCGCCTTCGGGGACCTCCTCGACCAGGATCTGGCTGGCGCCGGATTTATCCAGCGCGCGCAGGCCGACGTACAACTCGCGGGCGTAGGCATCTGCGCGTCGTCCGGCATTCACCCAGGTCATGTACTTGTTGGCCGTCCGCGGCGGGCGCGTCGCCAGCACCGCCACACGGCTGCCGTCAGCGGTCAGTTGCCCGACTACTTCCTCGAGCGTGGCACTGGTCACGATGCTGAGCGGCGTTGAAGGCGCGTAGTGCCTCACGTCAGAGCCCGGTACCCGCGGGGAATCGGTCGCGGGCTTGCCCTCGACCTCGGGAACCACGGCGCACAGTTGCGTCAACGTGATGAAGCCCGGCCGCAGCAGGCGCGGAATGGCATCCACGCAGGAGACGATCGTGGACTCCAGGCCGATCCTGCAGTCTCCCCCGTCCAGGATCGTCCGGACGGTGTCGCCGAATTCCTCACGAACGTGCTCGGCCCGGGTCGGACTGACATGGCCATAGCGATTGGCCGAAGGCGCCGCGATGCCGCTGCCGAATCCCTTGAGCAACTGTTGCGCGACAGGGTGCGCCGGAACACGGATCGCCACCGTATCCTGCCCGCCGGTAATCGCCAGATCCACCGCGGGAGCCCTGCGCAGCACCAGGGTCAGCGGACCCGGCCAGAATTTTTCCGCTAGCGCGTGCGCCGCGGGCGGAACGACCAGGGCCCAGCGCTCAAGCGCGCGCTGGTGCTCGATGTGAACGATGAGCGGGTGCGTCGCCGGACGGCCCTTGAGCTCGTACACGCGGCGGATCGCGTCCGGGTTCCGGGCATCGGCGCCGAGCCCGTACACGGTCTCGGTCGGGAACGCGACGACGTCGCCTTCGCGCAGTGCCTCCACGGCGCGGTCGATCTCTTCCTGCGGCAGGCGGGCCGTGATCATCGGTGAATGATAGCGGATCGCCCGGAATCCGGGTCAGTGGTGCCAGCCGGTAACGAATCAGTCGAGCCCTGTCCGGACCCAGCCGTCAGGCGTCCGCACGAGCTCGTAGGTCGGCCAGTAGTGCAGGTCGAGCTTTAGCGTGACGACGTCGACAGTTCCATTCCATGCGACGGTCTTCAACCGCACTGCCGAGCGGTCCGGGCGTCCGCACACTGCCTCGATGAATGAGTCGAGGTCGGGTGTCGGACGGCCGTCCACCTCGACGATGCGGCGTCCCGCGACCAGCCCGTAGCGCGTCGCAGGCGAACCGTAGGCGAAGTAGGCGACGAACACGCCATCGGGAAGGATCCCGCGCTGTGCCGACATCGCCCGGTGCGGCGCGTGAAGCACCGTCCCGGACCACAGCAGCAGGCGATCGATGTCCCGGCCGCCGAGCGCGACCGTCTCGACGTCGATATCCATCTCCTTCCCGTCACGCAGCACCGTCAGCGACACCGCCGGCAGTTGTGTCGCAAGTTCCACGTCCCTGAAGCGACTCACCGGCCTGCCGTTGACCGCGAGCAGCAGGTCGCCGTCGCGCAAGCTGGTCGCCGCCGGCGACCCCGCGACCAGGCGCGAGACGCGAAGCAATTGCCGGTTCGCGCCACCTGCCTTTTCGAGTTTCGCCACCCAGTTGGCAGGCAGCCCGAGCTTGCGCGCCTCGGCGATCGACACGGTTTCGAATTCGGTCTCGAGCGAGTAAATCGGTTGGCCTCCCCTTGCCGCCGCTACCGATTCCTCGACGATATCGATCGGCATCGCCCGGCTGACCTGCGACAGGTTCCGTCCGCCCTCGAACGCGAAACTCGACCAGAGTGCGCGCACCCGGCCATCGCGCCCGGCGACGACGCCGTCGAAACCCACCGGGTCGTTCACAAGGGTCCCGACTTCCAGGTTGGCCTCGCGGAACTGCAGCGTTCGCGACAGCGGGAAAGACACGTCGTCGACCGAAGCCACGGCCGTCGCGAGCGACTGCACCCTGGATTCCCCGGTCAGGCCGACGACCGTCACCGCCTCGCCCGCTTCCAGCGGCCGGGGATCGAAGCTCGCGGCGCGGATCGGCGTGCCGTCGAGCAGCTTCGGGTCGAATGACACGATCGCCACGTTATGCAACGGGTGAACGTACTCGACGCGGCCCGGCACCTCGACCGAGCCGCCGAACGTGAGGCGCACGTCGCCGACGGCGACCGGCACGGTGTTGCGGTCCACGGCCACGAGACCACGGTCTGCATCGACGATGACGCCGGTGCCGTGATAGCTGCGCTCCGTGACGCCCGCGACCGAGAACGGCATGTCGAAATTCACCAGCACGAGCGACGGCGCCAGTCGATCGACCAGCGGGTCGCCGGTCGTGACAAACGATGTCCGCGCAGGGGCAGGCTGCACCGCGGGCGGCGGCTCGGCGAGGTCGTGACACGACCAGTAGCCCGCCGAATCGTCGCGCGTGCAGTCGAGCGCCTCGAACCAGCGCCGGTCCATCCGCATCACGCGCGTCTGGCTGCCCCGCGGATCGTCAAGCGTCGAATAGCGCAGCGCCACCCGCGCGCCGTCAGGCAGCGCGACGATCGCCTGCTCGAATTCATCGAGCGATGCGACGTCATGGCCGGAAATGTTGCTGATGACCGCCCCGCGGGGAATGCCGGCCGCGCCGAGCGAATACCCGGGGTTTGCGACGAACACTCCGCGCAGCGGGGCGTTCATGTGGCGGGCCATCTGGTAGGAGAGATCGTGCACCACCGCATCCCCGAACTGCAGGTAGCGCGCCGGCGTGATCGAGTTCAGGTCCTGCACGACGAGACTGCGCTCGAGCAGTTGCCCGCCGCGCTCGACCTCGAGTCGCACTGGTTTTCCAACCGACGAGTCGAGAACATCGGCCAGCGGGTCGAAGGTCGCGGTGAGCCTGCCATTCACGCGGACCAGGATGTCGCCGGGTTGCAGCTGCCCCTCGGCCGGCGATCCGGCCTGCACCTCGGCGACGACCAGCATGCCGGTGAGTCCAGGCGCCGCCTTGCGGGCCTCGGCCTCGGTCTGCGGCCGGAGCCCCAGGCGCACGAGTTCATCGTAGGGCTGGTAGCTGAAAATCGTCTGCAGTGTCCCGCGTGTCACGGGCTGGCCGGCCTGGATCAGCCGTAGTGCGCGTTGCACCCGGTCGAGCGGCAGGTAGAAACTCGCTGCCGCGCCATTGCTGCCGCCGGCATTCAGTGCGACCGCATTGCCCTTGATGTCTATCACCGGCGAACCCGAGGAGCCGCCGGAGGTCCCCGATGCTGCCTGGATGTAGAACGTGTTGAAGTCGTTGTACTTCCCGACCCCGTAGTTCGGCGCCTCGCGGTCCAGGCGCGCGATCGTGCCGGCCAGGATCGAGAGCTGTTCGCCGGCATCGTTGCCGACCACCCTGATCTCGACGCCCACGCGGGCACCCGCCGGATCGAGCGGCAGCGCCTCGGCCTTCGCATAGCGAAGCTTCGACGGGTCGAATCGATAGAAACCGAAGTCGTGCACGGGGTCGCGATACACCGGCGTCAACTCCACTTCTTCGCGATTCTGGAACACGGCGGTCGCGACCACCGGACCCGGAGTCACGACGTGGCGATTGGTGAGGATCAGGCCGCGCTCGGCGTCCACCACGAAGCCCGTGGCCTGGCTCGATTCGTTCCATTCAGTGTCGAAGGCACGCGCCTGGTCGATCTGGATGGTGACCACCGACGGCGCCACCCGCGACACCGTCTTGTCCCAGGCTGGCGTTTCGGCGCGCGCCGCGGGCAGCGCGAACAGCATGGCTGCAATCGCCAGCCAGGCGGATGCCCGCAGGCGGACGGCGTTCACAGCGCGTGACCGAATGCAGACCGGAAGCGGTCCCGGAACTCGTCCATCGTGAATGAGTGCGCCTGGGTTCCGGAGTGGGCGATCTTTATCGCGCCCATCAGCGAGGCGACCCGGCCGGTCGTCTCCCAGTCGAGCCCGTTCATCAGGCCGAAAAGCAGCCCGGCACGATACGCATCGCCGCAACCCGTGGGATCGACCACGGCCTCGGGCATAGCTGCCGGGATGACGTGCTGCCGCCCGCCGGCATGGATGACACTGCCATCGGCGCCTTTCGTGACGATCAGCGCGCGGACGCGGCTGGCTATCTCGTCGTGCGACATCCCTGTGCGTTCGCAGAGCAGCTGGCCTTCGTAGTCGTTGACCGCCACCCAGGTGGATTTCCCGATGAAGTCGAGCAATTCAGCACCGTCGAACATCGGTAAGCCCTGCCCTGGGTCGAACAACATCGGGATGCCGGCTTCCGCAAACTGGGCCGCGTGCCGCAGCATGCCCTCGCGCCCGTCCGGAGCCACGAGGCCCAGCGTGCACCCCGAAACCTGTGAGACCTCGTTCAGGTGCGATTGGTTCATCGCCCCGGGATGAAACGCCGTGATCTGGTTGTCGTCGAGGTCGGTGGTAATGAACGCCTGCGCCGTGAACTCACCCTCCACGACGCGAACCTGCGACACGTCCACCGAGCGTTCGCGCAACCAGCGCTCGTAGGGCGCGAAGTCGTGTCCGACCGTCGCCATCGGCACTCCCGTGCCGCCGAGCAGCGCGAGGTTGCAGGCGATATTGCCGGCGCAGCCGCCGAAATTGCGCCGCATGCTCGGCACCAGGAAAGCGACGTTCAGCATGTGGATGCGATCCGGAAGGATGTGGTCCCGGAACCTGCCGGGAAACACCATCACCGTGTCGAAGGCGACCGACCCGCAGATCAGCGCCGTCACGCGGACTTCCACGCGAGGTCGAGTTGCTTGGCGGCACGCACGTCGTCAAGCCGGCGGACCGGCAGCGTATAGGGCGCGCCCTTGAGTTTCGCCGGGTCGGTCTTCGCCTCCTCGCGGATGGCGACCATCGCGTCCACGAACGCGTCGAGTTCCTGCTTCGACTCGGTTTCGGTCGGCTCGATCAGCAGGCACTCCGGCACCAGCAGCGGGAAATAGGTGGTCGGCGCGTGGAACCCGTAGTCGAGCAGGCGCTTCGCAAAGTCCATCGCCGTCGTGCCGTAGTCGCGAGCCTCGTGCTTGAGCGTGATGATGAACTCGTGACCGGCCCGCCGCTCCGGGTAGGCCAGTTCGAAGCCGGCAGCGGCCAGGCGCACCATCAGGTAGTTCGCGTTCAGCGTGGCGAACTCCGACACGCGGCTCATGCCGGCGCGGCCGAGCATGCGCATGTAGATATACGCGCGCAGCAACACCCCGGTGTTGCCCATGAACGCCGACAGGCGCCCGATGGTCTGCGGCAGGTCGTGCTCGTCGAGCCAGCGGTAGCGGTCGCCGTCGCGGCCGACCAGCGGCACCGGCATGAACGGCAGCAGGCGCTCGCCCACGCCCACTGCACCGGACCCCGGCCCGCCGCCGCCGTGCGGCGTCGAGAAGGTCTTGTGCAGGTTCATGTGGATGACGTCGAAATCCATGTCCCCGGGGCGGACCTTGCCCAGGATCGCGTTCAGGTTGGCGCCGTCGTAGTAGAGCAGCCCGCCCGCGTCGTGGACGATTTCGGCGACTTCGCCGATGCGTCGCTCGAAGACCCCGAGCGTGGACGGGTTGGTGAGCATGATGCCCGCAGTGTTGGGCCCCACCGCCGCGCGCAGTGCCTCAACGTCGATGTCGCCGTTCGGCAGCGAGACGATCTCCTTGACGGTGCAGCCGCACATCGTGGCGGTCGCCGGATTGGTGCCATGCGCCGCGTCGGGCACGATGATCTCGGTGCGCGCGAGATCGTTCCTCGCCTGGTGGTAGGCACGGATCATCGCCACGCCCGCGAACTCGCCCTGCGCGCCCGCCATCGGCGTAAGCGACACACCGCGCATGCCGGTGACTTCCTTCAGCATTTCCTGCAGCTCGTACAGGCAGCGCAGGATTCCCTGCCCGGTCAGGTCGGGCGCGAGCGGATGACGCGACAGGAACTCCGGCAGCATCGCGTACTGGTTACAGGCGCGCGGGTTGTACTTCATCGTGCACGACCCGAGCGGATAGAAATGCGTGTCGATGGAGAAGTTGAGCTGCGACAGTCGCGTGAAATGCCGCACCGTCTGCAGTTCCGAGACCTCGGGCAGCACCGGCGGCCTGCGGCGGCGCAGCGCATCCGGGAGCGCAGGCTCGAAATTTTCGAGCGGGTACTGGGCCTCGGCGCTGCGGCCAGGGACGGAGTGTTCGAAGATCAGTTTCTCGAGCATGTCAGTTCTCACGCTGCAGGGGCGGCGGCGCCGCTCATGATGTCGCGGAGCGCCCGCGCATAGGTGTCGATGTCCTCGGGCGTGCGCGTCTCGGTAGCGCAGACCAGCAGCGCTTTGCCGAGAGCTGGATAGTCGGCGCTCGCGTCGAATCCGCCGACGATCCCGCGCGCAGCGAGCGCATCGAGCACGCCGCGCACCGGGCGGTCCAGCACCAGCAGCGCCTCGTGGAAGCGCGGCCGGTCGAACGCGACCCGGACACCCGGGATTTTCGCCAGCGCATCGACCAGCGCGGCGCTGCGCTCCATGCAGGCCGCCGCCACCTGCGCCAGCCCGTGCGCCCCGAGCAGCGACATGTGGATCGTCGCCGCCGTGACCAGCAGGCCCTGGTTGGTGCAGATGTTCGACGTCGCCTTGCTGCGGCGGATGTGCTGCTCGCGCGCCTGCAGCGTCAGCGTGTAGCCGGGCTTCCCGTCGAGGTCCACCGTGCGCCCGATGATGCGGCCCGGCATCTGCCGGATGTGTTCCATCCTGGTCGTCATGAAGCCGAAGTAGGGGCCACCCGAGGACAGCGGCACGCCCAGCGGCTGCCCTTCGCCGCAGACGATGTCGGCGCCTCGCCCGCCCCACTCGCCCGGCGGCTTCAGCAGCGCGAGCGACACCGGGTTCACCACGGCAATCACCAGCATGCCCATCTCGTGGGCGCGGTCGGTGAGCTCGTCCACGTCTTCGAGCGTGCCGAAGAAGTTCGGCTGCTGGATCACCAGCGCCGTGATGTCCTCGCCGCGATAGCGCTCGAGGCTCGCTGCGGGCGTGTGGCCGCCGCGGTCGTCGTAGCCGAGCAGCTCGAAGGCGAGGCGCTGGTTCCCGGCAACCGCCTTCGTGACGTCGCGGTACCTGGGATTCAGCGCGACCGGCATCAGTATGCGTGCCGATTTCGACTTGCGGTGCGCCCGCACGGCCATCAGGCAGGCCTCGCCGAGCGCGGTCGCACCGTCGTAGAGCGATGCGTTCGACGCGTCCATGCCGGTCAGGCTCGCCATCATCGACTGGTACTCGTACAGCAGCTGCAGCGTGCCCTGGCTGGCCTCCGCCTGATACGGCGTGTAGGCACTGTAGAACTCGCCCCGCGAGACGATTGCCCAGACCGCGGCTGGCACGTGGTGCTCGTAGGCGCCGGCGCCGATGAAATTCAGCGGCCGCCCGTCCTGGGCCGCGCGTTCCATCATCAGCCGGCCGATCTGCATTTCGGAGGCGGCCGGCGGAATGGCTTTCAGCTCGCCACAGCGCAGCTCTGCAGGGATCTCGTCGAACAGCGCCTCGGTGCCCGATGCGCCGATTGTGGCCAGCATGTCGCGGACGTCGTCCGCGGTGTGCGGGATGAAGGGCATAGTCTCACCCGTAGGTCAGTGGGTTTCCGCCGCCAGCGCGGCCTCATAGGCTGCTGCGTCGAGCAATGCCGCGAACTGCGACTTGTCGTCGGGCCGGAGGCGCATCAACCAGCCGGCGCCATACGGATCCTGGTTGATCAGTTCGGGCTGGCCACCGAGGTCGGCATTCGACGCCACGATCTCGCCGCTCACCGGGCTGTAGACGTCGGAGGCGGCCTTGACCGACTCGACGACCGCACATGCTTCGCCGGCGGTAACCCTGCGGCCCTGCTCCGGCACCTCGGCGAACACCAGGTCACCGAGCGCCTGCTGCGCGTGGTCGGAGATCCCGATCGTGATGGTGCCGTCGGCCTCGAGCCGCGCCCACTCGTGGGATTTCATGAATCGGAGATCTGCGGGAACGTTGCTCATGACGTACTCCAGGGAGAAATGTTCAAAGTGCTATGGCGATCCGCCCGTGGCGGACGAACGGCGGACGTACCACCGTCGCGGCCAGCAGCCGCCCGCGAATCTCGACCTCGCAGCGATCCGTCGTCTGGGACGGAACCCGTGCGAGCCCGATCGAGCGCTCGAGTGTCGGCGAGAACGTGCCGCTGGTGACCTCGCCCTCGCCGACCGCGGGGACGATCACTTTCTGGTGTGAACGCAGCACGGCACGGTCGCCGAGCACCAGTCCGACCTGCTTGCGCGGCACGCCGCGCGCCTTCTGCTCGGCGAGTGCCGCGCGGCCTATAAAGTCGCGGTCCTGCGGCTCCCAGGCGATGGTCCAGGCTAGGCCGCTCTCGAGCGGGGACACCGTCTCGTCCATGTCGCTGCCGTACAGGTTCATGCCGGCCTCGAGACGCAGCGTGTCGCGCGCGCCGAGTCCGCAGGGCATCACGCCCGCCTGGTGCAGGCGTTCCCAGAACCCGGCCGCGGCGCCGGTCGGCAACATGATTTCCCAGCCGTCCTCGCCGGTGTAGCCGGTGCGTGCGACGAACCAGTCGTCGGCCGGCGTGCCGAAGAACGCCCCGAGGTCCATGGCCCGCGCAGCGAGCGCCGGATCGAGCAGCGTCGCGGCTTTCTGCCGTGCATTCGGGCCCTGCACGGCGATCATCGCCAGGTCGAAGCGCGGCTCGACGGAGACCTCGAAGGCACCCGCTTGCTCGCGCAGCCAGGCGATGTCCTTGTCGCGCGTGCCCGCGTTCACGACCATCCGGTACCAGTGGTCGTCAAGGTAATAGACGATCAGGTCGTCGATGATCCCGCCATGCTCGAGCAGCATGCAGGAATAGAGCGCCTTGCCGGGCTGGGTAAGCTTTGCGACGTCGTTGGCGAGCACGCGGCGCAGGAAGTCGCGGACCCGCGGTCCGCGCAGGTCCACGACGCACATGTGGGAAACGTCGAACATGCCCGCGTCGCGACGCACACCATGGTGCTCTTCGATCTGCGAGCCGTAGTTGACTGGCATGTCCCAGCCGCCGAAGTCGACCATGCGCGCGCCGCCGGCGACGTGCGTTTCATAGAGTGGAGTGCGCAATCCCATGTGTGATTTCCCGCAGCCAGAAATGAAAAGAGGCGACGGGCCGCCCAGGCCCGCCGCCCCTCTGTCCTGTGACCTGAGAGATCGGGCGCCGTAGGACCGGCACCGCACCCCTTCGGTGGGCCCCTCGCGGGGCCGCTCTCCAGAGCCCATCAAGCACCGCCGTACATTTGCCTGAGCGTTTCCGGGCGGGTTGCGCCTTCGGCGGAGCTGCTGGCGATGGGAGGGGACATTCTCCTTTATTTGCTTGAGCCATCATCGGCCTGCGACTCGAGCAAAAAAAGGAGAATGTCCCCTCCCATCGCCCTCAGCCCTCTCTCCGGACGGGCCTTGCGATGGGTGACGGAATGGTACCCGAGCACGACTGGCTCGGCCAGCGAACCCGGGCGTACGACTTGTCAATTCGGCCCGGGGGCCGGAACATCCGCAACCCCGGCGAAATTCTGGAGCGTCCCGACCATGCGAGCCCCCTTTCGGACCCTGGTATCGATCCTCGTCCTGACGGCCGCGTCGGCTGGGGCATTCGCCGCAACGACGACCGGCAATGCCGACGCAGGCCTGAATTCGCTGTTCCAGTCCGAGTGGGAGCGCGGGCTGCGCGAAAACCCACTGGCGGCCACATACGTCGGCGACCATCGCTACGACGACCGCTGGCCGGACCTGTCCACCGAAGCGCTCGCGAAGAACCATGCCGACGACCTGGCCGTGCTCGCGACGCTGGCCGGGATCGAGCCCGCTTCGCTGACGGATGCCGACCGGCTGAACCGCGAACTCTTCCGGCGCACGTACCAGGAATCGGTGGATGCCTACCAGTGGGGCCTCCAGTACATGCCGATCAACCAGCGCGGCGGCGTGCAGTCAGTGAGCGAACTGGCAGGCCTGATCGAATTCTCGACCGCCCGCGACTACCAGAACTGGATTGCGCGTCTCGAGGGGATAGGCACGTACGTGGACCAGAACATCGCGCTGATGCGCGAAGGCGCGCGACGCGGACTGATGCAGCCGAAGGTAATCATGCAGCGCGTCCCCGACCAGATCGCGAAGCAGGTAGTGGCCGATCCGGAAGCGAGCCCGTTCTACGCGCCGTTCATCAAGATGCCGGCGGACATGCCCGCAGCGGAGCAGGAAAAGCTGCGCGCAGCGGGACGCGCCGCGATCTCGCGCTCGGTTGTCCCTGCCTACAAGCGGCTGCAGGACTACTTCGTCAAGGATTACCTGCCCGCCTGCACCGATTCCGTCGGCGTCTGGGCGCTGCCCGGCGGCGAGGCCTGGTACCAGGAACGCATCGCGTGGTTCACGACCACCAGCCTGACGGCGGACCAGATCCACCAGATCGGGCTCGACGAAGTCGCGCGCATCCGCGGCGAGATGCAGAAGATCATCGAGCAGGTCGGGTTCAAGGGCAGCTTCGCGGAGTTCCTGCAATACCTGCGAACCGACCCGAAGTTCCGCTACACGGACCCGCAACAGCTGCTCACGGCCTACATGGCCATGGCGAAGCGCATCGACCCGCTGCTCCCGCAGTACTTTGGCAAGCTGCCGCGCCTGACCTACGGGGTGAGGCCGATCCCAGCCGAGTCGGCGCCCGACACGACCACGGCGTATTACCAGCCCGGCGCGCTCGACGGCCGTCGCGCGGGCTATTACTACGTGAACCTGTACAAGCCCGAAAGCCGGCCGACGTACGAGATCCCGGTGCTGACCATGCACGAGGCGGTGCCCGGCCATCACCTGCAGATCGCGCTCGCGCAGGAACTCGGCGACCTGCCGATGTTCCGCCGCGACTTCGAGGCCACCGCGTTCGTCGAGGGCTGGGCCCTGTACAGCGAGAGCCTGGGGCAGGACATGGGGCTCTATGCCGACCCGTACGACAAGTTCGGCCAGCTCACCTATGAGATGTGGCGCGCCGTGCGCCTGGTGGTGGATACCGGCATGCACCACAAGCACTGGACGCGCGAACAGGCGATCCAGTATTTCAAGGACAACGCCGCGAAGGACGAACTCGACATCGTCAACGAGATCGACCGCTACATCTCCTGGCCGGGGCAGGCACTCGCCTACAAGATCGGCGAGTTGAAGATCAAGGAACTGCGCGGTCGCGCCGAGGCGGCGCTCGGTCCCGCGTTCGACCTGCGCGCGTTTCACGACGTCGTACTCGGCAGCGGTGCCATCCCTCTCGACGTGCTCGAGGGCAACGTGCAGCGCTGGATCGCGGAGCGTTCGACCGCGACCAAGGCACCGCCAGCGCAATGACTCGCCTGCCACGCCGGCCGAGTGTCCCGGTACGCGTCGGTCGCGTGGTGATCGGCGGCGAGCACCCGGTCGTGGTGCAGTCCATGACCAATACGGACACCGCGGACATCGAGGCTACCGCACTGCAGGTGCGGGCACTCGCGCTGGCGGGTTCCGAACTGGTACGCGTCACGGTCAACACCGAGGAGGCTGCGGCGGCCGTTCCCGCGATCGCTGCACGGTTGCGCGAGTTCGGCATGGACGTGCCGCTGGTGGGCGACTTCCACTTCAACGGCCACAAGCTGCTGCGGGACCATCCCGCCTGCGCCGAGACGCTGGCCAAGTACCGCATCAATCCGGGCAACGTGGGTCGCGGCAGCAAGCGCGACCCGCAGTTCGCCGAGATGATCGAGACTGCCTGTCGTCACGGGAAGCCGGTGCGCATCGGCGTGAACTGGGGCAGCCTCGACCAGGACCTGCTCACGCGGCTGATGGACGAGAACTCGAAGAGCGCCGAGCCTCTCGATGCCGTGGACGTGGTCCGCGAAGCGCTGGTCATCTCCGCGCTCGACAGTGCGGCGCGCGCCGAGGAACTCGGACTGCCGCACGACCGCATCGTCATCTCCTGCAAGGTGAGCGGCGTGCAGGACCTGATCGGCGTCTATCGCAACCTCGCCGCGCGCTGCGACTACCCGCTGCACCTGGGCCTCACCGAGGCCGGGATGGGCTCCAAGGGCATCGTCGCCTCCACGGCCGCGATGTCGGTGCTGCTGCAGGAAGGCATCGGCGACACGATCCGCGTCTCGCTCACGCCGGACCCGGGTGGCGATCGCACCAAGGAGGTGCTGGTCGCGCAGGAAATGCTGCAGACAATGGGGCTGCGTTCGTTCACGCCCATGGTCGTGGCCTGCCCAGGGTGCGGCCGCACGACCTCGACCTACTTCCAGGAACTCGCGCAGAAGATCCAGGCGCACCTGCGCGAACGGATGCCGGAGTGGCGGCGCCAGTACACGGGCGTCGAAGAGATGACGGTCGCCGTCATGGGCTGCGTCGTGAACGGGCCCGGCGAGAGCAAGCATGCCAACATCGGCATCAGCCTGCCCGGCACCGGCGAACGGCCGGTCGCCCCGGTGTACGTAGACGGCGAGAAGGGGCCGACGCTCAAGGGCGAACACATCGCCGAGGAATTCCGGGCGCTCGTCGAGCAGTACGTCGAGCGCACTTTCGGCACGAGGACACCTTCATGAGCAAGCTGCGCGACCAGACCTGCGCCCCCTGCCCCGCCGGCAGCCAGCCGCTCGCCTCTGCCGATGCGGCGAGGCTGCTCGCGGAACTACGGCCCGGCTGGCGAATCGCCGACGACGGCAAGACGCTGCGCCGCGCCTGGCGGTTCGCAAACTTCCACGAGACCATCGGCTTCGTGAACGCAGTGGCGTGGATCGCCAACACCGAGGATCACCATCCGGACCTCGAGGTCGGTTACGACTATTGCCGGATGGCGCTCGGCACGCATTCGATCGGCGGACTGTCGCAGAACGATTTCATCTGCGCCGCGAAGATCGACGCATTGGGCGCCTGATCGCCGCCAGCGCGGCCGGTACGGCCCACCGGGAGCAACGCAGGGAGCATCAGCTCGATATCGACCAGGGGGAACGATGGACGGGAACACGCATGAGACCGGCGACGGAGCGGCGCTGCCGTTCGTCGCACCCTGCAGGAGGCTCGCACCGCTCGCCCCGCTGAAATGGCTGCGGCTCGGCTGGCGTGACATGTGGTCCGCGCCACGGCAGAGCCTCACTTACGGGCTCGTCATCGTCGTGCTGAGCCTTGCGCTCGCGCAGGTCGCGATCAAGTTCGGAGGCTACTGGGAACTGCTCGCGCTCGTGTCGGGCTTTATCCTGATCTCCCCGGTGCTCGCGGTCGGCACCTACGTGATCAGCATCCACCTCGAGCGTGGCGAGACGCCTTCGCTGCGCCGCTGCCTGCGCGAAGAGCAGCGCGCCTTCGGCAACCTGATGGTGTTCGCGCTGATGCTGATGGTCGTGTTCCTGGTCTGGGCCCGTGCGGGATCTGCAGTGCACGTGTTCTTTCCAATCAACGAGGCGCCGGACTGGAGTGACTACCTGTCGTTCTTTGGTATCGGCAGCGCGATCGGCTCGATCTTCGCCACAATCGTGTTTTCAGCCGCCGCCTTCTCGCTGCCGATGCTGGTGGACCGGAAGGCGGACAGCGTCACGGCAGTCGTGACGAGCATCAATGCGGTGCTGCGCAACAAGCCGGCCATGGCAGTATGGGCGGCGTGCATCGTGCTCGCAGTGGCGCCCGGATTCGCGCTGCTGTTCATCGGGCACGAGCGCGGCAGCGGCCTCGCTTGGATCATGGCCGGGCTGGGCCTGACGCTGCCGCTGATCGGCCACGCGACCTGGCACGCGTACCGGGAGACGATAGACGCCGGCGCCTGGCCGCCGAACGAGGACGTGACCCGCGGCTGACGCATGGCCGGCAGGGCCGGCGATAGCTGCCCTGCTGCCGAATCAACATCGGCACGAATGCGTGGCAACCGCGCGCTCACGATACCAGCGTGCGATCCAGCTCCGGATCCACCTCGTGCATCAGGTCCACCGGCAGTCGCGAGTAACGCATCGCCGCCGCGTAGCCCCGCCGGTCGCCATCGCGATCCATCATCCACTGTGCGTGCTCGCAAAGCAGCACGAGCTGCAGCGAGCGGGCGAGCGTAAGCGCCAGCCGCCGCGCGCCGGACTGCAGCACTTCCCGGTCATGGCCCGACTCGAACCACAGCGCTGCACGCTCGAGCGCGGCGACGGCGTTGCGCCCCGCCGCTGCGAGCCGTGGCTCCTTCAATGAACGCAGGCAGGATGATGCGCGTCCCATCAGCGCTCCAAGGCCCGCGTTCAGGTCGGAACGCAGCAGCGCATCCAGCGAAAGCACGTTAGTCGTGCCTTCCCAGATCGGCAGCACGTGCGTGTCGCGCAGCAGGCCCGGCAAACCGGTGTCTTCGACGTAGCCGGCACCACCGAAACTCTCGATTGCCTCGCTCACCACCGCCACCGCCTGCTTGCCCGTCACCAGCTTGGTCAAGGGTGTCACCAGCCTGAGCAGCGCACGCTGCCCATCGTCGATCTCGCCGCACTCCTGCCGGCCCGCGAGCTCGACCAGCAGGAATGTCATCAGGAACGCGCCCCAGGTCTCGGCTTCCATCGCGGCCAGCGTGTCGAGGTGCAGCGGCTGCTTCGCAAGCGGCTGCCCGAAGACCTCGCGCCGCGCGGCATACGAGCGTGCAAGTGCGAGTCCCCGCCGCATCGCCGCAATCGCGCAGACGCTGTTCCACATCCGCGTGACCCCCAGCATCGGCTCGATGGCCCGCGTGCCGTTGAACGACTGGCCGACCAGCTCGGCGGGAGTGCCCTCCAGCATCAGTTCCGCCGTCGGCACCTTGCGCGTGCCGAGCTTGTCCTTCAGTCGGTCCACCCGCAGGTTGTTCAGGCGACCCTCGGCGTCGCGCACCTCCACGTAGAACATCGCGAGACCCTTGCCGCCCGCCTCATTGCCCTCGGGCCGTGCCAGAGTCAGCGCCATCTGCGATGCGACCGACGAGGTAAACCACTTGCGACCGTACAGCCGCCACGCATCGCCCTCGCGCACGGCACGCGTCTCGGAACGCCCGACATCGGAACCCCCGGAGGTCTCGGTCATCCACTGGCCGCTGGTCCAGGCAGTCGCCGGGTCGCGGGAGGTCAGGCGCGGCAGTGCGCGGTCGATCAGCAACTGGTTACCCGACTCGAGCAGCGAACGCGCGGCGCCGTCAGTCATCGCGAGCGGGCAGGTGTACACGTCGGAGGACGGGTGGAAGAGGTAAACCTTCGCGAACTGGGCGATCCGGGCGTGGCGCCCGTACTCGCTTTCGTAGGCAGTCGCGACCAGGCCGTGCCGGGTCGCGAGGCGCTCCGCCTCGCGCCACAGCGGCGTCACTTCAACCGAGTCCACCCGATTTCCCCAGGCATCCCACTGCACCAGGCGCGGCTCGTTCAGACGGTCGGCGAGCTGCATCGCGTACAGCCGGCCACCTGCCTCGATGCCCAGTTCGTCCAGTTCCGGCTCAAGCGCGCGGCGCACATCCGCAGGCAGGACCCGCGCCAGCCAGGAGCCGAGCAGAGGATCGTCGCGGTACTGGTTACCCAGCTCGGGCGCCGCCTGTGTGAACAGGTCTTTCTGCCAGTCGCTTTCCGTCAATGCAAACTCCCGGGGCGTGAAACGATGGCCGGCAGGTCGCCGGCCAGGCCCAGTGCGCGCCGCACCAATGCGCGGCGTACGGCCGGCTGCGAGGAGACAATTGCGAGGCCGAGCCGGCGTGCAGCCGCGACCCCGACGCTGCGCTCACCGAACAGGCGATTCAACGTGTCCGTCGTGCCGAGCAGCACGGCATTCTCGGCACGCCGCCAACGTGCGTAGCGGCGCAGTGCCCGATTTCCGACCGGGTCGTCGCCCGAGCCAGCAGCATCGCCCAGCACCTCGACCAGCGAGGCGGCATCGAGGAAGCCGAGGTTCACGCCCTGCCCCGCCAGTGGATGAATCGTGTGCGCTGCGTCGCCGACCAGTGCAAGGCGTGGCTGCACGTACTCGCGCGCATGCCACAGTGCCAGCGGAAACCCGGCACGGCCGCTGTCGAGCATCACATTGCCCAGCACGCGGCTGCTGGCCTCCGTGACCTGGCGGTTGAATTCGGCAGGCTCCACCTCGATCAGCGTCGCAGCCGCCTCGGGCGTCGTCGTCCATACCAGCGAGACGCGCCCGTCGCGAAGTGGCAGGAAGGCGATGGGTCCGTCCGGCAGGAATCGCTGCCACGCAGTGTGGGCGTGCGGCTGCCCGGTGCGCAGGTGCGCGACGACGGCGGTCTGGCCGTAGGCCCAGCCTGCGCGGCCGATTCCGCACAGCTCGCGTGTCCTAGACTGGCCGCCGTCTGCGCCGACGACCAGCCCGGCGGTGACGCTGCGCCCGCCGCCAAGCGACACCGTGGCCGAGTCATGATCGAACTCGAGGCCCTCGAGCCGGTCGCGCAGCTGCGTTATGCCCCGCAGCGCCGGCGCCTCGGCCAGCGCCCACTGCACGCGCAGGTTCTCGGCGATGTGCCCGAGATCCGGCTCACCGGTCTCGGCTGCGTCGAATCGCAGCGCGTCGCGCGCATCGTGCGTGCTCGCGGCATCCCACACGACCATGCGCTCATAAGGACAGGCGTGGGGCGCAATCGCCGTCCAGGCACCGGCCGCGCCGAGTACCCGCTGCGAGGCCCGCGACAGCGCCGATACGCGCAGGTCCACCACGTCATCGGCCGGTGGCCGCGGCGCCGATGGCTCGACGATCGCGATCCGCCAGCCTGCCAGGCGTTCGTCCAGCGCGAGCAGCGCGGCGACGCAGAGCCCGACCATGCCGCCGCCGATGACGACGACGTCGAAATCGAGTCGTCGGCCGAGGTTCACGGCCCGGGACCCGTGAGCGGCACGCCGCGCGCGAGCCGCGGTACCCGTCCGGCGGCGCCAACGCTCAGCCGCGACATCGCGGCCTTCGCCGGAGGAAAGACGTCGAAGGCCAGCAACCCGACACTCCGGAGTCCGCGCATCACCCCGAGCGGCGTGCCGAACAGGCGCACGAGCCCGTCCGTGAATGCGACGATGCGCCGCTGGTCCTGCTCGCGCCACGACGCATAGGCATCGAGCATCGACGCATCACCAGCGTCCGTGCGTCCCGCGGCGCGGGCATCGGCGATCACCTCCGCGAGGCAGGCCGCATCGCGCAGTCCGATGTTGAATCCCTGCCCGGCGATCGGGTGCAGCCCCTGTGCGGCCGCGCCGACGATCGCGATACGCGGCCCGACGTGCCGCTCGGACCGGGACATCGCAAGCTCATATGAATGCCGGGCGCCCACCTTCAACAACCGCCCCAGGCGGAACCCGAACGCCGCCTGGAACTCCGCCAGGAATTCGTCGTCGGGCAGCCCGAGCAGCCGCGCGGCCTCCTCCGGCCGACGCGTCCAGACCACGCCGCAGCGGCCGTCGGCCAGCGGCAGCACCGCAATCGGACCGTCGGGCGTGAAGCGTTCGTAGGCCACGTGGTCGTGGAAGCGCTGCGCCGTCATCGTGGTGACGATCGCCGTCTGGCCGTAGTCCCATCGCTCGGACGCGATGCCCGCCTGCTCGCGGACCGCCGAGCGCGCGCCGTCGGCCGCGACCACGAGTCGCGCGCGGATCTCGAGAGACTGTCCGTCGTGCTCGACACCGAGCATCCGGGCGTCGTCCTCGAGCGTCGTCGAGACCACCTTCGCCGGCGCAACGACCTCGACCCCTGGAGCGGAGCGCAGTCCTTCCCATAGAGCCGCGCCGATCACGCGGTTCGGCAGCACGCAGCCCAGCGACTCGAGTCCCTGCTCGGCCGCGTCGATGCGCGCGACCCCGAAGCGACCCTGCTCGGATACGTGGATGCGGCGGATGGGGGTGGCCTCACGCTGCATGTGCCGCCACACGCCGAGGCCCTGGAAGGTCCTGACCGTCCCGTTGGCCAGCGCCGTGGTGCGTTCGTCGTAACTCGGGTGTTCCGTACCGCCCGGCACAGCCGCCTCGACGACCGCGATGCGCAACCCGATCGGCGCAAGCGCGAGCGCCAGCGATGCGCCGACCAGTCCACCGCCGGCGATGGCCAGGTCGCAGTCGATTCGTCTCACCGGGACGGTCATGGCTGCATCAGGCGCACATCAGCCGCTCGATCTCGGCCGGCGCGCGCGGCAATCCGGCCGTCAGGATCTCGCCGCCATCGGCCGTGACTGCCACGTCGTCCTCGATCCGCACGCCGATGTTCCACCAGCGCTTCGGCACGCCGCGGGTGCCGGCCGGGATATAGATGCCTGGCTCCACGGTCATGCACATCCCGGGCTCGAGCACGCGCCACTCGTCGCCGACCTTGTAGTCACCGACGTCGTGCACGTCCATGCCGATCCAATGGCCGGTGCGGTGCATGTAGAACTTCTTGTACGCCTCGGACTTGATCAGCGTGGGTACCCGGCCCTTCAGCAGCCCGATACGCACCAGCCCCTGGGTGATGGCGCGGACGGCCGCGTCGTGCGGATCGTTCCAGTGGTTGCCCGGACGGATACTGGCGATGGCCGCATCCTGTGCTTCCAGGACGACCTCGTAGACCGCCCGCTGCTCGGGCGTGAACCGCCCGTTGACCGGGAAGGTCCGGGTGATGTCGGAGGCGTAGTAGCGATACTCGCAACCGGCGTCGATCAGCAGCAGGTCGCCGTCGCAGAGCTCGGCGTTGTTCGCATGGTAATGAAGCGTGCAGGCGTTCGCGCCACCGCCGACGATGGGGTGGTAGGCGATGTCTGCGTCGTGGCGGTGGAACTCGTGCAGAAGTTCCGCCATCACCTCGTACTCGCGCATGCCGGGGCGGGTAGCCCTCATGGCGCGGACATGGGCGCCGACCGAGATCTGCGCCGCACGGCGCATCACCGCAAGCTCGGTGCGGCTCTTGTAGAGGCGCATGTCGTGCAGCAGGTGGTCGAGCGCGACGAATTCCTGGGGCGTGTGCATGCCCTGCTTGGCCTGGCCGCGCAGCGTGTTGACCCAGCCGATGACGTGCTGGTCGAACTCCGGGTGGATACCCATCGTGTGGTAGACACGGCTGCACTGTTCCATCAGGCCCGGCAGGATGTCGTCGATGTCGCCGATGGGGAAGGCGTCGTCCGCCCCGTAGTCCTGCGTGGCTCCGTCGGTGCCGGCTCGCTTTCCGTCCCAGGTCTCGCGCAGCGGGTCGCGGTCGCGCACGAACAGGATGTACTCGGCCTGCGCGCGGCCCGGCACCAGCACGGCCACCGACTCCGGCTCGTCGAACCCGGTCAGGTAGTGGAAATCGCTGTCCGGGCGATAGTGGTAGTGAACGTCGCTGTTGCGCTGCTTCTCGGTGGCGGCGGGCAGGATGGCGATGCCACCCTTGCCGATCATGCGCATCAACTCACGGCGGCGACGCGCGAACTCGTTCTTTCGTACTGTCATCTGGAGGGAATCAGTGGCCTGCGCTCGGAGGTGGCTGGCTCGCACGCAGCGCGGCGAGGTCGTCGTAGACGAGCTGGACGGCCGCGCGCACGAACTCGACGAGTTCAATGAAGGCGTCCTCCTCGACCTCGGGACTCTCGGAGCCGACCGCCCCGGCCTGCGAAAACTTTGCAAGGTCGGAAAGTACCTCGGCAACGTCGTCCGGCATCTGTGCCCCGCCGGCCGTCCCGGCGGCACCGAACCCGTACAGGAATCCATGGCACCATGCGCTCAGTGCATCGACGCGTACTGCGAGCGGTTGTTCGTCGTCGGGCAGCAACGGCTCGAATTCCATCTGCCCCCCGGCGAGGGCAGCCGCGGTGCGCGCCCGGAGCGTCGGGAACCTATCGTCGTCGCGCCCGGCACCGTCCGGGACGATTTCGTCCATCCACTCCGCAAGGCCGTAGTCGCGCCGGACGCAGGCTGCCCCGCAAAGGCAGCCGTGGGCCTCGGACGCGTGCACGGTCGAACCGGCGGCGGCGAGCGCTTGCGCGACCTCGTCGAATCTGGCGGGTTCCGTCATCGTGATTATCGTAACATCGCGCGCCATCCGGACGCCGGTTCAATTGATTCCACACCGGTGCAGCCCTATAGTTCCTCGCATGACCGAGACCGCCGCAAGATCCGCCATCGACGCCGAGCTGCGTCGCCTTGAACGCCGTGTGGACGAACTCGTCGCCACGGTCGGCCAGCTCAAGGAAGAGAACCGCGCGCTCAGGCAGCGGCAGGACACACTGATGACCGAGCGCGCCAACCTGCTGCAGAAGAACGAACAGGTCCGGGCACGGGTCGAGGCGATGATCGGACGCCTGAAGGCAATGGAGCACGGCGCATGAGCGAAGAACGAGTGACGCGGGTGGGCGTGAGGCTGCTCGACCGCGAATACCAGGTCGCCTGCCCGGCCGAGGAGCGTGCCGACCTGCTCGATTCCGCGGAGTACCTCGACGCCAAGATGCGGGAGATCCGCGACTCGGGCAAGGTCACCGGGCTGGAGCGCATCGCCGTGATCTCGGCGCTCAACCTCGCGAACGAATTGATCAAGCTGCGTCGGCAGGGCTCGACGGTCGACGGCGACGTGGGGGCGCGCCTGCGCGTCCTGCGCGAGCGCGTCGAGTCCGCGCTCGAGCGGGGGCAGCAACTGGAACTATAGGAGGGCGACCCGGCTCGCCCTTCGACGATTTGGCGCCGCCTGCGGTGTTCGACACGGTCCGGGTTACCTCTCGACCGTATGTTAATACCCTGGGGAGCCGGCCAGCCGGCACCGTTGTGCAAGTCCGCCCAGAGCGGGAAGCCTGAGGTGCTGTGGCCTTCCCCGCCTATTGCTCCATGTCGAGAGCAATGGTTCGTGACGGCACAGGCGGGTGGCGCCATCCCCTTCCCACTGGCGGACGACCCCGACGCATGGCGCAGCCGACCGCAGAGATTCGCGCCGAGCGTCGCAGGCTCCGCGCGCTGCGGCTCGGGCTGCCGCGCGCCGAGCGCGCCGCCGCCGAGTCGGCGATCCTGGCCACGTTGAAACGCCTGCGCGTCTTCCGCCCCGGTCGGCGCGTCGCCGTCTACCTCGCCATGCCCGGCGAGGCGAGCATCGCCGGTGCAATTCCGGTGGCGCTCGAGTCCCGCGCGGCACTCTACGTGCCGCAGGTGACCAGCCGGCGGCAAGGACGAATGCGTTTCGTGCGGTTGCGACGGGACTGCCCGCTGCGGCCCAACACCGCCGCGTTCGGCATCCTGGAACCTGCCGACGGCGTCCGCGAGTGGTTGCCGCCACCGCGCCTCGACGTGATCCTCGTCCCGCTGGTCGGCTTCGATCGCGAGGGCAATCGCCTTGGCATGGGTGCCGGCTACTACGACCGGGCGCTCCGGCAACGACGGGACCGGGCCTGGCGCCGGCCCAGGCTCGTAGGCATCGCGTTTGCCTGCCAGGAAATCGGGCGCATCGAGCCTTCGCCCTGGGACGTTGCCCTCGATCTGGTCGTCACCGAACGCGAAATAATCATTCCCCGCCGCAACGCGGCTGAACGACGGCCGGAGGACCCTGCGTGAACTACTGGCTCTTCAAGTCGGAGCCCGACACCTTCGGTGTGGACGACCTCGCGCGTTGCGAGGATGCGACGACGGCCTGGGACGGCGTGCGCAACTACCAGGTGCGGAACTTCCTGCGCGACTCGATCCGCAAGGGCGACCAGGGATTCTTCTATCACTCGAGCTGCGCCGAGCCCGGTGTTGCAGGCGTCGTGAAAGTGGTGCGTGCGGGTTATCCGGAAGCCGCTGCACTCGACCGGAAGCACCGCTACTTCGATGCTTCGAGCGATCGCGAATCGCCTCGCTGGTACAGCGTGGACGTGCGTCTCGAGCGGCGCATCGAGCCCGTGATCAGCCTCGAAACGTTGCGCAAACATGCGCATGGAGCGCTCTCGGAGATGCTGATCCTGCGTCGCGGCAACCGGCTCTCGATCACGCCGGTGACGCGCGAAGAGTGGCGTTTAATTCTCTCTCTCGCATGAGCGAATGCCTGCATTCGCAGCATGAGCGCGTTGCGACACTCTCTCGTGACGATGCACGGCGATCACGAGTGCGTCACGAGTGCAAGAAAAATTATTTGCCTGCCTATTGCAATTGAGTTTTGAATTGGGTAAATACTGCGCCCGGACTAACCCGACATGGAGAAATGAAAATGGCAGCGAAGAAAAAGGCGAAGGCGAAGAAGGCTCCGGCTAAGAAGAAGGCTGCGGCCAAGAAGAAGAAGTAAGCTTCGTACTGAAGCTTGACGACTGTGCCCGCGAAAGCGGGCACAGTTGTTTCGGGGGTAGCCAAACGATGAACCAGGACCAGAAGAAGCAGCGCGCGGCGGAAGCGGCGCTCGAGTTCGTCCGCGAAGGCGAGGTGGTCGGCGTCGGCACCGGTTCGACGGTCAACTTCTTCATCGACGCCGTGGCGCCGCTCGGGAAACGGATCGCAGGCGCGGTCTCGAGCTCGGAAGCCAGCACGAAGCGGCTTCGCGCCCATGGCATCGAGGTACTCGAGCTGGACGCCACCGGCCAGATCGGGGTGTACGTGGACGGCGCCGACGAGGCGACCCGCGCGCTCGAACTGATCAAGGGCGGCGGCGGCGCGCTGACCCGCGAAAAGATCGTCGCAGCCGCCTCCCGCCGGTTCGTCTGCATCGTGGACGAGCAGAAAGTGGTGGACAGGCTCGGGCGCTTCCCGCTCCCGGTCGAGATCATCCCGATGGCGCGCTCGCTGGTGGCCAGGGAGCTCGCGCGCCTGGGCGGAAACCCGGTGCTCCGCGCAGGATTCGTCACCGACAACGGCAACCACATCCTGGACGTGCACGGACTCGACATTCCCGATCCGGCAGCGCTCGAGAGCGAGCTGAACCAGGTCCCGGGCGTGGTGACGGTGGGCCTGTTCGCACGCCGACCCGCAGATATCCTGCTGGTCGGCACGGCTGGTGGTGTCGTAACGTTGGCACGTGAGGCCTGACACGACGCTGATCCGCCAACTCCGGGCTGCACTCGGCCCGGACGCCGTCCTCTCGGCACCCGAATCCTGCGTCGCATTCGAATGCGACGCGCTCGCCACCCACCGGCGCATACCGGATCTCGTCGCGTTGCCCGGCAGCGTGGACGAGGTAATCGCGGTGCTGCGGATTGCAGCCGGGCTCCGCGTCCCGGTCGTGGCGCGAGGTGCCGGCACCGGCCTGTCCGGCGGCGCGCTGCCGGTGGAAGGCGGCATCCTGCTGGTGCTGTCGCGACTGAACCGCATTCTCGAAGTGGATCCCCGACGGCGCCTCGCCCGGGTCCAGCCGGGCGTCACCAATCTCGCGATCTCGGACGCCGCGGCCCCGCACGGGCTTTTCTACGCGCCGGACCCGTCGTCGCAACTCGCGTGCACCATCGGCGGCAACGTCGCGGAGAATTCCGGCGGCGTCCACTGCCTCAAGTACGGCCTCACGGTCCACAACCTGCTCGAACTGGTGGTCGCCACCGCGGACGGCGAACTCATCACGGTCGGCTCGCCGCTGGGCGAGGCGCCGGGACTCTCGCTGCTGCCGCTGCTAACAGGATCGGAGGGCATGCTCGGCGTGGTCGTCGAGGCGACGGTGCGGCTGGTGCCGCTGCCCGAGCGTGTGGAACTGGTGCTGGCCTCGTTCGGCGACGTCGGGCGCTGCGCCGACGCGGTCGGACGCGTGATCGCCTCGGGCATCGTGCCGGCCGGCCTCGAGATGATGGACGGCCCCGCGCTCCGGGCGGCCGAGGCGTTTGCGCATTGCGGCTACCCGCCGGATGCGGCAGCCGTTCTGCTATGCGAACTCGACGGTCTCGAACACGACGTGCAGTCGCAGCTGGACGCCGTCACCGAGCTGCTCAATGGTTGCGGCGCCACGACCACACGTACCGCGGCAGGCGCGGGCGAGCGCGCGCGCATGTGGTCGGGCCGCAAGTCTGCTTTCCCGGCCGTCGGCCGGCTGGCCGCCGACTACTACTGCATGGACGGCACGATCCCGCGCCGCCACCTTGCAACTGTCCTCGGCCGGATCGAGGCAATGGCGCGCGAGGCCGACCTGTCGGTCGCCAATGTCTTTCACGCCGGCGACGGCAACCTGCACCCGCTCATACTGTTCGACGCCGGGCGACCCGGCGAACTCGATCGAGCCGAGCGCCTCGGGGCCGACATCCTCGAACTCTGCGTTGCCGTCGGCGGCACCGTCACCGGCGAGCACGGCGTCGGCGTCGAGAAGCTCGGTCCGATGTGCACGCAGTTCGGATCAGCCGAACTGGAAGTCTTCCACGCGATCAAGCGTGTGTTCGATCCCGAGGGCCGCCTGAACCCGGGCAAGGCCGTGCCGACGCTGGCCCGCTGCGCGGACTACGGGGCGATGCGCGTGCACGGCGGCAAGCTGCCCCACCCACACCTGCCACGCTTCTGACCGATGTCCGACCACGACGCCACGCCGGAACTCATCGAGCGCGTGCGCGACGCGACCGCCGACGGCGCGCCGCTGCGGATCGTTGGTGGCGACACCAAGCGCTTCCTCGGCCGCGCGGTGCCTGGCATCGAGCTGCATACGTCCGGCCACGCGGGCATCGTCACCTACGATCCAGCGGAACTGGTGATCACTGCCCGGGCCGGCACGCCACTGCGCGAGGTAGAGGCCGCGCTCGCCGCGCAGCGCCAGCGCCTTCCGTTCGAGCCGCCGTCGTTCGGCGAATCGGCCACGGTCGGCGGTACCGTCGCCTGCGGCCTGGCCGGGCCGGGCCGGGTTGCCTTCGGTCCGCTGCGCGACTACGTACTAGGTGTCCGGGTGCTGACCGGTGACGGTCGCGTGCTGCGCCTCGGCGGCGAAGTCATCAAGAATGTCGCCGGCTACGACGTCGCGCGCACGATGGCCGGCGCATTCGGCACGCTCGGCGTACTGCTCGACGTCTCGATCAAGGTGCTGCCCTGCGCGGTGGCATCACGAACACTGTCGCTGGAACGCAACGCCGGGGAAGCATTGGTCGAACTCGGGCGTCTCGCGGCCACGGCCATGCCACTCACCGCGAGCTGCTGGTGCAGAGGGTCACTCTCGCTGCGCTTCGAGGGCACCGAGCGCACGCTGGACGAGGTGCAGCGACGCGTCGGCGGCATGCCGTTGGACGATGGCGCCGAGCTGTGGCGATCGATACGCGAGCACACACATCCGTTTCTTGCGGCACAGGTGCCGCTGTGGCGCCTTCACGTGCCTGCTGCAACGTCTGCACTCCCGATGAGGGGGGAGCCGCTGATCGAGTGGAACGGCCTGCAGCGATGGTATGCGGTCGATTCGACAACTGTTTTCGACGCTGCCTCGGCCGCAGGCGGACATGCGACGCTCTTTCGTCACGACGGCGTCGCTGACGCGGTCTTCGCGCGACCGGCCGACGCATTGATGCGCCTTCACGATTCGCTGAAGAGGATCTTTGATCCCGCCGGCATCCTGAATGCCGGCCGCATGTACACGGACTTCTAGGACGATGTACTCAAGACCGTCCGGCGCACTCGAAGACACCGCGCGCGGCCGCGAGGCCCAGGACCTGCTGCGCGCCTGCGTGCATTGCGGGTTCTGCCTGCCCGCCTGCCCCACCTACCGCGTCCTCGGCAACGAGCTGGACAGCCCGCGCGGGCGCATCTACCTCGTGAAGCAGCTCGTCGAGGGCGGACCTGCAGGCAAGGACACGCTCACGCACCTCGATCGCTGCCTCACCTGTCGCGCCTGCGAGACCGCCTGCCCGTCCGGCGTGCAGTACGGCCGCATCGTCGACCTGGGCCGCGAACTGGCCGAGCAACGGATCGCACGCCCGATCGGCCAGCGTGCGCTGCGGTTCACGATGACCGAGGTGCTCGGACGTCGGCAAGTATTCGAATCTCTGCTGCGCATCGGCGGCTGGCTGCGGCCGCTGCTGCCGGCGGCATTGCGCGCCAGGCTGCCGAGCACCGAGCCGCACTTCGTACCCCACACAGATTCCTACGCAGAGCGGCGTTCCGTCGCGACGCCATCGGGGGTCACGGCCCCATTGCCGGAATCGCCGCAGGCTGTGCGCCTTCCCCGGCGCGTGGTCCTGCTCGAAGGCTGCGTGCAGCCGGGACTCGCGCCTGGCATCAACACGGCAGCCTCGCGCGTACTCGACCGGCTCGGCATCTCGACCGTCCGCGCGCGCGACGAGACCTGCTGCGGCGCGCTCAGTCACCACCTGGGGCGCACGCAAGTGGCGTTCGGCCAGGCGAGACGAAACATCGAGGCCTGCGCGGAGCTGCTCGATGCCGGTGCCGAATGCGTCTTGAGCACGGCGAGCGCCTGCGGACTGATGGTCAAGGACTATGGCAGGCTGCTCGCCGGCGATCCGTCGTTCGCGGCGCAAGCGCGAAGGGTCGGCGACGCGACTCGCGACCTGAGCGAAGTTATCGAACCCGCAGACCTGCGACGCGCCGGGCTGGTGCCAGGCACCGGCCCGCTGGTTGCCTGGCAGTCGCCCTGCACGCTGCAGCACGGGCAGCGAAATCTCGGGCGCGTGGAGGCGCTGCTCGCCGCAGCCGGCTATCGCCTCGCTCCGGTTAGCAACGCGACACTGTGCTGCGGCTCGGCGGGGACCTACTCGCTGCTGCACCCGGCGCTGTCGCGCGAACTTCGCGCCCGAAAGCTCGATTCACTGATGGTGGGGGCGCCTGAGGTAATAGCGACTGCCAACATTGGTTGCCTCACGCACCTGCAGGAATCGAGCAGCGTACCGGTCAGGCACTGGATCGAACTCGTCGATGCAGCGTTTGCGGGTCGCCGGCTCTCAACGGACTAGGCCGGCCCACAACCGTCGCATGCCAGCTGCCGGCGTCGCTGGCATTCCGTCCTCGGCTCAGTACGGACCGGCGACCATGCGCTGGGAAATCCACCACAGGTTTCCATGCCTGTCCCTGACACCTCCCTGCCGGTCACCATAGGGCATGTCCGCGACCGGCATGACCTGCGTCGCGCCGGCAGCCATGGCCCTCGTCATGGAATCGTCGGCGTTCTCTACGTACAGGTAGTACGAGGCCGGCATGGCAGGGAAGGCGGTCGACGCTTCGCTGACCATGACCGTCGACGTGCCGAGCCGGACCTGGGCATTGGAGATGCGATCACCGTCCATGTGGCGAAGGATCTCCGTGCCGCCGAGCCCGACGACCAGGAAGTCGATGAACCCGACAGCGCCATCCACGAAGAAATACGGCGTGATGGTATTGAACCCAGGCGGAATGTGCATGAGGACTCCGAATGAATGACTCAGGATCCGGGTGAAAGCCGGGTCCGCCACGCCAGCACCAGGCACCAGGTGCCAAATGCCGCGAGAATGACGATCATCAGGATGTCATTCCCGTCGGGTCGCCGAACGGAAAGGATGGCAAAGGTCATCAGGCCGTCCATGGACAGCAGGCCTGTGCCTATAGCGGTCCAGCCGGCGCGGGAGAAAAGCGTTCCGTTTCGATCGGGCCTGTTGAACGCCAGGCGATATCCCGCCTGGGCGCAGATTCCGCCGAGCGCGACCAGGATCAGCGCGAAGATCACCGTCGAACTCGTCAGGTGATATCGAGCCTCCGGATGAGTCGCGTACGTGACGAGGCCGATCACGAGCACAACAGCCAGCGCGAGCGCGACCAGCAGCACCACGAGCCCGACGATGCGCGCCCACGACGACGTGACAGGCTGCAGGTACATGTCGTTCACTGGCCGGGCGGCGGCTCCCGGAGTTCGACCTTGTTTCCCTCGGGATCCATGACCCATGCGAACTTGCCGTACTCCGATTCCTCGATCTTCTCGAGGACGTTGCAACCTTCGTCCGCGGCACCGCGACCAGTGCATGCAGGCCGCCGACCTTCACGATTGCCGCATCCCGCTGGGGCCCAATCGGTGAAGCCAGGACGCCGTACACCGTGATCCGCCCTGTTTCCCCCGGGAGCGGAAACACCGGCCATTCCCTCCGCGTCCGCGCCAGCCTCACATGCGTGTCCTGTACCTGTCTGCCCGACAGCGAGTAGAAGCACAACTCGTGAAACGCCTCGACCGGGGCCTGCGACTGGGTCCGGCTCAATTGGCTTGTCGTGTAATCCTTGTGTTTCGGTGATGTGACCACGCCCGGGCGTTACTGCGGCCCCGGACTTGCCGGGCTCCCCTTGTCGAAGACGATTCTCCAGACTCCAGGTGCATCGAGACGCCAGATGGAGTTGAAGCGACCGACCACCTGGCCCGTCGGATCAACGACCGGGCCAGTGCTGAGCGCGAGGGTGCCGGACTCCAGCACCACGACCTGGTCTGGATTCCAGGAAAACGGCGGCGTGGGGTCGGTGAAATAAGCTGCCCATGCTTCGGTTATCTGCTGCCTGCCGCGAAGCGTCTTGGTCCCGGAGAAGAACACCGCCTCGTCGGACAGGAACGTGGAGAAGGCCTCCAGGTTTCGATCGGCCATCGTCCCGGCGAATGCTCGCTCGACCGCGAACACCTGCTCGGTTGGCGACAGCGGATCGGCCATGCTCGTCATCGATGCGCCGAGCATGACAAGCATTGATGCGAGGACATTGGTCATTCGCAGGTCAGTCATGAAACACGCTCCCGAAATGGTGAGCTCGACGGTGACCGCTATTCTTCAGCTTGCCGGCCCCCGGCGCAAATAATCGCCACGCGCCAGGTTCAACGGAGTTCCTTGCGGACTACCAATTTCAAGCCGGACCAGATATCGCTGACCGCACAGACTTTCACGTCAACGAGGCCCAGCGGCAGCGCAACAGAGCGAATGGTGTCCTCGGTGACGTCGGTCGGCACCTTCGAGGTCTTTTTCGGCCATGACAACCACAGCGCCGCGTCCGGCCTCATTCGACTGCGCAGTTGCCCGAGCCTGCGATCCAGCGTCGATCTCTTGCCCACGAACATGTGGATGACATCGACCTTGTGCGAGAGCCTCGCCGCGAAGATCACTCCTTCGGGAATCGGGGCCAGCATTTGTCGATAGTCGCCCGGTGGATCGACGAGCAGCACGCACGAGTCCACGCCGATGCCGAGTTTCCTGGCAAGCGGAGTGCCTGAGTAGCCTGGCGTTCGAGTTGCCATTCTGACTGCCGTCCGTGTCGATCTACGCGTTACGTCGGTCCACGCCTTCCGGTGCGTGGCCCGACGTGTCGCTTCGCGAGCGCATTGATGGATTGTCAGGCCGCAGAGAGCGCACTGATCGTTACGTAGTACCCGTCCGGATCTCGTAGCGAGAACTCCATGGTTCCTGTGTCCGGGCTCATGTGGGGTTCCTCTCCGAGGCGGTTTACGAGAGCACGCGCCCTTGGCAGGGCCATGTCGAAATCGTCCACACGGAAAAACAGGAGCAGGCCGTTGCCAGGCTTGCCGTGATCGGGACCCATCAAGGAAGGATGCTCGTGGGCACCCCACTCGTGAAGGCAGAGCAGGACCGTGCCATCCGAGTCGAGGACTTGCCCGAAGTCGTCGTGGGCGGGAGGCGTCTCCGGCTGGCCGAAGAGCGACTGGTACCACTTCAGGCTGCCAGCCACATCGCGGACCCCGATGATCGTCCACGTGCGCGTCATCCGGGAATCCTCGCGCGGCCTGACTCCCGCGTCCAGGCGCAGCCGGTGCCTGCAGGCCCGGTGTTCTTTCCGGTCCACGTCCAATGAAAAGTGAAGCCGCCGCCCTGCCGGCTCACCGAGTCCATCGTCACGAGCATGTTGGGGAATACTGTCATTTAGTCCCCTGCTGTCGCGGTGATCACGGCTCGCCCGACAGACGGAGCACCGGCATTGACGGTGAGGGATCCATTCGCGGCGTAGAACAACGGCCCAAATAGACCACCGTTCCAGCATGTGGTCAATTTCCACTGGATCGCATGCCGCGTGGATGCGGGGCGGGGCCTGCTCGACCAGGCTTGCGACATGCTGCGCTCGCCGAAAACGAAAAGGCCCGCTTGCGCGGGCCTTCAGGTGAGTGGCTGGGGGACTAGGATTCGAACCTAGGTTGACGGAGTCAGAGTCCGTAGTCCTACCGCTAGACGATCCCCCAAGCGTGTTAGCGCTTCGAGAACTGCGTGCCGCGACGGGCTTTCCGGAAGCCGACCTTCTTGCGCTCGACTTCGCGCGCGTCGCGCGTGACGAAGCCTGCAGTTCGCAGCGGCTTGCGCAGCGACTCGTCGTATTCCATCAGCGCGCGCGTGATGCCGTGGCGGATCGCGCCGGCCTGGCCGGTCATGCCGCCGCCGGCCACGTTCACGTCGACGTCGAAGCGGTCCGACATCTGCACAGTCTCGAGCGGCTGGCGCACAATCATGCGCGACGTCTGGCGGCCGAAGAACTCCTCGATGGAGCGGCCGTTGATGCGGATCGTGCCGGTGCCTGGACGCAGGTGGACGCGAGCCGTGGAGGTCTTGCGGCGGCCGGTGCCGTAATTGGTGCTAGCGGGCATCGTCGAAACCTTGCGTTGGGTCAGATGTCGAGCGGCTTGGGCTGCTGCGCGGTGTGCGGGTGCGCGGCACCCTGGAATACGTGCAGCTTCTTGAACATGGCGCGGCCGAGCGGGTTCTTGGGCAGCATGCCCTTCACCGCGATCTCGATGGCGCGCTCGGGGTGCTCGGCCATCATCTTCTCGAGCGTCTTGCTCTTGATGCCGCCGATTGCGCCCGTGTGCCAGTAGTAAACCTTGTCACGCAGCTTGTCGCCGGTGACGTGGATCTTCTCGGCATTGAGAACGATGATGTGGTCGCCGGTGTCCACGTGGGGCGTGTACTCGGGCTTGTGCTTGCCGCGAAGGCGCATGGCGAGCTGCGTGGCGAGGCGGCCGAGCGTCTTGCCGCTCGCGTCCACCACGTACCAGTCGCGCCGCACCGTCTCGGAGCGTGCAAAAAAAGTGCTCATTGGGAGGCCCCAGGGAACCTGTCTATCCTGCAAAGAGCCGCGAATCTTACTGTACGCGCGACCTCTTTGCAAAGCCGGAAATCAGCCAGACCAGCGGGGCCCATGCAAACCCATGCATTACCGGCCGGAAGCCTGCTGCGACCCGCGCACCGGGACCGGTGCCGGGGCCCGCCCGCAGCGTCTGCCGCGTCGCCGCGGCACGCCGCGTGTGCGCATTGCGCACATATAATGAGCCATGACCACGAATAACCGCCCTCGCTCGCTCGCCGACGCCTTGATCCGGGAGTTCGACCGGGGGCTGCGCACCGTGGCCGCCGCCAATGTGGCCGCCCGACCCAATCCTGCCGGACCGGCTCCCGAGTCCGTGACCGAACCCGCCGCGCGGCGCCACGCAGCCGGCCTGATGCGGGTCAATCACGCCGGGGAGATTGCCGCCCAGGCCCTCTACCACGGCCAGGCGCTGACCGCCCGCGACCACAAAGTCCGGGCCAGGCTGCTCGATGCGGCGCGAGACGAGACCGACCACCTGGCCTGGTGCGAGGCGCGAGTGCGCGAACTCGACAGCCACACCAGCCTGCTGGCGCCGGTGTGGTACATGGGCGCCTTCGCGATCGGTGCGGTCACCGGGCTCACGGGCGACCGCACCAGCCTCGGATTCGTTGCCGAAACCGAAAGACAGGTAGTCGAGCACCTGGAGTCGCACATGCACGAACTGCCGGAGAGCGACGAACGCTCGCGCAGGATCGTGGGGCAGATGCAGGACGACGAGGCGCGTCACGGCTCGGATGCGACCAAAGCCGGCGGTCGCGAGCTGCCTCGCCCGATCCGCGAACTCATGCGGCGAGCGGCGAGGATCATGACCCGAACAGCTTATTACGTCTGAAAACTTGCGGTACGACGCGCACTTGCGATTAAATCCGTGGAACTTTTGACATAACCGCGGGGCAGGACGCATGGAGACCGGGGGAAGACCGCTTAGTGACATTCCGGCAATCAACCGGTTCCTGAGCTATTGCCGCATCCGAACAGTGCCGTCGAAGACGGTGCTGATCCACGCGGGCGACGTGCCCGACGTCCTTTACTTCGTCATCAAGGGCTCGGTCGAAGTCCTGATCGAGGACGAGGAAGGCAATGAAATGGTGCTGGCCTACCTGAACAAGGGCCAGTTCTTCGGCGAGATGGGCCTGTTCAACGAGCAGCCGCAGCGCAGCGCCTGGGTGCGCACGCGCACGCAGTGTGAGCTGGCCGAGATGACCTACCCACGCTTCCGCCAGATCGCGGCCGAGAGCCCGACGCTGCTGTTCGAACTGGCCACCCAGCTTGCAAGCCGCCTCGATCGCACCAACAAGAAGCTCGGAGACCTCGCGTTCGTGGACGTCACGGGCCGCGTAGCGCACGCGATCATGGACCTCTGCAACGAGCCCGACGCGATGACGCACCCGGAGGGTACGCAGATCAAAGTGAGCCGGCAGGAACTCTCCCGGCTGGTTGGCTGCTCGCGCGAGATGGCGGGCCGCGTGCTCAAGGTTCTCGAGGAACAGGGCCTGCTCACTGCGCGCGGCAAGACCATGGTGGTGTTCGGCGTGCGACCCAGGCTCAAGGGCAAGGCGGCATTGATGTCCACACAGGCCACCGAGCCATCGCCGCTCGCGATGCGCAATGCGAAGGCGGCGGCCGTGGCGGATGACGACGAGGACGACGACGAGGACGAGGACGAGGAATAGCCCTCACCCACCGGCTGCGCCGATCGGGCGCGGCCGGCCTCGTTCAGCTCGTGCCCGCGATCTCCCTGCGCATCGCGTCGATGGTCGCCCGGTAGTCCTTCGAGCCGAAGATTGCCGAGCCCGCGACGAAGGTGTCAGCCCCCGCTGCCGCGACCTCGGCGATATTGTCCACCTTTACCCCGCCATCCACCTCGAGCCGGATCTCGCGCCCGCTGCGGTCGATCAACTCGCGTACCCGAGCGATCTTGGGCAGCACGGACGGAATGAACGACTGGCCGCCGAAGCCCGGGTTCACCGACATCAGCAGCACCATGTCGATCTTGTCGAGCACGTGGTCGAGCCAGCTGAGCGGCGAGGCTGGATTCAGCACCAGCCCTGGCCGACAGCCGTTCTCGCGAATCAGGCCGATCGTGCGGTCCACGTGTTCGCTGGCCTCGGGATGGAACGTGATCCAGGTGGCGCCCGCCTTCGCGAAGTCCGGCACGATCCGGTCCACCGGCTTCACCATCAGGTGCACGTCGATCGGCGCGGTGACGCCTGCCTTGCGCAACGCCTCGCAAACCAGCGGTCCAATGGTCAGGTTGGGGACGTAGTGGTTGTCCATCACGTCGAAATGGACCAGGTCGGCGCCTGCGTCGAGCACTGCGCGCACCTCTTCACCCAGGCGTGAAAAGTCTGCCGACAGGATGGACGGGGCGATCCAGTGCTTGGTCATGTCATGGCTCCTCGGGCACTCGCAGGACTGTAGCAGGCCATCCGGCTATTTCATCCCCCGGCTGTCACGTATCGCCTCGTACGCCTCGAGGATGCTGCGCGTGCGCTCGTGCGCAGCCTCGATCATCGACTCGGGCAGGCCGTTCGCAACCAGCTTGTCCGGGTGGTTCTGGCTCATCAGGCGGCGGTAGCTGAGCTTGACCTCGCGGTCGCTGGCGTCCGCGCGCACCCCGAGCACCTGGTAGGCGTCCGCGAGCCGCGATGGGGCACTGCGGGACTGCTGCGGCCCCGATTCACGGGCGTGGGCATGCATGCGCAGCATCGCCTCGAGCGCCGCGAACTCGGCCGCTGATATGCCCAGTGCGCCGCACATCCGAGCGAAGACCGCACGCGTCGGCGGGTTGAGCCCCCCGCCCAGCATCGAGGCCTCGAGCTGTATCTGCACGAACAGGCGCCGCAGGTCGCTGCGGCCGGCCACGAACGCGCGCAGGTCGGCAAGCACCGACTCGAGTGGAAAATCCGCCCGCTTGCCCTCGGTGAAGAAATCGATCGCGCGCCGGACGTCTTCCGCGCCCAGCGAGAAGCGGCGCATCACCGCCCGCGCGGCGTCGATCTCCTGCGCGGTGACCCGCCCATCGGACTTCGCGACATGCCCCATGACCTGGAACGTCGCTCGGAAAAAGCCGTGGCTGATCGCGCTACGGCCGGCGCCGGCCGCGGAACCGCCATTGCCGTTGCGCCGGTCGAACTGGTGGCCGAGCAGCAAGCCCACGATCGCGCCCAGCAGGCCGCGACCTATGATCGCGCCGAGGACCGCGCCGATGAGTTTTCCGTACCAGCCCATGGATTCCTTGACCGCCGGGGAAGGCTACTGCAACACTGGCTGCACGCGGCGGCGAGCTATGTTAGCAGCGCCAGGCCCGCGCCCCGACACCGGAATTCCCGCTATGCAGAACAGCCCCGCCGCCTCGCCACCGATGCATGAGTCGAACCTGCGCGGCCTCACGCGCACCCACCAGGGCAAGGTTCGCGACATCTACGCCGTGGACGACAGCCACATGCTGATCGTCACGACCGACCGCCTGAGCGCTTTCGACGTAGTGCTGCCGGACCCGATCCCGGGAAAAGGCCGGGTGCTGACCAGCATTTCGAACTACTGGTTCGCGCGCACTGGCCACATCGTGCCGAACCACATCGCGGACTACCCGCTCGAGCGTGCGGTGCCGGACGCGTCCGAGCGCGCGACCATCGCCGATCGCTGCATGGTCGTGCGGCGCCTGAAGGCCCTGCCGGTCGAGGCCGTCGTGCGTGGCTACCTGATCGGTTCCGGCTGGAAGGACTACGAACGCACCGGCATGGTGTGCGGCATTCCGCTGCCACCCGGGCTGCGCATGGCCGATCGGCTGCCGCGCCCGATCTTCACGCCATCGACCAAGGCGGAACGCGGCCGCCACGACGAGAATGTCGGCTTCGCCGAGATCGAGGCGGCGATCGGACCGGCGCTGGCCGCGCAGGTCCGCGACACCGCGATCGCGCTCTACGAATTCGCCGCAGCGCATTCGCTCGCGCGCGGCATCATCATCGCCGACACCAAGTTCGAGTTCGGCGTGGACGATGCCGGCACGCTCACGCTGATCGACGAGGCGCTCACGCCGGATTCGTCGCGGTTCTGGCCGGTGGACACCTATTTGCCGGGCACCAGCCCGCCCTCGTTCGACAAGCAGTTCGTGCGCGACTACCTCGAGACGCTCGACTGGGACAAGACGCCGCCGGGCCCGCGCCTGCCGGCCGAGGTGATCCGGGGAACCAGCGAAAAGTACCAGGAAGCGCTGCGCAGGCTCACAGCCTAGGGCATGTCCGCCAACTTCTCCTCTCTGCAGCTGCGGGTCGAGCACTGGCTGTTCGACGTGCCGGAGTCGCTGGGAAATCGCGCGCTGGTGCTGCTCGCGATACCGCTGCGCCATGCCTACGCGTTGCTGCGCGATATCGCACGCGGCGACCTGGGGCTCCGCGCGATGAGCCTGGTTTATTCGACGCTGTTCGCGCTCGTCCCGGTCGTGGCAGTCGCATTCGCTGTGCTCAAGGCCTTCGGCTACCACCACGAAATCGAGCCAGCGCTGCTCGAGTTCCTGCGACCGCTCGGCGACCAGGGCCCCAGTATCGCGGCACGCATCATGGGATTCGTCGAGAACGTGCAGGGCACGCTGGTCGGCTCGGTCGGGTTCCTGTTCCTGCTCTACGCCTCGATCTCGATGGTGCAGAAGGTCGAAGAGGCGCTGAACTTCACCTGGCACGTGGAGCGACCACGCAGCTTCGCGCGCCGCTCGACGGAATACCTGGTGGTACTGCTGGTCGTCCCGGTGCTGGCGGCGGTCGCGATGGCGCTGCTCGCTTCAGTCGAGGCGAGCACGGTCGTCGCGAAGCTTTCCGGACTGGCCACGGGGCAGGCGGGCGGCCCGGCACGCACGCATTTTGCCTCCTACACACTGATCCTGGCGCTCTTCGGCTTCCTGTACATGTACATGCCGAACACGCGTGTGAGGATCTGGCCCGCCGCGGCCGGCACGCTCTTTGGAGGCCTGCTCTGGGCGTTCGTTGGCGCGCTATTCGCGCGCACCGTGGTCTACTCCGCGCAACTCGCCTCAGTCTATGCGGGCCTGGCGGTCGTGCCACTGTTCCTGTTCTGGCTGTACGCGAGCTGGCTGATCCTGCTGCTCGGCGCGCAGCTGTCGTTCTACGTGCAGCACCCTGAGTACCTGCGCACCGGGCACGCCGACATACCGACCACGGGCGTGCTGCGCGAGCGGCTGGCAATGTCGGTGATGGTCCTGCTGGCCGAGCGCTTCGTCCACGGCACCGAGCGCTGGTCCACCAACGGCCTGGCCGAACGGCTCGATGTCCCGGGGACGGTGCTCGGCAGCGTCGTGTCGGCGCTGGAGGCGCACGGCCTGCTATTGACGGCAGAGGATGACTCGCTGGTTCCGGCCCAGGACCTGGGCTCTATCAAGCTCGCGGGGATCCTCGATGCGATCCGCCACGAGACGCCGGATCCGCGACGGCCGGATCCGCGGCCGGTCGCGGCAGCCGATGCAGTGGCGCAATCGGCGGACGAAGCGCTGCGCGCGAGCCTCGGTGACCGGACGCTGCTCGACCTGGTGCGCAGCAACGCCTGACGGCAGCAGGGCTCAGTCGCCGGCGATGGTCATTTCCCCGACCAGGATCGAACCGATGCGAATGCCTCCGCGCAGGTCGAGGTCATTGCCGACCGAGACGATTCCGCGGTAGACATCCTTGAGGTTGCCAGCCACGGTCACTTCGTGGACCGGATACTCGATCTTGCCGCCCTCGACCCAGAAGCCGGCCGCGCCGCGCGAGTAGTCGCCTGTCACGCCGTTCACGCCCTGCCCCATCAGCTCGGTGACCAGCAGGCCCCGATCCATGAGCCGCAGCATCGCCTCGAAGTCGCCGCCGCGGCCGGGCACGATGAGGTTGTGGGTCCCGCCGGCATTGCCGGTCGTGCGCAGGCCGAGCTTGCGCGCCGAATACGAGCCGAGCACGTAGCCGAGCAGCACCCCGCCCTCGACGAGTTCGCGATCGCGCGTGGCAACGCCCTCGTGATCGAACGGCGCACTGGCGAGCGCCTTCGGCAGGTGCGGCCTCTCGGAAATACCGAACCAGTCGGGAAACACCTGCTGGCCCGCCGCGTCCAGCAGGAACGAGGCACGACGGTACTGGCTGCCGCCACGGATCGCCCCGATGAAGTGGCCGATGAGACCTCGCGCGACCTCCGGGCTGAACAATACCGGCGCGCGCATCGTGCCGAGCTTTCGCGCACCAAGGCGCCGCACGGCGCGCTCGCCGCTCAGCCTGCCGACGCTGGCAACGTCCTCGAGTTCGCGCCAGTCGCGCGACGTCGAGTACCAGTAGTCGCGCTCCATCGTGCTGCCTTCGCTGCCGAGCACCGCGCAGCTCACGCTGTGTACCGAGCCTGGATAGGCCCGAAGGAACCCGTGCGTATTGCCGTAGGCGCGAATCCCGCGATGCGAACTGACGCCCGCGCCCTCCGAGTTGGTGATGCGCGAATCCACTGCCAGGGCCGCCGCCTCGCATTCGAGCGCGAGCTCGCAGGCACGTTCCGGTGTCAGGTCCCATGGATGTGAGAGGTCCAGGTCGGGCACGTCCGTCGCCAGCGTGTCCGGGTCTGCGAGCCCCGCGCAGGGATCCTCCGACGTGAACCGCGCAATGCTGCAGGCCTTCGCGACCGTCTCGCGCAGCGCCGCCGCACCCAGGTCGGCCGTGCTGGCCGAGCCCTTGCGCGTGCCGAAATACACGGTGACGCCCAAGCCGCGATCGCGCTGGTATTCGACCGTGTCGACCTCGCCCAGGCGCACCGAGGCCGACAGGCCGACGTCCACGCTGACCGCGGCCTCGGCCTGGGAAGCACCAAGCACAAGGGCTTCCTGCAGCGCGATCTCCACGAGCGCAAGAAGGTCCGCGCCGTCTGCAACGGGCGTCAGTGACGATTCAGTGGGCATGTTTCCGCCGGATTGCTGCAAGCGGGCATTCTAGCAGCGGCCGGGCCCGCGGCCGCGCGTGCTAGCATCCCGCGCGGAGGAAGGATGGGCGACACGCACGACGACGACGAAGACCTGGCCCCTAGCAGGAGCGAGAAAAAGCGGCAGAGCCGCGGCCTCCAGGACCTCGGCTGGGAACTCGTGGAACTGCCCGAAACGGAGCTTGCAGCGATGCCGCTGCCGGACGACGTGCGCGAGGCGGTAGAGGTCGCCCGCCGCATCACCAGCAATGGCGCCAAGGCGAGGCAGCGCCTCTACATCGGCAAGCTGTTGCGGCGCATCGATACCGATCCCATACGGCAGGCACTGGATCGCCGCGGCGAGATCGACCGGCAACGCCTGCTGCGGGAAAAGTCCGTCGAACGCTGGCGCGATCGCCTGCTGACCGACGAGGCCTCCGCCTGGACCGAGCTCGGTGCCATCGTAGACCGGGCGGTGCTGAAGCAGTTGCGCACCATGGTGCGCCAGGCCCGGGCCGAGCAATCCGCATCTCGTCCGCCGGCAGCCGCTCGCCAGCTCTACCGCCGGCTGCGCGAGATTCTCGCGTCGCACGAGCGCCAGGATTCCGAGGCAGCACCCTAGGGCAGCGGGCGACCGCCCCGGACCCGCGGGGCAGGTCGGCTCGAACCGGGGATCGCGGGTACGGCGCGGAGCCGATGTTACAATGCCGCGGTGAAACCACTCGTTGGCATCATCATGGGGTCGACCTCCGACTGGGAGACCCTGAAGTCCGCCGCCCAGATGCTCGATCGTCTCGGCGTCCCGTACGAGACGCGCGTCGTCTCGGCCCACCGCACACCGGACCTGCTGTTCGAGTACGCCAGTTCCGCTCGCAGCCGGGGCCTCCAGGTATTGATCGCCGGCGCCGGCGGCGCTGCCCACCTGCCGGGCATGGCGGCCGCCAAGACCGCGCTGCCGGTGCTTGGAGTGCCGGTGCAGTCGAAGACGCTGCATGGCGTCGATTCACTGCTCTCGATCGTGCAGATGCCGGCCGGCATCCCGGTTGGAACCCTGTCGATCGGTGTAGCCGGCGCGACGAACGCAGCGCTGCTGGCCGCATCCATCCTGGGACTCTCTCACGAGGCGATCCGCGAATCGCTCGATGCGTTCCGCGCCGAGCAGACGACGAAAGTGCTCGCGCAGCCCGATCCTCGCGAACCGCCCACCGGCACATGAAAGTCGGCGTCATCGGTGCCGGCCAGCTGGGACAGATGCTGGCGCTGGCCGGGCATCCACTCGCCCTGGAGTTCCTGTTCCTCGATTCGAGCGCAGACTCCCCGGGTGCCCGGGTGGGACCGATCATCACCGGCCAGTTCGATGACCCGGCCAGCCTGCGAAAACTTGCGGCTGGCACGGACCTCGTCACCTACGAGTTCGAGAACGTGCCGGTCTCCGCGCTCGAGAAAGTGTCGAAGACGCGTCGCTGCCTGCCGCCGATCGAGGCGCTGCGCGTGTCCCAGGATCGGCTGCTCGAGAAGGAACTCTTCCAGCGCCTGCGCATCCCGACACCGCCATTCCGCGCCGTGGACAGCATCGACGAACTGCGTGCCGCCGTGACCGCAGTGGGCCTGCCCTGCGTGCTCAAGACCCGCAGGCTCGGCTACGACGGGCGCGGCCAGCAATACCTGCGCCGGCCCGCGGACATCGAGCCGGCCTGGGCCGCACTGGGCGGCGTGGCGCTGATCCTCGAGGGATTCGTGAAATTCGACCGCGAGGTCTCGATCATCGGCGCACGAAGCACGCGTGGTGAAACCCGCTGCTACCCGCTCGCCGAAAACCAGCATCGGGATGGCATCCTGCGCGTTACGCGAGCGCCCCACAGGAACGCTCGCCTGCAGCGCGCGGCTGAGCGGCACCTGCGTCGCGTGCTCAACCACTTCGGATACGCGGGCGTCTTGACGATCGAGTTCTTCGTGCAGCGTGGCAAGCTGGTCGCGAACGAGATGGCGCCGCGAGTGCACAATTCCGGACACTGGACCACCGAGGGCGCGGTGACCTCGCAGTTCGAAAACCACCTGCGCGCGATCCTCGGGCTGCCGCTCGGCGACACCAGCGCCGTCGGCCACGCAGCGATGGTCAATTACATAGGCACGATGCCGGATCGCGAACGAGTGCTGGCCATTCCCGGGGCGCACCACCACGACTATGGAAAGTCGCCCAGGGACGGACGCAAGCTCGGGCACGGCACCGTCGTGGCAACCACTGCCGCCGGGCGCGATCGCCTGCTCCGGCGCCTGCTGCGCCACGTGCCGGGTTGAGTCCCGCCCCGGCGTCGAGAATGTGACCGACCCGGTTATTACGGAGGGGTGCGGTTCCATTATAGTGCCGGCCGGAGCCCCGCATGTACCTCGAACATTTCCAGCTCAGTGAATTGCCGTTCCGGCTGAGTCCGGACCCGGCCTTCATGTACCTGAGCCAGATCCACTCCCGTGCCAAGGCGTACATGGAGTCGACGATCTGGTTCACGGACGGCTTCGTCGTGATAACCGGGGAGATCGGGTCCGGCAAGACGACGCTGATCGAGACTTTCCTCAGGGAAATCGACCAGGACGTGGTCGTCGCGCAGATCAACCAGACGCAGGTGACGCCGATCGAGTTCCTGCAGACGGCACTCGTGCAGTTCGGCTACAGCCCGTTTCGAATGCGCAAGGCGGAACTGCTCGCGACGCTGAACGACTTCCTGATCGAGCAGTACGCCAACGGGCGCAAGGTGCTGCTGATCATCGACGAGGCGCAGAACCTCACCAACAAGGTGCTCGAGGAAGTGCGTCTGCTGTCTGGCGTCGAGACCACCAAGGAAAAGGTGCTGCGCATCATCCTGGCCGGCCAGCCGGAACTGAACGACAAGCTTGATTCCGCCGGGCTGATACAGCTCAGGCAACGGGTGCGACTGCGCTTCCACCTTACCGCCCTCAGTGAAACAGACATGGAGGAATATGTGCGGCACCGGCTGCGCATTGCCGGCGCCGGCGACCGCGACCTCTTCGAACCAGAGACCTTCCCGCTGCTGTATCGCTACGCCGGAGGCATACCGCGCCTGGTGAACACGCTCTGCGACACCGCGTTGATTGCAGCCTTCGCGCAGGACCGGTTCACGGTATCGGCGGAGGACCTGAAATCGGCGGTGAACGAGCTCCAGTGGGTCGAATACGCGGCACGGACGTCCTCGCACCTGCGTCCCTCGATCGACGACACCGCATCGGAGGAATTACCGCCGATCGGCCGCCTGGTTCTGACGCTCAAGGGTTCCACGGTGCAGGAAGCCTGCCTCGTGCCGGGACGGCTGTTCATCGGGCGCACCGCCGACAACGACATTCGGGTCGAGAGCAACTTCGTGAGCCGCCATCACGCCCAGGTCGTCACTACTCCGGAAGGCAGCTCGATCGAGGACCTGAACAGCACGAACGGCATATTCGTGCGCGGCCGGCGCATTCGACGCTACAAGCTGCAGGACAAAGACGTCGTGAAACTCGGTACTCACGAGATCATTTATTACCAGGCCGAACCGCTGGGCACATCGACGATGGTACTCGATGGCAGCGAGAGCGAGACGGACGCAGACGAGGCGGAGCAGGACGGCGAAGCAGCCGAGGAACTCGAGGACAGTCGCGAGACCTGAACGCTCAGTCGTCAAGCGACCTCGCATCGTACTCAGACTGGCTCTCGCGGTATTCGCGCCGCCGCATCCAGAGCACGAGTCCCACCGTCAGGGCAAGGCCACCCAGCAGCAGCAGCAGGCCCCGCGGTCCGCGCTCGCCGATGAACGCGGCCACGAGCGCAGCCGCACCTGCCGTCATGTACAGGTACGGCAGGAGTTCGTACAGGCTGCGTGGAATCCACATCGGCGCGCCCGGGGGCTCAGGCCGTGCCGCCGACGGTGAGGCCGTCCACCCGCAGCGTCGGCTGGCCGACGCCGACCGGCACATCCTGGCCGTCCTTACCGCAGGTGCCGACGCCGTCATCCAGCTTCAGGTCGCTGCCGACCATTGCGATACGGGTCATGGCGTCCGGCCCATTGCCGATCAGAGTCGCGCCTTTCACCGGTGCGCCCAGCCTGCCGTTCTCGATCAGGTAGGCCTCGCTCGCCGAGAAAACGAACTTGCCCGAGGTGATGTCCACCTGTCCGCCGCCGAAGTTCCGGCAGTAGAGGCCCTTGCTCACCGACGCGATGATTTCCTCCGGCGCGTGCGGGCCCGGGAGCATGTAGGTGTTGGTCATGCGCGGCAGCGTGAGGTGCGCGAACGACTCGCGCCGACCGTTGCCGGTGGGCGCGACCCCCATCAGCCGAGCGTTCAGCTTGTCCTGCAGGTAGCCCTTGAGCACGCCGTCCTCGATGAGCGTGGTGCAGCCGGTGGGTGTGCCCTCGTCATCCACGTTCAACGACCCGCGACGCGTGGCGAGCGTGCCGTCGTCGACCACCGTAACGCCGCGTGACGCCACCTGCTGGCCGATACGGCCGCTGAAGGCGGAAGTGCCCTTGCGATTGAAGTCGCCCTCGAGCCCGTGGCCCACGGCCTCGTGAAGCAACACGCCCGGCCAGCCCGGGCCGAGCACCACGGTCATCGTGCCTGCCGGCGCCGGCACGGCTTCGAGGTTGACCTGCGCGGTGCGCACCGCCTCGCGCACCAGTTCGCGCCAGCGGTCGCCCGCGACGAATTCCGTGTACGCAAAACGCCCGCCGCCGCCCGCGTAGCCCTGCTCGCGCCGACCCTGGTGCTCGATGATCACCGAGACGTTCAAGCGCACCAGCGGGCGTACGTCGGCGGCCAGCGTGCCGTCGCTCGCCAGCACCAGTATCGTGTCGTGCGAGGCGGCAAGGCTCGCCATCACCTGCACGATGCGCGAGTCGAGCGCCCGGGCTTCGCGGTCGATTGCCTCGAGCAGGCTCACCTTGGCGCCATCGTCCATCGAATCCACGGGATCGGTCGGCAGGTACAGGCTGCGCCCGCCCGGCGCGCGCCAGGCCTGGATCGCCCCGCTCGCGCCCGAGCGCGCGATGGCTCGCGCGGCATGGGCTGCCTCGAGCATCGCCGGCAGCACTACTTCGTCCGAGTACGCGAATCCGGTCTTCTCCCCGGCGAGCGCACGAACGCCGACGCCCTGGTCGATGCTGTGCGCGCCGTCCTTCACGATGCCGTCCTCGAGCGCCCAAGACTCCTCGCGGATGAGCTGGAAGTACGCGTCGGAGTAGTCCACCGCGTGGCCCATGACGTCGCCGAGCACGCGGGCGACCGCGTTCTCGTCTAGGCCGGCGGGCCGCAGCAGCGCGCCGCGCGCGAGCGCAATGGAATCCCCCGGCGCGTCGGCAACGACCGGAAACTGGGGAGGTGCAAAAAGCGCGGGGGGGATGCTGGGTGTCATTGGAATTCAGGCCTGCAGTCGCCGGTGGGTGACGGACGGGAAATTCTGCCTTACCTCGCGCTGTCGCACGAGGTCGATATTGGCCACCACGACGCCGGTGCCGCGCGGCAGGCGCGCGAGCACACGCCCCCAGCAGTCTACGATCATCGAGTCGCCGTAGGTTTCGCGGCCGTTGCGGTGGAACCCGGACTGCGCAGGCGCGACCACGTGGCAGAGGTTCTCGATCGCCCGCGCGCGCAGCAGGGTTTCCCAGTGCGCCCGACCCGTCGGCGCAGTGAACGCCGAAGGCAGGCAGAACCACTGCGCGCCCATCTCGAGCAGCCGGCGGAATAGTTCCGGAAAACGCAGGTCGTAACAGACCGCGAGGCCGAGGCGCCCGGCCGGTGTATCCACGCACACGGGCTCGTCGCCGGGCTGTACCGACGATGATTCCTGGTAGCGCTCCTCCCGGCCCGGGATCTCGACGTCGAACAGGTGGATCTTGTCGTAGCGTGCTGCGCAGCGGCCCTGGTCGTCGAACACCAGCGACGCCGCGGCTAGGCGCGGCTGGCCCTCGATCCGCAGTGGCATCGTCCCGGCGACGATCCACATCCCCAACTCGCGCGCTGTCGAGGCGACGAACTCCTGGATCGGCCCGACGCCCTGCTGCTCCGCGATCGAGAACTTGTCGGACTCGCCGATGCCCATGAACGCAAAATTCTCAGGCAGGACCGCGACCTGCGCCCCGCGCGAGCGGGCCTCGCCCAGCAGCCGGCCGGCCTCCGCCAGGTTGCCCTCGGTATCGGCCGACGAAGTCATCTGGATCGCCGCGACGGTGGTCATTGCTTGATGTCCTGTTCCTCGGCCTGGGCCGGAGCCTCGGCCTGGGCCCCGTCCGATGCCGATGCCGAGGAAGTCTGCTCCTCGCCCTCGTGCGACGAGATGCGCTCCACGACCGGATCGGCCCATGGACCGGTGATCCGATAGTAAACGCGCGCCAGGCCTCTGAGCTGGCCCTTGAAGATCTGCGAGAGTAGCAGGCCTCCCGCAGCACCGATCGGCCCCAGCGCCAGCGCCCCGGCAACGGTGGCGGCTCCGGTCGGATTGCCGCTCACGACGATCGTCTGGTCGTAGTCCTCCGCGGCGAGCCCGGTACGTCCCACGATCCCGACATCCAGCGCCGCGCCCTTGAGCAGCAGATTCTGGGTGTATGCATTGCCGTCGCGAATCTCGAAGTCGCCATGCACGGTGTCGAAGGCGAGTCCGGCGTCGGTCACGTCATGGAAGTCGAGCGACAGGCGTCGCGGCAATTCCGCGAGACTCGCGAGCCCGAGCATGCGTCCAGCACCCGGCTTCACGTTCCTGAGCTGGCCCCGCTCCAGCGCGATGGCGACCGCACCATCCATGTGCGCGACGATGTCGCCCATTGGCCCACCCGGCCAGGAGATTTTCGCCGACGCGGTGGTGTGTTTTGCCTCGATGGAGCCTGGCAGGTCGAGCGCGCTCGAAGTCACGCCCATGTCCGTACTCGTGAGGTCGATCGTGAGCCGCGTGCGCGAACCCGAATCCCCTTGCAGCCAGTCTCCCTGCGCGGCAATGGTCGTGTGGGGCGCGCTTGCCTTGAGCTCGCTAAGGCGCAGGCCCCTGGGATCCTTGACGACGTTCCCGACCAGCCGCCCGAACTGGCGCTGCTGCCACCGGAAGTCGGCGACGTCGAATTCCAGCGCTGGAAGATCGCGCGGATCGGGTTGACTCGCGTCGCCCGAACCTGGCGCGGCTACCGGCAGCAGGACGAGACGCTCCATGTCGAAGCGGATCGGCAGGCCACCGCGCAGGTCGTCCGGTACCGTGACGACACCCTCTGCTGTCGGGCCGCTCACCCTGACCTCCAGAGACCCGGGATCCGCCCGGAGCGACGCGTCGACCTGAGAAAATTCGAAGCCGAAGATTCGCGCTTTCTCGACCCGGACTTCGGTAGGTCCCAGCCACTCCGACAGCGTGCCCGGCCCGACATTCGAACCTAGTGCGAGCCACTCGCCCAGATCGAACTCGGGCCAGTCGCCGACAAAGTGAAGGCCTGCTCCTGGCGGCAACACGGCCGGCTTCCCGTCGAATCGGGCGATGCCGCGCTCGAGCTTCGCGCGCCCGTCGTCACCTTCGCCGAGCTGCAACCGAATCCGCGCCGACCCGGACTCCACCGTGATGTCATCGAGCCGCTGCGGAGAGAAGCCCAGCCCAACGTGGGTCGGACGCGGCGCCGCAGGCGCCTTCGCGAATGGTTGCGGCGCCGAGATACCAAGGCCGGCCAGGTCGCTGGCGACGTCATAGTGTGAAGACCACAGCTCCGTGTCGCGGTGTCGCTCGATGCGTCCCTCGAGCCTCCAGTCGGCCATGCCGGACATGCGGATCGACTGCGGCAGGCCGATGAAAGCGGGCAGCCCCGCGCCCGACGCGCGACCCCGGCCATGCAGCAGCACCGTGGCGTCGACCTGCGGCGTCAGGCGCCCTGGCTCCACGTCGAGTTCGAAGGGGCCGCCGAGCATCGTGCCGCGCAGCGAGTGCGCGCGCATGTCGAGGTTGTGGATCTCGAACAGCCCGGTCACCCGCTCGGCAGGCGCGCGCAAAGCCGGGACATTCACGGTCACTCCGCGCAGGTTGGCGCCGATCACGTAGTCGTGGAGGTCGATTCCGTTGGCCGGCAGGTGGAGCTTTACCGTGAACTGCGCGGGGCCGCTGCCGGCCAGCCCCATGAACTGGCCGCCAAGCAGCGCACCGACCGGGCTCTTCTGGGCGAATGGCAGAGCCGCGCCGAGGTCCGCCGATGCCTGGGCCGCCACCTCGATGACGGTATCGTGCATGTCGGCAATCCCCACCTCCGCGCGATCGAGCCGAACTCCACCAACCTCGCCCCCGTCCAGCCGCGCGACGAAGCCGGCGTTGTGAAACTCGACGTTGCCTCGACCACCGTGCAGCGGCTCGAACCCGGTGAAGTAATTCACGGCGACGTCGCGCAACACGGCTGTGGCGAGGAAATCGCCCTCGCCATTGCGGAATGGGAAGCTGCGTGTCGGGCCACGGTAGCTGACGTGCCCCGACTCGACGCGACCGCCAAGGAACGCGGGCGTGAGCCACGAGACCGCGCCGGGCCCGAAAAGTCCGTAAGGCATGACGTTGCCGGCGAATCCCACGTCCGCACCCTGCACGTCGACGTCCATCGTGAGCAACGGCGATACACCCGGCCGCTCGTACCTGAACTCGAACGTGCCGCTGGCATGGGCGTGCGGATGCTCCACGGTGACGGGGCCCGACGTCAGCACCCATTGCGCGCCTTCGCGACGCCAGTCGATGTCGCCGGAAGCCGCCACGCCTGAGATGGGCTCGCGAAAAATCCTCGGCAGGTCGAACGCGAGCGAACTCGAGCGCAGCGCGATGCGCCCGTTCCGGTCGGTACCGGACACGACGCCGGTCAGCCCGGAGAGACCGGGAGATTTCCCGCTCGCGGCGAATCCGAGTTCGGCGACGTCTGCACTGAGCGTAAAGCCAGGAAAGGCCCCTGCACGGTCGCGCGACATCTCGGCACTCAGCGAGCGCAGCTCACCGCTCGGTGCGAGGCCGGCCCAGGGGTCGAAGGCAGGTGGCGCGAAGGCCAGCACCAGCGGCCAGGCGTCCGCAAGCCGCAGGTTTTCCGCGGACACCGACGTCGAGAATGTCGTCTGCGCATTGCCGCGCCAGCGCAGTCCCATTGCGCCTAGCGCCCCGGCCCGGCGGCCCGCGCCGCCGAAATTCAGGTTCTGTGCACGCAGCATCCACTCCCGGTCCACGTGTCGCAGGCGGACCGTGCCACGCAGGCTCGGGTAGCGCACCGTGTCTGGACCAGCCGCAGCGGGCCGCTGCTCGATCGTCGAGACCACCTGCGGCAGGGTCAGCGGCGTCGCGCCGGGAGGACGTTGCGGCGCGGACAGCGTCAGCGTCGGCACCGTCGGCACGTCGCGCCGGGGAAGCACAAGCGTGAGATCAGCGAGGTCGAGATCGAGGCGCGCATGCGCGAGCGTTCCCTGCTTGAACCGGACCTGGCCCTGTACCTGGCCCGAACCGGCAATCGGCCGCGCGACCGATGACGGAAGGAACGGCGCCAGACCCGGCAGGACGATCTGGTCCACCCGGAGTTCGAGCTGCGCATCGAGCGCGTCGAATTTCTCCAGCGAGCCGCGCAGGTCGCCGCTGAAGTCGATACGGCGGCCGAGCGTTGCGGGGAGCCTGGCCGAGCCCGTGACGGCGGTGCTGTCATGCTCGCGGCGCAGGTCGAGCTGCATCTCGGTGAACGTAACCGGGGCTGACTTGCTTCCGAGATCACGATAGGTGACGGTGGCATCCGCGACGACGAGCCACCCGGCCGGCAGGCGGTCGAGGTCGAAGGGAGGGCGGTCCAGCGGGCGTTCGTTCTGTCCCAGCAGGCGAATACGCCCGTCGGCAAACCTGACCACCGTGAGCGTGGGGCCCGTGAAGCGCACGCGTCCCGCGACGAGCTCTCCGGTCCGGAAGAGACTCCAGAGGTCCAGGCCCACGCTGCCCTCGCGCGCCAGCAGCAGCGCCTCCGAACCATCGCGTTCGAGGACCCGGACACCTCGAAGCACGATCTCGGGGCCGAACCACTGCAGGCGCGCGTCGATCGAGTCGTACTCGATGCGCAGGTCGGTCTGCCGCTCGACCCAGGCCTGGATCCGAGCTGCGTTGTCCGGCACGCGCGCAATCGCAAGCCTGAGTGCACCGAGCGCGAGCGCTGCGAGGATCAGCAGCCCCGCGACGACGGCTGCGCCCACCCGCCAGGTCCGGGCGGCAAGCCGGCGCCCGGCTGGCGCGTTCACATGAGCACCACGTCGTACTGGTCTAGCATGTAGAGCGCCTCGGTCTGCAGCCGGATGGGCTTGCCGAGTTGCACCTCCAGCTCGGCGAGCGCGGCCGACTCCTCGTCGAGCAGTCGATCGATGACGTCCTGGTGTGCCAGCACCAGCAGCTGTTGCAGGTCGAACTGCGCGGCCTGCCGCAGGACTTCGCGGAAGATTTCGTAGCAGACGGTCTCGGGTGTCTTGACGAAGCTGCGGCCCTCGCAGGCCGGACACGGCATGCAGAGCTGGTGTGCCAGGCTCTCGCGCGTGCGCTTGCGCGTCATCTCGACCAGGCCGAGCGACGAGACTGCCGAGAACTGCGTCTTGGCGTGATCTTTCGCCAGCGCCTTGCCGAGCGCCTGCAGGACCTGGCGCCGGTGCTCCTCTTCCCCCATGTCGATGAAGTCGATGATGATGATGCCGCCGAGGTTGCGCAGCCTGAGCTGGCGCGCGATTGCCACCGCCGCCTCGAGATTGGTCCGGTAGATGGTCTCCTCGAGGTTTCGGTGCCCGACGTAGGCGCCCGTGTTGATGTCGATGGTCGTGAGCGCTTCTGTCTGGTCGATGACCAGGTAGCCGCCGGACTTGAGCGCGACCTTGCGGTCGAGCGAGCGATGGATTTCCTCGTCGACGCCGTGCAGGTCGAAGATCGGGCGGCCGCCCGAGTAGCGCTCGACGCGCACATCCAGCCCCGGCATGAAGGTCGCCGCGAACGCGCGCATGCGTTCACAGGTCTGTTCGTTGTCCACCAGTACCCGGTCTACGCCCTCTCCTACAAGGTCGCGCATCAGGCGCAAGGGTAACGCCAGGTCTTCGTGCACCAGCGTGCCCTGCCCCGCAGCGCGCGCCTGGCTGGTAAGCACCTCCCACAGTTTGCGCAGGAACAGCATATCGGCGCGCAGCGCCTCAGCAGCGGCACCTTCGGCCGCAGTGCGCACGATGTAGCCTCCGGTATCTTCCTCTGCGCTCGCCGTCTGTACGGCTTCCCGCAGTCTCTGCCGTTCCTCCTCGGTCTCGATTCGTGCCGACACGCCCACGCCGTGGCCGAAGGGCATGTAGACCAGGTAGCGCGACGGGATGGTGATGAAGGTGGTCAGGCGCGCGCCCTTGGTGCCGAGCGGATCCTTGAGCACCTGCACCAGGATTTCTGCACCCTCGCCGACCAGTGCGCGGATGCTGTCGGTCCTCGGCGCCTCGCTGGAGCCTTCGGCATCGGCCGGCTGCACGATGTCGGAGACGTGCAGGAATGCAGTGCGTTCGAGCCCGATGTCGATGAAGGCGGCCTGCATGCCCGGCAGCACGCGCGACACCCGGCCCTTGTAGATGTTTCCCGCCAGCCCGCGCCGGCTCGCGCGCTCTACGAAAAGTTCCTGCAGCACGCCGTTCTCAAGCAGCGCGGCCCGCGTCTCGCGCGGGCTCACGTTTACGACCATTTCGGTGCTCATTCGTCGGCGCCTCCCCGGGTCAGACCGGGCACGGTCGCGAGCAGTTCCCAGGTTTCGCAGAGCGGCAGGCCCATGACGCCCGAATAGCTGCCGGCGAGGTGCCGCACGAAGATCGCCGCGCGGCCCTGTATCGCGTAGCCGCCCGCCTTGTCGCAGGGCTCGCCGGTCCGCCAGTACCAGTCCAGCTCGGCCGCCGAGATTTCGCGCATGCTCACCTGGCTGGTACTCACGCGCGTGGCTGCGCCGGACGCGTGCAGCACCGCCACCGCAGTGTGCACCTGATGCGTGCGGCCGGACAGCTTCGACAGCATCGCCACCGCCTCGTCGCGGCCCGAAGGCTTGCCGAGCACTTCGCCGTCGAGTGCGACCGTCGTGTCGGCAGCGAGCACCGGCGCGCGCTGCCCGGGCTGGAGGCTCGACCAGAGCAGTTGAGCCTTGGCCTGCGCGAGCCGCAGCACGTAGGCCGCCGGGTCCTCGCCCGGAAGCCGCGACTCGTCAAGGTCGACCGGGCGCACCTCGTGCACCACGCCAGCCTGCCGCAGCAATTCACTGCGGCGCGGCGATGCCGAGGCGAGCAGGATGGTGGGACGACCCATCCGTGTCAGGCTTGGGAGACCGTCGCCACGAGGCGCCGCTCGGCCACCAGCGAATTGCTGACGAGGCAGACGTGTTCGGCGCGCTCCATGGCCTTCGCGGCCTTGTCGCGGTCCGTGCCTTCGGGAACCTCGAGCGCGGCCTCGACAACGATCTCGGTGAAGCGGCTTTTGCCGTCCACGCGATCAAGCGTCCCGCGCACTTCGCACCGCAGCGACGTCCACGTGAGCTTCGCGGCGCGAGCAACGCCGCGGAAGCTGAGCAGGAAACAGTCGGCCACGGCCGCGCACAGCAGCGTCTCCGGGGACCAGCGGTCGCCGGGGCCGTCGAACTCGGCCGGTGGCGCGGTCGCGATTTGCGGCAGGCCCGCCGAAGACACTGGCACGTCGCCCTCGGGGGTCGCGGCAGCCTGGACGACGTAGTGATGGGGATAGGCATGCATCGGGGGGCTCCGGGAAGTCGGCAGTGGACCGTGGATTCAAACCCGGAGCGCCGGTGTTGTCCACCGGGCATTCCACAGTCCGGCGCGGTCGGCAGCACGGCCGGGGCCGGTCGTCAGGCGCGATGGTATGGCAGGCCCTTTATGACGCTCACGGCACGGTACAGTGCCTCGGCAAGGACGACCCGAGCCAGGCCATGAGGAAGCGTGAGGGCCGACAGCGACCAGCGAAGCCCAGCCTTCGAATCCACCACGGGCGACAGTCCGTCCGGACCACCGATGCAGAACGCGAGCGGCCGTCCTTCCCGCGCATGTCCCTCGAGCCAGCGAGCCAGCTCGACGGTGTCGAGTGGGCGACCACCCACCTGCAGCGCGACGAGCTGCGCACGCTCACCCGCCGCCGCGAGCATCCGCGACCCCTCGATCGCCACTGCCTTCGAGACGTCACCACGGCCGCGCTGGCCGAGCGGAATTTCGACGATCTCCAGGCGGTAGTCATCGCGCAGGCGCCCCGCATAGTCTGCAAATCCAGCGTTCACCCAGGCCGGCATTCGCGTGCCGGCGGCAATCACCCGCATCAGCATGCACGCTACCCCATCAAGCGGTCGCGCCGCCGGTCTCCCAGAGCTTCTCGAGCGCGTAGAACTCGCGGGTTCGCGGCAGCATCACGTGCAGCACCAGGTCGTGCAGGTCCACCAGCACCCACTCCCCGTCGCGTTCCCCTTCCATGCCGTAGGGCCGGAACCCCGCCTCCTTGCAGCGCTGCACGACCCGGTCGGCGATTGACTTCACGTGGCGGTCCGAGGTGCCGCTTGCGACGACCATGGTGTCGGTGAAATCGGTGATCCCGCGCACGTCGAGCGCCTTCACGTCGATCGCCTTCATGTCCGCGAGGGCATGCAGCACGATATCCTGCAGCGTGGGTTTCGCGGCTTTGGTCGCGGTTTTCTTCGCGGATTTCTTTGCGCCCTTGCTGGTGGTCTTCTTCGCGGTCCTGCTGGCAGCCGGCTTCACGACCTTCTTCACGGCAGGCTTGGCCGCCACACGCCTGCCGCGACCGGCAGGCCCAGGCACGGCGCCTGCGGATTTCGAAGTTGGTCGCGTTTTTGCTCGCTTCGCTGCCATGCTCACCTCGTGGCTTGTTGGGAATAACAACCGGTCTCGCGAATGATCTCGCACACCGCGTCGGGCACCAGGTACCTCGGATCTCGACCATTCACGATGATGTCGCGCAGGTCCGTGGAAGAAATCTCGAGCTGTGTGACCGGGTGAACGAAGACGCTCCCGGCCTGGGTATCCATCAGGTCCGTGACACGATCCGTACCGCGCTCGGCGAGCAACTTGCCAAGCGTACCCTCGGTCGGCGCACGCCAGCCGGGTCGGTGTGCTACCGTGACATGCGCGAGCCTGAGGATTTCGCGCCACTTGTGCCAGCGGTCCATTCCAAGGAAGGCGTCCATGCCGACGACCAGGCAAATCGGCCGGCGCGGGGACTCCTCGCGAAGTTCACCCAGCGTCGTCACCGTGTACGAGGGTCCGTCGCGCCGCACCTCGCGATCGTCCACCGTGAAGCCCGGTTGCCCGGCGATCGCCGCACGCACCATCTCGAGGCGCAGTCCGGCCGCCGCGAGCGGCGAATCGCGATGAGGCGGGTCTCCCGCTGGCACGAAGCGGAGTTCCTCGAGCTTGAGCACCTGCATCAGCTCGAATGCCGTGCGCAGGTGACCGAAATGGATCGGATCGAACGTTCCGCCGAAGATGCCGATCGGGTTCATGCGGCCAGCTTCAAGCCGGCTATCCTCGCGACCAGGCCTTCGATCTCGACCCAGGCGTCGCCGCGCAGGCTGCCCTTGGCGACCCGGTCCGCGCGCGCCGCCGCGACCAGCAGCGAGTCGATGCCCTGCCGGTCGAACCGGCCGAGCGCCGCGCGCAGCGGGACTTGGCGATTCGACCACACCTGCTCGGCGCGGAAGGCGCCATCCACCGACCGTTCCCGGGTCAGGCGCTGTGTCACTCGCGAAAGAGCGCGCAGGTCGTTCACCAGCGCCCACAGCACCAGCGGAGGCTCCCGACCTTCGGCGCGCAGGCCGGCGAGGATGCGCAGCGCCCGCTCCGGCTGGCCGATGAACGCAGCCGCAGACAACTCGAACACGTCGTAGCGCGCACTGTCGGCGACCAGGCGCGCGACGTCCTCGGCGCCGAGTGTCGCGCCCGGCATCAGCAGCGCAATGCGCTCGACGTCCTGTTGTGCGGCAAGCAGGTTGCCCTCGACCCTGTCGGCCAGGACCTGGGCAGCGGCCGGGTCGATTCCCACCCCATGCCGGCCGAGCCGCTCGCATATCCACGCCGGCAATGCGCCGCGCTCCACCGGCTGCGTGACGACCAGCACGCCGCCCTGTTCGAAAGCCTTGACCCAGGCCGCACCGAGCGACTTGCGCTCGAGCCCGCCCACCACCAGCAGCACCGTGTCGACCGGCGGATTTTCGGCGAGGCCTGCAAGCGCACGCTGCGCCCCTGCATCCGGCGTCGTGTTGAACTTCAGTTCGATCAATCGCTGCGTCGCGAACAGCGACAGGTTGGCGGAGTCGCGCAGCAGCTCGTCCCAGTCGAAGCCGCGTTCGATGAAGTGGACCTCGCGGTCCGCGAAGCCCGCGGCGCGTGCGGCCTGCCGGATGACGGTGGCAGCCTCCGCGATCAGCAGCGGCTCGGCTCCGGTGACGAGGTATGCGCTGCGCATCCCCCGGCCGAGTCCCGCCTGCAGGGCGTCGGGACTCGTCCTCACTGCCCGGGGATACTCATGCGCACGCCATGGAGGCGGCGCGACCTGGGGAATGATTCGGCATGCGGCCCTGATTATGCAGGCTCGCCAGCGGCGTGCCAACGGCGGTCAAGCCGTGGGCACGGGCCGGGCGGGAACCATGGCGCTGGCCGCGCCAGCAACCCCGCCTCAGGACTAGAATCCGCGCATGAAACACCAGCACACGACCGCGGCACGCCGTACGGCCTACCCGCCCATCGAGCCCTACCGCAGCGGTTGGCTGCGCGTATCGCCAATCCACGAGATCTACTGGGAGGAGTGCGGCAACCCGCGAGGCAAGCCCGCGGTGTTCGTCCACGGAGGCCCCGGTGCAGGCTCGGGCACGAGTTCCAGGCGCTTCTTCGATCCGAAGCGATACCGAATCGTCCTGTTCGACCAGCGCGGCGCCGGCCGCAGCCGGCCGCACGCGAGCCTGGTGGACAACACGACCTGGGACCTGGTCGCGGACATGGAGCGCCTGCGCAAGTTCCTCGGCATCGAGCGCTGGCTGGTGTTCGGTGGTTCCTGGGGCTCGACGCTGGCGCTCGCCTACTCGCAGTCGCACCCCGCGCATGTCAGCGAACTGGTGCTGCGCGGAATCTTCATGCTCCGCAAGTGGGAGATCGACTGGTTCTACCAGGAGGGTGCGGGCGCGATCTATCCGGACCGCTGGCAGGACTACATCGCCGCGATCCCTCCGCGCGAGCGCAGCGACCTGGTCGGCGCGTACTACCGCAGGCTCACGAGCCCGAACCGCGCGACGCGGGTTCGCGCCGCTCGCGCCTGGGCAGTCTGGGAGGCCGCGACCAGTTTCCTGCATGTCGATGAGTCCAATATCGAGGACTGGGGCGAGGAGGACTTCGCTGTCGCCGTCGCGCGGATAGAGTGCCACTACTTCGTCAACAAGGGATTCATGCGCCGCGAGGACCAGTTGCTGCGCCGGGTGAACCGGATCCGGCACATTCCGACCGTGATCGTCCAGGGACGCTACGACATCGTGTGCCCGATCCGCACTGCCTGGGACCTGCACCTGCGCTGGCCGGAGGCCGACTTCCGCGTCGTCCCGGACGCCGGCCATTCGGCGCTGGAGCCCGGCAACACGCACGAGCTGGTGAGTGCAACCGATCGTTTCGCGCGTGCTAAAGCGAAGCCAGTCGCCGCACCACGAGGTCGGCGAGGTCGCGGGCGAGCGCCTCGCGCAGGATAGCTTCCTCGCGGTCCTTCGCGAGCAGGTTGGACTCGCTGAAGCTGTAGCTGCGGGTCACCTCGATTTCCTGCGGCGACACCACCTGCTGGTCGCCCCGGTCGATGGAATAGCCGAGCACGTAGTAGACCTGGTACTCCTGCGGCGTATTGCGTGCGCTGACAGACAGCACGCGCCGACCGGTCCTGTCCTGCACGACGCGGATGACCGCATCCGCCGCCGACGCCGAAGTGGCCCGCACCGCACCCGAGGCATCGAGCGCACGGCCGAGTTCCACCGAGAACGGTGAAAGCTCGTCGTTGGTGGCGACGTAAACCGTCTTCACGTCCGCCGGCAGCGACACCGCGCCCTTGAGCTGGAAGCCGCAGCCGGCGAGCAGCAACACCAGGAATCCGACGGCTATGGGCAGGCGAGTCACGGTTACACAACGATATTAGCGAGCTTGCCGGGCACGTACACGAACTTGCGCACCGGCCTGCCTTCCATGAAGCGCTGCACGTTCGCGTCCGCGAGGGCGGCCTCGCGCACCGTGTCCGCGCCGGCGTCGGACGCGACGGTCACGCGGCCGCGCAGCTTGCCGTTCACCTGCACGACGACCTCGATCGAATTGCGCTCGAGTGCCCGCGGGTCCACCTCCGGCCAACGTTCATCGACTGCGGCACCCGCGTGGCCGAGTTCGCGCCACAGCGCGTGGCAGGCGTGCGGAACCACCGGCGAAAGCGCCAGAACCACGATCTCCAGCGCCTCCTGCATGACCGCGCTGCCCTGCGGCGAGCGGTCGTCGAAACGCGCAAGCGCGTTCATCAGTTCCATCACCGCGGCGATGGCAGTGTTGAAGGTGCGGCGGCGGCCGATGTCGTTGGTTACCTTCGCGAGCATCTCGTGGACCTGGCGACGCATGTCGCGCTGCCCGCCCGACAGCGCCTCGACCTCGAGCGCCGGTGCCGCGCCGGCCGCGACGTGCTGGTAGATGGCCTTCCAGAGACGCTTCATGAAGCGGAATGCGCCCTCCACGCCTTCGTCGGACCACTCGAGCGACTGTTCCGGCGGCGCGGCGAACATCATGAACAGCCGTGCAGTGTCGGCGCCGTAGCGCTCCACGAGTGCCTGCGGGTCCACGCCGTTGCCCTTGGACTTCGACATCGTTCCGATGCCGCCGGACTCCACCGGCTGGCCGTCCCCGCGCAGCACGGCCCCGATTCGCGCACCCTTGTCATCGACCAGCACGTCCACGTCCGCCGGGTTGTAATAGACGACGCGGCCGGACGCCGGCTTCCGGAAGTAGATCTCGTTCAACACCATGCCCTGCGTCAGCAGGTCGGTGAAGGGCTCCGCGATGTCGGTGAGGCCGACGTCGCGCATCACCCTCGTCCAGAAGCGCGAGTACAGCAGGTGCAGGATCGCGTGCTCGATGCCGCCGATGTACTGGTCCACCGGCATCCAGTACGCAGCGCGCTGGTCCACCATCGCCGCGTCGTTGCCGGCGCTCGCGTAGCGGAAGTAGTACCAGGACGAGTCCACGAAGGTATCCATCGTGTCCGTCTCCCGCCTCGCGGGCCGGCCGCACCCGGGGCAGTCGCAGGCAAGGAACGATTCGTCGCGGTTGAGCGGGTTGCCGCTGCCGTCAGGCACGCGGTCCTCGGGTAGCAGCACCGGCAACTGGTCGTCGGGCACCGGGACGTCGCCGCAGCTTTCGCAGTGGATCAGCGGGATCGGGCAGCCCCAGTAGCGCTGGCGCGAGATGCCCCAGTCCCGCAACCGCCAGTTCACTCGTCGGCGGCCGCGGCCGTTCGACTCGAATGACTTCGCAATCGCGTCGAATGCCTCGTCGAAGTCCAGGCCGTCGAAGCGGCCGGAGTTGATCAGGCGACCATGCTCCAGGTACGCGCCCGCGTCCATGTCGACGAGGCTGCCGTCCGCGGGCTGAATCACCTGGTGGATGTTCAGGCCGTAGCGGCGCGCGAACTCCCAGTCACGCTGGTCGTGCGCGGGCACCGCCATCACGGCGCCGGTGCCGTAGCCCATCAGCACGAAATTGGCGACCCAGACTGGGGCGCGCGCCCCGGTGAGCGGATGGATCGCGTGGACACCGGTCGGCATGCCCCGCTTTTCCATCGTCTCCATCGCCGCCTCGGTGACGCTGGTGCGCTGGCATTCGGCTAGGAAAACCTGCAGTTCCGGGTTGCCCCGCGCGGCACGCTGCGCGAGCGGGTGCTCGGCAGCAACGGCCATGTAGGTGACGCCGTAGAGAGTGTCAGGGCGCGTCGTGTAGATCCGCAGCGGCTCGTCGCTGTCTTCGACGTCAAACTCGAGCTCAAGGCCCTCGGAACGGCCGATCCAGTTCGCCTGCATCAGCTTCACGCGTTCCGGCCAGCCGGGCAGCGTCTCGAGCGCACCGAGCAGTTCCTCGGCGTAGTCGGTGATGCGCAGGTAGTACATCGGGATCTCGCGCTTCTCGACCAGCGCGCCCGTGCGCCAGCCGCGCCCGTCGATCACCTGTTCGTTCGCGAGCACCGTCTTGTCCACCGGGTCCCAGTTGACCGTCCCGGTCTTGCGGTAGGCGATGCCCTTCTCGAGCATGCGCAGGAACAGCCACTGGTTCCAGCGGTAGTAGTCCGGCTGGCAGGTCGTGACCTCGCGATCCCAGTCGATGCCGAAGCCGAGCGACTTCAATTGCCGCTTCATGTACGCGATGTTGTCGTAGGTCCATTTCGCCGGCGGCACGCCGTTCGCCATCGCGGCGTTCTCGGCCGGCAGACCGAACGCGTCCCAGCCCATGGGCTGCAGGACGTTGTAACCCTGCATGCGCATGTAGCGCGTCAGCACGTCGCCGATGGTGTAGTTGCGCACGTGCCCCATGTGCAGTCGTCCGCTGGGGTACGGGAACATGCACAAGCAGTAGTATTTCGGCCGGTCCGGGTCTTCGACCACCGAAAACGTTCGCTCCCCGTCCCACCAGGCCTGGGCGGCGGACTCGACGGTTGCGGGCTCGTAGCGTTCTTGCATGTCGGCGGGCCGGAAAAATGGGGCGAAAGCGGGTCGTCAAGGATACCAGAGCCGCCGCTGGGCCGGCCTCGCGGGCTGCTCAGGCAGTCACGAAGCGCGCGACGCCGTCGCCGCCGATCTCGCGCACGAGCGATCCATCGGCCCGCAGGTAGTTCAGGTGCGCAACGGCCTCGCCCATCGCGAGCATCCTGTGGAATCCGCGCAGCGGCCTGCCGAACATCACCGGCAGCAGGTCGAACGCGGTGCGCGGCGCGGAGCAGGCCTCGCGCAGCGACGCAAGCTGCTGCAGGTGGTGCGCCCGCAGGTCCGAGATGCGCCTGTGGAGCCCGCGGAAGGGCCGGCCGTGAGACGGCAGCACCAGGGTGCCCTGCGGGCACTGCTCGAGCCGCTCGAGCGACGCAAGGAAGTCCCGGAGCGGGTCTGCGTCGGGCCGGCTGGACAGTACGCTCACATTCGGCGAGATGCTCGGCAGCACCTGGTCACCGCTGATCAGCAGCCCGCCGGTCGAATCGTGCAGGCAGAGGTGGCCGCGACAGTGGCCGCCGGTCTCGACGATGCGCCACTCGCGGCCGCGCACACCGAGCGTGTCGTCGTCGCCTGGCGTGGCTGACAAGGTTGGGACGCCATCGAACCATGAATCGTGGCTCTGTGCCGGAAGCCTCGCTGGCGGCTCGTCGGCCTCAAGTCCGTGCAGCACCATGAACGCGTGCATCCGGTCACGTATCTGTTGGGGCTCCGCGGCGAGATAGTCCACGACCGAATCGTGCGCCACGGCCGACATCCAGACCTCGGCGCCGTGGCGCTGCTGCAGCCATCGAGCGAGTCCCATGTGGTCCGGGTGGTCGTGGGTGACGAAGATCCGCCGGAGCCCGCGTTGTCCCACGACCGCGTGCTCCAGCGAGTCCCACGCGTCGCGACAGGGATCCGCCGCCATGCCGGTGTCGACCAGCGTCCAGCCCTGCTCGCCCTCCATCAGCCACACGTTGATGTGCGCGAGTTCCATCGGCAGCGGGATGCGCGCCCAGAGCAGGCCGTCCGCGATCGGCACGGCGTGGCCGGGTTCCGGCGTGGCCACCGCCAGGTACTCGAGCTCGCGCGGCGGCGACTGGTACTGCTCGCCTTCGTGGGTTATCGAGGCATGGCGGTTGCTCACTCGGGCACCACGCGGCCGTCGCGCGCGCGCCGGAGACCGGCGATCAGTCCGATCGTGAGCAGTGCAAGCACGGGCCAGTTGCCGGCCCGCAGGTACGGCGTCAGTCCCGTCCTGGGCTCGACGGTGCCCGTGAGCACGCCCGGCTGGAACTGGGGCAGGCTACCCACCACCTTGCCGTCGTAGGCGATCAGCGCCGTCACTCCGTCGTTGGTCGCGCGCAGCATCGGGCGCCCCGTCTCCAGCGAGCGCATCCGGCTGATGTCGAGGTGCTGGTGCGGCGCCGAGGAATCGCCGAACCATGCATCGTTGGTGACGTTGACCAGCAGCGTGGACTCGCGAGCGAGTGCCAGCTGCTCGACTCCGTAGGCATCCTCGTAACAGATCGTCGGAGCGAGCGCCTCGCCGCCCGCGGCCAGCGGCCGCTGCGCTTCGCTGCCAGCGGTGAAATCCGAGTACGGCAGGTTCATCAGCCGCATCCAGTCACGTACCGCCGCGGGCACCGGGAAGAACTCCCCGAACGGTACCAGCCGGCGCTTGTAGTACCACTGCTCGCGCGGCGACCAAGCGGCCATCGCGTTGTAATAGGCGCCGGTCTGCGCGTCGCGACGCACCAGCCCGGTGATCAGCGACGAACCGCGCGACGCCGCCAGCGCGGTGATGTAGTCGAGGTAGCCGCGGATGCCGCTCTCGAGCGACGGAATCGCGGATTCCGGCCACACGATGATCCCTGCACCCAGGTGGGGCTTCGTGAGTTCCAGGTAGAGGTTCATGGTGCTCTCCAACTGGCCGGGCACCCACTTCATCGACTGCGGCACCGCGCCCTGCACCAGCGCGACCGTGACCTCGGTGCCTCGCGGCCGCGTCCACTCGACGCGACCGAGGGCCAGCGCGCATCCCCAGGTGAGCAGCAATGCGACGACTGCGGTTGTTCGCGACCGGCGGTTTCCTGCCAGCAGCAGCACCAGCGCGCCGGCCGTCACCGCAACCCCAAGGCTCACCAGGTAGACGCCGCCGAGCGGCGCGTAGCCCGCAAGCGGTGTGTCGAGTTGGGTGTAGCCCAGCGCGAGCCACGGAAATCCGCTCAGCAACCAGCCGCGCAACCACTCTGTGAGCACCCAGCCAGCGGGCAGCAATGCCAGGAAGCGCAGCGGCCCGCCATCTCTTCCCCAGCGCGCGGCGGCATATCCGAGCAGCGCCGTGTAGCCACCCATGATCACCACCATGCCAAGCATCAGCACCAGCGTGATCCACACCGGAGCCTGCCCGATCAGGTGGATGCTGTGGTACAGCCAGTACGTTCCGGCAAGAAAGGTTCCGGCGGTGAACAGCAACCCGCGCCAGGCCGCCTCGCGCGGCGCGGCGCCCTCCCAGCACAGCATCAGGAACGCCGGGCACAGCAGCGCGAGTGGCCACGCGCCGACAGGCGCGAATGCGAGCGCCAGCAGCGCACCGACCGGAAGTGCAAGCCAGCGCCCGTGGCGATCGGTGAATGCACGGAGCCGGGCCGCGGCGCGCGAGCCGGCTGCAGGTGGCGCGCGCACCGCTAAAGGGGAGCGGGCTTCAGTTCGAGGTCGCGCGGCGTACGGACCCGCAACGTCTCGATCCTGCGCCGATCGGCACGCAGCACCTCGATCTCGAACCCGCCAATCTCGAGCGACTCTCCGCGTCGCGGCAGCCGGCCGAGTTCGTGCAGCACCAGCCCGCCGATCGTGTCGAATTCGTCGTCGGAGAATCGGGTGCCGAAGGCCCGGTTGAACTCCTCGATCCTTGTCAGCGCCGGGACAGTGAACGTGCGTTCGGCCTCCTTGCGCATGCCCTCGCCCTCGTCCACGTCGTATTCGTCGCCTATCTCGCCGACGATTTCCTCGAGCACGTCCTCGATCGTGAGCAGGCCAGAAACGCCGCCGTACTCGTCCACCACGATGGCCATGTGGTTGTGGCTGACGCGGAACTCCTTAAGCAGCACGTTCAGGCGCTTGCTCTCCGGTATAAGCACCGCGGGCCGCAGGCACTCGCGGATGTCGAACGGCCCGTCGTCGCCCTGCGCAAAGTAGCGCAGCAGGTCCTTGGCGAGCAGGATCCCGGCGATCTCGTCGCGGTCCTCGCCGACCACTGGGAAACGCGAGTGCCCGGACTCGATGACGATGGGCAGGATGCGGTCCGGTGCCTCGTCGCGCTGGATCACGACCATCTGCGAGCGCGGCACCATGACGTCGCGCACCTGGGTCTCGGACACCTGCAGCACACCCTCGAGCATCGCGAGCACGTCCGCCTCGATGAGCCCGCGATCGCGTGCGTCGCTAAGCACTTCCGCCAGCTGCTCGACGTCCCTGGGTTCTCCCGAGAGCGATTCGACGAGCCGGCGCAGCCAGCTTCCTGCCGGACTTGAGCGGTTCTGGGTCATTTGGCCTGGTCGATCACGGGAAGGTACGGATTCTGATACCCGAATCCGCCGAGGATTACCACTTCGAGCCGTTCCATCGCGCGCGCAGCGCGCGGCCGCTGGTGGTCATGGCCGTGCAGGTGCAGGACGCCGTGCACGACCATGTGCGCCCAGTGCGCCGCGCGCTCCTTGCCCTGCTCGCGCGCCTCCGACGCGACGACGGCAGCACAGATGACCAGGTCTCCGAGCGACCCGCAGAGCGCGCATTCCTCCGCCGAGGCCGGAAAAGACAGCACATTGGTCGGCTTGTCCTTGCCGCGGTAGGTACGGTTCAGGCGCCGGCTCTCCGCGGGGCCGACCACCCTTACGCCGAGGCGGCCCGCAGCAGGTCCAGCGCTGCGTGCCGGCATGCGCCTGCCGTCCAGCGCTGCGCGATGCGCGGCGCGGGCCCAACGCCCGAGCGCGGTCGCAGTCGGAACCCACGGGCGCACCGCCGCGAACTGCGCGTCGACCGCGAGTGCCGGCCGGGCGCTGTTCAAGGGCCGGGCTCCTGCTCGTCAGATGCCCTTTCATAGGCCTGGACGATGCGCTGCACCAGCGGGTGGCGCACCACGTCGCGTGCGTTGAAGAACGTGAAGGCGACGCCCTCGACGCCGCGCAGCACCTCGATCGCGTGCCTCAAGCCCGAACGCTGGTGGCGAGGAAGGTCGATCTGCGTGATGTCGCCGGTGACGACGGCCCGTGACCCGAAGCCAAGGCGGGTCAGGAACATCTTCATCTGCTCGACAGTCGTGTTCTGGGCCTCGTCGAGGATGATGAATGAGTCGTTCAGCGAGCGTCCGCGCATGAAGGCGAGCGGCGCCACTTCGATCACCTGGCGCTCGATGTGGCGCGCGACGCGTTCGAATCCCATCATCTCGTAGAGCGCGTCGTACATGGGCCGGAGGTACGGATCGACTTTCTGCGCGAGGTCGCCGGGCAGGAACCCGAGACGCTCGCCGGCCTCGACCGCGGGACGGACCAGCACGATGCGTCGGACCGAGCCCGACTGCAGCGCCTCCACCGCGCTCGCGACCGCGAGGTAAGTCTTGCCCGTGCCGGCCGGTCCGATCCCGAATGTGAGGTCGTTGCGGTGGATGTTCTCGAGGTACTGGCACTGGTTCGCGCCGCGGCCACGCACTCCGCCGCGCTGGGTCTGGACCACGACGTCCCCGCCGGGGCCGCGCTGCTCGTCCGCCGCCGGGAAACCGAGTTCCTGCACGCAGAGGTGGACGCGGTTCGCCGACATGGACTCACTGGCCGAGAGCTCGAACATGCGCCGCAGGACCGCGGCGGCGTTGTCCACGGTCCCGGCCGCGCCAAAGACCTGCAGCTGGTGACCGCGCCGGCGCACCTCGACGCCGAGCCGCTCCTCGACGTGCCGAAGGTTCTGCTCCATCGGTCCGCTGAAGTTCGCGAGACGCGCATTGTCGGCGTCGTCCAGCGAGATCTCGCGCATCGAGACCTGGGCGCTCAAGCGATGCTCCGCGCGGCGTCGGTGGAGACCAGCCGTCCGCGCAGCGAGTTGGCCATTGCCTCGGTGATCATGACGTCCGTGAAACCATCCATCAACGACGACGGGCCATCGAAGTTGACCCAGCGGTTGTTCCCGGTGCGCCCGGCGAGTTGCCGGGCATCGCGCCGCGCGTTGCGCTCGACCAGCACGCGCTGCACCGACCCGACCATCGCACGGCTGATTGCGCGCGCCTGACCGTCCACCAGCTGCTGCAGTCGCTCGAGACGGTGGTGCTTTTCTTCCTGCGTGACGTCGTCAGGCAGCGAGGCGGCCGGCGTTCCCGGGCGGCGACTGTAGATGAAGCTGAAGCTCTGGTCGAAGCCCACGTCAGCGATCAGTTCGAGCGTCGCCTCGAAGTCACGCTCGGTCTCGCCAGGAAAGCCCACTATGAAGTCGGAGGAGATGCTGATTCCGGGGCGCGCCTCTCGCAACCGCCTGATCTTGTGCCGGTACTCGAGTGCCGTGTGGCCGCGCTTCATCAGCGCGAGGACTCGATCCGAGCCACTCTGCACCGGCAGGTGCAGGTAGCTCGCGAGCTGCGGCACCTCGCGATAGGCCTCGACCAGGCTGTCGCGAAACTCGACCGGATGCGAGGTCATGAAGCGAATTCGCTCGATGCCGGGCACTTCGGCCACGAAGTAGATGAGCGCGGCGAGATCCGCCTGGCCGCCACTGCCGAGCCTGCCGCGGTAGGCGTTCACGTTCTGCCCGAGCAGCGTCACCTCGCGTACGCCCTGCCGGGCCAGGCTGCGAACCTCGTCCATCACCTGCTCGAGCGGCCGACTCACTTCCTCACCGCGCGTGTACGGCACGACGCAGAACGTGCAGTACTTGCTGCAGCCTTCCATCACCGACACGAAGGCCGTGGCGCCGGCGGCGCGCGGCTCCGGCAGCCGGTCGAACTTTTCGATTTCCGGGAAGCTGACGTCCACGATGGAACGCGTGCCTCGCTTCACCGCGGCGATCATCTCCGGCAGGCGGTGCAGCGTCTGGGGCCCGAACACCAGGTCCACGAACGGCGCGCGGTCCGTGATGCCCTCGCCTTCCTGGCTGGCGACGCAACCGCCGACGCCGATGATGACTTCCGGGCGCTGCTGCTTCAGGAATCGCCACTGCCCGAGCAACGAGAACACTTTTTCCTGCGCCTTCTCGCGCACCGAACAGGTGTTCAGCAGCAGCAGGTCCGCCTTCGCCGCGTCGTCGGTAGTCTCGTAGGCGCCGGACTCGCGCAGCACGTCCGCCATGCGGGCGGAATCGTACTCGTTCATCTGGCAGCCGAAGGTTCGGACGTGTACGAGCGGCATGGACCGGTCAGGCTGCCTCAGAACGGAATATCGTCGTCGAAGGCGTCTTCGCGCCCCGGCGCCGATGCGGGAGCCGCCTCGGCATGCTCGCCGCCGCCGCTCGCGGCGCGCGGCGCAGAGCGCGACTCGGTGCCCGCACCACCACCGCCGCGCCCACCGAGCATCTGCATCTCGTTGGCGATCACCTCGGTCGAGTAACGGTCGCGGCCTTCCTTGTCCTGCCACTTGCGCGTGCGCAGCTTGCCCTCGAGGTAGACCTGCGAGCCCTTGCGGAGGTATTCGGCGGCTATTTCCGCGAGGCGGTCGTACATGACCACGCTGTGCCACTCGGTCTGCTCGCGCTGCTCGCCGGTCTGCTTGTCCTTCCAGCTCTCCGACGTGGCGACGCGCAGGTTGCTGACCGCCTTTCCGCTCGGCATGTAGCGCGTCTCCGGGTCCTGGCCGAGATTGCCGACGATGATGACCTTGTTTATACCGCGTGCCATGTCGCCCACCTGCGTGTAAAGGAGTGAAATCTTACGCCACGGGGCAGCCGCGGCGGAAACAGTGAATCAGGCGGATCCGCGCTGAAATGGCCGGTCCCTTCCGGCCATGGCCACCACGGCCCAGGCCGCGGCTACGACCGCGCTGCCCAGGAACACGCCCGTCAGGCCGAAGTGGCCAAGCAGCACGCCGCCCAGTGCGCCACCGCCGAAGGCGCCGAGGAACTGCGCCGTCGCGAATATGCCCAGCGCCGCGCCGCGATCGGTGCCCGGAGCGGCCAGCGTGAGCAGTGCCGGGAGCCGCGCCTCGAGGTAATTGAATGCCGCGAAAAACAGCGTGAACGCCGCGAGCACCGGCCACAGCTGCGCATGGTCGAAGCCGAGCAGGCCCTGCGCCACCGAGACGAGCATGACGGCGAACACGAACACCGGAAGACTGCGGCCGCCGCGCTCGGTCACCAGGATCAGTGGAATCGTCCCGGCCAGCGACACGACGAATACACCCAGGTACACCTTCCAGTGTCCGGCCGACGCAATAGCGAGGTCGCCGGCCAGCACCTGCGGAACGGCGAGGAAGGTCGCGGTCATGATGAAGTGCAGCGCGAACACCCCGGCGTACAGCGGCCGCAGCGCGGGGCGAACCAGCATTTCCGCCAGTGCCGAAAGCTGGCGCGACTCGGCGCCGCCCGTGGTTTCGGGTTCCACCGGCACCGCGAGGTGCAACAGCGCGAGGCCCGAGAGCGCCAGCACCATCATGACCAGGAAGATGCCGGGCACGCCGATCGCCGCATCGAGCACCGGGGCGAGCACCAGGGCCAGCACGAAAGACATGCCGATGCTGATGCCGACGAACGCCATCGCACGGGTGCGAACCTCGGCTCGCGTGAGGTCGGCCAGCAACGCCGTCACCGCTGCGGACACCGCTCCCGCGCCCTGCACGCAACGCGCGAAGATCAGCCCGGTGACGCTGTGGACGAACACGCCGATCAACGAGCCTGCGGCAAACAACAGCAGCCCCGCGGTAATGACCCGCTTGCGACCGTAGCGGTCCGACCAGCGCCCGAACTGGATCTGCAGCAGCGCCTGCGTCAGCCCGTAGGCGCCCATGGCGAGGCCGAGCATTTCCGGGGAATAGTCGGGGAGTTTTCGCGCATAGAGCGCGAGCACCGGGAGCAGCAGGAAAAGCCCCAGCATGCGGGTCGCGTAGATGGCCGCAAGCGCGCCGACCGAGCGGCGCTCGATCGGCGTGAGCGCCGGCCTGGATGATTCGTCGCTGGTGGTGATTGGCGTAGTCTCTCGGGCTCGGCATATATTAGCAGGCTGCCCGCCAGTCGTAGGAATCCGGACCCCAGCCATGGACGTCATACGCATTCGCGGTGCGCGAACCCACAACCTGCAGGGCATCGACATCGACCTGCCCCGCGACCGGCTCATCGTGATCACCGGGCTCTCCGGCTCGGGCAAGTCCTCGCTCGCCTTCGACACGATCTACGCGGAAGGCCAGCGGCGCTATGTCGAGTCGCTTTCCGCCTATGCAAGGCAGTTCCTGTCGGTGATGGAGAAACCCGACGTAGACCACATCGAGGGGCTTTCGCCCGCTATTGCGATCGAGCAGAAGGCGGCATCGCACAATCCGCGCTCCACGGTCGGGACGGTCACCGAGGTCTACGACTACCTGCGGGTGCTGTTCGCCAGGGCCGGCGTGCCGCGCTGCCCGGAGCATGGGCAGGACCTGGCCGCGCAGACCGTGAGCCAGATGGTCGACCAGGTCCTCGCGCTGCCGGAGGGCACCGCGGTGCTGCTGCTGGCGCCGGTCGTGCAGGACCGCAAGGGCGAGCACGCCGATGCGCTCGAGCACCTGCGCGGCCAGGGGTTCGTGCGTGCCTTCGTGGACGGGACCCTGGTAGAACTCGACGCCGCGCCCGCGCTCGATGCCCGGCGGCGGCACTCGATCGACGCGGTCGTCGACCGCCTGCGCGTACGCCCGGATGCCGGCCAGCGCCTCGCGGAGTCGTTCGAAACCGCGCTCTCGCTGTCGCAGGGCGTCGCCAGGCTCGCGTTCCAGGACGAGCCGGACCGGGAGCCCGTGGTCTTCTCGAACCGCTACGCGTGCACAGCCTGCGGCTACAGCCTCGCGGAACTCGAGCCCCGGGTGTTCTCGTTCAACAACCCGAGCGGCGCCTGCGGCACCTGCGGCGGCCTCGGCGTGCAGGAATTCTTCGATCCGGCACGCGTCGTGGTGAACCCGGCCCTGTCGCTCGCCGGAGGCGCGGTCCGCGGCTGGGACCGGCGCAATGCCTACTATTTCCAGCTGATCCAGTCGCTGGCACGCCACTACCGGTTCGACATCGAGAAACCGTGGAACGACCTGCCGGAGGCCGTCCGGCACGTGCTGCTCTGGGGCAGCGGCGAGGAACGCGTCGAGTTCCGCTATTTCGATGCGCGCGGCGCAAGCTCGCGCCGCAGTCACGCATGGGAGGGCATGCTGCCCAATCTCGAGCGGCGCTACCGCGAGACCGAGTCGGCGACGGTCCGGGAGGAACTGGCGAAATACCGGGGCACGCGCGCCTGCGTGGACTGCGGGGGCAGCCGGCTCAGCCTGGCAGCGCGCAACGTGTTCGTCGCAGGCCGAACGCTGCCGGAACTCGCGGCACTGCCGATTGCGGACTCGCGCCGCTTCTTTGCGGAGCTCAAGCTCGAGGGCTGGCGCGGCGAGGTCGCAAGCCGGCTGGTGCGAGAGGTGTCGGACCGACTGACGTTCCTTGCAGATGTCGGGCTCGACTACCTGTCGCTCGACCGCGGCGCGCAGACGCTGTCGGGTGGCGAGGCGCAGCGTATCCGCCTCGCGAGCCAGATCGGCTCGGGGCTGGTCGGCGTCATGTACATCCTCGACGAACCGTCGATCGGCCTGCACCAGCGCGACAACCAGCGACTGCTGGACACGCTCACCCGGCTCCGCGACCTCGGCAACACGGTCATGGTCGTCGAGCACGATGAGGACGCGATCAGGCAGGCCGACCACGTCGTCGACCTGGGACCCGGCGCGGGGGTCCACGGCGGCCACATCGTCGCGCAGGGCACGCCGGCACAGATCGAGGCCTGCGAGGAGTCGCTGACCGGCCAGTACCTGAGCGGCCGCCGCCGCATCGCCGTGCCCGCCGTGCGTACGCCGCCGCAGCCGGGCCGGGCGCTGCGCATCGTCGAGGCGAGCGGCAACAACCTGCGCGCAGTCACCGTGGACGTGCCGCTCGGCCTGATGACCTGCGTGACTGGCGTCTCCGGTTCCGGCAAGTCCACGCTCGTCGTCGACACGCTGTACCGCCAGGTGGCCGCGGGACTGCAGGACGGGGGCGACGGCTGCCCGGCGATCGAGGGAATCGAGCAGGTCGACCGCGTGATCGACATCGACCAGAGCCCGATCGGGCGCACGCCGCGCTCCAACCCGGCGACCTACACCGGGCTGTTCGGCCCGATCCGCGAGCTTTTCGCCGAGGTGCCCGAGGCCCGCGCGCGCGGCTACGACCCGGGACGCTTCAGCTTCAACGTCCGGGGCGGGCGTTGCGAGGCCTGCGAGGGCGACGGCGTCATCAAGGTCGAGATGCACTTCCTGCCCGACGCGTACGTCACCTGCGATGCCTGCCGGGGCATGCGCTACAACCGCGAGACGCTCGAGATCCGCTACAAGGGCCGCAACATCAGCGACGTGCTGGACATGACCGTCGAGGACGCCGCGCAGTTCTTCCGCAATATCCCGGCGCTGCAGTCGCGGTTGAACACGCTGCTCGAGACGGGACTCTCGTACGTGCGCCTTGGACAGAATGCCACCACGCTGTCCGGCGGCGAAGCGCAGCGCGTGAAACTCTCGCGCGAACTCGCCAAGCGCGCGACGGGCCGCACGCTCTACATCCTCGACGAGCCGACCACGGGGCTGCACTTCCGCGACATCGAGCAGTTGCTCGGCGTCCTGCACCGACTGCGTGACGAGGGCAACACGATCGTCGTGATCGAACACAACCTGGACGTGATCAAGACCGCAGACTGGGTGATCGACCTCGGACCGGAGGGCGGTGACGGCGGCGGTCGGCTGGTGGCGACCGGGACGCCCGAGCAGGTGGCACAGGTTGCAGCCTCGCACACCGGGCGATACCTCGCGCGAATGCTCGGCGGTGACGCTGTCGCGAAACCTGCAGGCCGACGGGCCGTTCCGCGGACCGGACGGGATTCAGGCCGACGCGGCTGACGGACGCGCGGTCGTGCGGAAGCGGTGGCAGACCTCGCCCGCCTCGCGAGTCTCCGTGTAATGCCCTTCCGTCTGCCGCGAAATCACGCGGCGCCAGAATGACAGCGCCGGCCGGTTGTAGGCATCCTCGACGACTTCCCACTCACCCGAAAACCTGCTGAAGAGCAGCTCTGCGGCGGCAGCTCCGACGCCGCGACGGCGCGCGGCCGCGGTCACGAAGAACTCCGCCATTCGGTAGTCGACACCACGCTGCGGAAACGATGGAACGCGAGTGACGAGGGCGAATCCCGACCGGGTTTCGCCCTGCAGGATAATGAACGGGTACGAAGTGGCGTCACCGAACCAGCCCACGAGGAATTCGCCTTCGCGCTCGTTCCACACGCCGAGCGCGGGGAACAGGCCGCTCTTGCCTGCGGAAAGTTCGGATAGGTAGGACCGGTAGACCGCGCGTATCCACTCGCGGTCAGCAGGGGAGTCGCGCGCGTCTCGCAATGTGACGGGCACTTAGCCTCTGGCCAGGCTGTGGCTGGCGGTTGCCGTGCCCGGAGGCCGGGGCCGGATTGCCTGGAATGGGTCGGGCGGGCCCCGGCCGGGACCCGCCCTCCCCGATCAGCGTGCGCTCGGTGCCAGCTTACTGCTGGGGAGGAGCAGCAGTGTCGGCAGCGGCAGCCGCGTCGCCGGCGGCAACGGCAGCGTCTGCAGCGGCATCCGTGGCAACGGCAGCGGCGCCAGCGGCGTCGGTCGCGTCACCGGCGGCAGCGTCGGCGACGGCAGCGTCGGCGGCGTCGCCAGCAGCGGCGGCGGCGTCAGTGGCGGCAACAGCGGAGTCGGTCGCAGCTTCGCTCGCAACGGCGGCGGCGTCGGCAGCAGCCTCTTCCTTCTTCGCGCAACCGGCGAGAACCAGGGCAGCAAGGGCGGCGGCAAGGGCGATCTTGGCGTTCATGTGCAATTCCTCATCATGTGGGTCAGCTGATGCAAGCGGGAATAGTCCGGCAATCGCGCGCCAGCTGACTGACCGTCCGCGCTGACGACGACTGCGTGGTCCGGATTCTAGGACCGGCAGGTCGCATGCGGGCCAGCCAAACCGTCTCCGAATGGCGACAACCGGTAACTTGTCCACCAAAAGAAACAGGGCGGGCCCCAACCGGAACCCGCCCTGTCATGTCAGCTTTCGCTGAACGACCGATTACTGCTTGGTCGCGTCCGGCGCGGTGGCAGCAGCAGCAGCGTCGCCAGCAGCAGCAGCGGCGTCACCAGCGGCAGCGGCAGCGTCGCCAGCAGCAGCGGCGGCGTCGCCAGCGGCGCCAGCAGCGGTAGCGGCAGCGTCGCTCGCGGTCGCGCCAGCAGCGTCCGTGGCAACGGCAGCAGCGTCAACCGCAGCGCCGGCGGCCTCAGCAGCAGCGTCGGCAGCCGCACCAGCCTGCGTGGCGGCTTCCTGGGTGGCGTCCTTCATTTCTTCCTTCTTGGCGCAGCCGGCAAGGGCCAGGGTGGCGAGGGCGGCGGCAAGGATGATCTTGGAGTTCATGTGCAATTCCCCGTTTGGGCTTGATGATGGTACGGAAGTCGACTCTGCAATCAGCCGGCATCCGGCAATGAGCCGGTGCAACGTCGATTGCACGCAATGGATTCTAGGGTTCGCTGGCAAGCTGTGAAGTGGAGAGACTGTCGCCAGATGGCGACAAACCGGCGTCTTGGGCAAGATGTCGGTCCGGACTCACCAGGGGAACCGCCCGCCATGCACATGGATATCGACGAACTGTTTCCCGCCCACCTGTCCGAGCTGCGCCGCCGCATGGACCTGGCGCTGGCCGCCCACGGTTTCGACGGGATCGCTGTCTTCTCGGGCGCCGCCGGCTACTCCTTCCTGGACGACCGCAGCTACCCGTTTCGCGTGAACCCTCATTTTGCGCAGTGGACCCCGCTCACCGACGTGCAGCAGAGCTTCGTCGGCTACACGCCGGGAACGGCGCCGCTGCTGTGCTTTCACCAGCCGGCCGACTACTGGCACCGGCCGCCGTCGCTGCCGAGCGGTGACTGGCTGCGTGAATTCCATCTCGAGGTCCTGCGCGACCCGGGGCAGGCCCGGCACCTGCTCGGCCTTGCCGGCCGCCGCATCGCGTTCGTCGGGGAATGGCAGGCGGCGTTCGCAGACTGGGGCTTCGCCGGGGTCAACCCCGCCCCGCTGCTGCACCAACTGCACTACGACCGAGCTGTAAAGACTGCGTATGAACTCGAATGCATGCGCCGAGCGTCCGACATGGCCGTTCGCGGGCACGTGGCGGCACGCGAGGCGTTCGCAGCCGGCGCATCCGAGTTCGAGACTCACCTGGCGTACTGCGCGGCCGTGGGGCAGCGCGACGAGGAACTGCCCTACGGCAACATCATCGCGTTCAATGAGGGCGCCGCCGTGCTGCACTACCAGCACCTGGACCGGAATTCCGGTGGCCCGCGGCGGTCGTTCCTGATCGACGCCGGCGCCCAGTTCCGCGGTTATGCCGCCGACATCACCCGCACCTACGCCGCGGCAGACGGCGAGTTCGCCGCCCTGGTGAGCGGCATGGACGCGCTGCAGCTCGCGCTGTGCGCAGCCGTCACCAACGACATCGATTACCGCGACATCCACCTGCTCGCCCATCGAGAAATTGCCGGCCTGCTGCGCGAAGCCGGGGTGATCCGATGCGGGCCCGACGAGGCACTGGAATCCGGGCTGTCATCGGTGTTTTTTCCGCATGGCATCGGCCACCTGCTGGGGCTGCAGGTGCACGACGTGGCCGGCCTGGCCGGCGACGCGTCCGGAACGGAAATCCCGCGGCCGGCCGGGCACCCGTTCCTGCGGCTGACCCGCAGGCTCGAGCCCGGGTTCGTGGTCACGATCGAGCCGGGACTGTACTTCATCGACATGCTGCTCGATGCGGCCAGGACAGCGGGCCACGGTGGCCGGATCAACTGGGACGCAGTGGAGCGCCTGCGCCCGTACGGCGGCATCCGTGTCGAAGACGACGTCGCCTGTACGTCAGGCGAGCCGGAGAACCTCACCCGCGACGCCTTCGCGAGGCAGTAGGAGACAGACGGTAGGGGACATTCTCCTTTTTCAATAAACAGGTGCCTGGGCACCTATGTATTGAAAAAGGAGAATGTCCCCCCTTGCCTATTTCTTCAGCAGGTCGCGGATCTCGGTCAGCAACACGACATCTGCTGGCGGAGCCGGCGCTTCTGCGGGCGGCGGAGGCGTCTTCAGCTTGTTGATGACCTTGATCGCCATGAAGATCGCTGCGGCAATTATCAGGAAATCGAATACCGACTGCAGGAAGGCTCCGTACTTGAGCAGCAGCGGCTCGCCAGCCGCATTGGTGCCGATGGTCGCCGTCAACTTGCTGAAATCGAGACCGCCCACGATCGTGCCGAGCAACGGCATGACCAGGTCGCCGACGAACGACGAAACGATCTTGCCGAAAGCGACGCCGATAATGATACCGACCGCCATGTCGAGCACGTTGCCCTTCATGGCGAATTCCTTGAATTCCTGGATCACGCGCATGCGAAAGCTCCTCAATCTCGAACCAGGTGTGACCGTGCGTACACGCACGGGCCTGGACGGACGATAAGCGCCCGGCCATAAAAAAAGAAGCCGGGGATCGCCCGGCTTCTCTATGCAGACCCGACCTGATGCTTCAGGCGGCTGCGGTCTTCTTCTTGCGCGGCGCGCGGGGCTTCTTCTCGACCGCCTCGGCGGCAGCGGTCGCGCCTTCCGGCGCTGCGGTCTTGGCCTTGCGTGCGCGGGGCTTCTTCGCCTTCGCGTCGTCGGCCTTCGCTTCTTCCACAGCCGCGGCCTGGTCGACCAGTGCCATCAGCGCCATGTCGGCGTTGTCGCCGGCCCGATTGGCCATGTGCAGGATGCGCGTGTATCCGCCCGGGCGCGTCTTGAAACGCGGGCCCAGGTCATCAAACAGCTTGGTGACGATCTCGGCATCGCGCAGCCGGGAGAACGCACGGCGGCGATTCGCCTGGCTGTCGGTCTTGCCGAGCGTGATCAGCGGCTCTACGTAGCGACGCAGTTCCTTGGCCTTCGGCACCGTGGTGCGGATGGTCTCGTGACGCAGCAGCGACGCCGCCATGTTGCGCAGCATCGCCCAGCGGTGCGGGGCATTGCGGCTCAGCTGCCGCCCGGTCAATCCGTGTCTCATCTCTTGTTCCGCCTCGGCCGGGGGTTGGTCTTTACCGCCCCTGGTCAATGATCATTGGTCACTTCAAATGACGTCCCGGTCTTCTTCGCGCTTCAGGCCGGCCGGCGGCCAGCTGTCGAGCCGCATACCGAGCGTGAGGCCGTGGCTCTCCAGGACCTCCTTGATCTCGGTGAGCGACTTCTTGCCGAGATTCGGCGTGCGAAGCAACTCGACCTCGGTCTTCTGCACCAGGTCGCCGATGTAGTGGATATTCTCGGCCTTCAGGCAGTTCGCACTGCGGACGGTGAGCTCGAGCTCGTCCACCGGGCGCAGCAGCAGCGGATCGACGTGGTGCTCGCTCGGCTTCAGCTTGTCCTCGTCCTGTCCCTGCAGGTCGACGAACACGGAGAGCTGGTCCTTCAGGATCGAACCGGCGCGGCGAATCGCCTCTTCCGGGTCGATCGTGCCGTTGGTCTCGATGTCGATGATCAGCTTGTCGAGATCGGTGCGCTGTTCGACGCGCGCGGCCTCGACGTTGTAGGTGACCTTGCGGATCGGGCTGAACGACGCGTCGAGCAGTAGACGGCCGATCGGGCGGGTCACCTCTTCAAAGGCCAGGCGCTGGGCAGCAGGCCGGTAGCCGCGGCCGCGCTCGACCTTCAGCGTCATCGTGAGTTCGCCCGCCTTGGTCAGGTTGGCGATGACCAGGTCCGGGTTCAGGATCTCGACGTCGTGGTCGCCCTGGATGTCGCCGGCGCGGACTGGGCCCGGGCCCTTCTTCGACAGCCGAAGTTCCGACGACTCGCGCGCGTTCAGGCGGATGGCGACCTGCTTCAGGTTCAGCAGGATCTCGACCACGTCCTCCTGCACGCCTTCGATGCTGGTGTACTCGTGGAGCACGCCCTCGATCTCGGCCTCGGTGATCGCGCTGCCCGGCATCGACGAAAGCAGCACGCGACGCAGCGCGTTGCCCAGCGTGTGCCCAAAGCCGCGCTCGAACGGCTCGATGACCACGCGTGCGTGACGGGGAGCCGTCGGCGTCACCTTGACGACGCGCGGGCGGAGAAATTCAGCAATGGCTGACTGCATTGAAGTCACCCCGCGGGATTACTTGGAGTACAACTCGACGACGAGGCTCTCGTTGATGTCCGGAAGTATGTCGCCCCGCTCGGGCAACGACTTCAGGACACCTGAGAACTTCTTTTCGTCGACTTCGACCCAGTCCGGGAAACCGGTCTGGGCGCGGATCTGCAGGGCCTGCTGCACGCGGGCCTGCTTATGTGCCTTTTCACGCAGCGCCACCACCTCGCCGCCCTTGCACTGGAAGGACGGGATGCTGACGACTGCGCCGTTCACTGTCACGGATCGGTGGCTCACCAGCTGGCGCGCCTCGCTGCGCGTGGCGCCAAAGCCCATGCGGTAGACGACGTTGTCGAGCCGCCCTTCGAGCAGCTGCAGCAACGACTCGCCGGTGGCGCCGGGCCGGCCGGCAGCCTGCTGGTAGTAGCCGCGGAACTGTCGCTCGAGCACGCCGTACATGCGGCGCAGCTTCTGCTTCTCGCGCAGCTGCAGGCCGTAGCCCGAGACGCGCGTCCGGCGCTCGCCCTTGATGCCGCCCGGCGGCACTTCGAGCTTGCACTTAGACTCGAGCGACTTGACGCCGCTCTTCAGGAAAAGATCAGTGCCCTCGCGTCGCGAGAGTTTGCACTTCGGTCCAAGATACCTGGCCATTCTTTGTTCCTCGGCGGCGCCTGGTCAGACGCGGCGCTTCTTGGGCGGACGGCACCCGTTGTGCGGGATCGGCGTCACGTCCTCGATACTGGTCACCTTGAGGCCCGCGGCATTGAGCGCGCGGACGGCGGATTCGCGGCCCGGGCCGGGGCCACGGACGCGCACGTCCACCGTGCGGACGCCGTACTCCTGCGCGGCGACGCCTGCCTTCTCGGCGGCCACCTGGGCTGCAAAAGGCGTGCTCTTGCGCGAACCACGGAAACCGCAGCCACCCGAGGTGGCCCAGGACAACGTGTTGCCCTGCCGGTCGGTGATGGTGATCACGGTGTTGTTGAACGACGCGTGCACGTGCGCAATGGCGTCGGTCACTACCCGCTTCACCTTCTTGCGCGACTTGCCAGCGCTATGCTTCTTGTCATCCGACATTAGCGGTCATTCCTCGTTCAGTGGCCTCGTTCAGTGGCGCGGCCGATCAGGCCTTGCCGACAGGGGCGTTCAGCTTCACGGCCGCCTTGCGCGGGCCCTTGCGCGTGCGCGCGTTGGTGCGCGTGCGCTGGCCGTGCATCGGCAGTCCCTTGCGGTGCCTGATGCCGCGGTAGCAACCGAGGTCCATCAGCCGCTTGATGTTCATCGACACCTCGCGGCGCAGGTCGCCCTCGACCGGCAGGCGCGCGACGGCCGAACGCAGGCCCGCGACCTCGGGCTCGGTCAGGTCCTTGACGCGCGTGTCGGGCTTCACGCCCGCAGCCTCGCATGCGGCAAGCGCCTGGGAGCGGCCGATGCCGTAGATGGACGTGAGACCAATGCACACGTGCTTGTTCATCGGTATGTTTATGCCGGCAATACGGGCCATTTGAGGCTCACTCCGGGGCGCGAAAAGCCCGAAAGAATAACGTAAAAAACCTGTTTACTCAATGCAGGCGGCCCTCAGCCCTGACGCTGCTTGTGCCGCTTGTCACTGCAGATCACGTAGACGACGCCGCGACGGCGTACAACCTTGCAGTTCTTGCAGATCCGCTTAACCGATGGTCGAACTTTCATGGATATCTCTCCGACGCGGGCAGGCGGCGCTCAGCGCAGCTGCCCGGCACGGCCGTAGCCGCGCAGGTTGGCCTTCTTCATCAGCCCTTCATACTGGTGCGACATAAGGTGCGCCTGCAGCTGGGCCATGAAGTCCATGATCACCACGACGATGATCATGAGCGAGGTGCCACCAAAGTAGAACGGCACCCGGAACTTGGAAATCAGGATCTCTGGCAGCAGGCACACCAGGGTCACGTAGATCGCACCCCAGACCGTGAGGCGCGTGAGGACCTTGTCGATGTAGTCGGCCGTGTGCTGGCCCGGGCGGATTCCAGGGATGAACGCCCCGGACTTCTTGAGGTTCTCCGCCGTCTCGCGCGAATTGAACACCAGCGCGGTGTAGAAGAAGCAGAAGAAGACGATCAGCCCCGAGTACAGCATCATGTGCACGGGCTGGCCGATGCCCAGGCTGGCGGCAACGCCCTGCAGCCAGGCGAAATTGTCCGATGTGCCGAACCAGCTGGCGATCGTCGCCGGGAACAGCAGCAGGCTCGAGGCGAAGATCGGCGGTATCACGCCCGACATGTTGAGCTTGAACGGCAGGTGCGTGGTCGTGCCCGCAAACATGCGCCGGCCCTGCTGGCGCTTGGCGTAGTTCACCGGGATGCGGCGCTGGGCGCGCTCGACGAACACCACGAACGCGGTCACCGCGCCGACCATGAGCACGATGATCAACGCCAGCGCCGGGTTGATTTCGCCGTTGCGAACCAGCTCGAGCGTGCCGCCGATCGCCGCAGGAAGGCCCGCCACGATGCCGGCGAGGATGATCATCGAGATGCCGTTGCCGAGCCCGCGCTCGGTGATCTGCTCGCCGAGCCACATCAGGAACATCGTGCCCGCAACCAGCGTCATGGTCGCCAGGAACACGAACTGCGGCCCGGGATGGAGCACCACGCCCTGGTTCTGGAAGGCGACCGCGGCACCTGCGCCCTGGAACGCGGCGAGCCCGACGGTGCCCCAGCGCGTGTACTGCGTGATCTTGCGGCGGCCCGCCTCGCCTTCCTTGCGCAGCGCCTGCAGCTGAGGCACCACGACCGCCATCATCTGCACGATGATCGAGGCGGAGATATACGGCATCACGCCTAGCGCGAGGATCGAAAGCCGCTTCAATGCGCCGCCCGAGAACATGTTGAACATGCTCAGGATCGTGCCCTGCTGCTCCTGGAAGAAGCGCGCCAGCGCCTGCGGGTCGATGCCCGGCACCGGAATGAAGGTGCCGATGCGATAGACCACCAGTCCCGCGACCAGGAAGATGAATCTCCTCCGGAGCTCGGTGAGCCGGCTTGCCTCGCCGAGTGCGGCGACAGGGCTCGATGACGGGGTGTTGGCCACTCGTGTTCCTCAGCAGTACCGGCCGGCGCTCAGGCCGTCTCGACCGTGCCGCCCGCGGCCTCGATCGCCGCGCGCGCGCCCTTGGTGACACCGACACCCTTCACGGTCACGGCTGTCTTGATCTCGCCCGAGAGCATCACACGGGCACGTATGGCATTGGCCGGCACCACGCCCGCCTTCTTCAGCGCGTCGAGGTCGACGACACCGCCCGGGACGTGCGCGAGTTCGTTCAGGCGAACCTCGGCCACCAGCGGGGAGATCTTCGAGCGGAAGCCGATCTTCGGCAGGCGGCGCTGCAGCGGCATCTGGCCGCCTTCGAAGCCCACCTTGTGGTAACCGCCCTTGCGCGCGCGCTGGCCCTTGACGCCGCGACCGCAGGTCTTGCCCTGGCCGGCGGACGCTCCGCGACCGACTCGCAGCCGGGGCTTCTTCGAGCCCGGCGCCGGGGAAATGCTGTTCAGCTTCATGATGTCCTCAGGCCTCTTCCACGCGGAACAAGTGTCGCGAGGCATTGATCATGCCGCGGTTCTCGCGCGTGTCCGCGACCACCACGACCTGGTTGATACGGCGCAGCCCGAGCCCGCTCGCGGTGGCGCGATGGCGGTGCAACTGGCCGTAGACGCTCTTCACCAGCGTCACCTTCACGGTCTTGACCGAAGCTTCTTCTTTGACCATTTGCGTCAACCCGTGATTTCAGCGAGTGTCTTGCCGCGCTTGGCCGCGATCTGGTTCGGCGTCGGCGCCAGGGTCAGCGCGTTCATGGTCGCGCGCACCACGTTGATCGGATTGCGCGAACCGTAGCTCTTCGCAAGGACGTTACGCACGCCCGCGCACTCGAACACGGCGCGCATGCTGCCGCCCGCGATGACGCCGGTGCCGTCCGCGGCAGGCTGCATGTACACCTTGGAGGTGCCATGGTGGCCGGTCACCGCGAAGTGCAGCGTGGTGCTGCGCAGGCTGACGTTCACCAGGTTCTTGCGAGCCTGCTGCATGGCTTTCTGGATCGCGACCGGCACTTCACGCGCCTTGCCGTACCCGAATCCCACGCGGCCATTGCCGTCGCCCACGACCGTAAGTGCCGTGAAGCCGAACTGACGGCCGCCCTTGACGACCTTCGCGACGCGATTGACGGCGACGAGCTTCTCGATCAGCTCGTCGGCGGGCGCGCCTTTATCAACTCTCGCCATTGCTGCTCCTGCGAATTTCGTTCAAGGGCCGGCTCAGAACTCGAGCCCGTGCTCGCGCGCGGACTCCGCGAGCGCCTTCACGCGCCCGTGGTACCTGAAGCCGGACCGGTCGAAGGCCACGGTGCTGATGCCCTTGGCCTTGGCACGCTCGGCGATCGCCTTGCCCACTGCCCTGGCGGCATCGATGTTGCCGGTGCCCTTGAGCCCTTCGGCGACGTCGTCCTGCAGCGTCGAGGCAACGGCGACGACGCGCGACTGCGGGTCGAGCACCTGCGCGTAGATGTGCCGGGGCGTCCGGTGCACCGAGAGGCGCATCACCTTCAGCTCCTGGATCTTGGCGCGGCCGCGACGAGCGCGCTTCTGACGGGTTACTTTCTTTTCCATGACGTGCCCTTACTTCTTCTTCGTTTCCTTGAGCTCGATTCGCTCACCGGAATAACGAACACCCTTGCCCTTGTACGGCTCCGGCGGGCGATAGGCCCGCAGCTCCGCGGCCACCTGGCCGACGCGCTGCTTGTCCGTGCCCTTGACGATGATCTCGGTCTGCGACGGGGTCTCGATCGTGATGCCTTCCGGCGCCACGTACACGACCGGGTGCGAGAAGCCGAGCGTAAGGTTGAGATTCTTGCCCTGCGCGGCTGCGCGGTAACCGACCCCGACCAGCTCGAGCTTGCGCTCGTAGCCCTGCGACACGCCCTGCACCGAATTCGCCAGGTTCGCGCGCAGCGAACCAGCGTGCATCATCGCGTCGTACGCCGGCTCGGCGACCTCGACCCGCACTTCCTGGCCTTCCTGGACCAGGCGCAGGCCGGGGCGCAGTGACAGCGCGAGAGTGCCCTTGGCGCCCTTCACGGTGACAGTCCCGCCATCCACGGTGGCGGTAACGCCCTTCGGCAGGTTGACTGGATTTTTTGCGACTCGTGACATGAATTGAATCCTGCTGGTGGCAGCGCGATCAGGACACGATGCAGAGGATCTCGCCGCCGTGGCCGTCGGCCCGCGCCTTGCGGTCCGTCATCACGCCGCGCGAGGTCGAAACGATTGCCACGCCCATGCCGCCGAGAATTCGCGGCAGCTCGTCCTTGCCCTTGTAAATCCGGAGACCGGGCCGGCTGACGCGCTCGATGCGGTCAATGACCGGGCGACCCTGGTAGTACTTCAGGCGCACCGTCAGCGTGGACTTGCCACCCTCGGAAGCGACCTCGAAGTCCTCGATATAGCCTTCTTCCTTAAGCACCCCGGCCAGCGCAAGCTTGATGCGCGAGGCGGGCATGCCGACCGTCGGCTTGCCCGAGCTCTGGCCGTTGCGGATGCGGGTGAGGAAGTCCGCGATGGGATCCGTCATGCTCATGTCTTGCTCCGTTACGCGGCCTTACCAGCTGGCCTTGCGCAGGCCGGGGACGTCGCCGCGCATGGTCGCCTCGCGCAGCTTCTGGCGGCCGAGGCCGAACTTGCTATACACGCCGCGTGAACGGCCCGTGATCGCGCAGCGATTGCGCTTCCGGGACGCCGAGCCGTCGCGCGGCAGGCTCTGCAGCTTGCGAATCGCGAGCTCGCGCTCGTCGTCCGTGGACTTCGGGCTGCGGATCGTCTCTTTCAGCAGTGCACGCTTCGCGGCCTGCTGCTTTACGAGTTTGGCGCGACGCTTCTCACGCTCGATCATGCTGGTCTTGGCCATTTACCGGTCCTTACTTGCGGAACGGGAAGCTGAAGGATTCGAGCAGCGCCCGCCCTTCACGGTCGTCCCGTGCCGTCGTGGTGATCGTGATGTCCATGCCCCGGATCGCGTCGATCTTGTCGTAGGGAATTTCCGGGAAGATGATCTGTTCCTTGACGCCGAAACTGTAGTTGCCGCGGCCGTCGAACGAGCGCGCCGACACGCCGCGGAAGTCGCGGATGCGCGGCATCGCCACGTTGATCAGGCGATCCAGGAACTCGTACATCCGGGCGCCGCGCAGCGTCACCTTGGCGCCCACCGGCACCCCGGCGCGCAGCTTGAACGACGCGTTCGCCTTGCGCGACTTGGTCACGAGCGGCTTCTGGCCCGTGAGCGCAGTGAGGTCGTTGACCGCGCTGTCCATCGCCTTCTTGTCGGCGACGGCTTCGCCGACGCCCATGTTGACCGTGATGCGCGTGATTTTCGGCACGCTCATGAGATTGGTCAGCCCGAGGCTCGCCATGAGCTCAGGGACGACTTTCTCGCGGTAATACGTCTGCAGCCTCGCCATGCCTGCCACCCTCATCCGATCAGGCGTCCACGACTTCGTCGTTGGACTTGAAGAAGCGCACCCGGCGACCGTCGCCCAGCGTGCGGATACCCACGCGATCGCCCTGCTTCGCGACGGGGTTCCAGAGCATGACGTTCGAGAGGTGGAGGGAAGCCTCCTTCTCGACGACACCGCCCTGGGTCCCGCGCTGCGGGTTCGGCCGCGTGTGGCGCTTGACCATGTTCACGTTCTCGACGAGCACGCGGTCGTTCGCGACCACCCGGATCACGGTGCCGCGGCGGCCCTTGTCGCGGCCGGAAATCACGACTACCTCGTCGCCCTTGCGGATCTTGTTCATTCCTCGTTCCTCGGTCTCTTCCGGCCCGGCGCTCAGAGCACTTCCGGCGCGAGCGAGATGATCTTCATGAACCGCGCCGTGCGCAGCTCCCTGGTGACCGGCCCGAAGATACGGGTACCGATCGGCTCGAGCTTGTTGGTGAGCAGCACTGCGGCATTGCCATCGAAGCGGATCAGCGAGCCGTCCGGGCGCCGCACGCCCTGCGCGGTGCGCACGACCACGGCGTCGTAGACTTCGCCCTTCTTCACCTTGCCGCGCGGGATGGCGTCCCTGACGCTCACCTTGATCACGTCGCCCACGGTCGCGTAGCGGCGCTTGGAGCCGCCAAGCACCTTGATGCACATCAGCCGCTTGGCGCCGCTGTTGTCCGCGGCCTGCAGGATCGTCTGCATCTGGATCATGGTCTGGTCTCCTTACGTCGCCTGGCTCAGACCTGGCTCGCGCGCTTGACGACGCGCACCAGCCGCCACGCCTTGCGGCTGGAGAGGCGGCGGCACTCGGCGATGTCGACCAGGTCGCCCTCGCGGCCCTCGTCGTTCTCGTCGTGCGCCAGCAGCTTGGTGGTGCGGCGCACGTACTTGCTGTAGCGGTCGTGCTTCACCAGCCGCTCCACGGCGACGGTGATCGTCTTCTGCATCTTGCTGCTCACGACGCGGCCCGTGAGGGTGCGCTTGGCGCCCTCGGCTCCCGTCTCCACGACGGCCTGCTCGGTCATTACTTGGCACTCCCGTTGGCTGCCGCGCGGGCCTGCTCGCCCATCACGGTCTTCACGCGCGCGATGTTGCGGCGCACCTTGCCGGCCTGGTCGGACTTCGCAGCCTGGCCGGTGGCCTGCGCCATGCGCAGGTTGAACTGTTCCCTGCGCAACTTCAGGAGTTCTTCCTGGAGTTCGGGCTTACCCTTCTGCCTGAGATCTTTCGGCTTCATCAGCGCACCTGTCGCTTGACGAACAACGTGTCGACCGACAGCTTGCTGGCCGCAAGGCGGAACGCCTCGCGCGCGATGCTCTCGGTGACGCCTTCCATCTCGAAGAGCACCTTGCCGGGCTGCACGCGCGCGACGTAGTACTCGACGTT
>CAVSZE010000016.1:0-40840 GCA_963732375.1 uncultured Gammaproteobacteria bacterium
CGCTCCTCGTAGAACGGCGATGTACTCGCCCACGATCATCCCGGCCACGACGGTCTCAGCCACGGAGTTTCCGCCGAGCCGGTTGAAACCGTGCATGTCCCAGCATGCGGCCTCTCCGGCAGCAAAAAGACCCTTCAGCGTCCGACTCTGGCCGGTGTGCCAGGTACGGATGCCGCCCATCGTGTAGTGCTGCGCGGGTCGCACTGCGATCCAATTCTCGACCGGGTCCACGCCCAGGAAGTAGTGGCAGATCTCCTTGACCTCGCGCAGGTTGTGCTCGATGTGCGTGCGGCCGAGCAGCGTGATGTCGAGCCACAGGTGCTCTCCGAAGCGCGATGTCGCGGCATTGCCCTTGCGGATGTGCTCTTCCATGCGGCGCGAGACCACGTCGCGCGATGCGAGTTCCTTTTTCTCGGGCTCGTAGTCCGGCATGAAGCGGTGTCCGCTTGCGTCGCGCAGCACGCCGCCGTCGCCGCGGCGCCCTCGGTCACCAGGATTCCCGCCGGGAAGATGCCGGTCGGGTGGAACTGCACGGCTTCCAGGTTGCCGACGCCGCGACGCCGGTTGCGAGCGCCAGCGCCGCGCCGATGCCCTCGCAGATGACCGCATTCGTCGTGACGCGGTACACGCGCCCGGCGCCGCCAGTCGCGATCGCGTTCGCCTTCGCCACGTACGCGACGAGCTCGCCGGTGATCAGGTCACGCACCACGGCGCCAAAGCAGCGCGAGCCGTCGTGGATCAGCGCGATCGCCTCCTTGCGCTCATGGACCGGGATGCCCTGGGCGATCGCCCGGTCGCCGACCGCGAACAGCATCGCGTGGCCGGTGCCGTCCGACACGTAGCAGGTACGCCACTTCCGGGTACCGCCGAAGTCGCGCTGCGCCACGAGGCCATGCGCCTCGTCCGCTCGGTGAGCGTGACCTTCTGGCCGTTGATGATCACTTCGCGGTCGCCACGTTGCACACGGCTCCAGGGCACGCCCCAGGCGGCGAGTTCGCGCACGGCCTTCGGGGCCGTATTCACGAACATTCGCACGACTTGCTGGTCGGCGCCCCAGTCGCTGCCGCGCACCGTGTCCTCGAAGTGCACGTCTTCGTTGTCGCCCTGTCCCTTCGTGACATTGCCGAGGCTCGCCTGCATGCCGCCCTGGGCGGCGGCGGAATGCGAGCGCTTGGCCGGGACCAGCGACAGCACGATGGCTTCGTGGCCGCGCCGACGCGCGCCGATCGCCACGCGCAGGCCGGCGAGGCCGCCGCCGATCACCAGGACATCGGTGTAGACGACTTTCATGGCGTGTGCACCGCGGCTATTCCGGACGGGACGTAGGGTTGACCGTAGGCTGGCGCGTGCTCGATGCCGATCTTGATGTAGGCGACAAGCGTCGCGAGACCGAGCGCCAGGAAAAACACGGTTATCGCCCACTTGAAGGCCTTGAGCCTGCGACGAGTGACGGACGCGTCGCCGCTCTCGAACCAGCCCCACTTGAGCGCGGAGACGGTAGAGGCCTATGCCGCCATGGAACTCGACGGCGAACAGCATCACCAGGTACAGCGGCCACATCAGGTCGGTCCAGACGCGGTCGGCCGACTCGAAGGGCCCGATCCGGGCCGGGTGGGTCATCATGATGTACAGGTGCACGGAGGCCATGAAGAACATCCCGAAGCCCGTCACGACCTGCCAGTACCAGAGCGACGTGTCGGAGTGCTTCATTGCGGCCATGTGGCCGCGGAATTCCCGGTACTGGCGGTAGCTGGCCGGAAACTTGCGCAGCGCGAGCGCCGCGTGCGCGATGAAGAGCGCGAAGACGCAACCGACCAGAATCGAAACCAGCCAGGGCAGGCTGCGTCCGAAAAAGTAATAGCCCTCGAAGAACCGCGCCACGGTCCACATGGCGTCATTACCCAGCAGGATGCTGGAGACGAACATCATGTGCACCCACATGAAAAGGCCGAGCAGCAACCCCGTCCCGCTCTGCAGAAAATCGAGCCGTGCCGGCCAGCGTGCGGCCGGCGCCAGTGGAGCGGCCGGGGAGCTTCGTGTTGTCGGTTCCGCTCTTCACCTGCGTTACACTCCGGGCCATTGTCGCGGCCCCGATTTCGAGTCATCGACCCATGGCTAGACCATAAGTGTTTACCGTAGACACTTTCACCGCAACCACTGCGCTGCGTATAGTCCGCCCCCGGGGAACCACCACGCCGCCATGAACGCATACCTCGACTTCTTCGTCTACCTGGTCGCGATACTCGGTTTTGTCGCAGTTACGCTGTGGATGAACCGCGTGCTCGGCCCGAAACCCGTCGCCTCGGAGATGAAACTCGAGCCCTTTGAGTGCGGCGCGACGGCCATCCAGCAGGTGAACGTCAGGGCGGTGCCGGTCAAGTACTACGCCATCGCGGTGATCTTCATCCTGTTCGACCTGGAAACCGTGTTTCTCTACGTGTGGGCGCTGGCGGCACAACCGCTCACCGCGCCGCTGGTGGTAGCATTCGCGACCTTCACCGTCCTGCTCGTGGTCATCATGCTTTACGTCTGGCGAACCGGGTTGCTCGAGGAGGTCACGCGGTGACCGCCGGAGCGCAGGAGCGCCGCCCTAGCGCGGCGTTCGAATACCTGACGACGCGGAAGGACGAGTTCGTGGGCTGGGCCCGCAAATTCTCGCTGTTCCCGTATCCGTTCGTGACCGCCTGCTGCGCGATGGAGTTCATGTCGGTGAGCTCGACGCTCTACGACACCGACCGCTTCGGTGCCGCGCTGCCGCGCTTCACGCCCCGGCAGTCCGATCTGCTGATGGTCGTCGGCACGGTCACGCACAAGCAGGCGCCGATCCTGCTGAAGGTCTACGAGCAGATGTGCGAACCCAAGTGGGTGATCGCCTTCGGCGTATGCGCGTCGAGCGGCGGCTTCTACCAGAATTACGCCGCGCTGCCGGGCATCGACAAGATCATCCCGGTGGATCTCTACATCCCGGGCTGTCCGCCCCGGCCCGAGATGGTCATCGACGGCATCATGAAGCTGCAGGACCGGATCGCCGGCGACCGCCACGCGATCATCAACGAGAAGTTCTGACCGTGAGCGAAGCAGTCCTCGAACAGGTTCGCGAGCACCTTGACGGCATGGCCCAGGAAGCCACCGTGACGCACGGAACGCTGGCGCTGCTGATCGAGCCCGTGCAGCTGCTCGCGGCCGTCCGCGCGCTCAAGGATGTGCTGGGCTTCGACATGTTCCTGGACGTGACGGCCGTGGACTGGCCGGAGCGTGAACCGCGCTTCGACGTCGCCTGGCACTTCTATTCGACCCGGCAGCACGTCCGGGTGCGCCTCAAGGCGCGCGTATCGGAACGAGATCCCACCGTGGACTCGCTCACGGGCCTGTATGGCTCGGCGGGCTACATGGAGCGCGAGTGCCACGACATGTACGGCATCGTGTTCCGCGGCAATGACGACCTGCGCCCGATCCTGCTATACGAGGGTTTCGTGGGCCACCCGCTGCGCAAGGACTACCCGAAGCAGAAAGAGCAGCCGCTGGTGCCCTACCGGGCGAGCGAGGCCCGCAAGTGAGCCTCAAGCTGCCAAACCCGATCCGGCCCGCGTTCGACAAGGGCGGCACCGACAGCGCCGTCATCGTCAACATCGGCCCGTCGCACCCGGCGACTCACGGCACGATCCAGATCGTCGCCGAACTCGACGGCGAGCGCGTGGTTCGCACCGACGTGCATTGCGGCTACCTGCATCGGGGGTTCGAGAAGGAGTGCGAATCGCACACCTGGCACAACCTGATCCCCTACGTGGACCGGCTCAATTACTGCTCGGCGCTGATCAACGACTTCGCTTACTGCGAGGCCGTCGAGAAGCTGATGGACATCGAAATCACGCCGCGCTGCCGCCACCTGCGCACGCTGCTCTCGGAGTATTCGCGCATCGCCGACCACCTGACCTGCATCGCCGCTGCGCTGATGGAGCTGGGCGCAATGACGGCATTCCTGTACCTGGTCACGATCCGCGATTACATCTACGAGCACCTGGCGGCGCTGACCGGCGCCCGCGTCACCTACAGCTACGGCCGAATCGGCGGCCTCGCGAACGACCTGCCGGAAGGCTGGCTGAAGCGTCTCGGCGAGATCCTCGACGAAATGGACACCTTCACCGGCCGCGTGCATGGCCTGGTGGACCGCAACCGCATCTTCATCGACCGAACGCGCGACGTCGGCGTGCTCGGCATTGCCGAGGCGATCAACTGGGGCTTCACCGGCCCGATCCTTCGCTCCACCGGCGCCGCTCGGGACCTGCGCAAGGACACGCCCTACCTGTCCTACGCCGAACTCGATTTCGAAGTTCCGGTTGGAATCAAGGGCGATAACTACGACCGCTACTACGTGCGCATGCGCGAGATCGACGAGTCCGCGCACATGATCCGGCAGCTGGTGGACATGCTCGAGCCCGGCCCCATCAACGTAGACGATCGTCGATGTGTTTTCCCTGAAAAAACATTGGTTTACAACGAGATCGAATCGCTGATCAACCACTTCAAGCTGGTGATGGAGGGGCCGCAGGTGCCCCCGGGCGAGGTCTACTCGGCGCAGGAAGGCGCGAACGGCGAGCTTGGGTTCTACCTCGTCAGCGTCGGTGGCGGCGTACCGTGGAAGGTGCACTGCCGCAGCCCGAGTTTCGTCCACGTGGGCGGCGTGCACCGGATGCTCGATGGCTACCAGCTGGCCGACATCGTGCCGACCTTCGGCTCGGTGAACATGATCGGCGGGGAGTGCGACAGGTGAAACACCTGATCCCTGAATTCGAGAACCTGCGCAGGCGCTTCCCTGCGGGCTTCGAGTCCTCGCTGGTGCTGCCCTGCCTGAGGCGCATCCAGGAAGACCGCGGCTACGTCGCGGACGACGATGTCGAGGAGTTGACCGCCTACCTCGGGGTGCCGCGCATCCAGATCGAGGAGGTGCTCTCCTTCTATACGCAATTCCGCCGCAAGCCGATCGGCCGCTGGCACCTGCAGATGTGCCACAACGTCAGCTGCTCGATGCGCGGCGCCGAAACGCTGTTGTCGTACGTCGAGCGAAAGCTCGGCGTACGCCCGGGCGAGACCACCGCCGACGGCCGCTACACGCTGTCCACGGCCGAGTGCCTGGGCTCGTGTGGCACGGCACCGATGATGATGGTCAACGACACGTACCACGAGAACCTCACTGCCGAAAAGCTCGACACGCTGCTGGAGGGCCTTAAATAGCCATGCCCGGCCGCCAGCTCATCATGTCGTTCCCGGTCACGGCGTCTTCGCACACGCTGGCGGAATATCGCGCCCGCGGCGGATACCAGGCGCTCGAGAAGACCCTGCGTGAAATGAAGCCGTCGGACGTCACCAAGGAAGTCACCGCGTCGGGCCTGCAGGGCCGCGGCGGTGCGTCGTTCCCGATGGGCCGCAAGTGGCAGGTGATCGTGCCCGACGACGGGCAACCCCACTACCTGATTGCCAATGCCGACGAGGGTGAGCCGGGCACGTTCAAGGACCGCTGGATCCTCGAGAACAACCCGCACATGCTGGTCGAGTCGATGCTGATCGCCAGCTATGCGCTCGGCGTGCGCAACTGCTTCGTCTACATCCGCGGCGAGTTCGACCTGCCCTACCGCCGCCTCGCCGGCGCGGTCGAGGAGGCTTACGAGGCGGGATACTTCGGCGAGAAGATCCTCGGCAGCGGTTTTTCCTGCGACATCGTCGTGTACCGGGGCGCCGGTGCATACGTCGCGGGCGAGGCGTCCGGCCTGCTCGCATCGCTCGAGGGCAAGAAGAGCTACCCGCGCAACCGGCCGCCGCGGCTGACGGTGAAGGGCCTCTACCAGCAACCCACCGTGGTGAACAACGTCGAGTCGCTGTCGAACATTGCCTGGATCATCGCCAACGGCGCCGACGCCTTCAAGGCGGTCGGCACGCCGAAGAGCCCGGGCACGCGGCTCTTTTCCGTGTCGGGGCACGTCAATCGCCCGGGCGTATACGAGGTCGAACTCGGCTACCCGTGGATGAGGTTCCTGGACGAAGACTGCGGCGGCATCCTGCACGGTCGCGCGATCAAGTGCGTGGTGCCGGGCGGAGTGTCGTCCAAGGTACTCACTGGCAGCGATATCGCGGACCTCAACCTGTCGCACGAGGCGCTGTGGGACGTCGGCTCGACGCTCGGTTCCGGCGGCATGATCGTGATCGCGGAAGGCACCTGCATGGTGAGCCTGCTGCAGGTGATGCTGCGCTTCTACCACCACGAGTCCTGCGGACAGTGCACGCCCTGCCGCCACGGCACGGGCTGGATGCACCGGATCATCGACCGCATCGCCGCCGGCAAGGGTCGCCCGGAGGACATCGAGCGCCTCTACTACATCTCAAAATTCAACGACGGGACCACGATCTGCGGCCTCGGGGACGCGGCGGGCTACGCCTGCACCGGAATCCTCGACAAGTTCCGCGAAGAGTTCGAGTACTGCATCGAGCACAAGCGCTCGCGTTTCGACGGGAACCTGGAATGCCTGAGATCTTCCTGAACGGGCAGGCCGTCGAGGCCGGCGCGGAGCAGACCGTGCTCGAGGTCGCGCTCGCGAACGGCATCCACGTGCCCACTTTCTGCTGGCACCCGCAGCTTTCGACGGCCGGCAACTGCCGGATGTGCCTGGTCGAGGTCGAGGGCCGCGGGCTCGACATCGCCTGCAACATGCCGGTCAGCGCCGGCATGAAGGTGCTCACCGATTCCGACGAGGTGAAGGCGCACCGCAAGGCCATACTGCAGTTCATTACGCTCAATCACCCGGTGGACTGCGGCATCTGCGACAAGGCCGGCGAGTGCACGCTGCAGGACTACCACTACACCTACAACGGCGAGGCCTCGCTGTCGCGCGACGAGAAGGTGCGCTCGACCAAGTATTACAACCTGTCGAACCGCATCCTGCTGGACAACGAGCGCTGCATCCTCTGCCTGCGCTGCACGCGATTCACGCACGAGATATCGAAGTCCATGGCGCTCGGCGTCGAACGCCGCGGCGACGTGTCGAACATCCGGCCCGTCGAGGATCGTCCTCTGTCCGAGGACCCCTACTCCGACAACATCGTGGATATCTGCCCGGTCGGCGCACTGCAGTCGCGGCAGTTCCTGCACAAGGCGCGGGTCTGGTACCTGAAGGCCACGCCGTCGGTGTGCCCGGGCTGCGAGCGCGGCTGCACCATCCAGGTCTGGCACCGGAAGCCAGAGTGGTTCCTGAAGTCGCTCGACCACCGGCAGAACACCAGCATCGCGCGCATCACGCCGCTCGAGAACCCGGCCGTGAACGGCCCGTGGATCTGCAACAAGGGACGCGACCTGGCGCGGATGTTCGAGCGCACCCGCGCCGAAGAACCGATGCTGAAGGGCCGCCCGGTGAGCGTCGCCGCGGCGCTGGATGAGGCCCGCCGGCTGATCGGCGCGGCGCGCCGCCCGGTCGCGCTGGTGTCGAACTGGGGCTCCAACGAGGAACTCGAGACGTTCAAGCGCTGCCTGGGCGAGGTATTCCACTGTCACGTGAAGCGCGACTGGCTGCCCGAGGAGGGCGAGCGCGTCGAGGATGACCTGCTGATCCGCGCCGACAAGAACCCGAATTCGGCGAAGGCGCGCGAACTCTTCCACGAGGTCGGCGACCCCGTGATCGACGAAGGCAGCGACCTGGTGCTGGTCTGGGGCGAGGGTTTCGACTTCGCCCGCGTGCCGCGGCAGGCGAAGGTGATTTTCCTCAATTCCTACCTGCAACCCGAGAACGGCCACGCGGACGTCTTCCTGCCGGTCAGCGTGCAGACCGAGCGGCGCGGCCACTACACCAACTTCCAGGGCGTGGTGAGCGCGTTCGAAGCCTGCTTCGAGAAGAAGCCCGGCGTGTCGCACGCCGAGGACCTGTTCAAGGCGCTGGCCGCACCCGCGCGGGAACACGCATGACGCCGGACTTCACCATCCTGGTCGTGTACATCGCCTACGCGCTGGGATTGCTGCTCACGCTCGGCGCGGTGCTCACCTGGGTTGAGCGCAAGCAGGCCGCGATCATGTCGGACCGCATCGGCGCCAACCGGGCGTACCTGCGGATCCCCTTCACGCAGGTGAAGCTGATCTGGTGGGGCCTCTTCCACGGCATGGCCGACGGACTGAAGCTGCTGCTGAAGGAAGACTTCAAGCCGCGCACCTACGACAGCCTCGCCTACGCGCTTGGGCCGTGGCTCGCGTTCACGCCGGTCATGCTGGTGTTCGCGGTGATCCCGTTCGGCGGCACGCTGGACCCGGGCCTGCTGTTCCCCGGCCTCGCTGATACGTTCGGCGGGCGCACCTACCCGATGCAGATCGCGCCGATCGACGCGGGACTGCTGGTGGTGTTCGCATTCAGTGGCATCAGCATCATCGGAGCGATGCTCGCGGGCTGGTCGTCCGACAACAAGTTCTCGATGCTCGGCGCACTGCGTGCCGGCGCGCAGCTGATCTCCTACGAGCTGGTGATGGGACTCACCGTGCTCGGCCTGATCCTGATCTACGGCACCGTGGACCTGGACTCCATCGTCCGCCACCAGTCCGGGACCGCGCTCGGCTTCCTGCCGGCCTGGGGCATCGTCTGGCAGCCGCTCGGCGCGCTGCTGTTCCTGGTCGCGGGCATCGCCGAGAACAAGCGCATTCCGTTCGACCTTCCCGAAGCAGAATCGGAACTGATCTCGGGATATTTCACCGAATACAGCGGCATGAAGCAGGGCCTGTTCATGCTCTCGGAGTTCGTCGAGATCGCGATCATCGCGGCGCTGTTCGTCACGCTCTTCTTCGGCGGCTACAACCTGCCCTGGATGAGCGATGCCGGATTCACGCTTCCCGGCGGCAGCGTCCTGGCCATGAGCCACGGCTGGGTAGTGCTGGTGCAACTCGTCACGTTCCTGGTGAAGGTACTGCTGCTGTGCAGCTTCCAGATCCTGGTGCGCTGGACACTGCCGCGCTTCCGCTGGGACCAGCTGCTGCGCTTCGCGTGGAAGTTCCTGCTGCCGCTGGCCATCATCAACCTGGTCGTGACCGTCGGCGCGGTCTGGGCATTCGGGTGAGCCGGAACAAATGAACCGCAAGCCCCACATCCGCCGCCGCTACTGGAACGAGCCCGAGATGGGCTGGTGGGAGCGCGCCTACGTGTTCGAAGTGGCGCGCGGGCTCGCCATCACCGGCGGCGTGTTCCTGCGCAACATGGCCAAGTGGCTCACGGGCCGCAAGGGCGCGCTGACCTCCTACTACCCCGAGGAAACCCGCGCCGACTACGCCGCCGCCAATCGCGGCAAGCACGTGCTCACGCGACGCCCGGACGGGCGGCCGCAGTGCGTGGCCTGCAACATGTGCGCGACGGTGTGTCCTGCGCAGGTGATCGAGATCGACGCCGCATTCGACCCCGACGACCCGTCGCACCCGAAATACCCGTCGCGCTTCGAGATCGACTACTCGCGCTGCGTGTTCTGCGGTCTCTGCGTCGAGGCCTGCCCGGAGGACGCCATCCGCATGGCCAAGGAAACGCCGGACCTGCCGGGCTTCGATCGCTACAGCATGTGGCTGGGCAAGGAAGAACTGCTGAACTGGCAGCCCCAGGAAGACGTGGCGAAGCCCTACCCCGTCCAGGGTAGCGGCGGGCCGGGGGGCGCCGCATGAACGGCAGCATGCTGCTCACGCTGTTTTTCTGCGCCGGCGCGCTCGCCGGTGGAGTGCTGATGCTGATCGCGCGGCACCCGATGCGCGTGGCGCTGGCGCTGATCGGCTCCATGCTGTCGCTTGCCGGCATCTACGCGATCCTCGGTGTGCACGTGATCGCGGTCTTCCAGGTGCTGATCTACGTGGGCGCCGTCATGGTCTTCATGGTCTACGTGATCATGCTGCTCGACGTGCGTGATCCGTCTTTCCTGCACCGCTATGGCGGCACGCTGGTGACCGGGATCATCGCGGCAGCGCTGCTGGCTGCGGCGCTGGCTGCCGTGGTCTCCAGTGGCGGCGCAGCCATTGCACTGGACGCGGATGCCACCGGCGGCGCGCAGTTCCTGGTCCAGCCTTTCTCGGCCGGGTTCCTGCGCGAATACTGGCTGCATTTTGAACTGACATCCGTGCTGCTGCTCGCGGCCGTGGTCGCGGCGGTCGCGGTCATCAAGGGCGGACGGAGGAACGATGGATAGGGCGCAGCTGCTGCTGCTGACCGGCATCGCGCTGTTCGCGCTCGGCCTGGCCGGCGTGATGGTGCGTCGCAACGCACTGGTCATGTTGATGTGCATGGAACTGATGCTGAACGGCGTGATCCTGACTCTCGTCACCTTTGCGCAGCAGACGGCCACCATTGCCGGCGCGGTGCTGGTGCTGCTGATCTTCGTGGTCGCCGCGTCAGAGATCGGCATCGCGATCCCGATCGTGCTGCTGCTGTCGAAACAGCGGCGCACGCTCGACGTCGAGGCTTACCGGGAGCTGAAAGGCTGACCATGAACCTTCTCACGCTCATAGTGCTGCTGCCGCTGGCCGGCTTCCTGCTGAACGGCCTGGTCGGCCCGCGCGCCGGAAAGACCTTCGTCAGCTTCGTCGGCTGCGGGCTGCCGGTGCTGGCGTTCGTGGCCACCGTGCGCTGCTTCCTGGCGCTGCAGGGCAGCGGCGAAGGCGCGGCGCTGCTCGGGACGACCTACACCTGGGCCTCGATCGGCGGCTCGAATTTCGACATCGCGTTCTACTTCGACCGGCTGAGCGCCGTGATGACGCTGATCGTCACCGGCGTGGGATCGCTGATCCACGTGTATTCGACGGGCTACATGAAGGACGACGCGAGCTACGCGCGCTACTTCGCGTATCTCAACCTGTTCCTGTTCTTCATGCTGCTGCTGGTGCTCGGCCGGTCGCTTCTGGTGACCTTCGTTGGCTGGGAAGGCGTCGGGCTCGCGTCCTACCTGCTGATCGGATTCTGGTTCGAAGACCCGATCAAGGCCGCCGCCGGCAAGAAGGCGTTCATCACCAACCGCATCGGCGACGCCGGATTCCTGCTCGGCATGTTCCTGCTGTATCACACGCTGGGCACGCTGGACATGGACCGCGTCAACGACGCCTTCAACGCCCCGGTGATGCCGGCGGTGTCGGCGAGCCTCGTCGGCGTGCTGCTGTTCATCGGCGCGATGGGCAAGAGCGCGCAGATCCCGCTGCATGTCTGGCTGCCGGACGCGATGGCCGGCCCGACGCCGGTGTCGGCACTGATCCATGCGGCCACGATGGTGACCGCGGGCGTGTACCTGGTCGCGCGACTGAACGGCGTCTACGCGCACGCGCCGGAGGCCTCGCAGCTGATCGCGGTGATCGGCGCAGCAACGGCGTTTTTCGCAGCGACCGTCGCGATCGTGCAGACCGACATCAAGAAGGTGCTGGCCTACTCGACACTGTCACAACTCGGATTCATGTTCGTGGCGCTCGGCGTCGGCGCCTACGGCGTCGCGGTCTTCCACCTCTATACGCACGCCTTCTTCAAGGCCTGCCTGTTCCTCGGGGCCGGCAGCGTCATCCATGCAATGTCCGGCGAGCAGGACATCCGCAAGATGGGCGGCCTCGCGAGGAAGATCCCGGTCACATTCGTCACGTTCGCGGTCGCAACGGCGGCCATCGCCGGAATTCCGCCGCTCGCGGGCTTTTTCTCCAAGGACGAGATCCTCTGGTTCTCGTTCGCCAGCGAGACCGGCGGCTCGACGCTGCTGTGGCTCACGATGTCGTTCACCGCGCTGATGACTTCCTTCTACATGTTCCGGTTGCTGTGGGTGACGTTCCTGACGCCGTCGCGGATGACGCACGAGGCCGAACACCACGTCCACGAGTCGCCGTTCTCGATGACCGGCGTGCTGGTGGTGCTTGCGGTGCTTTCCGCGATCGGCGGATTCATCTCGATCCCGCATTTCCTCGAGCCGCTGTTGCCGATGGCGCGGGCCCACGAGTCACTGGAGCACTACGAGACGACATTGATCGTGCTGTCGGTGGTGCTGGCGGCCCTCGGCCTCGCGGCCGCGATCTTCATCTACCGCAACGGCCTCGCAAGGGCCGACGCGCTCGCGGCCCGTTTCCCGCGGCTGCATCGCCTGCTTTCGGGCAAGTACTTCGTGGACGAACTGTACGACGCGGTGCTGAACCGGCCGCTCAACTGGATCTCCGACCGGGTCTTCCTGCGCCTGGGCGACGGACTGCTGATCGACGGGACGCTGAACGGGCTCGCTGCCGTCGCGCAGCGTGCCGCAGGGCGACTGTCGCGGGTCGAGACCGGCAACCTGCAGTTCTACGTCGTGTTGGCGGTGCTCGGGATCGTCGCCTGCCTCGGCTGGATGCTGAACCATGGCTGACGCGACCACACTCAACCTGGTGCTCTGGCTGCCGGTGATCGGCATGATCGCGATCGCGCTCCTGCCACACGGTTCTGACCGCGTGGTGCGCGGCCTTTCACTCGGGCTGATGCTGCTGCAGTTCGTGCTGGCGGCCTGGCTCTACGCGCGATTCGATCCGTCGCAGCCGGGGCTGCAGTTCGCGACCGACCAGCCCTGGATCCGCCAGTGGGGCATCGGCTACCGCATCGGGCTCGACGGCTACAACGTGCTGCTCGTGACGCTCACCGCCTTCCTCGGGCCGCTGGTGGTCGCCGGCGCGTTCTCCGCCATCCAGAAGGACGTGAAGCTCTTCTACGCGATGGTGTTCTTCATCCAGTTCGCGATGCTGGGAACCTTCGTCGCGCAGGACCTGTTCCTGTTCTACGTGTTCTGGGAAGCGATGCTGATCCCGATGTTCCTGATCATCGGCATCTGGGGCGGCGAGCGGCGCATCTACGCAACCTTCAAGTTCGTGCTCTACACCGCTTTTGGCAGCATCCTGATGCTGGCCGCACTGATCTACCTCGTCTACTCGCTGCAGGCGTCCGGCGGGGTTGCCTCGTTCGCGTTTGCCGACCTCTACGGCAACCGCCTGCCACCGGGAACGCAGGCCTGGCTGTTCGCCGCCTTCGCGGTCTCGTTCGCGATCAAGGTGCCGATTGTCCCGCTGCACACCTGGTTGCCGGACGCGCACGTCGAGGCGCCGACCGCGGGCTCGGTGATCCTCGCCGGCGTGCTGCTGAAGATGGGAACGTACGGCTTCATGAAGCTCGGATTCCCGATGTTCCCGGACGCCGCGCGCGCCTTCACGCCGGCGATCATGACGCTCGCGGTGGTGAGCATCGTGTATGGCGCCTGCCTCGCGCTGGTGCAGAACGACATCAAGAAGATCATCGCCTACTCCTCGATCAGCCACCTCGGCTACGTGATGCTGGGGCTCGCGAGCCTCGACCTGATCGGCATCCAGGGCGCGATCATCCAGATGGTGAGCCACGGACTGGTCGCGGGCGGGCTCTTCACGATGGTCGGCATGGTCTACGAGCGCTGCCACACGCGCGATCTCGCGGCCTACGGCGGTCTGGCGAAGCTGCTGCCGGTGTACTCGGTGTTCTTCGCGATCCTGACACTCGCCTCGATCGGCCTGCCGACCACCAGCGGCTTCACCGGCGAGTTCATGGCGCTGATGGGCGCGTTCAATGCGGCGTGGCCGCTGCACGAGGCGGGCCAGTCGCTGCCGCTGGTGCTTGCCGCGCTCGCAGTCACCGGCGTGGTGCTTGGAGCGCTCTACATGCTGCGGCTGGCGCAGCGCTTCCTGTTCGGCAAGGAACGGGCGCCGCACCAGCCGCTCATCGACCTCGACGTGAGGGAGAAGCTCATCCTTGCGGCATTCGTGGTCGCGATTTTCTGGCTGGGCCTGTTCCCGCAGGGACCGCTCGCGAAGACCGAACCCGCGGCGATTGAGTTCCGGTCGCTGGTGCTGGCCAGCCACGCCGCCATTGAGAGCACGGTCGACGAGGGCACGCAGTGAACTGGCAAGATGTCCTGACCGCGATGCTGCCAGAGCACGTGCTGCTCGTCGGCATGTTGCTGATCCTGGGACGCGAAATCGGCACGGGCCGGGAGCGCGGCGGCTTCGCGCTCGCGATCCTGGCGGTTGCCGCCGCCGCCTGCGCGGCCGCATGGCTCGCCGCGGTCGGATACGAGAGCGCCCCCTTCGCCGGCCACTACTCGGTCACACCCGGGAGTTCGCTGGCCAAGGCGGTGCTGCTCGGGCTCACGCTGCCCGTGCTGCTGATGTCCAGGGACGATTTCGAGGAAGCGCGCTACTACGTGCTGGTGCTGGCGTCGCTGTACGGCGCCTGCCTGCTCACCGCGTCGGACAGTTTCGCGACGCTGTTCCTCGGCATCGAGATCATGTCGCTGCCGGTGTACGTGCTGGTACTGATCGCGTTCCTGCGCCCCGAAAGCAGCGAGGCGGCGCTCAAGTACCTGGTGCTCGGCGGTACCGCAACAGCGACGCTGCTCATGGGCGTATCGCTGCTCTACGGCTGGGGCGCGACACTCGACCTGTCGCTGTTCGCCACGGCGCTGGGCTATGCGGACCCGCTACCGGTCGCGGGCGTGGCACTCATCGTCGCCGCGCTGTACCTCAAGGCCGCAATCGTGCCGCTGCATGCGTGGGCGCCCGACGCCTATGAGGGCGCCAGCGTGCCCGTCACCGCCTACATGGCCACCATCGTGAAGGCCGCAGTGCTTATCGCGGCCCTGCGCCTGTTCGCCCTGGCCCCGATCTCGGGACCGATGGCAGCGCTGCTCGCGGCGTTGCCGCTGCTCTCGATGGCCTGGGGCAACCTCGCGGCGATCCGGCAGACCAGTTTCCGTCGCATGATCGCGTACTCGTCGATCGCACACGCGGGCTACCTGTTCTACGCATTCCTCGGGGCCGGAGAAGGCCGCTATCAGGCTATCGTGTTCTACCTGGTCGCCTACGGCGTGATGAACCTGCTGGCCTTCTCGGTCATTCCACGCGGTGTGGACGACACGACGCAGGATCACCTCGACGCCTTCAAGGGCCTCTATGGGCGCAGGCCGTTCGCCGCGGTGGCGATAGCAATCGCGATGCTGTCGCTTGCCGGGCTGCCGCCGCTGCCGGGCTTCGTCGCCAAGTTCCTGATCTTCCGCAACGTGATCGCCGCCGGGTACACGCTCTATGCGGTGATGGGCCTGCTGGCGAGCTATCTCGGGATCTACTTCTACCTGCGCGTGATCCAGTACATGTTCATGAGCGCGGACGAACCATCGGCCTCGCACGGCCGGCCGCGACGCTACGCGCTGCTCGCGGGTGTGCTCTGCCTGGTGCCCGCCATACTGCTGGCGGTGTTCCCGGGCTGGCTGCTCGACCGCCTGTAAGGGGATCAGGCGAGGTCGTAGCGATCCAGGTTCATCACCTTGCTCCAGGCCGCCACGAAATCGCGGACGAATGCCTGCTCTGAATCGCTGCACGCATAGGCCTCCGCCAGCGCCCGCAGCTGGGAGTTCGACCCGAAGACCAGATCAACGACGGTGCCCGTCCACCTGGCCGCGCCTGTAGCCCGATCACGCCCCTCGAGCACGCCTTCGGCGGCGGACTTCTGCCAACTGGTGTTCATGTCGAGCAGGTTGACGAAGAAGTCATTCGTCAGCGAGCCGGGTCGCCTGGTGAACACGCCGTGTGCGGTCGCTCCAAAGTTGGCATTCATTGCGCGCATGCCGCCGACCAGCGCTGTCATCTCGGGAGCGGTCAACTTCAGCAGGTTCGCCCTGTCAACCAGCAGCTCCGCTGCCGACGCCTCGTATCCCTTCCGGACGTAGTTGCGGAAGCCGTCCGCAATCGGCTCCAGCACGGAGAACGAGTCCACGTCGGTCTGCTGCTGCGACGCGTCCATGCGGCCCGGCGAGAAAGGTACCTTCACGGCGTGGCCGGCTTTCTTCGCGGCTTCCTCGACGGCCGCACAGCCGCCAAGGACGATCAGGTCTGCAAGCGAGACCTTCTTCGCGCCGGACTGCGCGCCGTTGAAGTCCTCCCGGATCGCCTCGAGCGCCCGGAGCACCTTCGCCAGTTCGGTCGGCTGGTTCACCTCCCAGTCCTTCTGCGGCGCGAGGCGAATGCGTGCGCCATTCGCACCACCGCGCTTGTCGCTGCCGCGGAACGTGGCAGCCGACGCCCAGGCTGTCGTGACCAACTGAGGGATCGAGAGTCCGGATCCGAGGACCCTGGACTTCAGCGCAGCAACGTCCTGCTCACCGATCAGCTCATGATCCACCGCGGGAATCGGGTCCTGCCACGGCAGGGACTGCTTCGGCACGAGTGGGCCGAGGTAACGCGATACCGGTCCCATGTCGCGATGCGTGAGCTTGAACCAGGCCCGGGCGAACGCGTCCGCGAACTGATCCGGATTCTCGTGGAAACGCCTCGATATCTTTTCGTAGGCGGGGTCGAACCGCAAGGCCAGGTCGGTGGTCAGCATGGATGGCGCGTGTCGCTTTGACGGGTCGTGCGCATCCGGCACCGACCCGGCGCCAGCGTCATGCTTCGGCTTCCACTGATGTGCCCCGGCCGGGCTCTTCGTGAGTTCCCAGTCGTAGCCAAACAGGTTCCAGAAGAAGTTGTTGCTCCACTTCGTGGGCGTCGTGGTCCAGGTGACTTCCAGTCCGCTGCCGATCGTGTCGTCCCCCTTGCCCGTGCCGAAGGTGTTCTTCCAACCGAAACCCTGTTCCTCGATGCCCGCGGCTTCGGGTTCGGGACCGACATACTTGCCCGGGTCTGCAGCGCCATGGGTCTTGCCGAACGTGTGGCCGCCGGCGATGAGCGCGACCGTTTCTTCGTCGTCCATCGCCATGCGGGCGAACGTCTCTCGAATATCACGCGCGGCAGCAACTGGATCGGGGTTGCCGTTCGGCCCTTCCGGATTGACGTAGATCAGGCCCATCTGGACGGCGGCGAGCGGATTCTCGAGGTCACGGTCGCCACTGTAGCGCCCGTCTGCAAGCCACTTGCCCTCGGGGCCCCAGTAGATGTCTTCTTCCGGCTCCCATACGTCCGCGCGGCCGCCGCCGAAACCGAACGTCTTCAACCCCATCGACTCCAGGGCGACGGTGCCTGCAAGAATCATCAGGTCGGCCCACGAGATCCTGCGGCCGTACTTCTGCTTGATCGGCCAGAGCAGTCGGCGCGCCTTGTCGAGGTTGACGTTGTCCGGCCAGCTGTTCAGCGGCGCAAATCGCTGCGCCCCGGAACCCCCGCCGCCGCGACCATCGGAAACACGGTATGTCCCTGCGCTGTGCCACGCCATGCGGACGAACAACGGTCCATAGTGGCCAAAGTCCGCCGGCCACCATTGCTGCGAATCCGTCATCAAGGCGTGGAGGTCCTTGATGACCGCCCCGAGATCAAGGCTCTTGAACTGCTCGGCGTAGACAAACCCCTTGTCCATCGGATTGGACAGCGAGCTGTGCTGGTGCAGAACCTTGAGGTTCAGCTGGTTCGGCCACCAATCCGCATTTGTCGTGGCCCCAGCCACCGTGTGCTTGCGAGCGCCGCCCAACACCGGGCACCTGGCTTCGGTTGACATGGTTCTCTCTCCACGGGTCGTTTGCCATCTGATTCATGGCCGAGCCTAGGGCTCCTGCACCGGTCGATCCAATTGCTTTTGCCAATTGGACCGATAGTCGACTCGCATGTGAACGGGCATCACCCGCGAAGAGACACGGACTAGGTCCCCGCCCTCCTGGCGAAGGGCGAATGCATGTCCATCACCTGCATGCGCGCGGCCTGAAGGCGCTCGGATACCGTCGCCAGCATCCGGTGCATGATCTTGTAGCCGAACGCGTTGTCCTTGCGGCAGATCTCGAGCAGCTTGTAGCCGTCGAACGCCAGCGCCTCTACGGGCTCCAGCGCCCGCGCCTGGAAGCGCTTGCCTCCGCCCATCAGCACCGCGGACCAGCCGAGTTCGTCCCCGCCCTCGACAACGTGCACGCGCAGCGTCTTGTCCTGCACCGCCATCTCGAGCGCGACGCGCCCGCTCAGCAGCAGGAAGAACTCGTGCTTGGGATCACCCTCGCTGAAGATGATCTCGTCCTTGCCGAAGCTCACGTGCCGCGCGAGGCTCGCAAGCGTCGCGCAGTGCTCGGGCGTGATGCCCTCGGTGAAGGGATGCTTGATTACCGCATCGAGAACCGTGTCCGTCATTTCTTCCCCCTTGAGGCCTGATCCGCATGCCTGCCCGGACCCCTTGCGGGTCCGATGAGCCGATTCTACGCTCCGGATGCCACCGGGGATCAACAGGCGGGTGTCATGCGCGAAGACGAGCTCGAGACTTTCCTGCGCGAACGCATCCCGCTGTCGGGCGCCATGGACATATCCGTCCGGTCGATCTCGACCCAACAGGTCGTGCTGTCCGCGCCGATGGCGCCGAACCTCAATCACCGCGACACCGTGTTCGGCGGCAGCGCGTCCGCGCTAGCGATCCTCGCCGCCTGGTCGATGATCCGCGTCCGCATGCAGGCCGAGGGGCTCGAGGGCCGCATCGTCATTCGCCGCAACACGATGAGCTACGAGCAACCAATGGCGGCCGATTTCACTGCAACCGCGAGTGCGCCCGATGCGGCCGAGTGGGAAAAGCTCCGCTCGGCGCTCGGGCGGGGCAGGCCGGGACGCGTGCGCGTGACGGCAATCCTCGAGTGCCAGGGTGAGCGGGCCGGTGAGCTCGCAGGAGAGTTCGTCGTGCTGCCGTACGCCGATGCGCCCGTCAGACCGTCCCGGATGCCCTGAGCGCCTCGATCTCCGCAGTGGAGTATCCGGCCTCGAGCAGCAGTTGCCCGGCATCTGCGCCGATTGCCGCGGGCGGCGACCGGACTTCCGCGGGCGTGCCGCTGAATCGAGGGGCCGGCGCCGGCTGGTTGATGCCGTCGATCTCAACGTACACGTCGCGAGCGCGGTTGTGCGGATGAACCGCGGCCTCGGCGAAATTCAGCACCGGGGCGAAGCAGGCATCGGTGCCCTCGAGCAGTTCGCACCACTCGGCGCGCGTCTTCTGCCGGAACAGGTCGTCGAATCTCTGCTTCAGTTCCGGCCAGCGCGCGACGTCGAACTGCGCCCGCTCCAGGCCCTCGCCCGCCAGTCCGCATTTCTCGATCAGCAGCTGGTAGAACTGCGGCTCGAGCGCGCCGACCGATATCCATTCCCCGTCGGCGCACTGGTAGCAGTCATACCAGTGCGCGCCACCGTCGAGCGCATTCGACTGGCGCCTGTCGGCCCACAGGTGCTGCGCACGCAGGCCCTGCACCAGCGTGCTCATCAAGGCGCAGCCGTCGGTAATCGCCGCGTCGACCACCTGCCCGCGGCCGGTGGTGCGTGCGTTCAGTATCGCGGCCAGCAGCCCCACAGCCATGAACATCGCGCCACCGCCGACGTCGCCGACCACCGTCGGCGGCACTGCCGGCGCCGAGTCACGATGGCCTCCGTGGTACAGGATGCCGGAGAGCGAGACGTAGTTGATGTCGTGGCCCGCGGCGTTGGCCAGCGGCCCGTGCTGTCCCCAACCGGTCAATCGCCCATAGGCGAGGCGCGGGTTGCGCGCGAGGCACGCCTGGGGGCCGAGGCCCAACCTCTCCATGACGCCAGGCCGGAAACCTTCGATGAGGCCGTCCGCCTTCTCGACCAGCCGCAACACGACCTCGGGCGCACCAGGCTGCTTCAGGTCCAAGGCGATGGAGCGCTTGCCGCGCCGGGTCAGGTCGAATTTCGGCTGCGCGTTGAACGGCAGCGCACCGCCCTTGCGGTCCACCAGCACTACTTCGGCGCCGAGGTCGGCTAGCAGCATGCCGCAGAACGGCCCCGGTCCGATGCCGGCGAATTCGATGATCCTGGTGCCCTGCAGAGGTCCCATCACAGCGACCGCGCCACGATCTCCTTCATCACCTCGCTCGCACCACCGTAGATGCGCTGCACCCGCGAGTCCACGTAGAGTTTCGCGATCGGGTATTCGGTCGTGTAGCCGTACCCGCCGAACAGCTGCAGGCACTCGTCCATCACCTTGCACTGTGTCTCGGTGATCCAGAGCTTGGCCATCGACGCAGTGACCGTGTCCAGCTTGCCGTCCGCGAGCTTGCCGATGCAGTCGTCGATGAAGAGGCGCGCCACGTGCACCTGCGCCTTGACCTCGGCCAGCTTGAAGCGGGTGTTCTGCATCTCGAGCAGCGCCTGCCCGAAAAGCTTGCGCGAACGCGCATATTCAACAGTGAGCCTGAGCGCGTACTCCATCGCGGCGACGCCGCCGACCGCGAGCAGCACGCGCTCGTAGGGCAGGTCGCGCATCAACTGGACGAAACCCTGCCCTTCGACCGAACCGAGCAGGCAATCCGCGGGCACACGGCAATCGTCGAAGAACATCTCGGCCGTGTCCCAGCCGTTCTGCCCGATCTTGTCCAGCACCCGCCCGACGCGGTAACCAGCCAACCCCGGCGTCTCGACCATGATGATCGAGATGCCCTTCGAGCCGGCATCCGGATCGGTGCGCGCCACGACGCCGACCAGCCCGGCGTGCAACCCGTTCGATATGAAGGTCTTCGAGCCGTTCAGCACGTACTCGCCACCTTCGCGAACCGCGCGCATCTTCACGGCCTTCAAGTCCGATCCCGCGCCGGGCTCGGTCATCGCGATGGCGCCGACCAGTTCTCCGGTCGCCATGCGCGGCAGCCAGCGGTGCTTCTGCTCCTCGGTGCCGTGGTTAAGCAGGTAGTGGGCCACGATGCTGTGCACCGTGTGCCCGAGACTGGTGATGCCGTGGCTGCCCATTTCCTCGGCCACCACGGCCTCGTGGCGAGCGTCGCCACCGACCCCGCCGTAGTCGGCCGGTATGTCGGTGCAGAGCAATCCCACCTCGCCTGCCTTGTTCCAGATCTCGCGGTCCACGTGGTGCTGCTCGCGCCAGCGCGTGTCGTTGGGCACGATCTCGCTCTCGATAAAACGCCGCGCCGCGTCGCGGAACATCTCGAGTTCGTCATCCATCCAGGGGGATCGGTAGTCGGTCACGGTGCGCTCCAGTACGGGCGTGGCTGCCCATGACAGCGTGAAACTGGCGTTCTTGTCCATAGCGGGATACGTTTCGACGACCTGTACCCGGCCCGCGGGTCGAAAAAGCAGAGGGCATGCGCATGGACGAGGACCTCGAGCGTCGTCGATTTCTGAAAGCCGCCGTGCTCGCGGCGGCAGCGGGTCCAATTGCTGCCTGCGCGGGTCGACAGACATCCGCGCACTTCGAGCGCCCGGCACTGCTGGACGCCGTGGGCACGGCGGAGGCCATCAAGGCCGGCCGCATGACCGCACTCGGGGCCGTGGACGCTGCGGTGGGCCGCGCCGAGGCGGTCGAGTCGCGGATCAATGCCATCGTCACCGAGGCGTTCAATCGTGCGCGCGAGGCGGCGCGCGGGCCGCTCGAAGGCCCGCTCGCGGGCGTACCGACGTTCATCAAGGACCTGGACGACGTGCGCGGGTTACCCACGAGGTCCGGCTCTCGATCGACCGGCCGGTCGCCCGCCACCGGCCAGGGGCCTTACGTTGACGCGCTCGAGCGGTCGGGGCTGGTCTTCCTGGGCAAGAGCGCCACGCCGGAGTTCGGGCTGACCAGCACTACCGAGCCGCTGCAGAACGGCGCCGCCCGCAATCCGTGGAACACCGACTTCAGCACCGGCGGCTCGTCGGGCGGCGCCGCGGCGCTGGTTGCCGCGCGTGTCGTACCGGTCGCACAGGCGACCGATGGCGGCGGATCGATCCGCGTGCCGGCGTCCTGTTGCGGCGTCTTCGGGCTCAAGCCATCGCGGGGCCGCAACGTGCCGCTCGGCCGCCCGATCGGGCCAGTGGACATATCCGTAAGCCACGCCGAGACGATCTCCGTGCGCGACAGCGCCCAATGGCTCGCGGTCACAGAACGGACCGGCGCCGACCGTGTCCTGGAACCGGTCGGAATGGTCGAGCCGGCGAATCCACGACGCCTCCGGATCGCGCTGGACCTGGAGACGCTGACAGGCGCGCCGGTGGATCCGGAAGTTGCGAACGCCACGCTGGACACGGCTCGACTGCTGGAGTCCCTCGGGCACTCGGTCGTGACGGCGCCACTCACGCTGGCAAAGCGCGAATTCATGGACGCTTTCGCGCTCTACTGGGCATCGGGCGCCGCGAGCATCGCCACAGCGCTGGAAAAAAAGCTGCAGCGCCCGGTCACGGACCGGGACCTCGAGCCCTGGACGCTTGGGCTGCGCGAGTACTACGCCAAGCATCGCGCGGGCCTCGACGCAGCCATCGCGACGCTGCGTGAGTCCGCGGCAACCTGCGAGGAATTCCTCACGAAGCACGACCTGCTGCTGACGCCCACGCTGGCATTGCCTCCCCCGCGTATCGGTTGGCTGGGCGCGGACGTGCCATTCGAGACCGGAATGGAGCGGCTGATGGGCCTGGTCGGCTTCACACCGGTACAGAATGCAAGCGGCCAGCCCGCAATGTCCGTGCCGCTCCACTGGTCGGAATCCGGCTTGCCGATCGGCAGTCATTTCGCGGCACGCACCGGCGATGAGCGCACGCTGCTGGAACTGGCGTACCAGTTGCAGGAAGCGCGGCCATGGGCCGGACGCCTTCCACCAGTGACCGCGGCCTGAGGAAGGGGCGCGGCGCCAACCGGAGATGGCAATGGCTGACGTTCGTAGTGAAACAGACAGCCTCGGCGAAGTCCTGGTGCCAGCCGACAGGCTGTGGGGTGCGCAGACACAGCGCTCGCTCGAGTACTTCAGCATCGGCACGGACCTGATGCCGCGAGAGATGGTCACGGCCTATGCCACGCTGAAGAAAGCAGCCGCCATCGCCAACCACGCAGGGGGACGGCTGGCCGAGGGGACCTGCCACCTGATCGTCCAGGCCTGCGACGAGATCCTGGCGGGCCGGCATGCGGACATGTTCCCGCTGCACGTCTGGATGACCGGCAGCGGCACGCAGTTCAACATGAACGTAAACGAGGTGATTTCCAACCGCTGCTGCCAACTGGCAGGCACGCCACTCGGCGGCAAGGCGCCGGTGCATCCCAACGACCACGTCAACATGGCGCAGTCGTCCAACGACACGTTTCCCTCGGCCATGCATATCGCCACGGCCGTGAGTGCCATGCAGCGACTGATTCCTGCGGTGCAGGCGCTGCACGACGCCATCTCGGCAAAGGCCGTCGAATGGCGGGACATCGTAAAGATCGGCCGCACCCACATGCAGGATGCGACGCCACTGACACTGGGCCAGGAGTGGTCGGGATACGCAGCCATGCTGGCCGACGACCTCGTGCGGCTGGACAACGCACTGCCCGGCGTATATCAGCTGGCACTCGGCGGCACGGCGGTGGGAACCGGCATCAATGCGGCCCCGGACTTCGCCGAGGCCGCCGCAGTGGAAATCGCGAGGCTCACCGGCCTGCCGTTCACAAGCGCGCCCAACAAGTTCGCGGTACAGGGCGCGCACGATGCGCTGGTGCAGTTCTCCGGCACGATGCGCACTCTTGCGGTCTCGCTGTACAAGATCGCCAACGACATTCGCCTGATGTCCTGCGGTCCGCGGGCCGGCTTCGCGGAACTGGTCATTCCGGAGAACGAGCCGGGCTCGTCGATCATGCCGGGCAAGGTGAATCCGACGCAGGCCGAGGCACTGACGATGATCGCAGCCCAGGTGATGGCCAACGACGTTGCGGTCGGCATCGGCGGCGCAAGCGGCTATCTGGAGATGAACGTCTACAAGCCGCTGATCATCTTCAACGTGATGCAATCCATCACGATCCTCTCGGACGGCTGCACGAACTTCCGCAGGTTCCTCGTCGAGGGTACCGAGCCCAACCTCGCGAGGATCCGGGAGAATGTCGATCGCTCGCTGATGCTGGTGACGGCCCTGGTGCCGGTCATCGGCTATGACAAGGCCTCGGAAGTCGCGCACCACGCGATTCGCAACGACCTGTCACTGAAGGCCGCAGCACTGCAACTCGGCTACGTGACCGAAACCGAGTTCGATCGAATCGTCGACCCGGCAAGGATGGTCGGGCCTGGGGTCGCAAGCGCGGACTAGCCCGCATTCTCCATCGGCACGGCGCCAAACACCGACTTGGTCTCGAGGAATTCCTCGAAGCCGAACGCACCCCATTCGCGGCCGAGCCCGGACTGCTTGTAGCCACCGAACGAGCCCGCCATGTCGAGGCCGGCGCCATTCAAGTGCACGTTGCCGGCGCGGATGCGCGAACCGACGCGGCTCGCGTGTTCATGGGTGTCGCCGAACACGTAGGCCGAGAGCCCGTACGGAGTGTCGTTCGCGATGCGGATCGCCTCTTCCTCGGTGTCATAGGGCAGGATGCACAGCACCGGCCCGAAGATCTCCTCGCGCGCGATAGTCATGTCGTTGGTGACGTTGCTGAAGACCGTGGGCCTGGTGTAATAGCCGTGATCCAGGCCCTCCGGGCGCCCGGGGCCGCCGCAGACGACCTTCGCGCCCTCCTTGATCCCCTGCTCGATCAGCGACTGCACCTTGCGCCACTGGGTCTTGCTGGACTGCGGACCCATGCCGGTCGTCGGATCGGCCGGGTCCCCGGTCACGACGGTCGCCGCGGCCGCGGCCGCGATCGCCTCGACCTGCGCCAGGTGCTTGCGAGGAACCAGCATGCGCGATGGTGCGTTACAGCTCTGCCCGGTGTTGTTCATCATCACCAGCACGCCGTGGCCGACGGCCTGCTCGAGCGGCGCGCCGTCGAGGATGATGTTGGGCGACTTGCCGCCGAGTTCGAGCGCGACCTTCTTGACGGTGTCGGCCGCGGCCTTGTCCACCAGGATGCCGGCGCGGGTCGACCCGGTGAACGACACCATGTCGATGTCCGGGTGCGACGAGATTGCGGCACCAACTGTCGGGCCGTCGCCGTCCACCAGGTTGAACACCCCTTTCGGCACCCCGGCCTCGTGGAGGATTTCCGCAAACACGTGGCCGGAGAGTGGCGCGATCTCGGACGGCTTCAGCACCATGGTGCAGCCCGCCGCCAGCGCCGGCGCGACCTTGCACGCGATCTGGTTCGCCGGCCAGTTCCACGGCGTGATCAGGCCGCACACGCCGACCGGCTCGCGCACCACACCAGTCGTGCCCTGCATTTTCTCGAACTCGAATTCCTTCAGGATGCCGAGCGCAACCATGAAATGGCCGAGGCCGGCGGGCGCCTGCTGCGGCATCGCGACCGTGGCGAGCGGCGCGCCCATTTCCTCGGAAATCGCCTGGGCCATGTCGCCGAGGCGCTTCTGGTAGACCGCGATGATGCGTTCGAGCAGCGCTACGCGCTCCTCGCGGCTGGTGCGCGAGAATGTCTCGAATGCGCGCCGCGCCGCGGCAACCGCCCGATCGACGTCCGCGCGCGTGCCCAGCGATATGACGCCTGCCACGCCTTCGGTCGCCGGATTGATCACATCGAGCGCCTGCGGCTGCGCTGGATCGACCCACTGGCCGTCGATGTAGAACTTCGTGTAATCGCGCATGACCGGTCTCCTGGTACTCGACTTGCGATGGTGATCCCGGACTCTATCCCAAGCCGGCGGGATTGCCGACCACCCCGGAGGAAGGGGGCGAAGGAAGAGCCGAGCCGTCGGCCTCCCGGGCGTGCGCCGCGATCATGTCGGCGAACCGGTCGTAGAGCTGTGGCGGGAAATCGTGGCCGAAGCCGTCGAGCAGCACCAGCCTGGCGTCGCGGATCTTGCGGGCAGTGTCCACCCCGCCCTCACAGGGCACCAGGGGATCCGCCTTGCCGTGAATCACCAGCGTGGGGCTGGTGATCCGGCCGAGCCCCGCGCTGCGATCGCCACTCGCCAGGATCGCGCCGAGTTGCCTGAGGAAACCCTGTGGATAATAGCTTCGCTCCACGCCCCGGCGGATGCGCGACCGCAGTTCCGCGGGGGGCGTCGGATAACCGGGACTGCCGATCACGCCATACAGGTGCACGTAGTTTTCGACGATCGAATCCACGCTGGTCGGGTCGTCCGGCCGGCGCAGCAGTGCGCGGCGAGTCCGCGTAGACGGCTGCCTAAGGTGGCGGGCACCCGTCGTGGACATGATCGACGTGAGCGACAGGGTCCGCCCCGGGTGATGCGCCGCGACCTGCTGCGCGATCATCCCGCCCATCGAGACGCCGACGACGTGCGCCGCAGGTATCTCCAGCGCGTCCATAAGCCCGACCGTGTCGCGCGCCATGTCGTCAAGGTCGTAGGGCGACCGGACGCGCAGCCCGAGCATCGCGCGCAGCATCGCGCGGACGATCCGTGGAACGCCGAGCTCGCTGAACTTCTGCGACAGGCCGCTGTCGCGGTTGTCGAAGCGGATGACGCGAAACCCGTGCCGCACGAGCCGCTCGCAGAATGGATCCGCCCAGGCGACCAGCTGCATGCCGAGGCCCATGATCAGCAGCACTGCCGGTGCCGCCGGGTCGCCGATCGACTCGTACTCGAGCGTGATTCCGTTGGATTGTATTGCTGTCATGATCGTCGCGCCGGGAGGTGGCCCATGCTCGCAGCAACGTTCGATCGTTGCCAGCGCCGCATCGGGCGGCGTCCCGGCCCGCAGTGTGTTGCGCGCTGCGCTGCCTGGCGAGGCATACTGGCACCCCGCCATGCCCGAATCCGCTTCCCCCGACCGTCCCAAGGGCCGCTCGCTCGCGCCGCTGAAGGCGCTCGTCCCCTACCTTCGCCCCTACCGGACCCACCTGGTGGCGGCGCTGCTCGCGCTGCTGGTCGCCGCGGCGGCGATGCTGTCGCTGCCGATTGCGCTCCGGCACCTGATCGACCAGGGCCTGACGTCGCACAGCGGCGAGACGATCAACCGGTATTTCGGCGCCTTCATGGCCGCCGCCGGGGTGTTCGGCGTGTTTGCGGCGCTGCGCTTCTACTTCGTCACGTGGCTTGGAGAACGGGTCGTGGCCGACCTGCGCGAGGCGGTGTACGCGCGGGTCATCCGCATGGACCCGGCATTCTTCGAGATCACCCGCATCGGCGAAGTGCTGTCGCGGTTGACCGCGGACACCACGCTGGTGCAGTCCATCGCCGGCGTGAACCTGTCCATCACGCTGCGCTCGGCCATTTCCATGGTGGGCAGCCTCGCAATGCTCGCTGTCACCAGTGCGCGCCTCACCGGAATGATCCTGGTACTGGTCCCGGTCGTCGTGGTGCCACTGGTCGTGCTCGGCAGGCGCGTCCGCAAGCTGTCGCGCGTGTCCCAGGACCGGATCGCGGACACCAGTGGCATCGCCGACGAAACGCTGAACGCTATCCATACCGTCCAGGCCTTCACGCTCGAGGACGTCAATACGCGACGCTTCGACGCGGCGGTCGAGGACTCATTCAGCGCGGCCGTGCGCCGCACGAAGACGCGCTCGAGCCTCACGGCTATCGCCACGATGCTGGTTTTCGGCGCGATCACCTTCGTCTTGTGGATGGGAGCCCACGACGTGATCCGGGGCGAGATGACCGGCGGACAGCTCGGCCAGTTCCTGCTGTACGCGGTGTACGTGGCGGTTTCCGCCGCCTCGCTGAGTGAAATGTGGGGCGAGGTGCAGCGCGCGGCGGGGGCAATGGAACGCCTGGTGGAACTCGAACAGGCAACCCCGACCATCGTCGCGCCCGAGCACCCGGTACCGATGCCGGCACCCGGTCGTGGCCAGATCCAGCTTCGAGCGCGTCACATTCCACTACCCGTCGCGCCCGCAATCCAGTGCGCTGGCCGATTTCGACCTCGGCATCCGGCCCGGGGAAACCGTTGCATTCGTGGGACCGTCGGGCGCTGGCAAGAGCACGACTTTCCAGCTGCTGCTGCGCTTCTACGACCCTTCCAGCGGGCGAATCCTCATCGACGGCGTGGACATCGCGACCGCCGATCCGCGCGAGCTGCGCAGCCGCATCGGCCTCGTGCCGCAGGACACGGTGCTGTTCGCGGCGAGTGCCCGCGAGAACATTCGTTACGGGCGGCCCGGCGCGAGCGACGCGGAGGTCGAATCGGCGGCGAAAGCTGCGGCGGCCGACGAGTTTATCCGCAGGCTGCCGGAAGGCTACGAGACGTTCCTCGGTGAACGCGGAACACGTCTTTCGGGCGGGCAGCGGCAGCGCATCGCGATCGCGCGGGCCATCCTGCGCGACCCGCCGATACTGCTGCTCGACGAAGCGACCAGCGCACTGGACGCCGAGAGCGAGCGCCTGGTGCAGGCGGCGCTCGAGCAACTGATGCATGGCCGCACCACGATCATCATCGCCCACCGCCTCGCCACGGTGCTGCAGGCGGACCGCATCGTGGTGATGGACCACGGCCGCATCATCGCGCAGGGCACACACACGGAACTGGTACGAAGCAACGAACTCTATGCGCGCCTCGCGGCGTTGCAGTTCACGGACGCGCCTTCGGCAGAACGGGTGACCTCATGAATGATCCAGAAGTGCGCCTGAATCCGCTGGGCCAGCCGGTCGGACCCGCGCTGCCCGACTGGCGCCCGCCAGCGCGCCCGCAGCACGCGGTGCTGCGGGGACGCTACTGCAGGCTCGAGCCGCTCAGCGCCATGCGTCACGCCGCGGACCTGCACGCGGCGAACTCACTGGATCGTGACGGCCGCATGTGGACCTACCTCTTCAGCGGTCCGTTTTCGACGCTCGAGGAGTACAACGCCTGGCTAGAGGCGCGCGAGAACTCGACGGACCCCTTGTTCTTCGCCGTGGTGGACGACGCAACGGGCCAGGCCACCGGCATCGCGTCGTACCTGCGCGTCGACACGACGCACGGCGTCATCGAGGTCGGGCACCTCGCCTTCTCGCCGCTGCTGCAACGGACGCGCGCGGCCACCGAGGCGATGTACCTGATGATGAAGCACGCGTTCGAACTCGGGTACCGGCGCTACGAATGGAAGTGCGACGCGCTGAACGCCGCGTCGCGTCGCGCGGCGGAGCGGCTCGGGTTCACGTTCGAAGGAATCTTCCGGCAGGCCGTGGTGTATAAGGGCCGCAACCGCGATACCGCATGGTTCTCGGTGCTGGACAGCGAGTGGCCGGCGCGCGAGGCCTCGTTCATGCGCTGGCTCGATCCCGCGAACTTCGACCCGGACGGTCGCCAGCGGCAGCCCCTGAGTGGAGACAGGTGAAATGACATTCCGACCTTATCGCTTCGTGCCCCGGGGCCGTGTGCGCGTGCTTGCTGCGGTGGCCGCCCTCGTCGTTGCCAGCCACGCGACTGCGGCAAGCCAGGTCGCGCCGGCCGACCAGGGTGCGTTCGTCAGTGGCGCGGCGCCTGCCGCGCCGGTCTCGACCCCGGTCGCCACGCCACACAGGCCGCGCGTCGGCCTGGTGCTGGCCGGCGGCGGTGCCAAGGGTGGCGCGCACGTGGGCGTGCTGAAGGTCCTGGAGGAAATGCACATCCCGATCGATTGCATCGCCGGCACCAGCATGGGCGCGCTGGTGGGCGGCGGCTATGCCTCGGGCATCCCGGCCGAGGACCTGCAGAAGTTCCTGGTCGGGATCAACTGGCCGAAGGTAGTGGGCGGCCAGGGGCTGCGGGAAATGGCGCCGATCGAGCAGAAAAGTGCCGGCGTGACCTACAGCAACAACCTCGACCTGGGGCTCCGGGACCGGGAGATCATCGTCCCCGGTGGGCTCGTCAACACCAGCGGCATCGACGACCTGCTGCGCAGCTACGTGGCGAATTCCCGCAGCCAGTCCGACTTCAGCAAGCTGCCGATCCCATACCGCGCGGTGGCAACCGACATGGTGTCCGGCGAGATGGTGGTGCTCGGCAGCGGCGACCTGCCGACGGCCATGCGCGCCAGCATGGCGATTCCGGGGTTCTTTGCGCCCGTTCACCTCGACAACTACATCCTGAACGACGGCGGCATGGTCCGGAACCTGCCGGTGGATGTCGCCCGCGACCTGTGCGCGGACGTGGTCATCGTCGTCAACCTGGTCACCGAACCGACCACGCCCGACAAGCTGCAGACGGCGACACAGCTTGCGGCACGCGCGATGGACGTAATGCTGGAAGCCAACGTGCGCCTGCAACTGCAGACGCTGAAACCCGGCGACGTGCTGATCAACGTGCACATGGGTGACATCGGCACGGCCGATTTCGAGCGCGTGCCGGAGACGATTCCGTTGGGCGAAAAGGCCGCGCTGGCCGCGGCAGGCGAACTGGCGAAATATGCGGTGCCGCCGGAGCAGTACGCCGCCTGGCGGCAGCATGTCACGACCGCACAGGAAATCGATGCACGGGTGGCCGGCGTCCAGATCGAAGGCCTCGAGTGGATGAATCCCGCCTATCTCGAGACCCGCACCGACATCAAGCGCGGCGACCGGGTCGACAACCAGCGCATCAGCGAGCAGGCGCGCGAGATGTCGGCACTGAAGGACCTCGAATCGGTGGGTTACCAGCTGATCGGCGACCCCAAGAACCCGACCCTGCAGTGGCTGCCGAAGGAAAAGAGCTGGGGCCCGAATTTCGTGCAGTTCGACGTCGGGTTGTACGCTACGACGAGCAACGACTCGGGTTTCGTGCTGTACATGAAGACCGACCGTCGCTGGCTGAATTCCCTCGGACTGCAGTGGCGCAACGAGGTCCAGCTCGGGTACAGCAATATGCTCGCGACCAGCCTCTACCAGCCGCTCGACGTCGGCCAGGTCTTCTTCGTGGAACCGAGGCTCTTCTTCGACCCGAAGCTACGAAAACCTGTACGTGGACCAGGAGCGCATCGCGAACTATCAGTTCGACGATCTGGGTGGCAACGTGGATTTCGGCATCAACTTCGGGACCCGGGCCCAGTTACGGCTGGGCTATCTCTACACGAATCGTGACGTCACCGTGGACACGGGCTCGCCCGCGCTCGGCGACGTTCACGCGACCGACGCAGGTATCGTCTCGCAGGCGATCTGGGACACGCGCGACACCGCATTCAACCCGACCCATGGCATCGTCGGCGCGATCGAATACATGCGCAGCGATACCTCGCTCGGCGCCGACCGCGACTGGGAGCGCCTGGAGGCAGGGCTCGGCATCGCTGTTCCCGTCCGGGGCGATATCGTGTGGCTGACGGCGGCCGGCGGCACGGCCTTCAACTCGGCCCTCCCGGTCGACCGGGACTTCGCCCTCGGCGGCCCGGGCAGTTTTCCCGGCCTGCCCTTGAATTCAGTGCGAGCACCGGAGTACTGGACCGTGAATGGCAGCTACCTCTGGAAGCTGAAGGACATCCAGTCCATCCGCGGCCAGGCGCTGTATGCGGGGATGCGGCTGGAAACAGGCGAAATCGACGAGTGGAGTAACTCGAAGGGACTGCAGCCCATCTACGGGGGCTCCGTATACATCGCGGGGCGAACCATGGTGGGCCCGCTAACGATCGGCCTGGGCGGAACGTCGCTGAATACCTGGACGCTGTGGATCGCCGTAGGGCGTCCGGTCGGACAGGGAACGATCCTGGAGAAAGGCATCTTCCGCTAACCGCTGTGCCGCCGATGGCCGTCGCCGGGGCCGTCGCGCCTGGGCGACGTTGCGCGCCGCCTCGATCCCTTTCCATCGACCGGCCGGAACTCGCCGGGCGCTTTGCTGCGCCGCAATACCACGGAAATCTAAGTAGATTTACGACTGATTTCCGTTCGAGCCGAGGCAGAGCATTCGCGTGTCGTAATCGAGGCCGGGCGGCAGTGCCAGTCGGCGCGCAGCCCGGAGCGGGTGCCACGTGGCAGCGGTTCGAATCGACAGGGTTCGACGCTCCGGTGGCATAACAACAAGCACTGGGAGCACGACATGCGTCGTCCTGAGACTTTCTATGACCTGATCCGTCGCCAGGGAATCTCCCGGCGCAGTTTCCTCAAGTTCTGTTCGTTGAGCGCCGCATCGCTGGGCCTTGCGCCCGGCGTTCGCACCGCGCATCGCGCACGCGCTCGAGACCAAGCCCCGTGTGCCGGTGATCTGGATGCACGGCCTGGAGTGCACCTGCTGCACCGAGAGCTTCATTCGCTCCGCGCACCCGCTCGCCAAGGACGTGATCCTCTCGATGCTGTCGCTCGACTACGACGACACCATCATGGCTGCGGCCGGCCACCAGGCCGAGCAGTGCATCGAGGACATCCGCCGCGACTACAAGGGCCAGTTCATCCTCGCGGTCGAAGGCAACCCGCCGCTCGGCGAAGACGGCATGTTCTGCATCCCGGGCGGCCGTCCGTTCGTGGAGCGCCTGAAGGAAGTCGCCGCCGACTCCGCCGCAGTCATCGCCTGGGGCTCATGCGCTTCCTGGGGCTGCGTGCAGGCCGCGAAGCCGAACCCGACGCAGGCCACGCCGATCCACAAGGTGATCACCGGCAAGCCGATCATCAAGGTTCCGGGTTGCCCGCCGATCGCCGAGGTCATGACGGGCGTCATCACCTTCTACCTGACCTTCGGCGAGCTGCCGGCGCTCGATCGCCAGGGCCGTCCGCTGATGTTCTACAGCCAGCGCGTGCACGACAAGTGCTACCGCCGTGGTCACTTCGACGCCGGCCAGTTCGCCGAGACCTTCGACGACGAGGGCGCGCGCCAGGGCCACTGCCTGTACAAGGTCGGTTGCCGCGGGCCGACGACCTACAACGCCTGCTCGACGGTGCGCTGGAACGAGGCCGTCTCGTTCCCGATCGGCTCCGGCCACCCCTGCCTCGGCTGCTCGGAGCCGGACTTCTGGGACAACGGGCCCTTCTACGAGCGGCTCGCCACCTTCCCGCGGGTCGGCATCGAGGCGAACGCGAACAGGGTTGGTGTAGCGGCGGCCGCCATCGTCGGCGTCGGCATCGCGGCACACGCCGGGCTCACGGCCCTGCGCCAGGCCAAGGTGAAACCGAACTCGCCGAGCCGCGAGTCCGAGAAGAGCGTCTGACCGAGTGGAGACTGGAAAATGACCATTACAACGACCCCAAACGGTTTTCAGCTCGACGACTCGGGCAGGCGCGCCGTCGTCGACCCGATCACGCGCATCGAGGGACACCTGCGCATCGAGGTGAACGTCGACGCACAGAACGTCATCCGCAACGCGGTGTCCACCGGCACGATGTGGCGCGGCCTGGAGGTAATCCTCCGCGGTCGCGACCCGCGTGATGCGTGGGCCTTCGTGCAGCGCATCTGCGGCGTGTGCACCGGCGTGCACGCGCTCGCCTCGGTGCGCGCGGTGGAGAACGCGATCGGCATGCCGATCCCGGAGAACGCCAACACGATCCGCAACATCATGCACCTGACCCTGTACTCGCAGGATCACCTGGTGCACTTCTACCACCTGCATGCGCTCGACTGGGTGGACGTGGTGAGCGCGCTGTCGGCCGACCCGGTCGCGACCTCGCAGCTGGCACAGTCGATCTCGTCGTGGCCGGTGTCCTCGCCGGGCTACTTCCGCGACCTGAAGAACACGCTGACGAAGTTCGTCGAGAGCGGGCAGCTCGGGCCCTTCCGCAACGGCTACTGGGGCCACCCGGGCTACAAGCTGCCGCCCGAGGCCAACCTGATGGCGGTCGGCCACTACCTGCAGGCGCTCGACTTCCAGAAGGAGATCGTCAAGATCCAGACCATCTTCGGCGGCAAGAACCCGCACCCGAACTGGCTGGTGGGCGGCGTGCCCTCGCCGATCAACCTCAACAACGTCGGCGCGGTCGGCGCGATCAACATGGTGCAGCTGAACCAGGTCAGCAGCATCATCGATCGCACGATCGACTTCATCGACAACGTCTACATTCCCGATCTGCTCGCGATCGCCAGCTTCTACAAGGACTGGGCGCAGCTGGGGCGGCGGCCTGTCGTCGAAGTACCTGCTGTCCTACGGCGACGTCCCGCGGACGGCGAACGACTACAGCCCGGAAAACCTGATGATGCCGCGCGGCGCGATAATCGACGGCAACCTGAACGAGGTTCACGACGTCGACCTCGGCAAGATGGACGAGATCCGCGAGGAGATCGCCCACTCCTGGTACAAGTACGCGGGCGACACGGCAAGCCTGCATCCTTTCGAAGGCGAGACCGTGCCGAACTTCGACCCGGGCAATGCCAAGCGCAACGGCAACCAGTTCGAGCAGTTCGACGAGTCCCAGAAGTACTCCTGGGTCAAGGCACCGCGCTGGAACGGCCATGCGATGGAAGTGGGCCCGCTGGCCCGCTACGTCATCGGCTACGCCAAGGGCATCCCGGAGTTCAAGGAGCCCGTGGAAATGGTGCTCAAGACACTCGACGTGCCAGTCACGGCGCTCTTCTCCACGCTCGGCCGCACGGCCGCTCGCGGACTCGAGTGCAGCTGGGCGGCGCACGCACTCAAGGACGAATTCCAGAAGCTGATCGCCAGCATCAAGGCCGGCGACACGGCAACGGCCAACCAGCAGGCGCACGACCCGCACAACTGGCCGAAGTCCTGCAAGGGCTTTGGCTTCGTGGAGGCCCCGCGCGGCGCGCTCGGGCACTGGATCGACATCGACAACATGGCGATCAAGAACTACCAGTGCATCGTGCCGACGACCTGGAACGCGAGCCCGCGTGACGCGGCCGGCAACATTGGCGCCTACGAGGCCGCGTTGCTCGACACGCCGATGGTCGACCCCGAGAAGCCGCTCGAGATCCTTCGCACGATCCACAGCTTCGATCCCTGCCTGGCCTGCGCAACCCACGTGCTGGACATGGACGGGAACGAAGTAAGCAGCGTCAAGGTGCGCTGAGGAGGTAATCATGAGTTACTTTTACCCCTCGACACCGTCCGCGAGCCGGGTGCGCGAAGGCGCGTTCAGCGAGGCGATCCTGCCCGTCGGCGTGCAGCCCGGACCGGTGTACGTCTACGACGCAGCGACCCGCATCTGGCACTGGACGACGATGCTCTGCATCATCACGCTCTGCGTGACGGGGTACTTCATCGGCTCGCCACTGCCGAGCATCGGCGGGGAGGCCTACGACCACTTCATGTTCGGCTACATCCGGTTGGCGCACTTCATCGCGGGGATGATCCTGGGCGTGGCGTTCCTGTTGCGGCTGTACAGTGTGTTCGTCGGCGGCCCGCACGCGAGGCAGATCTTCTACATCCCGTTCTGGAACCTGCACTGGTGGAAGGAAGTGTTCGGCGAGATACGCTGGTACCTGTTCATCGGCAAGCCGAAGGAGTACGTCGGGCACAACCCGCTGGCGCACCTGGCGATGTTCCTGATGTTCCTGTTGCCAACGATCGTGCTGCTGCTGACGGGATTCGCCCTGTACGCGGAAGGCGTCGGCATCCAGAGCACCTGGTACACCGTCTTCGGGTGGGTGTTCACGGTGATCGGCAACTCGTTCATGGTGCACACGTGGCATAACGTGGCCATGTGGATCGTCGTCCTGTTCTCGATCGTCCACATGTACATGGCGATCCGAGAGGACATGACGCACCGCCAGACCACGGTCAGCTCGATGGTGAGCGGATGGAGGTTCTTCCGCTGACCACGGGTTCCGGGCAGCACGTCTGAGCAACGGGGCCGGCTAGAGACCGGCCCCGCTGCATGTAGGGAGCCGCGCTCCGCGCAAGCCGGGCACCCTCCAGCCCCGAAAGCTCGCTAACATAGCCGGGCCCCGCCGACCGCGGGTGCAGCCGGGAGGATCTTGAACGCATGAATCCGCGAGGAGACGATCCCGCCGGACGCCTGGTGAAGGTGCTCGGCGTAGGCAACCTGCTGTGGGCCGACGAGGGTTTCGGGATCCGCTGCGTGGAGGCACTCGACCAGGCCTGGGAGTTTCCGGCAGGGGTCGAACTGCTGGACGGCGGGACACTCGGACTCGCGCTGATCCCGCTGCTGCAGGACGCGACGCACGTGCTGCTGTTCGACGCAGTGGATTGCGGCCGGGAACCCGGCACGCTGGTGGTGGCGCGCGACCAAGACGTGCCGCGCTACATGAACCGCGACAAGATGAGCCTGCACCAGGCCGGGATGAACGACGTACTGGCATCGCTCGAGATGCTCGGCCACAAGCCCCGGGCATTCACCCTGGTCGGCGTGCAGCCTGTCGAGCTTGCCGACTATGGCGGCAGCCTCACCCCCCGGGTGCGCGCACTGGTGCCGCAGGCGCTCGAACTCGGCCTTGCCGAACTGGCCGCCTGGGGAGTCGCAGGTCACCCGCGCGCCGGTGCGGACTCCGGCGCGGTCGTCCTCGACGCGCTGGCGCTCGGGCGCTACGAGGACGGCCGCCCGTCCGAGGAAGCCGCGTACCGCAAGGGCGACGAGCGGTTTCTGACGCTGCCTTCCGCAGCGAAGCCTGCCGGCAAGGACCCGGAGAAACCAAGATGAGTAGCATCATCGACAGCCCTGGCGGCACAGGACGACTGCGAGGTCGTGCGCAAGACGGACCTCGACGCGTTCCTGGCGCGCATCCGCGGGCCCTGCTGTTCCTGACCGGCGATACCGCGCATCGGCCCGAAGGCCTCGACGTCGCCGTCGTGGTTCGTGAACTGCTGGCCGCTTACCGGGGCCGCCTGTTCGTGGGAATCATCGACCGGCGCGACGAGACAACCGTAATGCCGCTTTTCGGCGTCGTCGTCCTGCCTGCCGTCGTGTTCGTAAGAGACGGCCAGGCGACTGAACTCGTCGCGCGAATGAGAGACTGGCCCGTGTTCGCGCAGGCCTGTGACCGGCTACTGGCACCCGAGGGCGCCGCGACGGCGCCCGCGCCTGGAGGAAACGCATGACCGACTATCCACTCGTCTGGCGGCCCAAGGTACCCGCCCCGGCCACCGGCCGGTGAGGACCCATCGCTGCGGCTGCTGGACATGCCGGTCTCGTCCACGAGACCACGCCGCGACGCGAGGCCAGTCGACAGCATGTCGCAAGCCGCCCGCGCCGTGCTCGAGGAGGCGGCGGCCGCGCTGCGCGAGCACGCCGAAGGCGACCGAGAGCCGAGCCTGATCAGCATGCGCTCGCTGGAACCAGGTGACCGCGACACCATCCTCGACGTGCTGGGCGAGGGCGACGTCTGGGGATCGGTCGGCGGCAATGTCGGTTACACGTTCGCCGAATCGGTGCTCACCGGACTCTGGTACGTCGAAGCGACGTCGCAGGACGGCACGAAGACCGACTGGCTCGAGGCCGCCAGGATTCCACAGGCGGTGCTGCATGCGGCCGAGCACATGCCCAGGGAGTCGATCCAGATGCCCGATCGGCTGCCGCAGGGTGCGATGAATTCGCTCGCGCTGCTCACCGAGTTGCAGCAGCGCTCGGCCGCCTACCAGCCGGGGGAAGAAAACCACGTCATCAACTTCACGCTGCTGCCGATTACCGAGGCAGATGCCGAGGTGCTGACGACGGTACTCGGCCAGATTCCGCTGGTGATCCGCGGCGGCGGCTACGGCAGCTGCCGGATCTTCGCGTCGGGCCTCCGGCATGTCTGGGCGGTGCAGTACCTGAATTCGATGGACAAGGTGATCCTCGACACGCTCGAAATCGGCGGGGTGCCCGTCGCGGCACTCGCCGCCCGCGAGGACCTCGCCGAATCCGCAGGGCGGCTCCCGGAAATGATTCTGGCGTACGCGTCATGAGCAGCACGTTCGAGGGCAGCTACCTCGGGGACGGCTCCAAGCTCGACGACGACACCCGCCTGGAGTGCGGGATCTGCTGGTGGGTGTACGACCCGGCGCTCGGCGACGAGGTCGAACAGGTTCAACCGGGTACGCCGTTCTCCCGGCTCCCGGACACCTGGCGCTGCCCGAACTGCGACGCCGAGAAGAGCAAGTTCATGGTGCTCGGCAGCGCGGGCGGCACTTCGCCGCTCGCCCACCCGGTCGTGCAGCTCGCAAACGCGTATCGCCGGGCTGCGCTGTCCATGAAGGGGCTGCCGATCTACAACCCGACGATCGCGGTGGAGGCGATCGGCTTCCGCGAGGTCGACGGGCGCCACGCCGGCATCATGGTCACGCCCTGGTTCATGAACCTGGTCGTGATCCCGTCGGAGTCGGATCGGGCGACATGGATCACCGGCGGCAGCGTGCGACTGGCGTTCCCGTCGGGACAATACGACCTGCTGGTCAGCGAGCTTCCTGGGTTCGGCCTGGTGGGCAGCTGCGCGCTGTTCTCGCCGATGTCCGAGTTCACGGACCACGAGGCCGCGCAGGTCGCGGCACAGTCCGCGGCCGAAGCGTTGCACGTGGCAGAGGAACCCGAGCCGGCGCCGGTCGTGTCGCGTCGAACGCTGCTCGGCGGCGGAACCGAACCAGGCTGATGACCGACCGCGCCCTGCTGGTCCTGGCGGGCCTGTTCGTATTTGCGTACCTGCTCGAGGTGGTGAGCCGTCGCACGAAGGTGCCGGGTGTCGTGCTGCTGATCGCGACCGGCATGATTGCCAGGGAAGTCCTGGACCGCAGCGGGCTCGAGCTCAGGTTCGTGGAAGCGCTGCTGCCGGTCGTGGGCACGATCGGCCTGATCCTGATCGTGCTCGAAGGCTCGCTGGATCTCGAGTTGCGCCGCGAGCGCGCGGCGCTGATCGCCCGGTCCAGCGGCGCGGCGCTGGCCGGGTTTCTGGTAACGCTCGCGGTCTTCGCCTGGCTGTTCGGAAGGCTGCTCGGTTACGACTGGTCGACCGCGGTGCTGGCGGCCATGCCATTCGCGGTGATCTCCAGCGCTGTAGCAATCCCCAGCGCCGTGGGCCTGCCGGACAAGGCCCGGGAATTCGTGGTCTACGAAAGCTCGCTGTCAGACATCATCGGAGTGCTGGTCTTCTATGCGTGGCTCTCTTCCGGCGGGTCGATGGACCGGTTCCTTGCCAGCCTGCTCGGCGGAGGCGCGCTGTCGCTGCTTGCCGCAATCGTCACCGCGCTTGGAATCTTCTTCCTGATCAACCGGATCGAAGGGCACATCCGCTTCGTGCCGATACTCGCGGGCCTGCTGCTGCTCTATGCGGTCGGCAAGATGCTGCACCTGTCACCGCTGATACTGATCCTGGTCTGTGGCCTGCTGCTCAATAACCCGCGGCTGCTCGAGTGGAACGCATGGCTCAAGTCCATGCACCGCCCGCGTTACGACACCACGCTGTCCGAGTTCAAGGGCCTGGTTGCCGAACTCACATTCGCGGTCAAGAGCGTCTTCTTCATCATGCTTGGCTACTGGACCGACGTCCGCGAAATGGCTGACTGGCGCGTATGGGCGATAGCGGCCGTCATGGTCGGCGTCATCTACGCGAGCAGGGTTGGAATCCTGAAGCTGCTGCGCGTCGGTAACCGGCAGCAGCTCGTCTGGGTTGCGCCACGCGGACTGATCACCGTGCTGCTGTTCATCACCGCATCCGCGACCGGCAAGCTGGTCGGGTTCCCGTTCGGCGCCGTCATGGTCGTCGTGCTTGCAACGGCGCTGGTCACCGGCCAATCGCATCGGGTACCCGGGGCGGCAACGCCCGAGGCGGACGGCACGGCGCCAGCCGGCGACACGCTAGAACGTGTATCCGAGTGAGGTAATCACCCCGTAGTCGAGGTTCGAGGGCGCTTCCGGGTCCGCCTTGCTGTCGTAGCTGCCGTAGAAGCTCAGGTCGAAGAAGAAATCCTCCACCAGCTCGATGCGCCAATCAACGTCCGCCTCGGCACGGATGCGCCCCGATTCGGTCAGGCTTGGAAACACCGCGAGCCCGACATCCACCGAGCGCTTCGGCGTGTCGTAGCGGAAGAACGAATACTCGGTCGACAGCAATCCCTCGACGCTGTTCCGCGTCGACTCGTCCTTGAAGTTCTCGCGGGCATAGGCAAGCCCTGCGACGACGGACCATTCGCTGTGCAGGTTCTGCACGACGAACCTGCCGATGCCGGCGCCGAGGATCTCGCGAATGTTGAGCCCGAGTTCGTCGTTACCCTGGACCGAGCCGACGTACTGCTGGAACCACCGGTCCCGCATGAAGCGCTTGTTGGCAAGAGTCACGTCGTACATGCTCGTGGTCGGGGCGTTGGACTGCGCGTTGACCGTCGCCTGTCCATCCAGTGACCACTGCCTGATCTCGTTACGCGAACTCAGGCCGCCGCTGAAGTCGAATTCCGTCTGGCTGTCGGCCTTGGCATAGTTGAGTCCCACGGTCAGGTAGCCATCGAGCCGCTGGACGAACGTGCCGTTGTCGATGGTCGCGATGCGGACGACGTCGGCCATCGCGACAGGCTCCGCGGCCGCTTCGCCGTCAGCCGCGAGGCGTATCGAGCCCGATTGCTGCTCCTCGGGCACGCGGCCGTGGAAACGCGTTCCGCTGGACGTTTCGACCTCCAGGTACTGGCCGGTCTCGATGCGAGCAACCTTGTCCCACTCTATGTTCACGGTGCCCGCCGTGCTGGTGCTCAGCTCGAGCTTGCCCTTGTCCAGGCCCTTGATCTCGCCGGTCAGCCGGTCGCCATTGTTGAAATAGACGATGTCGGTCTTCGGTGCCGCTTGCGATGCGGCGACAGGGGCGAGGATCGCGCAGCACACCAGCGCAGCGCTAACGACACACGCGCGCCCAGTGGGCAGCAATTTGAGCGGCAGGTATGGCATGAAAAACATCCTGGCTATTTCGTGTCCATGGCGCTGGGTTCCAGCAGCACTGTCTCGTCAGTGCCTGGCTGCGCAACCCAGAGCAGCCTCCGCGGCATCCGGAATCGCGCGTGCGGCATGTCAGGCATCTGGACTCACCGTCGGTGCCCGGTCAGTTTACGGGATACGAGAGGACCCGTTGCTGCTGGCTGTGGCCGGCAATGCGCGCCCACCCCCATCGAGGGAGTCACATTGGACGGCAGCTTCGGCAATACTTGCGTAACGTCCACGCTGCGCCGTCGCCCCGAGTCCACAGTCCATGATTCGAAACTCCGAGTCCGCAACATGAAGCAACCGCCCCCACTCAACCAGGTCGCATTTTCCGTCGTGGATCTGCGACGCACGGAGCAATGGTTCCGCG